>CBFHME010000001.1:0-497413 GCA_965656885.1 Yoonia sp.
CATCGAACTGAACCAAACCGCCCACATATCTCTTCAGATATTCAAATTTCAAACAACGTGGAAGACAAAAACATAACGAGGCGCCCTAATCTCAAGTGGCGCGCCGCCAGTCAATACTCCGAATTCTGTCCTACTTAGCGCTTGCTGCGTTACCGCGTTTGGCGCTTCGTAGTGTCCGGCGCTGCGTTACCGCGTTGCCGTTGAAGGGGGTTCTACGGATAGTGATGGTGAGCCGCAACCCCTTTTTTCAGAAAAGCGTAAAAACTTTGCATTTTCTATTTTATCCCCTGTTTTAAGGAACTTATGTCTGCAAAATTTCGCCGTCCCTACGTCAAATCGCAACAATATAACCCACCCGATTCACCACCCTGTCTATATGTTGGGTTATCCACAGGGTTACCCACAAGGGCTATCGTGAAGATGCCAGCTAATGGTCTGTGACTCGGTCAATTTTACGAATCCAAACGCCGATTCACTGCGACTTGCGCGGAATCCGAACCGCAAGCAGCCCCAGAATGATGACCATGTAGACAATGGGTTCAATCTGGAACCCTTTAACGAGCCAGAGATAGTGAATACCAGCCAATACGGCGATCGGGTAGGTCAGCTTATGCAGCTTACGCCAAACCACGGGTCCAATTTTGCGAATGGAACGGTTGTTTGATGTTACCGCCAGCGGAATCATAAGAACAAACGCAAGCATGCCGACAGTCACGTATTTGCGTTTAACAGTTTCCGTCCAAACCCGCTCAAATGTTTGAACGTCCAAGATCGCCCAGACGAGGAAATGCGCAAGAATAAGGAAGAATGTCGTTACCCCAATCGCACGGCGATATTTGATCAGGTTGATGCCGGTCCAGTTTCGCAACGGCGTGATCAGCAAACCGATGATCAGCAGCTTAAGCCCCATTTCACCGTATTCCCGCTCCAACCAGTTAATTGGCTCTGGTCCGCCCTGCCCGCTTGCAGCCAAGTAAAACATCCAGCCTGCCCAAACTGTCGCAAGAATATATATCGGCCAAGCAGGAACCTTGCGCAAAGCGCCGTTAATTGTGGGTGCAACTGTCATGAATTTACTCTTGTATATATAGTGCACGGCCCGCCAGTGCGACGGGCCGCAGTGCGCATTAGAAATTAGCGGTCAAATCCATGCCTTCGTATAGGCTGGCGACTTCTTCCTCGTATCCATTAAACATCAGGGTCGGTTGCCGCTTTGCGAACAACCCACCGCCAATTTCGCGGTGTGATGCCTGGGACCAACGCGGATGGTCCACAGTCGGGTTTACATTGCTATAAAAGCCGTATTCGCGGGCGTTGGCCTTGTTCCAGCTTGTTGGCGGCTCTTGGTCTGTCACTGTAATGCGTACAATCGACTTGATCGACTTGAACCCGTACTTCCACGGCACGACCAAACGGATCGGCGCGCCTGACTGGTTTGCCAGTGGCTCCCCATAGATGCCTGTCGCCAATAGGGTTAGCGGATGCATCGCCTCATCCATGCGCAGCCCTTCAACATACGGGAAGTCGAGAACACGGCGCTGCACGCCAATCATATTTTCCGGCTGCACCGCAGTTTCAAAGGCCACGTATTTACCTTCAGTCTGCACGCCAGCCTTGGTTAGAACATCCGCCAGCTCGACACCGTTCCACGGCACGACCATTGACCATGCCTCTACACAGCGGAACCGGTAAATGCGTTCTTCGACGTCCAATCCTTCTAGCAGTTCAGCAACACTATATTCACCGGGGTTATCAACAAGGCCGTCCACCTTGATGGACCACGGCGATGTCACCAATTTGTGCGCGTTTTCGGCGGGGTCGCCCTTACCTGTGCCGAATTCATAATAGTTGTTGTAGGTGGTGATGTCCTCAAGGCTGTTTGGCTCAAGCGCGTCTTGCGCCGCGGCTTGGGTCGCGCTGAAACCAATCGCGCCAAGGCCAGCAGCACCCGCCATGATCTGGCGTCGGTTCATCATCATCGACTTTGGGGTCACGTCAGCGGCAGTTAAATCGTTGGTCCAGCGATAAGCCATAAGGTCTCTCCATCATATGCGTTCTTAGTGCGTTGATGGTTATATAGGGCAAAACTTGTGAAAGGTTTGTCACGTTGCCGCCAGCACAATGTAACGATTGAAACAAATCTAGTGATACGGCCGATTTCGGGACAATCAGCCAAGCAAACTCGTCAATGTTGACGCTAAGGCAGGAAAATGTGGCTAATTTTGCCTTAATTTAACTAACACGTTGATTTAGATTAAAAATATTTTTACGCTTTGACACAGTTGTGCCGCATTTCTGCCAAGCGGTCATATCTGCTGCAAATTCATTGCGCGAATGCGCCAAAATAATACGAACTCCGACCCGTTGGTCGGCATCTGGGGGAAGAAATATGACCGATTTTATAGAGACTTTTAGCGACGAGGATACTGCACTCGCGGTTTACGGCGACGGACCAGCTGCTCCGATTACGCTTGCCGCTGGGGATACGCTTTCCGGCGCGATAGGGGCCATATTTTTCGGGCCATTCGGGCCATTGGTTGATCAGGCAGACGGCGTATTGCTGGCGACCGAGGTTGGACAGGAATACACAATCACGGTGTCGGGCTACTCCGATAACAACAGCTATAACTTTCTGCTAGGCGACGGAAATGTCATCGGCACCGACCCGTTCATCGATGGGAATACCGAATTCACCCATACATTCACCGCAACCGAGACCGAGACAACCTTTCTCTTCATCGGTGCCGGTGTGCTTTCGCAAACAAACTATGTCATTGCCTTTGATACGGTAGCGTTCACACCCTCTGAAGGTGACGATGTGGGCGTCGGCACGGCAGAGGCTGATGTTTTTGACCTGCTCGGCGGCAATGATGTTTTCGATGCGGGCGACGGCTACGACAACATCCGCGGCGGCAACGGCAACGATACCATCAACGGCGAAGGTGGTAACGACATCATCTTTGGTGATGATGGCGCCGATGATTTGTCCGGCGGTGACGGCAAAGACAGCATGCGTGGCGGAAACGATGATGACATCATGGATGGCGGCGCAGGTGCTGACCGCATGTGGGGCGATGACGGCAATGACATCATGTCGGGTGGCGATGGCAATGACCGCATGAATGGCGGCCTTGGCGACGACGACATTTCTGGCGGCAACGGCAACGATAAAATATCCGCTGGGGCGGGTGATGATACAATCGATGGCGGCGCTGGCGCAGATATCATTAACGGCAATAACGGGAATGACGAAATCAACGCAGGCAGCGGCAATGACGCTGTGCGCGGTGGTGGCGGCAACGATCTGATCCTTGGTGGGGCCGGTCGTGACAACCTGTTTGGCGACAGCGGTGCTGATGTTCTGATCGGTGGGGTTGGCAACGACAAGCTGACCGGTGGTTCCGGGGCGGACATCTTTGTCTTTGAAACCGGACACGGCGCAGATATCGTACAAGACTTTAACGCCGAAGAAGACGTGCTGGACTTTAGCGGTATCCTGATTCCGCTGGAAGTCGAGCCAATCGATCCCGGTTTGGATTTCCCGATTTTCCCGGAATTCGGCTTTGAGGTCTATGCGGAATACGCAACCCAAGACGGGGCCAACGTGGTCTTTACAATCGACGGCGGCGACAGCGTTACGCTTTTGAACACTGATCTTGGTGATTTATCAGACGCCAATTTTGTTCTGCCTGATATCTTTTTTATCCCAGAAATCCTCGGATAAATATTTCTGCAGAACTGATAAGGGGCGCGCATATTTTGCGCGCCCCTTTTTTGGTGCATCACTTCAATAGTGGCTTCAGTGCACGACCGCATCATCTGGCCGCGGTCGGTTCGCGCTGGCAACGCGGTCCCCGACGATCAAACCATCTGCGCCGGCATCGACACTAATCTCCGACCCATCCAAAACATCACCGGCCAAGATCATCTCTGCCAATGGATCTTGGATCGCGCGCTGGATGACACGTTTCAACGGACGTGCACCAAACACCGGATCATAGCCTTCGTCGGCCAACCACTTGAGCGCGTCAGCGGACAGATCAAGCGTCATGTTCCGACCTGCCAGACGCTTGGTCAGGCGGCGAAGCTGGATCTCAACAATGCCCGCCATGTCGTCACGCGCCAAACGGTCAAAGATGATCGTTTCATCCAGACGGTTCAGGAATTCGGGCCGGAAATGTGCCCGCACTGCATCCATCACATCGCGTTTCGCATCAGATGCATCCGATCCATCGGGCAGTTGGCTTAGCGCCTGCGCCCCAAGGTTAGACGTCAGGATAATCAGCGTTTGCTTGAAATCCACGGTGCGGCCCTGACCATCGGTCAGGACACCATCATCCAAAACCTGCAACAACACGTTGAAAACATCAGGATGCGCTTTCTCGACTTCATCAAACAGCACAACCTGGTATGGTCTGCGCCGCACGGCTTCTGTCAGAACACCACCTTCGTCATAGCCAACATACCCCGGAGGCGCACCGATAAGGCGCGATACGGCATGTTTTTCCATGAACTCAGACATGTCGATACGCACCATCGCGCTGTCATCATCAAACAGATACTCGGCAACGGCCTTGGTCAGTTCGGTTTTACCCACACCCGTTGGCCCAAGGAACAGGAACGACCCAAGCGGTCGGTTCTCATCATTCAGACCGGCACGGGCACGACGAACCGCATTGGACACAGCCGTCACAGCAGAGCGTTGACCGATCACGCGGCGGCCCAGCTGTTCTTCCATGCGCAACAGCTTATCGCGCTCGCCCTCAAGCATTTTAGAGGTCGGGATACCTGTCCAACGCTCAACGACTTCGGCAATTTGCTCAGGACGCACGGCCTCTTCGACCATCAGATCGTCGGCATCTTCGGCCTCACCCAGCTTGCGTTCCAAATCAGGGATCACGCCGTATGAAAGCTCTCCTGCCTTGGCCAGATTGCCCTCGCGTTTGGCGATGTCCAATTCGGCACGGGCACGATCAAGACGCTCTTTCAGCTCGCGCGACCCCTCCAGCTTGTCACGTTCAGCCTGCCATTTCGCCGTCATCTCTGACGCGCGGTCTTGCAGGTCAGCCAGTTCCTTTTCCAGCTTTTCCAAACGATCCTTGGACGCGGCATCATCTTCTTTGCCCAGCGCCAGCGCCTCGATTTGAAGCTGCATGATCTGACGGTCGATTGCGTCCAACTCTTCTGGTTTGCTGTCGACTTCCATGCGCAAACGGCTGGCCGCTTCGTCCATCAGGTCAATGGCCTTATCAGGCAAGAACCGATCAGTGATATAACGATGTGAAAGCGTGGCCGCTGCAACCAAGGCCGCATCCGCAATCCGCACACCGTGATGCAGCTCGTATTTCTCTTTAATACCACGCAGGATACTGACCGTGTCGGTAACAGTCGGCTCTTCCACCACAAGCGGTTGGAAACGACGGGCAAGGGCCGCGTCCTTTTCCACATATTTGCGATATTCGTTCAACGTGGTCGCGCCAATACAGTGCAGCTCCCCACGGGCCAAGGCGGGTTTAATCAGGTTGGCCGCATCCATCGACCCTTCTGATCCACCTGCACCCACAAGCGTATGCATCTCGTCGATGAACAAGATGATTTCACCGGCTGCATCCTCGATTTCTTTCAGAACCGCCTTGAGCCGTTCCTCAAACTCGCCGCGGTATTTCGCACCAGCAATCAAGGCACCCATATCAAGCGACATCAGCTTCTTGTTGCGCAGGCTTTCTGGCACATCACCGTCGATGATGCGCAGCGCCAAGCCTTCGGCAATCGCTGTTTTACCAACACCAGGTTCACCAATAAGCACCGGGTTATTTTTAGTGCGGCGTGACAATACCTGCATCGCACGGCGAATTTCTTCGTCGCGGCCAATGATCGGGTCAATTTTGCCTTCGCTTGCCGCTTCGGTCAGATCGCGGGCATATTTTGCCAGTGCGTCATACCCATCTTCGGCACTTGCGCTGTCGGCAGTGCGGCCCTTACGGATTTCATTGATGGCGGCGTTCAACCCTTTTGGCGTCACCCCGCCTGCATCCAATGCATCCTTGGCCTTCGACTTGACCATCGCCAAAGCCATCAGAATGCGCTCAACAGGCACAAAACTGTCGCCCGCTTTCTTGGCAAGGTTTTCAGCCTCGGCCACTACTTTTCCAGTGACGCTATCAAGATAAACCTGTCCAACATCACCAGAAACAGCCGGAATTTTTGCGACGGCGGCATCTGCGGCTTGGCGCACGGCAACCGGATCAGCGCCACTGCGCGTCATCAGATTGGCCGCAAGGCCCTGATCATCATCCATCAATGCTTTGAGTAAGTGTTCCGGTGTCAGCCGCTGGTGGCTTTCACGCATTGCGATTGTTTGTGCAGCCTGAACAAAGCCACGCGAACGCTCTGTGAACTTTTCTAAGTTCATGTGTCTCTCCTTTGTATAAGCACCCCGGCGCGGCATGCCCACTTTTGCGGCACACACCCCTAACGGGCCTTGTTCAATAAATGGGCACAGACCGGATGGCTTTCAAGGGATCGCATTAAAGGGGGAACTCCCGCCAGAAGTTCCCCAAGTATTCTTAATCAAACTCCAACATATAGAGGTCAACGGGGGACGGTTAATGCCAATGACAAAAAGCCAAACGCCATTAAGCGAAGGAAATGCGAGAGCCCAAGATCTACGCGAATCCATCCGCAAGCGGCTAAAAGCTCATGACGATGCAGTTGCATCTGGCAAGTCATCAGCCGACCGCCCCCTGACGACAAAAGATAAGAGTGATTAACGAGTTGCCTTTTTACCAGTTCCAGCGATTTTCTCCCCAGTTTGTCGCTCGGATGTTCGGATGGCCAGACCATCAATGAACCTTCAGACGCGGCTGCCCCCAATGCAGCCGCGTCTTTTGCATTTTGCGGCTGTGGTTGCGCAATGCGGGGCAAAACGCTAGACCGCGCTGACCCAACCAGCAGGAGCACCCCCATGTCCGATGACCGACTTATCGTAGCACTTGATGTGCCCAATGTTCTGGATGGTTTGGCATTGGTTGAAAAAATCGGCGATGCTGCGAGTTTCTATAAAATCGGGCTTGGAATGCTGACCGGTGGCGGGCTTGCGCTTGCCAACGAACTCAAGGGCGATCACGGCAAGAAAATCTTTCTCGACATGAAATTCTTTGACATCGGCGCAACGGTTGAGGCGGCGGTGCGGGGTATGACCCAATTCGATCTCGACCTTTTGACCGTGCATGGTGACCCTCATGTCGTGAATGCGGCCAAACAAGGCGCCGCAGGATCCAACATGAAAATCATGGCGGTGACGATCCTGACGTCACTGGACCGTGATGATCTTGATGCGTCTTGTATCAAGGAAGGCAATATCGTTGATCTGGTTCAAGAACGCGCTGGTCGCGCGCTCGAGGCAGGCGCAGACGGCGTTATCGCCTCCCCTCAAGAGGCGGCACTGATCCGCGCCCTGCCAGAGGCCGAAGGAAAGCTGATCGTGACACCGGGTGTGCGCCCCGCAGGTGCCGCATTGGGTGACCAAAAACGGGTCGCAACACCCGCACAAGCCATCGCAGATGGTGTTGACCATATCGTTGTTGGGCGTCCGATCTGGCAATCCGCCAATCCGCGCGCTGCAGCGCAGGCAATCACACAAGAAATGGTGTCGCCACAGGCAAAAGTACCCAACAAATAGTGATTCACGACTTCGTGAATCAATTATTTTGAAACCTTTTCGCGAGATAGGTGTTCCACTCTTAAGACGAGAGAAAAAAGGATCACATCATGCGTATCAATAATTTGCGTTATAACGCCCACGCCGGCGCATTTCAGGCCTCCGTTGACATTCAACGTGATGGGCGCACTTACCGTTACCCATGTGAATTACCGGCTCCACAATCAATGGACCCGGCGACCGTAACAGCTGGGCTTGCCGCTCGCGCACTGCATATGTCCGATACAGTCCGCGCGTAACGTAAGGCCGCCCACTGCTGCGCCGCCTTGCCTGTCCCCCCTGAGCGGGGCGGCGCACAAAATTTCGATTGAGGAGATCAAGCCATGTCAAATATTCAACTTGGAAACGTCCGCTATAACGCTCAATCAGGCGCATTCGAGGCGCGTGTTGACGTCATTTCCGGTGGCGCGACATATGGCTACCCGTGTCAGGTGCCTGGTCCGTTGACGATGGATATGAAACGGGTGCGCGCTTGCCTTGAACGCCACGCTATGCGGCTTTCCGTGCGCGGCGCGGGGCTGATGTCCCATCTCTAATGAACTGCCGATCAAGATCGCAACGTCTGCCTCTGTCCCTCGGCGATTGCATTCCCATCTTGATCTGAACTGGCCCGATGCATTGCGCATCGGGCCGTTTTTTTAGTTATCGTTGATATCGCGATCCCAGATTTTCACCGAACCGGTTTTCAGCCCAAAAACACGCCGCATGGCAAGATACGCCACCAGCGACAGGCCCGCAAAAATCAACAAGGTAACAGGCAACGTGCCGATCTGGGCAACTGTCATTATCAAGCCCACACCAAGCGCTCCCGCTGCAAAGCCCAAGAAAATGTATCCAGGAACAAGGACCTCCAGCGTCGCCAGAAGAAGCGCCGCTGACATCCAGACCCACCATTGATCCCAAAGAAGCATCTTATTTCCCCTTCAGCATTTTGAACGCGTCACCAAATGCATCCAATGCGTTGGCTGGCAGAATTACAGTCTGGTTTCCCGAACCACTGCCCAATTTGTTCAGCGCCTCAACCTGTTTCAATGCCACCTGATATTGCGCCGCTTCCAAACCGTTTTCGGCGATCGCGGCCGCCACGGCCTTGGTGGCATAGGCTTCGGCATCGGCAAGCACGCGACGGGCCTTTGATTCCTGCTCTGCGGCGTAAAGATCAGCATCAGCCTGCAACTCCACCGATCGTTTGCTGCCTTCGGCTTCTGTCACTTGGGCACGGCGTGCACGTTCCGCGTTCAACTGCTGCAACATTGCAGCGCGGGTCGCAGCATCGAGGTTCACATCCAAGATTTCGGCACGGGTCACTTCGATGCCCCAGTCGTCAACTTGTTGCGCTACTTGTGTGCGGACGGCATCGATCAAGGTTGATCGATTGGCTTGCACCTGATCCAGCTCCATCCGGCCAATTTCAGACCGCACAATTCCTGCAACAGTCGTGGAAATCGCGGCATCCACATCGCGGATACGGTAGACCGTCTTTTCAGGCTCGATAATGCGGTAGAATACGGATGTTTCAACCTGAACCAGCACGTTATCTGAGGTGATCGCATCTTGGGCCATTGAGGGCAGCTGACGCTCCAACACGCTAACCTTGTGGCGAATTTTGTCCAAGAACGGGACGATGAAATTGATCCCTGGTCCAAGAACAGACCGCAGTCGACCAAACCGTTCCACAACGTGTTTTTCACTTTGCGGGACAATTTTGACGCCCGCCATGATGCAGACGATGATGAATGCCGCCAGCAATAGAACCGGCAGGTTACTTCCCAAAAATTCAGTCGCGACTTGTTCCATGTGCAATGCTGTCCCATAAATTGTTATAAGGGACAGCTAAGCACTTTTTAGGCGTTTTTCAATGACATGCCTGCGACCGACTGCGCGGTTGTGCCATGAAATCGTGCCGCGATTGTTGTGCCGATAGCGTCTGCTGTGGCTGGGCTAAGTGTCCATCCAAGATGGCCGTGGCCCGTGTTGTAAAACACGCGATCATGTCCACCTTGGCCCACACGTGGCATCATATTTGGCATCATCGGGCGCAACCCTGCCCACGGCACACAGCTTTCCGTTGAAACATCGGGGAAATGTGTTTCCACCCATTTGACAAGGGGGTCCACGCGGTCCGCGCGAATGTCACGGTTTTCGCCGTTAAACTCTGCCGTGCCAGCGATGCGGAAACGATCCTTGCCAAGGCGGGATGTGACAATCTTGGCCTTGTCATCAAGCAACGACACCATTGGCGCATTTGCTTGGCTTTCGGCATCGTCCAGATTGACGGTGATCGAATACCCTTTGACCGGATAAACATTCACGCGGTCGCCCAACATGGCAGCGAATTTCCGCGACGCGACACCCGCAGACACCACCACCGCGTCAAAGCGTACCTCGTCGTTTGTCACGACCGTGACACCGTCATTTGTTTTTTGCAGATCGGTCACGGGCTGCCCAAGACGGAAGGTCACACCTTGTTTCATCAACCATTTTGCAAGCCCATGCGTAAACTTGTGAATGTCGCCAGTGCTATCACTTTGGGTCCAGAAACCGCCAATGATGTCACCGCGCAGTGTGGGTTCTTTTGCCAGCACTTCGTCGGCAGTCAATTCCTGGCGATGCACGCCGCCTTCCGCCAGCAGTTTATCAATCATGCGGGCATGTTTGAAATCCGCTTCGGTTTTGTAAAAATGCAAGATGCCAGCGGGGCTAAAATCAAAATCCACGCCAGACCGGTCGGCCATTTCCGCAAGTCCGGCACGTGCCGCAACCGCCAAACCCGCAGTGGTAACTGTGTTGCGCTTATACCGTGGAATATTCGCCAGAAACTCTGCCATCCAGCTGATCTTATGCCATCCGGGACGCGGATTCACGGACAAGGGCGCATCACCCTGCATCATCCACTTGATGCCCTTTAGGACCGTGGACCATTGGTTCCAGGTTTCCGCGTTTGACGCAGACAACTGACCGCCATTGGCAAAACTGGTTTCCATTCCAGCGTAACGCTGACGGTCATAAACCGTCACGTCAAATCCGCGGGTGTGCAGTGCATAGGCAGTGGTAACACCGGTTATTCCGGCTCCGATTACAGCGACGTGGGGCATGGTATTCTCCTACCATTGGGGCGCATCCGCACCCGTCGCCCCCACCGTCTTTGAACCTGAGAGATTCACCCGATTTGGGCTTGCTCCTTCGGTGGACCATTTAAGGTCTCTCTTCGGTGTATTGCACGTCAACCGGTCCATTTGCCTGAGAGTGACCGGGGCGGTTGCTCCTTCGGCGCGGATCTAACCGACTCTCCCGGTTGATGCGTTTCCTATCGGAAACATATACCGTTGCATACGACGGATCAAGCCTGTTGTTGACCCAGCCAAGCAATCAGCTGTGGCGGAAAAGACGGAACAACATTGGGTCTTTTCAGATACTCATCGGGCGGCATTAACGCCCACCCCTGACCTTCGTCACCCAACACGATTTGATCGCGAACAGACCAATCCAACTGTACGACAAAAAACCAGTTTATACGATCTGGCTGATTGCGCGATTGATAACGCACGGCATGACAGATGTTCTGCTCGGATATCACAAGGCCAACTTCCTCGCGCACTTCACGGATCAATGTCTCAATCGGCGTTTCTGCATCATCTCGGGTCCCGCCAGGAAAATCCCAGCAATTCGGGCTTGGAATTGAGGGGCTATCATCCCGCAAAATCACAAGTAATTCGTCGCCTACAAATACGGCAGCATGCGCGCCCAGAAAATCATCGTCCATAGCCTGACCTTAGCCGTTGTGGGCGACAGCCGCGCCCCTTATCTTGACCACATGCCCATTCTTTGTCGCGATTGCATTACCTCCTATGACACAGGCACGCGCTGCCCTGCTTGTCGCAGTCCGCGCAAGATTGCGCATCCCGAACTGTTTGATCTTACGATCGCCCACATGGATTGCGATGCATTTTATGCCAGCGTTGAAAAGCGCGACAACCCCGAGCTCGCCGGCAAGCCTGTGATCATTGGCGGCGGACGGCGCGGAGTGGTGTCTACTGCTTGCTATGTTGCGCGGATCAAAGGTGTGAAATCCGCGATGCCAATGTTTCAGGCACTGAAACTGTGTCCAGAGGCCGTGATCGTCAAGCCAAGGATGGATGCATACGTGGAGGCATCCCGCGCCATTCGCGCGATGATGGATGACCTGACACCTGTTGTAGAGCCGCTTTCGCTTGATGAGGCGTTTATGGATCTTTCGGGCACGGCTCGGCTTCATGGTGCGCCACCCGCTGTTATGCTGGCGCGATTGATCAAGCGCATGAAAGACGAGGTGGGTTTGACGGGGTCTATCGGATTGTCCCACAACAAATTTCTGGCCAAGGTCGCATCTGATCTGGACAAACCGCGTGGGTTTTCGGTGATCGGGGCCGCAGAAACCACTGCCTTTCTTCGCCCCAAACCCGTGCGGCTGATCTGGGGGATTGGCCCTGTTGCCCAAGACAACTTGAACAAGGCTGGCATCCGTACGTTTGACGACCTGCTGCGGTGGGACAGGCGTGACCTGCATGACCGGTTCGGTGACATGGGGGAGCGGCTTTACAGTCTTGCGCGGGGCGAAGATGGCCGCCGCATTTCGGCGCATACCCCCGTAAAGGGGATCTCGAACGAAACGACGTTTCATGACGACACCAACGATCCCGACATTCTGGACGGCCACATTTGGCGTATGGCTGAAAAAGTCAGCGCACGCGCCAAGGCCAAGGAGATCGCAGGCAGGGTTGTGACCCTCAAGCTCAAGACATCCAAGCACAAGTCGATCACGCGGCGATTGTCGCTTCATACGCCGACCCAACTGGCCGACACGATTTACCGCACCGCACGCGGCTTGTTTGACCAAGCTGGCGATCTGGGCCCCTACCGTTTGCTGGGTGTGGGGATAAGCCAGCTGACAGCTGCCGCAGATGCGGACAAGACAACGGACCTGCTTGACCCTGATGCTGGTAAGCGCGCCAAAGCCGAAGAAGCCGCCGATAAAATTCGGGAAAAATTCGGCACAGATGCGATTATCAAAGGGCGGTCGCTGCGCTAGGGGCTACGTGTTGCATGCCGCCACCTTTGCGTGTTTGCGACCAATCTGTGCCATACGCAGCTGCGTAGGATGGGTCTTGACCCATCTTGCCCACCCCCGCTACTCTTTTTCTAGGCTCTGCAAATCACCACAGGACGAACAAAATGAGCCTTCTTACCCTTCAAGACCTTGCTGTCACACTTGGTGATACGCTGTTTTCCGACCTGTTGTTGACCATCAACAAAGGTGATCGACTGGGTCTTGTTGCGGCAAATGGGCGGGGCAAAACAACGCTCCTTAATTGTATTGCGGGTCTGGCAGAGCCGACAGCGGGCGACATTACGCGCGCGCGCAATCTGCGTGTCGGCTATGTCGCGCAATATGTTCCAAGCGATCAATTAAACCAGACTCTATTCGAATTGGTGCGGGCCGCCTTGCCCCCCGATCAAGCTGATTACGAAAGCTGGCGCGTGGATGTTGTGCTGGACGATCTCGATGTGCCGTATGAATTGCAGCACACAGTCTTGGAAGAACTATCCGGCGGGTGGCAGCGCACAGCAATGCTAGCGGCGGCATGGATTACCGAACCAGATATTCTTTTGCTGGATGAGCCGACTAACCATTTGGATTTGCACCGGATTGGCCTTCTGGAAACATGGTTGCGGGGGCTGCCTCGCGACGTTGCCGTCATTTTGACAAGCCACGATCGTGCATTCTTGGACGCGGTTTGCACCCGCACCTTGTTTTTGCGTGCGCAAGCCAGCCGAGACTATGCACTGTCTTTTTCGGGCGCAAGGAATGCGCTGGACGAGGCAGACGCCGCAGATGCCCGCCGTTTTGCAAACGACCTGAACAAGGCCAGCCAGTTGCGTAAGCAAGCTGCCAAACTCAAGAATATCGGGATCAATTCAGGCTCCGATTTACTGGTGAACAAGACAAAACAACTGACCGAACGCGCCGCCAGAATCGAAGCCGCAGCAAAACCTGTGCATCAGGAATCTGGCGCCGGTGATATCAAGCTGGGCAACGCAGGCACCCATGCAAAAGCTTTGGTGACTTTCGAGGATGTGCAGGTGCAAACTCCTGACGGGCGTCCACTTTATTCAACAGGCAAGAAATGGATCACGCCCGGTGATCGCATTATCCTGCTTGGGGCTAACGGAACCGGAAAGACCCAGCTGATGCAGATGGTACATCGCGCACTCACCGGGCTGGAAAGCCCCGTGCGTGCCGCTCCATCTGTGGCACTAGGATATTCTGATCAACACCTTAGTCAGCTAAATGCGGACGATACACCCATGCAAACGATTGCGGGGCGGTTTGACATAGGCGACCAACGCGCACGCGGTCTTTTGGCCGGTGCGGGCATCTCCATTCTGATGCAAGATGGCCCATTGGCAAAGCTTTCGGGCGGACAAAAGGCGCGTCTCGCCATGTTGGTGCTTCGACTTGAGAACCCGAATTTCTATTTACTGGACGAGCCAACCAACCATCTGGACATCGAAGGCCAAGAGGCGCTGGAAGATGAACTGACCCAACACGATGCCGCATGTCTTTTGGTCAGCCATGATCGTCAGTTTGTGCGCAACGTGGGCAATCGTTTTTGGTGGATTGATAGGCGTAGACTGGTCGAAATTGATAGCCCTGACGATTTCTTTGCCGGTCAGCTGAAGGGATAGAATGATGGGTTAAAACCCATCCTACTCAGCTGCAACTGATGCCCGCGTGTCGCGCCCAATATCAGTGATTTCTGCAATTACACCTGCCAGTGTCCCGCGCAAATCTTCATATCCGTCAGTCAACGCGAGTGTCGTTTCGTCCATGTAAAGCGCACGATCAATTTCGATTTGTACCGCATGTTGGCGACGGGATGGTCGCCCATATTGCTGTGCAATAAACGCACCAGCAAAAGGCATATTCCGCGCGACACGGAAGCCCGCTGATGCAAATGCCGCTTCGACTTGCTCTACCACATTCGCGCTTGCGGCAGCGCCGAACCGATCACCCAAGACGACATCGGGCCTGCCGATCCCTGGTGGACTAATGTTGTCCATCGCGGCGTGAGGCATTGAATGACAGTCGATCAATATCGCTTCGCCAAACTGGGCATGGCTTTCGTCGATCAAGGTTTGCAGCGTATCGTGGTATGGGCGCCAGCAGGTCGCGATGCGGTTATGCGCCTCCTCCAACGTCAGCTTGCCCCGGTAAATCGACAATCCATTCGCCACGACCCGCGGAACAACACCCAACCCGCTTGCGACACGCGGGTTTTGTGACACGCGCCGGACACCAGCGATCAGTGCGGCATCCATTTCATCCACGCCCCTGTTCAGGTCCAGATACGCGCGGGGTGCACGGGCGGTCAAAAATGGCGCACCGTGGTCTGGCGCATTTGCATAAAGCAAATCGACGAAAGCATCCTCGGATGACCGGATTTCAATGGCATCAAGCTGCGATTGTTTGAGGAAAGCATCAGTATAGTCCCGACCACTATGCGGGGATGCAAATATGACGCTGGTTGTGCGTGCATCTGGCCGTGCAAGATCGTATGCAGGATGGGACATTGCGGCTCCTTTGATCCATACGATAGCGTAGTTTATCTAATTATCAAAAGCCCTTGATCCCCCGTCCGACTCCTTTTATAGACCGCACGACTGACGCGGTTACGACCCGCGTCCTATTTCGTTATGGGACGCTTGTTTAACCAAGTCGGACATTGGATGATTAGCTCAGCGGTAGAGCACTTCGTTGACATCGAAGGGGTCACTGGTTCGATCCCAGTATCGTCCACCATGAATTCGGCGGTGCTTTCTTGCACCGAAAACTGCAACCTAAGGCGCAATCGCCGCGCCGCGACAATGAAGGAATGAACCTATGAAAGTTCGTAACTCCCTCCGCTCGCTCAAGCAGCGTCACCGCGATTGCCGCGTCGTGCGCCGTAAGGGCCGCGTCTATGTGATCAACAAGACGCAGCGCCGGTTTAAAGCTCGTCAGGGCTAAACCGCTGCAAAGCAAAGCTTAAAAAAGGTCGCACCCAAATGGGCGCGGCCTTTTTTTATTGGCATGCACTGGTCAGATGAGCCTATTGGCGGTTAGGCTGATGGCAATTCTCATTACCGGAGCGACGCCATGAAACTGCCAATGATCACAACCGCTGCACTCCTTTTGGGGTCAGCTGCATACGGCCAGGACATTTGCGGCGGCGCCGGCACAGGCGGCCAATGGATCGGCGGAACCGAAACTGCATCCGACATTGCAACCGCCGATACCCACCGCGAACAGCTCGCGTTGGTTTTGGGCGAAACCCCCTTTGTCGGGCTGTTCACCTTATCTGATTCCACTTCTGTTCGTGTCGAGGCGGCGGGGCGCGGTGCGGGTGATCCACTGATTGAAATTTTTGATAGTACCGGCGCAATCATCGCATCAGATGATGATTCTGGCGGCGGCGGGGCGGCCCGCGCCGAACTTGACCTCGGACAGGGCACTTATTGCGTGTCTATGAAAAGCTACGAAAACAGCCCAATGAGCGCATTTATGCGGGTTGGCCGCACCGATCACGAAGCCCTAACGCCAGGCGAAGCAGATAGCGATGCAGCAACGAACGCCGCAAGTGGAAGCTGCGCAGATGCACGGCCATTTGGAGCCATCAATGCCACTCAATCGGCCGCCGTGGATGAAACAGGGTTTTGGTCATTCACCTTAGACACGCCCACACCATTGACCATCACAGCCAATAACGATGACGCCGACCCAACCATTGCGTTGTTTGACGCATCCGAGGTCGAAATCGCATCAAACGACGATCACAACGGCCTGAATTCCAAGATCGAACAGGCCGAGCCGCTACCAGCAGGCGACTACTGCCTTAGCGTTGGCGCCATCAACAACACAGCAATCCCGATTGATGTGACGATCAATGTCTATGACGCTGAGGCAGCACTGGCCGAACTGTTTGATCTAGGCGAAGCAGCCCCCCCTTTGGACGGGTCCATTCCCTTCACCGAACTTGGCAAACTGGACACACGGATGCGTCATGATGTGCGCGTTGATAATATCGCAAGCTGGTTCACAATCGAGATCCCAGAAACAGGCATGATGTTGGTAGAGGCGATTGCGGCGGGCGACGACGGCGACCCATGGCTTGTTATCTATGATGATCTGGGGCGACGGCTTGGCTTGAACGACGATGCCGGTGACAGCCTAAACAGCCTGCTAACCGCGCGCGTGCAGCCGGGCACTTACGTCATTGGCCTGAAACAGGTTGGCGAAGATGCCCAAGGATTTGTTCGCCTATTGTTGGAACGCTACGTTCCAGCCCGGTAAAATAAAGACCAGCCCGTTTTCATCGCGGGCTGGTCTTTTTGGCAAATTGAAACTTCAAGCTGGCGGGATCAGTTGTTGCCGTTCGTCAAAAGCAAGACGATGGCCTGCTGATTAAGATACCCTGTCACGTCAAGGTTCCGGCTTTTCTGAAACTGGCGGATCGCACGTCGGGTCTGGTTGTCAAATTGACCGACGTTACGACCAGCATCGAACCCAAGCTGGCGCAAACGCCCCAGCACAAGCCCGCGAGTCAGATTGTTCAGGTTCAATGCATTTTCAATCGCAATGGCACGATCACGCGCGGGCGCATCGCTTGCTTCGCGTCCTAAACGAGCGATCCGGTTTTCAGCTTCTTCTGCAAATGTCCCGTCTGGATAATTGCGCAGGTATCGACGGTACGCTGGGATAGTGTTGCGTTCTCTTGCGTTGTTCCATGCATTGGTTTCCTGCCGGCTAGCTTGATCTTGCTTGTCCGCAAGAATCTGGTCCAATCGATCTTGGGCCTGTGCGGCAAACAATCCATCTGGGTATCGATCCAGATAGGCCCGAAGCCCCTGCTCAGTTCCACCGCGCCCGGTATCATCCCAAAACGCGCGGTCTTCGCGTTGTTGCTGCGCAAGCGCCTCGGCGGCCAACTGTTCCAACTCTGCGGCGCGACGGCGGGCTTCTGCCGCGATACGGTCAATGAAATCTTGCGTCAAATAAGATGATGGATTGAACCCGTTGTCACCTTGCCAATCCGCAATCGCGGCACGCGTGCCAGGCCCGAAAATTCCGTCGATGCCGCGCGTATCGTATTCTAACAATGTCAGATTGCGCTGCACTGACCGACGCTGATCCAAGCTGAGATTCAAGGCCTCCTCTCGTAGGCGGGCGGCGCGATCTGGTTCAGACCTAATTTCAAGAATGGTGGCCCGGGCAACCTCTGCAAATCGCCCGTTCGGATAGGCTTGCAAATATGATTCGTAGGCCGCGGCAGTATCACGGGCACGCACATTCGCCCAAAACGCATTCTCTCTGGCGGTATCAACAATATACGGACGCGGCTCGACATCATCATTGCCGCCTGCTGCTTGCTGCATCACCAATGCGCGCGGACGAAACCCACGCAAAGAAATGTCATCATTTGTACGAGCGCTGGCGACGATATTTTCGCCTTCCTTGAGAATGACATTGGCAATTTCGGATGCAACATCACGCGGTTCACCTGTCATAACAGTAACGCCTTGCGGAATATCTAGCGCGCCAATGCCTTCACGCATGAATGGGGCAATACGATCAAGCGCGTCTGCATCATATCCCAAAACCAAAACCGCTTGTCCCGGCGCATATGACAGAACGCGCATAGCTGCCTCAACTGAAACGCCTGATTGATCCGCGTCAAAAATAGTGTTGATTTCTGCATCTGGTGTTACCAGCCATGTACGCTGTCCGTCCGTGACGAACCGCCCCGACAAAGCCACAACAATTCGATCTGCCGCCCTACTTTCACTTTCGAACCGCACAAGCCCGTCATAGAGCTCAGCAAGTGATTTGTTTGCGAATGCCTCAACCGCATAGCCAGCTTGGGAAAATGCGCGCGCTGTGTTCACAACGGAAACAGCCCCGCGCAATCGGTCAAAATTTTCGTACCGGTCGTTCCCGATCAGTAATGCCGCATCGTCGGCAACTGCAGGAAACGCTGCCAAAGCAGCAATGGTTGTCATTATCAGTCGACGCATAGATATCTCCAATTCAACTGTCGTAAAGCTAGGTATCGTACTGACGTTGATCCTCGATCACGATGCCGTCACGGGGAATACTTCCTGCTTCACAACATGCAATCGTGGCGCGTAATTTCAAAATGTCCTGAACAGCGGCCCCGATGGTCGCCTCGTTCAAATCAGATCCTTCAACCATCACGGTCATTCGATCCGCATCGCCATCGCGGTCAACCACAACGCGGGCACGGTCCACGTCGGCCAACTTGGCAACCAGATCAGCAACTTGTTCGGGGCGCACAAACATGCCTTTGATTTTGGCTGTTTGGTCGGCACGGCCCATCCAACCCTTGATGCGCATATTGGTACGCCCGCATGGGGACTGTCCGGCCATCTCAGCACTTAAATCACCAGTGGCAAACCGGACCAACGGGTAATCGGGGTTAAGAGATGTCACCACAACTTCACCAACTTCACCCTCGGGAACAGGATTACCCGTGCCAGGCGTTACAATTTCGACGATCACGCCTTCGTCGACGATCATGCCCTGCCCTTCGGCTGTTTCGTACGCAATTTGGCCCAGATCGGCCGTCGCATAGCATTGCAAACAAGCAATGCCACGGTCCGCATAATACTGGCGCAATTGCGGGAACAATGCCCCACCCGACACCGCGGCCTTGGTGATTTTCAAAGGCAATCCCATCTCGTCGGATTTCTCTAAGATGACTTTTAAGTAATCTGGCGTGCCCGCATAAGCGGTCGTGCCGATGTCATGGGCTGCCCGCACCTGCAATTCTGTCTGCCCGGTGCCTGCTGGCAGAACAGTCGCGCCAACAGCGCGCGCACCATTCTCAAACATGGTACCCGCTGGGGTCAAGTGATAGCCAAAACAGTTGTGGACAATATCATCTTGCCCGATACCACACGCGGTCAAGAAACGACCGAACCGCCACCAGTCGTGGCTGTTACCACCTGGCTCGTAAATCGGACCAGGGGACTGAAAAACGTGGCTCGCATTCTTAACGATCAATCCCCCAAACGGTGGCTGCGCCTTTTGCGCGGCACTTAGATCAGCCTTACGCAGCACCGGCAATCCAGCCAGATCGGACATCGATGCAAGCGGCGCATCCAGCAAGGCATTCAACTCTGCCAGCTGCTCGGCATCACGGGTCGTGGGATCACGCGTTTCAAGTTCGTCAAAATTGGGCATCAGTCTCTCCAGTCAGGCAAATGCGCCAGACACCAAAAGACTAGGCCCGATGGGGCCGGTTATCCAATAGCGGATTTGGCGCGGTCTATTATTTCAGGGTTTAAGCCAGCCAACGTTTGCGGCGACGGTAACTGCGCACATCACGAAATGATTTGCGGCCCTCGTCCGATACGCCCAGATAAAATTCCTTTACGTCGGGGTTTTCGCGTAGCTCAGCGGCAGGGCCTTCCATCACCACACGGCCGCTTTCAAGGATATATCCATGATGGGCAAACCGCAGTGCAACATTGGTATTTTGTTCAGCCAAAAGGAATGACACGCCTTCACGCTCATTCAGATCCTTAACGATGCCAAAGATTTCTTCGACCAACTGCGGGGCCAATCCCATTGATGGCTCGTCCAGCAAAATTGTCTCGGGGCGTGACATCAACGCACGGCCAATCGCGCACATCTGCTGTTCACCACCCGAAGTGTAACCCGCTTGGCTTTTGCGACGTTCGCGCAAACGTGGGAAATAGTTATAGACCATCTCAAGATCGGCCGCGATTGCCGCCGCCCCTTGTGTGCGGGTATAAGCACCGGTCAAAAGATTTTCTTCGACCGTCAAATGCTCAAAACAGTGTCGGCCCTCCATGACCTGAATAACACCCTTTTTCACCAGATCGGATGGGGATTGGTCCTGCACACGTTCGCCGCGGTAATGGATCGACCCTTTGGTCACCTCCCCGCGTTCGGAATGTAGCAGGTTCGAAATCGCCTTGAGGGTTGTCGTCTTACCAGCACCGTTACCACCCAAAAGGGCAGTGATACCGCCCTTGGGCACGGTCAGCGAAACACCCTTCAACACAAGGATCACGTGATTATAAATCACTTCGATATTGTTGACCTCCAAAAGGGTCTCTGCGTTTGCATCGTCCAACAAAACCGGTCCTCGCTTTTTTCCAAATACTCAAAAATCAACGGGCGGCCACAGGGAGGGCCGCCCGCGATAAAAGCGGCTTACATGCAGCCAGCTTCGATGCCGCTTTCAGCAGCAAAGGCAGCACTGTCTTCTGCGATCAGCGGGTCGATCACATCAGAATCTGAGGCGATAAAGCCAGTCAATGCAGACCACGTTTGAGCAGAAGCATCCCATTGCTGAACAATAGCCTGCCCAGCGCCGCCGTGATCCTCACAAGAAACTGAAAACTCAGGTACGATGCCGGGAACACCCAGCTCCGTCATGCGTTCATTCGTTATCTCAAGAGATTCCATGCCATCCCGCATCATTGCCGGTGAAATGTCACTTACCCCGTGAATCGATTGCGCGTTTGCGATTGCCTCAGACGCCAACATCGCGGCAAGCACACCGCGCGTATAAACAACATTGCCTAAGTTGCTACCATCGCCTGCTGCATTGCCTGCATCATGCACCTGGGATTTGATGTCTGCAAACACGGGATAGTCAGACACAGGGCTAAAGTTGAGCGCTTTGTAGCCATTCGCCCCGGCGCCTACAGGCAGTACGTCAATTTCAGCGCCTGACCACCAAACACCAATAAAGTTTTCCATTGGGAAGCCGATGTTTGCAGCCTCTTGGATTGCCACTTGGTTCATGACGCCCCAGCCCCACATCAAGACATAGTCCGGACGTTCACGACGGATCTGAAGCCACTGTGATTTTTGTTCCTGACCAGGATGATCAACGGCAAGAGTTTTGAAGTCAAATCCATGGATCTCGGAGAGGGCTTCCAATGTCCGGATTGGTTCCTTGCCATAAGCAGAGTTGTGGTGAACCAAAGAGATGCTTTTGCCCTCAAGTGATCCGCCATTTTCATCCAGCAGATAGTTTACGGCAATACTCGCACCATCCCAATAGTTTACTGGATAGTTAAAGATGTAGCGAAATACCTCGCCGTTCGAAACGGATGTTCGACCATAACCCATCGAGTGGAGTGGAATGCCATCGGCCGTCGCTTTTGGAATCAATTGATAGGTGATCGCTGTCGACATTGGTTGATAAACTAGGGCGCCTTCGCCTTTGGTGTTCTCGTAACACTCAACTCCCTTTTCAGCGTTAAAGCCTGTCTCACATTCAACAATGCGAATGCTCTCGCCACCGATACCGCCATCACGGGCGTTCAACATATTGAAATAGTCCTGATAGCCATCCGAGAACGGCGTACCCCCAGCGGCATAAGGACCTGTGCGATAGCTTAGGTCTGGAATAACCAGATCGGCCAGCGCCGGTCCGGATGCAAGTAGCCCTGCGAGGGCTGCAGCTGCAAAAGTTTTCATAGTCATCGGGTTTCCTCCCTTGGTTTTCCGAATGTTGGTCGTATGCCGGGGTTCGCCCCGATCAGTGGTCTGGTCCGTTAATATGGAAACGGCCAAAGTCTTAGTTTCTCTTTGGCGACACGCCATAGCTGCGCCAGTCCGTGTGGTTCCTTGATCAAGAAGAACATGATCAGTGCGCCGATGATGACCAATTGCAGATGTGCGACCATATCAGTCGGCCATCCTAGCATGTCAGCACCCACAATCTTCAAGAACACCGGCAGGACCACAAGAAACGCCGCTCCTGCAAAGGCTCCGAAAATGCTCCCAAGACCGCCAATAATGACCATAAATAGGACAAGGAACGATTTTTGAATTCCGAAACTGTCCCCCGCCTCAACCGCGCCTAGGTACACGGCAAAGAACAACGCGCCCGCGATCCCGATAAAAAATGACGACACCGCAAATGCACTCATCTTGGCACGCAGCGGGTTCACCCCGATAATCTCGGCCGCAATATCCATATCGCGGATCGCCATCCATCTGCGCCCAACAGTGCCACGGGTCAGGTTACGGGCAATGATCGCGCAAAACGTCACAAACACGAGGCAAATCATATACTTTGCCCAAGCATCCGTATTCGGCCCCGTCACAGCAACTCCGAATACCGTCCGCTCTGGCGCGTTGATCTGACCCGAGGCGGAATAGTTGTAAAACCACGCCACCTTATTGAACAACCAAACCAAAAAAAACTGCGCGGCAAGCGTGGCAACAGCCAAATAAAACCCTTTAATCCGCAACGACGGAAGCCCGAACGCAGCGCCAACAACAGCCGTAATACCACCCGCTAGCAATACATGGATCACGATGCTCACGTCAGGAAAGGCGGTCATCAATTTATAACAGGCATAGGCTCCCACAGCCATAAATCCGCCCGTGCCCAATGACACCTGTCCACAATACCCTGTCAGAATATTCAACCCGATCGCCGCAATCGCGTATATCAGAAACGGCACGAAAATCGCACTCGCCCAATAGTCGTTGATGATGAACGGGATCACCAGATAGGCAACGGCCAATACGGCCCAATACCGCCAGCGATCAAACGCAATCGGAAAGGTTTGATTGTCCGCCTCATAAGAGGTCTTAAAATCACCGGCCTCACGATAAAACATGTGCCATCCCCTTCTGCTTGCCTAAAATACCTCCGCCGGAGGCATCAAATCTCTTAAACCCGTTCAATGATCTTCTCCCCGAACAAGCCTTGCGGTCGAAACACGAGGAAAATCAAAGCAAGCACATAGGCAAACCAATTCTCAGTGGCGCCACCCATCATGCCGCCAATCGTATATTCGAACAGCTTCTCTCCGACCCCGATAATCAGGCCACCAACAATGGCGCCTGGAATAGATGTAAAACCACCCAGCATCAAAACTGGCAAAGCTTTCAGGGCAATCAACGACAGTGAAAACTGAACCCCCGATTTCGCGCCCCACATGACACCCGCGACCAAGGCCACAAGCCCGGCCAATGACCACACCAGAACCCAGATAAAGTTCAGCGAAATGCCAACCGACAATGCAGCTTGGTGGTCGTCTGCAACGGCTCTCATCGCGCGGCCTTGTTTTGAATATTGGGCAAATGCAATCAGCCCCAACACCAAAACGGCTGCAACCACAGTGGCCACCATATCCAGCTTGTCGATAAAGAAGCCGTAAAAATCGTCGCCGCCAAGGCCGACTGTTAAATCTTCGACCCAGCGAGAGCCTCCTTGCGGCAGGCCAACATCCAACGTTTTGATATCAGAGCCCCACATCAGATCGCCGATCCCTTCCAGGAAATAAGCAAGCCCGATTGTCGCCATGAACAAGATTATCGGCTCTTGCCCGACCAGATGCTTAAAGATGAATTTTTGCACGGCCCATGCAAACATCACCATCACACCCAGCGTCAGAACAATCGCCAACAACGCGGGCACATGCCACCCGAAATGGTGCACCTCGGTGCCAAAGATCGCGTTGATCATATGGGCGAACGGCACTTGCCCTTCCATAATCCCCACCAGTGTCAACGCCGCGAACAAGGCCATCACACCTTGGGCATAGTTAAAAATTCCCGATGCCTTAAAGATCAGCACAAACCCCAGTGCGACCAGCGCGTATAATACACCCGCCATCAGCCCGTTCAGGACAACTTCAATCCCGTATAGAAAATCAGCGGACATTGTATTCTCCCTTAGTCATGGGCGACCCCCAGATAGGCATCAATCACCTCTTGATTGCCGCGCACCTCGTCTGGGGTGCCATCACCAATCTTGCGGCCATAATCCATGACAACAACGCGGTCAGATAAATCCATCACAACGCCCATATCATGCTCGATCAGGGCAATCGTCGTCCCAAACTCGTCATTTACGTCCAGGATAAAGCGGCTCATGTCCTCTTTTTCCTCGACGTTCATGCCTGCCATCGGCTCATCAAGCAGCAACAGCTTCGGCTCTGCGGCCAGGGCGCGCGCCAATTCAACACGTTTCTTCAACCCATAAGGCAGGCGCCCAACCGGCGTCTTACGGATCGCCTGAATTTCCAGAAAATCAATGATCCGTTCAACTGCTTCGCGGTTTTCAACTTCTTCACGTTGCGCGGCCCCACGCCATATCGCTTGGCTAAGCATACCGGTCTTCATCTGGGTCAGCCGACCACACATGACATTGTCCAAAACAGACATGCCTTCAAACAATGCGATGTTCTGGAATGTGCGGGCAATGCCTTGTCGGGCAACTTCATAGGGCTTCATTGTCGGGCGCTTGGCGCCACGAAACCAGACCTCGCCCTCTTGTGGATGATAGAAACCCGAAATCACGTTCAGCATAGATGACTTACCCGCACCGTTAGGGCCGATAATGGCGCGAATTTCACCCTCGCGAATGTCAAAGCTGATGTTTTTGATCGCCTCGACACCGCCAAATCGCAGGGTAATGCCGCGCATATCCATCAGCGTGCCGCCAATGGTGCGGCCATCCGCGGTGACATAACTATCTTTCATCAAAACTCTCCACGGCAGACGGGTTGGCGGGCGGGGCGTCGTGCTTGCACGCGCGGCGACCCGTCATGCCGCCACCTTCACGGGCGTCACGGGCGCATCACGTAAATCAAGCGTCGCGGTAATCTTCCCCTTGCGACCATCTTCATAGGTCACCTCTGTCTCGGTATAAATCTCGCCCGCATCTCCATTCAGTGCAGCGATCAAATCGCTGAACTTATCTGCAATCACAGCACGACGGACCTTACGTGTGCGGGTCATTTCACCATCATCTGCATCCAACTCCTTGTGCAACACAAGGAACCGATGGATCTGGCACCCCGCCAACATCGGATCATTCGCAACCGATGCATTCACCTCTGCGACATGCGCTTGGATTTGATCCAGCACCTGCGGATGCTGCGACAATTCTTGATAGGATGAATAGGCGATGTTGTTACGCTCGGCCCAATTGCCCACCGCCGTTAGGTCAATATTGATAAAGGCGGTACAACGATCACGCCCCGCACCGAACACCACCGCCTCTAGGATATTGGGATAGAACTTCAACTTGTTCTCAACGTATTTGGGCGCGAACAATGACCCATCTGCCATTTTGCCCACGTCTTTTGCACGGTCGATAATGCGCAGATGCCCCGACCCTTCTTCAATGAAACCCGCGTCGCCCGTCGCAACCCAACCCTCAGCGTCCTTGGTGGATGCCGTGCTATCCGCATTGTTGTAGTATTCAACAAACGTGCCGGGTGAGCGGTAGAAAACCTCTCCATTGTCAGCGATCTTTAGCTCCACACCCGGGCTTGGCACGCCAACAGTATCAGACCGCACCTCACCATCTGGTTGCTGGGTGATGAACACCGTCGCTTCTGTCTGGCCATATAGCTGTTTCAGATTGATCCCAAGCGAGCGGTAGAAATCGAAAATCTCAGGCCCAATCGCTTCACCCGCTGTATATCCAACCCGCACGCGACTTAGGCCCAATGTGTTCTTCAACGGCCCGTAAACAAACAGATTGCCCAGCGCATAGCGCAGCTTGTCCAGCCCACCCACAGATTTGCCATCCAGCATCGCAGGGCCAACACGCCGCGCAACACCCATAAAGTGATCGAACAGCCATTTCTTGAAACGGCCCGCGTCTTCCATGCGGATCATGACTTGGGTCAATTGCGTTTCAAAAACGCGCGGCGGGGCAAAATAATAGGTCGGACCGATTTCGCGCAAGTCCGTCATCATCGTGTCCTCGGATTCAGGACAATTCACGCAAAAACCCGTCCACATCGATTGCCCGATGGAAAAGATGAAATCGCCCACCCACGCCATCGGCAGATATGCCAACACTTCCTCGCCGGCACGCAAATGGTCAAAATCGGACGAATTTTTGGAGGTTTCAATCACGTTGCGGTTCGACAAAACGACACCCTTTGGGCGTCCCGTTGTGCCGGACGTATATAGCATCACGCAAGTATCATCATATGTGCGCGCATCCGACAACTCATCCAGCTTTGCGCCAAGGTTCGCCTTGCGGCCTGCATCCTGCAAATCAGCATAGCTGGTCATCGCGGAGTGGTCATATTTTCGCAGGCCACGTCCATCCAGATACACAACGTGTTCCAGCACGCTTAATCCCTCACGGACGTCCGCAATCTTATCGACTTGCTCCTGATCGCTCACAACCGCAAATCGCGCGCCACAATGGTCAAGCGCGTATGCAATCTCTTCAGCGGCGGCATCTTGATACATCGGGACTGGCACACAGCCGATCCGCTGTGCTGCAACCATCGCCCAATACAATGCGGGGCGATTACGACCAATGATGGCGATGTGATCCCCGACAGTTGCGTTCAGGGTCAACAGCCCTGCTGCCAGCGCATCAATCTCGGCGGCGGCCTCGGACCAAGTCCAACTTTGCCAGATGCCGAATTCTTTTTCGCGGTATGCCGCCTTGTCGCCAAACTGGTCAACATTGCGTGCAAGTAACGCGGGGATTGAGTGCAGCTGTTGCGCTGTCATGTGATCTGATCCTCCCTTTGCTGGCAAAAACCAACGTCAGGGGATCACGCCCATCACAGCAAGCCCCCCGCGAACCATACTGTCGCGGGGATACGCAATCCGTCAAATCATTTTTTGAACAAGCGTTCAGTTAATTCAATCACCCTAGTAAAACAGGCCGATATTGTTGATCAGAACGATGCGGATAACTTCGATCCCCAGCAGGGCCACAATCGGGGAAAGGTCGATTCCCCCCAAGTTTGGCATAAAACGACGGATCGGCGCATAAATCGGCTCAAGGATACGCTGCAACGTATACCAGATTTGGCCAACAAGCGGTTGGCGCACATTCAATACATCAAAACTGATCAACCAACTCATGATGAAATGGGCAAAAATGAACGTGCGGGCAACGCCCAAAAGCAGCATAAGAATGTCGAACAATGATTGCATGGGTTTGGGCCTTTCTCGTGGTTGCCTATCACCTAATCCCTGTTCACCATCTGAACAAGGGACAGCTTGCCCCGAGGTCACAAGTTGACGTTAACGTCAATATATATAACGTGACGGTATTCCAAGAAAAAATGAGCCCGCCATGTTTCCCTTTGTCCGCCTTGCCAAAGAAATGATTGTCCACCGCAACTCTCCCGAACTGCCGGTCTTGGGCACGCATGTGTCCCACCACCGCTGCTGGCCGCAAGACATCGATATTTTCCTAGAGATGAATAATGGACGTATCCTGACCGTGCTGGATTTAGGGCGCACCGTTCTGGCCCGCCGCGTCGGATTGCTGCGCGCGCTCAAGGAAAAACGATGGGGTCTGACGATGGCAGGTGTTTCTGTGCGCTATCGCAAACGCATTCGTCCTTTTGTGAAATTCAAAATGGTGAGCCGCGCAGTTGGCTGGGACGACAAATTTTTCTACCTCGATCAGTCGATCTGGATCGGTGACACCTGTGCCGCCCAAGTCCTGTATCGATCAGCCGTCACCGACAAAAATGGCATCGTGAAACCACAACGGCTGTTTGACCATATCGGATCTGCCGAACAATCCCCTCCCCTGCCGGCGTGGGTGCAAAACTGGGTCGATGCCGATGCAACACGCCCATGGCCGCCCGAACAAAGCTCAAATTAACGTAACGGCAACGAACGACCGCTTGCCAGCGACAGGTTTTGCAGTGTCTTATTGCCGCTAGGGAATAAGGGGACAGGCGCATGGCCATCACGCAAAAGAAACGTATCTGGGGCTGGATGTCCTTTGATTGGGCAACTCAACCGTTTTACACGCTTGGCCTCACGTTCATCTTTGGCCCCTATTTTGCGGCCGTGGCCGCGCAGTATTATCTTGGCACTGGATTGGATGAGGCAGCTGCCGATGCGCAGGCCCAATCCATTTGGGGGATTGGTCAGTCGATTGCGGGCTTGCTCATCGCGTTTTCCGCGCCCGTCCTTGGCGCATTTGCAGATACATCAGGGCGCAAAATGCCGTGGATCGCATTCTTTTCCGTGATCTATGTTGTCGCCGCATCCATGCTGTGGGGGCTAACGCCAGACGGAGCCAACCTTTTCTGGATGCTCTTCATTTTCTACGTGGGCTTCTTTGCCGCTGAAAGCGCGCTCAATTTCGTCAACGCTATCCTGCCGTCGCTGGGCAACGACGAAGAGGTCGGACGCATTTCAGGATCAGGCGCTGCGTTTGGTTATTGGGGCGGTGTTGTATCGCTTTTCATCATGCTTTTGTTGCTGGCGGAAAACGAAAACGGCGTCACGCTATTGGGCAATGCACCACTGTTCGGGCTTGACCCCGAAATGCGAGAAGGCACGCGTTCTGTCGGTCCGTTCATCGCAGTCTGGTTTGCGATCTTTATGATCCCGTTTTTTGCATGGGTCCGCGATACGCCAACGAAAAAGGATGCAACGCCAGCCATGGGCACAGTGCTTTCCCAACTGTGGGCAACGTTGAAATCCGTTTTTGTGCGCAAAAGCCTGTTCAACTTTTTGCTCGGGTCGATGGTGTACCGCGATGCGCTAAACTCTTTGTATGCATTTGGGGGTGTCTATGCCGCGCTGGTGCTGGATTGGCAGACAATGCAACTGGGTGTTTTTGGGATTATCGCGGCGATTGCGGCGGCAATTTCCACATGGATCGGCGGGTTATGTGACCAGCGATATGGACCGAAACCTGTTATTCGGGTGTGCGTTTGGGTGTTGATTATCGTCTCCACGATCATCGTTGGAATGTCGCGCGAAAGCTTCTTCGGATTCCCGCTGGCGGTTGGTTCTTCGCTACCAGACAACGTGTTTTATGTTTGCGGTGCGGCAATCGGTGGCGCTGGCGGCGCACTATATGCTGCATCTCGTTCGATGATGGTGCGTCACGCTCATCCACAACGCCCGACCGAAGCATTCGGATTATTCGCGTTGACCGGCAAGGCCACGGCGTTTCTGGCTCCGGCGTTGATCACTTTGTTCACCTACGTTAGCGGGAATACGCAAATCGGATTTGTGCCCGTGATCTTTCTCTTTCTTATTGGTTTGATTTTGCTACGGTGGGTCAACAAAGATGGAGACAGAGCAGAATGGTCCGCATCAGCCTAACACTTGCACTTATCGCCAGCCTTGCAGCCTGCGGTGGCGATAAGTCATCATCCACAGCAACCAAGGCCAGCGTTAGCACGCAAAATGCGGGCGACGACCGCGTTGCCAAAAACTTGTTCGGGCGCATCTCAACGGGATCATCCCAACGCGCCCAGTCATTCGGCGGCTATGCGCGCGGCTGTCAAGCAGGGGCTGTGCAGCTACCCGAAAGCGGTCCAACTTGGCAGGCCATGCGATTGTCACGCAACCGCAACTGGGCCCAGCCGATCACCGTTGATTACGTCAAAGATCTGTCGGCCAAGGTTGCGCGTCTTCCCGGATGGGACGGTCTATATGTCGGTGACATGAGCCAGCCACGCGGCGGCCCAATGTTGACAGGACACGCCAGCCACCAGACGGGTTTGGACATCGACATATGGATGCTGCCACCTGATCGTTTGAACCTGTCAGCCGAGGAACGCGAAAATCTTTCGTCGATTTCGATGCGCCGTGCGGCGGGTGCATATACCAATAGCAGCTGGACACCGCAGCACGAAGCCGTCCTAAAAGCTGCCGCATCTGATCCCCGCACCGCGCGCATCTTTGTCTTTCCGGGCGCTAAGGTTGAAATGTGCAAGAACGCGACAGGCGATCGCAGTTGGCTGAATAAAATTCGCCCTTGGTGGGGCCATCACTACCATTTCCACGTCCGGCTGAAGTGTCCCGCTGGGGCGCCGAATTGCACGGACCAAGCACCTCCGCCTGCTGGCGACGGCTGCAAGGATGCAGAGGGTTGGGTTGATCGTATTTTGAATCCGCCACCCCCAAATCCAAACCCCGCACCAAAGCGCGGGCCACTGACGATGGCCAGATTGCCAGCGCAATGTTTGGGCGTGTTGAACAACTAAATGAAACGCTTGTTGCCGGTTTTTTCACTGCTCGCGTGCTGCGGGCAAATACTGATGGCCGAACCATCGGCATATGATCAATTTACTTGGCGCAATTCCGATGACCGCTTTGGCGGTCTATCTGGGATCGAAATAGCAGACGATGGACAAAGCCTTGTTGCGATCAGCGATCGGTCGGTTTTCGTAACAGCCAACCTGATACGGGATAAAAGCGGCGCAATCACTGATATAGCTGACGTCAAGATCAGCCCACTGACCCGCCCAAACGGCAAAGGCCCCGACAGCGAAGGATTGGCGATTGGCGACATGATCTACGTGTCGACAGAAGGACGGCACGAAATCCTTGCCTTTGAAAGCACAACAGATCGTGGCACGATCGTTTCCCGTCACCCCAACCATGCAAGTCTACAGTCCAACAGCAGCTTTGAGGCTCTGGCGATTGATGGCGAAGGCACGCTTTTTACGATCCCGGAACGGTCTGGTCGGGCAACGCGCCCCTTCCCTGTTTACCGCTTCAAAGATGGGCAATGGGACACCGCGTTCGAAATCCCTCGTCGGGGCGATTTTCTTGTGGCGGGGGCAGACATCGGGCCGGATGGGCGGTTCTACCTGCTGGAACGTCATTTCACCGGTATCGGCTTTCAAACCCGCGTGCGCTGTTTTGACATGTCAGGCGGGTCCGAAAAAACGCTTATCGAAACCAGAAACGGCCAGCACGATAATCTGGAAGGGATCAGCATATGGACTGCCCCGGACGGGCTGCGAATGACCCTAGTGTCTGATGACAACTTTCGCTTCTTCCAGCGCACCCAAATTGTAGAATACCGCATCAACGATTGACCCTAAGCGGGGAACCGTCTAGTGCGCCCAAGTCCGCAGATTGGCTGCGGACCAAGTGCCGCACCCTTGCAAAAACGGAAAATGTAATAAAATGACACGTATTCTTCCTGGCGTTATCGCCATGGCCACTGTTGTGGTCGCCTCCAACATCCTTGTGCAATTCCTGATCCTTGATGGATTGCTGACATGGGGGGCCTTCACCTATCCGCTCGCCTTTCTTGTGACCGACATTATGAACCGCGTTTACGGGACGGGCCCCGCCCGCCGCGTGGTGTTTGTCGGCGTCATCGTCGGCATCATCTGCTCGCTTATCGGCAGCCAGATTATGCTGGAATTTGGCCCCGCTGTTGCTCTGCGCGTGGCGATTGGTTCAGCCACCGCATTCCTCGTGGCGCAACTTCTCGACATCGCGATCTTTGACCGTCTGCGCGGTGGCGTTTGGTGGAAGGCGCCTTTGGCGTCTACTTTGATCAGTTCTGCTGTGGATACTGCGATCTTCTTTTCGATCGCTTTTGCTGCTGCTTTCAACGGGTTCAGCGCACCGGCTGCGGAACAGGTTATGTGGGCGCAGGATGCCGTTCCGTTCCTGAACACAGGGCCGCTTGTCCCGCTTTGGGTGTCGCTTGCCGTGGCCGATTGGGGCGTCAAAATCGCCATCGCGCTGATCGCCCTTGTGCCGTTCCGCCTGATCGTGAACCGGATGCAACACCCCGCTACATAGGGCCAAAAATGTTTTGACATACACCAGATATATGCGAACATCGGTGTATCGAAACATTTGAAAAGGAGGTGATCTAATGCGTCATGAAGTATTGGAGAAGGCAGTCGGGACAACTTGGGGCAAGCTGAACTAAAGCAACCTTTCGTCAGGTTAACCCAAGGTGGAGCGATCCTAACCGACCCCACCTCCGAAATTCAGATTAGGGCCATCCCGCGATTGGGGTGGCCCTTTTTCATGGGCCAAAACCGCTGTATGATTTGCGTATGACAAACGTATGACACCAACACGCAGCGGATTTGACGCATAGACCCATGAAAATCACCGACCAAATCACCCTTGCCGATTGGGAACTGACCGAAAGCTTTACACGCGCGTCAGGTCCTGGCGGGCAGAACGTGAACAAAGTGTCCACGGCGGTCGAGCTGCGGTTCGAGGCCGAACGCTCCCCCAATATCCCCGCCCCAGTAAAGGTGCGGTTGAAACGGCTGGCAGGTCAAAAATGGACAAAAGACGGCGCGATTGTGCTGTTCGTACAAGACACCCGAAGCCAAGCCCGCAACCGAGAAATCGCCCGCGAACGCCTCGCCGAACTGATCGTCGCCGCAACGCATGTGCCGAAACGGAGGCGGGCAACAAAGCCGACCTACGGATCAGTCAAGCGCAGGTTGGCGGGGAAGAAGGTGCGTGGTGAGGTGAAGAAGCTGCGGGGGAAGGTGGAGGAGTGAAGCTTGTTTTCTGCGGAGAGCCCTGCAATCATTGGTACTGGTATTTTATCAATATTTTGGACGCATTATGAAATTAGTATCATTTTCGGTAGAAAATTACCGTTCAATTACAACAGCGCGAAAGATCCCCCTCTCTGATTACTCACTTTTGGTTGGAGCAAACAACGAAGGTAAATCAAACATTCTTCATGCACTGACATTGGCAATGAGAGCATTAGCGGCATGGCGAAGCGAAGTAGTTAAAACTAAGGATGGGCGAATACTCAGACGAGGCAACACTAACGGTGTAATGAAGCGAAGTCGGCTTTCACGAGACGGCTATCATTGGAAGACCGACTTTCCTATTGGAAAGCAGGCAAAATCCAGTGCAAATAAAACTACGAATATTGTTCTCGAATTTGAACTTTCTGACTCTGAAATTGAAGACTTCAAAAACGAAGTAAAGAGCAATATCAATGGCACCCTTCCTCTACAGTTCTCCTTTGGACAGGACGGTTTCGACATTGCGATTCAGAAACCAGGGCGAGGAAATGCTACATTAAATAAGAAGAAGACTCGAATAGCTGATTTCGTGTCAAGCCGAATTCGTTTTGATTACATACCAGCGATCCGAACTGCAACCTCAGCAGGGGTGGTGATCTCAAAGATGGTGGAACGAGAATTAAGCGTCCTAGAAGAAAACGATGATTATAATTCGGCGTTGGCCAAAATCGAAGAGCTTCAACAGCCGATCTATGATGAACTTGCGAGAGCCATTCAAAGCACAGTTTCTGGCTTCTTACCAAGCGTCGCCTCGGTTCGGTTAGATCCACAACGTGAGGCGCGATATCGTGCTTTGCGCAGGGATGTTGAAATTTTGATTGATGACGGACAAGAAACCAAACTTGAAAGAAAAGGGGACGGTGTTCAGAGTTTAGTAGCACTTGCGTTGATGAGACACGCATCTGACCAAGCATCAAGTCATCTAAGTACCGTTATTGCAATCGAGGAGCCAGAATCCCACCTCCATCCAGCAGCCGTCCACGAGCTTAAATCGGTGATTGAAGAACTCTCCGAGCAAAACCAAATTGTTTTATCAAGCCATTCCCCTCTGTTTGTGAACGGAAGCGATCTCAGAAATACGGTGATCGTCAAGGGGAGCCAAGCTCGTTGCGCAAACCATATTTCAGAAATTCGAGATACGTTGGGCGTAAGATTTGCCGATAATCTCCAAAATGCCAGCCTCGTCCTTTTGGTTGAAGGTACTGACGACGCAATAGCCCTTGCGTCGTTGATACCAAAATATTCCACAAAGTTGGGAAATGCCCTAAAAGCAGGTACCGTTGTTATTGATCACTTATCGGGTGCGAGTGCGCTTAGCCAAAAGGCGTCTTTTTATAGTGCTTCAGCCTGTTTGGTCCAAGCATTTCTCGACAATGACGACGCGGGTATCAAGGCAAGCGAAAAAGCTATTGCCGCGAAGTCAATAAAAATCTCTGATGTCAACCTTTGTGCAATTTCACACAAAGACGAAAGCGAAATGGAAGATCTCTTCGACAAAAATGTGTATCAAGATGCGTTCCGGCATGAATTTGGCGTCGACCCGAAGCTTAAAATTCCCGGAAATCAGAAGGGAAAATGGGCCACAGTCACAGAAAAACAATTCAAGAATTCTGGCAAGCCGTGGAGCAACAGCATTAAGGCAGAAGTAAAACTTTGGTTGGCGAATTTCGCATCCGCCAATGCATCCAACATTGTCAATGAGAAACTGGATGGATCTCTCAGAGCATTTATTGATTCTGCTGAAAGAAAGATCCCAAGCTAAACCACAACCTCAACCTCGACCTGCTCCCCGACCCCGAACACACGCTTATACCGTGCGATTTCGGACTCTGGGCCCATCGCTTTGTTGGGGTTGTCGCTGAGTTTCACGGTGGGGTTTCCGTTGGCCGCGATGGCTTTGCACACGAGGCTGAACGGGGCGAGGGCGTCGTTTTCTGTCAGCCCTTTGAAATCATTCGTCAGCATCGTGCCCCAGCCGAATGACACGCGCACGCGGCCTTTGAATTGCTGTTCAAGCTCTACGATTTTGTCGGTGTCGAGGCCGTCGGAGAAGATGACCAGTTTCTTGGTCGGGTCCTCGCCGCGTGCCTTCCACCAGTTGATCGCCGTTTCGGCCCCCGTCGCGGGGTCGCCGCTGTCGACGCGGATACCCGTCCAGCCCGCCAGCCAATCGGGGGCGCGGTCAAGGAAGCCTTGGGTGCCATATGTGTCGGGCAGGATGATGCGCAGGTTGCCGTCGTGTTCGGCCTGCCAATCGGCCAGCACGTCATAGGGCGACTGCGCCAGCGCCGCGTCATCAGGGGCAAGTGCGGCATAGACCATCGGCAATTCGTGGGCGTTCGTCCCAATCGCAGGCAGGTCGCGGTTTTTCGCGATCAGGCAGTTGGATGTGCCGATGAAGTTATCGCCCAACCCTTCTGACATGGCCTGCACGCACCAGTCTTGCCACAAGTGGCTGTGCCGCCGCCGCGTGCCGAAATCGGCGATTTTCAGGTCAGGCAGGGTGCGCAGGGTTTCGACCTTTTCCCACACCTTGGTTTTGGCGCGGGCATAGAGCACCTCAAGCTCGAACCGGCCCATGTTGCCCAGCACGGCGCGGCCGCGCAGTTCCATCAGCACGGCAAGGGCGGGAATTTCCCACAGCATGACTTCGGGCCAAGACCCTTCGAATGTCAGTTCATATTGCCCGTCGACCTTTTCAAGGTGATAGGGCGGCAGGCGCAGGTTTTCGAACCAGTCCATAAACTCGGGCGTGAACATCTGGCGTTTGCCGTAGAACGTGTTGCCGCGCATCCATGTGCTTTCGCCGCGCGACAGCGACAGGGAGCGGATGTGGTCCAACTGTTCGCGCAGCTCGCCCTCATCGACCAGCTCGGCCAGTTTGATATGTTTGGATCGGTTGATCAGGCTGAACGTCACCTGCGCGTCGGGTTTGTTGCGAAACACAGACTGGCACATCAGCAGTTTATAAAAATCGGTGTCGATCAACGACCGCACAATGGGGTCGATCTTCCATTTGTGGTTCCAAACGCGGGCGGCAATATCAACCATGGTCAGCTTCCTTTGAATTGGGAGTGTTAGACCAATTCAATGGGGGGCATGGCAAGGGCAGATCGTGCTGAAAGAGACATCCTTCAGGGACGAGGACAAAACCGCACAAAAAAAATCAAGCGTGCACTATGCGCTGGAACCCACCCTACGGTTGCAATTACATAGAAGAAGTTCGGCCAACATTTTTGAATTTACGTTTTTCGATAAGGATTTTGCGGTGCTACCAACACAAGACATCATACTTGATTTGGTGCGAGGTCCACATCTTTTGGGTGTTATCATCGCGATGGGCGCGGCAATCTATTATGATTTGCGCAGCTTGCACCGCATTTTCCAACCGTTGAGCGCGACTGACATCGAAGAAGTGCGCCGCATCCATATCATTGTAGCCACAGGATTTACTGCGATCTGGATGACGGGACTGGGCCTTTTGTGGATCCGCACGGGTTTTGATGTTGCGTCATTTTCGCCAAAATTGTGGTGTAAACTGATTATTGTCACACTGCTTTCGGCCAATGCCATTGTGCTCGCGTTCTGGCTTTTGCCGATGTTGCGAACCAACATCGGCACGCGATTGCTGGACCTACCCAACCGTGTGATTTTGATGATGTCCACGGTTGCGGGTGTTTCCATTTCAAGCTGGCTTTTGGCGCTGACGCTTGGGTTCAGCACCACGCTTAAAACAGCCAAATGGGACGTATTGCTGCCAATTCTGACCACTGGCGTTCTGGCGGGTGTGATTGGCGTGACTTGCTTTATCTTTGGTCTGCGGGCATGGGATCAGAGGGTTCAACATATCACCTGACCGTCAAAGGATCATGTCAAATGCCAATGTCTCTTTCGCGCGTGGTGATGCTGGTTGTTTTGGCAATGGTTTTGATCGTGTCTGGTGACGCAGCGGCCAAGCATTTGAGCGTAGGCGGATTTGATCCAACTTTCTTGGCCTGGTCCCGTTTTGCATTGGCGGCCGTTGTCGTGGCACCGTTTGCAGGGCTTGTCCGGTCCGACATCGTGCATGTGACCGATTGGCGGATCATCTTGCGCGGGTTGCTAATTGTCGGGGGCATTACCTGCATCCTGACCGCATTGCGCACGGAAGACATGGCGACAGTTTTCGGTGGCTTCTTTGTCGGGCCGATCGTGGCATACGTTCTATCGGCGGTATTGCTGAAAGAGCAGATCACTTGGGCCAGAAGTGGGCTGCTTGCCATCAGTTTCAGCGGTGTTCTGATCGTAGTGCAGCCTGGTTTTGGTATGACAACGGGCATGGGGTTTGCGATTTTAGCAGGCTGTTTCCACGGATCATATCTGGTTGCGACGCGGTGGCTTGCTGGTGGGTACAGACCACGGTTTCTGCTGCTGTCCCAGCTTGTGGTTGGCGCGGTGGTTCTGGCGCCATTCGCGATAGGACCGTTGCCAGACATAACGATCACCGCGCTTATCCTTATTGGCATCAGCGCCATGGGTTCTGCGGCGGGTAACCTGATTTTGGTTTTGGTGAACAGGACCACGCCCGCGAATGTGATCGCGCCGCTTATCTATAGCCAGCTGATTGTGGCCACGGTTCTAGGTGTCTTGGTTTTTCAAGACTGGCCGAACGGGACGACGTTGCTGGGGTTGATTATCATTGGCGCCGCGGGGGCGTCATCCGTCTGGTTTGCAGGGCGCGGTCGCTAGCCGCGCTGGACGGGGCGTTTTGCCATTTCGGTATCATGCAAGCGTTTCGCATCAGCCGGTGACACGCCAAGCGCCGCCTCGACCGCGTGCAGCAATTCGTCTTCTTCTTCGTGCTCGACCCCATCAGCAAACACGACAGACCAAAGTGCAGTGACTGCTGCCTCACGATCATCTTTGCCGATGGCGTCATGCAAGATACCGGCCAGATCTTCTGTGTCTGGCATCTCTTCTTCCAGTAGTTCGCATTGCGCGCGCATTTTGGCCGCTTCGACAGGGTTCAGATCGTATAGCTTTGCCAGCACATGGTCGATCTGTTCAACTTCTTCGAACAAATACGCCTTGTCTGCTTTTGCGGCACGCACCATCAACGCGCCCAGCGCCGTGCGCGCATCGGCGGCAGGCAGATCAGTATGGAATCCAGAGCCAGAAAAAAGCGATAAGATACGGTCAAACATTGCGGTCCCCTTGGTCACGATAGCCCCATCAAGCTAGGCACAACGGCCCCGTCACGCAATCCTGTTAACCTTCACGCAGGATATCTAGGAACGCATCGCCAAATCGTTCGGCATATTTGTCACCGATCAGTCGTGAAAGCCCCGCCTGATCGGGGTTTCGTAGCTGTGCCACTTTGGCAAGCATCGACGCGCTGCATGACATCGGTTTGCCAGCCCCATCAATACCACGCTGCAAATCGGTCTGCGCCGCAAGCAAGCGGTCGTAAACCGCACCTTCATCACGTCCTGCCAGTTTACGGCGCATCGGGTGGACCTGTGCGACTTCGCCTGCGATCACCTCTAGGAACGCTGCGCCATAGCTTTCCAGTTTTTTCGCGCCAACGCCGCCGATCCCCGCCATTTCATCCAGGTTACGCGGGCGTTTTTCGGCCATCTCGATCAATGTGCGGTCGTTAAAGATGATGTAGGCAGGTCCGCCCGCCTGTTCCGCAAGAAAGCGCCGCTTGGCCTTGAGCGCAGACATCAAAGGTGCGTCTTCTTCGCTGACCAGTTGGCGCACCTTTGGGCCGCTGCCCTTGGCCGCGCGAATGGTATCACGGCGCAGCGTAATCTGTGCCTCGCCACGCAGGATGGGGCGCGCATGTTCTGTCATGCGCAGGGCACCGTGGCGATCCCGATCAGGGCGCATCAGATCATGCCCCATCATCTGCCGGAAAATCGCCTGCCATTGGCGTTTGTCAAACTCTTTCCCCACCCCATAGGTCGGCAAACTGTCGTGACCGCGCTGTGCAATCTTATCCGTTTTTGCGCCCATCAGGATGTCGATCAAATGCCCCGACCCGAACCATTCGTCAGTGCGCAGTGCGGCAGAGAGGGCCATTCGCACAGGCGTTGTGGCATCAAATGTTTCCGCAGGTTTATCACAAAGATCGCAATGCCCGCAGGGATCAGGATTCTCCCCGAAATACGTCAGCAATGATTGTCGTCGGCATGTCAGCGCCTCGGCCAAGCCAAGCAATGCATTCAACCGACCATGATCCGCTGTTCTGCGTTCGGCTGGGGCCAACCCTTCGTCGATTTGCTGTCGACGATAGCGAATGTCATCAGGGCCGAACAATGTCAGCGTTTCAGCGGGGGCCCCATCACGGCCGGCGCGGCCAATTTCTTGGTAATAGCTTTCGATCGACTTGGGCAAATCGGCGTGCGCCACCCAGCGAATATCAGGCTTGTCGATACCCATGCCAAAGGCAACCGTGGCACAAACGATCAGCCCGTCTTCTTGCTGGAAGCGGCGTTCTACGATGCGGCGGTCTTCGGCCTCCATCCCGCCGTGATACGAACACGCGGTATGCCCCGTTTCGCCCAGCGCCTTGGCCAAGGTTTCGGTTTTGGCGCGGGTCCCGCAATAAACGATACCAGATTGCCCCTTGCGTGCTGCCGCAAAATTCAAAATCTGCGCGCGCGGGCCGTCTTTCACGGCAAAGGCAAGGTGGATATTAGGGCGATCGAAGCCACGCAGAAACGCAGATGGCGACACACCATCGAACAGCTTTTCCACGATCTCGATCTGCGTTTCGGCATCCGCCGTGGCCGTAAACGCGGCCAGCGGCACATCCAACATCCGGCGCAGCTCACCAATACGCAGGTAATCCGGGCGGAAATCGTGGCCCCATTGGCTGACGCAATGGGCTTCGTCCACCGCGATCATACCAACACCAGCACGGCGCAACATCTGCATTGTGCCACCCGATGCCAACCGTTCTGGCGCCATATAAAGCAGTCGCAATGTGCCTGACTCTAGGCCAGCCCAGACGGCATCTGTTTCTTCTTCGGTATTGCCGGACGTCAGCGCGCCTGCCTCAACGCCTGCCGCCTTAAGCCCGCGAACCTGATCGCGCATCAACGCAATCAACGGCGAAATCACGACGGTCACGCCATTGCGCACCAATGCTGGCAGTTGAAAGCACAGCGATTTACCGCCGCCTGTTGGCATAATAGCAAGCGTATTTTCACCCGCGATCACGGCATCCACAATTTCGCGCTGTCCGGGGCGGAAATCATCAAATCCAAACACATCTTTTAGCAGCTTATCTGCGGTCATAAATGCATCTGCTCCGTGATTGGTGTTGGCTTTGGGGGACAATCCCACACGTCGAATCGGCGCACAAGGGGCCGCCTGTTTGGTTAGGCAAATATCGCTGGCGCAGCCACGTAATAATCCGCCACCCGCATCGTTGCCAAGCAAGGCCCGACCCCTTACCCATATCCCATACCAAGTTACGGGGACGATAATGGGTGAAATCACTTTAGTGCGGCACGGGCAGGCCAATTCCGCTGCCACAAATGAGGCCGACTATGATCGCCTGTCAGATCTGGGCCACCAACAGGCACGTTGGCTGGGTGATTGGATCCATGCGCACGATGGCCCCTTTGATGCGGTTTTTGCAGGCACACTGCGCCGCCAACGTGAAACCGTGGCTGGCATGGGGTTTTCCGATGTGCAGACTGACCCCCGACTGAACGAGATCACCTATTACGACCTCACGGCAGAAATGGATGAATTGGATATTGTCGGCAAGCGCACAGGCCCAGAAGATTTCGCAACACATTTTCCAGCCACGCTCACTGCTTGGCGCGACGGGCTGATTTCCGGCACGGAAAGCTATGCGGCATATGGCGATCGTGTTGCCGCTGTTTTGCAAGAAGCCGCACAGCCGGGCAAGCGCATCTTATGTGTGACCTCGGGTGGGATCATCGCGCGTGCCGTGGCCCATATCTTGCATCTTGATATTCCGCAGATGGCCCAGATTGCCTTGCCCATATTGAACACGTCCGTCCACCGCATCCATGTGACTGATCATGGTCCGATTTTGGGTGCGTTCAACAGCTCTCCTCACCTTGATCACAGCGACAGGCTCGCTGCGCGCACGCATTATTAGGAACAGATAGATGACACATCTTTGGGTCCGCGCAGAAAGCCGCCAAAACGAAGAACGGGTCGGGATCACACCTGAAGGCGCGGCGGAACTCTTGGCCAACGGGTTTCAGGTGACCGTGGAACAAAGCCGCCAACGCGCCATTCCGGTTTCAGGGTATTCGGACGCTGGATGCCGCATCGTGTCCGAAGGATCGTGGGTCAACGCACCAGCGGATGCGATCATTTTCGGGCTCAAGGAATTGCCCGAAGACGGCAGCCCCCTGCGACACCGCCATATCATGTTCGGTCACGCCTATAAGGGGCAAACTGCGGGTCAGCGCCTGTTGGATCGTTTCAAGGCTGGCGGCGGCGCGCTCTATGATCTCGAATACCTGGTGGACGACAACGGGCGTCGCGTGGCGGCGTTTGGGTATTGGGCCGGCTATGCGGGTGCAGCTGTTAGTCTGCTTGCCCTTGCGGCCCAGTCGAACGGTGGCCGGATTGGCGCAATCGAAACATATAAAAGTGCAGCGGAAATGGTCAGCGACATTCGCCATGCTTTGGGCGGGATGGCCCCCAGCGTCTTGGTCATTGGCGCTTTGGGCCGTGTTGGCACCGGCGCGGCAGATCTGTGTGCGCAGCTGGGTCTGATTGTCACGAAATGGGATATGCAAGAAACGGCTTCAGGCGGTCCATTTCCCGAAGTTTTGCAACATGATGTCTTTTTAAATTGCATTCTGGCGCGCGATGGAACGCCAGTGTTTGTGCCTGAAACGGCCACGACGGATGCCCGCACCTTGCAGGTCATCGGAGACATCGCCTGCGATCCGCAAAGCGACTTTTCACCAGTCAAAGTCTACGACAGGGAAACCAGCTGGGATATGCCCGTGGTGCGTGTGCACGATGCGCCCCCGCTTGATGTCATGGCAATCGACAACCTGCCGTCCCTTCTTCCAGTTGAAAGCAGCCAAGACTTTGCTGGTCAGCTGCTCCCCCATTTGGCGGTATTGGACGAAATGGATGGTGGTGTCTGGGGCCGTGCGCATCAGATGTTTGTGGCAGCAACTGCGTAGGATGGGTTTTAACCCATCAGCCGTCACTTCGCGCCGAACAACCGATAGTACATCCAGTCAGGCATGAACTGCGACAAGCGGAAAACCCACGAAAACACCGTTGGAAAGCTGCGCTTGAAGCCGCCGCTATCCATATGGTCAAAAAACACCTGTGCTGCGTCTTCTGGTTCCATGATAAACGGCATTTCAAAATCGTTTTTGTCGGTCAATCGGGTTTTGATAAAGCCCGGATTGATCACCTGAACCCGCACGCCCGATTTGCGCAAATCGGCTTGCATCGATTCTGCCAATGCCATCAGACCCGCTTTGGATGCCGAATATCCAATCGCACCCGGCAGCCCGCGAAAGCCTGACAATGACCCCGTCAGCACAACATGCCCGTCGTCGCGGTCCACCATTTTTCCGATAACTGCTCCGACGACACGCGATCCGCCAAGATAGTTGATCTCGCCCATTAGGTCGGCTTTTTCATTGTCCCATTCAGATGCTTTCATCGGCCAATACACACCGGCCAGATAGACAACACCATCGATATCCCCGACCTCTGCGGCAGCAGCTTCGACGGCTTCACGATCGCTGACATCGACGGTGACAAAAGATGCTTGATCGCCAATTTCTTCGACCAGCGATTTTAAGCGGTCTTCGGACCTTGCCGACACTACAACCTTTGCGCCTGCCGCCGCCATCTTTTTGGCAACCTCTCGGCCCAGCCCTTCGCTTGCGCCAACAATCCAATAGGTTTTACCGGACCAGTTCACGCGGCCACCTCCAACGCTTCGGCGTCTGTCATCGGGCGCATTGTGGCGACCAGTTCGGCGACCTTAAAACCAAATTTGCGGAATTGGTTGCGGTTCATCACGGTGCCGTTCGACATCAGATACATCCAGTCGGTCGCGTCCAGCACATGGCCGCCCGCCTCGTCCGACAGTTTAATCTTGTATGACAGCAGCACCGCGTTGCCAGATTGTTGCCCGCGGCCAGCGCCGACCAGATCGTCCGCCTCGGCGCTGATTGCGCCATTTTCACCCAATGTCAGGCGCCATTCGCGATGTTGAACATTGCCGCTATCGTAATTGAATACTTCTTTCATCGTGCCTGTGTTGCCGTCCCAACTTGCATCAAAACGCGCAACAAAACGCGATGTGACCCGCCCGGTTGGGCCGTAAATGATGCCTTCACAAGCAATCGGGCCGTTGAGCACCTTGCGGATATCAAATTCGTCACCAAACGCGTAATCGTCGGGTTCTTGCGCCGCAAAGGACAAATACCGGCCCTTGGCCCAACACGCAGCCATCGTAAGCAGCACGCCAGCCGTAAGATACATCAATAGCAGACCCATTATTCAGTCTCCAAGTTTGTGGCGGCCAACAATGCGATGGCAACCAATTTCAATACCGATGGCACGCCTGCATAAAGCACCGTCAACATCGTGAGAGCCGATGCAGGCACATTATCAGCGCCCGCAACAAACCCCGCATTCTCAAGCAGGGGCAGCAAAATCACAGCGGCAAAGGCCAACGTAAACTTGCTTACCAGCGTCCAAAGCCCGAACCCCTGCCCCCCGTTCGGGGAAATGACCGCCATACGCCGCGCGAACATCGCGGGCAGTAGCGTCAGGTCTGCACCAATGGTTGCTCCTGATATTACGCATATAACAGCAAATTGGTTCACTTCTCCTGTGCTTAAAGTGAGCGCAAAGCCGAAAGAAAGGACAGCCAAAACCATTGCCAGCAGCAAAGTGCGCTTCTCTCCCCACCGGTTTGCAAGCGCGGACCAGACAGGTGCAGACAGGGCAGCAGCAAGGAAAAACAGCACAAGTAGTGGTCCTTCCCACCCTGCCCCACCAAGTCTTGATTCAACAAAGAACAAGAACAGCGTCGACGAAACGGCCAGCGGGGTCGCATTGACCAAGGCAAGGATCAACAATCTGCGTGTTAGTTTGTCTGATAAAATTTCTTTTATTTGTGACGGTTCTTGGGTCGTTCGCCCCTTCCATTCGGGCCACATGAACACAGTCGCAACCAAAGTGGCCGCGGCAAATCCATAACCAAAGACAGCAAAAGGCGCGTCAGACAAATCCATCAACAAGGTTGGCATGACGGCAGCGATGCACACGCCCAACAATGCGCCTGTTTCGCGCCATGCGGCCAAACGCACATGGCCTTTTGGGTTCTTGCCAGCCTTGCCGATGCCTTGCGCATAGAAATTGATCGTCAAAAAGCTGAATGCGCTAAACAGTCCGGTGATTGTCACAGCAAACCACACGGCGGGGTTTATCGGTGGCGCAACTGCGAACAGCCCGACCATAGAAAGCGCAAGCAACACCGCGACCGCACTGACGATCATCGCCTTGCCGCCGCGCAAGCGTTCACTGATCCAACCCAACACCGGGTCTTGGACAACGTCAAACAGGCGTAGGCCGAACAGGATCGCGCCCAATGCCGTCAGGCTGACCCCGTAAGTATCCGCATAATATTTCGGCGCATAGATATAGATTGGCAACCCAGCCGCCGACAAAACAGCAGCAAAGCCAGAATACGCAGGAAGCCGATCTGACCATGCGCTCATCAGCTGACCTCGTCGGTTGGTGGTTCTGGGCGGGAACGGAATGTCGCGCTTTTCCACCACAGCTTGATTGCCTGCCAATGGATCAAGGCCAAGACGCGGCGCGACCCGAAGGGGCGCCGCAATGCCGCGCGCAGGATTGAACCATTTGTCAAAGGGCGACGCGCACCATGCAGTGTTGCGATCAACCCGCCGTTCCCGCGGCTATAATCAATCCAGATTCCGATCTGGTCGTCTGTGATATCATAGCGAAACGTATACCCGCCCTCGACGGGCTGAAACGGTGATACGTGAAAAATCTTGTCGGCGGTGATCGTGTCATCTTTTTTGATGGGGCCACCGTTGGGCCGTTTGCACAGATAGGAATGACGATCCCCGAAGGTGTTTGTCACCTCGGCCACGACCGTCGTCAAATCCGCCCCGCTATAGCAAAGCCAGAACGACACAGGGTTAAAGACATGGCCCATGATCCTTGGCTGAGCGAGTAACATAATGCGGTCTGGCGGAGCGATGTCATTTGCCGCAAGAACGTCACGCACCCAAGGCGCACCGCGCCCCGATTTGGGCACGCCGCCGTGGTCACTGTCGTGCACCGACATAAAAGAACGCCCATTGCGCGCAAACAAGGTTGGGGATTTGGACGGCCCCTCTGCGTCAAGAAGCACGTAGTCGATGGAATAGCGAAACGCGTTTTTCACCGCTCCCTTTCGCCCGTGGAATGTGTGGCCTGCGATATGATCGACTTGGATCACTCTGCCGCAACCTCGAGCCGTTCAAGCGCGTTCAGCGATGTCACAACATCATGGGCCGACGACAGACCGTCTTCGTGGAACCCATTTTTCATCCACGCGCCACAGAACCATGTCCGATTGGACCCGTTCATGGCGGCAGCTTCGCGCTGGGCGGCCAATGCCGCAGTGTCGTAAACGGGGTGGCGGAGTGACACCTCGTCCCAGATCAATTCATCCTTGATTTGGCGGGTTGTGTTCAATGTGACCATGTAATCAGGTCCCGTCAGCCATGGCTGAAGCGAATTCATCCAATAAGTCAGGTCAATTTGATCGGCTTGCTTGCCTGCCTCTTCTGCGTAGATCCAGCTGGACCAGACGGCGCGGCGTTTGGGCATAATGGATGTATCCGAATGCAGGACGACGCGGTTGGGTTGATATTTCACAGCGCCCAAGGTTGCAGTTTCCGCAGGTGTCGGATCAGCCAACATGCGCAGTGTGTCGTCGGAATGTGTGGCGAAAATAACCTCGTCAAACATTTCCCAATCTGCCCCAGCGGTTTTGATCTCGACGCCTTGTGGGGTGCGGCGCACGGCATCAACGCCAGCACCCAACCGCATATCAACACCGCGCGAAAACATATCCGCGCCAAGCCTTTCGACATACGACTGGCTGCCGCCTTGCACGGTATACCACTGATGCTGTCCTGTGGCCTGTAACAGCGCGTGGTTGTCGAAAAACTGCATCATTGCATGGGCCGGGAAATCCATGATTTTCTCTTTTGGCGTTGACCAAATTGCCCCGGAGAATGGCAGCAAATAGTGATCACGGAAATAATCCGACAAATTCAGCTTCACCATCAAATCGCCAATTGTCAGGCCATCTTCGGCACTGGCGGCGAGACCGTTTTTATTGAAATGCAGGATGTCGCGGATCATGCGCAAAAACTTGGGGTTCGCGATATTGCGGCGTTGGGCGAAAATTGCATTCGCGCCAGCCAAACCGTATTCCAGCCGCCCACCATCAAACGATGCGCCAAACGACATATTCGATTTAACCACTGGCACATCCAGATGATCGAATAGCGCGGTCAGTTTTGGGTAGTTGGCGTAGTTAAACACAATAAAGCCGGTATCAACGGGCGTGTCGGCGTTTGGACCCGCCATGCGCGTGCGGGCATGGCCGCCAAGACGGGCCTCGGCCTCGAACAAGACAACACGGTGATCTTTTGCAAGCATATGGGCCGCGCCCATTCCTGTGATCCCTGCACCAACAACGGCAATTTTGCGGGGTGCAGCGGTAATCGTTTCAAACGGCATTGGTATTTTTTCTCTCCAGCGGGATCACATTCGTTTAACCTATTACGACACGACCGCACATCTAGATGAGTTTCAAAAGAAAATTTGCAGGGCAGAGTGATCCAAACGCACACAACCGGCGTAAAGGAAGTATGCAAGCACAAACTCTCCTCCGTCGGAATGTCGCATCGCCAAGTCGCAATCGCCCCGCTAATGTTGCGGAACAAGCAGGAGCGGGCGATTTGCCGGACGTACAAATCAACAAACGACTGGCATGGATCAGTCAGCTAGAAGCGGTACGCGATCATCAGGATCGGGCCGCCTTTGCCGAGCTGTTCGCCTATTTCGCGCCGCGCGTAAAATCGTTTCTGATGAAATCAGGCAGCCCTGCGGAAATGGCAGAGGAGTGCGCCCAAGACGTGATGGCGACCCTGTGGCGCAAGGCCCACATGTTTGACGGGTCCAAGGCCAGCGTATCGACGTGGATTTTTACAATCGCCCGAAACCGTCGCATTGACATGATCCGCAAACAACGCAGGCCCGAGCCAGAGGACCTTCCTTGGGGGCCAGAACAGGCACCGTCTGCGGCGGATACGATTGCATTACAACAAGAGACCGCATTGTTGGGCCGCGCCCTTGCAGACCTGCCAGCAAAACAACGCCTGCTAATTGAACGCGCCTATTTCGGGGATCTGACCCATAGCGAAATCGCGTCTGAAACCGGCCTACCCCTAGGCACAATCAAATCCCGTATCCGACTGGCGCTTGACCGCTTGCGCCACGCAATGAACTGAATGATGACCATGACAAAAACGATAAAACACCACCTGACCGCCCAGCTTTTGATTGGCTATGCAGCGGGCACGTTGCCCGAAGCGTTCAACCTTGTGGTCGCAACCCATGTGTCGCTTTGCGATGATTGCCGTGCGGCCTTGGCTGAATATGACGCAATCGGTGGCGAAACGATGTTAGAGGCGGCACCTGTTACCCTGTCTAACGATGCTCTTGCGGAAACGCTGGTCAAGATCGCACAGGGCGATGCAGGGTCGGTGCAGACACCAACAACCCGTGTTGGGCCATATCCTGCACCGCTTGCCGCCTATATGAAGGACAAGGCCAAGTGGCGCAAAATCGGCGGCGGCGTGAGCCAGATGCTGCTGCATACAGGTGATCGCGCAAGCGTACGTTTGCTGAAAATTCCGGCAGGCACGGCTGTTCCCGATCACGGCCACCACGGCACAGAATTGACGTTGGTGTTACAAGGCGCATTTGTTGACGACCACGATAGGTTCGCGGTTGGCGACATTGAGGTCGCGAACGAAGACCTGCATCACACGCCGATTGCTGAAATGGGTGACGACTGTATCTGCCTATCCGCGACAGAGGCACCGCTTGCATTCAGCGGTCTGCTGCCGCGCATCGCAGGTCGTTTGATGGGGATCTAGTTCCACGCAATCGGGTGAAACGCACCACCGCGTTTCACCATGCCGTCACCACCAGGTGAGATATAGAATACGCGACCAGCATATGCGCCAGTTACAACGTAGTGGTCCTGCGTCGTTGTCAAATGACCGCGGCGCGCACCGCAAACATGGGCATCGCCACAGGCTCTCAAGGTAAAGCTGCGCAACTCGCCGTGTTCTTCGGCCAGAACCGTTATGGGGCCGGTATCAAACGGATGATCCTGATACTGGGCCACCAACCGCTGCACCCCGATTGGGGCATCTTGCAAAATTGGGGCGTTCAAATTGCACGCACCAAGCAATGTCATCGCAGTCACGCTAAGTATCAGTGATTTCATTGTCATGGTTCCCCGTTTTGGTGTTGGCATCAACATGCCCCTAGCGTTTCCGATCTGCAAGGGGCAGCCGAGGCGCCGCGTCCTCTGCTGCAATTTCCTCAAAGTCGAAATTATCCAACTTTGTCGCGCGTTTCCCTGCCCGCTCGGCGGCAGTTGAAATATCATCCAGGTCTTTGCGCGCTTGACCAAAATGGGTGTTCAATTTGCCCACACGTTCCACAACCAGTTCTACATCACGGTGCAAATGGCGCAGCGTGGTGCGAATGGCGCCTGCTTGTTCACGCATACGTGCGTCTTTCAGGATTGCCCGCATGGTATTCAGCGTCGCCATGCACGTTGTCGGGGACACGATCCAAACGCGGGCATTAAACCCGTCGCGCACAAGTTCGGGGAAATTGGCGTGCAGTTCTGCATAAACCGCCTCTGACGGGAGGAACATCAACGCGCCATCTGCGGTTTCACCGTCTAGGATATACTTTTCCGAAATCGCTTTTATGTGCGTTTTGACGGACGTGCGCATGAATTTAGCGGCCTCGTTTGCCTCCCAATCGGTGGTGGCGTTGCGCAGGGCTTCATAGGCTTCCAGCGGGAACTTGCTGTCGATCACAATGGGACCCGGCGGGTTTGGCAGGTGGATCAAACAGTCGGCCCGTTTGCCATTCGTCAGCGTGTGCTGGAACGTATAGGCGTCCGACGGCAACGCCTTGCTAACGATATCATTCAGCTGGATTTCCCCAAACGCGCCGCGCGTTTGCTTGTTCGATAGGATGTCTTGCAGTGAAAGCACATCGCCAGACAGCTTGGTAATATTTTCCTGCGCTTTGTCGATGGTTTGCAGCCGTTGCTGCAATTCGCCCAGACTGTTCGCTGTGCGTTGGGCAGACGACGACAGGTTCACGTTCATCGACTCTGTCACTTGTTGCAGGCGCTGTTCCATAAGTTGCAGCGTCTTGGCCTGTTGCTGTGCTTGGGCCTCAGACACCGAATTGAGACCACCAACCAACTGCTGCTGCCCGTTCGACAGCATCTCTACGCGGCTGCCTAGCCCACCCATCTGGCTGGCCAAAACTTGGGCCATTTCACCCGATTTGCCGGCACGGCGCACCGTGACAATCAACAGGACCACCACCAGCAAGAGGATGAGAGCAACGATGAGACCGGCGATGAACAACGGGGCGTCGAGGCGGAAGGTATAATCGCCGATCTGGATCATGTGCGGCCAAACAATCGTTCAATATCAGTCATCTTCAACTCAACATATGTGGGGCGGCCGTGGTTGCATTGACCAGACCGCGGGGTTGCTTCCATTTCGCGCAACAGCGCGTTCATTTCCTCGCCGCGCATACGGCGCCCTGTGCGGATCGAACCGTGACAAGCCACGCGGGACAGGATCGCTTCGATCTTGGATTGCACGCGGTCAGATCCGCCTGTGTCCGACAACTCGTCCAAGATGTCGCGCAACATTGCGCTTGCGTTCACTTCGCCCAAGATTGCGGGGGTTTCGCGCACGGCAACGGCATTACCGCCAAAGGGTTCAATCCCCAGCCCGAACCGCGCCAGATCATCGGCAATCTCAAGAAGCTGTGCTGCTTCGCCTTCTGCCAATTCCACGATTTCAGGGATCAGCAAGGCTTGGGCGGCGACACCATTCTCGGCCATCTGGGTTTTCAGTTTTTCATAGACCAGTCGTTCGTGCGCTGCGTGACCGTCTACAATAACAATCCCGTCTTCGGTTTGGGCGATGATGTAGTTTTCGTGCACCTGCGCACGTGCTGCCCCCAATGGCAGATGGTCGGGCTCATCCAGCACGGGTTCAATCCGTGCGCTTGGCGCTTCTTGAAATCCGGGTGCTTGGGATTGGAATGACATGGATCGCGCGGTGAATGATGGACGGTCCATCTGATACACGCGTGGTTCCATCGGTTGCGGCTGCATCGCGCCCAGCGTTGCATCAGCCACGGTTGTCGATGCACGGTGTCCTGCCCCCGCCATCGCGTGGCGTAGCGCAGAGACAATCAACCCGCGCACCGTGCCCGGGTCGCGAAACCGGACCTCGGATTTGGCGGGGTGCACATTCACATCGACCATCGTCGGGTCGCAATCAATAAACAACGCAGCCACTGGATGCCTGTCGCGCGACAACACATCCATATAGCCCGCGCGCAATGCCCCCAGCAGCATTTTGTCACGCACCGGGCGACCGTTCACAAACACGAACTGCGCGACAGCGGCCCCACGCGAAAACGTCGGCAGGGCCGCATATCCTGTCAGGTGAAAGCCGTCGCGTTCCGCATCAATCGCCAATGCATTATCCGCAAAATCACGTCCTATGACAGACCGCAACCGCCCGTGCAGCGCGTCAAACAGATCACCTGTTTCCGCGTCAGCACGAAAAACAGTGCGGTCCTTGTCGCCCGACGTGTCGCGCAAAATAAACGTCACAAATGGCTCTGCCATCGCGAGCCGTTTGATGACATCGCCAATGGCTTGGCCTTCTGCGCGGTCGGTGCGCAGGAATTTCAGCCGCGCCGGTGTCGCATAAAACATATCGCGCAATTCAACCACTGTGCCCGCTGACAATGCCGCTGGCCGTACGGCGGACATTGCGCCACCGTCCACCGAAATCGCGGCACCGTCGCCCGCTTCGACACGGCTTGTGATCGACAAACGGCCCACCGCGCCAAGGCTTGGCAATGCTTCCCCCCTGAACCCGAACGAATGAATGTTAAGCAGGTCTGAGCCGTCAATTTTGCTGGTCGCATGGCGGGATAATGCCAGTGGCAGATCAGCGCCGGAAATCCCGCATCCATCGTCGGTGACACGGATCAATGTCTTGCCGCCATCTGCGATCACGACCTCGATCCGGTGTGCACCTGCATCGATCGCGTTCTCGACCAGTTCCTTGACCGCTGATGCAGGCCGTTCCAATACCTCACCCGCCGCGATACGGTTGATTGCGGCATCATCAAGCTGCTTGATCACAGGTTGAGGCTTTATCTTGGGGTCTTGGATGGCCATGCCACAACAGATAGCACGACGCCCCCCGATTCTACGAGGGGCGAAAAATGGTTAATCAGTGCTTTCTAGCCCATCAGGTTGCCCCACGACCACGAAGTGTAGGTCATCGGGGCGCAGATATTCGGCGGCGACACGGTTCACATCTTCCAAAGTGACCGCCTCGATATAGTCATTGCGATTGACCACGTATTCAGGCGGCAGGCCAATCATCTGCATACCCACCATGATGTCCGCAATTTCCGCGTTGCCATCAAACCGCAGCGGGTATTCGCCCGTCAGGAACGTCTTGGTCACGGCCAGCTCATCCGGTGTCACGCCGTTGGTCGCCAGATCGGTCCAGACATCGCGTGTGACCTCTATCGCCTGTGCAATGGTGTCATTCGCCGAAGCGACTTGGCCGATCCACATTTCAGCGTGAAACTTTGGCACAAGATAGGACCGGATGCCGTAAGTCAGCCCGCGCTTTTCGCGCACCTCGTTCATCAGGCGGCTTTCGAAGCCCGATCCGCCAAGGATCGAATTGAGGATATAAGCTGCAAAGAAATCGTCGTCGTCACGTTCCATTCCGCTGTGTCCAAACAGGGCCACCGATTGCGGTGTGTCATAGGGAATAACCGTCACGCCACCATCCAAGCCAAACGCGACATCACCTGGCCCATCAGGACCATCGGCAGGCAGATCGCCCAGCAATCCATCAAGAATTGCGCCAATTTCGTCCGCGTCAATATCACCAACAGCAGACACATAAATCTGGTCGCGCGTCAGGGTATCGCGGTGCGCGGCGAACATATCGTCTTGGGTCAGGCCATTCACGCTTTCGACTGTGCCGTCGGGTGATGTGGCATAGGGGTGGCCCACAAACGCGGCTCCGTCAAAGAACGCACCCGCGATGCGGTTCGGGTTCTTTTCATCCGACGCGATGCCAGACAAAACCTGTGCGCGCACACGGTCAATCGCGGCTTGGTCAAATCGGGGTTGGGTCAATGCTTGTTTCAACAAGGCCAAGGCCTCGTCTTGGTTTTCGGTCAGAAAGCGCGCTGAAATTGCCATGCTGTCGTCATAGGCACGGAATGAAAAACTGGCGGCGAGCGCATCAAGCTGTTTCTGGAATGCTTGCGCATCCATATCTGCGCTGCCTTCTTCCAAAAGCGCGGTCATCAGGTTTACCGCGCCACGCTTACCATCAGCGTCAAGCGCCGTGCCGCCGCGCATCCGGATTTCCAGCGCAGTGAACGGGATCGACGGTTCTTCGACCACCCACGCGTTGATGCCACCGTCAGATGTGACTTGTTGAATGTTCACCTCGGCATGGGCCACGGCACCCGCGAAGGTCGCACAGATCGTCAGAACATAGCGCAGCATTAGCGTGCCTCCTCGGATGATGCCACGACCCAGCCGGTCACAGCTTGATTGCGGTCCAGCACCTTGGCCGCGACAGCCTTGATGTCGGCTTCGGTCACGTCTTGCAGGATTTGCGGCCAGTCTTGCACGTCTTGAATGGTCAACCCTTGGGTCAGCGCACGGCCATAGCGTCGCGCGATCCCTTCGACGTTGTCCTTGGCGTAAATCTCGGACGCGCGAAGTTGTGTCCGCAGGCTTTCGAGTTGGTCGGGGTCAATCGGATTGGCCAGAAAATCGGCAATGGCGGCGTCCATCGCGGCCTCTGCCTCTGATAGGGTCACACCTTCGGACGGGGCCACGGAGAGGCCGAATGTCGTGTCGTCCAACGATCCACCGCTGTAGAATGCGCCCGTGTAGACGGCCGTTTGCGTATCAAATTGCAAGGCCTGTCCCAGCGCGGATGAAAACGGTGATCCGCCTATGAGGTCAGCAAGGTATACCAATGCTGCTGCCTCTTTTTGTGCGCCGCTGTCGCGTTCGGGCGCAAGGTAGCTGCGCGTCAAATATGGCTGGCTGACACGCGGATCTGTAAATGTCATGCGGCGTTCGGCGCGCTGCGGCGGCTCCTCCGGGCGGATACGTTCGGGCAGGTTTTCTTCCGCCGGAATAACGCCGTAATATTGATCGGCCAGCGCCTTCACCTCGTCTGGTTGCACGTCGCCTGCGACGATCAGGATCGCGTTGTTGGGGCTATAATACAGGTCATAGAAATCGAGCGCGTCTTGCAGCGACAGATCTTCCATCTCGTGTTTCCAGCCGATGATGGGCACGCCGTAGCGGTGGTTTTGAAACTGTGCTGCGGTGAATTGTTCGCGGGCCAAAGCACCGGCAGAATTTTCGGTGCGCTGATTGCGTTCCTCTAACACGACATTGCGTTCGGTTTCGATGTCGGCCTGCGTGATGCGCAGGTTGTTCATCCGGTTGCTTTCCATCTGCATCATCAGTTCAAGGCGATCAGCCGCGATGCGTTGAAAATAGGCGGTGTAATCAAAGCTGGTGAACGCATTGTCCGACCCGCCGTTGGCAGCAACTGTCGCCGAAAACTCACCACTCTCGAGAACATCTGTTGCCTTGAACAACAGGTGTTCAAGGAAATGGGCCACACCGGATGCCCCGACAGGTTCGTCCGCTGATCCAATTTTATACCAAACCATGTGCACAACAACGGGGGCGCGGTGATCTTCGATGACCACGACATCCATGCCGTTATCAAGGGAATAGGTTGTCACCTCATCGGCGACGGCTGGCGCGGCAAAGGCGATCAGGGCAAGGGCAAGAAATCGGCGCATGTGGCGTCCTTTTTGTGGGGCTGTCTTGGACAACAACCTACGGCACAAGCGCCATCAATCAAGGGCAACAAACGCGGATGTGAATGCCCGCTATTGGGCGGGTGGTGCCGTTGGTGTCGCGACGCCCAGATTGCGGAAGCGTTGAAGCTCTGCATATGCATCAAGTGCCTGGGCGGCATAGGCGCGGAAATAGCGGTTGCGCGCGAACGGATTGAACAGCGACAGCCGTTTGCGGTTGGCGCGGAAACGCGCATCTTCGGCGGCAAGTGTAGCGCGAATATCGGCAGCTACCCCGTTGCGGCTTACGCGTGCGATCAGCGCGGCATCAGCCGCGGGAATACCACCCGCAAATTGCGCGGACGGACGACCACCAAGGGCCGCGATTGCGGCGCCTTTCGGGTCTTTGTCAGTGCGGTTTGTGCCACCGGGCGTTGGCGTTGGCAGGTCCAGTGTTTCCGGCATTTCCAATGCGCCAACAGGTGCAATCGCGAATTCATCAGGCCCGCCGCTGGACGTGCGCATATTGTGCAGTGGCCGGTCGCCGCCAGAACATGCAGCCAATAATCCGGCTGTCAAAATGGCTAAAATCGCATTGCGCATGGTCACGTTCCTGATCGTTGTCTGGCCTGTTTACCCTATGGCGCTGGCTTCGTCACGTGCGTTTCTTTTTCGGCTTGTCAGGTTCGGCAAACGCAATGCCCACCGCACCGACAAAGATGGCCACATCAGCGATATTGAACGCATAAGGGTTTTCGAAGCCGCAACAGGACATGTTCAAAAAATCCGCAACAGCCCCGTAAATCAGACGGTCGATGATGTTGCCCAGCGCACCACCAATCAAGAAACCCGCCGCGATATATGTCCATTTGCTGGTCGCGGGCCTGCGCCAAAGCCAGATCAGAACCGCCGCAGAAATTGCGATCGCCACTGCGATCAACACCCAGCGCATGTCGAACCCTGCGCCGATGCCAAAGTTCACGCCACGATTCCATGCCATCTGGAACGTCAGGAACGGCGGCCAAACATCAATCCGCAGTTTTGTAACCAGATCAAGGTAATGCACGACAAAATACTTGGTCGCCTGATCCGCAAGAAAGACCCAAAACCCTGTCCAGAAAAGCAATCGCATGTTCGTGTCCTTAGTGGCGGAAGTGGCGCATGCCGGTGAATACCATCGCGATCCCGGCATCATCAGCGGCGGCGATCACTTCGTCATCACGCATGGAACCACCGGGTTGAATGACACAAGTCGCACCTGCGGCGGCGGCTTCTAGCAAACCATCGGCAAACGGGAAGAAGGCATCAGATGCAACGGCAGACCCGATGGCGAGCGATTGCGGCAGTTCCATCGCAGAGGCCATGCGCTCTGCCTTTTGGGCGGCGATCAGGGCGCTGTCGAGGCGGCTCATCTGGCCTGCGCCAACGCCGACTGTTGCGCTGTCTTTGATATAGACAATCGCATTGGATTTGACGTGTTTGGCGACCTTCCACGCGAACAACAAATCTGCCATTTGCGCGTCTGTTGGCTTCACTTTTGTGACGACCTTAAGGTCATCCAAGGCGACATGCCCGACATCTTTGTCCTGCACCAACATACCACCCGCGACCTGTTTCATGATCGTTTGTGGTGCCTTTGGGTCTGGCAAGCCGTCTGTCGTTAGCAAACGCAGGTTTTTCTTGGTCGCAAACACGGCCTTGGCCGCGTCAGATGCGCCGGGGGCGATCACAACTTCGGTGAAAATCTCGACGATGGCTTTTGCTGTGGCCTCATCCAGCGGCATGTTCAGCGCAACAATTCCGCCGAATGCAGATGTGCGGTCACAATCAAACGCGCCTGTATAGGCATCCAAAAGGGTTGCCCCACGGGAGACACCGCTGGGGTTGGCGTGTTTGATGATCGCAACAGCGGGGCCATCGGCGGGATCAAATTCAGCGACCAATTCAAACGCGGCATCTGTGTCGTTGATGTTGTTATAGGACAATTCCTTGCCCTGATGTTGCACGGCGGTCGCGACACCGTGGCGGCCAGTGCCATCGCTGTAAAACGCGGCTGATTGATGGCTGTTTTCACCGTAGCGCATAGTTTGCTGATAGGTGCCAGCGATCCCGCGGCGGCGCGGCGTGTCGAGCTGGATTGCGCCCGCCATCCACGTGCTGACCGCAGTGTCATAGGCCGCCGTGCGCCCATAGGCCGTTTGCGCCAGTTTTTGACGGAATGCCAATGTTGTTTGACCATCGTTCGCGTCAAGCTCGGCCAGAAGCGCGTCATAGTCTTGCACGTCAGTGATGACGTTTACAAAGGCATGGTTTTTCGCCGCTGACCGGATCATTGCGGGGCCGCCGATGTCGATGTTTTCGATACAGGTGTCGAAATCCGCGCCTTTGGCCACTGTTTCCTCGAACGGATACAAGTTCACGACCAACAGATCGATTGGGCCGATGCTGTGTTCATCCATCGCGGCCACATGTGCCGGCAAATCACGACGCGCCAACAGGCCACCGTGCACAACGGGATGAAGCGTTTTGACACGACCATCCATCATTTCGGGAAATCCGGTAACATCAGCCACGTCTTTCACATCCAAACCAGCATCCCGCAGTGCAGCGGCAGACCCACCTGTGGACAGCAATTCAACGCCGCGCGCAGCAAGCGCCTTTCCCAATGCGATCAAACCCGATTTGTCGGATACGGAAAGAAGCGCGCGGTTCAGTGGTGCAAGGTCGGTCATGTGGTCCCCCAAGGATCAATCTGTGTTCGGGTCCATCATGTCGTCGGTGACCAGATCACGCACACCTTCGGGCGTATCTTGGGCCTTGGCCAACGACCAACGGACGCGCGTCGCATAGGCCATTGTGCGCCCAGATAAAACCACTTGATGGCTAGGACGGGGCTTTAATCGACCATTTTCCAAATAAACTGATGGTTCGAGTGACAATTCGGCATGACCATCGTGCCGCAGTATCCAAATCTCGCCCGATTTGAGCGCCATCGAGATTGCCGCACCACCCAGATCAATCGTGGCATCAACGTCAGGATGCAGGTGAAACCGCAACGCATATTGCACCCCTTGAAGCGATGTTTGATCGACTGCCGCCTCGAACTGTTTCTTATCAGCGTCTGTTAGCGTGGTCAGTAAGTCTTCTCCGACCATGCCGCGCCCATCGACAGCCAAATCCAGCGTACGGGCATGGGTCAGCCCGTGCGTGGTGCGATATCCATCGTGCGACAATTCCAACCTGCGGCCATCATGGAGGCCCGAGAATTCCGCTTGCACCACCTTGGGTGTGTCGACCAACAGTTCTTGGCGGGATGTCACGATGCGACTGGGCGGGCCCAACCGCGATGATGAATACCCTTCGATGCAAAGTGTCGAATGGGACGGCGTTGCACGGCCTGCACGCCGCCATTCTTCACCAAATGACTGGCCCGAACCGCAGTTCACAATCAATGGTCTGCGCCCTGATGTGACCTCAAACGCAAGCGTGCTTGCATGGGCGTTGACCGAATTTGCCCCTTTGGGTGGCACAGCAGCATCAACGACAATCGACGTGCGACCCGCAGACATGCGCGCGAACCCCATGTGTGGTTCCTCACCGGGGCGGGTCCGGTCACCTGATGCGGCCAATGCATGATCCAAACGCCCATCAAGGCCGCGCCCACCCCCGTGGAACCGTGCCAAACTGCCGTCAGAATGGCGCAAGGCTCGCAGTGTTGGTGTGATCCGCGCAATCGCGGTCAGGATCGGTGCGGGCGGCTGGCGATCCATCTCGGTCAGCGCCTCAACCGCCCAAGTCAGAAGGGTAAGCACCTCAAGCAATTCTTCGGGATTGCGCGTTGGAATACCGCCGGTATCGTCAATTTCACGGCTGCAATCACGGGCAAGTGCGGCCACTGCGGGATCAACATATTGCTCCATCCCTTGTAGCGATAGGCCCGCATAAATCATACCGGTCAATGCCTCGAAACGGGGCAGGCCATGTTGGGATGTTGACCATCGTCGCGACAGAAAAATCGTTTGCTGGCCGAGCGACCGATAAAAGGCATCACTTGCCTCTTTTTCTTGGCCACGCAAAAGAAAGAAGCCGTGCTGAATCCAGCGGATCAATCGGCGCCCGACCAGATCAGGTGTCCACCCTGGTCCACGCCCGCGACCATATCGGTCAATCCAATCCCATACCCACGTTTGGGCCGCTTCACGCGCCTTGGCATCACCCACTGCAGCAAGATCATCGAGCCATGCACAACCCTGTAGCTGTTCGGCCACCACATCGTTTTCAGGGGCGATATCCCAAATTGGGGTTCCCTTTGCCTCGGTCAAGCTGCCGGAGAATAAGAAATTACCAGCGACAAGTTGCCGACCGCGTGCAAAATGGCCGATTGTTTTGGGTTCTGGCTGGCTAACGAATCCTGTTGCGGGACGCGCACGCGACGCACTTCGCGCGTGAACGCGGTGCATAAAATGCGTGACGTTTGCACGCCATGTCTGCGGTTTCGCCAATCTACTGCTGCCTTCGGCTTTGCGCTGATGCGCATTGTTATTGGCGGCAGTCTAGGGGGTCAGGACGGCTTTGTCAGCACCGCAATATAGAAACCATCCATTCCGCCCAATTCAGGCCAGTAATCTGGACGCAAACGCACGCCGCCCTCATATGTTGTCCAGTCTGGATCGATGCCAGCGCGGTCAGCTGCGGACACATCAACTGTCAGACCGGGGTGGCGCTCTAACGCTTCTTCGATTTGCACTTCGCCTTCGTCAGGTAGCAATGAACAGGTGCAAAACACCAGCTTGCCGCCTGGTTTGACCAGCGTGAGGGCATGGTCGATCATCGCCTCTTGTTGGGCAATCAGATCGGCGAATTCTGACCCGTCTTTGGCATAGGGCAAATCTGGATGGCGGCGGATCGTGCCTGTTGCGGAACATGGTGCGTCCAATAGAACGGCATCATATCTGCCCGCCACTTCGAAGGCGTCTGCCACAGTCAAAGTCGCTTGCGTTTTGACACGGGCGAGGTTTTCGGCAACACGCGCCATACGGGTTTTGGAAATATCAACGGCTGTCACGACAGCACCGGCAGCGGCCAGTTGCATCGTCTTGCCACCAGGGGCGGCGCAGATATCCAACACGGTCATGCCAGCAGTCGGCGCGAGCATCTGAACAGGCACGGCTGCGGCTGCGTCCTGCACCCACCAGTCGCCAGTGTCGTAACCAGCAAGTGCACTGACCTGACCCGCGTTGGGCACACGCACAGACCCGTTTGGCAAAACAAACCCGTCAACGGCCGCAGCAACCGCCGCGGCGTCACCCTTCGGCGTCAGATCAAGCGGCGCGCCCGCGAAATGAGCAACATCAATCGCATCCATCGCCTTGCGGCCCCACGCCGCGACAAGCGGTTGCCGCAGCCAGCCAGGCATGACGGGCACTTTGCGTTTGTGCCACCCATCTGGCCCCTCCTCTGCAATGCGGCGCAGGACAGCATTGACCATGCCCTTCATGGAATGGGTGTTTTTATTTTGCGCGGTGATTTCGACATAGGCATTCACAACGCCGTGCGCGGCCTCGCCTGCTGTCAATTCAATCACGCCAAGGCGCAGTGAATTCATCACTTCTTCGGGTGGTTGTTTCTTAAGATAGGGTTTGAGCATCCGGTCCGCACGATCCAGCCCGCGCAATGCGTCCGTGGTCAGCCGCTGGGCACGCGCACGATCGGCAGGGTCAAGGTGGTCCAACGCGCCACCCCCGATCAGTTCTGCAAGCAATCGCCCCTCTTCCATAATCTGATCCATCAGATAATGCGCGGCGCGGCGCGGTGGCAGACCTGTTTTGCTCATGGGGTATCCCTTGTTTTTGCGTGGCTTGGGCGTATATCAATCACACCGATCCCACAAGGAGCGACCGCAATGACCAACGACATCCCCGACGCCGCGAAACGCGCCTTGGCAGAGGCAGAAGACCGCCGCAAAAAATCGGCACAAGATGCATTGCCCAAGGAATTGGGCGGGCGGGATGGCCCCGAACCCGTGCGATTTGGCGACTGGGAACGCAAAGGTATCGCTGTCGATTTCTAATCGCCCATGGACATTGGCGCATGGCCTGCGCCAGAGTGCCCCCAACGTCAAACAGGGGGTCCGCATGCAAATCGAAACCAACCATTTTGAACACAACATCAAGGCTGGCAAAAAGCAGGTCGGCCTGTGGGTCACGCTTGCGAACGGTCTTGCAGCAGAGGTGGTGGCCCACGCTGGATATGACTGGGTTGTTGTGGATACCGAACATTCCCCTGGAAGTGTGCGCGACACGGCAACACAGCTTCAGGCATTTGCAGGGACAAAAACCGTTCCGCTGGCACGGCCCCCTTGGAATGATGCTGTTATGATCAAACGCTTGATGGATATCGGTGCGCCGGGCCTTGTTATCCCGATGATCGAATCCGTCGAAGAAGCCAAAGCAGCCGTCGCCGCGACGCGGTATCCGCCGCACGGCGTGCGCGGCGTGGCGGGCGGATCGCGCGCCACCAAATTTGGCCGGATCAAAGATTACGCCCAAACGGTTGAGGCAGAAACGACTGTCATCTTGCAGCTAGAGTCCGCCCAAGCCATCGCACAAGCAGAAGATATCGCAGCGATTGACGGTGTCAGCGGTATCTTTTTCGGGCCTGCGGATATTGCCGCCGACATTGGGCATCTTGGAAACCCGATGCATCCTGACGTTTGGGCAATGATCAAACCAGCAGCGGCAAAATTGCAAGCAATGGGAATGCCGTGCGGAACGCTGGTCTTGGATACAGCGTTTGCCGCCGAATTATTGAACGACGGGTTCACGTTTGTTGCGACAGGCACAGACGCATCCGCGTTTGCCCACGCGGTTGACGGGCTATTGGCGCAGGTGAAGGCAGAGTTGGCATAGCGCAAATGCCTGTCGTGGTTTTCTGTCATGGCATCCCAGGAAGCCCGTCTGACGCCGATCTGCTGCGCACAGCAAACCCAAATACCGAGATTGTAACGCTTGATTTATTGGGCATCGGACCTGATGGTCTTGACGCTGCGATCAAAGATATCGACCCCGATCAGGACATACATTTGGTCGGGTTCTCAATCGGAGCGATGGTCGCAGTTAAAACTGCAGCGACGAATCCGCTTCGGGTGTCCCGACTGACTTTGGTGTCGCCTGCTGCGCCGCTGTCCTTGGGGGATTTTTTGCCCGAAATGGCAGGAAGACTGGTTTTTCAATTTGCAATCAATGGCCCACGACGGCTTGCGGCATTAACTTGGGCCCAAGGCATTATCGCACGGCTAAGTCCTAGATTTTTGATCAAGATGCTATTTCTAGAAAGCGGACCGGTTGAAAAATCCCTGTCGCAGAACCCACAGTTTCAAAACATCCTGCGTGAGGGATTTTTGAACAGTTTTGCACGCCGCCCCAAAACCTATCGCGCGTTTTTGTCAGCTTATGTGAGTGACTGGGGCAGCCTAATTTCATCCGTGAAATGCCCTGTCGATATCTGGCATGGCACGCACGACACATGGTCGCCGCCAGCAATGGCCGACGCAATGCACAGGACATTTAAGACAGAAGTAACACGACACCGCGTTCCGCAAGCTGGGCATTATTCGACAATGAAACACGTCACATTACCGCAGACCTAAAATGCAAAAACGCCCACCAGATTGGCGGGCGTTTTCGTATTCCGTTGACGTGTGCGGCGATTAGCGGCGCAGGCCCAAACGCTTAATCAGGTCCTGATAACGGGCCTCATCTTTTGCGCGTGTGTAGTCCAGCAGCTTACGACGCAGAGCAACCATTTTCAAAAGGCCACGGCGACCGTGGTTGTCTTTTTTGTGGGTCTTGAAGTGCTCTGTCAGGGTGGCGATACGGGAAGAAAGGATAGCAACCTGAACTTCGGGTGAACCAGTGTCACCTTCTTTGGTTGCGAATTCTTTCATCACGCGTGCTTTTTCTTCAGCAGTAATCGACATCGGGGTCTCCTTAGTTAAAGGGTGAATGGCACAGTCCGGGATGTCGTCCAGAAAGGCCCATGGAGGGTCCGACAAGGAGATTCCCCTGTCAGATGGCGTCGTTTAGGCCAAACAGGCCAAAAATGAAAGCGTTTTGTCTTGTCGGGGCTTAACCAGCTGACAACAGGATCGGCACACTTGATAAATCCAAGGCCGCGTGACCCGCAAACGTCGCAACGATTTGCCCGTCCGCAAGCAGTAAAACACCGTCATCCGTATCCTCATACCGCAAGATTGGCAGATCAGTGCCCGCGATATAGGACAAGGTGATCGTGTCTTCGTCAGGATTGAAATCATCAATGAAAGCGTTGCCGTTCAAAACCAGATGGAAGGAATCAGCGCCAGTGCCACCGTTCACATGGTCGCCTGCCCCTGCAATGATGACATCATCACCCGATCCACCGTTTAAGAAATCAGCGCCATCGTCGGCGTCGCGACCATCTAGGTAATCATCGCCAGATCCGCCAAACAAAACGTCGGCGCCGTTTCCGCCGATCAATGTGTCATTGCCCAGATACCCCTGCAAAGCATCGTCACCGTCACCACCGTTCAGCGTATCGTGACCGTCCCCACCGATCATTTGGTCATCACCCTCTTCGCCGAAAAGGGTATCGTCACCGACATGTCCATAAAGCGTATCGTCACCACCAGATCCGTTGATATCATCGGCGCCACGGCCACCATGCAATTCGTCATCACCTAGGCCAGCATGAATACGATCGTCGCCATCAGACGTGTCAACAAAATCTGCCCCAGCCCCCGTTTGCACAACATCATCAGCGTCACCAGTGACCACAAACGCATCTTCGTCGTCCAACGTTGTTACGCCAGCCCCGGAGTCGCCCAAAATTGCATCCATGCTGACGGTTTCCTCTTCGCCGTCATTAAAGGGAGGCTCATTTTCGGGGGCATCAGATTTAGTGATGTCATCGTCAAATTCGATACCGGTAAACATTACGGCGGACAGCGCGAGCCCTATTAAGCCAAGCATAGCAAACATTGGATTTATCCAGTTCCATAGATCGCCCCCGACCCATTCGCCGATATTCATAGCACGGCACACCTGTATAATGTGTTAATTCGCTAGGTATAGTTAACGCCTAGGGCCACAAAATCGGTTGCTGTGCGTAAGCGATGTAAAGCGGGTGTTTTGGAAAGCCATGCTTTGTCAGGCCGAGCGAAAACAACTGCGACCCATTGTTTCGCAGAAGCATTTCTACTTGCGTGCCTCGGTTCAAATGCGCGCCATGTGTTCCCCAGGCTGCGATCACGGTCGAGGCCCAAGCAGCACCATCAAGGATCGCTTGGTCATTTTGCGAACCGACCGGGTCGCTTGCTGCGCGCATGTCGCGCGGGTCCGTATCGCGCCAAGCAAAGATATTTGTGACCTGGAACGCACCAAACCCAAGCGCACGTGCCCGTCGTTCGCACCGTTCAACTGTTGGATCATTTTGAACCTCAGTCGCCTTTGACGGGTTCAACATCACAAATAGGGCCCTGTCGCCTTGCGGGTTCCACACCCGGGTCAAGGCATAGCGATATCTTTCGCAGTCTGAATAGATCGCCGCGGATTTCGACAAAAGCGTCGTATGGGTACGGGTTATCATGTAAGCAATCTATTCAGAGACAAGATGGGTTAAAACCCATCCTACGCAGTTTATGCAAAACACCTGTGTGAAAACACATCAAAGTAGGATGGGTTTTAACCCATCTGCGGGGGCACAAAAACACGCGTCGGGTGAATGTTCCCCGCGCGGTAGTTTCCGACAGCAACCGCTTCTCCATTATATGACGCCCAGACCTCTTGATCATAGTCCAGCCCACTCCCAATCACCGGTGCGGGATTACCGTTGCGCAACTTCACAAGACTTTCAACAGAACAGGTCACTTGTTCGACATCTGCCAACCCCAGCTCCAACGGCTGCACAAGCGCCAATAACTCCGGCGATTTCGCCATTTCATCGACACGTTCAAGCGTCACGCCATCGGCGGCATCAAATGGCCCCGACCACACACGGCGCAGTTTCAAGACATGCCCGAAACAGCCCAATTTCGCGCCAAGATCACGGGCAATTGAGCGAACATAACCCCCTTTGCCACACGTCATTTCCAATACAACATGGTCCGCATCCGGGCGATCAACCAATAACAACTCATCTACCCAAAGCGGACGAGCAGCGAGCTCCATCGCCTCACCTTCGCGGGCTTTCTTATAGGCGCGCTCCCCATCAACCTTGACGGCCGAAAATTGCGGCGGGACTTGCGTGATATCACCAACGAACGCGCCAAGGGCGGCTTTGATTTCATCATCGGTCGGGCGCACATCTGATGTTGATATAACCTCGCCTTCAGCGTCGTCTGTATTGGTCGATTGACCCAGACGCACCGTGAACGTGTAGCATTTCAACGCATCGGTGATGTAGGGCACGGTTTTCGTCGCTTCGCCCAATGCAATCGCCAAGACACCTGTCGCCTCTGGGTCAAGCGTGCCTGCATGGCCCGCTTTTTTGGCGTCCAACGCCCAGCGTACCTTATTCACGACAGCCGTCGAAGTGATCCCCGCCGGTTTATCAACTACGAGCCATCCAGAAATATCGCGGCCTTTGCGTTTGCGTGCCATTGGTGATCATCCTTGCGTGTTTTGCGGGCTGCTATCTGCCTTGCCGCGGTGGGTCAACACCGGTTGAATTATTCAACCACCCCAACGATGGGCCCAAGCCGAAACCCCGGATCAGATCGACCAATCATCGGCGCGTGCAATCGAGAGACTTTACCATCAAAATATAGCGCATTTGGCGTGCGCAATTCATCTCGGAAAAAGACACCAAAATCGTAAAAATTGACTGATGTGTTGGCAATTACGAAATGGGCGGTCGATCCATCTGCGCTGGTCCCGACCCCGTTGCGCACAAACTTTGACGTACCATCCTTCAGAAAACGGGGATGCAGCGCGCCATCAATCACCAACATGGGCCCGGATTGCGTGGCATCGCGACAGTCGGGCGCCGTTGCTATGAAATCCAGCGTCTCGTAAGCCCGCGCATCCGTTTCATTGATGCAAAAAACGCCATTGGGCAGAAGACCGAAATTACCTGGGCCCGCATTCGGAATAACCCGCATTTCTTCAACGCCGTCTTGGACAAAGTGACCAACAGGCGCCCGGTCATCATGATACATACCCGCATTCATACCAAACGATAGGTTGGCGTCATCCAGCGCACTATTAATGTTGCGAAAAGTGCCCAAAATCCTGTCATCATCATCACGCAAAAACAGGCGTAAATCTTCAGTCGCAACATCAACAGTGCAAACAGTATAACTGGTCTGGGCATAATCGACGTCTTCGCAGACCACAGCCGCGGCTGGCGTGGCCCAGACAACGGCAAGTGCCGCCCAACGGATCACTCGTCCAAATCCTGCTTTACATGATCTTCGGCAAGCAACGCACGGGTGGCGTCCATCTGGTCAAAGGTGCCGTCGATCTCGAACCGGATTTCGGGTGCGTGTTTCATTGTCCCACCCTTCACAACCAAATGCCTGATCTCGTGACGGTTACGGCGCACTGCAGCAAGAGCCTCTAACTTTTGATTCCCACCCAGCGGCAAAATAAAAGCGGTCGCAATGCGTAAATCAGGCGACATACGCACTTCGCCCACCGTCAGCATATAACGGGAAAGCTCGGGGTCATGCACTTCGCCCCGCTGCAAAATCGCCGAAAGATCACGGCGGATCATTTCACCAACCTTCAGCATTCTTTGTGTGGGCGCGCGCCCATCGCGTGATGTGTTCTTAGCCATATCCACCACCTAAGCAGTCCGCCCCCTATTGCCAAGCCCCGACAGGTATCCTCGCTTTTTCTAAAATACTCAAATATATGCTGGTCCAACAAAACGCATGAGGCTGAATATGACCACAACACCCGGAATTGTAGTAACCGGCGGCTCTGGCCGCATGGGTCAAATGCTGATCAATCAGATTGTAAATTCCGATGCCTGCAAGCTGGTCGGCGTTCTGGAACGGCCGGGCCATGACTGGATCGGCCAGGATGTTGGCGTGGCGATGGGCGGCGGGGCGGTTGGCGTCATGGTTACCGATGATCCGCTAGAGGTTTTTGCAAAGGCGCAAGCCGTCATTGATTTTACGGCACCTGCGGCAACGGTTGCGTTTGCGGGACTGGCCGCACAGGCGCGTGCCGTGCATGTGATCGGCACGACAGGTCTTTCTGAAGACGATCTCAAGGCGATCAATGCAGCATCCCGTCACGCAGTGATCGTGCGCGCTGGCAATATGTCCCTTGGTGTCAACCTGCTGGTCAAGCTCACTGAAAAAGTAGCCGCTGCTCTTGATGCCGATTTCGACATCGAAATCATCGAAGCCCACCACAACCAAAAAGTCGACGCACCATCGGGGACCGCCTTGATGCTGGGAGAAGCAGCAGCAGCCGGTCGCGAGGTTGACCTTGTTGACGTGCGCGACAGTGGACGCGACGGCATGACCGGTGCCCGCAAACGCGGCGATATCGGGTTTACCGCAATTCGCGGCGGCGACATTGTGGGCGACCATGACGTTTTGTTCGCTGCAATGGGTGAACAAATCACCCTGCGCCACCGCGCAACGGACCGGGCTGTTTTTGCGCGCGGTGCCCTCAAGGCCGCGCTTTGGGGACAAGACAAGAACCCGGGCGAATACGATATGATGGACGTCCTTGGCCTGTAAGGCAAAGTGAACCAAAATACGCTTTGGCGCGTTATACCCATGTAACCCGCGCCAAGGAGAAATCGCTATGCATCGTCTTACCCTCGCAATCGTGCTTGTTCTCGCGACCCCAGCAATGGCCGCAGCCTTTGACCGCGTGACGGATAAATCCGTTTTTGTCTCGCTTGTGTCGGGCAAAACGCTTTCGAACCGTTTATACGGGGTCAAATTGAATGTCAGCGAAACCGGCGGCATCGCGGGGTCCGCCCTTGGCTGGGACATCACAGGCGATTGGAGCTGGAAAGACGGCTTCTTCTGTCGTGACATGTCGTGGGGCGGTGACAGTGTTGGCTATAATTGCCAGATGGTGGAACTGCGCGGCGGCAACGAATTGCGGTTTACGTCCGATCAAGGCACAGGAGACGCCGCCTCTTTCAAACTGCGCTGATACGATCAAGCTGGCCCTTTGTCCCCACCTCTGTATGGTTTGACTGAGACGCGTCAAGACCAGGGGTCATCATGCAATCTGTTGATATTGCTATTATCGGGGGTGGCATCGCGGGCCTGTCCGCAGCCATTGCTTGCCAAGCAGTTGATCGCGACGCCCACGTTTTTGAAGCTGCGCCTGCCTTCCAGCCACTCGGGACAAGTCTGTCGTTGTGGCCCAACGCAATGGCATGCCTTGCCGAATGGGGTTTGGACGCCAACGTTTCCAAGGATGGCGCACCGATCAAAAGTGTCGCGTGGCGAAAAACTGACGGATCAGCCTATTTAGATGTAGAGATGCATGATCATTACCAAGCTGCGGGTCATCAGGGGTATTGCGTTCGGCGCTCTGACCTTCACCGACGACTAGCTGCGGCTATCCCGAATGACAGGCTGTCGACCGACCATCACCTTTCCAAATTTGACGACGACGGCAATGGTGTCACCCTGCATTTTAGCAACGGCAACACGGTAAGGGCGAACCATGTCATCGCCGCCGATGGCGTCTGGTCGCGCTTGCGCGCGGGCCTTTTGAATGACGGAACACCGCAGCCCGCTGGGTACGGTGCTTGGCTTGGATTATCGAGCGCCCCGGCCCTTGCAAAGGCACCCTTTGAGGGGACCGAATATTTCGGACACAACGGGCGTATGGGCGTGTTTGAAACAGGTCAAAACACACGCTATTGGTTTTTCATTCACAACGCAGTTGGAGCATCTGAAGCGGCCACGCTGACAGACCCGTCAGAGGTGCTGGCGCTAATACAAGATTGGCCCGCCCAGTTCCAAAAATTGGTCGCCGCAACCCCGAACGGCACCGTGTCCAAGGTCGGGTTTTTTGATCGCCCTGTTGCGCGGCGCTGGGGCAAAGGTTGCATCACGATCATTGGCGATGCCATTCACCCGATGTTGCCAAACCTTGGGCAAGGGGCATGCCAAGCCATCGAAGACGCACACGCCTTGGGCAATGCGCTTAAGACTGGCAAGTCGGGCCCTGACATCACCCGCTGGATTGAGGCAAAACGATACAAACGTGTCCGTAAAATGCAAAAAACATCGCGGCAAGTGGGGCAGCTGGCCCAAACCGAAAACGCCGTGACCCGTGCAGTGCGGGGTCTGTCAGGCACATGGCCGTTCAGCATCGGCACACACCGCCAGTTCAAAGACCAGTTTACGCGCTAAGACCCGTCATCGTCAGGCACATCACCGTGCCGCGCCAGAAATGTCGGTGTCGAAACCTCACCCGATGCGGCATCTTCGATCAGCATATAGGCATCCGCCCCCGCACAATCAGGCGCGCGCGCCTCTCTTTCGGCGCGTTCTTCGGCTTGGGCGGCGTTGGTGTATTGCAACAATTTGTCCACCTGCAAACCGTTCTTTTTGTAGACATATGTCTGGCAAATGTAGTGGGTCTTTGTTCCCACTTCTTCTGAATCGAGCATTTTGAGTCCCGCAATTAACATGGGAACAAAATAAGAACATCTTGGCGCTTTGGCAAGATGGATTGTTGCGTCTATGTTTTGGGCATTACACCAAAGGAATTTTTCATGGACCACAATGAAGCCGCGCAAATTGTTCTGACAACATATCGTGACACACCCGACCCGCAGTTTGCCCTGTTGGTCAAAGCCCCATGGGGCGCGGGCAAAACCCATTTCGTTAAGACAACCCTGAACGTCGCGACCGACAATGACGTGCGCTATACCTCGTTGAACGGGATCGACACACCAAAGGCGTTCCGCAGAAGCCTTGTTGCCCCTGATCTTGAGACAATCAACACTGGCGCATTGGAGGGAATCGGAAATGCCTTGGGCAAGCTCGTCAAAATCGGCGACACTGGCACATTGTTGCGCGACAGCTATGAAACCAAAATGTTCGCCGAGTTACCCGACACCTTAATTTTTGACGATCTGGAGCGTTGCCAGATCGAATTGGGTGTCCTGTTAGGTTTGATCAACGATTTTGTCGAACACCAAGGCAAACGCGTCATCATTATCGCCCATGCCGAGAAGCACAAAGATCACGACAAATATGCGCCACAGTTGGAAAAACTGATCGGTCAAACGGTTTCAATCAAAGCAGACGTGCGCAATGCGCTGCCCATATTCATCAATAAGATGCCTGAGGGTCGAGGCCAGAAATGGGTGAAAGAGAACGCCGACCAAGTCATCGACGTATTTACCGATGCTGGACACAATAACTTGCGCGTGTTGCGCCAAACGGTTCATGCGTTGGGCCGCGTTCTTGACAAGTTTGACGACACAACGTTTGCTGGCAAAGATGGCGTTCGCCGATTTGCGAGATGCTACCTTGCATTGGCAATGGGGCTATCGGTCGGGCAGATCACCGTGCAGCATATCGAGACACGAGGCGCTTTAGGGGACTATGGACCAGACGAGAGCCGACGAAATCATCCGTTTTGGGTCTTTCATGAACAACATGAACAAGATGACGTGCTTGGTCTTGGTGAGACTGCCGTCTTGCCCGCCGAGTTGGGTGTTTCGCTGCTTGTGCACGGGTATGCCGATCCGATTGATATGAACATCACCTTACGAGTGACCAAGCAATTTTCTGAACAGGATAATGACCCCCTGTGGCGGCGCCTGATTCATTGGTGGAAGTTATCAGACACCGAGCTTACGGAAACCGTTTCGCAAGCCAAGGACTATGTTCTGGGTCAAGATGACATCGAGGTCGGCCCGTATCTGCACATCGTCCACAACCTCATGGAAATCGAGGATCTGTCTGGCACGCCGCTTACTGATGCGCCGCTTTTGAAGCAGGTATGCGACCGGATCAAAACCCTGCGCAAAGACTCAAATTTACCAATCGCAGAATATGGGCACCTTTATGGATGGTCATCGAGAATTGGAGGTATTTCGTTTGGTGGCTACAGAGTGGAGCCGAAAGGCGATTTCAAGGCGGTCGTGGACCTGATGAAATCCGAACAAGAGGCGGCATTCCAGGATCAACTGCCCGATCAGGTTGATGAAATCCAGACCCGGCTCAAGCGTGACTTCAACAGTGTCGTGGGTGAATTCATGTATTCTCAACCGGAACGATCATTTTTCAGCCTGCCTGTTGCCCATCATTTTGATGCAGACCTGCTTGCGAACGAAATCTACGCCAAAATTTCGGGTGGCGATCAGCATTTTGCAGGGATTTTATTGGAACAGATTGCCGGACGCCACAACAACAACAACGGTGATTGGGCTGACGAAATCAAATGGGCTGCTGGGTTGCGCGCGAGATTGGAGGCATGCGCCAAAGTCGACGGGCAGCTTGCACAGGCAAAGTTGCAACGGTTCTTAATGCCACACTGGAAATTCGCCACCCCGGAATAAACCCCGCTAGACCGACCAAATCTACGACACCCTTCCCAAATCCCACTTTCTGCTGTATGGCCCGCAAATCTTGGATCGATCGGCGTCCGCATTCCAGCGCCAGACAAGATAACGGAATGAGGGGGAATACGCCCCCTACGCAAAACAAGGGCTGCGGCCCAAAGGAAAACATAGATGTTTAACCACGTGAAAAAATCGATGGAGTGGGGCGAAGAAACGCTGACACTCGAAACTGGCAAAGTCGCCCGTCAAGCAGACGGTTCCGTGATTGCCACGCTGGGCGAAACCAGCGTTATGGCAAACGTGACATTTGCACGTAAGCAAAAGCCGGGTCAGGATTTCTTTCCACTGACCGTGCACTACCAAGAAAAATACTATGCCGCTGGTAAAGTACCTGGTGGCTTCTTCAAGCGCGAAGCGCGTCCAACTGAAAAAGAGACGCTGACATCCCGCCTGATCGACCGTCCAATTCGCCCATTGTTCGTCCCTGGCTTCAAAAACGAAGTTTTGGTGATGTGCACAGTATTGTCCCACGATCTGGTCAACGACCCAGACATGGTTGCAATGATCGCGGCCTCCGCTGCGCTGACAATTTCCGGCGCACCGTTCCGTGGCCCAATCGCTGCGTGTCGCGTTGGTTTCGTAGATGGCGACTACATCCTGAACCCTGAAATCGACGACATGCACAACCTGCGCCTGAACCCAGAGCAGCGTTTGGACCTTGTTGTTGCCGGCACAAAAGACGCCGTGATGATGGTTGAATCCGAAGCATACGAGCTGAGCGAAGAAGAAATGCTCGGCGCTGTGAAATTCGCCCACGACAGCATCCAGCCAGTCATCGACCTGATCATTGATCTGGCCGAAGATTGCGCAAAAGAGCCGTTCGACTTCCAGCCAGAAGACTACTCTGATCTGTCCGCAGCTGTGAAAGCCGCTGGTGAAGACCAGATGCGTGCCGCTTATGCGATCACTGACAAGCAAGAGCGCACTGCCGCTGTTGGCGCAGCCAAAGATGCGATCATTGCGTCCCTGACCGAAGAGCAGCAAGGCGACAAGAACCTAGGCCCAGCGCTGAAGGGTCTTGAGTCCGCAGTTCTGCGTGGCGACGTTGTGAAAAACGGCAAGCGTATCGATGGCCGCGCATTGGACACGATCCGTCCAATCGTATCCGAGACAGGCATCCTGCCACGAACACACGGTTCTGCCTTGTTCACACGTGGTGAAACACAGGGTCTTGTTGTCACAACACTCGGCACCGGCGACGACGAACAGATGATCGACGCGCTGACTGGCATGTATAAGTCGAACTTCATGCTGCACTATAACTTCCCTCCGTATTCCGTTGGTGAAGTTGGTCGTGTGGGTGGCCCAGGCCGCCGTGAAATCGGTCACGGCAAACTGGCATGGCGTGCGCTGCAGGCGGTTCTGCCATCTGCCACAGACTTCCCTTACACAATCCGCTTGGTATCAGAGATCACTGAATCCAACGGCTCGTCTTCCATGGCGTCCGTTTGTGGTGGCTCCTTGTCCATGATGGACGCAGGCGTTCCACTGAAATCAGCAGTTGCTGGTGTGGCCATGGGCCTCGTGATGGAAGACGACGGCGACTATGCCATCTTGTCCGACATCCTTGGTGACGAAGACCACCTTGGCGACATGGACTTTAAGGTTGCAGGCACCGAAGCAGGGATCACATCCTTGCAGATGGACATCAAAATCGCCGGCATCACGCCAGAGATCATGTCCAAAGCCTTGGAACAAGCCCGCGCTGGCCGTTTGCACATCCTGTCTGAAATGGGCAAAGCCCTGACAGGCGCAAACGATCTGGGCGTGCACGCTCCCAAGATCGAAACGATGCAGATCCCAACCGACAAGATCCGTGAAGTGATCGGTTCCGGCGGTAAGGTCATTCGTGAAATCGTTGAAGTGTCCGGCGCCAAAGTCGACATCAACGACGAAGGCACGATCAAGCTGGCATCCAACGACGCCGAGGCCATCAAAAAAGCCTACGACATGATCCACTCTATCGTGGCAGAGCCAGAAGAAGGCGTGATCTACAAAGGTAAGGTTGTGAAACTCGTCGACTTCGGCGCATTCGTGAACTTCTTTGGTAAACGCGACGGTCTGGTACACGTGTCCCAAATCGAAAACCGCCGCCTGAACCACCCTTCCGACGTCCTCAAAGAGGGTCAAGAAGTTTGGGTCAAGCTGTTGGGCTTCGACGACCGTGGCAAGGTGCGCCTGTCCATGAAAGTTGTCGATCAGGAAACTGGCGAAGAAGCGAAAGAAGAGAAGTCCGAAGACTAATCTTTGCTGCTATGAAATTAGAAAGCCCCAGTGGAAACGCTGGGGCTTTTTTGTTTTGCCGAAATTGATATGTAAGAACGCCCATTTGACCCCGTTGCTAGTGACAGCGACCACAACAAGAAACTTGTTGACCTCAGTTTTTGGATCGCGCACACCAGAAGTCAGCAGGACAGGACGACACGTTTTAAAGCGAGGAGTCTGTCTTGAAAAACATCATAAAACTAATCGACGATGCCGAACTCAATTTGGGGTGGTTACGTGGCAAAGGATTTGGCGCAGTCCTTCTCGCAATCATTGCCCTTGCAATCATCTATGAACAAAGCTTCAACCCCATTGATCTAATTAAATCCTTCAAAGGCACCGATTGACCATGTCCGACAGCCTTAAAATCGTCCTCGTCACGCCGGAAATCCCGTATAACACGGGGGCCATTGGGCGGACTTGTGTGGCGTTGGGGCTTGAGTTGATTTTGATCAAGCCGCTGGGGTTTTTGTTGGACGAAAAATCGGTGCGGCGGGCGGGCACGGATTATTGGAAGCATGTGAACCTGTCGGAATACGACAGCTGGCAGGATTTCCTGTCCATCCGCCAGCCCGCCCGTGACAAGCTGTATTTCTTTGAAGAAGACGGCGCGGAGAGTTTTTACGCGCCCGACTATCAAACCGATGCATACCTTGTGTTTGGTTGCGAATCCAAAGGGCTGCCGCTTGATATTCTGGACGGATTAGAGGACCGGATGTTCCACCTGCCGATGCTGGACAATCGCGTACGGTCGTTGAACCTTGCCAATGTTGCCACTGCCGTGATTTTTCAGGCGATGCGGAAAACGCTTGGTGGTTAAGCAAAAGGCCCCCGCGATTGCAGGGGCCTTGCGGTTATAGAACCCTTACAGGCTGGTTTTGCGCAAGTAGGGCAGCACGGTTTCAAATTCGCCGAACTTTGCCTTTGCATCCGCGTCTGACACTGTCGCTGGGATGATGACATCATCGCCAACATTCCAGTTGGCAGGTGTCGCCACGCCATTACCCGCCGCTGTTTGCAATCCGTCGAGCGCGCGGAGCACCTCTGCAAAGTTGCGGCCAACATTCATAGGGTATGTCATCGTCAGTTTGACCTGCTTGTCCGGCCCGATGATATAAACAACGCGGACTGTCGCGGTATCGTTTGGCGTGCGGCCATCGGGCAAGATTGCCTCGGCGGGGAGCATATCGAACGCTTTGGAAACGGCCAGATCAGTGTCGGCCACAATCGGAAAACCAGCCGTGGCGCCAGCGACTTTTTCGATATCGCCTTTCCACTTTTTGTGGTCCTCAACACCGTCCACGGACACGCCCATCACTTTTGTGCCGCGCTTTTCCCATTCATCTGCAAGTTGGGCCACGGCCCCGAATTCGGTCGTGCAAACGGGGGTGAAATCCTTGGGGTGGGAAAACAGAATGGCCCAGCTGTCGCCGATCCAATCATGCAATGTGACCGTGCCCTGATCGGTTTCAACGGTCAAATTCGGAATCGTGTCGTTAATGCGCAAACCCATGACGGTGCTCCTTTATGATTGACTTGGTTACTTCATATATAGTGACCCTGCGTGACCCGTTCCACCCCGCTTGCGGTATGGAACGTGCAATGCCAGTTTGCGTCAAACACATACCTAGCCGGAGCATCCCAGATGATCGACAACAAGCAGTTTTATATCAACGGCGCATGGGTCAACCCACACGCTGGCCGTGATTACCCCGTCATCGACCCCGCAACCGAAGAACAGGTCGCCACAATTTCACTGGGTGATCAGGCCGACACTGATGCCGCCGTTGCCGCCGCCACCACCGCGTTTGCGGATTGGTCGACGCGCCCAGTGGCTGACCGCATTGCGTTCGTGCAAAAGGTGCGTGACATCTATGAAGCCCGCGCCAATGAGATGGGCGAGGCTATTCGCCAAGAAATGGGCGCGCCCCATGATCTGGCCCATGGATCGCAGGCACCTTGTTTGCCATGGGCGCTTGATGGCGCGGTCGAGGCTGCATCAAAGATCAAATGGGATGCCCCATTGGGGGATGGCACGAAAGGCGCACATATCCTGCACGAGGCGATTGGTGTGGTCGGTTTGATCACCCCGTGGAACTGGCCCATCAGCCAAATCGCGCTCAAGGTGTTTCCTGCCTTGATCGCTGGCTGCACAATGGTTTTGAAACCATCAGAAGAGGCGCCGCTGTCCGGCCTTCTGTTCGCTGATATGCTGCACGAGGCGGGTTTGCCAGCAGGTGTATTCAACCTTGTGAATGGCGACGGGCCTGGTGTGGGCCAACAGCTTTCGACGCATCCTGACATCGCCCTAATTAGCTTTACCGGATCAACCCGCGCTGGGCGGCTGATTTCCAAAGCGGCCGCAGAGACCTTGAAACAAGTCCGGCTGGAATTGGGCGGCAAGGGTGCAAATGTGATTTTCGCTGACGCCGATGACAAGGCCGTAGAAGCAGGCGTGCGCCATTGCATGAATAACTCTGGCCAATCATGCAACGCGCCCACACGCATGTTGGTCGAACAATCGCGTTATGACGCCGCCGTGGCCCAAGCGACCGAAGTCGCTGCTGCGATCAAGGTGGGCCCAACCACTGAAGAAGGCCGCCATATCGGCCCCGTTGTTAACAAAACCCAATGGGAAAAAATCCAAGGCTTGATCCAGGTTGGCATCGACGAGGGCGCGCGCCTGACCACGGGTGGCACTGGCCTGCCTGAAAATGTGAATCGCGGTTTTTATGTCCGCCCCACGGTTTTTGCCGATGTGACGAACGACATGCGCATCGCCCAAGAAGAAGTGTTTGGCCCTGTTTTGGTGATCATCCCGTTCAAGGACGAGGCAGACGCCGTGCGCATCGCAAATGACACGCCATATGGTTTGACCAACTATGTGCAATCCACCGATGGCCCAAAACGCAACCGTATGGCCCGCCGCCTTAAGGCAGGCATGATCGAGATGAACCGCCAATCACGCGGCAACGGCGCACCGTTTGGTGGCGTGAAACTATCGGGTGACGCGCGCGAAGGCGGCGTTTGGGGGATCGAGGAATATCTGATCACCAAATCCGTTTCCGGTTGGGATAGCTAATCTCATGTGCAAGGGCGCACCAATAACGTGCGCCCTTAGCTGTTTCGCGCAAATCTGTCTGGGCTACATAGGATGCAAAGGAGTATTCCATGTTGAAACAGATCAAAGGCCTGCACCACGTTACTTCACTGGCAAGCAGTGCATCCGACAACAACGCATTCTTTACATCCGTGCTGGGACTTCGCCGTGTTAAGAAAACGGTGAACTTCGATGCGCCGGATGTTTATCACCTGTATTACGGTGATGAGGTCGGCACCCCCGGCAGCGTTATGACGTATTTTCCATTCCAAAACGCAGCCCGCGGAAAACGGGGCATTGGCGAGGTTGGCACGACGTCTTTTTCCATTCCCAAGGGGACGGCAGATGCGTGGGTCGACCGCCTGACCACCTTTGATGTGAAAAACATCAACCGCGATACCCACTTTGGCGAAACACGCGTTTTGCTTGATGGGCCTGACGGTGATCGCTTCGCGCTTGTTGAAGCGGACGACGACCGCACCCCATGGACAGGCAACGGCATCAGTGCTGACATGGGCATACGCGGGTTCCAAGGGGCCGACATGCGGCTGCACGATGGTGGCGCGATGGCGGAATTGCTTGGGTTCATGGGCTACGACAAGCTGGACAGCACAGACAATGTCACCCGGTTTATTGTTCCGGACGGGAATGCCGCCAATGTGATCGACATTGAAACCCTGCCGGACGCGCCACGCGCCACTTCAAGCGCGGGGTCCGTTCACCACATCGCCTTTGCCGTGGAAAACCGTGCCCGACAGCTCGAGGTGCGGGAGGCGTTGCTGGATACGGGTTATCAAGTCACCCCCGTGATCAACCGCGATTATTTCCATGCCATTTATTTCCGCACGCCCGGCGGTGTTTTGTTCGAAATCGCGACCAATGAGCCCGGCTTTAACACCGACGAAGACACAGCCCACCTTGGGGAGGCCTTAAAGCTGCCTAGTCAGCATGAACACCTGCGCGGCGCACTGGAAAAGCATCTGGAACCAATCACATGAGTTTTGTGGCAAAGCGAACCCGCCGTGACAACGCGACGGGTCACGTATTCACATTTCATGGCACGGGTGGGTCAGAGGCGCAGTTCCACCAATTCGCAGAGCGCACGTTCAAGGACGCCGACATCACATCCCCACGCGGTGAAGTGTCAGAGGGCGGCGCATTGCGATATTTTCGCCGCACGGCGGAAGGCGTCTATGACATGCAAGATCTTGCCGTGCGTCGTGATGCACTGATCCGATTTGTGAAATCCGAGGCCGTTCAGCAACCGCGCACGGCACTTGGCTACTCTAACGGGGCTAACATTGCGGCCGCGATGTCGCTGCATGATGGGGATTGTTTTGACACCCTTATTTTGCTGCACCCGTTAATTCCGTGGAATCCCGCGCCCCAACCGGCCCTGCGCGGAAAACGCATTTTAGTGACCGCCGGTGAACGTGATCCGATTTGCCCTGCCCCACAAACCCAGACGCTTGTGGATTATCTCATGGAACAGGGTGCTGTTGTGACAATGCATTGGCATGCTGGCGGCCACGAAATTGCCCAGTCAGAAGCCGATGCCATCACCCAATTCTTGGGCCAGACCTAGAACGGGGCGTTGGCCGTGATCCGCGTGCCCTGCCCACCATCGGGATGCCGAAACTGGAATGTCTCGGAATGCAGCATCAAACGGGGATGGTTCAAGGCGTCGCCAGTTGCATAAAACGGATCGCCCAAGATCGGATGACCCAAGGCCAGCATATGCACACGCAACTGGTGGGAACGCCCTGTCTTGGGCATCAACCGTACGCGGCTTTCGCCATTTTTGGCGCGGATCACGCGGTAATCGGTGATCGCTTGCCTGCCTGTGTCATGACACACCATCTGTTTGGGCCTGTTTTCCCAATCGACGATCAGCGGAAGATCAACTGTTCCTGTCTTTTCGGACATTTCGCCGGACACACGCGCAACATATGTCTTTTTCGTTTGTCGTTTCTCAAACTGAAGACCCAGATGCCGTTGCGCATGCGGGGTGAGCGCGAAAATCATCACGCCAGATGTGTCACGGTCCAGCCTGTGCACCAGCAAAGCGGTCGGGAATACCGCCTGCACCCGCGCAAGCAAGCAATCTGATAGGTGTTCACCCTTGCCTGGAACAGACAAAAGCCCGGCAGGTTTGTTGACCAAAACCACCTCGTGGTCATCATGCAGAAATTCCAGCGGGTCGGTCGGTGGATTATAGTCACTACTCATATACACGATCACCAAAAATGGCGGATCCGACACGCACATGGGTCGCGCCCAGTGCGATTGCGGATTCAAAATCGCTGCTCATGCCCATCGACAACCCGCTTAGGCCATTGCGCGCCGCAATTTTTGCCAAAAGCGCGAAATGCAGCGATGGTTCCTCTTCTGCGGGGGGGATGCACATCAGGCCGCGCACAGGCAGGTCCATCGCCACCGCGCTCGCGATGAATGCGTCCGCCTCAGCAGGTAAGCAGCCCGCCTTTTGCGGCTCGTGGCCGGTGTTCACTTGTATATAGAGATCGGGACAGTGTCCTGTCTCTTGGGCAAGTCGCGCGATTGTTGTCGCCAACTTTGGGCGGTCGAGCGTGTGAATTGATTGCGCCAACTCCATAGCCTGACGCGCCTTATTGGTTTGTAGCGGTCCAATCAAATGCAGGTCGATATTGTCATAGCTTTCGCGGAACGCGGGCCACTTGCCTGCGGCTTCTTGCACTTTGTTCTCTCCAAAGATTCGATGCCCTTCTTCAAGAATCGCCGCGACTCTGTCGTTGGGTTGCACCTTTGATACAGCCACAAGCGTCACATCATCCGTGTTACGCCCCGCCTTTTGGCAGGCGGCGTCGATTGCGGATCGAATTGACTGTAATGACATGGCAGGGTCCTGTATTTGCTTAATCTTTCGCGTTAAGCCACGAAATACGGGGTTATTGCTGCTTTGTCATTGCGGAAATCGCGATCAGACGTGTGTGTCCTTGATGCATCATTTCCTGCATACGGGGCCGAACCCCTGCCAAAAGTCTTGAGTGTGCACCCCGATAAGCGCACTTACACCTCAATGCTAGTCAATCTGGCATTCTTGGGAATGCACAACACACGAGGGTTTTACACTATGAAAAGCATCCTTCTTACATCTACAGCGCTTGTCGCTTTCGCTGGCGCAGCAGCTGCTGACGGCCACACATCTGTTTCTTGGGGTGGCGAAGCCACTGTTGAGTACAACACAGAAACTGGTTACTCCACAGCCGCAGAATTCACTGCAACAGGCACAGCTACTTTGGACAACGGTCTGACAGCTACTGCTGAAGTCACAATCGACGCAGTTGCAGAAACAATCTCTGCTGGTTCCATCACTTTGGCTGGCGACAACGCAAGCCTGACATTCGGCATGGACCTTGACGGCGCTGTATTCACAGCAGTTGGCGACGATTACGACATCGGCGACGACGGCGAAGAAGGCATCGCTGAAGGCGTAGTTGCTTCCTACACAATGGGCGAAACTACTTTGACAGTTTCTGCTCCTATGGGCGCATCTATCGACTCCGACGACATCGAAGTTGGTGTTAACACTGTTGCTGGTGGCTGGACTGTTGGTCTTGGTCTGACTGGTGCTGGTGAATTCGCAGCAATCGCAGAAGGCACAGTTGGCGGCGCTGACTTGAACTTCGGCATCGCATCCAACGACGAGTGGGACCTTGGTGTTGCTTACACAGTAGGCGCAGTAACATTGTCCGCATCCACAGACGAAGCTGAAGCTTGGACTGTTGGCGCAGCATACGACGGCGGCGACTACTCCGCTGGTTTCGAATACAATGCTGACGAGTCTTGGGAGCTGACTGCTGGTTACGCAGCTGGTGGCATCGCTGTAGACGCTGCTCTGGATAGCGCAGAAGTTCTGACACTTGGCGCAACATACGACATGGGCAACGGCCTGACACTTGGTGCTGGCATCGAAGGCGCAGCTAACGATGCATATGCATTCGCTAACTACGACCTCGGCGGCGGCGCATCTGCTTACATCGAGTACGCAGAAGTTGCACTGGAAGAAGTTGGCCCATCCGAGCGCGACATCGACCTTGGCACAACTGTAGGTCTGACATTCACATTCTAATGTGACTGTTACCAACGACATTAAGGCGGTCCTTCGGGGCCGCCTTTTTTCGTTTTAGGGGGCATTTACCTGCCAAGCGCAGGAAAACACGCAAATCACTTGTGACCACGCTGGCTGTTCGCTACATATTTTGGGAACGGAATATCCCTTGGGGGCAGAGAATTGACTGCATTTTCACGATTTACCAAAGGCATCAGCGCCACGGCCCTTTGCCTTGCACTGACAGCCTGTTCTGGATTTGCCCCGTTCGGCAGCCTAAACTTTGGCGGCAGCGCTGATGAGGGTGCCACGCGCCAGGCCACACGCACACGCGGCGCCGAAAGCGTGGCGGTTAATCGCTACCTTTGGGCCGCGTCGATTGATGTTCTGAACTTTCTGCCAATCCAAAGCGTTGACCCGTTCACCGGCGTGATCGTTATGGGTTTTGGCACACCACCGGGTGGCGGCCGCAGTTACCGCGCAACGGTCTATATCACTGATCCCGCATTGGATGCCCGTTCGCTGAACGTGGCCCTGCAATCCAGAAACGGTGCTGTTTCCGTGGAAACCCAGCGCGCCGTAGAAGATGCAATCCTATCGCGCGCCCGTCAGCTTCGTATGGGTGATGGCGCATTGTAATCGCCCACCCCTTGCCCGAATTAATCTTCACGCCGGGCCAAAACTGCCCGGCGTTCGCTTGTGAAAGACACCGAAATGTCCACCTATTCCCCATCCGAAATTGAAGCAAAGTGGCAGGCGGCTTGGGCCGATGCCCAAAGCTTTAAGGCGGTCCGCTCTGACGACAAACCCAAATACTACGTTTTGGAAATGTTCCCCTATCCATCGGGCCGCATCCACATGGGTCACGTCCGCAACTACACCATGGGCGACGTCATTGCGCGCTACAAAATTGCGACAGGCCACAACGTGTTGCACCCGATGGGCTGGGACGCTTTTGGTATGCCTGCGGAAAACGCGGCCATGGCATCAGGTGGCCACCCCAAGGATTGGACCTATCAAAACATCGCCGACATGAAGGCGCAGATGCAGCCGCTGGGCCTGTCTATTGACTGGTCCCGCGAATTTGCGACCTGTGACCCCGAATATTATGGTCAGCAGCAGGCGTTGTTCATCGATTTTTTGGAAAAAGGTCTGATCTACCGCAAAAAAGCGGTCGTGAACTGGGACCCGATCGACATGACCGTTTTGGCGAACGAACAGGTCATCGACGGCAAGGGTTGGCGTTCCGGCGCAGAGGTTGAACGCCGCGAACTGGTGCAATGGTTTTTCAAGATCAGTGATTATTCCGAGGAATTGCTGACGGCCATCGACAGCCTTGATAACTGGCCGGCCAAGGTCAAATTGATGCAATCTAACTGGATCGGCAAAAGCCGCGGATTGCAATTCTCGTTTAGCATGGTCGACGGCCCCGCTGGTCACGACCGCGTGGAGGTTTACACAACACGCCCCGACACATTGATGGGTGCGTCGTTTGTTGGCATTTCCCCCGATCATCCACTGGCCAAAGAGCTGGAGCGCGACAACCCCGACGTCGCTGCATTCTGCAATGAATGTCGCAAAGGCGGGACCACCGCAGCCGAGGTCGAAAAAGCCGAAAAGATGGGTTTTGACACTGGCCTGACCGTGCGCCACCCGTTTGATACATCGTGGGAACTGCCCGTCTATATCGCGAACTTTATCCTGATGGATTACGGCACGGGCGCTATTTTCGGCTGCCCTGCCCATGACCAGCGCGATTTTGAATTTGCGACAAAATACGACCTGCCGATCATTGCAACATTCCTGCCAGATGCTGACGCCAATCCTGAGCTGACCGAAGCCTATGTGCCGCTGAAGTCGGAGAAGGTGGCATTCGTAAAAGGATTTGCAGGAGAGCCTGTGCAGACAGGCGAAGAAGCTGTCGATGCCGCCGTCACATTCTGCGAAGACAATGGCGTTGGGCACGGTGTTACGAAATACCGTCTGCGCGATTGGGGTCTGTCGCGTCAGCGTTATTGGGGCTGCCCGATCCCGATTGTGCATTGCGACGATTGTGGTGCAGTGCCCGAGGCAAAGGAAAACCTGCCCATCGAGCTGCCCTATGACGTGACATTTGATGTGCCCGGTAACCCGCTGGATCGCCACCCCACGTGGCGCAATTGTGCTTGCCCAGCATGCGGCAAGCCAGCCCAGCGTGAAACCGACACGATGGACACGTTTGTGGATTCATCGTGGTACTATGCACGGTTTACCTCGCCTGATGCCGCAACACCGACCGACATCGACGAGGCCGCATATTGGATGAACGTCGACCAATATATCGGCGGGATTGAGCACGCGATTTTGCACCTGCTTTACAGCCGTTTCTTTGCCCGCGCGATGAACATGACCGGCCACCTTCCCCAAGGCACGTCCGAGCCGTTCAATGCACTGTTCACTCAAGGCATGGTGACCCACGCAATCTATAAGGTTGATGGCGAAAATGGTCGCCCTGTCTATTACTATCCAGAGGCGGTAGAGCTGCGCGATGAAAAGGCGTTTCTGAAGTCCGATGGATCAGAGGTCGAAATCGTGCCATCCGCCAAGATGTCGAAGTCCAAAAACAACGTCGTGGACCCTGATGATATTCTTGCGAAATTTGGTGCGGATACGGCCCGCTGGTTTGTGCTGTCCGACAGCCCACCAGAACGCGATGTCGAATGGACGGCATCAGGCGCTGAAGCCACGTTCAAACACATCAGCCGCGTCTACCGCGTGGCCAATGACATCGCCGCAATGGATGACACTGCAGGCAAAGGTGACGACGATTTGCTGCGCGCCATGCACAAAGCGATCGAAGACGTCACATCTGGCGTTGAAACGTTTGGCTTTAATGCCGCCATTGCCAAGCTTTACGGGTTCACCGCTGTGCTGGCCAAATCAAAGGCGGGGGCAGTTGCAAAACGCGAGGCGATGCGCACGCTTGTGCAGCTGATGTCGCCAATGACACCGCATTTGTCAGAAGAAATCTGGGCGATGTTGGGGGGCAAAGGACTGGTCATCAATGCGCCGTGGCCTGTGGCGGATCCAAAAATGCTGGTGCAGGATACTGTAACGCTGCCTATTCAGATCAACGGTAAACGTCGGTCAGAAATCGCCGTTGCTGCGGATATGCCAAAGGATGAGATTGAAAAACTCGTGCTTGGCCTTGATGTTGTTGTTGCGGCCCTTGACGGGGCTGCGCCGAAAAAGCTGATTGTTGTGCCCGGGCGGATTGTAAACATTGTTGTCTAAACCCCGCATCTTGATGACTCGTCGGTTTGCCCTTTTGGGGTTGCTGGCGGGTTGCGGGCTGACACCAGTTTACGGACCCAACGGAACCGCCACAGTGCTGCGCAATGCCATCACGCTGACAACGCCCGAAACAGTTGCGGGTTTCCGTTTGCGCACAAGGCTAGAAGATCGCTTTGGCCCGGCCACCGATGCCCGCTATGCATTATCCGTCACGATGTCCCAGACGCCGACCCCTGCGACCATCACTGTTGATGGCGACACCACACGTTTCAACCTTGTGGGCACGGCAGATTGGGCACTGTCCGATTTGAACGGCAATATGCAGTCAAATGGAACAGTCGAAAGCTTTACCAGCTATTCCGCGACAGGATCGACGGTGGCGACAGAAGCGTCGGCCACCGATGCCGCCGCGCGCCTGTCAGTTGCGTTGGCAGATCTTATCGCTGCCCGCCTGATACTGCTATCCGCGGAACTGCCCCAATGAAAATGGCCGGAGCCGGCGCGCAAGCCTATCTGCGCAAACCCGACCCATCACACGCTGGGCTGCTGATTTTCGGGGCTGATCCCATGCGGATTGCAACGGCACGCCAAAAGGCGATTCTGTCGCTTGTCGGTCCAAACGGGGATGATGAAATGCGGCTTACCCGTATTCCCGCCGCCGATTTGCGAAAGGACCCTGCCCTGCTTGATGATGCGGTGAAAGCGCAGGGGTTTTTTCCCGGTCACCGCGTTGCATTTGTTGAAGACGCAACTGATGGTATGGCCAAGGCATTGGCAGCAGCGTTGCAGGACTGGCAGGCTGGCGATGCCCAGATCATTGTGACGGCTGGGCAGCTGACTGCGAAATCTGCGTTGCGCAAAGCATTTGAAGGCCAAGGCAACGCCGTGGCGATCGGTATCTACGACGATCCGCCCAGTCGCGATGATATTCATGCGGCGCTTCAAACAGCGGGGCTGACCGCTCCCTCAAACGATATTATGGAAGCCCTTGTCAGCCTTGCCCAATCATTGGAGCCTGGTGACTTTCGCCAAACCATCGAGAAGCTGGGTCTGTATAAAATTGGGGATAACGGCCCGTTGTCGATTGCCGACATAGCCGCCTGTGCGCCTGTGTCGGCAGACGTTGATGTTGATGAAGTCCTTGATGTTGTAACGGCTGGCAAAGCCGACGTGCTTGGCCCCACATTGCGCAATCTATACGCCCAAGGTGTTACGCCTGTGACGCTTTGCATCGGGGCCACACGCCATTTTAAGCGGCTACACACCGTTGCCAGCGATCCAGGTGGTGCGGGTGCAGGGGTTGGACGTTTGCGCCCACCTGTTTTCGGACCACGCCGCGACAAAATTGTGCGCCAAGCTAGCCAATGGGGTCGCGACAGATTGGAAAGAGCCCTGACTGCGTTAACAGATGTGGATTTGCAGCTTCGATCAGCTGACAGCGCCCCTCAGAATGCACTGATGGAACGCACACTTATCCGACTTGCCATGATGGGCCGCAGATAAACCTAAGTCACAAAAGCAAAAAGGCGGACCAAAGCCCGCCTTTTCAATAATCGGTGTTTCTAAAAACTTAGAAAGAAGCAGAAGCTGCTACGAGTGCTGCCAGAAGGCCAAGCACGATGTAGCCAGAGCTGATGGATCCGGCAGGTGCTGCCATTGGGATCACGTCAATTTTGTCTTCCATAACCTGCTGCTGCAGGCCACCAGCGTTTGCAGCAACGCCGGAAACTGCGATAGCAGCTGCGGTAGCGAGAGTAGTTGTAAGGCGCATGTCGGTACTCCAAATAAAATGCACTTCGTGGACGATCACAGGTTTTCTACCCAAGCTGTAAGCAGAAAACAAGTTGATATTTCAAACCCTACATTTTGCGGACAGTCGATTGCAGCAAAAAACGTGCTCAATCTGAAGGTGCAATCAGCTATTTGCCCACAACGTTGTTTGCATTCTTGGCAAGGTGCATGAATATCATATATATTTCAAATACTTACCTTAATGTCACTTCCTCACCTGAACCTTAGAAGACCAAACAATTTGGATGGAATAAGGGTACGGTCGGATTCAAAATCGGTGCTTGGCAGCAACAGTTTGTGGCGAAATTGCGGCGATACGCCCCCGTAACGATCCCAAAATGCCAACCAAATCGGGCAAAGTGATTCCAAATTGTTGGCAAAATTTGGCCTTGAGCTTCATATTTTGTTCACCAGCTTACGGCACAGTGAGGCATGATTGTTTCACATGAACGCCAATTTATCCTTTTTCCGGACCCACTTGGCGCCGCCGCACCAATTGTGGATGTCATGCGGCCTTGGGGGGATATGGAAATTGCGCGTTATAAATCAGACGATCCTGCGAACCCGTATTTTGAGGGTATGACCCCAGTTGAAGCGGAATGGGCGTTTGACGCGGACGAATTTGCGTTTCGCAACTATCTTCGGATTTCGGTAACAGAAAACCCGTTTGCGCGGCTGGCACGTCTTTACGACCGCATTGCGCAAACAGATCCGATTTGGCATTTTCGACATCTCACAAGCATTGGAATTCCGTCTTTCAATCAATGGCTTGCAGGAACGTGCCCAGATGGGCTTGGCGCCGGATCGCGTAATAGCCCTCGCTGGCGCCAACACGGTGCATGGTCATCCAAATACTGGGAGGCGGGCCGTATCACACACACCATCCGGCTTGAGGCGGCTGAGGAAGACCTTGCTATCGTATTTGGCCAGTTGGGTATCGCCCCTTCGGTGGATCTCAACGTGCGGTCGTCATCCCAACAAGCAGCTTGGCTTTCTCGTTATACCACTGAATCAACCAAACTTATGCGTCAGCGATACGGATGGGATTTGGCGCAATATGGTTATAGTGCCCCGAGGGCGGAAAAAGCCGCCTAGGTTGTCAACGCCTGCAGCGCGGCCGCGCGCCCCGTCGCAAGACATGCAGTAATCAGATACCCACCTGTTGGGGCCTCCCAATCCAGCATTTCACCAGCGCAAAACACATCAGGTCGGGACCGCAACGCAAAACCGTCCAACGCATCAAACCGCAACCCGCCAGCAGTCGAAATTGCTTGGTCCATTGGAAACGGTCCACCTAAATTGATGGGAAGTCGTTTGATCAATGCCGCCAAATCATTGGGGAACGGACGCCCAAACTCTGACAGCAACGCAATCTGTTGTGGATCAAGCCGTAGGGTTTTGCGCAAGTGGTTGGCGATGCTTGATTTACCGCGAGGCTTTTGCAGCGCCTTTGCAACCTGCGCCTCTGACCAGTCCGGCTTCAGGTCGACTTCTAGTGGCGCACCCTCGCGCAATACGCGGCTGAGCGCATAAACCCCGCCGCCTTCAATGCCATTGGCAGAAATCACAAATTCCCCACGCGATATTTGGCCGCCAGCATGCAATGCGACTGATTTTATTGGTTTGCCAAAATGCGGGGCCATGAATTTGGTCCAATCAACGCAAAACCCGACATTCGCGGGGGCAAAAGGTGCGACACTGTTGGGAAATTTCTTAGCCCATGCCCCGTCCGACCCCAACCGTGACCAGCTTGCCCCGCCCATCGCCAGAATGGTTTTGGAGGCCGCAAGCTGCATGGTCCCGTTTGGCGTCTCGAACATCGCGTTGTCATCTGACCATCCGGTCCAACGGCACCGCGTTTGTAATGTGACGCCCTGCGCGGTCAGGCGCGCGATCCATGCCCGCAACAGTGGCGATGCTTTCATTCCTGTCGGAAACACACGTCCGGTTGAGCCCGTGAAAATCGTCTGCCCTAAATCTGTGGCCCAGGCCATCACGTCTTGCGGTCCGAATGCACGGATCGCGGCCGTCAAAGCGGGATCAATCGTGCCGAAGTTGGAAAGGAATGCCTCCAAGTCTTCGTTTTTGGTCAAGTTCAATCCGGACTTGCCGGCCATCAGAAATTTGCGCCCAACGGACGGCATGGCATCAATGATCGTCACGGATTTTCCAGCGGCTGACATCACATCAGCAGCCATCAGGCCCGCAGGCCCTGCCCCGATGACGATCACATCTGTCATGTCGGAAGGTTGCCCTTAATTTCCACAACGCGGTGCGGATAGGGAATTTCGATATCGTTGTCCCGAAGGGCATTCCAGATCAAGAACAAGACGTCAGATGTGTATTTATTTTTACCATCGTCGATGCCGTTGACCCAGAATTCGACGACAAAGTCGATACCACTGTCGCCAAAGCCGCGCAGCTCGCAATCCGGCTTTTCAGGCATATCTAGGACACCAGGATGCTTGGAAACTGCCGCCTCAATAATGTCGGGAATACGATTGATATCAGTATCATAGCTGACGGAAAATTCCGCCTCCAACCTATTGGCAGAGCCTGAATCCGAATAGTTTACGACCCGTGTGGTGATGAAATCTTCGTTGGGCACCACGATCCAGCGTCCATCGAATGTCTCCAGGAATGTCGCGCGCGCCGTCATCTTGATGATTGTGCCCGCCTCTCCTCCGTCAAGTTCGACATAGTCGCCGACTGTGGCTTGCCCTTCGACCAGCAAGATCACGCCAGAGATGAAATTGGATGCGATTTTCTGAAGCCCAAAACCAAGACCAACACCGATTGCACCGCCCAAGACCGCGAGCGTCCCAAGGTCGATCCCCATGATGTTCATCAGCAAAAGGAACGCAAAACCAAAGATCGCAAATTCGGCCACTTTGGTCAGTAGTTGACGAATTGCGGGCCGCATTTCCTGCCGCTCAATGAAATCGGTTGATTGGCTATTTGACCAGTTTCCCAACCAAAACAGCATACTGCCTGCGATCAATCCGCGTCCAATCGCCAGCAAGCTAAACTGGATATTGCCCACGCTGACCTGGGTGGTGGCCAACCATCCGATAAATGGGTCAAGCACGCCCAGCGCATAAAGCGCCCCAAGCGGGATTACGACGAATTTGCCAAGCAAAGACAAGAAAGGGTCTGTCAGAATGTCGCGCGCAAATGCACGCAACGCCAAGAACAAGAAGACCCGTTTACCGAACGCAATAATCGCCCCTGACCCAAAAATCGACCGGGTGATTTGTTCACCAACTGCCGTGAATGCATAGGCAAACAGCGGCAAAAGCAGCGGCAAGAAAATAAGAAGAAACCGGCGCCCTTTGGACAGGATTGACTGGTTTTCTGGCGGCGGCGTTAACGCGGACGTAAGCCTTGGGGTAACGATGCGATTGACCAACAAGGCCAGAAAATATGCCCCAATCAAAATGGCAAATTGCACCCATGCAGCGGGCGACAAAAGCCACCCTAACGCAAGTTCATACCCTTGTTCGGCATAACCGCGCGCTTGTTCAATGATAGGATATTGGTCGGTTTCCATTGCCTGCCCTTTGTGTCGTTGGGGTGGCTTATCGCGCCTTGCGCCCTTTCTCGCAAGCGGTTCAGATCATCGCCTTGATCGCGGCAATTCGGCTTGGGTCTGCTTTTTGCGCGATTGCGGTCATTTCATGTGTCCGTTCCAGCAATTTTTCCATGCTCACAACGCTGTCTACCAGACCTGTGCGCAATGCGTCCTTCGCCGACAGAGTTTCCCCGCCAAGTAAAATGCGTTTTGTGGTTGCGGGACCAACCAACGCGGTCATGCGGACTGGGTCTGACGGCTGCGGTAAAAAGCCCCGCTCCAACACGGGGTAAAAAAATGACGCAGAGGCGACCGCAACACGCAAATCGCAGGCCAGCACCATGCCCATCGCACCCCCCGCCACGGTGCCATTCAATGCAGCAATGGTCAGCGCGGATTGTGCCGCAACAGCGGCCGACAGTTGTTCCCAAAGCGATGAAGTGGCCAGCCCCGCCTTGGCCGCTTTCAGATCAGCGCCCGCGGAAAAAACGTGTCCTTCACCCGTCAGGACAATGACGTTTGCATCCGCGCCCTCAAACGCTGCGATCAGGTTGACCAACATGATTTCGGTCAAAGAGTTCGCTTTGTCAGGGCGGTTGATGGTGATGGTTCTGACGCGATCAGTGTCTTTGACAACAATCATTCCAGACCAACGGCTTGTCTGATTGTTTCTTCGCGCAATGATACATCCATCCCCAAATATGGATCGGCATCTGGCGAACACATCCAGACAAGGGTCTGCGCGGGCCATTCAGGGGGAATATGGTCGGACCATTCAAGTTTGCTGACAGGGTTTATCCCTGACGCCTTGATCTCTCGTTGCATCTGGGTCGCGACAGTTCCTGGCGACAGCCCCATGATACGCAAACCATCTGCACGGGATTCTGCATCCGCCGCTCTGGTCAGCATATACGCCCCTGCCTTTGAGCTGCAGTATGCGGACCAGCCTTCGATCGGACTATGCGCAGCGCCTGATGACACTGTTAGAATTGTGCCGTGACCTTGGGCAATCATGCCCGGCATAACGGCGCGCATCCCGTAATAGACACCTTTTAGGTTTATATCGATCAATCGGCCCCACGCGTCAGGGTCAGTGTCGCCAAGACGCCCGATCGGGTCAATCATACCCGCGTTGCCGACATAAACATCCAAACCGCCAAAGGTATCCACAGTTGCGGCAACCGCAGCAGCAACTTCGGAAAATCTCGATACGTCGCACGGGATTGCCAGTGCGTTCGGACCGATTTCGCCCGCGATTTCCGCGATATCGTCAACACTTCGTGCGACAAGTGCGACGTTGGCCCCTGCTTGTGCAAACGCAAATGCGGCAGCCTTGCCGATGCCTCTGCTGGCCCCAGTGATCAGAACCGTTTTCCCGCGCATATCAAAGTTTTTCATGGCCTATCCCTTTTTACTGTGCCGCCGAATGGCTAAGTTCATAGGAAATTAGCGGTCCCCATGTGATGTGCAAGGGCGCGGCTGCTCATGTGAAAGGATATCACGATGACCTCATTCTCCGCATTGCGTGGCGCCGTTTGCGCCGCAGCCCTTGTTGCCGCAGGCGCGGCCAACGCCGATGTCACCGCTGCTGAAGTGTGGGCCGACTGGCAGCAAAGCCTGGCCTTGTATGGTGACGACGCCGTAACAATCGGGTCCGAAACGATGGAGGGTGACACCCTTACGATTTCTGACATCACCCTGAATATGAGCGATGAATTCAGCAATATGACTGCGAATATGGGTGATTTGACGCTGAAAGAGAATGGTGACGGCACCGTAACCGTCACAGCCGCGTCTTCCTATCCTATCGAAATCACATCTGACGAAGGCAGCACGATGACAATGACGGTCAATCAATCTGGCCTCATGATGATTGTCAGCGGCACGCCTGATGAACTTGTCTATGATGTGACGGCTGACCAATACGGTATCAACCTTGGCGAAATCATCGAAGATGGCGAACCACTGGATGCAAATTTCCGCGTGATCGCAAATGATATTAAAGGGTCTTACACGTCATCTGGCGGTGAATTGCGCAGTTTCACCTATGATCTTGCTGCTGCGTCCGTGGATGTGCTTGCCGATGTGGTGCCAACCGATATTCCCGGCGACTATTTTACACTTAGCGGTCGGATTGAAGGATTATCCACAAAAGCCACCGCCATGATGCCAACAGGCGAAGCCGCCGCAGATCCAGAGATGATCTTTGCAAACGGATTCGAATTTGATGGGGGGTATGCCTATCAATCCAGCGCGTATTTGTTTGATGTTCAGGCCGAGGGTGAACAGACGTCTGGCACGGCGCGCACAGGTGCGGGCACATTGTCGGCGGCGATGTCGCAATCGGGATTGCGCTATGACACCAATGTCACTGACGTGGAGGTCGCCGTTCAAGGCGGGGGCGTTCCGTTCCCTATCGAAGTTGCGATGACCCAATACGGATTTGGGATCGAAATGCCGCTTGGCAAAACTGACGAACCTGCTGATTTCGGTATGCGGGTGAACCTGACCGATCTTGCCGTCAATGATATGCTTTGGATGATGGCCGATCCGACGGGGGCGTTGCCACATGATCCTGCTACCCTCATCGTTGATCTGTCTGGTCAGGCGAAATTGCTGTTCGACCTGCTGGATCCTGAACAGGCCATTGCGATGGAAGACAGCGATTTGCCCGCCGAATTGAATGCACTGACGCTCAATAACCTGTCTGTAAAGGTAGGCGGAGCAGAGCTTAGTGCGATGGGTGATTTCACCTTTGACAACACTGACCTGGAGACATTTGACGGCTTTCCCCGCCCCGCCGGTGAAGTAACCGCAAACCTCAAAGGCGCCAATGCGCTTGTTGATAGCCTTGTTCAAATGGGTTTACTTCCTGAGGATCAGGCCATGATGGGTCGCATGATGATGGGCATGTTCGCCCGTTCTGTTGGCGACGACGAACTGTCGTCAAAGCTGGAAATTACCGAGCAAGGCAGCATCATCGCGAACGGACAACGAATCCGATAAAACATCCGGCGCGGCAAAGCCTTGCGGCAAGTCGCGTCGCAGACTACCTCAGGCAGGAACAAAAGGATATTTCATGCCAAACGCCCTGTCCGACCTGACCCAACAGCTCCTTGAATACGCGTCTCGTGCTGGCGCAGACCACGCCGATGCAATCGCTGTGGATGGCACATCTGTGTCGATTGATGTGCGTGCAGGCGCATTGGAACATGCCGACAGATCCGAAGGGATCGACATTGGGTTGCGTGTTCTTGTTGGTCAGCGGCAGGCTTGTGTGTCGTCATCCGACACAAAGCCCGACACCTTAAAACAGATGGCTGAACGCGCCATCGCAATGGCAAAAGAGGCCCCGAACGATCCTTATGCGGGTTTGGCTGACGTTAGCCAACTTGCTACGAATACCGACAATAGCGCGCTGGAACTGTTCGACCCAAGCGACGAACCAGACCCCGCAGAATTGCAAGACCAAGCCGCCCGCGCAGAAGCAGCCGCCCTGCAAAACAAGGGTATTAGTCAGGTGCAATCTGCATCAGCAGGCTACAGCAACCGCCGTATACATATGGCGGCGTCGCATGGATTTTCCGCCGGATATGCCCGCACAAGCCGTGGACTTTCATGTGTTGCGATCAGTGGCACAGGCGCGGGAATGGAACGCGACTATGACTATGATAGCCGCATCTTTGGCGCCGATTTGCGCGATGCTGCTGACATTGGTATCTCCGCCGCCGCCCGCGCCGTTGAACGCGCAGGCGCGACCAAACCCAAGACAGGTGCTTATCCGGTCTTGTTCGACGAACGTATCGCAAGCTCGTTGATTGGTCATTTGCTTCAGGCCTCTAACGGAGCCGCGATTGCGCGCGGGTCGAGCTGGTTGCTGGACAAGCTGGGCGAACAGGTTTTGCCAAAGGGTCTGTCGATAACAGAGGACCCACACCGCATCCGCACCGCATCATCGCGCATGTTCGATGCAGAAGGGTTGCCAACCGCACGCCGCGTCATTGTTGACGATGGTGTCTTGATGGGTTGGACACTTGACCTGGCCAACGCGCGAAAGCTGGATATGCAAAGCACGGCAAGCGCTGTGCGCGGCACGTCTGCACCGCCATCACCCAGTTTGTCCAACGTGGCACTGACACAGGGCAAACACAGCCGCGAGGATTTGATTGCTCAAATGGGCACAGGGCTTTTGGTGACTTCGATGATCGGGTCGACGATCAACCCCAATACAGGCGATTATTCGCGCGGCGCGTCTGGTTTCTGGGTCGAAAACGGTGAAATCACACATCCCGTCAATGAATGCACAGTGGCTGGAAACCTGCACGATATGTTGATGCGGATCATCCCTGCCAACGACGCGCAAACACACTTGTCGACGGTCGTGCCGTCCTTGCTTGTCGAAGGATTGACCCTTGCAGGCGACTGATCTTGACTTGTTAACGGATGCTGCACGCAGATCGGGGCAGATCGCGGCTGGCTATTTCGGCCAAGCCCCCGAGGTATGGGACAAACCCGACGATGCGGGGCCCGTCACCGCGGCTGATCTGGCTGTGAATATGATGCTCAAAGACGCGCTTCTTATGGCGCGCCCCGACTACGGCTGGCTGTCAGAAGAAACCGAAGACGATAATGCGCGATTGGATTCAGAGACCATTTTTTGCATTGATCCGATTGATGGCACCCGCGCCTTTATCAATGGCACAAAAGATTGGGCGCATTCGCTGGCGATTATCAACAAAGGCGAGGTGACAGCAGCGGCTGTCTACGTGCCGATGCGTGATCTTATGTTTACCGCAACAAAAGGTGGCGGCGCGCATCTGAACGGCAACCCGATTATGCCCAACACAAACACCGACATCGACGCCGCCACCGTGCTGACCCACAAGGCAAACTGCGACGGCAGATTTTGGAAATCAGGCACATTTCCAGATGTAAAAACTGCGTTCCGGTCTTCGCTCGCTTACCGGCTTTGCCTCGTGGCGGAGGGGAAATTTGACGCCATGCTGACCCTGCGACCCACCTGGGAATGGGATGTTGCGGCAGGCACCCTTATTTTGTCTGAGGCAGGCGGCACAGTATCAACACAGCGCGGTGATCCCGCCCGATTTAACAATCCGCACCCGCAGCTCGACGGTTTGGTCGCCGCTGGTGGGGTCCATTCACCACTGCTTGCTCTCTTGGCTTGAGGCGCGGGCCTTGCGGCCATACACTACATCTAAATTACATCTTCAAAAAGGTTTGCAACATGACACAACGTCTTCATCTGGTTTTCGGCGGGGAACTTGTCGACCCAACTAAAAACGCGTTCAAAGATGTCGATGCCATTGATATCGTTGGCATGTTTCCAGATTACGACACGGCATATAACGCATGGAAAGGTGCAGCACAGCGCACCGTGGATAACGCCCACATGCGGTATTTCATTGCGCACATCCACCGCCTGCGGGACGAAGAAACAGCGGCATCCCCGACAGAAGAGCTGGGCAACTAAGGCTGATAGCACACAATGGCCGGGTCTTTGTTGCTTCAAGCCTATCTTGGGCTCACGCGTTCGCAGGGATCGCAAGGCAATGAACCCGTCTTTGCGCCGCGCCCAAAAGGCGCGGTTATTTGGGCCATATGTCACGATGCACGCCATCTTGGCGCGATGGCTACGTTGACCGAGAAACTGGCCGATGATGGAGAGGATATCACCATCATTGCCACCTCACACGACCCCTTGTCTAACCAAACATTGCAAAGTCCAAACACCCGCAAAGGCACGCGTGCATTTTTGGATCATTGGCAACCGCAACTTATCTTGTGGGTTGGCGGGCAAATCGACCCGGCTGTGGCGTTCGAGTTGGGAAATGTCGAAACCCCAAAACTTTTGGTTGATGCGAAACCCGATACCTTTGCATTGGTGCGTGGACGAGGGCTGCCCGGCATGTTGCGCCGGTGTTTGAGCATTTTTGATGAAATTCTGACGGCTCATGAAACCGCAATTCCGGTTGCGATCAGGGCAAGCGGCAGCCCAAAAAATATTCGTTTTATCGGCCTGTTGGAAGACGGTGTCGCTGCCCCACACTATGATGAGGCCGAGCGCGCCACGCTGAGCCAGACAGTGTTAGCCCGCCCTGTATGGGTTGCTGCCAACCTCCCGATGCAAGAAATGCGCGACATTACCACAGCTTACCTTCACGCCGCGCGTCGTGCACATCGAACATTGCTGATACTTGTGCCAAAAGTGGCAAGTGACGGAGAACAAGTGGCCCAAATGCTACGTGACGAAGGGTTGGGCGTTGCACGGCGCAGAGCGGGTGAAAAGCCCCGCGATTCCACCCAAATTTTGGTAGCCGACACAGATGAAGGGTTGGGCCTGTGGTGTCGGTTAGCGCCTATCACGTTCCTAGGTGGGAGCCTGTCCGATGGTGCCATTTGTGATCCATTCATACCTGCGATGGTTGGCTCGGCTGTTTTGATCGGGCCAAATGTCACGCAAGCAAATGAGCATTACGACAGGTTGCTGGCTGCGAACGCAATCTCTCGCGTCACTGAGGCGTCTGAACTTGGCCCTGCTATCGAAAATCTACTGGCTACAGATCATGCCGCATCACAAGCATTGGCGGCGTGGGACGTGACATCGCGCGGCGCAGATGCGACCAATGAACTGGTCACGACGATTTATACATATCTTGATAAGGTGAACGGCTAATGCGCGCGCCCGACTATTGGTTCAGATCGCCCGATGCGCCGGGCTTGATCCCTCGTTTGCTGTCGCCGTTGGCCGCCCTTTATGCATTTGCGACAGCGCGTAGATTGGCGAAATCTGACCCCTATATTGCCCCTGTTCCGGTTATTTGCGTGGGCAATATCAATGCGGGCGGAACCGGGAAAACGCCAACGGCCATCGCTGTCGCCCAAGCCTTGATTAACGCTGGCGCAAAGCCGCATTTTGTAAGCCGCGGATATGGCGGATCGCTGGACGGGCCCGTCGCTGTCGCGCCAAATAGTCATCGCGCATCCCAAACAGGGGATGAGCCGTTGATGCTTGCAGGGTTTGCACCGACTTGGGTGTCCAAAGACCGCGCTGCCGGGGTGAAAGCTGCGGTTAATGCGGGTGCTGAAGTTGTGATTTTGGATGATGGCTTTCAAAACCCGTCAGTCGCAAAAGATCTGAATATCGTTGTTGTGGATGCCACCCGTGGGTTCGGCAATGGGCGGGTAATTCCAGCCGGGCCGTTGCGCGAACCTGTGGATGTCGGGATGGCTCGTGCTGATCTGGTCGTTTGCATTGGCGTGCATCCGTCCAATAGGCCACAGCTATCGTTCCCCGTGCCGACCTTGCGCGGTCAACTCACCCCACTGCGCACTGGTATGGCATGGAAAGACATGCCCGTTCTGGCATTTGCAGGCATCGGCAATCCGCAGAAATTCTTTGATACGCTGACCGCACATGGTGCCGTGGTCATTCATGCAGAGGCATTGTCAGATCACCAACCGCTAACCTCTGCCCTGATGACAAGGTTAGAGGCTGAGGCAAAGCTGCGACGCGCCCAGATGGTCACCACCGAAAAAGATGCGGTGCGCCTGCCTGCTGCGTTCCGCCAGAAGGTGCTCACATTTCCTGTGCGACTTACGTTTGAGGATGAGGGACCACTGCAAGACGCGCTTGCGAAACTTGGGTTTCAGTCCAGTAAATCCTGATCCTGTCCTAGCGTGGGGGATTGCGCGTGTGGTCCCAAATCTGCGTCGGAAAACAGTACAGGCAGCCGCACGGACGGAACGCCATTAAGATCAATTTGCATACCGCGTGCCTTGATCTGCGGGTCTGCAAAAACCTCTGCCATGTCGTTGATCGGTCCTGCGGGCACACCTGCGGCTTCGCATGCAGCGAGCAGATCAGACTTGGTCCAGCCCGATGTCTTGGCCGTAATTTCGGCCGTAAGAGCATCGCGGTTTTCAAGCCGCAGGGCGTTTGTCAGATAGTCAGGGTTTTCCGGTAGTCCAAGCACACCGCATAGTTTTTGAAACTGCCCGTCATTGCCCGATGCAATGATGATATGCCCATCAGAACAATCAAAAACCGCATAGGGTACGATGTTGGGGTGAGCGTTACCCAAGCGTTTTGGTGCATTGCCTGTGGCAAGGTAATTCATACCTTGGTTGGCCATCACTGCGGTCGCCACGTCGAACAAGGCGATGTCGATATGCTGCCCTTTGCCAGTTGTGTGCCGCTGTTGCACTGCCGCCAAAATCGCGGTGCTTGCGTATAATCCAGAGAAGATATCCGTGACCGCAACGCCCACCTTTTGGGGTTGTCCGTCAGGATCGCCCGTAACCGACATCAGCCCGGACATGCCTTGCAGGATATAGTCATATCCCGCCCGGTTTTTATATGGCCCAGTCTGCCCAAAACCGGTGATTGAGCAATAAATCAGGCGTGGGTTCAGCGCATGTAGGCTGTCAAAATCCAGCCCGTATTTTGCGAGGCCACCAACCTTGAAATTCTCGATCAGGATGTCCGCATCTGCGATCAGTTTGCGCAGCTTTTCTTGGCCATCAGGCGTGCGGAAATCGATTGTGACAGCCTTTTTCCCGCGATTGCAGCTGTGGAAATAGGCGGCCCATTCCTGCCCTTGATCTTCGATGAATGGTGGGCCCCATTGGCGCGTGTCATCGCCAGTTGGGGCTTCTACCTTGATCACTTCGGCACCAAGATCGGCAAGCGTTTGGCCGGCCCACGGGCCAGCCAGAATGCGCGCCAGTTCAATGACCTTGAGGCCAGCAAGTGGCTGCATTAGCCCGCGATCTTTTCGTCCAGAACGGTTTTGAATTCGGCATACGCCATGTTGGAATACTTTTCACCGTCGATCAGGAATGACGGCGTGGAACGCACATCATCGCGGTCTGCATTGGCCTGATACCAGCCAACCAGATCTTGGGCTTTGTCGCCGTCGTTCAGGCATTCATCCAACATCTCGTCTGTCATGCCAGCGGTTTTCGCCAGTGTGCGCAGTGCTTCGATAATTGTCGCGGGATCGCCGCTTGCCGTCCAATCGCGTTGTTTTTGATAGATCAGATCGGCGATGCCAAAGAACCGCATTTCGCCACCACAACGTGCAATCATGGACGCCCACAGACCGGGACGGTCAAAGTATACCTCGCGGTAGACGAACCGCACTTTGCCCGTGTCGATATAATCCGCCTTGAGCTGTGGATAGACGTTAGCGTGGAATGACGCGCAATGCGGGCATGTGAACGATGCGTATTCAATGATTTCCACAGGCGCATCGGCAGAACCAAGCACCATGTCCTGAATTGTGCCCGGATCAGCAGGCGCTGTTTGCGCGTTCGCCGTCAAAAGCGTTTCGCCCGGAATATTCGACGTAGGGCGCGTCAACGCCCAAGCACCCAAACCAAGGGCCGCAACCCCACCAGCAATTAGATTTCTACGCAGCATCAGCTTTTCCTTGTGAAATTAGGCTTTGTTCTTGGATATGACGTTTGCGCCCAGCGCTGCAAGGGCTGCACGCAGATCATCACTTTGAATTGTTCGTGACAAATCAGCCGCTTCAGCCTTGGCCTCTGGATCGGGCCCCTTTGGTTTCGTGGGCGCAGGCGCAAAAGCGGCACGCCCTTCGTGAAAACCGGTGGGGGCAGTTTGGGTAATCCGCACACGTGCAATCGCCCGGTAGCCGTAGCAAGCGTTCACCTTTTCGCGGATCTGTTCCTTTTGCATCTCGAGCATTGGCGCTTGAGCGCCGGTGGTTAGCACGGTCAATGTCGCCCCCATCCCACCCTTGCCGTAGGACACGTTCACAGGCGTCGCGATGCCAGCTGTTGCCTCGCCCACAATCTCTGCCCAATGGGTCAGCAGACGTGTCACCGCGAAGCCGCGCGCCTCTGATGCAGAGCGGATTCGGGTTTGCATCAGGCTGGACGCCCGAGAAAATCCGCGTGTAGTGCTGGTGTGACGTGGCTGTTTCATATCTAAACGCTAACTTAGTGGAATAGCGGTCTCACACCAGCAAAACCCGCAAACAGGATGAATAAACATTGCGTGACTTGGCCCAAGAATTGCTCGACTGGTATGATGTGCACGCCCGCGAAATGCCGTGGCGTGTTGCGCCCAGCGACCGAAAGGCTGGCGTGCTGCCCGACCCATATTCCGTGTGGTTGTCAGAGGTTATGTTGCAACAAACCACTGTTGCCGCAGTGCGTGCCTACCATGAGAAATTTATCAGCCTTTGGCCAACTGTTGTGGAATTGGCGGCTGCTGACGATGCTGATGTCATGGCCGCTTGGGCGGGGCTTGGGTATTATGCCCGCGCGCGCAATCTGTTGAAATGCGCGCGTGCAGTTGTCACCGACCACGATGGCTTATTCCCACAAGACTATAGCACCCTTCTCACCTTGCCAGGCATTGGCCCCTACACAGCCGCAGCCGTGTCCGCGATTGCATTTGACCAACCATCTGTCGTTGTCGATGGCAATGTTGAACGGGTGATGGCACGCCTGTTTGATGTGCACGCCCCACTCCCCGCCTCCAAGCCAACTCTGACGGCACATGCAGCGGATCTGACCCCGAAAAAGCGCCCAGGCGACTATGCTCAAGCCGTAATGGATCTTGGCGCCACAATTTGCAGCCCGCGCAACCCAGCCTGTGGCATCTGTCCACTTGGCGCTCATTGTGCTGCGCGTGTCGCAGGAACGGCGGCAGAACTGCCCAAGAAAACACCAAAGAAAAAGACGCCAACCCGCAAAGGGATTGCCTATGTTGTGCGCAATTCTGATGGTGCTTGGCTGCTTGAGACGCGCCCCGCATCTGGCCTTTTGGGTGGCATGCTGGCTTTCCCGACGACCCAATGGTCCGAACAGCCCGACGCTGACCCGCCTGTTGATGCCGATTGGATCACGCTGAACCAGATCGCAAAGCATACGTTCACCCACTTCCATCTGGAATTGACCGTGATGACGACGACGACAAATCAGGCGGCAGCACGCGGTTTTTGGGTCGATGACGCCGATTTTGATGCCAACAATTTGCCAACAGCGATGCGCAAGGTCGCCGCGACGCTACGCCACGATTGAGATTGGCCGTCGATTTTCATAAGTTGGACATAATCAAACCATAGGCTGCCACCATGACTGATGCCCCGATTGCAAAAATTACAGCCGCATTGCCATTCTGGCTGTCGATCCTGCTGATTCCGCTTGCGATTTATTCGGCCGTGACGGGAGGATGGGCCGTGCTGCTGTTGCCGATTTGCACGTGGTATCTGTTTTCGATCATCGATCTGTTTGCCGGCCTGAACGAAAACAACGCTGATCCACAAACCCCTGACGACCAGTTGTATTGGTATCGGATCATCACGATCATCTGGGCGCCACTTCAGTTCCTGACCATTTTTGGGATGTTGTATTACGTGACCCGCGCCGATCATCTGGGCGGCTGGGAACAGTATTTTCTGTTTATCGGGGTTGGCGTTATCTCGGGCACTGTTGGCATCAACTACAGCCACGAATTGATGCACCAAAAACCCAAGATTGAACGCAACATGGGCGATGCGCTGCTTGCGATGGTGCTGTATTCGCATTTCCGGTCCGAGCATTTGCTGGTGCATCACCGTTATGTCGCCACCCCACGTGATCCCGTAAGCGCGCGATACGGCGAAGGGTTTTGGCGCTTCTTTCCACGCGTTGTGCGCGAATGTTATGTCTCCGCCTTCAACGCGGAAAAAGCGATGCTGGCCCGCAAAGGGTTGCCTTGGCATGATCCGTCCAATCCATTCTGGCGATATTGGCTGTTGCAGGCGACCTGTCTGCTTCTCGCGCTTCTGATCGGGGATGTTTGGGGTCTATTCCTGTTCAGCGTTCAGGCCTTTACTGCGATTTTCCAGCTCGAACTGGTGAATTATCTGGAACATTACGGACTGACGCGCAAACACCTTGGGAACGGTAAATATGAGCACGTTATGCCTCGTCATTCTTGGAATACGGCCCAACGCGCATCGAACTGGTTACTGATCAATCTCCAGCGTCATTCTGACCACCACTACAAGCCGGATCGCCGTTTTCCATTGCTGCAAACCTATGGAACGGCCGACGCGCCGCAGCTTCCTTATGGCTACCCCGTTATGACCTTGCTGGCGCTGTCACCCACGCTGTGGCGCAAATACATGAACCCCCGCGTCCAGAAATGGCGCGACATGTATTACCCCGAAATCACGGATTGGACGCCCTATACAGATGGGTCCAACCCCCTGCCGAGATAGCGCACCTGCGTAGGATGCGTTTTAACGCATCTTGCCTGACAGAAAAAAACCCCGCCACAAGGGCGAGGTTGAAGTTAGCATATGCGCGGACCGTCCATTTGCTGGATGATCGGCTGCATACACCGGCGGTATTCGAATTTATGTGATTAGTGGCTGGCCATCTCGGACCGGATTTGCTGGCGGAGCAAATCAATCGGCACTTTTTGACCGTCGCGCTTGAACTGCCAATAGGTCCAGCCATTGCAGCTTGGTGCGCCCTCCAAATGGGCGCCAACCTGATGGATCGATCCTTTAATGTCATCCCCGATCAACGTGCCATCGGCCCGGACTTTCGCCTTATGGCGACCGTTGAGCGACCAAAGCTCTTCTCCCGGGCGCAGCATGCCGCGTTCAACCAGCACACCAAATGCAACGCGCGGTTCTGCACGTTTCGACTGGGACACTTCCAGCGCCTCTTTGTCGAATTTGCGTGTGTTCTTGATCCGCTTTTCTGCAACCTTGCGATAGGCGTCTTCGCGTTCAATCCCGATGAAATCACGGCCCAGCATTTTGGCGACTGCACCTGTTGTGCCTGTGCCAAAGAATGGGTCGAGCACAACATCGCCCGGATTGGTCGTTGCGACCAATACGCGGTGCAGCAATGATTGCGGCTTTTGCGTCGGATGTGCCTTGTCACCGGCTTCGTTCTTCAGGCGTTCGTGGCCAGTGCAAATCGGCAGAACCCAGTCCGACCGCATTTGCACACCTTCGTTCAGCGCCTTCAGCGCCTCGTAATTGAAGGTATATTTGCTCGTCTCGGATTTACCGGCCCAAATCAGCGTCTCATGGGCGTTGGTCAAACGCTTGCCCCGGAAATTTGGCATCGGGTTGGATTTGCGCCAAACCACATCGTTCAAAATCCAGAAGCCTTGGTTCTGCAATTCGGCGCCCATACGGAACACGTTATGGTATGATCCGATGACCCAGATTGCACCGTTTGGCTTCAGCAAACGGCGCGCGGCTGCCAACCAATCACGGGTAAATTTATCATAGATTGCGAAGCTATCAAATTGGTCCCACGCATCATCGACCGCATCCACCTTGGAATTGTCGGGACGATGCAGGTCGCCTTTTAGCTGCAAGTTATACGGTGGATCAGCAAAGATCAGGTCAACAGATCCCGCAGGCAGGCTGTTCATGATCGCAATGCAATCACCGTCTAGAATTGAGTTGAGCGGAAGCGTATCCGCCCCTGCGGCCGCAACCGGCCCCTTGGTTTTGATCGTCATTTATACTGCCTCTGTCCCCGGCGATTTGTTCGCTCTGTGGTTGGGTCCATATTGAGTCAGACACGATTCGCTGTCAAAAATTAAATTGAATCAATCACTTAAGTTTTTATCTTGATACAAGATATTGTGGACCGGCTTGAACGAACGTCTATGGTGTGGGGTCACGCCAAGTTTTAGCAGTGCTTTTTTGTGCACAGGTGTCGGGTATCCGGCGTTTGTGTCCCAGCCGTAGCCCGGATGCTGTTGCGCCAAATCCACCATCAACCGATCGCGCCACACTTTGGCCACAATTGAGGCCGCCGCGATGGACAATGACCGCGTGTCGCCCTTCACGATTGTCTGGTTTGGTATGTTCAATCCGCGCGGCACCATGTTGCCATCAATCAAAACGAAATCAGCTGGCGCAGATAACCCGCCAATCGCACGGACCATTGCAATATGGGATGCGCGTAGAATGTTGTGTTCGTCGATTTCTGCGACTGTTGCCTCGGCAATGGATACGTCCGCACATGCCATCAGTTGATCAAATAATACGTCGCGCCGCGCCGCTGTCAGTTGTTTGCTGTCGTTCAAGCCATCAGGAATGTTATCAGGGTCCAAAATGACCGCAGCCGCACAAACTGGTCCGGCAAGCGGTCCGCGTCCTACTTCATCTACACCGGCGACAGCACGCGCGCCCCGCCCCATTGCATCCAATTCAAATTCAAATGTCGGTTCTGTTTTTGTCATGCCCCCAGTGACCAGAGCATCGGTGGGTATTCAAGACAAAAAAGGGACGCTGCGGCCATGTCCAAACCGAAGCGTCCCAGTGACAGCAGGCCCTGTGGGGTTCAGGGCGTGCCGAATTGATTAGCGTTTGTGCGAAATGCGAAACCCATTGTCGCGCATACATTGCACTGTCCATCCAGACCGAAAGCCACGATGCGTCATCACATCCCTTTCACAGCGCTGCGGGAAACTGACGCGCTGGTGATAGTTGCGGGCGATGCACGCACGGGTCAGCATTTGCACTGGGCCATTGCGGGTCCGAAAACTTTTCACGCATTGGCTTGGCAAAATTGAAGCACGCCGCCATTCAGACAAGCCATATCCCTGACCGCCGCGCACATGACCATTTTGACCTTGACCGTTTGTGACGTGTCCACGTGGATGACGGGGTGTCACGGTCTGCGCCGCATAGGGCGTTGTATCTTCGGCGCGGTTATTCTTGATCGCTTGGGCCACAGTGGCCGCCGCGACAATCCCGAACAACAGCTTGCCCAGATCCTCTTCGCTGAACCCGTTGGCTTGTGCCGGGACACCCAATGACAGTGTAACCGCCGTGATGCCTGCAATGATTGACTTGTGCATGTGATCGTCCTTTCTGAATGAATGCGATGTGCAACCATTTGGGACGGGGCGGCGTTGCCTCTCAATAACAAGGGATGGTTATGTGATGGCAGCCGCGATAACATCAGACGATATTGAATAGCAGACCGACCATAGGCACGTTGCAGGCATGAAACACACTATCCTTTCACTTCTTATGATTGTCAGCGCCGCCACAACGGCGCAGGCCGCCTGCTATGCCGACTATAAGGCCAAGCGTGATGATCCGCTGCGGCTCCATTATGGTGTCGCGCAGATCGACGGCGACTGCACGGCAGATGCCGCAGGGTCCGAGCTTGAACCACGGCTTGCGAGTGACGATTGGCAACTCCTAAATGTCTTGGGTGTCTTTGAAGACGTCGGATTAGAAGAACGAAAGGAAAGCGCAGGTGAATACTTCCTCCGCTACTGAAGCGCGTGAAATCGGCAACCGGATCGTGATCGCTGGCATTGGTGCCATCGTCTTGATCCTCGCTATTGCTGCGATCTTGTTGTTTGTGAACTTGCCCGATGCGAACGCGTTTAACGCGCGTGTTGAACAGCTATTTGTCGAAAACGATACGCTGACGGGCAATGCCGAGATCAAGCTGTTGGAGATCCTTGCGCAGTCGGGAACTGCGTTTTCTGACACACTCTCGTCCTATCGTTTTGTGATTTTTGTGCTGCTGACATTTGCGACCGCCATGCTGATCGCTGCGATTGCGTTTTTGGTCATGTTGATCGCGTTGAATCGCCGTATGGGTCAGATTGAGCGCAAAGGCATCGAGGTCAATTCATTGCTTATCAGCCGTGACCAGAAATCTGTCTATCTGAACAACTTTGAGTTCAAGTTGACCGAGGCAGCGATTGAAACCCTGTCTGTTCTTGCAGAGGCCCGTATGGACGACGAAGTCATGTCTGGCGCCGAAATTGAAGGTGTTATCTCTGGCCGCTCAGCCGCCGATTGTGACGAAGCAGCGGGTGCAACACGCATCAAACGCCTAAGAGATACTCTTGGAAATCAAATGGTTAGTGAATTGCTGGTTAAAAACATCGCCCGCAAGGGTTATATGTTGGCTATCGACAAGGATGTCATTCGAATGGTCTAGGGGGCCAGCCACCATGCCAACGCTCAACCGACGCAGTTTTTTACAGGGATTATCTGCCGCTGGAATTGTGCCCATGTTACCCGCAATGCCAGCGATGGCCGCACCCGTTGCAGCTGGTCATTCGTCGATCCAATACACATGGGCCTGTTATTACGCGCAGATGAACAACGCCTGTTCCGTAAGTCAGATTTCCAGCGCGCTTGGCGTGCCGCCTGAGGTGGCCCAAGGGTTGTTTGATCGCTTAGTGACGCAGAACATCGTGACTGCCCCCAATGCGTTGGGCGAAAGCGTTTCGCGCCGACGCCAGCTTATGAACCTGAAATCGGGCGGCAAAGTCACAGCCAAAACGCCGATCCGTTTTGACCCCGACAAATTGATGGCCGAGGTCACGCGCGATATTGATGACCAAATTCCATTCAGGCCTTTGCAGTAATCAAGCCGCCCATGTTTTTATCGGCGACTGATTTGGCAACGAACAGTGCCACGATCCAGCCGGTCGATACAGCGGTCGCAATGCCAAGCCAGACACCCCAGACATCAAAATTCAGCACCGCGATGAACACCCAGATAAAGAATGCAACGCCAAACCCTTGGCGATAGATACTGATCCACAATGTCCAAATCGGTTTCTTCAACGCCTGCAAAAGCGAGTTGATCGAAAACAGCATCATATAGATCGGGAACAGAAACGCATCGACCCGCAAATAGCTTGAGCCGATGCGGATCACCTCTGGATCGTCCGAGAAAAGCGACATGGCATAGCCACCACCAAACAGCAAAATGGGTGCGGCGATGGCGGACATCGCGAATCCTGTCATCCAGCAAAACCGCAATGCGGACCGCACACGATCAAAATTCTCTGCACCGAAGTTTTGGCCAGCAATCGGCAAAAGCGCGCCCGTCATGCCCAATACAGGCAGCAGCAAAATCTGTTCGATCCGCAAACCGACGCCATATGCTGCAACAGCCGCGCCACCAAATTCCTTAAGAGCGAATTGCACGACAAAGCCAGACACGAACATCACCATCATGGCCGAGCTGGCCGGAATGAGCTGTGCGATGATCTGGCGAAAGCTGTCCCAAACCGGACGAAAATTGGAACGCGCGACGCCTTGCATAACATCCAGTTTAAGGATGCGAGAAACGATAAACAGCATCACACCTGTCTGACTGATGATTGTGGCAACTGCGATTCCGTTGAACCCCATGCCACCCCAAACGCCCGGGATGCCAAACATCATTAATGGGTTCAGGCCAATGTTGACGAAAAACGCGACCATCAGTGCGCGTTGCATACTGCGGCTGTCGCCATGGGCTTGCAGCACGCCGTTACCCCCATAGGCCAAAAAGAATCCCGGCAGCGCGAATATCAACCACCGGAAATATCCCATAGCGGCATCGCGATATGCGCCAGGTTCGGACACAAGCTTGATTAGCATCGGGCCGATAATCCACCCGACGATCATCGACAACACGGTCGCGATCACACCAAACGTAAGCCCTTGGGCAATGAATTTCTGGGTTCCATCAGAATCCTTTCCGCCCTTCGCGTTGCTGACCAATGCAGAAAGCGCGGACCCAAGCCCGAATCCAACGGCCATCAACACAAAGAACGCTTGGTAACCAATGGCCAAACCCGCCTGTGCATCCGTCGAAAGCCGCCCCGCCCAATATACGTCAACGACGTTGTAAAGCGTGGCAAACAACATTCCGAATGCCGCAGGAATGGCGAGCGTGCGAAAATGCCCCGCCATCGAGCCGGTTGTAAGGTCTTCTGTCGGTTTCATGTGTCGCTCGCTTTCATGCGCCGTTCCAACCAGCGCACGCCAGCTGATACGATCAGGATCAGCACCAGATATTCCAGCACCAGAATGGTATAAATTTCGAGAGGTCGATATTCGGACACGACCAATTCGTTTGCTTTGCGCGTCAGTTCCTGCATCCCGATCACTGAGACCAGCGACGACATTTTCAGCATATAGACAAGCTGATTGCCCAGCGCGGGCAGAATGCGGCGGATCGCTTGGGGCAAGATGACATAGCGCATCGTGTCGCGGTAATTCAGCGAAATCGACTGCGCTGCCTCATACTGACCCCGCCCGATTGACTGAATGCCAGCGCGAAAAATCTCGGCCTGAAATGCGCTGTCGGACAAGGCCAAGGCCAGTACGCCGGCCCAGAACACATTGAGCGTGATACCTGATAATGCAGGGAGGCCGTAATAAACCCATAAGATCAGCACAAGGATCGGGACCGCCCGCACAATTTCGACATAGGTTCGATTAAATGCCCGCCATCCGCGTTTGTCAGACAAACCCGGTAGGGCGACAAGCAGGCCGACGACGACCGAAATCAGGATCGCCGTCAGCGACATGATAATGGTGTAATAGGCGCCTGATGCCATGAATTTCAGGTTGTTCCAGCCGGACGTTGTGGTCGGGTCCACAACATACCAACCCCAGTTATTCGAGCAGCCAGACAAGAAAACCAATGCGGCGGCAGAAATCAGTAACTTTTTCATTTGCCTGCCCCTAGTGGTTCAAAATTTGTTTGATGAATTTGGCGAACCGTTTGGATTTAGGTGCGGTGAACACGTCCTCTGGGGCGCCGATTTCGACGATCTCGCCCTTGTCCATGAACACCATACGGTCGGCGACACGGCGGGCGAACCCCATTTCATGTGTAACCACAATCATGGTCATGCCCGATTCTGCCAGCTCGGTCATGACATCCAGAACCTCTGCAATCATTTCGGGGTCCAGCGCGGATGTCGGTTCATCAAACAGCAAAATCCGCGGTTCCATGCACAGGCTTCTGGCGATGGCGACGCGCTGCTGCTGACCACCAGAAAGCTGGCGCGGGAATTTATCTGCCTGATCGGGAATCTGCACACGGGTCAGATATTTCATCGCACGGGCACGGGCATCAGCATCTGAAAGCCCCAGCACCCTGCGCGGGCCAAGGCACAGATTTTCCAACACCGTCAGATGCGGGAAAAGATTGAACTGTTGGAAAACCATGCCGACCAAGCCACGGATTTTTTCAAGATCGGCGGGTGCGTCGGTCAGGGTTGTTCCGTCGACAATGATCTCGCCCTGCTCGTGTGCCTCTAGCCGATTGATACAGCGGATAAGCGTCGACTTGCCCGATCCGGACGGGCCACAAACAACAACTTTTTCGCCCAACGCCACGTCAAGTGACACATCATTGAGAGCCTGAAAGTCGCCAAAAAACTTGGACACGTTGCGCATCGAGATGATTGTCATGTGCCGCGTGCCTTATAATTCATACGAGAAAGTGAAGAAGTATTCCGATTTCGAAGTTTCTCAAGCTGTTTTCATTTCCAAATGCCTGATGCATCCTATGTCTAACGCATACATTGGAAGGGAAACCCATGAAATTCTTTAAAATCGCCGCCGCGACGGTCATTCTGGCCACAAGCGCAGTGCATGCAACCGCACAATCAGCCCTGAACGAAATCCTGTCTGAGGGCGTGTTGAAAGTTGGCACAACTGGCGACTGGAACCCGATGTCCATGCGCGACGTGGCAACCAACACGTATGAAGGTTACGACATCGACGTCATGACGGCGCTCGCCGCTGATCTGGGTGTCGAGGTGGAATTCGTACCAACAGATTGGAAAACCCTCGTCGCTGGCGTGACGTCTGGTCAGTATCACATCACGGGTTCTGCATCCGTCTCTCCTGCCCGTGCCAAAGCCGCTGGTTATTCTGACAGCTATTTTTCGTTGGCAACTGTGCCGCTCACGCTCAAATCCAACATGGATCGGTTTTCCGATTGGGATGATCTGAACATGGAAGGCGTATCAGTCGCCGCCACACTGGGCACGACACAAGAAACGCAAGTGAAGCAGTATTTCCCAGATGCCACGCACCGCATCGTAGAAGCACCAGCGCGTGATTTCCAAGAGGTGCTCTCCGGTCGTGCAGACGCTTCCATCACGTCCAACGTGGAAGCAAACAAACTCGTCGCGCAATACGACCAGTTGATGATTGTACCTGTTGAATCCGGTCGTTCACCAACACCGATCGCGATGCTTTTGCCTCAGGCCGATCAGGTCTGGATCAACTATGTGAACACGTGGATCGCATTGAAGCAGGAACGTGGCCTGTTCGACGAATTGGGCGTAAAATGGCAGCTGAAAGCTGAGTAACCATTCGCCTGAGCGACACCAATTTGGCCAGCCCTTTGCGGCTGGCCTTTTTCATTCCAAGGGGCAATCCGCCATGCTGACGATCTATTCCGTGCCAGTGGCCGTCTACTGCGCCAAGTTGCGCATTATGTTGAACCACAAATCAATTCCGTTTACGGAACTACCGCCCCCGGGCGGATATGGGTCGGATGAATATCGCGCGATTGTCCCTTCGGGCAATCTTCCTGCGATGATCCACGATGGTTTCATGCTGTCTGATTCAGAGGCGATAGCAGAGTATCTGGAAGAAGCGTTCCCAGACGTGCCAATGCTGCCTGATACAGTAAAACTGCGCGCCAAGGCGCGTGAATTCAGCCGCTCGCACGATACGCGGTTGGAACCATCTGTGCGTGCAATATATCCCCAAGTGGCCTATGCGACCCGCGATTTGGATGCGGTGAAATCGGGCGGTGCGCTTATTTCCAAACACTTGTCATCGCTCGCTTTATTGCTCGAAGCTAATCCACTGGATACCAGTAAACTGTGGTTGTGCGATTGTGGATTTGCCGTGACGTTTGCATGGATCAAAGCATTCGAAGACGCCCTCGGCTTACCTGTGGAATGGCCCACAATCGTGGCTGACTATGACGCACGATTGCAAGCGATCCCTGTCGTGGCCGCCGAACTGGCCGCCTATAAACCCGCGATGGATTCCTATTTGGAAAAGGCCAAGCCTTAGGCCCGCATATTTGCCCCGTTCGCATCATATGCGGGGGCACCCAATACTGTTGCGTCATACATCTGGCCAAGGATTTCGACCTGTAGCTTGGTATCAGGCAGGCTGTGTTCAGCACTAACATAGCCCATCGCCATAGATGCCCCAACGCGATGGGCAAACCCACCAGATGAGACATAGCCGACAGCCTTGCCATCCTTCAAAATCGCTTCGTCGTTGCTAACGTCGATGCCGTCCACATCGATGGTCATTGTGACCAACTTTTGTGCTGGGCCAGCGTCGCGGATCGCGCGCGTTGCATCCTTGCCCACGAATTCCTTTTTCCAGTTGATGAACGCATCCATGCCCGACGACACCGCGTCGAAATCGGGGCGGAATTCAAGCGTCCAGACGCCCCACCCTTTTTCCAATCGCATCGACATGAGCGCGCGCGCGCCATACCAGACATAGCCCAGATCAGCGCCCGCTTCCTCAATAGCGGTGGCAAGTTTCAACAGGTAATGCGGCTTGCAATAAATCTCGTATCCCAATTCACCACTGAAGCTGATCCTGTTCAAAATGACCGGCACACCAGCGACATAGGTTTGGCGCAGATCACGGAATATGAACGCATCTGCGCTGACATCATCGCGGGTCAAGCGGGCCAAAAGCTCTCTTGATTTTGGCCCTGACAATGCAACACCATGCCAGTCGTCAGACACATTGCGATAGGTCACATCTTCGGGCAAATCGTTTTCGAACCAGCGGCGGTGGGCCTCTTGCATGGTGCCTGAACCGAACAACATAAAGTGGTCGTCACCCAGACATGCAACTGTCAAATCACCGTAAAGCTTGCCCTTTGGCGTTAACATCGGGGTCAGCGTCAAACGGCCAATCTTGGGCACATACCCCGCAAGAATACGGTCCAGATATACCCTCGCACCCTTTCCGCGGAATTCGTGTTTGGCAAAGTTCGCAATCTCGATTCCGCCAACGGCCGTTTGCACGGCGCGGACCTCTCTCGCGACGTAGTCATGAGATCGGTTACGTTCAAACGTCGGCTCTTCGTGCGCGTCATCGGGGCCGTCCGCAAACCAAAGCGCGTTTTCCAACCCAAACGATTGGCCCATGCGCGCACCTTTGGCGACCAAGTGGTCATGCAGAGCGGTGGTTTTTTGCAATCGACCCTTTGGCAGGGTCTCATTTGGGAACGTCATGACAAAGCGACGCTCGTAATTTTCGGTCGATTTTACTGTGCCCCAATCAGGTGTTGCCCAGTCGCCAAAACGGGCGACATCCATCGCCCAAACGTCGATGGACGGTTCACCATCAATCATCCATTCCGCCATTGTCAGGCCCACGCCACCGCCCTGACAGAACCCTGCCATGACACCAACGGCGCACCAATAATTGGTCATCCCCGGAACTGGTCCGATCATCGGATTACCGTCAGGTCCAAATGTAAATGGCCCATTGATCGTGGTGCGAATACCCGCCTCTCCTATTGCCGGGATGCGATCAAACGACATTTCTAGCCGGTCAGCGATACGGTCCAAATCAGGGTTCAACAGTTCATGCCCGAAATCCCACGGTGTGCCTTCCACCTTCCAAGGTGTGCCGCGCGGTTCATAGGTTCCCAGCAACATGCCATCACGTTCTTGGCGAAAATAGATATTCGCCTCGTAGTCGATCCCGCACGGAAGCCGTGTCGGGTGGTTCGCAACTGCCTCTATTCGGTCCGTCAACAGATAGTGGTGCTCCATCGGTTGCACAGGGATATTGATGCCCTGCATGTGCCCGACCTCTCGCGCCCAAAGCCCACCACAGTTCACGATATGCTCGGCATTAATCACGCCCTTGGGCGTCGTCACATCCCATGATCCATCAGCACGCTGCACGGTCGCTGTTGCAGGTGTATGGGTGAAATACTGTGCACCGTGAACACGCGCGGCTTTTGCAAATGCATATGTCGCACCAGATGGATCAAGGTCACCATCCTGGTCGTCCCAAAGGGCAGCGTGGTAGTGTTTGGGGTCTATCAACGGGTGGCGTTCGGCCACTTCTGCGGGGCTGATGAATTCTTGGTTCAGGCCCATATAGCGCGCCTTTGACCGTTCCCGTTTCAAGTAATCATACCACGTTTTGTTCGACGCCAAATAGAAGCCGCCCGTCATGTGCAGACCTACGGAATGGCCCGATAGCTCCTCAATCTCTTTGTAAAGGTCGATAGTATAGCCCTGAAGCCGACTGATGTTCGGGTCCGACGAAATTGTGTGAATCTGCCCCGCTGCGTGCCAGCTTGACCCCGATGTCAGCTCGTCACGTTCCAACAAAACGGCGTCTTTCCAACCGAATTTGGCCAAGTGATACAAGATTGAGCAACCGACAACCCCGCCACCGATGACAACAACTTTTGCATGGGACGGTAGTGGCTTTGACCCGGTAGTTTCTTCTTTTTGAATTTCTGGCATATCAGTCTCTTTCGTGAACTTTTTGGGCGGGTGAATTGGCATTAGTACCAGGCATCTGGCAGCTCTTCTTTTCGCTTTGCAACGTAGGCATCCAGTTCCTCTCGTGTTGCCGCTTCCATCATTGGGGCCTCGTATTCACGAAGCATTTGGTTCCAGCGATCATAGGCACGACGGCGCATGTCATGGCTTCCACTTTCTTCCCAGCTTTCGACATTTTCGCTGTCTGACAGTTTCGGCTCATAAAACGCCGTCTGATAATTGCGCATGGTGTGGCCACAACCAAGGAAGTGCCCGCCAGCGGCAACTTCGGCATATGCATCACGGGCCATTGCCTCGTCAGAAACATCAAGCCCGTTTGACAATACCTTTTGATAGCTGCCCAAACGGTCGGCATCCATGATGAGTTTCTCGAACCCTGTGCACAGACCACCTTCTAGCCAACCGGCCGAATGCAACACAAAATTCGCACCTGCAAGCATGGTCGAATGCATACTGTCAGCACTTTCATACGCGGCTTGGGCGTCTTCTATTTTAGATGCGGTCAATGATCCGCCACAGCGCAATGGCAACCCTGCACGGCGGGCCAACTGACCAATCGCATAATTCGACACAATCGGTTCGGGCATTCCAAACGTAGGCGCGCCAGATTTAAGCGACATGGACGACAGAAAATTGCCAAGCACAAACGGCGCACCAGGGCGCAGCAGTTGCACATAGGCGCAGACCATCATCGCCTCTGCCATTGCCTGAGCTACGGACGCCGCGGTTGATACTGGACCCATCGCGCCTGAAAGGATGAACGGCACAACAACCATGCCTTGGCCGCGTGTGGAATAAACACGCGCCGCTTCTGTCACAACCTTATCAACCAACAAGGGCGAGTTCGTGTTCACGTTCCCCATGATAACGCAGTTCTTGTCCATCACGTCACGGCCAAAGATAATCTCGGCCATGTCGACACTATCTTGGGCGCGGCTCATTTCTGTAATGGCACCCAAATGCGGCTTGTCCGACAGGGTCATGTGGGCGTGCAGCATATCGAGATGGCGTTTGCTGACGGGCACATCACAAGGTTCACAGGTCACAAAGCCCCCGTGATGCAGGTTCGGATGCATATATGTCAGACGCACCAGATCGTTGAACGCAGCCATATCACCGTAACGCCGCCCACCCTCAAGGTCGCGCACAAACGGGGCACCATAGATGGGGGCAAAAACCTGATTAGTGCCGCCAACGACAACAGACCGGTCAGGGTTGCGGGCCAGCTGGGTAAATTCGTGCGGGGCCTTTTCACACAGCGATCTGATCCAATCGGCAGGGGCGCGCACGATGTCGCCATCGACACGTGCACCTTCGCGTTTCCACAATGCAATCGATTCTGGATCATCACGGAAGGCAACGCCGATATCTTCGATGATCCAATCGACCTGGCTCTCAAGCTTTGTCAGTTGCTCATCGTCGAGCATATCATAGAACGGCATCTGGCGTTTGATGAACGGGGATGCGGGCACACCCGCTTTCGCACCGTCCCGTGCACGCCTGCTGCTTGCGCGTCTGGCCATTGTCATTCCGATCCATTTCGCTTCAGCAATAATGCTAATGCTGCGTTCAAGCGTTGTGACGCTTGAAAATGGTGATGTTTTGGATAATCTGAAATTATGCGAAATTTGTGGAATCAGCTTTGCTCACCGCGCCATTTGATGGTGTTTGAAGCAGCGGCGCGGTGCGGTTCATTTACCCGCGCCGCTACCGAGCTCAACGTGCAACAGCCTGCCGTTAGTGCCACGATCCGCCAATTGGAAGAACGGCTTGGCACACTGCTGTTTCTAAGGAGCCATCGGCAGGTCACACTGACATCCGCAGGTGAACGGTTGTTTGCGGACGTATCGCGGTCGTTTGAACAGCTGACCCAATCTGCCACGGCGATCACACAGCTTTCGCACGCTGATCACGTGACGCTGAACGCATCGACCGCTTTCAACAACCACTGGATGATGCCACGGTTGGCCGCGTTAAAGGATACATATCCGGACACCGATCTTCGCCTGCAAACAAGCGACCGGGAACCCGACATCCATTCGGAAAACATCAACCTTGCGGTGCGGCGCGGTGATGGAAATTGGGCCGGATGCGACAGTGCGTTGATAGCACCCGAAATTATTTATCCCGTTGCGTCCCCGCGCGTAATGGCCGCCGCTGTGAACCTTACCAACCAACCAAATCTGCTTCACCAGCGTCTGATCCACCTTGAAGAACCAATCCGCGAACGCCCTGTTTGGCGCGACTGGTTCGATAGTTTTGGGATATCAGCGGATATTCCAACAAGCGGTTTGCGCTTGAATGACTATGCATTGGTTTTGCAGGCTGCGATGGCAGGCGAAGGGTTTGCCTTTGGCTGGAATCATGTCGCGCGGGGTCTGGTCGCCCAAGGGATGCTTGCCGCCCGCACCGATTGGAGCTGGCACACAGGCAAAGGTTTTTACTTAGTCTGGTCCAAACTGCGACCGATGTCTGCGGACACTGCCCGTGTGCGCGATTGGATCATTGCACAATCCTGACAGGTATTATCAAAACAATGCGAAAGGTGCTGTTGGGTCGAACAATCTGGTCATTCTGCCGTCTACCCTAGATAATTGTAATTAAACCACATTCCGAAAAGGATACGTTATGTCAGCCAAGTATTACGCCCCAATGGGTGGCCACCCCGGCCAAGATCAACTGCTGACAGATCGTGCGATTTTCAAAGATGCCTATGCCGTTATCCCCAAGGGCACGATGCGCGATATTGTGACCAGCTTTTTGCCCCACTGGACCGAAACCCGCCTGTGGGTGATTGCACGCCCCATGACAGGGTTCGCGGAAACATTTTCGCAATACATCATGGAGGTCGGTCCAAACGGCGGATCTGACAATCCCGAAACCGACGCAGGCGCCGAAGGCGTTTTGTTCGTGGTCGAAGGCAATGCAACGCTGCGTGTGAATGGGGAAACACATACCCTTGCGCCAGGCGGTTATGCGTTCTTGCCACCATCATCGGGCTGGACCCTGCACAATGAAACTGACGAAATGCTGCGGTTTCACTGGATCAGAAAAACCTATGAACCCGTCGAAGGCATCCCCTATCCAGAGGTGATCGTCACAAACGAAAACGACATCGCGCCCACGATGATGCCGGACACGGATAACAAATGGGGCACGACCCGATTTGTTGATCCAACCGATCTGCGCCATGATATGCATGTCACCATTGTGACGTTTGAACCGGGTGGTGTGATCCCGTTTCTTGAAACGCATGTCATGGAACACGGACTATATGTGCTGGAGGGCAAGGCCGCCTATCGCTTGAATGATGACTGGGTTGAAGTGGAAGCAGGCGACTACATGTGGCTGCGCGCCTTTTGCCCGCAGGCCTGTTATGCGGGCGGGCCGGAACGGTTCCGTTATTTGCTGTATAAGGACGTGAACCGCCACATGGGTTTGCGCCCTCTGACACGCGGATAATGCGAGGGGTGGACGACACCTCGCCTTTGTCTATGGTCGAAAATAATCTCTGACATAGACGGAATACGGTGATGCAGCGGCCCATTCGGATTGTGATTAACGGCTTTGGTCGGATTGGGCGCACCGTTTTGCGCCAGATACTGCTGGACCCAACAAATGCTGATGTGGAAATTGTCGGCATCAATGACATCGCGCCAGTGGAAACCTGTGCGTATCTTTTTCAATATGACAGCGTTTATGGAACCTACCCAACGCCTGTAGTGGCGGGCGACAAATCACTCACGATTGGTGACAGGTCGTTTGCGTTTTGGACGGCGCCCGATCTTGGTGCGCTTGATCTATCCGGTGTCGATGTGGTGCTGGAATGCACTGGCCGCGCCAGCACCCGATTGATCGCATCCGCGGGCCTTGATGCGGGTGCGCGATCCGTATTGATTTCGGGCCCTTCTGACGCCGCAGATGTCACCGTCGTGATGGGGGCAAACGATGCGGACATCGGCGACCATGCCATTGTGTCGAACGCATCCTGCACTACGAATGCCATCGCACCCTTGATGCAAGTCATTGACGACACGCTGGGTATGAACACGGCCCACATCACCACGATCCATTGCTATACTGGCAGCCAACCGACTGTCGATATTCCGGGACCGAACCTTGAACGCAGCCGTGCCGCTGCGGTGTCGATGGTGCCAACAACCACCAGTGCTGCGGGTCAGGTGTCAAAGGTGCTGCCGCAAATGGCCAACCGTCTGACCGTATCTGCCGTGCGTGTGCCCAGCATTTCGGTATCCGCAATCGACGCAGTTATTCAATTAAAGGACGACCTGAAGTCCGACGCCAATACAACACTTAGCACCGCGTTTGCGGACAGCCGTCTGATCGGGTTCACCGATGACCCGTGTGTTTCAACCGATATGCGCGCCCGGCCAGAATCATTGGTTCTTGCGACCCGTGAAACCATGATGGTTGGCCCCAGACAGCTGCGCATTTTTGGGTGGTATGACAACGAATGGGGATTTTCCGCCCGCATGATCGACATGGCCCGCAAGCTTAGCCAGCGGTAATTTGGAAAGGCGTATCGAACCAATGTTCCTCTAGGTTTACGCCTGACCCAATGCGATCCACGACAGCAAACAACCCCGGTTCATGCAGTGGCGTTAGAACACCGTGCCACGTATTGCGGTGGTAGTTCACGCCCTGCCCCGCCGTTGTTACAAACGCGATGGGTTGACCAGGTATCCCATTATCATCAGGTGCGACGATCACAACAAACGGGTCCATCGACATCGGCAAGAATGCTTGGCTACCGTCGGGGTGCCGTTCCATCACATCCAGATCAAAAGGAAGGGTTCGGGGCGTTGCATGAAACAAACTGATCCCAGCGCGACCATCGGCAAAGTCCAACGTGGCGCGGTCATGGTAACGACCACACATGCTTTGATTTATGATCTTGTCAGGTGCGCCAGAAATATCCAGCACATCACCAAACGGGGCAAACGCATCGACGGTCAGCGGGATCAATGCGATGTTCATGCGCCAAATTTCTCAATCAGACGCAATTCGGCGATGCGCTCAACCTGACGGCAGGCTTCCGCGAATTCAGTTTCACGGTCGCTATCAATTCGCTTTTGGAATGTTTCGATGATCGTCGCCTTGGTGTTGTCACGCACGGCAATAATAAATGGGAATCCAAACTTGGCGGTATAGGCCGTGTTCATTTCGGTCAGCTGTGCACGTTCCGCATCGGTCAGTGAATCGAGCCCGACTGACGCCTGTTCTGCCGTTGACTCTGCTGTCAGGCGATTGGCCGCTGCCAGCTTGCCCGCCAAATCGGGGTGCGCGTTCAAGACACCCAAACGGGCGTCATCTGATGCATTTCGGAAAACCCGTGATAACGCATTGTGAACACCAGCCGCGTTGTCATGGGTGGGGCCCAATTCAAGTCCGTGCGCCCCTTCCGCGATCCATGGGCTATGCTCAAATATGCCGCCGAACTCATCCACGAATGTGGATAGGTCCATATCTGATGGGCGTTGGGAATGCATTGGCGGATGCTCCTTTGCCCAGTGATCTGCGATCTGTTCACGGGTGGCAAACCAGACACCATCATGCGATTTGAAATGAGCGATCGCGCGACGCAATGCAGCGGCGCGTCCGGGTCTGCCGATAATACGACAATGCAATCCAATCGACAGAATTTTAGGCGCGCCTGCTTCGCCTTCTTCATACAGATAATCAAAGCTGTCTTTCAGGTAGCTTTCGAACTGGTCGCCCGTGGTAAAGCCAGCTTGGATGCCGAACCGCATGTCGTTGCAATCCATCGTATAAGGTACGATCAACTGGTCAGTCCGCCCGACCCGTGTCCAATACGGCAGGTCATCACCATAGCTGTCCGCGACATAGGCAAATTGCCCAGTTTCGGCAGCCAATCGCACGGTGTTGTTAGAACAGCGGCCCGTATACCAACCACGCGGTGGCGTGCCGACAACTTCTGTATGCAGGCGAATGGCCTCTGCGATTGCAGCGCGCTCGGCGTCTTCGGGCATGTCTTTGTGTTCAACCCATTTAAGCCCGTGGCTAGCAATTTCCCATCCTGCGGATTTCATTGCCGCGACCTGCTGCGGTGCGCGGGCCAATGCAGTGGCCACACCGTAAACGGTGACAGGCAAGTCGGACAACATGCGATGCACACGCCAGAACCCCGCGCGCGACCCATATTCATAAAGCGATTCCATGTTCCAGTTCCGCATACCGGGCCACGGTTGTGCGCCTGTGATTTCGGATAAAAACGCCTCTGACGCGGCATCACCGTGCAGGATATTATTCTCGCCGCCTTCTTCATAGTTCAGCACAATCTGCACCGCGATCTTTGCACCATTGGGCCAATTCGCTGCAGGAGGGTTCGGGCCGTGGCCGGTCATATCACGTGGGTAGCGGGTCACTTTTGCAGGTTCCTTTCGGCTTTGAACCGTCTGTATTCCAAAACAATCTATGCGTTTTTCAAATAAAATGCGAAGGAGCATTTTGACCCCATGCTTTGGCATTCACAGCCACCGCGCATATACCCGCAGATCAATAAACAAAACGAGGTTTGAAATGTCCGGATATTTGACGACACACGTGCTTGATACTGCTCGCGGCTGCCCTGCGGCGGGGCTCAAGATTGAGCTTTTCCAACTTGAAGGCGACAACCGCACGCACCTGAAATCGCTTGTTACGAACGACGACGGACGGACCGATGAACAGATTTTGCCGACAGAAGAATTTGCGTTGGGAACATACGAGCTGGTTTTTCACGCTGGCGCATATCTTGACGCTTGCGGCACACCCCCAGAAGACCCACGGTTTTTGGATGTTATCCCAATTCGCTTCGGGATGTCAGAGGCAAGCCATTACCATGTGCCGCTCCTGCTATCGCCATTTGGCTATTCGACCTACCGCGGCAGCTGAACCTGATCAACGCTGTCTTGCACCGCCGCGCTGATACGGGCGATGACATATTCCATAAACAATCGGGTTTTGGGATCTTGGCGTTTGCGGTGGGTAAACAGGCACGCCATCTGGATTGGTTCGGGTGGTGTTTGCACGGCCACAGGCACCAACCGCCCTGCCCGAATGTGATCGGACACCTCAAAAATCGGCTTCATCGCGATGCCATTTCCTGACAAAGCCCAATCAGTCAGAACATCCCCGTCATCGGATTCGTAGCGCCCCGCGACGCGGTATTTCTTGGATCCATTCGTGGTGGTCAGCCGCCACTGGAATTCTGTCGCGCCAGGATAACGAAGGTTCAAACACTCATGATTATCAGCCAGCAACGCATCACCATCCACGGGATTGCCATGGCGCGCGATATAGCTGGGCGACGCACATAAAACACGACCCACATCCGCAATCTTGCGAATACGCAAATTGCTGTCTTCAGGCTGACCAAGAAAGAACGCAAGATCGAGACCTTCGGTCGTCAGGTCAACCTTGCGGTCTGTCAGGCGCAGTCGCACCTTCACCTCTGGATAGCTTTCCAAAAATCCGGGGATTTGTGGCGCAATCAGCCGCCTGCCAACCCCAAGCGGCGCGGCCACGTAAAGCGACCCCTTAGGATTTTCGGTGATATTCACAACTTGGGCTTCGGCGTTTTCGACCGACTCTAGAATTTCGCAAGCGCCAGTATAGAATGCCTTGCCTTGTTCGGTTGCTGTCAGGCTGCGGGTCGTGCGCTGAAACAATCGCACACTCAGATGCATCTCTAATTGCGAAATCCGCGATGACGTAACCGCAGGCGAAATGCGCAAATCTCGCCCGGCGGCGGACATGCTGCCCAACTCATAAACGCGGACAAAGGTGCGGATGTTATCAAGGTATGACATTGTATTGGTTTTTTTGATGCTGTTTGGTAATTTCAGGCAATACCAGAATAATAGGCGACCGCCTAGTCTGCTGGAAAATCGACAACGGGGAAGGACTGGCCATGTTTGATCTGGCAATCATTTGGGACTGGATCGCATTTTCGGTGCGGTGGCTGCATGTCATCACTGCGATGGCTTGGATTGGCGCCTCGTTCTTCTTTATTGCGCTTGATTTGGGCTTAAAAAAGGCCCCGAATATGCCCGTCGGTGCCCACGGCGAAGAATGGCAGGTCCACGGCGGCGGTTTTTATCACATCCAGAAATATTTGGTCGCACCTGAAAATATGCCCGAACACCTGATCTGGCATAAATGGCAAAGCTATATCACTTGGGTATCCGGCGCGGCGTTGTTGATGATCGTCTATTGGGTCGGAGGGGAGCTGTATCTGCTCGACCCGACCAAAGCGGATTTGTCACTGATCCAAGGTATTTTGATCTCTGGCGGCTCACTAACAATCGGTTGGCTCATTTACGACCAAATGTGCAAACGCGGGCTAAAAGACTATCCGACGATGTTGATGGTTCTGCTATTTGCCCTGCTTGTGGCAATGTCTTGGGGCTACAATCAGATATTCACAGGTCGCGCCGCGCTTCTCCATCTTGGTGCGTTCACAGCGACAATTATGACCGGCAATGTGTTTTTTATCATCATGCCAAACCAGCGCATTGTTGTCGCCGACCTTAAGGCGGGGCGCACACCCGATGCGAAATACGGCAAGATTGCCAAGCTGCGATCAACCCACAACAACTATCTGACATTGCCAGTCGTTTTCCTGATGCTGTCCAACCACTATCCACTGTCGTTCGGCACTGAATACGCTTGGCTGATTGCATCGCTTATATTCCTGACAGGCGTCACGATCCGGCACTATTTCAACACGATGCACGCAACTGGAACTGGGCCACATTGGACATGGGGCGTGACAGTCATTTTGATGATCGTTATTGCATGGTTGTCGACCATCGGATCCAACGACACTTACGAAGAATCGATGGCGCGTGATTTGACCCCAACCGAGCAGAAATACGCATCTGCAGAAGGGTTCGAGGCCGCATATTCCACCGTCGTCGGGAATTGCTCAATGTGCCATGCGCGCGAACCGGTCTGGGGAAACCTGCAATGGGCCCCAAAAGGTGTGTTCCTCGAAACCCCGGCCGATGTCGCCCGCCACGCTGAACAGATTAATCTGCATGCTGGACGAACTAACGCGATGCCGCCCCCCAACGCTGTGCAAATGGACCCGCAATCACGGTTAAAGCTCATCACCTGGGTGCAAAACGCCAATCCAAAGAGCTAGTCCGCGCCATTCTGGCGACCCCGGCAGGATTCGAACCTGCAACCTGCCCCTTAGGAGGGGGCTGCTCTATCCAGTTGAGCCACGGGGCCAATATTCGTTGAATGACGGGGTTTGTGAAACACGTCAACGGTTTGGTCAGTCTGTTCTGCTTGGACAATGGTGCGATGTGCATGTAGGTTTTGATCCAAGACCGAATGTTAGGACCAATATATCGTGATGACCCCTAAAAAACGCCCGCTTACCCTGCGCGATGTTTCTGAAGCTTCTGGTGTGAGTGAGATGACCGTTAGCCGTGTGTTGCGTAACAAAGGCGACGTTTCAGAAACCACACGGGAAAAGGTCAAAGAGGCGGCCAAGCGGCTTGGCTATGTTCCAAACAAAATTGCAGGTGCATTGGCCTCTCAGCGGGTTAATTTGGTGGCCGTTATTATTCCGTCGTTGGGCAACATGGTATTTCCAGAGGTGCTTTCTGGTATTTCGGAAACGCTTGAAAATACAGGCCTACAACCGGTTGTGGGTGTCACTGATTACCTGCCTGAGAAGGAAGAAAAAGTCCTGTTTGAAATGCTGTCATGGCGACCGAGCGGCGTCATTATTGCGGGGCTGGAACATTCCGAAGCATCACGCACAATGCTGCGACAAGCCGATATTCCTGTTGTAGAAATCATGGATGTGGATGGACAACCGGTTGATAGTGCTGTTGGCATTTCCCATCGCCGTGCAGGGCGGAAAATGGCAGAGGCAATTCTTGAAGCAGGTTATCGACGCATCGGCTTTTTGGGAACGAAAATGCCGCTTGATCACCGGGCTCGGAAACGGTTTGAGGGGTTCACAAGGACTCTGGCGAAAGCTGGGATCGAAATTGCAGATCAAGATTTTTATTCCGGCGGGTCGGCGCTTGCTAAGGGTCGCGAAATGACGGCGGCGATGCTCGAACGCACACCTGATCTCGATTTCCTGTATTACTCCAACGATATGATCGGTGCGGGCGGTTTGCTTTACCTATTGGAAGCCGGAGTAGACGTGCCAAACTCAGTCGGGCTTGCTGGATTTAATGGCGTTGAGCTGCTGGAAGGACTGCCCCGCAGGCTGGCCACGATGGACGCATGTCGTCATGAAATCGGGGTAAAAGCGGCACAGATTGTCGCGGACAGAAATGCCGGTGACGAAACGATGACAGGGCAAATAATTGAACTAAGTCCGACGCTCGCGACTGGTGATACCCTACGTCGGCCGAGCTGACGTCCAACCATCAATCCAGGGCAATATCTGCGAAAGCGGCATGGGACGTGCATGCAAATAACCTTGGGCGCAATGACAACCCAGCGTTTGCAGTGTTGCCTGTTCCGATTCCGTTTCGACGCCTTCGGCCAAAACCTTGATGTCTAGCCGGTCGGCAAGGTTGATAATGGCGCCAGTGATTTCTTGCAGTTCTGCATCGGTATCAATGTCCTGAACAAGGCTGCGATCAATCTTTATCCGGCTGACGTCGAATTTCCGAAGCGTCGCAATCGCCGCATGGCCCGTGCCAAAGTCATCAAGTTCGACGGCAAATCCAAGGCCGATCAAATGATGCACATTGTTAACGATGACGGATGAACGCTCATCAAGTAGGGTTGATTCCAGCAATTCGATCCGCAGATTTTCTGGTTTTACTCCAAATTGGTGGACGTATTTTTGAATCTGATCTCCAATTTGCGGATCGCGCAGTTGGGCCATCGACATATTGACGCTAACCCTTGGGTTCGGCACGCCCCATTCAATCATTTGCGCTATCGCAGAACAGGACCGCTGCATCACAACATGGTCCAACTGGTCCATCAAACCGGCGCGGGCGGCTGCGGGCAAGAATTCAAATGCAGGCACAAGTCCCCGTTCTGGATGCTGCCAACGGATGAGCGATTCAAAGCCGACGATTTTCCGGCTTTGCACATCGACCTGTGGTTGGAAAAATGGCTCAAACTGATCGGCTTGTAGCCCGACCCTGATGAGTTGGCCCATTTGAATTTGCCTGACGATGTCATGCCTCATCTCAGCTTCGAAGACGCGCGCAACACCACGGCCTGTCTGCTTCGCGACGTTCAACGCAATATCAGCGTCAGTGAGCGCGCCATCAATGTCGTCAGTGCTGCTGGGGTCAAAGATCGAGATTCCAATGCTGGCACCGAAATTACAAATCCTGTTCTGGAACGAAATTGGCGCTGCCAACTTTCGGATCAGCTTCGATGCTTGGGCCTGAGCGCAAAGGTTCTGAACAATCGGTAGGAGGACAATAAATTCATCGCCACCAACCCGCGCCACCATTTGTGAATCTTTCGAAAATGCAGTCAAAATATCCGCGCAATGCCGAAGCACGAAATCACCAGCAGCGTGACCTTGGGCGTCATTGATGGCTTTGAATTTATCAAGATCGACATGCAAAACAGCGATTTGTAAACTGGGGTCGCTATTCTGCTTTAACGCCAATAGTCGGTCAGACAAGCCCCGCCTATTCATTAGCCCTGTAAGGTGGTCGGTGCGCGCATTTTGTTCTAGCAAAGCCTGATGGTTTTTAAGTTCCGTAATGTCGATGCGCAGCCCCACGCGGCCACCATCAGTTGTCGGTCGTTCCACGATCCGAAGCCATTGCCCATTTGTTAGTGGCTGCTCGACAGTGTCGCCCAAATTTTTGTGCGCTTCCAGACGTTCTGCTAACCAGTCCTCCTCTCGACCGATCCCGTCAGCATATTGACCATGATCCAATCCATATTGAAGAATCTCGCGAAATGTCGCGCCCTTTTTCATTGCGGGAGCAGAGGCCGCATAAATTTTGCGATACCGATCATTGCAGATAACCAAGCGGTCATTCGCGTCATACAACACAAACCCGTCAGGCAATGAATCGATCGCTGTTGTTAGTGTTTCTTCGGCTGCAAGCGCCGCTGTCCGCGCCGCCACGTATCGCGAAATATCTTGTGTATGGGCCACAAATGTCGGGCGCGGCTCGTGCTGATAGCGTAGCAGCGTGCGGCTTCGGCGTAGTTGGCCGTTGCGGTCGTGATGGTTGAACCTGAATGTGAGACAGGAATTTTTGCGGCTTTTGACGCGCGCCAGAAATCCGTTAATCCGAGGTGCGCTCAACCCATGCAAGACAGTTGCAATCTCGGTCCGCGGCAGTTCCCGCAATGAAAGGCCAATCGCCGCCAGTGCCGCATCATTTGCGGCAACAAGTTTACCCGTCGTTGCGTCCCATGCCAGCGTTTCGATCAGTGGTGTCTGAAATGACGCCTGCAAAAGATCGCGATCTTCCAGTTCGACCATCATCCGGAAGGAGGCCGTTTCGTTCGGGTCGGTTTCCATTTTAATCGAATCCACATGCAAACATCATGCGACACATTCACATAAGTTTATGAATGCCCGCTTAAGCTATAACCAGCTTTGATAGAATGTCTTTGGCGGATGAAGAAATGGCGACAGGGCGCCTTGTTTGACGGTCAACATTGACATGCACGATATGGCCCTGCGCTGCGGCGTGATCACGCCCGTCCTGAAACAGGCCAATTTGATATGTGACCGAACTATTGCCCATGCGGGCCACCGCAATGCCCGCGCTAATCGTTTCGGGAAACGCCAACTCCGCGAAATAATCACAACCCGATTGCACGACAAGAAACACTGTCGCACTGGATCGCAGATCAAGGATCCCCGTTTGCACCAGATGGCCATTCACGGCGGTATCGAACAGCTGGTAATGCACGCCATTGTTCATGTGACCGTAAATATCATTATCGAACCATCGGGTTGTGATGTTCTGAAAAACACCAAACTCGGCGCGCATTTTTGGGGTTGGTCGTGTCATAGGGCCTCTTGATAGATCGTTGAAATATCATCTGCGGTTAATGGACGGGGGTTGTTAACCAAAAGCCGCGTCTGCTTGGCCGCGTCACGTGTCAGTATATCTATATCCCCGCTTGTGATGCCCACGGAACGCAGTTGCATCGGAACGTCACAAGTTACCATCAGGTTTTCGAGCCCGGCAATCAATGCCGCGGCTGTCGGCTGGGCCCCTTGGAACGCAACAGGCGCAAGAGGTGCGTAAACATCCGCGTGGGTCTCGGCGTTAAATCGCAACACATGCGGCAAGACCAAAGCATTTGATAATCCGTGGGGCACCTTGAAGTGGCCGCCTATCGGATAAGCCAGCGCGTGAACGGCGGCAACAGGACTATTGGCAAATGCCTGCCCCGCAAGAAGTGAACCAAGCAACATATCAGACCGCGCGGCGATATTGCTTGGGTCATGAACAGCCCTTGAAAGTGCAGGCCCCATCAGGCGCAACGCCTCAACCGCAAGTGCGCGGCTGACGGGGTTATTATTCGGGTTGGCGCTGGCGAAGGCTTCGATAGCGTGCACCATCGCATCGATGCCCGTGGCTGCGGTGACATGAGATGGCAAACCAACCGTCAATTCAGGGTCTAACAAGGCCAGATCAGGAATAAGCAAGGGACTGACAACCCCCATCTTTTCCGATGCCCCTGTGGTCACAATCGCGATTGGTGTCACCTCCGATCCTGTGCCAGCAGTTGTTGGAATTGCGACCAGTGGCAAACGTGGCCCTGACGCCACGTTGACGCCGTAGGCATCCTGCAACATGCCGCCATTCACAGCCAGCAATGCGGCCAGTTTTGCCACATCAATCGACGACCCCCCGCCAAGTCCGATAACGAGCCCGCAGTCTTGTGCTGCGCGCACGGCATCAAGCACAACATTCTCGGGCGGATCACCAACAACAGTATCGAAAATGCGCACCTCTCGGCCAGTATTTTCAAGGCTATTTCGCGCGCGATCAACGATGCCGGTCGCGACCATGCCAGCATCCGTCACGATCAATATCGCGCCATCGCCAATGGACCCTGCAATATGTCCTAGCTGACCAAAAATGCCGGCACCCATACGAATGCTGGGTGTTGTGTTGAAAATGAAAGGCGTCAAATTTTGGCCTGTGTGTGTTTGCGCAGCTCTGCGCGGGCGACCTGTCGTCGGTGCACTGCATCGGGACCATCAGCCAAACGCAGCGTCCGTGTCGCGGCCCAAGCCGCCGCCAACGGGGTGTCTTGCGAAATGCCCATGGCGCCATGCAATTGCACGGCTTCGTCGATTACCTCAAGCGCGATGCGCGGGGCAATCACCTTGATTTGGCTGATCCAAGGGGCTGCGGCGCGTGCATCGCCTTGGTCCATCATCCACGCCGCCTTTAGGCACAACAAACGCGCCTGTTCAATCTTCATCCGACAATCAGCGATAATGTCAAAATTTGCGCCAAGATGGGACAACGGTTTGCCGAACGCCTCTCTTGCGAGCGACCGTTTGCACATCATTTCCAACGCAGCCTCTGCCTGCCCGATGGCACGCATACAATGGTGGATACGGCCAGGCCCAAGTCGACCTTGGGCAATCTCAAACCCGCGCCCTTCACCAAGCAGCATGTTTTCAAACGGAACCCGCACGTTTGTAAACCGCATGTGCATGTGGCCGTGCGGGGCGTCGTCGCTGCCGTAAACTTGCATAGGGCGAATCTTTTCAATCCCGTCCAATGATGCATCAACAACAATCATCGAATGGCGCTGATGCTTCGGTGCCTCTTCATCGCCAGTGCGTACCATTACAATATAGACGGCACAGCGCGGATCACCCGCGCCAGTGGCCCACCATTTTTCGCCATTCAGCACGTAGTCATCACCATCGCGGACACATGACATGGCGATATTCGTGGCATCCGAGCTGGCAACGTCGGGCTCTGTCATAAGATATGCCGAGCGGATTTTGCCGTCCATCAAGGGGGCCAGCCAAGTGGCTTTCATCGCGTCCGTGCCGTAACGGTCGAACACTTCCATGTTGCCGGTGTCAGGTGCATTGCAGTTAAAAACCTCGGCCGCGATATGCACCCGCCCCATTTCTTCGGCCAGATAAGCGTAATCGACCGTGGTCAGCCCATGCCCTTTTTCGCTATCCGTCAGCCACAGATTCCATAGCCCAGCCTTTTTCGCCTTAGCCTTGAGCGTTTCCAATATTTCGGTCTGGCGTGGCGTCATGGCCCAACGATCACCGACTGGGACTTGCGCATGATATTCATCGTTCAGCGGCGCGATTTCATCGCGTACCATCGCCGCGATCTGATCACGCAGGGAACGGACCCGACTATCAATACCCAGATTCATATCCATCACTATAAGCCTTTCATGGTTGGATAGACTGTGCGGCCCGCCACCGCTAAGGTCAACAGACGCAAGCACATGAATAAACAGGACAACATGGCCAAGCTATTGCACCGCTTCGATCACGCAGAACTCAGCACATATCTGGCGCGTCATTTGCCCAATTTCGACGCGCTAGAAGACATTACGCGTTTTTCGGGGGGGCAATCGAACCCGACCTACCGCATCAAATCTGGACATTCGACTTATGTAATGCGGGCAAAGCCGACGGGGAAATTGCTGCCCAGCGCGCATCAGGTTGCACGCGAGTTTCGCGTGATGCAGGCGCTTTCCCACACTGACTTGCCAGTCCCACAGATGTTTCACCTCAGCGATGATGACAGCCCAATCGGGACACAGTTCTATGTGATGGGGATGCTGAACGGGACTGTGCATTGGGACCCTGTCCTGCCTGAACTGAAGCCCTTGGACCGTCAGATTATCTACCGTGAAATGGCCGAAACTCTTGCCACTTTACATGATGTCATTCCGGATGATGTGGGCCTCGGCGACTATGGGCCAAAAGGGAATTATTTTGAACGGCAGGTCGGTCGCTGGACAAAGCAATACCGCGCCGCCGAAATGGACAAGGTTGACGACGTCGATTGGGTTATCGACTGGCTACAAGCGAATACCCCCGATGACGATGGCGACCCGCGGATTGTTCATGGTGACTACCGGATGGATAACATGATGTTTGCACCCGATAATCGCGCTGTCATTGGCGTGCTGGATTGGGAGCTTTCAACGCTGGGCAATCCGATGGCGGATTTGGCATATCAATGCATGTGTTTGCAGCTTCCGAACAAAGGACTGGTCAAAGGCTTGGCTGGAATGGATCGGGCTGCGCTGGGCATCCCGTCAGAGCAAGAATACGTCGAAATCTATTGTACAAAGCGCGGCGTAAAACAGCCCGATGCCTGGCCGTTCTATTTGGCTTTCGCGTACTTTCGACTGACTGCTATTTTACAAGGCGTCATCAGGCGCGCCGTGGATGGCAACGCATCCAACCCGGGCAACATCAATACCATGCGTGCCGCTATTCCCATGCTTGGCCAAGCTGCAAGAATGTCAGCAAATCAAAACCGCTAAATATTGGTCGCTCTAGCCCGCAAATTCGCCGAAATCTCGCATGATTTTTTGAACGTCTAGTAAAGGTATCTTCACCAAAGCCGTTCTAAGACAAAGCCTCTTGTTATTTTTGAGAGGTCAAACTCATGCCACCAAAACACAAAATTTCAACTCTTTGGCTTTGTGCGGTTTTGTCATCCGCTCCGGCGCTGGCCCCGGCAGACACTATCGTATTGATGGCGGATGAATGGTGTCCATACAACTGTGAACCCGGATCAGAAAACCCAGGATTCATGATCGAAATCGCGCAACAAGCGTTAGAACCGTTTGGTCATACGATTGATTATCAAAATCTGAACTGGGCGCGCAGCGTGCACAAGGCAGCAGCGGGTGAGATCAACGGGATCATCGGCGCCGTGCCGGAAGAGGCACCAGATTTCATCTTTGGCCCTGCGATTGGCACATATGCGGACGTCGTCGCATTCCGCAAAGGAGAGGCGATCAATCCAGACCAGATAACGGGACAAAATACACTGCGCTTGGGGGCCATCAACGGCTACGAATACTATGGCGCCGTCAACGAATATCTCGAAACACATGCAAATGACTCGTCGCTTGTTCAATATATGTCAGGTGACGATGCGCTCACAAAAAACTTGCGTAAATTGACAGCGGGTCGCTTGGATATGGTCGCAGAAGTAAGGGCCGTTCTGACCTACGCGCTGGCAGAAACAGGGCTGACCGAAGAGGTCGAAATGGTTCTGACGGATACTTCTAATGACATCTTCATTGCTTTTTCACCCGTTCTTTCGACATCACAAAATTATGCGGATCAACTTAGTGAAGGCGTGGAACGTATGAAAGAAGACGGGCGTTTCGATCAGATTTTGGCGAAATATGGCCAAGGCGTTGAAAACCCCTGATTTATGTTGAGCGGGTCCAAATCCTTTCGAACGCGGCTTGTCTTGGCTGCGGCTGCCACGGTTGTGCTTGTACAATTGCTTGGTGCGTTTGTCGAAATCTATGCTGGCTACGAACGACTTAACGCAGAAATGAACGAAAAGGGTGGACTTCTGGTTCATCAAACCGCCGTCAGTATTGCCCAACCACTATGGGATTTTGACGACAACGTTGTGGCCGAAACACTCCGAAGTTTATTGATAATCGACGAATTCGTGCGTGCCTCGATTTTCTCGTTAGATGGAACCGCTACAACGGAATTGCTGCCCGATCATGCACATGACAAGGAACAGTCACGCGTCTACAAGCGTCCGATCTTCATCACTGATGGCAGCAACACTGAACAGCTCGGGACGCTTGAGATCGTGCTTTCGACCCATGGGCTTACCGCTGCCCTACGAGAACTTATCCTTGCAAAATCGTTGCTGGTTCTTGTCACGCTTGGCCTCGCATCGGCTGCGCTTTTTGTCGTCTTGGGCTTTATTTCCAAACCTCTTGAGGACCTGAAAAGAGCGATCGCTGCAATAGAAAATGAAGACTTTGATACCCCCGTTCCCAGCCTCCAGCGTACTGATGAAATTGGCGCACTGGCCAATGCACTGGATGGATTAAGGGAGAGAGAATCAGAGCTCGCGATCTTACGACGCGATCACAACGAAAAATCCCGTCGTGAAGGCAGACGAATCCTACACGCTCTTCACTCCACCCAAGATGTTGTGGTGTTGATAGATGAAAACGACGAAGTCATTTTTGCAAATGCATCGGCCAAGGCGTTTTTCCCCGAATTTGTGATCGGATTAGGACTGGTAAAACGCAAACGGGATGCCAACTCCGATATTTTCTCGATCCATTCCGCCCTTCTTTCACAAACCGAAATAAAGGTCGAAATTTCGGTAGAACACCAAGATGGGACGCGGCACTTTCAGGCACGAACGGGCCCAATCATTGATGCGATGGGGACCTATCTGGGCGGATTGTTTCTGGCGTCGGACTTCACAGAACAATTCCAGCATTCAAAAAATGCGTCTTACCTTGCTTCCCATGATCCACTGACTGGCCTTTTGAACCGGCGTCAAATGGACGAGGCCCTATCGGATTGGATGGGGGATTCAAAAAACCAGATTGGCATGATGCTTCTGGATTTAGATCACTTTAAGGCAATCAACGATACCTATGGTCACCAAGATGGCGATGCCCTTTTGATCTTGGTTGCGGAACAATTCAACAAGTTATGTGGCGAATCCGAACAGATCATCCGCCTTGGAGGCGACGAATTTGCGATTATTTCACGATCACACAACAGCGAAGATCAACTGGCCTGGATCGCTGAAGGTGTGCTTGACGGGTTTGCAAAACCAGCGAAAATTGGTGGCAGAGGCATTCAAATCTCTCTGAGTGCCGGCATTGCCACAACCCTAACAGCAGGGCGCGATGTGAAAACGCTAATGCAGCACGCTGACATTGCTCTATATGAGGCAAAGGCCGCAGGGCGTGGGCGTTTTGAAATATACAAAGATGCTCTTTTGAATACGCACGAACGGCAACGCGCGATCGAAGACCGCTTTTTATCAGCGATCGAAACGGACGGCATTTTTCTGGTCTATCAGGCTCAAACATCAATTCATGATGGCGGTATTGTGGGATTTGAATCTCTTGCCCGATGGAACGATCCTGACATGGGATCTATTTCACCCATTGAGTTCATTCCGCTTGCCGAGACCACTGATTTGATAGAGCCGCTTACACGCAAATTGATGATGGATGCCTGCAACACCGCCGTGGCATGGCAAGCGAACGGCTTTCAACATCGAATCGCAGTGAACATTTCTCCACGATTATTCAACGGTGTTGTTGTTGATCTTGTACAGGACTGCCTCAAAATTACGGGCTGTCCAGCAGAGCACATTGAACTCGAAATCACAGAAACCGTTCTCCTCCCAAATCTTGAAATGGTTAAAAATGAAATCGACACACTGCGTTCACTTGGGCTTACGGTCGCAATTGATGATTTCGGCATTGGATATTCGTCACTTGATTATCTGCGCAAATATCCTGTCGATAAAATCAAAATCGACCGCGCTTTCGTAAAGGAAATTGCGACATCCGACCAATCGCGTGCGATCGTTACAGCAATCGCTCAGCTTGGCCATTCTCTCGATATGAAGGTAACTGGCGAAGGCGCCGAGACCATAGAAGACCGCAACGCACTGAAGGGATGCGGCGTCGATGTTATTCAGGGTTTTGTTGACGGTCGCCCTGCGACCAAGGCAGAAGCCGAAAAAATCTACCTGAGCGGCATATATCTAAAAGAGACCGGCTAGCGGCTGGGCAATTGTCGCAATTCGCCTCGTGCCATATGGATTGGGACGAATTCAATCTCGTGTTTGGCTGTTCAGTTTTTCAAAAGTCAAATTGCACGGGCTTGCTTGGAAATTTGTATTCTTAGAATTGTGTGGCTTGTAGCTGGCGCAAAACACTACTCAAATCCGCTGCGAACTATCCTTTGGATTAGAATTTTCACCACATGCGCCAATGGAGACCACGCAAAGGCTTGCTAGTACCCAATAAATCATTGGAGTTCTATTATGCACAGCTTGAAGACATCATGGATTGCGGCAATTCTTGCCGTCACTTGTCCGCAAATCAGCTTGGCCGCTGACGAAGGGTTGTACGGGGCGGAGGCGCCAGCTGATGCTGCCTTCATTCGGTTCATTGGAAATGCCGATCAATCAAGCAAGCCTGTTTTTGGCTACGACTTCTCACAAGACATCACCGGAACGGACTATGTTGTCATTTCAGCAGGGATTCTTCGCGGGGTTGATGCCGGAAGTTATGTAACCGTCATTGTCGGACCAGATGGTGCCCTTCAATCGGTCCAAGAGCCAGAGCGAGAGGCGTTGTCAAAGGTCAACCTGTTCTTACTCAATGCAACTGACAAAGACCTGCAGCTGACCGTCGCCGAGAATGGAGCAGAGGTCATTGGCGGTGTTGGAGCAGGTCAAATTGGGATGCGAGCTGTCAATCCAGTGAGCACGACATTGAGTATCCAAGACGTTCAATTCAAAGTTTCGCTTTCGCGTGGTCAAGATCTGACCTTCGTGGCTTTGCCGAGCGGTCCGGTTATGATTCCGACAACGTTCGGCAACATTGTGGCGGCGGATTAATTCAATGGTCTTTTCATCCGTCATATTCATCTTTGCATTTCTGCCAATTTTTCTCGCGATCTACTATGTCTTGCCGAAATCTCTGCTTTCCGCTTGGATATTGATCGCCAGTTACGCGTTTTATGGTTGGTGGCGGGTTGAATATCTTGCGGTCGTTTTCGGGATTTCTCTGATCAGCTATATTGCCGCGGCCGGCGCTGTGCGCGCATCAACTGACCAGGCACGTTTGTGGGCAGTTCGAGTTGGGGTTGGCCTAGATCTCGCCGTTTTGGCGTACTTCAAATACAGCTATTTTATCTTGAATACCGCCGGTAATTTTCTTGACCGAATTGGTGGCAAGGCATCAAGTTTCGAACAGATCATTCTACCGATCGGCATCTCTTTTTTGACGTTCCAGTCAATCAGCTACATTGTCGATGTGGCCCGAGGTGACGCAAAACCTGCGCGCACGTTGGCTGACTTTTTGGCGTTTTCTTCTTTGTTCCCGCAACTGATCGCTGGACCTGTTCTGCGCTACAAGGACCTTGCAGATCAGTTTGTTGATCGGGCCCACTCGATTGATATGTTCATTGCTGGCATTCGGCGCTTTGTCCTTGGGCTTTCTATGAAGTTGCTCCTTGCTGATACCGTCGCACCACTGGCTGATCGCATGTTTGCCTTGTCATCCCCTTCAATGACCGAAGCATGGTTGGGCGCTGCCGCCTACGCGATCCAGCTGCTGTTTGATTTTGCCGGATATTCAGCGATGGCAATTGGACTTGGTCTGATGATCGGGTTTCGGTTCGTTGAGAACTTTAATGCACCCTATATTAGCTCGTCGATCACCGAGTTTTGGCGTCGGTGGCATATCAGTTTGTCGAACTGGTTGCGCGATTACCTCTATATTCCATTGGGTGGCAACCGTGGTGGCACGTTGCGCACCTATCGTAATCTAATGTTGACCATGGTTCTGGGTGGACTGTGGCACGGTGCCAATTGGACGTTTATTTTATGGGGCGCCTGGCATGGGCTGCTGTTGTCAATTGAACGTCTGATCAAACCAAAACACAGTATCTCCGTGTGGCCCGCGGGATTGGGTTGGGGCATCACAATGTTTCTGGTGCTGATCGGCTGGGTCATGTTTCGTGCGACGTCCGTTGCTGATGCTTTGACAATGTATGCAGGCATGATCGGTATGAACGGCTGGGCCATGAGCGGGGCGACCGTTTATCTTAATCAACCATCCGAGTTTTTGGGATTAGCGATCGGCAGTTTTATTGCGTGCCAAGCTTGGCGCTTTTTGCCTGCTATTCGCCTTCCCGATTTCGGTTGGTCGACAACATCGCTGTTCATCTGCTGCACGCTCATTTTGAACGCACGATCCCATTCGCCATTTTTGTATTTTCAATTCTAGGAGAGAGAGTCATGACACCGATCAAAAAACAACACGCCAGCGGCGCTTTGGTCTCACTCATCGTTCTTGGTTTCGGCATTGGCGGCCTTAATGGAGTCGACTTTCAGCAGCCAAATAAACCGATCCAGGGGGGTCTCTATCAGCGGGCATTCGAGGCCGACTTTAAGCAGAAATTTCCAATGCGGGATTTCTCTAAACATGTCTGGAATGCGCTCCAGCTTGGTCTGTTGAACCAAAGCCATGTTGAGGTTGTCCACACACAAGACGGATGGCTTTTTACTGCCGAGGAATTTTCGGAGCCAACGTCGGATTACACCTTTTCAGATCAGATTCTCATCGCGCAAAACGCGGGCGTTCAACTGGTTCCGGTTATCATTCCAGACAAGGCCCGCATGCATTCAGATCGGTTGCCTCATGCTCGCAGCACAGCGATTGATGCGCGATACGACAATGTGATGGATTGGCTCAGCGCCAATGGCTTACCAGCAATTGACCTGCGCGACGCGATGTCATCATCCGGGGCCTTCCTGCGAACGGATACCCATTGGAGCGCCCATGGTGCCCAGTCTGTCGCCCAATCGATCACGCCCTATCTGCCCAGCTCCGTCTTTGGCGATACTCAGTACGAGACAACTTGGTCTCCTTCACAAACTTTCATTGGCGATTTGACGACTTTCATCGACACTGGTCCGTTTGAAAATTGGATCGGAATTGAAGATGAGACAATCATCTCAGCAACGACCGTCACCCCTGATGATGCGGGAATGTCCCTATTTGGTGATGCCGCCATCCCTGTAACCTTGGTCGGAACCAGCTATTCCGCCAAAGAAATTTTCAATTTCGCGGGTTTCGTCAAAACGCTCATCAGCAACGATGTCTTGAATGTGGCCCAAGAGGGTCGCGGTCCGTTTGCCCCGATGGCAGATTACCTCGCCTCCACCGACTTTCACACCTCCCCCCCTGAATTGATCATCTGGGAAATCCCAGAACGATACATTGCGACAAAGGAATTCGATCAATGACACCAACTTTCAAAGTAACCCTGATGGCTTGCACAGCCCTTTGGGTGATGACCGCACAGCCAAGTGTTGCAGCTCCCTATTGTTCTGCTTTGCTAGACGAAGCCGAACTAGACACAAAATATAAGCGTCTCGCTCCTATCTGGAGCAACACCGACAACGGTTGGATTTTTACGTCTGATCAATTGAAAACCTCATACACAATGAAATCAGACGCATCGCGCCTGATGTCGGAAATCGTGGCACAGTTTGATGCCGCAGGTGTCGATCTTGCGATGATCGTTGCTCCTCCGCGCCCTCTGGTGGCTGGGCAAGCAACTGTCGACGAGACTGTTGGGCCGACATTGGGTTATGACACCGCAACCGTTGCAAACAGCTTTCACGAATTGATTGAACAGCTGCGCGCAACAGGTGCTGTTGTGCCAAACCTGTTGGCCGTTGCGACGCAAAGTTCTGAGGTTCCGTTTTACTTTAAGCGTGACACACATTGGACCAATTCCGGTGCAGCCGCGAGCGCCCTCGCGTTGGCTGGCGAATATCAGCTGGCTCCAAAATTTGACGTAACCCAGATCATGGCAAACGAAGTTTATGCTGAAAAAGGATCACTCAACAAAATCGTCACAGCGGCTTGCGACATTACCAACCCACCAGAAGAAACGACAACGTTCGACTATGGTTTGGTCGCGGCATCTCAAGGTCTCGGCTTGCTTGATGACGCGGGTCAAGAGACCGTCGCCCTACTTGGAACCAGTTTTAGCGACCGTAACAAGCGGGACCAGTATCAATTTTCCGACGCACTTTCTGCCGCGTTGGAAAAGGACGTTCACAACCTGTCAGTTTCGGGTGGCGGCCTCATTGGTCCGATTGAATCATATGTTTTGTCTGGTGCATTAAGCACGCGAAAACACCCAACCGTAATATGGGAATTTCCATACACCCAATCATTGAACGTGACGTCTGAATTGCGCCAACTTCTTGGAGCACTGCGCGCTGAACATGCCACAACAGGAGAGGCATTTGACATGCAGCTTTCAGAGAAAAATACATCATCCACCGATATTCCAGATCAGTTTGGTCAATCCGATTTGATCCATGTCGCGACCGAAAATCGTGATGCATTGGCGCTGACAGTTAAATTGTCATTCGAGGATGGAAAGGACAAAGAGCTTCGCCTGCGTCGCAAAAACCGAATCCCAGAAGACCGGCGTTCTGCAGATTGGTGGCTTGATTTAAGCGGCCTCGATACATCAAGAATCACCGAAGTATCGTTGAAGTTTGACAGCAATGAACAGCTCGGACGCGTAGTGATGACACTCTTTCCGTCAGAAACCGCGTCTTAACTATACTTTTGAGTAGCGCGATGACCTGTTGCGCTACTCATTGATCGATTGAGCTCAAATTATTCTGTGGAAGATTTGTTAATTGTTCTCTCGAAATCGACCGAGGAAAACACTGTGCAGATCCGTCACGAACGGCCAATATCCGACCTTATGTTTAAGGTAACCGCCCCACTCAAGCTTACGCTTGAAACAGGGAAGGTTGTGATGTTGAACAGTTGGTCGCTCAAAGGGGTCACCTATCCGGAAGACAAAGACATTCTTCCCAAGGCTGGAATTCTGTCGATCCCGTTTCAGGGTGTCGACGTGCAGTTTGACGTCCGTTTCAAGGAAGGTCCCGAGAAGGGCGAGTTGCTTTTTGATGGATTGTCCGGTCGGCAACGCGAAACTTTGGCAATTTTCTATCGCTCCATTCTTTCGGGAAAAATGGCCACCTCTGGCGACATGATCACCAGTCTTGATACTCCAGTCGATCTTGTTCCGATGGGCGAAACTGAAGAAGAATATTCTGTCGGCGTCGCAAAAGCCAAAAACCGCATTTTTCGAGTAATTTGGAATGTCGTTTTCTACCTGATGTTTGCAGGGGTCGTGTTTGGCCTAATCGGTGGTCAAATCTGGACACGGTTATCGCAAGTATCACTTCAAAATGCGCGTATTGTAGCCCCGATTTTTTCCCTGAACGCAGCCGAGGCTGCTTTTGTCGATCGTATTCTTGTCGCCCCGGGTGACGAGGTCAAACGGGGAGATACATTGGTCGAGCTTAGTCGGCCCGACCGCGAAGCCGACCTTGAGGACGTCCGCGAAGATATCGCGCTTTATGAACGGCTGACGGCGGCCACAGTCGCACGATTGGAAGCACATCGCGCTATCCGCGAATTGGACCGTGACATCTTGCGGGAGGCGTTTCTATCTGCCGTATCCGCGCGCAGCGTGGGCGACTTTGTCAAAAACGCCCAGCTACGTGACGTTGAAGCGGCGTGGAACGCTCTCAGACGATTTGACCTTGCGACGGAAACAAAAGTGGGGCCATTTTTTGATATTGAACGGCTCATGATGCGCGAACTTGAGGATCAGAAAACAAGACTGTCACGGTTAAAGCGCGATTTAGGCAATACAAAGGATGAAATCAGCGCAGCCGATATTGTCGCTTCGGCAGACGGCGTCATCCGGACAGTAAATGTATTCAAGGATCAATACATCGGGCGCGGTACCACTGCGGTTACGATGGAAGAAAATACGCCGCGCGTGGTAAAAGCATGGCTTAACGAGGCACGCTCAGAGGCAATTTATGTTGGAATGCCGACAAGTATTCGGATGAATTCTGGCGTTGAAACTCAATCTATCCAAGGAACGATTTCAGATATCTCCGCATTGGTCGACCCAACCATTTCCGACGGATATGGCATCATCGTATCTGTTTCATTCGATAACCTCAGTATTGACCAAACACGTGCTGATTTCCGCATTGATGCGCCTGTAAAAGCTAAGGCAATCAAGGACTGGGGTTCAGTATTGCCTTGGTTGACCGACTAATGTCCGAGCCGGAATCAGAATACGCTTTCGACAAAGACCTTACGCAAAAGCTGAATTGCCTGCGCACTCCTACGCGCAAAGGAATTTCCAAATGGCAGCCGCATCAATTGGCAATTCTGGTTTCGCTTATGATGGGTATCGGTTGGCTTTTGACTTCGCTTCCGAACCGGTTTCTGCAACCGGATGTCATGCATATTTCAATCGTTCTTGGATCACTCGGAGCATGGCGTTTTGGCTGGTGGTTTACACATGCCGTGCGCGCAGAAATTTATCGCAAAATCATTTGGCCTGGAAAACGTGCCCGCGCACAAGCGTTATGGGGGTCGGGTTGGCGTCCGGGTCGATTGCATATCCAGATGACAACATACTTCGAAGAACCCGCGATCACTAAACGAGTCATCGGGTCGATTTTAGGCCAAATCAGATCAGAGAGAATTCCGACAACGCTTTATATCGGGACAGGATCTTCATTCGACGAAATGATCATTCGGGATTTTGTCGAAACACATGCCGCAGACATTCCAGACGACTTGGCGGAACTTGTTTTCATTCGCCAAAACCAACCAGGTAAGCGTATGGCTATTGGCTTGATTGTCCGCGCGATCAATCGTGCAGGCGTAGACCCCAACGATCTTGTCATTTTTATGGATGGCGACGCGCTATATGGGAATGACGTTTTGGAAAAAACGCTGTCGATGTTCGGTGCCGATCCCGAACTACAGGCGCTGACCACCGACGAAGAAGTCATTTGCTATGGACCGCAATGGATTCAAAGCTGGCTGAATATGCGTTTTGCTCAGCGGCGTCTTGCAATGCAAAGCCACGCGCTATCGAACAAGGTTTTGACGCTTACAGGCCGCATGTCAGTATTTCGCGCCCAGCATATGCTGTCCGAGAAATTTATCCGAACGATTGAAGCGGATCATTTAGATCATTGGCTTTGGGGACGCTTCCGGTTTCTGTCCGGTGACGACAAATCCACTTGGTATCATATGCTGACCCGCGACGCGAAGATGACCTATGTGCCGGATGCGACCGTCTACACGATCGAAGTCATTAAAGAAAATGGCTTGGGCCGTATGGTGCAAAACTTCCGCCGTTGGTCTGGAAATATGTTGCGCAATGGGAGCCGCGCAATCGCTCTTGGCCCCCGAAAAGTGAACCCGTTCATTTGGTGGTGCTTGGTCGACCAGCGGATCGCGATGTGGACAATGCTTGTCAGCCCAATCATGGCGATTCTCGCATCGTTGATTGATCCGCTCTACATTTGGAGCTGCCTGATTTGGATTATCATGAGCCGCATTTTGCTATGCCTGTTTCTTTTTCGTTACAGCAGAACCGTTGATTTGAGTTGGCCATTCATCCTGTATCTAAACCAGATCATCAACGCGGCGGTAAAGGTGTTCATGATCTTCCATCTGAGTAAGCAAAAATGGGCAAACCGAGGGAACCAAACATCAGGTAGTGGAGACGGGTTTGGAGCGCGCGTTCAAAATGGCATGGCCAAGTTTCAACTCATCACGACGGCGTTCGGATTCGTGTTGATGCTTGCGGTTTACGTGGGCTTGGTTCCGCTATCCCTTTGAGCGCGCTGATATGCGTTGGGGCGAGCAACTAGGCTTTGGAAGCCAAGATTTTCGCTGTTTGGATGGTTAGTCATAGTTATCGAATTGATAATCTAGAGAGAAGCGAAATGACTGCACATACGAAATCAGAGCTGCTTGTTGGTCGTCCAGTTCCAACTGTCCAGCCCGCGTTCGACATTTGCGAACGCCCTTGGGGTTTTTATGAAACTCTGATGTTATCAGATCGCTTTCAGGTAAAACGAATTGTCGTAAAGCCAGGCGGGATACTTAGCCTTCAGAGCCACGTGCATCGTGCGGAGCATTGGATTGTTGTCGCTGGTTGCGCCCGCGTTACTGTGAATGAGACTGTAAAACTGATCTCCGAAAACCAGTCGATTTACGTTCCATTAGGTGCGATCCACCGCATGGAAAACCCTGGAAAAACTGACATGACGTTGATTGAAGTGCAATCCGGCACTTACTTGGGTGAAGACGATATCATTCGATACGAAGACGCATACGGCAGAGCCCCAGCCGCAAACTAATACGACCTCTCCTCAAGGTTATGCGTGTCAAAACCAAGTCTGGTAAACACGCAAAAGAAACCCCGCGAGCATCCTCATGCTGGCGGGGTTTTTTCGTTCCTATGCAAATTTTCAGACAGGATAGAACCGCCTGTTCAAAAGGATAGCGCGCCGAACCCAATGCGTCACTTTCTACCCATACTGTTAAATGCGTCATTTTTTTCAACGGCTTAAAGATGCCTCAGAATTTGAATTGAACGTGAGAGAAAACAAAATGATGGATATGTCTGCATTCGATATCGGCGCAGGAAATGCTGTTCCGCTATATGCAATCACGCCAAAGGCCGCGATCAGTGTTGTTGGCCTAGGTTACGTCGGGGCCGTTTCGACAGCCTGTTTGTCCAGCCTTGGGCACCGGATCATCGGGGTAGACTTGGACACGGTGAAAATCGCTCAGATCAACAAAGGCGTTTCGCCAATTCACGAAAAGGACTTGGGCGAATTGCTAGGTCAAGGGGTCGATGCCGGCCTAATCACCGCAACCGACGATCTTGTCGCCGCTGTGCGCAATACGGACGTGACCTTTGTCTCAGTTGGGACACCAACCTCGGCAGATGGCGGATGCGACTATAGTTATATTGAAGCTGCGGCACAGTCGATCGGCGAAGGCATTGCCTTAAAGTCCGAGTTTCATGTTGTCGTCATGCGGTGCTCTATCCCACCAGGCACAACACTGCGCCTAATGACGCCGATCATCGAACGGGTTTCTGGAAAAAAGGTCGGGGTCGGCTTTGGCGTTTGTTTCAACCCTGAATTTCTGCGTGAAGGCGTTGCGGTCGAAGATTTTTACGCGCCACCAAAGACAGTGATTGGCACGACCGATCAACGAACATCCAACATCATGGGGCAGATCTATGCGGCCGTGGATGACAACGTCATTACCACATCAATCGAAACAGCAGAAATGGTAAAATATGTCGACAACGTCTGGCATGCCGCAAAGGTGACCTTTGCAAATGAAGTGGGTCGATTGTGTAAGCCGCTGTCCGTAGATAGCCACGAGGTCATGGACGTTTTTGTTCAGGACACCAAGCTGAACCTTTCGCCATACTACCTGAAGCCCGGCTTCGCATTCGGCGGGTCTTGCCTGCCGAAAGAAGTCCGTGCTGTGGCACATATCGCCAAAGAGATTGGCGTCGATTTGCCAATGATCCAATCACTTGGCACATCCAATCAGGCCCACATTGACGAAGCAATTTCTATGGTGCGTAAAACTGGTGCAAAGCGCGTCGGCGTTTTGGGAATTGCATTTAAGCCAGGCACAGACGACCTGCGTGAAAGCCCGATTTTGGATGTCATTGCTGCGCTCAACGCTGACGGTGTTGAAGTCGTGGCGCATGACAGCGCGATTACCACAAGCACGCCACTTGCTGCTCAAATGAACTATGTGCGCCATGGCAGTGCAGGTCTTCGGGAATTGGCATCTGCGTTGCCGCAAATGCTTCGCAATGACGTCGACGATGTTGTCGAAGCGTCTGATCTGTTGATCGTGACGCACAACAACCCCGTCTATCAGGAGGTCATTGCAAAATCAGATTGCCAGATCGTCGATCTTGTTCGGATCACAACCGAGGCCCCAACATCGAACGTCTATCAGGGCATCGGTTGGTAACCAGTAAATCTATCCTATTGGAGAAAAGTATGACCGAAATCATCGGATCAAATCTGACGGAAGACCTGTCGGGATCAAACGAAACGGACGTCATCATCGGCCTCGCTGGTAATGATGTCGTTAACGGAAATGGCGGCGCAGATGTGATCTACGGCGACTATGTCGGAGGGAACATTCTAAACGGATTCACAGATGCTACCAGTTTTGCGCAATACGGCGAAAACGGTGCGTGGGACGTATCGACAACCCCAGATGGCGAAACCGCAATGTCTCAAACCGTTCAGACAGAAGCAGGTGCGGACTACACCGTTAGTTTCGAGGTGGCGGCAAACTACGGCGCAGGATCGCTAAGTGGCGCGGTCGTCGTTTTATGGAATGGAGAGGTTATTGACAGTTTCGACACCAATAGCGCCATCTTTTCCGCACATGAGGTGACATTTTCCGGAACAGGTGGACCAGGCGAATTGACCTTCCAAAGTGCCGAAAGTGAAACAACCGGTGGTCCCGTCATAAACACGGACGGCCCAATCTACTATTACGATCAAGTCATGACCGTCGCTGGACAAGATGTTACTGTCAGCGCCTTTGCCGAGGGTCAAAACCACATTTATCAGGTCATGAACGGGACATTGAATGTTTTTGATGTAGCTTCCGAAAGCTACACTCAAGCAGGCGCGGACGCGACCGTTGGTCTGAACGCCATCGGCTTCAACCAAGAAGACAATATGATCTATGGGATCGCTGTTGCCAACGGCGTCGATTCACTTGGGAACACAGTGAACGAGGCCGATCTGGTCATGATGGACGCGCAAGGCAACAGTTACGGCATGGGGGAAACACCCTATCGCTCGTGGACAGCTGACTTTGATGACAATGGGAACCTTTGGTCATTCCATTCAAGCATGGATCGCATCACGATGATCGACGTCGACCAGCTGGATGAGAATGGCAATCCGGTTTCAGTAACGTTCAAATTTCCCAAGGAAATGGTTACTGACAGAATGTGGGATGTTGCATTTGATGCCAGCTCACAAACATTCTACGGACTGGTTCGCCCCAGCGAAGAAGGCGGGCCTGGTCGCCTGTATGCCATCGACATTTCGGATGTCGCTTCTGGAGGAGAGCCGACCTTTTCCTACGAGGAAATCGACACAACAATTATCAATGGCGTGTCGGTAGATGGCATGCCGCCGATCACCTTTGGCGCACTTGTTATTGATGGTGACGGCAATCTTTACGCTGGCGGCAATGGGGGTGATCACGACATGGATGCATCTACCTCTATTTCTGGTGGCATGTACCTTGTTGGCACGAATGAAGATACCGGAACACGTAGTTTGACATTGGTTGCAGACGCGCCAAGGGCTTACTCAAATGACGGCGCAATGGACCCGCGTACGATGGACCCATTCGCAGCAGTCGACACATCGGCTAATGTCCTAATTCGAGCGCCTGAAATGATCACAATAGAAAGCGCCGATCTTTCGTATGATGACGCGATCAATAGCGGCACAGGCCAAGATGTCGTTTTCGGCGGGATGGGCATGGATGAACTTATTGGTGACGGTCTTGGTGACACGTTAAATGGCGGGGATGCCAACGATGCCATCTATGGCGGCGCTGGACCCGATTTTGTAGGCAACGGTCTTATCTCTGTCTACGACGAAGACGGTCTTCGCTATGATCAATTCGGGAATCTTTTGGCAGAAGATGATGACATCCTGATTGGCGGCGCCGGCGACGATTTTTTGCACGGCTCTGCGGGCCATGATCAACTTGATGGCGGTATCGGTGCAGATCAGCTACTCGGCGGATCTGGCAACGATATCTTGGTTGGGGGCGATGGCGCTGATGACCTGAGCGGTGGATCTCAGAGTGACCAATTATTCGGCGACGCCGGTGACGACGTCTTAACTGGCGGCTCTGGAAATGACCTGCTTGATGGCGGCACTGGTGCCGATGTCCTGAATGCCGGGTCTGGTGACGACACGATTGTTGGCGGCGGCGGACGTGATGTCATTGATGGTGGCACTGGCAACGATGTGATTTCTGGTAACGCTGGCAAAGATCGCATCAAAGCGGGTAGCGGCGACGACACAATCAATGCAGGCGATGGACGCGATTACATCAACGCCTATCGTGGTGACGATATAATTGATGGTGGTGCTGGCCGAGACAAAATCTACGGTGGTGCGGGATCTGATGACATGACAGGCGGATTAGGAAGCGACAAGTTTGTTTTCCGTGCGTCTGAGATGGATGGAAGTACCGACATTATCCGCGATTTCACCCGCGATGGATCAGAAGCTGATCGCATTGATTTGCGTAATTTGAACTTGCTGGATGGTGGACTGACGCAAGAAGAATGGATCGCGCAAAACGTCACATTGGATGACAGTGGGCTGACAGTTCAAATTGGAGATAGCCGAATTGTTGTCGTGGATCATCAAGAACTAGGCGCAGAGTTTCTGGAAACCGTTACGGATGGTTTCATGTTCTAAAAAAACCGGGTCGGGCTTTCCTTAAAAAAGCCCGGCCTCCTTTGCGATCATTGCCGCATGTGTGCGATTCTTTGCATCTAGCTTACGGCTAAGCGTTTTGACATGCAGTTTGATCGTAACCTCCTGCAAGTCGAGTTCGCGCGCGATTTCTTTGTTGGCAAGACCACGGCAAAGACCGCCCAACACGTCGAGTTCTCGCGTACTCAAACCTTTTGCGAGCGGACTTACTTCTTCGACAACTTCTTCTGTCATGAATTTTACGGGCACAAAAGTTTCGCCTGCGGCCATAAATCGAACCGCGTTCACAAGCGACTTTGCACCCATTGTTTTAGGCAAAAACCCAATGGCGCCCATGTTTAGGGCATCTTGTGCAATCGCCTTTGGCGCTGTTCCAGACATCACGGCAACAGGCCGCCCGATGCTCAAGTCAATGACTTTTGTCAGGCCTTCGAGCCCATTCATACCCGGCATGGCATAGTCCAAAAGAACCAGATCAAAACGTGTTCCTGCATTGATTGCGACACAGGCTGCGTCCAGATCCGGAACGGTTGTTGTCTCGATATCGGCTTCGTTTTCAAGAAACGCAGCGAGGGTATCGCGAACCAACTCGTGGTCATCAGCAATCAATATTTTCATCTATTCGGCCTCCAAGCGTACAAATGATACGCGAACTCATCACAATATACTGCCTAAACGGGGCAGCATCATGACACCTTAGGCACAGAATTAGGTCATCGTCGATAACCGGTTTTTAGTTTTGACCCAAACTGACGGCAATTCAAAGTGCAATCTTTGATAGTCTATTGCCGCTTCAGACTTTGCTGCCGCTTCCAATTGTTTAAGTTATGCAAGCAATTCCGTGGCTCCAAACATCGCCGCACCCCCTGCAAATCTATGTGCTTGTTGGGCCATAGTGCTTTGATCGAAAGTATACCATTCTTCAAAGAACGTGTCCCCTTCGGACAGAAACTTTGCGACCAACTTTGCTGTAGTATCCTTGCCAACGGTTTCGTTAAGTTCGGCAAATTGATTTTGATCTATCTCGACTTCTTCCGCCTCCAGATCCCCTAACAGCTTGCCAAGGGCACGCTGCGATAACGGTTTCGTCAATACGTCATTCATTCCATCGCCGATGTATGCCGCGCGGTCCTCCTCCAGCACGTTTGCTGTAAGTGCGACAATAGGGGAAGTCGCAGAAAGCCCACCGCCGGATCGAATGGATCGAGTTGCCTCTCGTCCGTCCATGACAGGCATACTGATGTCCATGAGTATGAGATCGAAGCGTTTGGACTTTGCCAAGTCGACCCCCTGCTGTCCATTGATTGCCTCGGTCACGAAATGGTTCTTTTTGCGAAGCATTTCGCGGACAACCTGCCGATTGATTTCATTGTCCTCAACAACCAGAATATCCATCGATGGATGCGATTGTTCTTTTTCTTTGTCCGAAACCAACACTGATTCAGCGACCTCTTCAAATGGAACTCGGAACGTAAAGATGCTGCCTTCGTTCTCGATACTTTCTGCGTCGATCGTGCCGCCTAGTGCGTCGGCATAGCGTCGTGCAATTCCGAGCCCAAGCCCAGTTCCTCCTGTAGAGCGGTTCAAAGAAATATTGCCGGTGACAAAATCATCAAAAATGGTTTTCAGCACCTCGGGAAGGATTCCTCTCCCGGTATCGACAATGCGAAATTCGACCATCGTGCCATTTTTGGTGACATCAACTTTTTCGATTTCGACGTCGACGGATCCACCGGGTGTAAATTTAACCGCATTGCTGATCAGGTTTAGCAAAATTGGCTGAAGAAAATCTGGATCAGACTTCACCGGCCCAATCGGATCGCCGACCCAAGTCCAATTCAAGTTTGTCCCTTGTTCTTGGGCTGGTCCCGCCTGATTATCAATGAGATCCTGAATAAACGGATCAAGTCGCATCGGTCTTGTATTTTGTGCCACCTTACCCGCATCGTATTTTGTAATATCCAAAACGTCGGTCACGTGGCTCAGTAGCAGGCGGCCGGACGTACTCATATTGCGGACGTATTCACTTTGGTCGTTGGTGATTTCGGTATCGCGCAAAAGCGAAAGGTTACCCAACAAGCCGTTTAGCGGCGTGCGGATTTCGTGGCTCATAACGGCCAAAAACTCGCTTTTTGCTTTTTCACTTGCGAGAGCCCGGTCACGTGTTTCGACCAGCTCTGCTTCATCAGCTACCGCTTTTGAAATGTCGCGCAGGAACGCGATGAACAGCTCTTCATCCTCTGTGATCGCGGATTGAATAGCGAGTTCTACGGGGAAAATTTCGCCATTCTTTCGAATTGCTTCGAGCTGAACCCGGCCATGCCCGACAACGCGCTTTTCCCCGTTTTTTCGCATACGTTCCATGCCTGCGTCATGTCCTGCTTTGAAGTGATCGGGGACAATGACATCGCCAATACTCTTGCCCATTACATCTGCGGCGGCATGGCCAAAAATCTCTTCTGCGGCCTTATTGAATTCCAAAATTGTGCCATCGGTATCTGCAACAATGACCCCATCAAGAGATGTCGAGGTCACTGTTTTCATCCGTGCATTTGCCTCGCGCGCCTGTTTCTGGCGCCGTCTCATTTGGGCGTTCAGGTTCGCAAGGAAGTAGATCATCGAGGACAACGCAAAGACCAAAATAGCAACGATCATCCCCAATCGAGTCAACGCTCGCGAAAAATCGGCTCTTTGTTGATCGGCAAGAGTAGCAAAGTAACTCAAACCCGAATTGGCAAGTGTGCGAACATCAGGCCGCAATCCATCAACTCGGTCTGCAATCAGAGGTATGGCAGCAATAAGAGTAGGGTCATCCGCATCTATAGTTACGACCGTTTCTTGGACAAAAGAATCAATTTGGTTCAGAGCGTCGGAAAAGTCGTCTTCTGTCCGTAGATCAGCGAAAATCTGGCTTTCACGCACAGTTTTGACCCGACTGTAAAAAACATCAAAACGACGTCTCAAAGTGGAAAGGTCAACAGTTCCGTTTTGCTGCGCTGATCTTAGAGCGATTGGTATCTCGAGGAATTCGACCTCAATTTGGCTGAGTGTCCATTGAACGTTGTCTGACCGTGCAGAATCGAGCCTGGTGATCTCGTTCCTGACATCCCTCGCGAGCAATCCAATGGCCAACAGGCAAATCACTGCAGCCAGAATCAGGAGGATGCGTTGACCACGCAAAGAGAAGCGTCGCTTGTTTGGCATGTCATGTTTCCACACTAATTACGCCATCATCATAGGCCGCTTTTACGCAGCGGCGCTACTGCTCAAATCGAATCCGGTCGAGCTGCCAGATGCTTCGAGAATAGATAACCTCCGCCCGATAGTCAGCATTGCTATCATAAGGATAGACAACCCAAAGTGGGCCCTTGTCTCGGATCGACATTTCCTCGCCGTTCAGTTCATAGGCAATGATCGGGCCACCTTCGACCGCGTCTGAAACAGGAATCTCAACAGTGTAGTCGTTGATCGCGCTGGCAAATGCTGTGCCTTCAGAAATGCCCAAATTCGCAAGTAACGTCGCCAAGGAAACCCCTGTGAATGTCTGCGGCCCCTCTGTCCAAAGGGTAGTGGTCACAAAAGTCGTTTGGTCCAAAGCTTTGAGCGCGGCCAAGTCGAAGCTGATGGGTTCTTGAGAGCCACTGGTGTTGGACACAATCAAAAGGGGCTTGTCGGTTGTATTTTCGGCCGACATCACCGCAAAGGGAATGATGGCGAAAAACAATGCGATTATTAGAGAAGTCGGACGAAACATTTTGGCTCTCCTTGTTTTTCACACGGGATAGCATGCAAAGGTTTCTATGCATCTCGCCAAAGGCATAGAACGATATACTTTCGTATAGTTCTGAAAAGCCGCACTATCCTGCTAATTACGCGGCATCAAAGGACGACGGCTGAGTTGCGGGACAATGCGCCATTCGCGTAAGTCAATCACTAAGCCGGACGTTGAATAATGTAAGTTAGTGGACAGCCATTGGGAATGAATATGACCGTAAGAAATTAATCTTTTGCGCGATACTGCCGACGTTTGTTGTGACGTTTGCGATCATATTTGGCCACAGGTTGGACGACCAACTCCGATACAATGCGGATCAACACGAGATGCGAAATTTCTGCACCCAACCTCAGTTTTCGTGATCGGTCAGATAAATTGACGATTGGTGCACGTTATACCGAAATAGAGGCCGACAAAGGTGTGGTGATCGTGATCCATGGTCTGGACATTTGCAAAGATGATCCGCGTTTGGCATCAACCGAGCGTGCCTATCAAAGGATGAACTACTCAACATTTGCAATTGATATGCGCTCGAACGGAAGCTCGGAGGATGGCGGGCAATTCCACGGGTTCGGATCCCTTCGGTCGAACGACATTCTGGGAGCCTTTGACTGGCTCACAGCACGAGGCGTTGCCGCCAATCGAATAACCCTGCACGGACAAAGCCTAGGCGGGTCAGCAGCACTTTTTGCGGGACTGCGGGAACCACGCATCAGTCGTGTTATTGCCAAAGACCCCATTCTCAATTTCGATCAGATTGTCGTCGATGGGGGCACGCCAGATTGGTTTTTGCCTATTTTCAAAATAACGGCCGACTGCCGGATTTGAACTATCGCAGCAACCTGTCGATTTATGTGGGTTAATTACGCGCGGACAAAGCGTTCTTGTCCTCCACGTCATTGATGATCCCATAACCCCGGTTTCGCAGCTAGATTTTGTCAGCCCCAACAACAAGGCATGCACAACAAAACGCATTTCCAGGGATTGGCATATCGGATGGGCAGCACAGCAACCCCATGAATTTGAAGCGACCGTTGATGATTGGTTAGAAACTCACGAATAGCAAGAGAACGTCGCCATTTCCCGCAGCGGGCGATCGAGAAAATTGCAGCATCCCGCACTTTGGGCCAATACTGGACATTCCAAACCATCGCTGCACGGTCGGATTCACCCACGACCTGGTAAATCACAGCATGGAATGTTGGACCGTGGTGCACGGAGCCGTTTTCGTCTTGGTTGCGAGACCAACGGAATGGCTAAGGTTCACGAGACCCGCCGCGAAAATCAGATTCAGCAAAAATTGATGGTAAAGTGGTGAGCCGTGATGGGTTCGAACCATCGACCTACTGATTAAAAGTCAGTTGCTCTACCAACTGAGCTAACGGCCCACTGCGGCGGTATCTAGAAAAGGCACGGCGCGGGGTCAAGCCTGAAATGCGCGTTCCACTGGATTCATTTCAGTCCAGCGTCTATATGCCCGCATATGACCCAACAAACACAATCATATCTGCCATTTATGAAGATGCACGGCCTTGGCAACGACTTTGTCGTTGTCGATGAACGGGGAATCAGTCCCGTTGTTGACGCTAAACTTGCTATGGCCATCGCAGATCGGCATCGCGGCGTTGGATTCGACCAATTGGCCACCCTTTCGAACAGGGACGGATTCGATGTGCATCTGACATTTTGGAATGCCGACGGGTCACAATCTGCCGCGTGTGGCAACGCGACCCGCTGTATTGCGCGGTTCATTATGGATGAAACCAATACATCATCTTTGCGGATCAGCACGGACCGTGGCGCGTTGCTGGCGCAAGATGCGGGTGATGGGCTTGTTTCGGTGAATATGGGTCCGCCACAGTTGGATTGGGCTGACGTGCCGCTCGCCACCGAAAGCGACACGCTTCACTTGCCAATCGACGGTGATCCTGTCGCGACCGGAATGGGCAATCCACATTGCACATTCTTTGTGGATGATGCCACAGCAATCGATCTTGCCAAGCGCGGCGCGGAGATTGAAAATCATCCGCTCTACCCTCAGCGCACCAATGTACAATTTGCATCCCTCATTCGGCCCAATCATTTGCGTATGCGGGTTTGGGAACGCGGCGTTGGCATCACGCTCGCGTCCGGTTCTTCATCCTGCGCAACTGCTGTCGCCGCCGCTCGCCGTGGCTTGACCGGTCGCAAAGTTCAAATTGATCTTGATGGCGGGACGCTGTTCATCGATTGGCGCGATGATGGCGTTTGGATGACGGGCGGCACGGCTCACGTATTTAACGGTATGTGGCGCCTATGAAGCCCCCAGTATTTTCCAATCACGGTTGCCGGCTGAACGCCTATGAAACCGAAGCGATGAAAGACCTCGCCACCCGCGCCGGTGTTGAAAATGCGATCATTGTGAATACTTGCGCTGTTACCGCCGAGGCGGTGCGCAAGGCGAAACAAGACATCCGCAAACAACGCCGTGCCAACCCGGACGCTCAAATTATCGTCACTGGTTGCGCCGCTCAAATTGAGCCAGCAACGTTCTCTGCCATGCCAGAAGTCAACGTTGTTCTCGGCAATACCGAAAAAATGAATCCGGCCACTTGGGTGGGCCTCGCACCTGATCTGATCGGCAAGACTGAAGCTGTTCAAGTGAATGATATCATGTCCGTGACCGACACCGCTGGTCACCTGATCGACGGTTTCGGCACGCGCAGCCGCGCCTATGTGCAGGTTCAAAACGGTTGTGACCACCGCTGCACGTTTTGCATCATCCCCTATGGTCGCGGCAATTCGCGATCGGTGCCCGCGGGTGTTGTTATCGACCAGATCAAACGCCTCGTCGATAAGGGCTATAACGAGGTCGTCCTGACAGGTGTTGACCTGACCAGCTGGGGGGCTGACCTGCCTGCCACGCCAAAACTTGGCGATCTGGTCATGCGTATCCTGAAACTTGTTCCCGATTTGCCGCGTCTGCGGATCAGTTCGATTGACAGCATCGAGGTGGATGAAAACCTGATGCAGGCAATCGCAACTGAACAGCGTCTTATGCCGCATTTACATCTGTCGCTACAGCACGGCGACGACATGATCCTCAAGCGCATGAAGCGCCGTCACCTGCGCGACGACGCCATCGCGTTTTGTGAACAGGCCAGCAAATTGCGCCCTGATATGACCTATGGCGCCGACATCATTGCAGGGTTTCCGACCGAAACTGATGCGATGTTCGCCAATTCTCTCAAATTGGTCGATGACTGCAATCTTACGTGGTTGCATGTCTTTCCTTACTCCGCTCGCCAAGGAACGCCAGCCGCGCGCATGCCGGCGGTCAATGGAACGATTATCAAGAATCGTGCCGCGCAGCTGCGCAGTGCAGGGGACGCGCGGGTGCAATCACACCTCGCCGCCCAGATCGGCAAAATACATCACATCCTGATGGAAAATGAGCACATGGGCCGCACCGAACAATTCACAGAAGTTCACTTTGAAACGGCCCAATCCGAAAGCCAGATCATCACCGCCCGCATCACTGGTCAAAACGAAACACAGCTCCTCGCATTTTCCTAAATACTCCCGCCGGAGGCTCTGACATTGCAAACACCCCCAATCCTCTGGTCATTTCGTCGCTGTCCCTATGCAATGCGAGCACGTTTGGCGATCAAGGCAAGCGGCCTACAGGTTGAGCTTCGTGAAATTCTGCTGCGTGACAAACCAGAAGCGTTTCTAGCGACATCAGCCAAAGGCACAGTGCCTGTCCTTGACCTTCAGACACGCGTGATCGCCGAAAGCATCGACATCATGCGCTGGGCATTGAATGCATCAGACCCTTTTGGCTGGCTTCGCTTCCCAACTGAAGGCGACGACCTGATTGCGCAAGCCGACGGGCCATTCAAAACCGCATTGGACCATTACAAATATCACGTGCGACATCCCGATGGCACGCGGGACACAGCGCAGTCCGACGGGGCAGCATACTTACATCAACTAGACGCCATGCTTGCGGGTCAAACATGGCTTTATGGCACACAGTCGCTTCCTGATATGGCGATTCTTCCATTTGTGCGGCAATTCGCAAATACAGATCGAGCATGGTTTGACGCACAGGATTGGCCGCACCTTCTATGTTGGCTCAATTGCTTTACCGACAGCGATGTGTTCGCCGCTGTAATGCTAAAATACCCCCCTTGGCAATCTGGTCAGGATCGCGTTCTCTTTTGACACCCACACTAAAGGATCCTGCCATGAAACTTTTGATGTCCCCCGCCTCTCCCTTTGTGCGCAAGGTGCGCGTCCTGATCAGAGAAGCAAACCTGACCGACGCAGTCGAAGAGATCGAGGTTTCAACGCATGCGCTTGCGTCGGATCCATCTGTTGTTGCTGCCAATCCGTCAGGCAAAATTCCGATCCTGGTGCGTGGCGATGGCCCCGCAATCTACGACAGTCGTGTCATCACGCGGTTTTTGGATGATCATGCGAATGCCAGCCTTTATCCAACCGCGCGCATCTGGGAAGTTCTGACGCTCGAGGCAATGGCAGACGCAATTATGGACTCCGCCGTGACCATGACCTACGAGGCACGACTGCGCCCCGAGGACAAGCAATTTGGCGAATGGATTGATGCGCAATGGGCAAAGGCTCAACGCACCGTAAGCACTATCAACGATCGCTGGATCAGCCATCTCTCCGGCCCACTCGATATGAGTCAGATTGGTGTGGCTTGCGCATTGGGATACCTTGATCTGCGCCACGACGCGCGCGGTTGGCGCGACGGAAACGCCCCACTTGCTGCGTGGTATGCTGAATTTTCCAAGCGAGACAGCATGTCATCCACAACTGTGTAGGATGGGTTTTAACCCATCACTGCTCAGAAGCTAAAACTTAGACCTACGTTCACTGCGTTGGTCACAACATCTGTCGTCAGCTTGCCGCCTGAATCAAGGTCAGCCTCGTTTTGGGTATACGTTCCTTTGTATTCACCAAAAACGGACCAATCATCATTGATTGGGAAACTCGCACCGGCAATCCAAGTCGCGGCAGGACCCGTGACTTGATAGCCAAATGTTTCAGACGCACCATTTGTCACCTCAACGTGGGGGATCGACAGCCCAAGACCACCGCCAACATAGGGCGTGAATTCACCAAATGCGTTTTCCCAACGGCGATAGGCATTGATCGTCAGGGTATTCAACCCGTCCGTGAATTCCAACGTGTCATAGCCAGCAGGCAACACATCATCTTTGGGGTAAATTTTGTTATGCGCAAAATCGACGCCATAGCCGAATTCGGATGACGTCCAGTTGGTCACACGCCAACCATAATAGGGTGGCGCATCAAATGATCGCCCTTCCCACGTCAGCGGATTGGTTTCATCGGGAATAACCGTATCCCCTGAAACTGTCACATCAGACGGCAAAGCAGACTGCAAACCACCATAAAAGCTCAGTTCAATCTCAGACGCCGCAACAGCGGGCAAAGACATCAACGTGAGGTATAAAGCAACGCGGCGCATGGATTCTTCCTGTTTCCGAATTCTATCAGATCATCTGCACCTAGGGCGCTTTGGCGATCCTGACAAGCATCTGTAACGGAAAGGTTAATCCAAAAACTCCCAACTGTCAGCCCCGTCAAAGCGGCGCACCGGAATGTGACGAATCTCTGCCGGGTCACATAAGGCCATATTCACGGCCATATTTTGCGGAAATTTGTCACCGATTCCCTTCCAGTGGGTTGTGCAACCACAGGCCTGGCAAGAATGAAACGCCAGTGATTTATCACCCCAGACATAAGCAATCGTATTTTCGGCCCCTGATGTGATGTCGATTTTACCGTCGGGGCCATGGGCCCAAAGCGGTCGAAGTCTCCTGCAAATGCTGCAATTACAGTCCACAAGCCGTGCGGGAACCCCATGAAATACGAATTGCACGGCACCGCAATGGCAGCTTCCGTTCATCATCTGTTGGTCCTTTTCGGTCATGTCAGGTATCTATATCACACCTGCGCCTTATTGTCCGCTGGACGGATGCGTTTTTGAGGGCTAAACAGCGCCGGAATGGGTGTTGAGCGATCAACATCCGTCTTTTCGTGCGGGCCTTCTGGCCCCAAACATCGGAGATGCACCTCGTGTCACATGCAGACGACCATCAGGGCACACGCCGCGACTTTATCTACTACGCTACCGCAGGTGCGGGCGCAGTGGTTACTGGTGCGGCTGTCTGGCCCCTTGTCAATCAGATGAACCCTTCCGCCGACGTTCTTGCGTTGGCCTCGATCCGTGTCGATATCGGCGCTGTCGATCCAGGCACGCAGATCACTGTGCTTTGGCAGGGTAAACCCGTTTTCATTCGCAACCGGACCGAGGAAGAAATCGCCGAAGCCCGCGCTGTGGACATCAGCGATCTGCCCGACGCAGAAGCGAATAACAACAACCTGTCCGCAGAAGCGCCAGCAACCGACGAAAACCGGTCACTGGACGAAGACGGCAAATGGTTGGTTCAAATGGGCGTCTGCACACACCTTGGCTGTGTGCCGTTGGGTGATGAAGGCGACTTTGGCGGCTGGTTCTGCCCATGTCACGGGTCACACTATGACACGGCTGGCCGTATCCGTAAGGGTCCTGCGCCGCGCAACCTTCCTGTTCCCGTCGCTCAGTTTGTCGACGAAACAACAATTCAACTCGGTTAAGGAGAGATACCCATGGGCGGCATTCCCCACGACCACTACGAACCAAAGTCCAAGGCAACCAAAGCGATCAATTCGCGTCTGCCAATCATCGGACTTTTGTATGACACGTTAATGATCCCCACACCCAAGAACCTGAATTGGATGTGGATCTGGGGTATCGTTCTGACATTCACATTGGCGTTGCAGATCGTTACAGGCATCGTGCTTGTGATGCACTATACGCCTCACGTTGATATGGCATTTGCATCTGTTGAACACATCATGCGTGATGTGAACGGCGGCCACATGATTCGCTATTTCCACATGAATGGCGCATCGCTGTTCTTCCTTGCTGTATATGCCCACATTTTCCGTGGTCTTTACTACGGTTCTTATAAGGCCCCGCGTGAGATTACGTGGATCATCGGCATGTTGATTTACATCCTGATGATGGGCGCTGGTTTCATGGGCTACGTGCTGCCTTGGGGTCAGATGTCATTCCACGGCACAGCGGTTATCACTGGCTTGTTCGGTGCGATCCCATTTGTTGGTGACAGCCTGCAAACACTGCTTCTGGGTGCTGGTGCGGTTGGTCAACCTGCGCTGAACCGCTTTTTCTCGCTGCATTATCTGCTGCCGTTTATCATTGCTGGTCTTGTGATCGTGCACATCTGGGCGTTCCACACGACAGGCAACAACAACCCTACCGGGGTTGAAGTGCGCCGCACCTCTAAAGAAGACGCAGCAAAAGATACGCTGCCGTTCTGGCCCTACTTTGTCATCAAAGACTTGTTCGCGCTGGCGATCATTCTGGCAGTGTTCATGGCAGTCGTCGGCTTTATGCCAAACTACTTGGGTCACCCCGATAACTACATTCCGGCAAACGCGCTGGCGACACCTGCACACATTGTGCCTGAATGGTATTTCTTGCCGTTCTACGCAATCTTGCGGGCATTCACAGCGGACGTCTGGGTTGTGCAGATCGTGAACTTCATCAGCTTTGGCATCATCGACGCCAAGTTCTTTGGTGTGTTGGCGATGTTCGGCGCGATTGTTGTGATGGGTCTAGCGCCTTGGTTGGACACATCGTCCGTCCGCTCTGGCCGCTACCGCCCAATGTTCAAATGGTGGTTCGCGCTGCTCGTCATCGACTTCATCGTATTGATGTGGGCTGGTGCACGTCCGGCTGAATTCCCATACGACTGGATTTCTTTGATCGGCGCGACATATTGGTTCGCTTACTTCCTGATCATCCTGCCTATCTTGGGTGTGATCGAAAAACCGCTGCCAATTCCAGCGACAATCGAAGATGACTTTAATGCGCACTACGGCCCAAAAGATGGTGGCTCTGCTACCACTCCGGCTGAGTGAGAAAGGACAAAAACTGATGTTCCGTAAACTCACCCTTGCTGCCGTAATGGCCGTAACTGCTTCCACTGCATTTGCAGCATCCGAAGCACATATCGAAAACTTCGACTTCTCTTTCGAGGGACCTTTTGGGTCCTTCGATCAAAACCAGCTGCAACGCGGCCTCAAAATCTACACCGAGATTTGCTCTGCATGTCACGGTCTGGAACTTGTCGCGTTCCGCAATTTGCATGACGAGGGTGGCCCTCATCTGCCAGAGGATCAGACACGCGCCTATGCGGCGAATTACGAAGTGTTTGATCAAGCTCTCTTGGACGGTGAAGGCGACTTCCGCCAAGCGACACCAGCGGATAAATTCCCTGGGTCCTCACTGTCTTCCGCGCCTGACTTGTCGTTGATGGCAAAGGCTCGTGCTGGCTTCCACGGCCCTTACGGCACTGGTTTGAACCAGTTGTTCAAGGGCATGGGCGGTCCAGAATACATTGCGTCCTTGATGACAGGCTATGTCGATGCGCCTGACTGTGCACCAGAGGATTTTGACGGCTTCTACAACTCTGCTTTTGCATCCGGCGGGTATCCTGACGAATGCAAATACGAAGATGGTAGCCACAAATATCCCGGTTCCTGGATCGCAATGTCTCAGCCGCTCTATGGCGATGACGTCGAATTCGACGACGGCCACGCGACTGATTTGCACCACGAAGCAGAAGACATTGCAGCGTTCCTGATGTGGACCGCAGAACCAAAGATGATGGCTCGCAAGCAGGCTGGTCTGACTGGCGTGATCTTCTTGGCAATCTTGTCTGTGCTTCTTTACCTGACAAACAAGCGACTTTGGGCACCACACAAAAGAAAACACTAATCGCAACATATGTTGTGTCAAAAGGCCCGCCATTTTGGTGGGCCTTTTTTGTGCCTGCGTAGGATGGGTTTTAACCCATCTTGCCTAAATAGGTGCGCATGGCGTCAGGCGGATTGGCAAATACGTCTGTCATTGCACGCGGGGGTGTCACGACCCCATCAGCAACCCAAGCCACGTCATCCGCAATCCGTCTTGCGTCATCAGGATCATGGGTAACCATCAAGACAGTTGCGCCCCGTCCCTCAACTAACATCTGCTGCGTCAAATCCAGCATCTCGTCTTTTAACCCGGGGCCCAACGCCGCAAACGGTTCATCGAGCAATACAACAGGTTTGTCCGACAACAACACCCGAGCAAGTGCTACGCGGCTTTGCTGACCCCCTGAAAGCAACGCTGGTGTACGATCGCCAGCATCATCAGGCAGCCCGACATCACGCAAAACACCCCACACCTTTGCCAGTTGTTCGGCGCTAGGCCAGCGCTTTTGCGTTAAGGCAAGCGCTACATTCTGGGTGACCGACAAATGCGGGAACAGGTTGTTATCTTGAAACAGCATACTGACTGGTCGCTTGCCCGGCGGCATCCCATGTATTTCATCGTCATCAAATGAAACCACGCCAGAACTTGGGCCCAAGAAACCAGCAATAGCGGACAGAAAAGTGGATTTCCCTGCACCAGAAGGACCGATAATCACTGTTATGGCACCTTGTTGAAATGTGACATCGGCAATCAACCGAAACGCGCCCTGTTCCAAAACCAAATTATCACATGTCAGCATCAATGCGCCCCCCTCGGTCACATATCCAAAACAATCCGAAACTGAGCGCCAGCAATAATAGCGCAGCACCGGATGCAGCCTCCATCCGGTATGCTCCCATCAGACGATACATCGCAAGTGGCAACGTTTCCTGCGCGTCCCCCGCAAACAAGGCGATCACTCCTAGATCCCCCATCGACAATGCAGCAGCCAAGCCAGCCGCAAACCCCAACGGACGGCGAATGCGCGGCAGAACAATCCGCGTTGTCCAGACCCATCTGGTCATGTCCAACATGGCCCCCAGCCTCGCGTAGTCTAATGAAGCCTTGTCAACCGCTGGCACGATTGCACGTAGTGCAAATGGCAACGCCAAGGTCGCGTTCACAATTGCCGTCACTGGAAGCGCAAGGTCACTCGGTTTGGCAAACGGAAACACAATGAGGAAAAGCCCTGTTCCAACAACCAGCGACGATGCGGCCAGCGGAAGCACCCCAACCAATCCAACCAACACGCCCCCACGTAACGCCATCAACAATGCCATTCCCACGCATATCAACGCCGAAACAACTGCGACCGTGACAGATCGCACCGCCGCTCTCCAAATATCCGATGGCAGTTCCAGCAATCCCGGCAATCCGTTTAAGACCACCATCATCAACGGCAGCAGCAGGAACAGCGCAGCCAGCCCAATGAAAATGCCATCAGCAAAAACACTGCCGTCCCAACGGTGCACGCTACGGTCCAGTCCGGCGCCCATGCCATCGACCGCTGTAAGACGCCACGCAACCATTGCCGCAGCGATACACAAGCCAAATTGCACCAACGCCAGCATTGCCGCCCTTCCAAGGTCGAAATCAAACCGCAATGCTTGGTAAATCGCCAACTCGACAGTCGTGGCTTTTGGTCCACCACCCAAAGTCAGCGCCACGGCAAAACTGGTTAGGCAAATCAGAAATACGATCAGAAAGGCAGGCGGCAATACCGTGCGCAGCATTGGCCACTCTAGCAAGCGGCCGATAGGTGCGTTCATAGTCGCCGCTAACCGGAATCTTTCCGCTGGGATGTCTAGCCATCCCTGCAACATCAGTCGGGTCACAAGTGGAAGATTAAAGAAAACATGCGCCAGAACAACGCCATGAAACCCATAAATAGCGATTTCGGGCAGACCGAAAAAGCCCAATGCTGTGTTCAAGATTCCATTGCGCCCAAAGACCGCCAGCAGACCAAGCACCGCAACAATAACAGGCAAAAGGAACGGGGCCCCCAACAAGGTGACCAATACCGATCGCCCCCAAAACCGTCGGCGGGCCAGTGCGCGTGCGACAGGTATCGCAAGCAAGCAGCTTAGACCTGCTGAAACGAATGCTTGGATAATTGTAAACCGTATCGCGGCCCAATCAGCGGGGCCAAGCCCTGCTCCGAAATCGGCACGCATCGCCACGGCCCCAAGCGTGCCGAACGTCAGCGCAAGCACAAGCCCGGCAGCAATGCCGCCGGGCCAGCTTAGGTTTATTGTGACAGCGCGTTGCGCCATTCGTCCAATGCCGCAGCGCGTGTTGCAAGTGCGTCCTCGGGTGACAACAACAGCGATTTTGCTGGCGTAATCAACGTGTCAAAGCCATCAGGCAGGCCATCGGCTGTGGTCGTCGCAGGATACATCCAATTTGTCGTCGGGATGATGTTCTGGAACGTGTCGGACACCATGAACGCAAGGAATTGATCTGCAAGTTCTGGCACGTCTGTGGACGCAACCTTTCCCGCAACCTCAACCTGCATGTAGTGGCCCTCATCGAATGCCCAAGCGACCTTGCTCGCGTCTTCTTCGGCGATCAGATGGTAAGCGGGAGATGTCGTATAGGACAACGCGGCGTCAGCCTCGCCCTCTAGGAAAAGACCATATGCTTCTGACCAGCCCGGTGTAACCGTGACAATGTTGTCAGCCAGATCGGACCACAAGGCCGCTGCATCGTCGCCATACGCCGCTTTGACCCACATCAACAGGCCAAGGCCCGGTGTGGACGACCGCGGGTCTTGGATCACGACCTTGATGTCACTATCGGCCAGTGCGCGCAGCGATGTCGACGCATCAGCACCCGCATTGCCCACAAATGCAAAATAGCCCCAGTCGAAAGGCAAGAAATCCGCATCGGTCCAAGCGATAGGCAAGGCAAGTTCCGCGTCAACACCGTGCGGCGCGAATAGGCCTGTGGCGCGTGCCGCAGCAGTCAGATTTGTGTCCAAACCCATAACCACGTCAGCATCTGTGCGCGGCCCCTCTAGCTGAAGGCGCGCGAGCAGCGCAGCACCGTCACCAGCGCCGACAAATTGCAGATCGCAGGCACAGTTTTCTTCAAACGCAGCCTCAACAGCAGGGCCAGGGCCCCAATCGCTAGTGAAGCTATCGTAGGTCAATACTGTCAGAACAGGGGTCTCTGCGGCGGCCATAGTGGCCATGCATAGTCCCGCGACAGTCGTCAGTATGATTGGTTTTTGCATCATATCCTCCAAATGCGACGGGCGGATTTGAAAGCAGCATGATTGCTAAACCTTCCCTCCGCCGGTCTTAACCGGTTCAGGTTCAACGGGTCAGCTTTCGCAATCTCAGCCTTGTCAGGCCCCCCGAGGTAGGGCTTAGGTAGCGCGTGAGTATTCAAAAGGCAAGAACATGACAGATCAGCTCAAAGGCATCCTGATTACGACCCTTGGCATTTTGCTGATCACGCCAGACACGATTTTCGTGAGGCTTATCACAGCTGACCCGCTGATCATCAGCTTTTGGCGCGGTTTGATCGCGGGGTCTGTGGTGTTTGTCATTATCGGCTTTTTGCACGGTCGTGCGGGGTTTCAGGCCGTTTTCCGAACCGGTTGGCTTGGGTTTCTTTATATCGTTCTGATTGCGGGTACGACGTTGGGTGTGGTTTTGGCCGTCGAAAACACAAGCATTGCAAACGTGGTTTTCATTTTCGCGACGATGCCCATCTTTGCGCTGGTATTTAGTCGGATTTTGTTGGGTGAACCGATCAAACGCCGCATGATCATGACCATGATCGCAGTCATCTTTGGCCTTGGCGTGATTGCATACGGATCACAGTCATCCCAGATTTCTTCTATCAAAGGGGATTTATGGGCGCTGTTTGTGGCGGTTTCTTATGGATTGGCCTTGACCGTTTTGCGGATGCTAAAAGGCACGTCGATGGTACCTGCTGTCCCTATTGCATTCATTGGCGTGGCCTTGTTGATACTTCCGTTTATTGAGCCTGTTCCAGCATTTCAGGCGCAAACGTCACTGTTTTTGTCACATGGGCTTTTGACAGGATTGGCAACCATTCTGCTGACAATCGGGCCGCGTTATATCAGTTCTGCAGAGGTGGCGTTGCTGGTCCTATTAGAATCCGTTCTGGCCCCACTGTTGATCTGGGCGATCGCCGACGAACACCCTGGTCAATGGGCCATTGTGGGTGGGATGATCGTCATTGGGGCCTTGTTGGTGTCTAATCTGATCTCACTTCGCCGTGCCAAGTAAATCGCGCGCGATGCGATCGAAAATCGAAACGCCCACGGGGATCAAGTCATCGGGAAAATCATAATCTGGATTATGCAGCGACGCATATTCAACACCTGGTCCTAGGCAAAGCATCGCCGCCTTTGCCCCCCATCCGAACACGCCAAAATCCTCTGACGCGCGCATCGGAAGCCCGTCTTCGGAATATGGAACGCCAATTGCATCCATCGCTGTTCGTGCGACATCCGTCGCCTCTAAATCGTTCACGGATGCATTGAACACGTCGTGGTCTGCAAAAGAAACAGTCAGCCCGTGGGTGTCTGCCTCGACCTGCGCCAGTTCCTTAGCTGAGGCGACCATGCCGGCCATCGCGGTATCGTCTGCGGCGCGCAAGGTGGCAAATACCTGACCATCAGATGGGGCGATACCAAATGTCGGCTCTCCCACTGAGATGTGGGTCACAGTCACCAGACGAAAATCCTGATCCAATGCGCCGCCCGTCCCCAAGGCTGAAAGCGTCGGGACAAGGGCAGCAATCGCTGGCGCTGGCGACACACCCATTTCGGGTTCCGCAGCATGGGCGGTTTTACCCTCGAATTTGATCGCTAATCCTTGGGACGCGCAATTAATCAAACCCACACGCGTTGACACATGGCCAAATGGACGCCCCGGTTCGTTGTGGATGGCAAACGCCCAGTCAGGCGCGATTTGCGTGAACGCAGGGTCCGCAACAACAGCGCGCGCTCCACTACCGTCTTCCTCTGCGGGTTGAAACATCAACACAACACGTCCCGTTGCGACAGGGCGGCGCGCCAACAGACGACCAAGCCCCAACAACATCGTCATATGTCCATCGTGACCGCAAAGATGCCCTTTGCCCGCAATTTGCGACACCCAATCGTTGTCTGAAATCTCTTGAATTGGCAGTGCATCCAGCTCAGCACGGAACAGAACCGTTGGCCCATCAACACCGCTTTCAAATACAGCCGCAACACCATTCCCACCCAGCCCAGTGATCACCCGACTAGGGTTCAGGTTTGCGAGTTGATTTACGATTGTTGCAGCGGTCTGGCCTTCTTCACCCGAAATTTCGGGATGACGATGCAAATCGCGGCGCAACGCGGTTAGCGCAATGATATCTGAATTCGTTAACATATATGCACTTCGGTCACATCGAAGGCCCGTGTCAACCACGCAGGGCTTCCCCCGCCGCCCAGTTTGCAATATCGGGGGAACCAAGCAAGGAGCAACCGCATGTCGATCAACAGCTTTGGCCATCTATTTAAGTTCACCACATGGGGCGAAAGCCATGGGCCCGCCCTTGGTGCGACAGTCGATGGTTGCCCGCCAAACGTGCCGCTTGATGCATCGATGATCCAGCAATGGCTTGATCTGCGCCGCCCCGGCTTGAACAAAAATACGACCCAACGCCAGGAGGCGGATGCGGTCAAAATCCTGTCCGGCGTGTTTGAGGGGCGAACAACAGGTACGCCCATTCAGTTGATGATTGAAAATACAGACCAGCGATCCAAGGATTATGGCGATATCGCCAATACGTTCCGCCCCGGCCATGCCGATATTACATACCATCAGAAATACGGCCTGCGCGATTATCGCGGTGGTGGCCGGTCATCTGCGCGCGAAACCGCATCGCGCGTGGCAGCCGGTGGCGTCGCCCGAGAAGCGATTGCCGCAATAGCCCCGAATGTGCAGATCAAAGGGTATATGACCCAGATGGGCGCCAAGAAAATCGACCCTGCGAATGTCGATTGGGACCAGATCGACAAGAATGATTTTTTCTGTCCCGATGCCGATGCAGCCGCTGAATGGAACGACTATCTGGCGTGGCTACGCAAGGATGACCACAACAGTGTTGGCGCGATTATCGAAGTGGTCGCGCGCGGTGTTCCAGCTGGTATCGGTGCGCCCGTTTACGCCAAGTTGGACACTGATTTGTCTGCTGCGATGATGTCGATCAATGCCGTCAAAGGCGTTGAAATCGGCGAAGGCATGGCCGCCGCCGCCCTGACAGGTCGCGAAAACGCGGATGAGATCTTTATGGGAAATGACGGGCAGCCTGTCTATTCGTCTAACCATGCTGGCGGCATCCTTGGCGGAATCAGCACTGGCCAAGACATTGTCGTGCGCTTTGCTGTGAAACCCACATCCTCGATCCTGTCACCGCGCCAGTCCATCCGCATGGACGGAACCCCGACAGAAGTGGTGACCAAGGGCCGCCATGACCCCTGTGTCGGGATCCGTGCCGTACCTGTTGGTGAGGCGATGATGGCTTGTGTGATCCTTGATCACCTGTTGCTTGATCGTGGTCAAACAGGCGGCGTGCGTGGGCAAATCGGCTAGGTCGGCTGCTTGCTGATTTGAACCGCTAAGATGCCGCCCGCGATCACGACGACACCGATCACATCCAACGCGCCGATCCGTTCGCCCAACAATGCAGCCGCAATCGCGACGCCAAGAAACGGGTTGAGAAAGTGGAAAGTGGATGCCTTGACCGCCCCGATGCGCCCAACAAGGTTAAACCACACCCATGTCGCCACCAAGCCAGGAACCAGCGTGGTGTAAACGAAGGCAACGATCAGCTGCCAATTCCAAGTCACGTCAAAGGTTTCAAGCACAAGGGCCGGTCCCCATAAAGCCGCACTGCCTACAAGCATTTGGAGGCCGACAATCATCAACACGTTGCCGCCCGAACTGGCCCCCAACACGGCAAGCGTGGCAATGGTCAGTGACACAACCCCGACAATGCAAAGAACCAGACCAAACAGGTCCACGCCGCCCTGCATTCTGGCCCCCATAATTACGGCGACACCAACAACGCCCGCAATCAACCCCGCAACGCCAAGCATCTTGATCCGCTGACCCAACACCAACCACCCCGCAACGGCGACAAGCAGTGGCATGGTTGACGCAATGATCGCGGCCAATGATGCCTCGATCGTTTGCATGGCAACAAAATTCAGCCCGAGATAAAGCGCATTTTGACATAGCCCGAAAATGACAACGCCAGTCCATTGGCGACGCGACAACCGCATCGTTTGACCAAGCAGCAAAGCTAATCCGACACCAATTACCCCCGACACCAAAAACCGGAGCGCGAGCGCTGTCAGCGGCGGAGCAAATTCAACGATTATGCGCGCGGATGTGAACGCCGACGACCACATTGCGGCAAACGCCAAACCCATCAAGATTGCTTTGATATCCATGGTCCGACATTTGCCCAACGGATCAGGCGGCGCAATGCAAAAAGGGCTGCCCGTGGTGGACAGCCCTTTTCAATTTTGATGTGTAGACGACTTAGTCGTTTACGGAATCTTTCAATGCTTTCGCGATTGTCATTTTGACAACCTTGTCAGCGTCTTTCTTGATCTGCTCGCCAGTGGCGGGGTTACGCACCATGCGCTCTGGGCGTTCGCGGCAATAGATTTTGCCAACACCTGGAAGTGTGACAGCGCCGCCGCCAGATACTTCACGTGTGATCAGGCCGCATACTGCGTCCAGCGCTGCGCCTGCAGCTTTTTTGTCTGCGCCCATTTCGTCTGCAAGTGCTGCGACGAGTTGTGCTTTTGTCATTGGTTTCGCCATTTTCTGGTCTCCCTCATTTGCCCGACCTATGGGGCCTCTTACCGGCACAGTAAACGGTATCTTGTGTCCTACCACAACGATTAGTGTGCACTTTTCTTATAAAAAATGCGATTTTTCTGTGTTTCCGCAAGGTCAGAGGAACGCTGTTTCCTCAAAACTACGCAACTTTCGGCTATGGATACGTTCCAGCGGCATTTCGCGCAAGATTTCCATCGCATGAATTCCGATGCGCAAATGACTCGCGACTTGTGTTTTGTAAAAGTCCGAGGCCATTCCTGGGAGCTTCAGCTCGCCATGTAGCGGCTTGTCACTGACGCACAAAAGCGTCCCGTATGGCACGCGAAAACGGAACCCGTTGGCAGCGATCGTCGCACTTTCCATATCAAGTGCAATGGCGCGCGACTGAGAAAGCCGTTGAACCGGCCCCGAATGTTCGCGCAATTCCCAGTTTCGATTGTCAATCGTGGCCACTGTGCCGGTGCGCATAATGCGTTTCAACTCATACCCCTTGAGCATCGTCACATCCGCCACGGCAGTTTCCAACGCGATCTGAATTTCAGCCAACGCGGGGATCGGCACCCAGACAGGTAGATCATCATCCAACACGTGATCTTCACGCAGATAGGCGTGGGCCAGCACGAAATCACCCAAGCGTTGGGAATTCCGCAATCCTGCGCAATGTCCGACCATCAACCATGCATGGGGTCGCAAAACCGCGATGTGATCCGTGGCCGTTTTTGCATTTGACGGACCAACGCCGATGTTGACCAATGTGATCCCACCGCCGCCTTTTCGCTTCAGGTGGTAGGTCGGCATCTGGGGCAGTTTTGCGGGTACATCCATAGGGGTTGTGGGGTCGGTAATTTCAACGTTCCCCGTCCCGACAAAGCTGGTGTAGCCACTGTTTGGATCAGCCAGCATGTGACGTGCATATGCCTCAAACTCTTCAACATAGAACTGATAGTTTGTGAACAGGATATGGTTCTGGAAATGATCCGCAGCAGTGGCCGTGTAATGCGACAAACGCGCAAGCGAGTAGTCGATCCGCTGAGCCGTAAAAGGTGCCAATGGCCGCGCACCATCGGGATAAGTGAATTCAATACCGTTCACGATATTGTCGTGTGTCGTGGCAAGGTCAGGCACATCAAAACTGTCGCGCAGGGTAAAATCCATTGTCCCGTCTTGAGGGACCGAAACAGTCGCGTCGTTCGCAACTGCAAAATGCACGGGCATTTCGGTTGATGACACGCCGATTTCCACTGGCACCCCGTGACTGTCGATCAACAGACCAATCTGCTGTTCTAAATAATGCGCGAACAAATCGGGTCGTGTCACCGTGGTTGCATATACACCCGGTTCGGCCACGTGACCAAATGACAAACGACTGTCCATTTTGGCATAGCTGGTCGTCGTGAACCGTATTTCTGGATAGAACGCGCGCATCCGTTGTGCCGGCTGACCATTTGTCAGCGCGTCGCTGAACCCATCGCACAAAAACTTGGATGCTGTGCGATACAATTCTTGAAGCCGCGCAACCGCGGCCACCGGATCGGTAAAGCTTTCGCAGGCCACCGGATCAGGTGACAAGATAGGTGCGCTCATTTGGTATCCTCAAAAAGGTCGGTAATCTCGAACTTGGTTACATCAACCAACCCTAGATCAGAAATACGTAAACTTGGAATGACCACCAACGCCAGCAAAGAATGCTGCATATATGCGTTGTTGAGAGTGCAGCCGCATTGCGCCATCGCGGCAACCATTTGATCGGCGTCTCTTGCTACTTCTGCCGCTGGCCTGTCAGACATCAAACCAGCGATGGGCAGCTTGACCAATGCGATTTCTTGACCGTCTTTCCAAATCGAAACGCCGCCGCCAACCTCACCCAATCTATTCGCTGCTGCTGCCATCATTGCACGGTCGGTCCCGACGACAATCATATGGTGGCTGTCATGTGCGACGGTCGATGCCATTGCCATTTTACCAGTGTAGCCAAAACCTGAGACAAAGCCACGCGACATGCCTCCGGTGGCGCGGTGCCGTTCGACCAATGCGATTTGGCAAACATCGCCCTGGCCTTCTACGATCCCATCAATGACATCCAGCTTCGCAGTAAGTGCTTCGGTCGGGGCTTGATTTTCAACAACACCGATCACCTTTACTGTCACCTTCTCCCGATCAGACGTGACTTCGAAATCGACGTCTTCAAGATAATTCCCTAAATGCACAGTCTGTCTGGCGGTATCGGGCCAGTTGTAATGGGGGCAATCGACAGTGATCTTTCCACCTTTGGCAACAGTCTGCCCCCGCGCAATCACATGCTCGATCGGCAGCGTTTTCAGGTCTGACGTCAGGATCATGTCTGCCCTGCGTCCCGGTGCGATTGACCCCAATTCGCGCTCCAGTCCGAAATGTGTGGCGGTATTAATCGTAGCCATTTGCAGCGCAATCAGCGGGTCACAACCGCAGTCAATCGCATGACGCACAACGCGGTTCATGTGACCATCGTTGACCAGCGTGCCCGCCATACAATCATCCGTGCACAAGATGAAGTTGCGCGGATCAAGCCCTTTTTCCGTCACGGCGGTAATCTGGCTTTCCACATCATACCAAGCCGACCCAAGGCGCATCATGGATTTCATGCCCAACCGCGCGCGCGCGATTGCATCAGCCTCGGCTGTGCCTTCATGATCATCGGCGGGACCACCCGCAACATAGGCCGCAAAGGGGATGCCTTTGTCAGGGCTGGCGTAATGCCCGCCCACCGTTTTACCGGCCTTCATCGTAGCAGCAATTTCTGCAAGCATTTGTGGGTCGCCGTTGATGACGCCAGGGAAATTCATCATTTCACCCAACCCGATAACGCCTGGCCACAACATCGCCTCTGCAACGTCGTCTGCCGAAATCTCGAAACCTGTGGTTTCTAGTCCTGGGGCTGACGGGGCGCAGGACGGCATTTGGGTATAGATATTAATAGGCTGCATCAGCGCCTCGTCGTGCATCATACGCACGCCGTCCAAACCCAAAACATTCGCAATTTCATGCGGGTCCGTGAACATCGTTGTGGTGCCGTGAGGTATGACAGCCGCGGCAAATTCCGCAGGGGTCAGCATCCCGCTTTCGATATGCATATGACCGTCGCATAAACCGGGGATCAGATAGCGGCCCTCAGCTTCGATAATCGTGGTATCGGGCCCAATGCAATGGCTCGCATCCGCACCGACATAGGCAAATCTGCCACGCGATACCGCGACTTGCCAACCGTCCAAAATCTCGCGGGTTTGCACATTGACGAGCTTACCGCCACGCACCACCAGATCGGCCGGTGCGCGTCCCGCTGCAACGGCAACCAAGTGTGGGGCAACATCGGCCCAAGACTGAATGTTATTTTCCATCCCCAATGGTTTCACCGAAACGGCCAACCTTCAAGAGGTGCCGTTGGTGAAACCGGTGTTGGGCAGGTTTGCGTTACTCGACAGTCAGTGACGCGATGTAAGCGTAGATATCTAGTGCGTCTTCTTCGGAACGCACTTTATAACCCATCTTTGACCGTGCGCGACGATCATCAAGCGCATCGCGCAACCAATCAGTCGGGTCTTGAACATAGGCGACAAAGCTTTCTTCGGACCAGACAAGCCCCGCTTCGCCAGCTGCCGCAAGGCTATCGCCGTACCGAGCACCTTCCTCAGATGCGAGCGGCTTATCTACAATCCCATACAGGTTTGGTCCTGCTTTCGCTGACCGACCCGCAAGCACATCACCATTGTCATCGCGCACAACATGACATGCAACGCACTGGCGGTTAAATTGGGCTTCGCCATTGGCAACGTCGCCTGACGCATGACCATCTGCAAAAACAGGGAGCGCGAAGCTGCTCATCACGACTGCACATGCAAACTGTTTCATCTTTTTAATCCTTTGGTGTGTTTAGGTCCGCCTGTGCGGCCCGTTAAGTCAGATATAGGGCAACCGTTTCCCGAAACTAGTGACTATGCGCCGCAGGGATGTCCTCGACACTGAATTCTATCTCAAGCTCACCTGCGTTTTCAAAGACAAGCGTTGCAGCGATCTGTTCACCCTTTTCAAATGGATCACCGTTCAATCCCATAAACATCACGTGCAAACCGCCAGGGGCGAATGTGATAGTCTCGCCCGCAGGAATTACCACGTTTTCAATATGAAACATCGTAGCAATATCGTTTTCTACCTTCGTGTTATGCACCATAACACGAGGGAAATCGGCGCGCACCTCTAACAACGTATCGTCAGACGTGCCGCTATTGGAAATGCTCAGGTATCCTGCGCTCGACATTGCGGTTGCGGTTGTTTCACGCGCGATCGGATGCGCAATGGCAAGATCCCCTAATTCATAGTCATGCGCCATGGATGCCATAGGCAAAGCACATAAAATCAGGGCTATAAGTCGTGTCATACTTTCAGCTTTCTTTTGAATTCGGGTCGTAAATACGCCTAGCTATCTATCCTCCACCAGCACAATCGGGTGGGCAAACCGTCGCAGGGCCAGTTTTCGCCGACCTTCAATTTCCAAGCCCCGTGTCGCATTTGAAAGACCGAAAGTCCAAATTCCAACGGACAATTATCCTTCAATGACCCATCTTGACCATCAAAGAGGGAAAACCGATGCGATATTCTGGTTTCAAAGTGATCAAAGAGGCCCTGACAGGCCACAAAGGATGGAAACCTGCATGGCGGGATCCAGAACCGCAATCACACTATGATATCATCATCATCGGCGGCGGCGGTCACGGGCTTGCGACGGCCTACTACCTCGCAAAGGAATTCGGCGGTAAAAAGATCGCTGTTTTGGAAAAAGGTTGGATTGGCGGCGGCAACGTCGGTCGTAATACAACAATTATCCGCTCCAACTATCTGCTGGACGGAAATGAACCCTTCTATGAAATGTCGCTCAAGCTGTGGGAAGGGTTGGAGCAAGACTTCAACTATAACGCCATGGTCAGCCAGCGGGGTATCCTGAACCTGATCCACTCCGATGCGCAGCGCGATGCGTTCACGCGCCGTGGCAATGCGATGATTTTGAACGGTGCCGATGCGGAAATGCTGACCACCGAGCAGATTTTGGATCGCTACCCGTTCCTGAATGTCGACAACGCCCGCTTTCCGATCAAGGGCGGTTTGGCGCAACACCGCGGCGGAACTGTGCGCCACGACGCAGTCGCTTGGGGCTATGCGCGCGGGGCGGATATGCGCGGCGTTGATATAATTCAAAATTGCGAGGTAACTGGCTTCCGCCTTGAAAACGGCAAGTGCCTTGGCGTCGAAACCTCACGCGGGTTTATCGGTGCAAATAAGGTCGGTTGCGCTGTTGCCGGTTCATCATCACGCCTGATGGCCAAGGCCGATATGCGCCTGCCGATGGAAAGCCACGTATTGCAGGCCTTTGTTTCCGAAGGTCTCAAACCCGTTTTGCCAGGTGTCATCACCTTTGGCGCGGGTCACTTCTATTGCAGCCAATCTGACAAGGGTGGGCTTGTGTTTGGTGGCGACATTGATGGTTATAATTCCTACGCCCAGCGCGGCAACATGCCCACGGTCGAGGACGTCTGTGAAAGCGGTATGGCCCTGATGCCAATGCTTGGTCGCGCGCGCATGTTGCGGATGTGGGGCGGGATTATGGATATGTCGATGGACGGATCGCCCATCATCGACAAAACCGATATTGACGGGCTCTATTTCAATGGCGGCTGGTGCTACGGCGGGTTCAAGGCCACGCCTGCGTCCGGCTATTGCTTTGCGCATCTGCTTGCCCGTGACATTCCACATCCAAATGCCACCGCATTCCGGTTTGACCGCTTTTCCCGCGGCTTGATGATCGACGAAAAAGGGATGGGCAATCAGCCCAATCTGCACTGACGCCATGCCTCGCTTTTTTCCAAATACTCATAACCCGACGCCCACCCCGAGAGGTGCCAGATGATTATTGACCACCCCCTGCTTGGCCCACGTGACGCGGCAGAGTTCACCTATTTAGGTGACGCAAGCCTCATTGATCGCCCTGATTGGCAATCTGAAACAGCCGCTCAGGACTTTTACGAATACGGATATTTGCGCACAAACCCAGCAGGTGAACATCGTGAACTCTGGTTTCACGAATCCGGCGACAGATCGTGGCTTGTGGTGACGCGTAACACCGTCACACACGAGATTTCGAAAGTGGAGCTTGCCCGCGATGTGGCCCGCGAAAAGGGGCGCAGCAAATGACCCAGACCAACCGACTTTCCGGCGGACAGATTGACCGCAACACCCCGCTCAATTTCACATTCGACGGCAAGACCTATCAAGGTCACGACGGTGATACACTTGCCTCGGCGCTGCTTGCCAACAATGTGCGTCTTATGGGGCGGTCGTTCAAATATCACCGACCCCGTGGCCTGCTGACTGCAGGAAGCGAAGAACCAAACGCACTGGTCGAATTGCGCACCGGCGGACGGCAAGAACCGAACACACGCGCCACAACAGCGGAGCTTTATGAAGGACTGACTGCACGTAGCCAGAATAAACTTGGCTCGCTCAAATTTGACCTGCTGGCGATCAATGACCGCTTGTCTAATTTTCTGACGGCCGGTTTTTACTACAAAACATTCATGTGGCCCGCAGCGTTTTGGGAAAAATTATATGAGCCGATTATTCGCCATGCGGCAGGGCTTGGGTCACTTTCAAAACAAGACGACCCTGATCTTTACGACAAAGGATTCTTGCACTGTGATCTGCTGATCATTGGCGCAGGTCCATCTGGGCTGTCGGCGGCATTGACTGCGGGGCGCAGCGGCGCACAGGTCATACTTGCGGACGAAGATTTTTGTATGGGCGGCAGGCTTAATTCCGAAACCTTCGGTATCGGCGATCAATCGGGCGCGGATTGGGCGGCGGCAACAGTTGCCGAACTCCGGTCCATGCCAAACGTGCGGGTGATGGCGCGCACGACTGTGATCGGCGCGTTTGACCATGGCATTTTTGCCGCCGTTGAACGTGTTAGCGACCATCTTTCAACCCCTGCGGCAGGCAAGCCCCGCCAGATCCTGTGGCGCATCTATTCTAAATCATCGCTTTTGTGCGCGGGGGCCACCGAACGCCCCATCGGATTTGAAAATAACGACCGCCCCGGCATCATGCTGGCATCCGCAATACGATCCTATGCTAACCGTTGGGCCGTAACCCCCGCCCAGCGCATCGCGATTTTTACCAACAACGACGATGGCCACCGCACCGCCGCTGATCTTCATGCCAAAGGGGTCAAGATTGCGGCTGTCGTTGACACCCGCGCCGATAGCCCGCGTTCAAACGACTATGAGGTGCTTGGCGGGGCGCAAATCATCGACACCAAGGGCCGCTTGGGTCTGACTTTTGCAGATGTGCAGTTGGCCGATGGTTCAACCCGCACCTTGGACGTTGGCGCGATTGGCATGTCCGGCGGCTGGAATCCGAATGTGCATATGACCTGCCACCAGCGTGGACGACCTGAATGGAACGCTGACATTGCTGCATTTGGCCCAGGCAAAAACCTGCCAAGCGGCATGGCCGTTGCGGGTGCTGCAACAGGTGCGTTTTCTACCGCCGATGCACTTTCTGGCGGCGCAAAGGCAGCAGCAGCGCAACTGCGTAACCTTGGGTTTCAACCCAAGGCCCGCCGCCAACCAGCGACCGAAGACACCCCGACCAACATCACCCCATTCTGGTATGTTGAAGGATGCAGCCGCGCGTGGCTTGACCAACAAAACGATGTCACCGTTAAGGATGTGAAGCTCGCCCATCAAGAAGGCTTCAGGTCTGTCGAACACCTAAAACGCTATACCACGCTGGGCATGGCAACCGACCAAGGCAAAACATCCAACATGGGCGGACTTGCGATCATGGCCGAACTTGCGGGCAAGACCATTCCCGAAGTTGGGACAACGATCTTCCGTCCCCCATATACGCCGACATCAATGGGCGTGCTGGGTGGCCGCTCCGTTGGCATGGATTTTCACCCGACCCGCCTGACCCCGACCCACAAGTGGGCCGAGGAACACGGCGCCGTTTTTGTGGAGGTCGGCAACTGGATGCGCGCCCAATGGTTCCCGCGCACAGGTGAAACCACGTGGCGCGAAAGCGTCGACCGCGAAGTTCTAGCCACACGGAATTCGGTCGGCGTCTGCGACGTGACCACATTGGGCAAGGTAGACGTGCAAGGCGCAGATGCCGCCGATTTCCTGAACAAGATTTATTGCAACGGGTTCGCGAAACTGGCCGTGGGCAAGGTGCGCTATGGTCTAATGCTGCGCGAAGACGGGATCGCAATGGATGATGGCACAGCCGCACGTCTGGCGGACGATCATTTTGTCGTAACCACAACCACTGCAAACGCCCTGCCCGTCTACCGTCACATGGAATTTGTGCGTCAATGCCTGTTTCCTGATATGGACGTGCAACTTATCTCAACGACAGAAGCTTGGGCGCAATACGCTGTTGCCGGCCCTAACAGCCGCAAGCTTTTGGAAAAGATTGTGGATCAAGACATCAGCAACGATGCGTTCCCGTTCATGGCATGCGCCAACATTACCGTCTGCGGAGGATTGCGCGCGCGACTTTTCCGCATCTCGTTTAGTGGGGAACTGGCCTATGAAATCGCCGTGCCCACGGCCTATGGCGATGCCTTGATCCGCCGCATCATGGATGCGGGTACCGAATTTGATATCACCCCATATGGCACAGAAGCCTTGGGCGTCATGCGCATTGAAAAAGGCCACGCCGCAGGCAATGAACTGAACGGCACAACCACTGCGCAAAACCTTGGTATGGGTCGCATGGTTTCCAAGAAGAAGGACAGCATCGGGTCAACATTGTCCGAGCGCGAGGGGCTGAACCGCCCCAGCGATCTGCGGCAAGTCGGAATTAAGCCCGTTAATGCGGCCGACCCCGTGCCAGCTGGCGGCCATCTTATGAACGCCACAGGACCAATCGATGCCGCCCACGATCAAGGCTATGCCACATCAGCGGCGTTTTCACCGATCCTGGGACATATGATTGCGCTTGGGTTCCTAAAGGACGGAAGCAATCGCATTGGCGAACGGATGCGGCTTGTGTCACCCCTCACAGGGATAGAGACCGAAGTTGAAATCGCCAGTGCCCATTTCATCGACCCAGAGGGAGAGCGGCTTCGTGCATGATCTGATACCAACATCCGCATTGGGTGGTGTTTCTGACACCATTGGCACTGTCACCATTTCCGAAAACACTGGCGTAGCTTTGGCATCGGTTGCAACACGGACGGGTGGGGAAAGAAAGACAGCGCAAGTCTTAAATAAGCTACTTGGTTCCGTACCTGACATTGGCCGCGCTGTTCTTCATGATCCAGAGGCAGGATTTTGGATGGGTCCGGACCAATGGATGATCGGCGCGCCGATGGACACGCACGAAATGTTGGCTGATATGCTCGTTGAACATATGGGCGAAGCTGCATCGGTGACGGAACAATCTGGCGCCTGGGTGGTTTTTGATGTGACTGGCGAAGCGATGCCTGATGTGATCGAGCGGCTTTGCGCCATTCCAATCAGATCCATGCAGTCAGGTGATGCACGACGCACTGTGATCCACCACTTATCGTGTTTTGTCATCAAGCGGGAAGCAAGCGATCACGTGCGGATATTGGGGCCACGCGCATCAGCAGGATCATTGCATCACGCCCTGATCGGGGCCGCACATTCTGTCGCCTAGGCCGATGGCACAATGACGTTTTCGCGGACGCGGAACATGTTGATCTTCTCGCGGTCCTTGGTCGGATGAACGCCGAACACTTCTTCGTAATTCTGGATCATTGGCGTCGCCGACGCGTACCCAACAGCCAGAGCGATTTCGGTCATCGTATCGTTTGAATAAAGCACGAGCTGACGGGCCGCTTTCATCCGCATCGCGCGATAGTAATGCAGCGGGCTTTTGCCCGTCGTCTTTTTGAACATCCGTTCGACTTGCCGCACAGAAACTCCAACAGCTTCAGCAACGTCTGCCACGTTGATTGGGTCTTCAATATGGGTCGCAAACAACTCAACTGCTTGCCTCACGACCGGTGGCAACATGTCATCGGTGCTTGCGCTGCCAGACGTTGGCACACGTTGGATCACACCCTGACCACGCATCAACGGGTGCTGAAACCAGCAAGCAACCTCAGTTGCAACATCGCCGCCCAAAACATCAGCAATCAAATGAAGCGACAGATCAAAAGCTGCCGCGGCACCCGATACTGTGATTGTTCGATCGTCACGTGAAATTACTTCGTCTGTGATGTCTAGCTTTGGAAACTCCGCCTCGAACGCAGCGGCATAGCACCAGTGAACGGACGTGCGATGCGCCCCAAGTAAACCCGCGCGGGCCAACGGAAATACACCGCCACTGACCGCGCCCATAACCACACCGTGCCGGGCAAGTTTACGCAGCTTACCTTCCGAAGACTGCGCATTGTCAAAAACACTGGACGGACCAGAAAGCAGATACATCTGATCGATGTGATCCGTTGCATCCAGCGCAACATCCGGGTCAAAGGCGACATTCGCGCTTGCTGTGATTTTAGCGCCGTTTTCGGACACAAGTGACCAAGCAAACGCCTCTTTGCCAGTGATTTCGTTCGCCGCGCGCAATGGCTCGATCATCGACGTCAGGCACGACATTGGAAATCCGGGAAAAATTAGAAAGCCGATGTGGATGGTTTTACTGATATTCATACTTTTCTACTATCAGGAAAATTATATGCTAAGCTAGGCCCAGTTATCTAGGAATATCACGACAGACTTGCCCAATTGCAACAACCCGTTACAAGGCGTCCCGATGAATATTGAGAAACACAATTTGGAATCGAGCACTGGCATGCTGCAACAAGACCCACACAAAATCCGTGGCACCCGTGAAAAGGTGCTTGAGGTCGCAATCGGCCGTGAAGTGCGCAATTACCGCCGCAACCAAAGCATTACAGTCGCTGAGTTGTCGGAAAACACCGGCCTTTCGATCGGCATGCTATCTAAGATCGAGAACGGAAACACATCTCCGTCTCTTACAACATTGCAATCACTTGCTGATGCATTGAATGTGCCGATCACCGCATTTTTCCGCGGCTTTGAACAAACCCGCGTTGCCGTGCACACCAAGGCTGGCGAGGGCGTTGAGCTAGAACGCGAAGGTACGCGCGCCAATCATCAGTATAACCTACTTGGTCATCTAGGCGCCAATGCAAGTGGTGTAATTGTAGAACCATACCTGATCACGCTGAGCGACAAATCAGACGTGTTCCCCACTTTTCAACACGCAGGCATTGAGACAATCTATATGCTAGAAGGTGAGGTCGACTATCGGCATGGAGAGAATGTTTATTCGCTAAGGCCAGGCGATACGCTGTTCTTTGATGCAGATGCGCCCCACGGGCCAGATAATCTTGTCGCTTTGCCGGCAAAATATCTATCTGTCATTTCGTACCCCCAGAACACCTAAACCTACCGAACCTGACCCGGAATTACCTGACAAAACGCAATCCAGGCGGACTTCATGCTGTGCGTCCGTAGAACCCCATTTGCTCGGTTGGCGTGAACATTGCGCCTGGCTTTTCGTAATAGGTCAGCACTGCGATCATTCGGGCCACATCGCCCACAACAGGTGTCACACGATGTGGCGTATTCACACCGCGAAACACATTCAACGTGCCTGCAACTACATTCATTTGCTGCATGGCGGGGTCGTTGCCATTCAACAAATCAGCAACGCCATCATAATTGGGGTCATCCGGTGTCCGCAGATCAGTGCGATACTCAAAAACTCCGCCCTCGTCTGGGGCCTGCAACAACAATGTCACGGTGAATTCCGACCGATCAAAATGCCAGTTCAACGCTTGGCCCTCTTGATATCGCATCACATTAAACGCGGCCAATGGATCGGCCATTGGATAAAGCGCATCTTTGCCCATCACTTCTGCCAGGAACGCCTGAAGAGGTGGCCAGTCATAAATTTGCTGAACGATGCTGCCCTGTAGCTGATCCGAACAAAGCGTGTTGTTTGATGTTTGAAAACGATTTAACGCCGGGTGATCATCATCCAACCCCGGCACCGATTTCAAGAAATAGACATTATGTTCGCGGGCGTGGTTGAAGCTTTCGCTGTCCATCTTGGGCGTATGTGCGACGGCCTCTGACGCGGCATGGGCAGGGCGCAGAAAACCATCTAAGTTGAACATGCCATCTGATGCCATTTCCGCCTGGCACCGTCTGACCAGCGCACGATATTCATCGCTATCAGGCCGATCAATCGGAAATGCATTCAGGTCGAGATAGTCGCGCATTTTTTAACCCTTTTGAAGCGCGGGCTCCGTCTCAAAGTCTGGCCAAATACCCGCAGATGTGGGCAAACCATCATCAAATTTTGACAGGTAATCAAGCATCATCGGTCGATTGTCGATAAAGCCTTTATACGTTGCCAACTCCTCGGGCAGGTCACGAATGACGCGGTGCAAACGACGACCCCATTTTGGCGCTGTCATCAAATCCTGGAAACTGCACAGGTAGCAGCGGATCGGGAACACCAACGCGTTCGACCGCGGCAAACGGAAAAACGTCTGAAGCTCAACCCGCAGGTGTTGTTTTGCCCCAATATTTTCGGACGTAAGTGTTGTCTTTTGAATTCCCCATTTGTGGTAGTTTTCGGGCGATGTATCCAGCAGCGGGTTGACCGTCATCGTCCAGTTCAAGCGACGCGCCGGTGCACCCTGCTGAATGTTCAATAAAAATTTCAGGGCGCGGACAAAGATGCCTTTTTCGTGGGCAAGTGGGACTGGCGCATGCCATTCAAAAAAGTTCATGCCGAGATCAAAATCAAGCGACCAATCGGCTTGTGTTGTAATCATCCCTGCATCCATCCACAGGTTATCATCTCGCTGGTCCAGCACGCAGAAATCCCCTTGGGTCTGACGCGTGATATATTCCATAGGGCCGTACGGCAGCGTTGCCTCGTCTAGAAATGTAAACGTGTCGTCAATGCCCATCGGTTTGTTGACCCAGCGCCATGTGTCACCGTCACGGTGCAGTTCAAATAGATCCGGATAATCCTCGGATTTGGACACCATGATCAGTTCAAGAAGATCCCAACCAGCAAGCGTCATATGCGGCAAGGATTGACACCGCAAAGGATCGTCGGCCAGCACCATCGCGCGGTCACGCATTTCAGATACATAATGCTCATCCACATCGAACCGCTTTTCATAAATGCTGTCAGCGGGCCCACCCTGATGCTGCTCCATGTTGACCGAGTACATGTAGCTGTCTTCATGAAACGGGAACGGAAATCGGTTTATCGCGCGCTCAGAATTGTGAAACGAATAGTCGTCGCGAAATGTTTCGTCGTTGAACTGAATGCTCATTCTATCGATCCAATACTAGTGTTTTGCCTTCAAAGCGGGACACGCATGGCATGATCTTTTCACCCGACGCGTGTTCTTCATCTTCGAGCCAATGGTCCCGGTGGATAAAATTGCCCGTATAATCGATGACCCGGGTCTCGCATTGCCCGCATGCTCCTCCACGGCACAGATAAGGCGCGTCTACGCCTTCACGCTCCATTGCTTCCAGCAGGCTTTCTTGTTCGCCCACTTGGACCACCTTGTTAGAAATCGCGAGCTTCACTTCGAACGGCTTGCCAGGTTGTGGGGCAAGGAACTCTTCGTAATGAATGCCCTCTCGTGGCCAGCCTTCTGCGGCGGCGGTTTTACGGACCCATTCAATCATACCCTTGGGTCCACAAACGTAAATGTGCGTGCCAATCGGCTGACCGTCGAGCAGCGCCTTAAGATCGATAACCTGTTTCTGGTCGTCGTAATACACGTTGGTCTCATTGGGATGCTTGGACGTCAGCTCGTCAACATATGTCCCCAGTGCCTCTGAGCGGCACGCATAATGCAATTCCCATCGGCCACCCAATCGCTCCATCTGTTTGATTTGAGCCATGAATGGCGTAATCCCGATGCCACCTGCGATGAACAGCTGTTTCTTGGCACGCAAATCAAGGCTGAACAGATTGACCGGATTCGAGATGGTCATCTGATCGCCAACTTTGACGTTGTTATGCATATAAAGCGAACCACCCCGCCCTTCGTCATCGCGACGTACCGAAATTGCAAAGGTTGACTGATCCATCGGGTCGGACATCAACGAATAGGGGTTCATTCGTGTCAAATCACCGTCACGCATTTCCACGACTGTGTGGGCTCCACCCGAAAACGTCGGAAACAAACCACCATCAGTGCGTTTGAATTCAAACCGAGTGACAAGTTCGTTTAGCGGCACAACATCGGAAACTGTGACGTCAATTTTTGCAGCTCCACTCATTCATATATTCCTTTGGCTTCGGGCACGTTGCCCGGATCTTCGGCATCAATGCACACACCTTGATAGGCAGCCAAACGCCGGGAGTAGTGATCACGAACAAACAGGTTTAGCCCACAGTGCGCGCACACAAACGGGTCTGTTTCCACGTCTTCAGTGATCCCTTTACAGTGCACGCATTGCATACGCCGTGCGACCGATCCGCGGTGCTCTGTCTGAATTGCGGTATGCGGCACACCTGCTTGCATGGCCGCATGCAGCGCCTGACCCATCACGCCTTCTGTGCCTGCCAAATAGACTTGAAGTCCCATTTTCGCATCCGCAAACGCCTTGGCGATGCGCTGTTCAGCGGCGGCATAGCTGGGCCCTTGGTAGAATTGTGCAGGGTTCAACGCCCGCAGCTTTTCACCGTAGTCTGCCCCTTTTGGGATATAGATGATGTGGGTCTTGGCCATCATATCGGGCGTGGCCATGTCCATTATTGCCTCGGCACCTTCGGCGTCAGCGATCACCAGATGGGCGCATCCTTCGCGCGGCTCTAGTGTTCCATAGACGGGGCGACTGAGAATGCTGGGTGGGAATGGGAACTTTGACATGGTGGTCCTTTGGTTTGCGAAGGGGCGCGTGGTGAAACGCGCCCCTTATAATATCACGATTAGCCCTTTGCGGTGCGGATCGATTTATCTTTGTCGTAAAACGGCATTTCTTCTGCGGTGGCAGCAAGCTCGGTTCCATTGGGTTGCACCACAGTCAACTTGGTGCCTGCTTTGGCTACACTTGGGTCAATCCGCGCGATTGCAACAGAATAGTCGTTCAGCTCGGACGACAGCCCATAGGTGATGACGCCAACGTCTTTGCCGTCCGCCATAACGCGGGCGTGCATTTCCATCTGTTCCATACTGTCGGACAGCTGCACGCCGAAGATTTTGAACCGCTCTTTGCCTTCAGAGGCATAGTGGTTTTCCGCACCAATAAAGCCTTCTTTGCCCGGCGACACCGTAAAGTCGAGACCGAGCTCCCAGATGGTATCGCCACATGGCTGACCGTCTGCAAACGGGAATGTTTCTGAGTTATCACCTGGATAGAACAACAAATAGCTTTCGATCCGCAGCATATCCAGTGTGCTGAATTGCACAGGGCGTACACCCATATCTTTGCCCGCATCCAGAATGCTGTCCCACAAATGGGTCGCATCTTTGCCACGACAGAAAATCTCGTATCCGCGTTCACCGGTATAGCCGGTACGGGAAATCATAACGTCTTTGCCATAAAGCCGTGTTTGCATCAGGCCAAAATATGCCAGATCTCGGATCGCAGGAATTTCCTTCGCAAGTAAATCAACGGATACGGGACCCTGCAACGACATATCGTGGAGGTCGTCGTCCATTAAAACGGAACAGTTTTTGGCAGCCGCGACCGATGTCAGTTGCTCCATCCCGATACCGGTGCCGTGCACAACCAGCCACGAATTCACGGCAAGGTGGTAAATGATACAGTCATCCACGAATTTACCATCAGCATTCAGCATCGACGCATAGGTCGACCGACCAGGCGCGATTTTTTCAACGTTGCGCGTAGTGACGCGGTCAATGACATAGGCAGCATCAGGGCCAGTCACATGGACTTTTTTCAAGCCCGATACATCCATCAGACCAGCCTTGGTTCGCACAGCTTCATAATCAGCCTTGGCCCGTTCTGGCGTATGGTCATAGAACCATGCAGTGCCCATCCCGTTCCAGTCTTCAAGCTCGCCTCCGATTTCGGCGTGACGATGTGCAAGTGCGGAGTGTCTCCAAAGAATGGCCATATGTCTGATCCCTACGATTATTTTGCGTTGTCATGATTGAGACTCATGCAGGGTCCAAAATCAAGACTGTTAGTTGAAAAAGTTTCCTGTCAGTCAAAAAAAGGGGGGATCTTGCGACACGCAGCGAGCTGTGGCGGGGCCAGCCCCGCACCCCGAGGTATTTTTGGCAACTGGAATTGCTCCCAATTCATAGAAAGGGGGCCACCCCAAGGCAGCCCCCAAATCCCTCTGTATTGGGATATTATTTGTCGAAACGTTTTGCTTTTTCAGTTTCGGACCGTTGGCCGATCACTAACACTGCTACGCAGATGACGATAGCAATGAATGTGAACCAGCCTGGTGCAGATGTATTTGCCAGCATGTACATGGCGCCATCAACGGCATCCCAACTGGCTTCTTCATATGGAAACATGATGTTTCTCCTTTTCCTTTGGGTTGTCGTTATTCAGCAGGAGTGATGGATGCTTCACCACCCCATTCAGGGTAGCCGGATGCAGGAACTTTCACGAGGTCCATACCAGCAAGCTCTGCCCCCTCACGGATGCGCAACATACCAGCCATTTTGAGGATCAAGGACACCAAGTATCCTGGAACGAAACCACACAAGAAGAAGACGATTGCGCCGACAATTTGACCAATCAGGCTGATTGTTGGTGCGTCGCCTGCCGCCCCTTGCAATGCAGGAAAACCAGCACCCCAAATACCAAGCATGACAACACCGTAAAGTCCGATTGTCCCATGAACCGTCACAGCGCCAACCGCATCATCGATGCCGCGGTTTTCCAGCCAATCTGCGCATGGCTTCAAGATCAAGCCAGCGGAGAATGCGATGATAAACGCAAGGGCAGGAAAATAGATATCCAAGCCAGATGCGGTCGAGATGATCCCAGCAAGCGCGCCAGACATCATCCAGAACGGATCACGCGTGAACAGCCAGCTGCCGATGATACCACCAGCAATCGCCATCAAGATGTTGAACGACAGCGCGGACAGCGTGATAGGTGTGCCATAGATCGTCGTGGCCTTATCTCCATACCATGACCATGCTTCGCCCGGCACGATTACGCAGGCCATCAAGAAGCCCCAGAAACCGACAATGATCAGCATCAGGCCCGTCACTGTCAGTGGCATATTGTGCCCTGGAATATGATTTGCGGATCCGTCGGCATTAAACTTGCCGATCCGAGGGCCAAGGTTGATCAAGACACCAAGTGCGAAGAAGCCGGCAACTGCGTGTACAAGACCCGCCGCGCCAAAGTCGTGAACGCCCCATTGTGTCACCAGCCAGCCATCAGCGTGCCAACCCCATGCAGCCGCCACAACCCACGCGAATGAGCCAAGCACGATCGCAAGGATAATGAAACCGACAGTCTGGATGCGTTCGATCACAGCACCTGACATGATAGAAGCAGTTGTCGCCGCGAACATCGCAAAGGCGCCAAAGAACACACCAGACGCCTGGTCAGCGATGTTCGGGCCCATGTATTGCGCGCTTTCACCCCAACCCCAAGCAATCGCGTTGGCATATTCAATGCCCGAGATGCCAGCTGGACCAGGTGCACCGGGAATCCCTGTTGGAAAACCCCAATAGACCCACCAGCCAAAGAAATAGAACGTCGGGATCATAAACGCGAATGCAAGGATGTTTTTCACACCCGATGACAGCACGTTCTTGAGCCGTGAAGCGCCCATTTCGTAGGCAAGAAAACCCGCATGGATGATAATCATCAGCGGGATGGTAATATAATAAAACATTTCGGCGAACATTGTGTTGGTGACACCTGCACCCCCACTTGCTGCCTCTAGCTCGGCCACTTTGGCCGCTAGTTCTGCGATTTGTTCTTCCACTTTTCTGACCCCCGTCATCTTGAGTTATTGTATGCGACCGCATTCAAATTATCGCCGCTGGTCGGAAATGAACCACGAGATGTCCGTTCTGCCTAGTCTTTTTTGCCCATAGTGAAAAAAAGTTTCCTAACAGTTGATCGTCAAATTTTTGGGTGCTAGCGTTGGATTCGACAAACACTTAATCGGTGCACGTGAAGTTTTCAGGGATTTAAAATATGTGTGGAATTGTAGGCTTGTTCCTTAAGGACAAGGCACTAGAACCAAAACTAGGTGAAATGCTAACTGCGATGTTGGTTACCATGACGGATCGAGGCCCAGACAGTGCCGGAATCGCGATTTATGGCGGCGAAACAGCAGGTAAGACGAAATTAGTTGTTCAATCTGACAGCCCGGAAACCGCGTTTGACGGCTTGGACAATGCAATGTCAAAAGTTGTCGGTGGTACCGTTTCGATTGATGTAAAAAGCACTCATGCGGTGCTGACATTGCCCGCAGGCACGACTGCTGCCGCGCGTGCCGCCTTGCCGGATATCGATGAATCTTTACGGGTGATGAGCCGTGGTGAAAGCCTAGAAATTTATAAGGAGGTCGGCCTGCCGAAAGACGTGGCTGCCCGTTTCGAAGTGAGCAAAATGTCAGGAACACACGGGATCGGGCACACCCGCATGGCGACTGAATCGGCCGTGACGACCATGGGCGCGCACCCATTCAACACGGGTGATGACCAGTGCCTTGTGCACAATGGTTCACTATCCAACCACAATTCGTTGCGCCGCAAATTGCGCCGTGACGGCGTGCATATCGAAACCGAAAACGACACCGAAGTTGGCGCTGCCTATCTGACTTGGCAGATGCAAAATGGTGCGACATTGGGTCAAGCACTTGAATCATCTCTCGATGACTTGGATGGATTCTTTACCTTTGTTGTGGGGACCAAAGACGGCTTTGGCGTTGTGCGTGATCCAATCGCCTGCAAACCCGCAGTGATGGCCGAAACAGACCAATATGTGGCGTTTGGCTCCGAATATCGCGCGCTTGTTGACCTGCCGGGTATCGAAGATGCCCGCGTCTGGGAGCCAGAGCCAGCAACCGTCTATTTTTGGAGTCACGACGCGGCCCCAACATCCGAGAAAGCGGCCTAATATGCAAACAATTGACCTGACAGAGGTGGGCCTGCGCGAAACAAACAAGACGTTGCACGCGCAGTCCGCTGACACCAACCAGACATCATGGGAAATCATTAATCCTCGCGGCAGCCACGCAATCGCTTGTGGGCTTGATGCCCCGATTGAAGTGACCGTAAAGGGATCGACCGGCTATTATTGTGGCGGCATGAACCAACAGGCAACCGTGAATATCCACGGTTCTGCGGGTCCGGGGACTGGCGAAAACATCATGTCTGGCAAAATCGTTATTGAAGGTGATGCAAGCCAGTATTTGGGGGCAACAGGCCACGGCGGTTTGATCGTTGTCAAAGGCAACGCATCGTCACGCTGCGGTATTTCTATGAAGGGCGTGAACATCGTAGTGCAGGGCAACATTGGCCACATGTCCGCATTCATGGGGCAGTCCGGCAACCTTGTGGTCTGTGGTGATGCAGGCGACGCGCTTGGAGACAGCTGCTACGAGGCGCGCTTCTTTGTGCGCGGCACTGTTAAATCACTCGGCGCCGATTGCGAGAAAAAGGAAATGCGCGACGAACATTTCACTCTGCTTCAGGGGCTCTTGGACGAGGCAGGCATCGACGCTGATCCAAAGGATTTCACTCGCTACGGCTCCGCCCGTAACCTTTATAATTTCGACGTTGATAACGCTGGCGCGTATTAAGGGACTGACCATGACTGATAAAAAAATCCCGACCACCACCCCGCGCCAATCTGCGACATTCACCCAAGATGTGAACAGCGACATCCGTCGCGCTGCGGCCACGGGCATCTATGACATTCGCGGTGGAGGTGCCAAACGCAAGGTCCCATCATTCGATGACCTGTTGTTCATGGGGGCCTCGATCTCTCGCTACCCTCTCGAAGGCTATCGCGAGAAATGTGATACATCCGTGACCATTGGTGGCCTAAACGCAGAAAATCCGATTGAGTTGGATATCCCGATTACCATCGCCGGCATGTCGTTCGGCGCGCTATCTGGTCCCGCCAAAGAAGCCTTGGGCCGTGGCGCATCCGCCGCGGGTACTTCAACCACAACAGGCGACGGCGGCATGACGCCAGAGGAACGTGGCCATTCCAACAAGCTGGTCTATCAGTACTTGCCATCCCGTTACGGCATGAACCCGGATGATTTACGCAAGGCAGACGCGATTGAAATCGTTGTTGGCCAAGGTGCGAAACCTGGCGGCGGCGGTATGCTCTTGGGTCAAAAAATCAGTGACCGTGTCGCGGAAATGCGAAACCTGCCCAAAGGAATCGATCAGCGTTCTGCATGTCGTCACCCCGATTGGACTGGCCCCGATGACCTTGAAATCAAGATCCTTGAGTTACGCGAAATCACGGGTTGGAAGGTGCCGATCTATGTAAAGGTCGCAGGCGCACGCCCATACTATGACACAACGCTTGCGATCAAAGCCGGCGCCGATGCAGTCGTTCTTGACGGGATGCAAGGCGGCACTGCTGCAACGCAAGATGTGTTCATCGAACATGTGGGCCAGCCTACGCTCGCCATCATCCGCCCTGCCGTTCAGGCGCTGCAGGATCTTGGCATGCATCGCAAAGTTTCCTTGATCTTGTCAGGTGGCATCCGGTCAGGTGCAGATGTTGCTAAGGCCATGGCACTTGGCGCAGACGCCGTTGCTATCGGCACCGCTGCCCTTATCGCACTCGGCGACAACGACCCAAAATATGAGGCTGAATACAACGCCCTCGGCACAACCGCTGGCGCCTATGATGATTGGCACGAAGGTCGCGATCCTGCGGGCATCACAACGCAAGACCCCGAATTGATGGCGCGTTTTGATCCAGTTGAAGGGGGCCGTCGTCTCAAGAATTACCTCAAGGTTATGACTTTGGAAGCGCAAACAATCGCGCGGGCATGTGGTAAAAACCACTTGCATAACCTTGAGCCAGAAGACCTTGTCGCGTTGACAATGGAAGCAGCAGCAATGGCAAAAATTCCGCTGTGTGGCACCGACTGGTATCCCGGCAAGCCCGGCACTGGCTACTAATCAAATAACGAGGGCGCGGCTGGCAACAGACCGCGCCCCATTTCTAAAAAAGATAGGGAAAATACCAATGGCTACTGATCTCGCCAAATTTGCCGAAGAAAACGGCGTCAAATACTTCATGATCTCCTTTACGGACCTGTTCGGCGGTCAACGCGCGAAACTGGTCCCTGCCCGCGCCATCGCGGACATGCAGGAAGACGGCGCAGGGTTTGCGGGCTTCGCCACCTGGCTTGACCTGACGCCTGCCCACCCCGACATGCTAGCCGTGCCTGACCCAGAGGCCGTGATCATCTTGCCGTGGAACAAGGAAATCGCATGGGTGCCTGGCAACTGCGTGATGGAAGATGAAGACGTTGCGCAAGCCCCCCGCAACGTGCTGCGCAAGCTGATCGCCGAAGCCGCAGAAATGGGCATGCATGTGAAGACAGGCATCGAGGCAGAGTTCTTCTTGCTGACACCGGCTGGCGACGAGATATCCGACGCATCTGACACCGCCGCGAAACCTTGCTATGACCAGCAAGCCTTCATGCGCCGTCTCGATGTGATCCGCGAAATCAGCGACTATATGCTGGAGCTCGGCTGGAACCCCTACCAGAATGACCACGAAGACGCGAACGGACAATGGGAAATGAACTGGGACTTCGACGATGCTTTGGCGACAGCTGACAAACACAGCTTTTTCAAATTCATGGTCAAGACGGTTGCCGAAAAACACGGCTACCGCGCCACGTTTATGCCCAAACCCATCGAGGGTCTGACTGGGAATGGATGTCATGCCCATATCTCCGTTTGGGATGCGCCAGGTGCTGCATCCAAGACCAATGTTTTTGCTGGCGAAGGTGATGGTCAAACTGGTGAAGTTGGCCTGTCCGAAAAAGGCAAACACTTCTTGGGCGGCATTATGAAGCACGCCTCTGCTCTTGCCGCGATCACCAATCCAACAGTTAACAGCTACAAGCGCATTAACGCTCCACGGACAACGTCGGGTGCGACATGGGCTCCGAACACGGTGACATGGACCGGCAACAACCGGACTCACATGGTTCGGGTACCCGGACCCGGTCGCTTTGAATTGCGCCTTCCCGATGGCGCGGTAAATCCCTACCTTCTACAGGCTGTAATCATCGCTGCTGGCCTTTCCGGCATTCGGTCCAAAGCTGACCCAGGCAAGCGACATGACATCGACATGTACGCAGACGGCCACAAAGTTCGCGGCGCGCCGAAGCTGCCATTGAACATGCTCGACGCTTTACGTGAATACGACAAGGACAAGGGCCTGAAGTCCGCGATGGGCGAAGAATTCAGCAATGCCTATCTCAAGATGAAGATGCAGGAATGGAATGATTTTTGCGGCCACTTCTCTGATTGGGAAAAGGCAAACACACTCGATATATGAAAATCGACGGGCCGCTCAAATACCGAGGGCGGCCCTTCTTTCTTCTTGCCTCAAAATACCTCGGGGTCCGGGGCAGCGCCCCGGCCGATCGACGTGCAAAGCACGGCGAAATCAGTCGTACGCAGCGTCAACGATAAACTCGACCTTCAGAATATCGCGCGCGAGTTTTGCTTCACCACAAGCACGAGCTGGCGCATGTCCAGCAGGCACCCATGCGTTCCAGACTTCATTGAGGCCTGCGAAATCTGCCATATCCGCTAGCCAAATAGTGACGCGCAACATCTTTTCACGGCTTGATCCCGCCTCAATCAAAAGCGCATCAATCTTATCAAGACAGGTTTGAACTTGCTCTTGTATGGTCTCGCCCTCGGCCACTTGGCCGGTAATATAGGCAACACCATTATGCTTTACGATTTTTGAAGACCGGACACCGGCATCGATTCGTTCGATCATTTCAACCATTCCTTGCGTTTTGCAATGGACGCATACCAAACAAGTGCTGCACCGACCAGAACCGACAAAAACGAGCTCGGCACAATACCAACCAACATCGTGGCATGGATTGCGGTTACAAGAATGCCTGCCAAAGATAATATCAAAACCTGCATTGCCACCTTGTGGCGTAGCAACAGCAAGATGCACCCAACTGCCCCACCAAATACAGCGATCGCAAACCCGGCCGTCGCCCATGCAGGTCGCCCATTGATAATCGCTTGATAGGCGTCTGGCATCTGCGCCACGCTGTCAGGGTTGGTTTGCACAATATAATTCATGCATCCCATCAGATTCCAAATAAGGCCAAGCCCAACCACGATCCAAAAACTAAAATGCGGCTTTGTCATTGTGTTCGCTCCCATACGATTTCACACCAAAGACTAAAGTAATTCGACGGCTGTTAGCCACTAAAATCAATTTTACCATTGGGAATAATTGTTGACTTAGGGGAAGGATCACGGTGAGATTGAACAATCGTTCATAAACTGCGGGGATTCTTGTCATGACGAAACGTGTTGCCATCATTGGCGCAGGACCTTCTGGCTTAGCTCAACTTCGTGCCTTCCAATCGGCCGCAGCAAAAGGTGCAGAAATCCCTGAAATTGTTTGTTATGAAAAGCAATCAGACTGGGGCGGGCTATGGAATTACACATGGCGGACCGGACTGGATGAATATGGCGAACCTGTGCATGGGTCCATGTACCGCTATCTTTGGTCAAACGGGCCAAAGGAAGGGTTGGAATTCGCCGATTACTCGTTTGAAGAACACTTTGGCAAACAAATCGCGTCCTATCCACCTCGCGCCGTCTTATTTGACTACATCCAAGGCCGCGTGGAAAAGGCGAATGTGCGCGACTGGATCAAATTCAGCCATGCTGTCAGGGACGTGACGTTCGCCGATGGGCATTTCCATGTGACTGTAAAAGACTTGCCAAATGACAGTGTGGCAACCGAACAATTTGATCACGTAATTGTCTGCTCGGGCCACTTTAGCACACCCAACGTGCCGCACTTTGACGGGTTTGACAAATTTCCCGGTCGCGTCCTGCATGCCCATGATTTCCGCGATGCCGTGGAATTCCAAAACATGGATATTCTGATCATTGGCACCAGCTATTCCGCCGAAGACATTGGGTCGCAATGTTGGAAATACGGAGCCAAGTCGATCACCGTAAGTCATCGCACCGCAGCAATGGGCTATGACTGGCCAGACAACTGGGCAGAGGTGCCACTGCTAACCCACATGGATGGCAAGACCGCGCATTTCAAAGACGGCACCAGCCGCGATGTCGATGCGATTATCCTTTGCACAGGTTATCAGCACCACTTCCCTTTCATGGAGGAAAAGCTCCGCCTACGCACCGCCAACCGGCTAGCCACTGCAGATCTCTATAAAGGCGTCGCTTATGTCGATAACCCTGATCTGTTCTATATCGGGATGCAGGATCAATGGTTCACATTTAATATGTTTGACGCCCAAGCATGGTGGGCGCGCGATGTCATTTTAGGGCGCATTGCCATCCCTGATCGCGCAAAGATGACCGCTGACGTTTCAGACCGGATTGCCAAAGAGGACGCGGGCCAAGACGACTATGATGCAATCTGGTATCAGGGCGATTACATCAAAGAACTGATCGACGAGACCGATTATCCAACCTTTGACGTCGAAGGTGCTTGCATGGCGTTCAAGGAATGGAAGGGCAACAAGAAGAAAGGGATCATGACCTTCCGCAACCACGGTCATAAATCCGTTCTTACTGGCACAATGGCTCCGGAACACCACACTCCATGGAAGGATGCATTAGACGATAGCCTTGAAGTCTATCTGCAGAACTAATCACCTTGGACTTGTAAATGAATGGGTGTCGCGGCAATGCTGCGGCACCCATTCTTATTATCGGATCATTCTATGACTGACATCGCACATTCCGCCCAAGATATGATTTCAGGAATGACGCCTGTATTGCGAGAAGGCAAATTTGTCTTTGCAATGGCACCAGATGGCGCAGCCTTGCCAGACGCGATTTCTGTGTTTCAAGAGGACGAAGGCACATCAATGATCCTGCCTTTGGATACAGCCACCAAAGCCGGATATGATTGCGCTGACACAATGCGCTGTATCACCTTAAACGTCTATTCATCGCTAACTGGGTGCGGCCTGACGGCGGCCGTGGCGACCGCGCTCTCTGACAACGGGATCGCCTGCAACATGGTTGCCGCGTTCCACCACGATCATGCCTTTGTCCCGACGGACCGGGCCGAAGAAGCATTGTCAATTCTGATGGCCCTACAAACTGCCAGTTGAAATCCGCAAGAAAACGTAGGTCTGTTGCAACGTGGCCTTGTCTTTTAATGCAACACGCACCCTGCCCCCATCCATCTCGAACTCTCGTAGGTCGTAGCTGTCGGGGTGGGACACATCAGGGTCCGCCGTATTCACCAACGTGCCGCATGTGGCCACGTCATCCAACAGGCCTAGGAACGCCGCATCTGCCGCGTCCGACCGATAGGGAAATCCCCAACCACAATCGGTGGATTTTAAGCCGCCCAGTTCAAGCGACCCTGTGCAATTGACCTCGTAATCCCCAAGGCGAAACGCCACAGGGGGGTCCGCGTCCATCAAAAGTTGTAATGTATTACAAAATGTTGTCGCCTGCGCAGTCGGCGCAAACAAGCCGAGCAATATGCAAAGTGCCCGACTAGTCCATGACAAGTTGTTCACCCTCCAAAACTCTGAACGGTGTTGGTGGTGTCGATTTGCTAACCCAGAAAAACTGACCCGCGTATTCCATCACAAACCACCCTGTCCAATCAACGTCACCAGGCCAACGCGATTGATAGGATTGTTCTGACACGCGCCAAGCACCAAGCGCAGAATCTGTGCCGTCCTCGACATAAATCGTCGTGCCGTCTGGATCAAAATATTGGCGGTAGGTCGCGCCGCCCCATTCACCAACAGCGGTATTGCCCGACAACAGCGCCTCGATTTCGGCGTCCAGCAATTTCACCGACTGGGCATCCGCGATCCCCGCGATCATCACCAAGGGGATCACAAAGCGCATCATGATCTTGGGCGCTCTTTCTTAGGATCAAACGCGGCAAGGTCAGGCCGGATCACAGCAGGAAGTCGTTTTTGTTCGCCATCTAGCTTGCCGATTTCTAGCGCGGTATCGGGCGCGGCATGGGCCACGTCAACGCGAGCCATTGCGATATTCTTGCCCAGCATCGGAGACCGCATTGCTGATGTGATTTCACCAATCTGGGCGCGTCCGACATGCACACAATCTCCATGACCAACATCAACATTGCTGTCGATATCAAGACCCACCAGCTTTTTCTGTGGGTGTTCTTTGCGGCGGATCAACGCATCACGACCAATGAAATCGTCAGGCTTGGATTTCAGTGGCACTGTAAATCCGATACCAGCCTCAAACGGGTCTGTCTGATCGGAAAAGTCGTAGCCTGCAAAAATCAATCCGGCCTCGATCCTTACCATGTCCAACGCTTCTAGGCCCATTGGCGTCAGGCCATGACCCTCTCCAGCAGCCCAAATCGCGTCAAAGACTTCGGTTGCATCCTTGGGATGGCACATCACCTCATAACCCAATTCGCCAGTGTATCCTGTGCGGGACAGGACAAAGGGTGTGCCGGATTCGTTGTTCAACCGTGCGGGCGTGAAACGGAACCAGCCAAGCTGGTCAAACTCGGGGTTGTGCGGCGCGGTCCACGTGATCTTGCGCAGGATATCGCGGCTTTCGGGGCCTTGCACAGCGACGTTATGCATCTGGTCGGTCGACGCGCGGATCAATACCTTGAGATCCAGTTTTTCAGCCTGCTCGCGCATCCACTCGCCGCCATAGTCAGACCCACCAATCCAACGGAAATTGTCCTTGGCCAGACGGAACACGGTGCCATCATCGACCATTCCACCGTGTTCAAAACACATCGCCGTATAAACGACGCCACCAATCGGCAACGTCTTCATATTGCGGGTAAAGATATACTGGCAAAGCGCCTCTGCATCGGGTCCGGTAATCTCGAACTTTCGCAATGGGGACAGATCAAGGATCACCGCCTTTTGGCGACAAGCCCAATACTCTTCGATCGGTCCTGCCTCGGCAAAACAGTTCGCCAACCAATATCCATTGTACTCTATGAAGTTGCGCGTGTGCTTGGCAAAGCTGTCGTGAAAGGCGGTTTGCTTGGTCATCTTGGCCTCTGAATCTTTGGTCGTGCGGATCGCAATGGATCTGCTGAATTTCTCTTTTCCGCTATAAGTGCGAACATGAATATCGGTCGGATTCCAACCGTTCGCGGCTGTGGTGTCATCCGGGCAAGCAGAGCTGACACAAACGATATCTGTCAGCGCCCGCAATAAAACGTAGTCACCCGGTCGCGACCAAGGTTCGTCCGCATACATCACACCATGATCGTCCAAAAAAGTGTTGAAGAAGAAATTGATTGCCATCCAACCGGGGCGGCCAGAGATGTTGTAGTCCGCAAGCGCCCCGTTGAAATTTTCAGAACAGTTGATGTGACCAGGATAGCCGATGTCGTCGTAATATTTCGCTGAACACGCAAGGGCAAACGCATCATGTCGGCCGCAGGTATCTTGCACGACCTCCACCAGCGGGAGCATTTCTTGGTCATAATATTTCGCGTGAAGCCCCGGCATCGGATAGGCGTGACCCATCAGCGTACGCGTCGTCGTCACGTCCAACGCATGCTCGATACCTTTGTCCAGCTTACGCGCGCTAAAGCATTCGAAATCGGAACACTGGCGCCCGTCCACGTCAATGATCTGGATATAATCACCAGCCTTTACGAAGAATGATTCCGCAGTTTGACTGTGCACCCTTATATCAGCGACTGGGTCGGCCAATGGGTCTGGCAATTCAAACTTAACGGCCGATTTGATGACCGCCCGTTTGATCATGACCGTCAGCGGCGTCGCGGTATTTTGCAACTCTACGTCCATCGGGCTGGACGGAGCAGCAATAATCACCGCGCCATCCCTGACCGCGCGAAATACCGCATCTGTTTTGGCAGGTGTGTTTTCCTCAAACAGGTGAACAGCGCCAGGTTGGGACAAATCAATTCCGCGCGCTTCTAACCCCATTCGAAGACCACGCAAGGATGTATTGTCTGACGTTAGCAACCCATGCAAACCGCTAGCTGTCCCCGTTCCTTTCGTACCTAAAATACCTGCGTCAATCGCCCCCTTTGGGTCGGTCGCGATCAGTTCGCAACGCTGGCCACCTTCATCGTTGATGATGGTTATTTGATCGCCTGCTTCAATCGGGATCAGAACTGCGCCGCCGCCTTCGACGACATAGCGTTCTGTTCCCGCCGGCATCGAAAAAACTGACGGTTCAATGATCACACTTGGCTTTGGCGGGCCACGTTTGACAGTTGGGTATGGATCGTCGAGCATGTCAAAAGCTCCGTGCAGAAGTTGCATAAGCGGAATATTTATTTATTCATAAGAATACATGCAAACGCTGTTGCGGCAAATGAAAAGACACCAATGACCAATCATCAAATCAATTTAGTAGGCTGGGTCTTGTTTATGATATCCGCCATCGGGTTTTGCGTCGCCAGTATCGGCAATTTTTGGGCGATGTTCGGGTCCGTCTTCTTCTTGGTTGCATGCCTTGTGTTTATGATTCCCTTTTTCAGAGCAGATGAATGAGCGCTCTATCGCTTGGGCTGATTGCGGCGGTAGCTTGGGGATTTCATGATATCTGCGTAAGGTATTTGAGCCAACGCACGCCCCTCATGGCATCACTACTGACTGTGCTGTTGGTCGGCTTAGCATTCCACCTTGGTGTCATGGTGGTGGAAGACGGTTTTACCCCCCTAACCCAACAGACCACGATCATGGCGGTTGTATCGGGTATCTTTTTTTTGATGGCATCACTGGGTCTGTATGGTGCGTTTCAAAGGGGCCCAGTGAAGCTGGTCGCACCAATCATTGCTAGCTATCCAGTGTTGTCTGTCGCTTGGGCGCTAGTTCGGGGGGCGGAAATCTCGGCTTTTCAATGGATTGCCGTGATTGCAATTGTGATAGGGGTGTCATTAGTGGCGGCACTTGCTCAGCATGACGAAACTGACATTCCGCCAGCTGGCCCAACAATCGCTTATGCGTTAATTGCAGCGGTAGGTTTTGCAGGCACCTTTGCCCTTGGGCAATATGCATCCGAAATCTCGGGCCATTTGCCCGTGACTTTGGTTACACGGCTGACTGCAATCGCGCTTTTGGTTGGCGGAATGGGGGCATTGCGTTTGCCATTTTGGGCGGGGCGCAAGGCGCTCCCAGTGCTAATCTTGATGGGGGTCGCAGACGGTATCGCCCTTCTGTGCCTCTTGGCCGCGGGTGGTTTACCCGATGCGCAATACGCAGCTGTTTCATCATCGTGTTTCGGCCTGCTCACCATTTTGATGGCGTGGGCATTCCTGAAAGAAGCAATGACACCACCACAATGGGCCGGCTGCGCGATCGCATTCGCTGGGATCGGGTATCTGGCGGTTTAAGGCAGTCCCAATGCCCGCTTTTTATCCGCTGCCCACTTCATGATGACGAGATCGAACGTCAACGCCATAAGCGAAACACATATCCCAAGAACAAAGTTTTTACCTAAATCCGTACCAGCCAAGGTGCGCTGCAATTCCTGACCCAAATCCTGGGTCCCGATGAACGCGGCGATGATGACCATAAAGAATGCAAACATAATCGCTTGGTTAAAACCAACGGCCATCGTCGGCAGGGCAAGTGGTAGCTGCACGTTGATCAATTTTTGCATACGCGTGGCGCCTGACATGTCTGCCGCTTCTGTCATTTCAGGAGGCACGGTGCGCAACCCTTCAATGGTATACCGCGTCAATGGAACCATCGCGAAAATCAGAATTGAGCCCACAACGGCGGTCGCCGTGATCCCGAACAGCATGATCGCAGGGATAAGGTAGATGAAGCTGGGAAAGGTCTGGGCCGTGTCGCATGCCAGCAAAACACGGCTGGACCATTTTTCTGACCTTGATGCAACAATCCCCAATGGAATGCCGATCAACATCGCAATCGCAACTGCGGCGAACACAGAATAAAGTGTGATGACCGACCGGTCCCACCAACCCGAAAGCGCAACAAGACCAAAAAAGATTGCTGCAATGATCCCTTCGCGTCGCCCACCAAGCCAAACCGCAAACGCAACTATCACCATGATGAACGCAGGCATCGGGATGGACAGCATAAAGTCGCGCAGCGGGTTCAGTATCCAAACATTTAGGACATAGCGAATATAATAGGTGATACTTTGAATGATATCGATCGCGAGGAAGCTCTTGATCAAATTATCCAATTCCTTGCCTTGGCTAAAATCCTGACCACGCCCGATTTTTGAGGCAATTGGCAGAACCTGCGCAAGCAAGATGAAGCCCACAAAAACGGCAAACGCGATCACCAATGTCCGATGGCGATTGACCCAAGTTGTGCCTTTTTCAAAATGCTGTGGCTGTTTAATAACCCACGCCTTGGACATCCGATCAAGTGTCACAGCAAGCAGAACAATCGTGACACCAATTTCAAACGACCGCCCCAGTTTGAAACTGCCCATCATCGCCAAAAGCTTCGCACCAAGACCCGGCATCCCGATAAACGCGGTCAAGACGACCATCGCCAGGCACAGCATGATAACTTGGTTTACGCCAACCAGAATCTCGGTCCGGGCGGAAGGGATATAAACATGGCGCAACATCTGGAACCGAGAACAGCCAGACATTTTGCCCGCCTCGACGACCTCTGGCGATACCTTTTGCAGGCCAAGCGTTGTCATCAGAATCATCGGTGGAATGGCATAGATCGTGGTGGCCACAGCCCCAGCAGTTGGGCCCACCTTAAAGAAAATCACAGCGGGTAGCAGGTAGGTAAAGAAAGGCAATGTTTGCAACACGGCAAGCACAGGTTTGATTGTTTTATCGATCCACGCGTATTTCCAAGCGGCAATGCCCAGCGAAAGACCGATCACAAATGCCAAGGGCGCGGCCACAACCAGCACAGACATCGTTTCCATCGCGATTTTCCACTGCCCGATCAGCGCGGTCCAGACGAATGTGCCACCCGCCAGCAGCGACAAACGCCAACCGCCAAGGTAATAGCCGATCACAGCGGCGACACCGGCAATCGCTGTCCACGGGATAGGGCCGACATTCGGCCAGCGGCGCTTGCCATAGAAAATATTGCCCGACGCATCGAGTACATTTTCAAGGCCTGATGTCAGGAAACGGGTAAACGCCAAAAGTCCCAAGTCGTCTTTGACAAAATTGAAGAACGCATCAAGCCATGTTGCGAATGGTGGAACCATGCCTTCAGGCAAACGATGCAACCATGCAGGCAATAGTCCCGCGTATTGTGTCAGCGTCATGATAACTGCCGCCCCAAGGATCCAAAGCGCCGCACGTGATCGTGCCATCGGGGTGTGGGCCACATTCGGGACGGCTACCATTATTCAGCCCCCAGCAGAATATCCAATGCATCGGTGCGCGACATTGCACCAATGGTTACACCGTCGCGGGACACGGGGATCATCGGGCGTTTGTCGTTTACCAACATACGCGCCATTTGATGCACGGTTTGCGCAGCATCCACGGAATCGCCCGTGCCAGTCTGGTCGGGGCTGGCCAATACACCCGCATGCACAACGCGGGCTTTATCAACTTCTTCGGTGAATTTGCGCACATATTCCGTTGCTGGGTTCAGCACGATTTGATCGGGTGTGTCGCATTGCTCGACTGCGCCGTCCTTCATAATTGCGATGCGATCAGCAAGGCGTAAAGCCTCGTCGAAATCGTGGGTGATAAACACAATTGTTTTGTTCAAGAGCTGTTGAAGCCGCAGGAATTCATCCTGCATTTCACGACGGATCAACGGGTCAAGCGCGCTGAACGGCTCATCTAGAAACCAAATGTCGGGTTCAATCGCCAGACTGCGGGCGATGCCGACGCGCTGTTGCTGACCACCTGACAATTCACGCGGAAAATAGTCCTCTCGTCCTTCAAGTCCGACGAGTTTCACCACCTCCAACGCGCGGGCGCGGCGTGTGTGTTTGTCTTGGCCACGCATTTCCAATGGAAAGGCAACGTTATCCAGAACACTGCGGTGCGGCAGCAATCCAAACGACTGAAACACCATGCCCATCTTGGACCGGCGCAATTCAATCAGATCATTTTCAGCCAATGACATGATGTCTTGGCCATCAACCTCGATGGTGCCGCCCGTGATGTCATGCAAACGGGAAAAACACCGAACCAATGTGGACTTGCCCGACCCAGACAGCCCCATAATGACCAGCATTTCACCCTTGTGCACGTCGATAGACACATCTTTGACACCTGCGATGTACCCGTCACCGCGGATGTCATCGAACGACATATCCGGGGACATCTTTGCAAGATATCCTTCGGGATCAGCCCCAAATAATTTCCAAACATTTTTGCATGAAATGACGGGGCGTTCAGACGACATGATATTCCTCAAAAGATAGGTGACCCCGCCCGACGCAAATGGCCGGACGGGGTAAAGTCAGTGTTCAAAGCGCTTAGTTTACCCAAGAACCCCAAACGTCAGGGTTTGCTTCCAACCATGCTTCTGCGGCTTCTTCTGGCTCCATCTCGTCGATGTCGACCAGCTTTGCCATTTCAGCAATCTGCGGGTTGGTGAACGAGATCTTTTCAAGCGTCGCATAGGCTGCTGGCCACTTGTCTGCCATGCCATCCCATGCTGCTTTTTTCAGGTAGCCCGTTGCTGGGTTGCCGCAGTCATAAAGCGCATCTGGGTTTGGCCCAACAGCTGGATCTTTGTCACATCCATCTTCCCATGCTGGAAATTCGACAAACTCGCCTGGCCAGACGGCTTCGGCAAAGTTTGGTGTCCAGTTAAATACGACGATTGGAGTTTTGTCAGCTTCGGCTGCACCGATTGCGGCCCAAAGTGCCGCAGCAGAACCAGCGTTTACAACAGTAAAGTTCATGTCCAATGCTGCAACGCGTTCCTGACCGTGCTTCAACCAATCAACTGGTCCATCAAGGTACATGCCTTTGTCGCCGGTTTCGGCAGTTGCAAACAACGCTGCGCAATCGTTCAACGCTTCCCAAGATGGCAGGCCTGGACATGCATCTTTCGTCCAGCTTGGATACCACCAGTCTTCGCGTGTCACGGCGTCGTGGTCGCCCACGTCAACAATGCCGCCCTTTTCCATCGCAGCGCGGAATGATGCACCAAATGCGCCTTCCCACACTTCTAGTTCCATGGTGACGTCGCCGTTGCGTACGGATTCGTAAACCGCTTGGCTGTCTGTTGTTACATATTCGACGTTGTTGCCCGCACCTTCAAGGATTTGGCCCACCACGTTAGACATCACAATCTGGCTGGACCAGTTGTGGATTGGAATTACGATTGGATCGCTGCTGTCTTCGGCAAATGCCGCCAATGGCACAAGCGCCAAGACGCCCGCCGTCAGTGCTGTTGTCATTCTTTTCATGTGTCGTCTCCCTAGTTGTCATGCGCTATCGTTGCAGCGCTTAATGGTCCTGCTTTTCGCGGTGACCAGATTGATCGAACCCATGATTCTTTCATGAGGTTCTATCGATAACCTTTGACAGTTTGGCAGTATTTTCCTCTCAAGCAAGTTTTTTTCTTGTCAGGCGAGATTTTGCTATGCCTTTCCGCTGACGGAAAGACATAATCTAGAAAATATTTTCGTGGTTTTTGGCTTATAGCCAACCAGCAGCCATTTGCCGTTGATGGGCAACAACGGCATTACGCATCAAGATTGCAACGGTCACAGGGCCAACGCCCCCCGGGACAGGTGTAATCCAACCTGCAATGTCGATAACTGCATCTGTATCAACGTCTCCAACAATTTTGACGCCGTCGTCGGTCTCAACCTGATTGATCCCAATATCGATCACCACGGCACCTGGCTTGATCATATCAGCTCCGACCAAATGCGCCTTACCAACAGCCACCACGACAACATCCGCGCGCCGCGAATGCATTGCAACTGAACGTGTCATGTGATGGCAAACTGTCACGGTCGCGCCCTCGGCCATCAACATCATCGCAGCTGGTTTGCCGACGATTTCAGAATGGCCGATCATGACAACCTCAAGCCCTTGCAACGGCAGACCAGTGCGTTTGATCAGCTCAACACTTGCCGCCGCGGTGCAGGGCGCAAGGGCCACATCAGAATAAACAATGTTTCCGATGGATGCGGGGTTCATGCCCTCAACATCTTTCAATGGGTGAATTGCAGATTGCAGCGATCTCACGTTGATATGGTTCGGCACAGGACGTTGCAGAATGACGCCCAAGATCGCAGGGTCATCGTTCATGGCGATGATCCGCCTTTTACACTCGTCTTGGGTAATTTCCGCAGGCCATACCTGTTCTTGGAAGGGGATACCCGTCTTTTCAGCTGTACGTTTTTGGTTACGCACATACACCGCTGATTCAGGCTGATTACCGATCAATATCGACACTAATGCTGGCATTTCGGGGTGCTCACCCGCATAGCTCCGCACCTCTTCAAGTATCTCATTCTTGACGGCAACGCCATTTATCAGACGCGGATCTTTCATTCCGCGGCGACCTGCCCTTCAAACTTTTCCACCTTCACAGCAGAGAACTTGAACTCGGGAATTTTGCCGAATGGATCAACCGCCGGGTTTGTCAGAATGTTCGCTGCCGCTTCGACATAAGCGAATGGCAGAAAGACCATATCTGGGGCCACAGCGCGGTCTTCTCGCGCCATGATTACGATTGTGCCACGGCGGGTCGACAAACGAATGTGACCGCCCGCAACGACACCTAATTTGCGTAATGTGCTGGGGTGCAGTGAACAGTTTGCCTCTGGCTCTAACCCATCCAAAACCTTGGAACGGCGGGTCATCGAACCTGTGTGCCAATGTTCCAGCTGACGCCCTGTGGTCAGGATCATTGGATAATCAGCATCCGGCGCCTCATCCGGCGCGATGACATCTGCTGGCGTGAACTTCGCCCGTTTATCCGCACGCGGGAACCCATCAGAGAACACAATGGGTTGGCCTGGATCATCAGGTGTCAGCGATGGATAAGTCACCGCATTCACGTTTTCCAAACGGTCCCAAGTGATGTTGTTAAACGATTTCATCAACTCGCCCATTTCCGCAAACACTTGTGACGGATGCGTATAGGTCCAGCCAAGGCCAAGACGTTTGGCAAGCTCAACTTCAATCCACCAATCCTCTTTCGCGTCACCCGGGGGGGCAACAGCAGGACGGCCCATTTGAACCTGACGGTTGGTGTTGGTGACCGTGCCCGATTTTTCCGCAAACGCTGAAGCGGGCAAAATTACATCGGCGTAGTTGGCCGTTTCTGTGATGAAAATATCTTGCACAACAAGGTGGGTCAGTTTGGCCAACGCATCACGCGCATGTTCAACATCAGGGTCAGACATCGCGGGATTTTCGCCGAGGATATACATACCATGAATATCACCATCATGCACTGCATCCATGATTTCAGTGACCGTAAGGCCCTTATTAGGGTCTAATGCCTCGTTCACACCCGCATCACGCGCCCAGACTTCGGCGAATGCATTGCGCACGCCTTCATCCGTGACGGTCTGCATATCTGGCAGGAACATCGGGATCAGGCCGGCATCAGATGCGCCTTGCACGTTGTTCTGACCACGCAGCGGATGCAGGCCAGTACCGGACCGACCCACGTTGCCCGTCATCAACGCAAGGCTGATGAGGCAACGGGAGTTATCGGTGCCATGGATATGCTGTGACACGCCCATGCCCCAGAAAATCATCCCAGCCTTGGCCTTCGCAAATGTGCGGGCGACGTCGCGCAGAACCTCTGGCTCAATGCCGCAAATCGCCGACATCTTTTCCGGCGTGAAGTCGGCAAGATGCTTTTTCTCGGCCTCCCAGTTTTCGGTGAATTGGCTGATATAGGTCTCGTCATAAAGACCCTCTTCCACGATCACGTTACAGATCGCGTTGAGCATCGACACGTCCGCACCGGGGCGGAATTGCAGCATATGGGACGCGAATTTGCGCAGACCTACGCCGCGCGGGTCCATGACGATCAGCTTGCCACCGCGTTTGGTGAACTGCTTGAAATATGTCGCGGCAACCGGGTGATTTTCGACAGGGTTTGCGCCAATGACGATAGCAACATCCGCGTTCTCAATTTCGTTGAAAGTCGCCGTTACAGCGCCAGAACCAACATTTTCCATGAGCGCCGCGACCGAGGAAGCGTGACACAAACGCGTGCAGTGATCGACGTTGTTGTGACCAAAGCCTTGGCGGATCATCTTTTGGAACAAATAGGCCTCTTCGTTGGTGCATTTGGCCGAGCCAAAGCCCGCAACAGATGCGCCGCCTTTTTCCTTTTTCAGGTCCAAAAGGCCATCTGCCGCGAAATCCAACGCCTCATCCCATGACGCCTCGCGGAAGAATTCCTGCCAGTTGGCGGGATCGACGTTCAAGCCTTTTGCGGGCGCATCGTCGCGGCGGATCAAGGGTTTGGTCAGGCGGTGATCGTGGTGGATATAGTCGAAACCAAAGCGGCCTTTGACGCACAAGCGGCCTTCGTTCGCGGGGCCGTTGATGCCCTCGACGAATTTCACTTTGCCGTCTTTGACCTTGAGGCTGATCTGGCAGCCAACGCCGCAGAACGGGCAGACGCTTTCAGTCTCAGAATCGTAGTCGGCGCTGTCACCGATTTGATTCTCGTCGGTCACTGTCGCTGGCATCAAAGCCCCTGTTGGGCAGGCCTGCACACATTCGCCGCACGCCACGCAAGAGCTGTCGCCCATCGGGTCATCCATGTCGAAAACAGGGTATGCGTTATGGCCACGTCCCGCCATGCCGATCACGTCATTTACCTGCACTTCGCGACATGCGCGCACGCACAGACCGCACTGAATACAAGCGTCCAAATTGACGGACATTGCAACGTGGGAAGAGTCTAACAAGGGCACATGGTCCGAATCCATTGTTGGAAAACGGCTCTCGGACACGTCCTGTTTGGCGGCCATATCCCAAAGGTGGGATGATTTATCGTGGGCCACATTTTGTTCAGGTTGGTCTGCGACAAGCATTTCCATGACCATCTTACGCGCTTGTTTTTCACGCTGCTGGTCGGTCGTAACAACCATGCCCTCGGACGGTTCGCGAATACAGGACGCGGCAAGTGTGCGTTCACCTTCGATCGCAACCATACACGCCCGACAGTTGCCGTCTGACCGATAGCCAGGTTCTGGCTTATGGCACAAGTGTGGGATGATCAGGCCACGGCCGTTTGCGACTTCCCAAATTGTCATGCCCGCTTCGGCTTCGACCGTGTTCCCATCAAGGGTGAATGTAATTTTGTCAGACATTAGATTTCATCCTTGAAGTGGGTCATGACCATCTTGATCGGGTTTGGCGCTGCTTGGCCAAGACCACAGATTGACGCGTCAACCATCGCGGTTGTCAGATCGGTCAGTAGGGATTGATCCCATGTGTCGGCCTGCATCAACTTTACCGCCTTTTCACATCCGACACGACACGGCGTGCATTGGCCACAGCTTTCATCCTCAAAGAACCGCAGCATATTCAATGCCGCGTCGCGCGCGCTGTCAGCCTCAGACAGAACCACAACCGCCGCCGACCCAATAAAGGTGCCATGCGGTTGCAACGTGTCGAAATCAAGCGGGATGTCGTTCATGCTGGCGGGCAACAGACCAGAAGACGGGCCACCCGGTTGATACGCTTTGAACACGTGACCGTCAGCCATGCCGCCAGCCGCGTCGATGACGTCCATGATGGTGGAGCCAGCAGGCAAAAGATAAACGCCGCCGTTCTTCACGCGACCAGACACGGAATAACTGCGCAGCCCCTTGCGGCCATTCTTTTCGACGGAATTCAGAACCTCTGGTCCCTCGCGACACACACGGGCAACCCACAGCAGGGTTTCGACGTTATGCACAAGGGTTGGTTTGTTAAACACACCAACCTGCGCCACAAACGGTGGGCGGTGGCGGGGGATGCCGCGCTTGCCTTCGATGCTTTCAATCATCGCGGATTCTTCACCACAAATGTAGGCGCCAGCACCTCGGCGCAGGTCGATGTAGCCCTTCTCAACGATGCCTGCTTCTTCCAGCTTGGCAATCTCTGCGGCCAGAATGTGCAACACCGCGGGGTATTCATCGCGCATATAGATAAAGCAAGTTTCCGCTTCTACAGCCCATGCCGCGATCAACATCCCTTCAAGGAACAGATGCGGTGTACGTTCTAGGTAGTAGCGGTCTTTGAACGTGCCCGGCTCGCCCTCGTCCCCGTTGACTGCCAGATATCGTGTGCCTTCGTTTCCACGCACAAAGCCCCATTTTGTGCCAGATGGGAAGCCGGCCCCGCCTAGACCACGTAGACCGCTTTCCTTAATCTTGGCTTGCACATCTTCCCAGTTGCCATCAGCGCGCAGCGATTTCAGTTCTGCGTAGCCACCATCAGCGACATAGGCGTCCATGTCTTGATAGTCAGGAATATGCGCGTGGGTATCATCTGCCGCAATCGCGGCCTTGACCTTGGCCACGGTTGCGTTGTCGATGTGGGCGTGACCCAGCTCCAAGACGGGGGCGGTATCGCAACGGCCCATGCATGGCGCACGTAAAACGCGGACTTCGCTCGCATCCAGACCGTCCTCAAGCGCCCTTTGCAGCGCCTCTGCGCCAGCAAGTTCACACGACAGGCTGTCACACACGCGGATTGTCAACGCTGGCGGCACTGACTCTCCCTCTTTCACCACATCAAAATGGGCGTAGAACGTTGCGACCTCATAGATCTCTGCCTGACCAACCCGCAGAATTTCAGCCAGCGCACGCAGATGGGCGGCGGAAAGGCAGCGATGTTTATCTTGGATCAAATGCAGATATTCAATCAACAGATCACGGCGCACGGGCATGTCGCCAATAAGCGACTGGACCTCGGCCATTGCAGCATCTTCTAGCTGACGGCCTTTGGGTGTGTGACGCCCTTTACCTTTGCCAGATTTCCAAACACCTTTGCGGTCATCAAGTGCCATAGTCCTGCGTCCCTTCGCAATTTGTCAGGGACAGTTGTAGCGGAGGCCACCCCTTGCGACAGCGCAAATGCGACATTCATGGGGTGAGTTGCGTTCACATGGCGTGAAATACAGACCAAAAGTTTCTTATCGGGAACGATTTAGTCGTTCAACATCGCCGCAACCTTGGCCACAGATGTGGCATGCGGAGTGTCACGCACCTCTGCTTTTAGCTTGGCAAGAACTGTCCGCAGATGGGCCGAAGCAAGATGATCATCGGCGATATACGGGAGTGGATCTACAACGGCGGCATTCAATATATCTTCGAACGTCAGTGACTTTGAAATGACGCGTCCACTGTTTTCAGCCTTCAATCCACCCTTGTGTGTTGCAGCGACCGACAGCGCGGCGTGCAACCAGTTCAAACAGTTGATCGCCGTGTAAGGATCATTAATTCCGGGCGACAAGGCGCGTGCAATCATTTCCACCAACTGATCGACAATAAACAAAAGGTTCTGATGCTCGGTCCGTGCCAGTCCCAGCGCAAATGCGTCTTGCAAATTTTTGGCATCACTTTCTGACAAGTCACCCCAAACCCGCAAAACAACCGCTTCTGGCGTGACAAATTCACCCGGCGGAAATGGAACGTCAATGATAAGGTCATTGTCATCCGCAATTTGGGTGATTGCCGCTTTGTTCAGGGTCTGCAAATAACCGGAGTGCGACAAGCGTATAAGGTTGTCCGGCTTTGTATCGGGCATAGTGAACGCTTCGCCGTCTGCTTCAAGGTGGTCTTCTATCAGTTCCTTAATACTGTATTGCAACCGCCGCCCCAAACTGGCGGTGATATTCGACACGTTAATCGTTTCGGGAATGTGATGAACAAAGTAGATGACCGTGAAGATCGACAGGAATGTCGCAACAAATGCCAACGCAATCGAAAAATGCGGCACAAAAACTTCGATCGCATTATCGGAATCCGCGGCGGTCCCGCTTTGAATGCCACGGGTGATCAGCAGGCAATATACAAACGTGGCGACCAAGATACCAAGCGACCACTGGTTGCCACGGTCGCGCATGAAATTTGAGATAAGGCGCGGGCCAAAATTGCCGGATGCGAAGGTCACCGCCACAACAGTCATTGAAAACATGACCCCAGCGACACTGAAAACTGACTGGGAAATAATGCTCATGACCGCGCGGGCACCGTCAACCTGCGTGTCGTCAAACACTGATAACATTCCAAACGGAACGATACCGGGGTTTGCATCAACCCACAGCATAAACTGCGCAAAGACGGCTGCGCAACACACCAGAGCAGACGGCAAAAACCAGTATGATGCCCTTACATCCTGTACGATTTTAATAAGGCGCGCGCGCGATCCCATTACAGCAACGGTCGTACAGCGATAGGGTCTGCATCTGTCACGCCAAGCTTGGCTAAGCCCTGCAAATCGTTGATCCGCAATTCGCCATCGGTCCAGTTTGCCAACTGACGACCACGGATCGCAGCCAGCGTCTTGTTCGTATGCACAAGCGATAGGCCCAGCGCATCGGCCAAGTCCTGTTGCTTAAAGGGTAAATTCATTGTGTCGGCTTGCACCATACCCAACGCCTTGCCACGCATAAACACGCGGACAAGCGCCCATGCGACCGCCTCTGTCGCGCTGCGCTGCCCGACGGATGCCAATGCATCACCCAGGAAATGTTCCTCTGCGGCTGCAAGCCATGTCAGGTCGAAAGCCCGTTCGGGATAGTTGCGAAACAGATCCCAAATCCCGGCCCTGTCAAACACACAAAGCGTCATCGCGGTGGTTGCTTCGATAGAATGGCCCATCTCGCCCATGATACCGGCCTGAAGTCCCAAAAAGTCGCCAGGGAATACAAAATTGACAACCTGCCTGCGACCATTTTCCAACGTCTTGTAACGTAAGCCCATACCGCGCAAGACAGTAAATAGTTGCGGACTGTTGGACCCTTCCATCAAAAGCGGGGCGCCCGCATCAACGACCAGTTCACCGACCTTGAAACGCTGCATAAACTGCACCTCTTCACCGGTCATTTTCTTAAACAGTTCTTTATTCCGTAACGGGCAGTTTTCGCACTTCGTCGCCAAGTTTATCTCTCCTGCTATGTCATAGTTTAATGCAGGCTTGCGCATATGGTTCCATTGTAATTGTCAAATTACATAGGAAAGCCGCATGACTCGCCACGTTATCATCATCGAAAACGGCCCTATCGTCGCGCTAGACCTTGCAGAAACGGTTTTGGAATGCATACCTAAATCATCCGTAAAGATTTACGACACGCTGGCCGATGCGACTGCCGATTTGATATCGGGGAAAACTGTCGACATCGCTATTATGGCGCGCCCTACGCAGGAAGTTCAGCGGTCCCAGCTTCCCCGTCTAATCGAGAGCGAGGGAGCAAAAATCATTATCGTCACCGACCAACCGCAAGACGTTCCTGCGGATTGGGCAGCGATCCAAATTCCGTTTTCTTCGGAAAAGGTGACCGAAGTCCTGTTAGCCGCTATCGGTGACCCGCCCCCGATCCCGCCTGAAGGCCATAAAGAAACGCCTGCAACATAGGGGGCGTTTTTTCGACTGGAACATGATCTGGTTTGTGAAGCTCGACTGGTTCATCATCTGCCCTGAGGTTAAGACCAATGACCAACAATCCAGCCCCGAAATAAACAGACCCGATAACCGTAGCTGCCATCAACGCGTCGAACGTGCTTGACAGAGTCAGCCACGCGGCAACGGTCAGAAAAGCCGCGCCAACGCTGACCAAGATCGCGCCCGCCGAGATAAACCCAGCGCGGCGCAGTGACTTGGTAGCAGATGTTTTAATCTGGCTGAGCATTTTACCGGCGCTTGCTCATCATGCCGATCAAAAAGCCTGCACCAGCTGCGATACCAATCGCTGTGGCTGGCTGGTTTTTCATGAAATCGAAAACCTGTGCTTGCGCATCTTGTGCTTTTGCGGCTGTAAAATCGGCTGCCTCTGCGCCGCGTTTGCGCAATTCTTCAGCGTGCAAAGATGCGTATGCTGCTGCGTCTTCTACGGCGACCTTTGCTGTGGATTTCGTTTCTTGCACCTTTGCTGCACCAACCGATGCCAAAGTTTCTGCAAGCGCGCCAATCTCCCCGCGCAGCGTCTCAATTTGTGCGTTCAAGTCTGCTGTTGTTGCGCCTTCGGATTTACCATTTGTTTGCATACGTGACATTTTCAGAATCCTTTATCTTTTGTTGTGCTGTTGGGGGCTCAACACGAATTCGTGAAAAAAGTTCCTTATTTTCTTAGAAATTTTTGTTGGAACGATTTTTTGTCTCGCACATTGATATCCCAACCAACGCCCCAGAACGGGGCCGCAACATAGATGAAAAGGAGAAGTCCATGCATTGGGTTATCATATTTCTGCTCGTCGCTTTGGTCGCGGCGCTTTTCGGGTTCGGCGGCATCGCAAGCGCATCCGTCGGGGTCGCGCAAACACTGTTCTTTCTGTTTCTTGTGTTGGCATTTGCGGCGTTCGTCGTTCGCCAACTGCGCTGAAACACGGCTAGAGCAACAATTCAATTAAAAGGAAAAGCTATGACAGATCCACTTCACGTTGTCCCAAAATCCGAAGACGTATCAACAGGTGTGAAAGACGCATCAGCCGTTGCCAACGCAGTGTCCGACATTCTAGCGGACACCTATCGCCTGATGTTCAAAACACATGCCTATCATTGGAATGTTGAAGGGCCACTGTTCTTTTCACTGCATAAGTTGACTGAAGAGCAATACGAAAACCTGTTCAAAGCGGCCGACAAACTAGCCGAGCGGATGCGCAGTCTTGGGCAGCTTGCACCGAACACGATGGCAGAGATTATGTCTAAGTCTGTCATCAAGGATTTAGACGCGGCACCATCCGCGGGCGATATGTGCAGTGATCTAGCTAACGATCACGAGCGCGTCGCACACCGTTTGCATGCCTTAGTGCAACTTGCCGGTGACCACCGCGATCCAGTGACAGAAGATCTGGCGACCGAGCGGGCCGCTTTTCACGAACAGGCTGTCTGGATGCTTCGCGCAATCAGCGCGGGCTAGTCCAACAAAAAGAAACCCCGCCAAATATTGGCGGGGTTTTTTTATTAGCTCAACAATGTCTCGGTAGAGGCGAAGAACATGGCCTGACTGATGGCCGAAGTGACCTGTTCCTCTTTGTACGGCTTTGAGATCAGGAACGCTGGCTCCGGGCGATCACCCGTCAACAGCCGCTCTGGGAAGGCTGTGATAAAGATGACCGGAACATCACCAATCTGGCCGAGCAGATCGTTTACCGCGTCAATCCCGGATGAGTTATCCGCCAATTGAATGTCCGCAAGGATGAGATCAGGGCGATCAGAATTTCCCAGTTTGACCGCCTCGTCACGTGTGCGCGCGATCCCCGTAACGGTATGACCCAGATGGGACGCGATTTCGTGCAGGTCAGCGGCGATGATCGCCTCGTCCTCGATGATCATGACTTTTCCGACAATGCTTTTTTCCATGTCCGTGCGTGCAACACTGATTAGGTGACGCACCTCGTCACGGTCTGTGTTCATAACAACAGCGATGTCGGAAATGCTGAATTCTTCTAATGTAGACAACAACAATGCCTCTCGGGTGTTGGTCGTTAGAGTGGACAAATGGGCTTGTGCCTTGCCCAAAACGCCCGTGCTATCCTCAATCTCGGATGCGCCGGCGCTGGTCCAGATTGCGTGAAAACAACGAAACAGTGCGACACGCACGGATGCTTCATCTTCGAACATGGAGCGATCGCTTAGAATCGCTTCCAGTGTTGCGATTGCATAGTTGTCCCCGCTGGTTTGAGAACCAGTCAAAGCACGCGCATAGCGGCGCAAGAACGGTAGCTCAGCTGCAATTTGATCAGAAAGGTCAGCCGCGGCTTGCGTATCAGACATTTTTTTCGCCTTTTTTGAAGTAATTATGGAACTTAACGCTTTGCTGACCGTTTAGTTCCTGAGAAGTTGCATAACCGAAGCAGAAAACTGCGCATATGAGAGAGTAAATGGATCAAAGTGACAAAGATCAAGACCCTAGGGTCGAGGCATTGATCAACCAGAACCTTAAATTATGCTATCCTGATCTGGAGCAGCAAGAGCTGCCTGATCGGTTTAAGGATCTGTTGGCTGTTCTTAAGGCCCAAGATCAACAGCCAAAGTCAAAGGAATGAACAGCGAAGATCCCAAAGATCAGCTCGTAGGTCACTTGCCCGCGCTCCGATCGTTCGCCCTTAGCCTGACCCGAAATCGCGCAACCGCCGATGACATGGTTCAAGATACAGTCGTCAAAGCTTGGACAAATATAGAAAAATTCAAAGTTGGAACAAACATGCGTGCATGGTTGTTTACAATTCTGCGCAACAATTATTATTCGAGCCGTCGGAAACTAAACCGTGAAGTGGCCGATGTTGATGGTACATTTTCAGACAGTTTGTCGGTCAAACCTGATCATGATGGCCGGATGCAAATGGCAGAATTCCGAACCGCATTTGAACAGCTGCCTGATGAACAACGCGAGGCGTTGATCCTTGTGGGTGCATCTGGTTTTTCATACGAAGAAGCTTCACAGATGACAGGCGTGGCCGTCGGAACCGTGAAAAGCCGCGCAAACCGCGCCCGGACACGTTTGGCAGAATGGTTGCATTTTGACGAAGACAGCCCCCTCGAAATGACCGATTCCGCAACCATGGCTGTTGTTGCCGGGGGATCAGGGCGCACAACGTGATAAGCGACGGATTCAAAGGTAATCGGTGGTATAACAGCCTACGCCTGCGCATGGTGCTGATGATGTCGCTGGCATTGCTGCCGATTGGCCTGATTGCTGTGACACAGACGTCTGGTGTGACGGTTGCGGCCCGTAATTCGGCGCAACTTTCGCTTAAACTTCTGACCGAGCAGGCAGCGCTGCAAGAACGCCTTATGATCGAACGCGCCCTTGCCACGTCACAGGTTCTAGCATCTGAGGCCCAATTGTTTTTGGCAGACCCCGAGCTGTGCGCTCAGACGTTGCGGGCGGTGGTGGCAAACAATAGCCGGTTTTCCAATGCATCCATTGTACCCAAGAATGGCGTTTTGGCTTGTTCATCAACCGAAGGCAGTTTTGATCTTTCAGAATTGGAAAGTTTCCAAACCTTAGTGAGCGCCGGGCGTCCCGCCATCGCGATAAACGAAGACGCCCCGCTAAGTGGGACATCGGTTCTGGTGGTTTCAACCCCATACTTTGTTGGCGGGGATATCGAAGGTATCGCGACAGTATCCGTGCCACACTCAGCCCTCCCCTTGCCAAGGGACGAATTTGCGCGGCAGGGCCTGATCAATATTATGACCCATCAGGCTGATGGCAGCGTTGTGACTGCTTCCAGCGGGATCGCAAAGTCTTTGGTCGACATGCCTGCTGATTTTGATGAAATGCCGTATCTTCAAAACGCTCCTACGACGTTTTATGCGGACTCAAACGATGGCCGAAATCTGTTGTATGCGATTGTGCCAATTCGGGGTCGTTCACTGTTTGCTATGGGTGTCTGGTCACCCGAAGCGATGGTCGATCAACAAATCATCCGCGGCATTCCACCCAGTCTGTTTCCCGCTTTGATGTGGCTTATCAGTTTGGCCGTGTCACTGTTTGCGGTTCATCGACTTGCGACCCGACACATTCGACTGCTTGCACGCCAAATGGCGCATTTCGCCGCGAACCGTCGCGCTGTTAAGGCGGTTTCCACATCCGAAATGCCAACCGAATTGCGCGATATCCAAGACAGCTTTTTGCAGATGGCGGATTCAATTCTGCGCGACGAGGCAAAGCTGGAAGATTCAGTGCGCGAAAAGAATGTCTTGCTTAAGGAAATTCACCACCGGGTTAAGAACAACCTGCAACTGATATCCTCGATTGTGAACATGCAGATACGGACCACCAAAGAGCCGGAAACCAAGGCAATCCTCCGCCGCATTCAGGACCGCGTTCTAAGCCTTGCGACGATCCACCGTGATTTGTACCAAACATCGGACAACGGGCGCGTGAATGTTGGCGCATTGGTCAAGGAAGTCATCGAAAAATCGATTGATATCGGTGTTGAATCGGAAACGGATATTGATCTGACGACAGATATCTCTGACGTTCATCTGTTCCCTGATCAGGCAGTTCCGCTATCTTTGCTTGCAGCGGAAGCCGCGACAAATGCGATGAAATACCTTGGGGCCGCAGACAATGAACGTCCCTACTTGTCCGCGTCCCTGACGCGCGACGAAGACGGCCGATGCGATTTCATATTTGAAAACTCCGTGGGTGCCGCTACTGGCGCGGAAAGCACTGGATTGGGTGCGCAGCTGATCCGCGCATTTACGATACAGCTGGGCGCAACGATGGAAGTCGACCAGACCGAAAACATATATCGGATGGCTGTGTCGTTCCAAGCCGCCGACTTTGTGCATGACCCCAATGATTTCTAAGCTTGGCTGCGCGGGCTGATTTTGATGATGATCGCAAACAGTAAGTAGACTGCCAACAATAGCAACGCAGCCGCAGCCACAAACGCGCCCGCCACGGATGTCAGACCACTTACATCACCCATGCCAATCAACGGTGCGCCAGTTACAATTTGTGCGCCGACCGTTGCCGCAAACAAGACGGCGATACCGACTATCGCCAAGATGGAAGCAACCCCAACGATGCGGCTTTGGCGCGGGCCCGTAATGGCACGGCGGGCAGCTGCGACTTGCTTGGCAACATCCGCCTGCATTGCCATCAAGGCAGGTACGATCATCAAGACAAGAACCATTCCAAACCCAAGGCCATATGAGAGTGTAATCACGGTTGGCTTAAGGAACTGTGCCTGACTGGACCCTTCGTACAAAAGCGGTGCTAGGCCCAAGACCGTTGTCAGCGTGGTCAGCATGACGGGCCGTAATCTGTCTGCTGTGCCATCAATGATCGCGGGAATTAAACCGCGTTCTTGGGCGTAATCATCAATCGTCGTCACAAGCACGATGGAATCGTTAATGATGATCCCCGTCATCCCGATCAGGCCAACGACTGTGAAAATGCTCAGTGGAACTTCCCATACATAATGGCCGTAAATCGTGCCGACCAAACCAAAGGGAATGATCGCCATAACAACAATAGGTCGGGTCCAACTGGAGAAAATCCAAGCCAGTGTCAGGAAGATACCAACAAGACACAGGATGAACCCATCGCGTGCATCGTTCAGAAAACGGTCCGATTGTTCGGACAAGCCCGACATCGTCATTTGAACGCCTTGACCGGCCTCGATACTTGGCAAAATCTCGGCTTCGATTTGTTCCATTACCTCGGCGGCACGGGCTGGGTCATCCTCTGACACTGACCCCGTGACAGAGATCAGCTGAACTCCGTTTTCGCGCCTGATTGTCGAAAAACCGGTCCGGCGATCTACGGATACAATATCGGCCAGCGGCACATAAATACCGCCATCCGCCCGCATTTGCGTACGATCTAGAAAATCGGCGGTCAGCTCGCCTTTTGGCAATTCGACACGGATCGTCGCAGATCGTGGCCCTTCTGGATAGGTCGCGGCTTCAATTCCGCCAAGCCGGTTGCGCAACGTCCCACCAAGCCCGTCAATCGTGAACCCAAGTGCCTGACCTTGCGGGGTCAACTGAAGGATCAGCTCTTCTTTGTCGTAGGCAAGATTGTCTTCTACGGCCGAGATTTCAGGGAACTGCGCGACTTGTGTTTTCAACGCCTCGGCAGCGGCTTTTAGCGTTTCAGGTGTCGCCCCAGAAATCTGCACATCCAGCGCGTCGCCCCCTGGCCCGCGGCCCCATGACCGAAAGCTAATGGTTTCCGCTAGCGGGTGTTTGACGACCGCATCCTGCAATTCGCCGACGAAAGCAAAGCTGGAATAAGGACGTAGATCAGCGTCAATCAATTCGATCGAGATTGCACCTAGTTGGAACGATTCCTTGGTGTCCGCACCTGCGATCCCACGGCCCGCGTTGCCGCCCACCTCTGCCATGACAAAATCAAGCGGGTTGGTGCCATAGCGTTCCTCGTAATCTTTGCCCAAGGCTTCGGTCGCACGTTGCATTTCGCGCATCATCTCAAGCGTGTCTTCGCGGGTGGCCCCGCTGGTCATTGCAAAATTGCCGCTGATTGATCCTTGTTCAGGCGAGTTGAAGAACCGCCATGTCACATCACCATTGATGAACAACACCGCTTGGCTGGCCAGCGCGACAAACGCGCCTGCCAAAACAGGGTAACGTGCCCAAATCACAAATGCCGTAAATTTGCGGAACAGCCTGTCGCGCACCCATTCAAAGCCGCGGTTCACAAACCTGCTGGGGGCGTCATACCAATGCTCTTTGGCGGAATGGGCAACCGCGTGGGCCATATGGCGCGGCAAGATCAGGAAACATTCCACAAGACTAGCCGCCAGAACGACAATCACCGTGAACGGAATATCCGCAATCAGACTGCCGAACCGCCCACCAATGGCGACCAAGCCAAAAAATGCGATGATCGTTGTTAGTGTCGCTGAAAAGACGGGGCTAAACATTCGCTTTGCCGCGTTTTCGGCCGCCGTAACTGGATCCTCGCCCAATGTGCGCGCCCTATAATCTGCGTGTTCACCCACCACAATCGCATCATCCACGACGATGCCGAGCGTGATTATCAAAGCAAACAACGAGATCATATTGATCGTAAGGCCCGCCAGATACATCAGCGCAATCGCGGCCAGCATCGCAACCGGAATCCCCGCCGCAACCCAAAGCGCAGTGCGGGCATTCAAGAACAAGAACAATAGCCCAAGCACCAGCCCAAGGCCCATCAACCCGTTTTCAAGCAAGATGTTCAAACGCCCGGTAATCAGTTCAGCCCGGGTGCGAATCAGATCAACAGACACGCCAGCAGGAAGGGTCAGTTCAAGCGTATCCGCCACCTCTTGCACGCGGTTCTGAAGATCAATGGCATCACCTTTGTCGGACCTGTCAATGCGGATCGAAATGGCGCTGTCGCCACCCACGAAATACGCGCGGTCACGATCGACCCCACCCACCGTGATGCCCGCAACATCACCGATGGCTAGAACGGAATTGTCGTCATTCGTGCGCAAAATGATCGAAGAAATATCCTCGGCTGATCGCTTGGCTGTGCCGGTACGCACCCGCGACGTACCTGCGACATCACCCGCAGGATCGGCGTCCGCCTCTGCCGCGATTGCAGATGCGATCTGGGACATCGTAATATCATTTTCCACCAGCGACAGTGACGGAACCTCGACGATGGTTTCTGTCGCGGCAACACCGCGCACGGTTGTCTGAGTAACCCCCGCCGCGAATAGCCGGATTATCATTTCGTCGGCGTATCGTGCCAGCTGATCAACACCAACGGGACCAGTGATCACCACATCAGTCACGCGGTCAGACCAGCGCCCACGCCGCACTTCGGCATCCTCTGCGCCAGAAGGCAGATTGCGAACACCATCGACGGCTTGCTGCACATCGTCAGTAGCGCGCGCCATGTCCCAGCCAGCCTCAAATTCCATACGAATGCTGGCGCGACCTTCGCTGGATGTGGATGAGGTATCGGTGACACCACTGATACCCAGCAAGACGGGGTCTAGTACCTGAACAATTGCGCGATCGACGTCTTCTGCGCCCGCACCATCCCACGCGACGCTGACCGAAACACTGTCGATGATTACATCAGGAAAAAACTGCGCCCGCATCCGAGGAAAGGCGGCAATGCCCGCAACAATCAAAACGACAAGCAGAAGGTTCGCGGCTGTCTTATGCCGCGCGAAATAAGACAAAATGCCTGTTGATCCAGCGATCTGGCGCATGATTTAGCCCCCCCGCCCTTCCAGCCGCGCCATCAGGTCGGCGGGAATTTCGTCAGCCTCCAGCTGGCCCAAGATGCGTTGTTTTGCAGCGGCAGGGATGCGGCTGTTACCTTCGATGCGGGCGATCAGTTCGGCCCGCTTTTCCGCGCTTAATGTAACCATTTCGGGCGCTTCGACGACAACTTCACCGCCTTCCGAACGGCGCAAGGGGTTCACCTTAATCCCTGCACCAAGGATTGGGGATCTTTGGGCAACAATTTCGGCCCCGTTCAACCCGCGGGCGCGGATGATAACTTGGTCTGCTTGGCGACGTAAAACGTTGACCTCGTCGATGCTAAGCCGATCTTCTGCATCGATAACCAAGACGGTGCTATCAACATCAACCGCAGTTGCGGGCACCAGCGCCACGCGGCGCAATTCAGGTTCATTCACGGAAAGCGTTACAAAATCGCCGGGCCTGAATCCGCGCGTCGTTTGCAATTTGGCAAATATCAATCGGCCCGTTTGCCCTTGGGCCACCGATGCGCTTTCGCGACTGATTTGCGCACTTGAAGAAAGATCGACGCCAAGCACATCCAGCGCCACCGTCGCCTCTGATAGGATCAGCCCGCCATTGTCGTCCAGCAGACGGGCGTATTGGGCCGTCGATACCCGAAATGCGACCTCAAGTTGGGTTGGATCAATCAGTTGTGCAATCAACTCATTGGGGGAAACGCGCCCGCCTTCGACCAAATTTACATCGGACAAGATGCCATCAAATGTAGCCGTGACTGTCGTGTCTGAAACTGCCCGATCCGCTTCGGCAAGGTCGATTTCCAACCGTGCTTTTCGTGAATTAGCTTGGTCTAATCGCGCCTCTGCCTGTGCGATTGATTGGCGTCGCGCCAAAACAGATTGTGCCGCCGCTGACACGGCAAGTTCGGCGGCTTCAACCGCTGCCGCTGTTCCGACGCCGCGCTCTTGTAAATCACGCTGGCGCACCAGCGCAACATCACGCAGTCGGGCCTGTTCGGACGCAGCATCAAGCTCATCTTGCGCAAGTGTCAAGCCGCGTGTCGCTTCCCGCAACTCGGCATCTGCATCACTGACGTCCGCTTGAACACGGGCCAGTGCGGTCTGTGCATCGGTCGGGTCAATTTTGATAAGCACCTCACCGGCAGTCACCGCGCCACCGTCAAGAAAACGTGGTGACACCTCTATCACGCGGCCACCAGCGGACGGGCGCACATCTAGGCTTCGTGATGCAATGATTTCACCAAACACTGTCAGTTGTGGTGTAATTTCGGTCATCTCGACGGTCACGGCGTTCACCGTCAACACTCGTTCGCGAGCAGGGCGATTGCGCGGTTCTTCATCCATCTGTGCGCGCACGGCGTCGTAAACCATCGACCCCGCAACACCCAAAAGCCCAAGTGTAACCGCCAAAAGGAACAGCCCAACTAGGCTTCGCCGTAAGAAACGCATATTCAAAATCCCCTTGACGGATAATTAGCGCAAAACCTGCACCCGCCAAGGTTATACGGTGCTACGCCCGATTTCCGTCACTAATATTTACGCACGCACCAATTTATATTCGGGGTCGTATGGACCATCTGGAATAATCTGCGCCGTAACATGATTGCCCAACACATCAACCGTGATCGGCCCCGTTAGGCCAGGTTCAACAAAAGCATAGGCAAGGTTTTTGCCAATACGGTGGCCCCAATCGCCAGATGACACCGTGCCAACAACACGCCCGTCCTGCATCACAGATGCACCACCATGGGCTGGCGCATCGGTACTATCCAAAACAAGCGTGACACGTTCGGCCACTGGTCCGTTGGCCACACGTTTCTCCAACGCGGCTTTGCCGACAAAATCGTCCTTGTCCATATTCACGAACCGGCCGACCCCTGTTTCGAACGGATCAAATTCCGTCAAAAGGTCTGCCTTCCAATGCAGGTAACCTTTTTCCATACGCATGGATTCAATCGCACTTGCCCCGAACAGATGGTCGACGCCCGCATCACGAAGCGCCAGATAAGCGTTATATAGAGACGCATTTGGCACGTGGATTTCATACGCCATTTCACCAGAAAAGCTGACCGACATGACCGTCGCGGGTGCAAATCCGATGAAACATTCGCGCACGGACAACCAAGGGAATGCCGCCTTGGACCAATCGGCCCGACTTACTTTTTGCATGATTTCGCGCGAACGCGGGCCAGCCAGAACAAGGATTGTCTGATCGTTGGTGAGCGATTTGATCTGCACATCTGCGTCACCGATATGCGACTGCAACCAGTCCATATCATGCAGTTCCGCAGCCGCCGCTGAACCATACCAAATACGGTCCGGCCCACGATCAGATGCGGGAATATTGGCAATGGTTGCTTCTGTTTTGATATTGCCGTGGTGGTTCAGCAAATAGGCCAGCCCGACGCGGCCCGCCTTTCGTTGAAGCCGCCCGCAGATCATGCGGTCAAGGAAACCCTGCGCATCTGCGCCCGTGATCTCGAACCGATTAAATCCGTTGACCTCTGCCAAGGCGACATCGGTTTGCACTGCTTTTACATCGGCGGCGACAGTGTCAAAGCTTTCGTCGAACCCGAATCCGTAGGTGACGTGGAAATCCGGGGTCGGTTTGATATATTCCATGCGCTCCCAACCGTTCACGACGGTGAAATGCGCGCCAGCGGCTTCCAGAATTGGGGTCAGCGATGTGGTCTTGGCGTTGCGACCCACGGGGCGATGTTCATTCGGAAAATGGAACCGGAATTCGTTCTGATAGTCCTCGATCGCCTTTAGCGCCGTTAACTCCACGTTCGTATGTCCGGCAAAGCGGCGCGGATCGATGCACCATGTGTCATAACACGCTTCGCCATGCACAATCTGCTGCGCAAGCATCCAGCCGTGACCGCCACCTTCGCCAAGGCCCGCGCGCAGGCCAATAATGCAAAACGCGTTCCGCTTGCCAGGGATTGGGCCGACCAGTGGCGCACCGTCGATGGTATAGGTGATTGGGCCGTTGACGATGTTTTTGATACCTACTTCCATCAAGGCTGGCATCCGCTCGAACGCGCCTTCCAGCACGTCAGTCACACGATCAAGATCATCAGGGCACAGGTCATTGGAGAAGTCAGGCGAAATGCCATCCATGCCCCATGTCTTACAGTCCTGTTCGTAGAACCCAAGCAACAGGCCATTCTTTTCCTGACGGCAATAGTAGTCACTGATCGGGCAGCGCAGCAGCGGCATGCGGTGGCCAGCCTCGGTGATTGCGGGGATTTCATCGGTGACGAAATACTGGTGTTCCATCGAGGCAACAGGGTGGTGCACACCCATCATCGCGCCCACCTCGTTCACGCGGTATCCGCAGGCGTTAATCACTACTTCACAGTCGATATCACCCTTGTTGGTGTGCACCGTCCATGTGTCGTCTTTGTGTTGGGTCAGGCCAGTCACATCTGTCTGGCGGTAAACTTCTGCACCGGCTTTGCGGGCGCGCCGCGCCAGCGCCTGACACAGGGATGCGGGATCAATGTCACCATCGTTGCCATCCCAAAGACCACCTAAAAGGTTATCCGTCGAGATCAGCGGATGACGGCGCGCGCATTCAGCGGCGTCCAACACTTCGAATTCAACGTCCATACCGCGCGCCATCGACGCAAAGTGGCGATAGCCATCCATCTGCGCCTCTGTATTGGCCAGTCGGATACCACCATCGCCGTGGTTGTATTGCACAGGATAATCAGGATCATCACGTAGCTCTTGGTACAGTTTGATCGAATGTGATTTTAGCCCGACCATGGTTTGGTTCATGCCAAAGTTCGTGACCTGAGCGGCAGAGTGCCATGTGGTCCCCGACGTAAGCTCGTCACGTTCAACAAGCACAACATCGGTCCAACCTTCCTGGGTCAGATGATATAGCGTGGAACATCCGGCGATACCGCCGCCAATGACAACTGCACGAGTTTGGGTCTTCATGATGGCTCTCCCTGATTTGGCGCTATCGGACCAGATCAGGGGCTATCAAGCAATCCTCTACACTTTCCTGAAATCATAGATTTAGGGATTCTGAATGATGTCCATATCATCTTTTGCAAAGGGCAAACGACTAGCAGCATCGGGCAGAATCCGCTCTGCAATGCAATCCCGCAAATCACCTGCGATCAGCTGCGGCAGGTCACCCAACGCCCCTGCCCTTGCATGCAATTCCAACCTCCGCGAAAACCGTGGCAGATGCAGCGGAAGCGGTGTGACCAGATCGCGTGCAAGTGGCGTGCCGAGATAGGCCAACGCCGTCGTAATCGCCCACCCCTCCAATTCTGCTGTCATTGCAAACAACGCCTGATTCGTCGAAAACGCAAACCCGCGAGTGGGCGTCGTGCCTGCGCGCCGCAAATGTGCTTCGATCTGACGGCCGATCGGCAGCTCTTGTTCATAGCGGATCATCGGGGTGATCGGGTCAAAATCACGCCCGCGGGCCGTCACTAAAATAAACGGATCGCGCAGAATCGGGTGGCGTTCAACCCAGTCCACCTTTGCCACGGTATCCACAGCAAGCGTCATATCCACGGCGCGCGATGACAATGCATCGTGGTTTTCGTGGCTTGCACCGCTGGTCAGCGATAGTGCGGCCTTCGGGAAACGCTCCGTCAGCTTGAGCAACCAAGGCGCTGTGACGGTCGCGTCCAATTCCTCAATCGCAGCAATACGTAGGGACAGTGGCGGGGCTTGGTCGGCCAAAACCAACCTCGCCTTGGCCGCGCCCACATCATCCAGCAATGCCTTGGCTGGTTCAAGAAACAACGCACCTGCGCGGGTCAAACGAAATTGCCGCGCAGATCGTTCGATAAGGCGGGCGCCCAATGATGCCTCGAGTGCTGCAAGCTGTTGCGACACAGACGATGGGCTGGTGCCAAGGCGGTGAGCCGCACGTGTTACAGACTGCGCCTCGACCGCCGCGACAAAGTTTTGCACAGCGCGAAATGTGAATGGGGGATCATTTTGTTCCATAGCGAAATCTATAATTCAGTTTTCGTGGATCGTGGCATGTTTTCTTGCCAGATCACTTGGGGCGCTAGACGGTGGACCCATGACAGATGCACCCAAACGATCCGGCGGCAGGCGCGCACGTGTTGCCATGCGCGCCGCGCCGCCCAAAACCAACCCCGCACCAGCAGGTCAAATAGGCGGGCAATATCGCCCATTGTCAGACACTGATATGGTCCAAATCTATGATACTGCGCTGAGGTTACTGTCCGGTTTAGGCATGGGTGAAGTGCCTGATCGGTTATGGGATGATTTGATGATCGCAGGCGCGGTGGATCTTGGGCAGGGCCGCATCGGTTTTCCAAAATCAATGGTCGAAGATATGATCGACAAGGCGGCCAAAACTTTTCCCCTTCATGGTCGCGACCCCGACAGAACCATCGAAGTGGGCGGGAATAGGGTCTATTTCGGGACAGGTGGTGCTGCGGTAAACACGCTCGATATCGACAGTGGTTTGTATCGCGCCAGTACGCTTGCCGATCTGCATGATTTCACAAGGCTGCAAGACACGCTGGATAACGTCGCATGGTTCACGCGCTGCTGCATCGCGACGGACGTCCCCGAAATTATCGACCTTGATGTCAACACCGCCTACGCGCTGATGAAAAACACGACGAAGCCTGTGGCGACAGCATTCACATTAGCCGAAACCGTCGATCCGATTGTGCAGATGTTTGACATCGCAGCAGGGGGTGCGGGAAAGTTCCGCGAACGCCCGTTTGCGAAAACCCACATCAGTCCCGTGATTTCACCTATGCGTTTTGGCGAGGACGCGGTGGATGTCGTCTACAAATGCATCGAACATAACATTCCGATGTCTTGCATTACCGCAGCACAGGCAGGGGCCACAGCGCCCGCGACTTTGGCAGGGTTCTTGGCGCAATCATTGGCGGAAACATTGGCGAGCCTTGTGATGGTCAACGCCATCGCGCCCGGTTTCCCGATGGTGTTTTCCAACTGGCCACTTGTTATCGACCTGCGTAGCGGCGCCTTCGCGGGCGGCGGTGGGGAAACCACATTGATGAACGCTACATCGGCACAACTGTCGAATTGGCTTGGTCTGCCGTCAGGCGTGGCCGCATCCATGACAGACGCCAAGGCAATCGACGCGCAATACGGTGTGGAAAAGGGGATGACATCGCTTGCAGCAGCCCTCGCCGGTGGCAACCTGATCTATGAAAGTTCGGGCATGATGGCCGCCTTGCTTGGCGCCAGCTTTGAGGCGTTTATTCTGGACGACGACATGCATGCGATGACCTATCGGACCTTGCGCGGTGTCGAGGTGACTGAGGAAAATCTTGGCTATGATGCCATCGTCACAAGTGTGTTGGGCGACGGCCATTTCCTTGGCGCAGATCAAACACTGGCCGCGATGGAACGTGATTATCATTATCCCGAAATGGCAGACCGCGAACAGCCGCGCACATGGGAAGAAGCGGGATCACAAACCGCTTGGGACCGTGCAAATGTCAGGGCAAAATCGGTTCTTGCGTCGCATCACCCTAGCTATCTTAGTGCGGATCAGGACAAACAGATCAAGGATATGTTCAACATCCTTTAAGACGAAGTCGGGCGGCACATCTTGTGCCGCCCGAAACCAGATTTACTTCAGGTCGAAACGATCAAGTTCCATAACCTTTGTCCAAGCAGCGACAAAGTCAGCAACGAATTTGCCTTTGGCATCATCGGCCGCGTAAACTTCGGCCAGGCCGCGTAAGACAGAGTTGGAGCCAAAGATCAGGTCAACCTCTGTTGCTGTCCATTTCACATCGCCCTTGCTGTCAGTGCCCACAAAGGTTTCACCGTTTTTCGCCCACTTGGTATCCATATCAAGCAGGTTCACAAAGAAATCGTTGCTAAGAACACCGACGTTATCTGTGAACTGGCCGTGCACATCTGCACCAGCACCAAGTACGCGCATACCGCCAACCAGAACGGTCATTTCAGGCGCGGTGAGTGTCATCAATTGCGCACGGTCCACCATCATCTCTGATGCGGAACGCAGCAGGTTGGACTGATAATAATTGCGGAACGGATCGGCCTTCAGCTCAAGCGCCGCAACAGAAGTGACATCTGTTTGCTCTTGCGTGGCGTCCATGCGGCCCGCGTGGAACGGCACGTTCACAGGATGGCCCGCATCAGTCGCTGCTTTTTCCACGGCTGCAACACCGCCCAGCACGATAATATCCGCAAGCGAGATTTTCGCGCCGCCAGCATTGTTGAATGCTGTCTGGACCGATTCCAATTTGGTCAGCGCATCAACGAGGGCAACAGGCTGGTTCACAGCCCAGTCTTTCTGCGGGATCAGACGCACACGCGCACCATTGGCACCACCACGCTTGTCGGACCCACGGAATGTAGATGCAGACGCCCAAGCAGTGTTGATCAATTCAGACACTGACAACCCGCAATCCAGCAATTTTACCTTGAGATCAGCCACATCTGCAGCAGACACCAAATCATGATCGACCGCAGGGATCGGGTCTTGCCATAGCTGTGCTTCCGCTGGCACGTCCTTGCCCAAACCAAGCTCGTATGGACCCATATCGCGGTGGGTCAGCTTGTGCCAAGCACGTGCAAACGCATCGGCGAATTGATCAGGGTTCGCGTGGAAACGCTTGGAAATCTCGAAATAGATCGGGTCTTCCTTGAGCGCGATATCTGCTGTGAACATTGTTGGCAGATGCTTTTTGTCAGCGACATGCGCATCTGGAACTGATGCATCAACGCCTTTGGGATACCATTGATGTGCGCCACCAGCGCCTGTGCCCAGCTCCCATTCGTGGTTCATCAGGTTATCGAAATAGCCCATGTCCCATTTAATAGGGTTGTTTGTCCAAGCCCCTTCCAGACCGGAAGTGATCGTATGTTCACCTTTGCCAGAGCCGTAGGAGTTGGCCCAGCCAAACCCTTGCTCTTCAATGCTGGCGCCTTCCGGTTCTGCACCGACATAATCGTCCGCAGATGCAGCGCCATGGCCCTTACCGAATGTGTGGCCACCAGCGGCGAGTGCGACAGTTTCTTCGTCGTTCATTGCCATACGGGCGAATGTTTCGCGAATGTCACGCGCAGATGCCAATGGATCAGGTGTTCCGTTCGGTCCCTCTGGGTTCACATAGATAAGCCCCATCTGAACAGCGCCCAGAACGCCAACCAATTCACGAGGATCGGTGTAGCGTTCGTCTTCCAGCCATTCGGTTTCAGGACCCCAGTAGATGTCTTCTTCCGGTTCAAAAATATCCGCGCGCCCACCGGCGAAACCAAATGTCTTGAAGCCCATCGATTCGAGCGCAATGTTGCCCGTCAGGATCATCAGATCAGCCCACGACAATGCTGCTCCATATTTTGCTTTGATCGGCCACAACAGGCGGCGGGCTTTATCAAGGTTACCGTTATCTGGCCATGAATTCAGCGGGGCAAAACGCAGGTTACCAGCACCCGCACCACCGCGGCCATCGCCAACGCGATACGTGCCAGCAGAATGCCACGCCATACGGATAAAGAACGGACCATAATGCCCATAGTCAGCAGGCCACCAGTCTTGGCTGTCAGTCATCAGCGCGTGCAGATCGGCCTTTACCGCGTCCAGATCAAGCGTCTTAAACGCCTCGGCATAGTCAAAGTCAGCACCCATCGGGGATGTGTCGGGTGTATTTGCCGACAACATTTTCAGGCTCAACTGATTTGGCCACCAATGCTGATTGGCTGTTGTCCCCTTGGCGCCGTGCCTATGCGCACCGCCCAAGACTGGGCATTTCTTTGAGTCGTCTTCGTTATTTTCCCAAACACCGTCCATGTCATCTCTCCCGAATTTATGTGAAATTTGGCTTAGCCTACCAAACCCAAGCGATTGATTTAAGTTGAATCTTCTAATCGGGTTGATAAGTTTTTCTTATGGCAGATTTTACCCTTAAACACCTGAGATATTTCGAGGCTCTTGCGCGGCATCAACATTTTGGCCGCGCCGCCGATCATAGCGCCATCAGCCAACCCGCCCTTTCGATGCAAATCAAGGAACTGGAACAAATCGTGGGCACTGCGTTATTTGAAAGAAGCGCGCGGGCGGTCCGCCTTACTGCGATGGGGGAACAATTTAGTGTTCGGGCACGCGCGATCTTGCAAGCGGTTGATGACCTAGGGGGGTTAGCACGCTCAAATCAAAATACGCTGACTGGCCGTTTACGGCTTGGGGTCATACCGACAATCGCACCCTATTTTCTGCCTTCTATGATTCACACATTGGGCAAAACCCACCCAGCGTTAGAATTGCAGGTTCGCGAAACGACAACGCCTCGTCTGATCCAGGAACTGCAAGACGGGGTCATTGATGCGGCCATCCTAGCTTTGCCTTTGCAAGAACCAAGCTTTACCGAAACCATCCTGTTTGAAGAAGATTTTGTCTTGGTCCGCCCAATAGCAGAAACCGGAAATCCAACCCCGGCGAGCAATCAGTTACGCGACATGCGCTTGTTACTGCTTGAAGAAGGGCATTGCTTTCGTGATCAGGCCTTGGCCTATTGCAGCATCCCAAGCGCACGCCCGTGGGATGGATTGGACGGTAGTTCCCTTACTACGCTGGTCCAGATGGTCGGCGCTGGCATGGGTGTGACGCTATTGCCCGAAATGGCTGTACCCGTCGAAACACGGTCTGCGACTGTCGATATTGCGCGATTTAAGGGCGCCGTTCCGTCACGCACCGTTGGCATGGTGTGGCGCAAAACCAACCCCCTTGGCGCACAATTCGATGGGATTGCCGCCGCGCTTCGGCCCGCCTAACCCAAACCGATCTTATCTGAATTTACGCATTGTTATTTCTCGGGCCTTACGATCCGCAGTAACAAGGTGCGGATTCCCGATGAACAAGCAATATGATCTAACGTCTCCCACCCTTTTGATTGCGGTGATGGACAAAATTGATACGCCGACCGCATTGGTCGACGTGTCTGGTAATGTGTCGTTTGTAAACGCCTCGCTTGCCCGGCGACTGCCAACTGCTGTGAAAGGATTGATTGGCACACCCTTTGTCGACATCAGCGAAGGTGTTGAAACCGGCCCATTCAAGCGGTCGCATTGCGTCATCACGATTGGGCCTCAACCCCTGAACGGCATGCTTCAACCGCTGTTTGATGAACAGGACTCTTGGATTGGTCAGGTATTTTTTGCCCTACCCCCGTTCATGCAATCCTGGACCAACCTTGATCTATTGCAAGATCGTGAAATGCGCTGGGAAACGGCATTCGAATGCGCGGATCAAGCCGTTTGGGAAGTGTGGAATTCCAAAAATGAACGCTTTGTTTCGGACAATTGGTTTCAACTGCGGGGCATCAACAGGGAGAACGGACAAGAGGTTCAGAAAAATTGGCAAAGCCACATTCATCCAGATGATTTGGCTGGCGTTCAAGACGCAATTCACGCCCATGACATCGGCGCGACTGACATTGTCGACTACAATTATCGTTTTCAACATGGCGACGGGCATTGGATTTGGATCCATTCGCGCGGACGTGTGGTGTTAAGAGATCAGGACGGACACCCTGATCGTATCATTGGCACCGACAGCAACATCACAAATATCAAGCGGATCGAGACCGAGCATAAGGCGGCCGCTGAACGTTTGCGTCTAGCGATGGAAGTTTCCAAAATCGGTTTATGGCATTACCAACTGGACCAAGAGCTGGTGCATTGGGACGATCAAATGCTCGCAATCTACGGCATTGATGACGGTCAGACCGTGCGCCCCAAAGAAGCGTGGACAGACACCATTCACCCAGACGATGTTGACCGCGTATTACATTCCGCACGGGAATGCGTTGCGGCGCAAACAGAATTCGCAAACGACTACAGAATTCTTAGACCTGATGGTGAGGAAAGGGTCGTGCGGAGCCGTGCGCTTTTTCTGACCAATCACAACAATGAAGGGCCAAGCTTTCTTGGGGTGAATATTGACATCACAGCGGACGTCGAAAAGACCGCCGCATTAGAAAAAGCACGCGCAAGGCTTGAATTTGAAAGCAGACATGATCCGCTAACCGGTCTCGCCAATCGCCGGAAACTGGACGAAACCCATGCAGGTTTTGTTGCGGCAACAATGCCAGAGAATATTGCGTTTGTCGTCCTGCACATCGATCTTGATCGCTTTAAAGAAATCAATGACACGCATGGTCACGCCGCCGGTGATACCGTTCTTGTGCATATTGCCAGAACGATCACAATGATCGTTGGCGATGCCGGATTGGTGGCGCGTATTGGCGGGGATGAATTTGTCGTCTTTATCGAAGGCGCGCCATCCTATGACTACCTGAACAAGATGGCACATGCTTTGATAATGGCCGCCAAACAACCGGTCATCCATCACGGGGAAACCCTGACCTGCGGGATGAGCATTGGGATTGCTGCGCATGACCCGTCGCAATCCAACCCGAATGCCGCTTTTGTTGCCGCCGATCTTGCTCTTTATCAGGCCAAAAAAGATGGTCGCGACTGCGCCCGCCATTTTGAACCCTATCTGCAAGACGCAGCAATCTCGCGTCGACTTTTGCACCGCGATATTGTGACCGGAATTCAAACGGGCGAATTCTTCAACGTTTACCAACCGCAGTACTGCGCAAAATCGCGCCGTATTGTGGGGGTTGAAACGCTGGTTCGCTGGCAGTCCCCGACCCTTGGCTTATTGACACCTGACCAGTTTTTACCCGCCGCCGAAATGGGAAGTCTGGTAAACCAGATTGACGCTGGCGTTTTACAACGCGCCCTAACTGATTTGGCCGATTGGGATGAACGTGGGCTCCATCTTGATCGTGTTTCGGTCAATGTTTCTGCATCACGGCTGCGGGATCCGGTTTTGGAACAGGAAATTGAATCGCTCAACATTCCGAAAGGCAGGTTGAGTTTTGAACTTCTTGAAACTGCGTTCCTCGAAGCAGAAGAAACAACCTTGATCTCCAACATAGAAATGTTCCGACGGCGCGGAATCGATCTTGAAATTGACGATTTCGGATCAGGCCATGCATCAATTCTGGGTTTTCTGAAAATTGCACCAAGCCGGCTAAAAATCGACCGCGCATTGATTATGCCGATTACCCATTCCAAGTCGCAGCGCAAAATCGTTGCCGCGATCGTAGAAATCGCAAAACTGTCCAACGCAGAGGTTGTTGCAGAAGGAATTGAAACCGAAGAACACGCAAAAATCGCAAGCGCGATAGGGTGCGACATTCTGCAGGGCTTTGGGCTAAGCAGACCGCTTGACCGCGACGCGCTTAGCGCACTTTTACAAAATCACCAATGACCCTAATCTTCAGGTTTCGGATCAATCACCTCAACATCGACAATATCAATCGCTTTGTCGGGTTCGCCGACGATCAGCGGAAGCATCTCCGTTCCAACCGGCATGGCGACATCTGACACCGGCGGCGTCGACCAAGACAGCGTATCAAAAGACCCGCAGTTATCGCATGTCGCAGCCCAAGTTGGGTGAATATGTTGGCAGTTGTCACAAATCCACTGTGGTCCCCGCGGCGCGGTGAGTGCACGGGTCAACCAACCACGCACAACAACATCTTCGGCGCCTTGGCCGCGTTCGACTGCCGCCATCAATGTCAGACTACGCGCAGTTGGATCAGACTCAACCAGGTCGCCCAGCGCCCGTTTCGCAGCAGGAAAATCTTCTGCCGCGATATTCAGTTCCGCAAGCAGCATTTTGGTTTCTGGATGCTCTGGCAGTTGTTTGGTCAATGCTTTGAACCGCTTAAGTCGTGACTGCGCATCTTCGTCAGGCACAATTTTGGCAAACGCAGCCGCCAAATCAGGATGCGGTTTTGCCGACCAGGTTTTTGTCAGAACCCGCGCGGCATAGCGTGCATTGTCCTGGGCCATGTACCCTTCGGCTGCCATGATAGCGGCCGGGATTAGGTCGGGCGAAAGCCGGTTTGCCTCAATCGCAGCCTCTCGCGCTTGGATATCCTTGCCATCAGCCAGAATATCGCGCGCCTCTGACAATGCCAGAACCGCGTCACGGCGTTTGTGCACATCACGCGGAAGCGAACCAGACTTCAGTTTTGCACCAAGAGTTGCGCGGGCACCCTTCCAATCAGACTTTTCAGCCTGAAGTTTTAACAGAACGTTTTGCGTATCTTCATGCTTTGGCTTAATCGCAAATGCCTTTTCCGCCAGTTTTAGCGCGGTATCGGTATCACCTGCTTCCAGTTTCTGTTTCATGATCCCACGAACGCCGACGAACCGTGTTTTGTCATCGGCCAACAGCTTTTTATAGGTCGCTTCAGCTGTGCGTTTGTCGCCAGTCATCTCGGCGGCTTGGGCTGTCAAAAGGTTCGTCAGCTGCGGTTGTTTCAGCAATTTTTCAGCGCGCTGGGCCTTGGTCATAGCAAGATGACCTTCACCAGACGCAAGCGCCATCATGCCCTCAGACAAAGCTTCAAAACCTTTGCGTTCCCGATTGCGATCAAAGTAGCGCGAAATCGCCGTTTCATCCCCATTAAGAAATCGGAACGCCGCGACAAGGAATTTCATCAATTTAAGGCCAAGCCAGACAAGAACCACTAACGCCACAAATGCGAAGGTTAATTGCAGTGGCGAAAGAGAAAGTTCGACGCCCGCGATCGCGATTGTCGCGCCACCAGACACGTCCATCAAAAGGGTGGCACCAAACGTCAACGCCATCACGACAGCAACAAACAACAGAATTTTGATCAATGACAATAACATCGTATGTCGCCTTTAATTATCGTTAAGAGATGAAGACAGGGTTGCCGCAGCCGCAAGCGCATCGGCGCGCGCCTCTGCCAAGGCTACCCAATCGGTCAATTCGGCACGGACCACTTCTGGTAATGCACCGATTTCAGACAGTGTGTCTGTCAAACGACCGTTGCGCAGATTTGCTTCGGCACGGGACAGAACAGCGTCTGCTGTATCCCCATCCTTTGGCGCAACAGATCGCACATCAAATTGATTGCGCAGGAAGCTGGCAAAACCACCCTCTGCTTCGCCCGACACACCCTCGGCGCGGGCCGTCCCCAATGCAAGGCGTGCAAGCGGTGGGAAATCAGATTGTAGCGATGCGAGCGTTGGCGTGCCATCACGCACTGCCGCCAATGCTGGTGGCACATCCGATTGAAGCGCGGCAGCCAGGTCATCCAAGGCTTCACCCAACGGTGCGCCTGTTTCCATTCCGGTTTGCACACGCGCCAAGGCTGCGCGACCTGCGGCGGCACGTGCGGCTGCTTCGGCGTTTTGCTCGATTGAGGCGGCTTGTTCACGTGCGGCTTCAAGCTCGGCCACTGCTGTTCCGCGCAGGTTTTCCATCTCGGCCTTCAAAGCATCCAACTCTGCTTCATAGGCGGCTGTTGCAACAGATCCGCTGTCGCCTGCGCGACTGCTTAGATCATCAAGGCGAGACTCAAGCGTCTCGATTCGCCCGCCCAAGGCATCGTCAGACTGCTTCATTTGAGCTTGAACTGCCGAAAAATCAGGCGCGGGTATCGCAGCGATCTGGTCCCGCAAAGCGTTGATCTCGGCCGATTGGGCCGTGATTTTTGCAGGCAGCGTTGTGTCAGGTTTGGGTAAAATGAAATAAGCAGCACCAAATCCTATCGCGCCAGCAATCAGCCCAACAACGATAGCAGGGCCAATAGACCCACGATTTTCGGTCGCTAGAACAGGTGGTTGAGTAGATTCTTCCGCCACAGCCGTTTCTGGCTCAACAGGTTTATCGGATGGGGTGTCCTGCAACGGGGCGTCATCCATGTCAGGAGTTGGGTCATCCGCAAGCGTTGGTTCAACAACTTGCGCTTCTTCTACCTTTGGAGCCGCCTTTGGCTTGGGTTTCGGAGATGTCTTGCGACCCTTGGCCGTTTGTTTTGCCACGTGCAAACCCTTTCTTGCGTCTTTGGTCCCTGCGAACCTTCGTCTATCGTATATCGCGACCTACCAACCCTCAAGCAGCGTTCCGCAAGGTTACAACGCCGCCAATGCCCTTTGGGTTGCATCAATCATTGCAATCCCATTCGGTCTTTCAGCCACAAGGCAATTAAGACCCGAAACGACCTCGGCCACATTCTGGCTGATTGCGACAAATCTGATATTTGGACCAATCGTTATCTGCTCCAATAATAAATGCGCAGCACGGGGAGAGAACAGGGGAATGATAACCGGTTCTGCCCCCTTAATCGCTGCCACGGCCTTAGGTGTTAATGCCATCGGCGATTGTTCGTATGCCACGCAATCCACGCAGTCGACGCCCGCTGCACGCAGTCGTGGGCCCACATCACCGCGTGATTCACCCCCACGTATATGAGCGACTGAAATATCAGGCGGATCGGCCAACAATAATCGCAGTAGATCTTCGGCATCGCCATTTGCTGAAATCGCATCAAACCCGACATTCTGGGCTGCTTGCATCGTGCGATTTCCGACACACCATGCTGGCCCCGACGTAATGCCAAGGCGCGATGCCTGCGCCACGCCATTTTCCGATGTAAAAATCACCCCCTGCGCATTGCAGGTTGCATCAAGTGGCGTCACCTTTTGCAACGGGGACAAGATAATATTTATATCGCTAAATGCCTGCGCAAATCGCGCCCCACCGGGTTCTGGCCGTGTGATGAGGAGAGTGGGTTGCATATGCACGCCATTGTTAGAAACTAGACCAAGTGTTACCTGCCTTATGACAAACCGCAACCGGAACCACCCATGACCCTGACAATCCTTGGCATTGAAAGCAGCTGCGACGACACAGCCGCCGCTGTGGTGCAACAAGACCGCAACGAAGTCACTGTTTTGTCGTCCGTTGTGTACGGGCAAACTGCGCTGCACGCTGAATTCGGCGGTGTCGTGCCTGAAATCGCGGCACGTGCACATGTAGAAAAATTGGATGTCTGCGTAACCCAGGCCTTGGATGATGCCGGTCAGGGGTTATCCGATATTGACGGTGTCGCCGTGACCGCAGGGCCCGGCTTGATCGGGGGCGTCGTGTCTGGCGTGATGCTGGCCAAAGGGATTTGTGCCGCGGCAGGTTTACCGTTGATTGGCGTCAACCATTTGGCAGGCCATGCATTGACACCACGTCTGACCGATGCCGTGACATATCCTTATTTGATGCTGCTGGTTTCAGGCGGACATTGCCAATTCTTACTCGTAAGATCACACAATGATTATACGCGCATCGGCGGCACCATTGATGATGCACCGGGCGAAGCATTTGATAAAACCGCGCGTATTCTTGGCCTTCCGCAACCAGGTGGACCCTCGGTTCAAAAGGCGGCTGAAACGGGTGATCCCACACGTTTCAAATTACCACGCCCACTTTTGCGCGAACCCAATGCAAACATGTCATTCTCGGGCCTGAAAACTGCGATGATCCGCGCAAGAGATGCCGTTATTGCAGATCAAGGTGGGCTAACGACGCAAGATCAATCCGATTTAAGCGCGGGCTTTCAGACTGCTGTTGCGGACATTGTCGACCACAAATCGCGGTGGGCCTTGAAAGAATACATGGAACTGAATCCTGCGAACCCCACGCTTGCCGTTGCAGGTGGTGTGGCCGCAAACACAGCGATCCGCACGCGACTAACGAAGATGTGTGACGAATTAGGTGTTACGTTTGTGGCGCCTCCACTTGCGCTTTGCACAGATAATGCTGCGATGATCGCCTATGCTGGGCTAGAACGGTTTGCGCATGGGGAAACCGACGACATGACATTGTCGGCCCGTCCACGTTGGCCGTTGGATCAAACGGCAGCGCCCATGCTTGGGTCTGGGAAAAAGGGAGCAAAGGCATGAAGATCGCGGTCGCAGGTGGCGGTGCATTCGGAACAGCATTGGCTGTGGCCCTTGCATTAGATGGAAAAAACGTAACGCTTTGGGCACGTGACCCGGACGCTGTTGCCACAATGATCTCAACCGCGACGAACCCGCGTCTTGCGGGTGTGCCGTTGCCAAAAGGTGTGACCCCTACCAACGATCTGTCGGAATTATTTGCCGCAGACGTCATCTTGCTGGCAACGCCTGCTCAAACGCTTCGTCAATTTTTGACGGACAATGCGGGGGGCTTTGCGGGGAAAACCCTTGTGGCGTGTTGTAAGGGCATTGATCTGACAACCATGACAGGTCCAGTCGACACGATCCGCAAAACGGTGCCCGGCGCACAAGCCGCTATTCTGACTGGTCCCAGCTTTGCTATTGATATTGCGCAAGGCCTACCGACAGCGTTGACCCTTGCAAGCGACGTGGATGACGACAGTTTGCAAACGGCGCTATCGACACAAACCCTGCGACTGTATCGCACCACGGATACCATCGGCGCAGAGCTGGGTGGTGCACTGAAAAATGTCATGGCGATTGCCTGTGGCGTTTGCATGGGCGCAGGTCTGGGGGAAAGCGCACGGGCCGCACTGATCACCCGTGGTTTTGCAGAAATGCTGCGCTTGGCAACAACGCTTGGTGCTGCGCCAGCGACGCTGCATGGTTTGTCGGGCTTTGGCGATCTGGCGCTGACCTGCACGTCTGATAAGTCACGCAATTACCAGCTTGGCCTGTCGATAGGATCAGGTGAAGCGTTTGACAATTCCACAACTGTCGAAGGCGCCGCCACGGCAAAGGCCGTTCAGCAACTTGCAAAAGCACGCGACATCGACTTGCCAATCTGCGATGTGGTGGCCAACCTGACCACAAACAAAACTGACGTGAAAACTGCGCTGATGTCGCTTCTGTCACGTCCCCTAAAGGAAGAATAAAATGCGTGTTGCCCTGATGTGTCATGACAAACCTGACCACCTTGAAGTTCGCAAAGCCAACCGCGATGCGCATTTGGCCTATATCAAGGACACTGGTGTTGTCGAAATGGCAGGCCCGCTTTTGAACAGTGACGGTGTGATGTCGGGCAGCCTGATCATTCTAGATGTGACCGATATGGCCGCCGCGCAATCATGGGCCGACAATGATCCTTACAAGGCTGCGGGATTGTTCGCCTCTGCGACGATCACTGAATGGAACAAGGTGATTGGCTAATGGCAAAATGGCTGTTCAAATCCGAGCCTGATGTTTTTGGCTGGGACGCATTGGTTGCCAAAGGCGACGCTGGCGAAGAATGGGACGGCGTTCGCAATTACCAAGCCCGTAATTTCATGCGTGACATGGAAGTTGGCGATCTTGGCTTTTTCTACCACTCTCGTTCTGGGCTTGAGATTGTTGGCATCGTCGAAATTATTGCCGCCGCCCACCCAGATAGCACAACTGACGATGCCCGCTGGGAATGTGTTGATGTGCGCGCTGTGCGTCCGTTCGTTCAACCGGTCAGTTTGGCACAGATCAAAGAAACCTATGAACTGGCAGAAATGGCCTTGGTCAAAAGCAGCAGACTATCGGTGCAGCCTGTAACGGACGCGGAATGGAACTTAGTCTGCGATATGGGCAACACAAAACCCTAGGCGAATTCACAGACATCCCGCATAGTAGACCCATCCAGAATATACCCAAATAGGAGGGAAACAGATGGGATTGCTTTCCGTTATTGTGGCCGCAGTAGCGGCATTTGCAGCAGGTGCCATTTACTACATGGTGCTTTCTAAACCGTGGATGGCAGCCGCAAGTATTGAGGTCGGACCAGACGGAAAACCCGTAAATGATGGGCCCGTCCCGTATATTGTGTCATTTATCATGATCGTATTGGTGGCCGGCATGATGCGCCATACATTCGCTTTGTCCGACATCGAAGGGTTAAGCAAAGGCGTGATTTCCGGTTTTGGTATCGGGGCGTTTTTCATCAGCCCGTGGATTTTTGTAAACACGGGATATTCAAACCGTCCGTGGAAGCTTGCCATCATCGACAGTGGGTATGCGATTATCGCCGCAACGGTAATCGGTGCCGTGCTTACCATCATGTAAAACGCAAAACGCGCGCCTTGGTAATCAAAGCGCGCGCTTCCAATCAGAATTTTTTGTAGGCTTAGCCGTAAACAGACTCTTTGCCGAAATGCTTGCAGAGCATGTAATAAACGACTGCACGGTATTTGTTACGCTCGGACTTACCGTAGATTTCGATCACTTTGTTGATCGCATCCATAAGCTCTGGACCGTCTGACAGACCAAGCTTTTTCATCAGGTAGTTGTTTTTCACGGTCTCAAGCTCGGATGCTTGACCGCCAGCAACTGTTTGCGCGTCTTTGTTATAAATCGCAGGACCACAACCGATTGTGACCTTGGTCAGCAAATCCATGTCAGGTGTCATGTTGCACTTTGTTTTCAGATCGTCAGCGTATTTCTCGATCCACTCGTCTCTCTTACCCATCGGTATGTCCCCATCTTGGTTATACTGGCGCTTTTGGCCGCATGATGCGCAAGCAATTCAACTCACGCTTGGGCGGATGGTAGTGTGCAAACCTCCGATTGGTAAAGAAAATTTACGGGGAATGTTTCTGTTCACGCTGCATTTTGCCAGATTTTTAGCGGCAAGATCCCCAACCACGCGATTGGAGGTGAAAATGATCAGCGTGTAAACGATTGTAATCAGGTGATAAAGTTAGCTGAAACCAATCACACGCCCCGTCGCGTGCGGCGCGCAAAAACTTCGCATGCGGAGTGCCCGTATCCCAGTCATTTATCAGCTTGGATTGGCTACCATCCGAAAATCGAAAACCAGCGATGTCGATGGCTTCAGCCGTGGCATGGGTGCTCATACGACCAGTGCTGCCTGATGTCGTGCGGATTTGACGGCAATTATAGCTGCCGATGTGGTCAATGCCTGTGACAGTGGTATCCAGAATTTCGGCTGCGGCTGGCTGCAAGCTATGTTTTTCCCACATCGCAGTGCGCAGCGCGATGGCACACGTTGTTTCGACCGCATTGATCCGCGCCTGACCCACACCTGCAAGATCAACCCTCGGCCTGATATGGCACTGATTTGATGCCTCGAAATTTTCCATCACATCAAAACGACCGGCGGTGGTAAGCGCGGCGATGCATGCTTCTGGATCATCCAACGCGCTTTCAAGTCGCCAGTTGGTAAATAGCGTAACAGGTTCGTTCACGTCCAACGGCGCAAGTGGGTTCCACCCGGGTGGAATTGCACGATCAGGATTGATGGCACCCCATACAATTGCCCAAAGAATACCCGCAAACACCAAACGAAAAAGCACGCCAACGATGCTGACGCGCTTTCTGGGATTTTTGGGTTCTTCCGCCAATTTAGTAGCGGTAATGCTCTGGCTTGAACGGGCCATCGACGGTGACGCCAATGTAATCGGCCTGTTCTTTGTCCAGCGTCGACAGCTTCACACCGATCCGGTCCAGATGCAGACGCGCGACCTTTTCATCCAGATGTTTGGGCAGGATGTAAACGCCGGGCTGATATTCGTCGCCTTTGGTCCACAGTTCGATCTGCGCCAAGACCTGATTGGTGAACGATGCAGACATCACAAATGACGGGTGGCCCGTTGCATTACCAAGGTTCAGCAAACGACCCTCCGACAGCAGGATCAAGCGGTTGCCGTTTGGCATCTCGATCATGTCGACCTGTTCTTTGATGTTGGTCCATTTGTGGTTCTTCAAGGACGCCACCTGGATTTCATTGTCGAAGTGGCCGATGTTGCCAACAATCGCCATGTCCTTCATCTCGCGCATATGCTCGATGCGGATCACGTCCTTGTTGCCTGTCGTGGTAACAAAGATGTCGGCCGTCGCAACGACATCTTCAAGCGTTGTGACCTGGAAGCCATCCATCGCCGCCTGCAACGCGCAAATCGGGTCAACTTCGGTCACGATCACACGGGCGCCCGCGCCAGACAGCGACGCAGCAGATCCTTTGCCCACATCGCCGTAACCCATCACAACTGCGACCTTACCAGCCATCATCGTGTCGGTCGCGCGGCGGATGCCATCAACGAGGGATTCTTTACAGCCATATTTATTATCGAACTTCGACTTGGTCACACTGTCATTCACGTTGATTGCGGGGAACGGCAGCTGGCCATTCTTGTGCAGATCATACAAGCGATGCACACCAGTCGTCGTTTCCTCTGACACGCCCAAGATCGCCGCCTTGGTTTTTGCAAACCAACCGGGTGTTTCGGCCATGCGTTTCTGGATTTGCGCCTTAATGACGGTTTCTTCCTCAGAGGACGGAACCGACAGCACGTCTTCGCCCGCTTCCATGCGGGCACCAAGCAACACGTACAATGTCGCGTCGCCACCATCATCAAGGATCAGGTTCGCGCCCTCAGGGAATGCAAAAGATTTATCAAGGTAATCCCAATGCTCTTCCAACGACTGACCCTTGATCGCGAACACAGGCACACCTGATTCCGCAATCGCCGCGGCAGCGTGGTCTTGGGTCGAGAAGATGTTGCAAGACGCCCAGCGCACATCAGCACCCAGCGCCACGAGTGTTTCGATCAAAACAGCAGTCTGGATCGTCATGTGAAGCGACCCAACAATGCGCGCGCCTTTCAGCGGTTTGCTCTCACCAAATTCGCTACGCAGCGCCATCAGGCCCGGCATTTCAGTTTCAGCAATGTCGAGCTCCTTGCGGCCAAAGCCAGCGAGTGCGATATCTTTTACAATGTAATCTGTTGCCATGTTCGGCACATCCTTTTCATCTGGTTGATGCGCATTTAGCACCGCAACCCCCATACGACAATGGTCACGAGGTCACAGTTGAAGCAACCACGCGCATGGCAACGTATGTTATCGGGCCGCAGGCTTGATCTGCTGGACCCCACCCCAATGGACATCGAGGTCGAGGACATCGCGCACGGCCTTGCGTTTGTGGCGCGTTGGAATGGACAAACGATAGGTGATTACGCGTATTCGGTGGCCGAACATTCGCTGTTGGTGACAGATATTTTCATAGCAATGAACCCGAACGCGCCCGTGAAATGGCAGTTGGCGGCATTGCTGCATGACGCGCCCGAATATGTGATCGGCGATATGATCAGCCCTGTGAAAAACGCTGTTGGGCCGGGGTACGAGGTGCTGGATGATCGGTTAATGGCTGCGATCCACATCCGCTTTGGCCTGCCTGCGCAAATCCCTGTTGCCGTGAAAAAGCAGATAAAAAAAGCAGATAAGATTTCAGCGTGGCTAGAGGCGGTTCAGATCGCCGGGTTCACCACCGCCGAAGCGGATAAGTTTTTTGGCAAAATCGACCCTGATATGGCCAAATCGCTCGAAATCCGGCTGCGTCCGCCTGTGCAGGTTCGCAATGATTTCACTGCCAGACATGCTGAATTATTGGAAAAACTATGATTATGCTCAACACCCGTGTGCGCCCAGCGGTTGCTGGGGATGCGCCTCAGATGACGACGTTGATAAACGAGATCATTGCGGCTGGCGGCACGACTGCAAATCAAGTGCCATATGACGTTGAAAAAATGCGGCATCACTGCATCAATCGATCCGATTTAGTCTGCTCGCATGTCGCGATTTCAAACGGGCGGCTGTCTGGGTTTCAGTATCTTGGCTGGGCAACTGATGATGATTCGATGCCAGATGGCTGGGCCGTGATCGCCACTTTTGTTGGTCTTGACCGTGGCAAGATGGGGATCGGGCAAAAGCTGTTTTCCGCCACCAAATTCGCGGCGCGCGATGCAGGTGTCAAAACTATCGACGCGACGATCCGCGCCGATAATGTGGGTGGTCTGAAATATTACGACGGGCTTGGGTTCACGGACTATGCCGAAATCCCAAACCTGCCGCTGCACGATGGCACGCCTGTTACGCGCATCCGTAAAAAGCTGTTGCTGGGTTAAAGCATCCCGACGTCGCGTAATGCGCGGCGGCGCCATTCCTCTGCCTCACGTCGCTGCTGTGAAGATGATTTGCGCGGCTGTTCAAGTTTCCAGTTGATCGGTGCATCCCAATCAGACCGTGTTGCGGTTTTGAACATATCTGAAAATATTGTAAGCATGGCTATAACCTTTCGATGCTTGGGTTAAGTTGATGCCCTATGTTTACTGTGATTGATCTTCAGAAGCTAATCAGGAAGAATGACAATATGATAGTTGAGGTATCATATGGATTGGCGTGACATCCCGTCTCTACCCGCGTTGCGGGCGTTCGAGGTTGCCGCGCGGGCCGGATCGTTCAGTGCCGCTGCACGCGAATTGAACGTGACCCATGCCGCCATCGCCCAACATGTTCGAGCCTTGGAATCATATCTGGCCACACCTCTTTTGAACCGTGCAGGCAAGGGCATGGCATTGACAGATGCCGGTGCTCGGCTGGCTATGGATCTGACGGAAGGGTTTGGTCAAGTCATCAACGGCGTTCGTCAGATCGCCCAAGATTCTGCCGAAAGCCCGCTTAAGATAACGGTCACCCCAAGCTTTGCCGACAATTGGCTGATGTCGCGATTGTGTGATTTTTGGGAGAAACACCCCGAGATCACGGTTTCGATTACGCCTGATAACGCTGTGACCGACCTGCGCCGCGACGGATTTGATTTGGCCATTCGGTACGGCACAGGCGATTGGCCTGGAGTGGAAGCCACCTTTCTTGTTTCAGCTGACTTTGTGATCGTGTCGGCCCCGTCGTTATTAAAAGGCCGCAAGTCCAAGACGTTTGCGGACCTTCAAGATCTACCTTGGTTGTTTGAAAAAGTGCATCAGGTGCATCGAAAGTGGGCGGTTGAAAATGGCCTTGATCTTGCGTGTTGCCAACTCAAGGAATTGCCCAATCTCAATATGGTGCTTGCGGCGGTACGTGCGGGTGCGGGTATGTCCGTTGTGTCGCGCGCATTGGTGCAGGACGACATAGAACAAGGGCGTCTTGTTGCCGTTGGACAAGAAAGACGGGAAGGTCTGGGTTACTACATCACCACCCTTGGCGGTGTGCCCAGCGCAAAAGTCAGAACCTTTCGCCGCTGGTTACTTAGCCAAGCCTAGCGAGGGCTTCGTTTGGCCAAAATGCGTTGTAGCGTCCGACGGTGCATACTCAATCGACGGGCCGTTTCAGATACGTTGCGGTCACACATCTCGAAAACGCGCTGGATATGCTCCCAGCGCACGCGGTCTGCGCTCATCGGGTTTTCTGGCGGTGCGGGCAATTCGCCTTCATGATCCAAAAGCGCGTTTGTAATGTCAGTCGCGTCCGCGGGTTTCGCGAGGTAGTCGGTCGCCCCGATTTTTACCGCGGCAACAGCCGTCGCGATGGCACCATAACCAGTTAATACAACGATACGCGCATCCGGGCGCCGTTCACGCAACATTTCCACGACATCAAGACCGTTTCCATCACCCAAGCGCAGATCGCAAACCGCATAGGCCGGTGGCCGCGCTGTCGCGATCGCTTTTCCCGCGGCAACTGAGCCTGCGGTTTCGACAGAAAAGCCACGCTTTTCCATCGCTTTTGCCAGCCGTTTCAAGAACGCTTCGTCGTCGTCCAGCAATAGAAGGGACGGGTCGTCGCCGATATTCAGATTTGCCGTGTCCATCGCAACATTTCTCCTGCTTGGTTACCCCTGATTTAGCTTTGCGCGGTGGCTGGTCAACTCGTCACGTTGCCGCAGCAAAACAGGCAACCGTGTCTGCCACCTTTTCCGGACTGTCAGCTTGGCGGAAAAATTCGACAAATCCAACCTCAGGCAATGTGAGATAGCTAAAGTTGGAATGCTGCATCAGGTAATATTCGGGATCGTCGTCGGCCTTGGCATAAAAGGTTTTATACGCTTGAGATGCTGTCGCGACCTGCGCATCCGATCCCGTTAGGCCAATCGCCTTGGGGTGAAAATTATCGGCATAGTCCCGCACAACTTCAACTGTATCGCGCGCTGGATCAATCGTAATGAACACGGGCGTCGCATCAATTCCGCGTTCAGCCAGAATATCAACAGCGGCGGCATTGCGCGCCATATCTAACGGGCAAACATCAGGACAGAACGTATATCCAAAATAGATAAGTGTGGGTTCAGTGATGACATCCAAATCTGTGACGGTCGCGCCTTCATCATTGATCAGCTCGAACGGGCCGCCAATCGCACCACCACCAACAGCCGATGACCCACAGTCCGCAAGCGTGGGTGTGTTCATTTGAATCACAGCAAACGTGCCGCCCACCAATGCTGCGACTGATACCGCTGCGCCAATCGCGATCATTTTTGACATTACACGTCCTTCCGTTTGGTCGCATTGATGAACCATCTTATACGAACTAACTATGGAACAGCATGTCGCAGTCAAGGGTCCGTGATGTCCGGTGTCGAATTCGAAATGTTCCAAGAACGCCAGCGAAGCAACTGGGTTCGTCTGCGCACGTTGGTGTCGCTAAGGTGGTTTGCCATTCTGGGTCAAACCATAGCGCTTATCGTGGCTGTTCGGATATTTGAGCTTCAGCTCGAAATTGGCTGGGCTGCCATGGCTGTTGGTGCGTCTGTCATCGTGAACTTGATTATCGGTGTCGTGTTTCCCGAAAATAAGCGTTTGCGGGAAAAAGAGGCATTTTTACTGCTGGTCTTTGACATCGTTCAGCTAAGCGTTCTGCTCGGATTGACGGGCGGATTGAATAATCCGTTTGCACTATTGTTACTGGCACCCGTCACGATCGCGGCAACAGTTCTGCACCTCAGCAGCACTGTGATGTTGGGTGGAGCAGCTATCATTTTGACATCACTGCTAAGTCAATTCAGCCTACCACTCGTGTCTGCATCAGGTCAGACACTGGTGCTGCCAGGGTTGTTCCAGTTCGGGTTTTGGTTGGCTCTTGTGATTGGCGTTGTATTTCTGGCGATTTATGCCCGTCAGGTCACAACAGAAATGCACAATATGGGAGAGGCGCTTCTTGCCACGCAACTCGCCCTGTCGCGCGAACAGAAACTAACCGATTTAGGTGGCGTTGTCGCAGCGACTGCGCATGAATTGGGCACGCCGCTTGCCACCATTATGCTGGTCAGCGGAGAGATGCGCGACGAACTCGCAAAAGACCCCGATCTGGTCGAGGACATAGACTTGATTCACACCCAAGCAGCGCGATGTCGTGAGATTTTGCAATCAATGGGGCGTGCCGGAAAAGATGACCTTCAGATCCGTGACGCCCCAATAGAGGCATTAGTGAAAGAGGCCGCTGAACCCCATGCCGACCGCGGCAAAACGATCGCCTATCATATTGGGCCCGAGGAAAAAGATTCACCCGATCATCCGATTGTTCCGCGCAGGCCAGAGATTGTACACGGATTACGCAACCTCATTCAAAATGCCGTCGATTTTGCACATAGCCAGGTCGACATCACAATCAGTTGGACAGCAACTGAAATGCGCGTCCAAATCCAAGACGACGGCGCTGGTTTCCCCAACAGTGTGCTTGGCCGGATCGGGGATCCATTCGTCAGGCGCCGCAGCGCGATGTCAGACCTGCAAAAAAGACCGGGCTATTCCGGCATGGGTCTTGGAATGTTTATTGCGAAAACTCTGCTGGAACGTTCGGGCGCACGCCTGTTGTTTCGGAACGCCCCGAAACAAGTTTACGGGACCGGTGGCGCGACGATCGATGTAATCTGGCCGCGCCCAAAACAAGATCAAGAAACGCGCCAGGCGCTTGGTGACAACCAGCCCTTTGAATTTTATTAAAACCTGCTTAACGCAACATTAACCTTCGTGCCGCAGATTATGGCTGGGGCACGAAGGGACGGCAAAGTTATGTCATTGGGACTGTTTGAATTAGGGTTGGCTGTCGTTTGCGCGGTCATCGTAACATCATGTTTTTGGGCGATGGTTTTTGGCGGGCGCTCTGTACCTCTATCAACGGATCAAAACCAAAAGCACGCCCCGATTGTGTTTCTGTTATCGGGCGACGAAATAGTCGACACAACCGCCGGGGCATCCGCGCTGCTGTCACGGGTCAACCTCGCAGACGCAAATCGCGATGAATTGATCGACTTTCTAACGCAATCCTTTCCGGCATTATCTGAACAGATGGGCCAGACATCAGATCTTTTCACCGTTGAAGCCGCGGATTGGACCAATACCGAACTTCAGATCAGTCAGGTTGACACTCAGCTTACCCTGGCAATTTCAAGCAAGACTGACACATCGGATGCCCTGATTGATGCGATTTGTTTGAAAGCAGAAAATGCCGAGCTGAACAGCCTTCGTGACGTTGTGCGTTGTGCACCCACGATGATGTGGCGTTTTGATGAAAACGGCCAACTTGCATGGGCAAATGACGCCTATCTCAATCTTGCAGATGCATGTGCCAGTCAGGAACATAGTACACCCTGCTTGGCATCGACCCCTCTGTTTAGCGATTGCGATCTCGACCCAACACCCGCGAGCACCCCAAAACGGTGTTCAATCCAAACCAATGACGACGACGCTCCGCGCTGGTTCGACATCGCAACGACACGCACTGCTGCCGGGGCATTTCATTATGCTTCCGATGCAAATGCAGCAGTCCGAGCTGAGCTTGCGCAACGGAAATTCATGCAAACCCTCAGCCAGACATTTGCCCAGCTTTCGATCGGGCTTGCGATTTTTGATCGCAAACGGCAGTTGGCCACATTCAATCCCGCGCTTTTGGATATGACCGACTTGAATTTCGAATTCTTATCTGGTCGCCCAACACTTGATTCAATTCTTGACCGTCTTCGGGACTCTCGCATGTTGCCAGAGCCAAAGAATTATGCGTCTTGGCGCGAGCAGTTTAGCGCCATGGAACAGGCAGCCAAAAACGGCACATATTCCGAAAACTGGAACCTTCCAGACGGCCAAACTTTCCGCGTCACTGGTCGCCCACATCCAGACGGAGCATTCGCATTGCTCTTTGAAGATATCAGCGCAGAGGTATCACTTACCCGTCGTTTCCGGTCAGAGATTGAAACCAGCCAAGCAGTTCTGGATCATCTGAATGATGCTGTTGCCGTCTTTTCAAATAGTGGCAACCTTGTCTTGGCGAATACGGCTTATTGTGAATTGTGGGGCACCGATTTAACGAACGGTCTGATGCAATATGACCTGCGTGTCGAATTGCGAAAGTGGCAGGATCGCTGCACACCCACCCGCATCTGGACAAATCTAAGAGAGTTTTCGTCACAGATCGGCCTCCGTAAAACCTGGTCAGACACCGCAATCATGGACGATGGTCGGCAAATCACTTGCAAGGCGGACCCTATCGCTGGTGGCATGACGTTGATGCGCTTTACGTTCGAGGCGCCGATGAAACCGACAATTCGCAAACTGACACAGCGTGATGACGCATTGCTAACCGCCAAGGCATGATTTGACTTGCAGGCACAGCCCAAGATCATAGTCTTGGCGAATGTCGATATTCACCATCTTTCTGCCCGATGACAACGCAACGACGGCGCTAGGCCTGAAACTGGCACCGGTTTTGCAAGTTGGGGACTGCTTGCTTTTGTCCGGCGATATTGGTGCAGGCAAAACCGCATTATGCCGCGCCATCATCCACGGCCGCCTTAACCGGTTAGAAGACGTGCCATCCCCGACCTTCACCATCGTTCAGACATATGAGGCGACCGACGGTGATATTTGGCATTGCGATCTTTACCGCCTCGCCAGCCCTGATGATGCGCTTGAACTCGGACTAGATGATGCATTTGAAAACGCGATTTGCCTCATCGAATGGCCAGATAGACTAGGGTCAGAAACACCAAAGGATGCCGCAAATATTCAACTGACAGCCGAAGGCGACGGCAGACGGGTAAGGTTTGATCTTCCTGATGCGCTCGCTCAACGACTAGTTCCGATCCTCTCGAATGAATAGATTTTTGGCGTCAACACCTTGGCAAAATGCCGAAGTTACTCCAATCGCCGGCGATGCTTCAGCACGGCGGTATTTTCGGCTCAGCAACCCGGTCGCAATTTTGATGGTTGACCCAAACAACCAGACAACATCATTTGCGGACATTGCGCGCGCACTGTACGAAGTCGGGCTGTCAGCACCTGAAATTTTCCACCACGACCCGGTCAATGGCGTCATGGTTATCGAAGACCTGGGGGCAACTGATTTTTCCGACCATATCCAAAAGAACCCCGACGACAGCCAAGACCTATATCAAGCTGCGACAGATGTCTTGATCGACCTTGTTGGTTTTTTGCCGAATGTCGATTTGCCAAAAATGACCCATCCAATTGCTGCCGAAATGATTGGTCTGGCCGCCCAACACTATGGGTGTGATCCGACGACAAAGGCAGAATTATGTGCCGCAATGAAGGAAGCATTCGATCAAAATGTCGACCCTAGTCTAAGTTTCGCAATGCGCGACTATCATGCCGAAAACCTGATTTGGAGACCCGACCAAAGCGGCTTGAAACGGGTCGGCCTTTTGGATTTCCAAGACGCCTGCTTTGCACCACTTGGGTATGATTTGATGTCGCTTTTGCGTGATGCACGCCGTGACGTGGACGAGGATATAATCCAAGGATCAATCAGCCAATTCTGTTCTGCTATCGACAGAAATGTAAACGATCTTTCAGCCCATCTGGCCAGTGTTGGCGCGCAACGCAATTTACGCATACTTGGCATTTTTGCACGGCTGGCAGAACAAGACGGAAAGACACAGTATCTCTCGCTTCTGCCACGTGTTTGGCGATGCCTTATGGCTGATTTGGCGCACCCAGCTCTCAAGGACTTACAAGAAACTGTGATGAGACTACTGCCGCCGCCCGATGACAAAACACTCAAAAGGTTATCGCAATGACACTGCCAGTTCTTCTATTTGGTGCGGGCATGGGCACACGCATGGGCGCTCTCACAGCAGATCGGCCAAAGCCATTGGTCAAAGTTGCTGGTCGCACGCTTTTGGACCATGCGTTGGAATTGCTGAACGGCAATGACATCGGGACGACGGTAATCAACGTACATTATCGGCCTGAAATGATCCGCGCCCATTTGGAAGGACGCGATGTGATCATCTCGGACGAAACAGGGCAACTTTTGGAAACGGGCGGCGGCTTGCGCAAGGCCATGAGGCTCCTGAATGGGTCACCTGTTTTGACGATCAACACTGATGCTGTTTGGGATGGACCAAACCCAATTTCAGAAATTCTGGAAGCCTGGAACGAGAACATGGAGGCGCTTTTGCTCACAGTTCCTAAGGGTCGTGCGCTAGGTCACAAAGGGACCGGCGATTTCAACATTTCAGAGGACAAGTCACTGGCTCGCGGCGAAGGCGAAATCTACACAGGGCTTCAAATTATTCGCACAGATGACTTAAAGAATATTGCTGAGACACATTTTTCGATGAACATTCTGTGGGATCGGATCGCTGCGCGAGGTGGCTTATTTGGGCAAACGTATTCCGGTCGTTGGTGCGACGTAGGTCAACCCAGCAGCATTGAAATTGCGGAACAAATGATCGGGTATCGTGATGTTTGAAAAGCAGACGAAACCTCGCGTCTTTGGCATGCCCCCGGGTGCGGATTTCGCATCTACTTTGGTTGGTGGACTACAGGCACTTGGTGCGGAAATGTCCCAAATGGATTGGGCGCGTGTTGAGATTTTCGTCAACACAAGCCGGATGCAACGCCGTATTCGCGACGTTTTTGATACGGGGCCAAATCGCATTCTGCCTCGTGTGCGGTTAATCACAGATCTTGCCAATGATCCTTTGATCGACGCTGGCCCTCCTGCCGTTTCGGCACTTCGACGTCGATTAGAGCTTTCCCAATTTGTGGCCAAATTACTTGAAAACGATCCTGATCTAGCACCGCGCGCGGCTTTGTATGATCTGTCTGACAGCCTTGCAAAACTTATGGAAGAGATGCACGGCGAAGGCGTAGACCCCGGCGTTTTTGATACCTTAGAAGTGCCTGACGAATCCGGACATTGGGATCGTGCCCTCCGGTTTTTGCAGATCGTCACGCCATTCTTTGAGGATAATAAAGCCCCTGACAAAGACTTGCGACTGCGTCGCGTCATTACGGCGCGCGCTGCGAAATGGGTAACAGAGCCGCCAAAACATCCGATCATCGTCGCTGGCTCAACTGGGTCACGCGGTGCGACGTCAATATTGATGCAGGCTGTGGCGAACCTGCCCCAAGGTGCGGTCATTTTGCCCGGTTTTGATTTCGACATGCCTGACGATGTTTGGGACTGCTTGTCTGACCCTCTCAAATCGCAAGATCACCCACAGTATCGTTTTTACCATTTCATGAAGGCGCTGAACCTTGACCCGGACGACGTGACCAACTGGCCCAATGCTGATGCACCGTCACCTGCACGCAATGCCTTGGTATCGTTGTCACTTCGCCCAGCGCCAGTCACTGATCAATGGCTTCAGGACGGGCCAGAGTTGGGTGATTTGTTGCTCGCAACTCAGAATATGACTTTGATTGAGGCCGCGTCACCACGTGCGGAGGCAGAGGCCATCGCATTGCGATTGCGCGCCGCCGCTCAGGATGGGCAAACAGCCGCGCTTATTTCGCCAGACCGGATGTTAACACGGCAAGTCACTGCTGCCCTTGATCGCTGGGAAATTGTGCCTGACGACAGTGCTGGTACGCCGCTTGCGTTGTCCCCGCCGGGTCGTTTGTTGCGCCATGTCGCTGATCTTTTCGGACAACAACTCGACGGAGAAATGCTGCTGACATTGCTCAAGCACCCATTGTGTCAAACAGGCGCTGATGATCGCGGACCTCATCTGAAAAACACACGCGAATTGGAATTGGAACTGCGACGTAATGGGCCGCCATACCCGACAGAAGAAACTTTGTTGAAGTGGGCTGATCACAATGAAGATCGACGTGCGTGGGCGGTTTGGGTCAATGAAATTATTGCGCAAATCAACGTCGATGATCGGCGTGCCCTTCAAAATCATCTTGAGACACACATTGCAATTTCGGAGCTGATTTGTGCTGGGTCAGGCCGCGTTGATTCTGGTGGATTATGGGACAAAGCCGCCGGTCGAGAGGCGCGGCGCATTGTCGATAATTTGATGTCCCACGCGGATGCAGGCGGTGAGATGACATCACGCGAATACGCATCGCTTTTCGGCGCTGTTTTGTCAGAAGGAACCGTTCGTGATCGCGATACTCCTCACCCAGACATTCTTATTTGGGGCACGTTGGAGGCCCGCGTTCAGGGCGCGGATTTGGTCATTCTTGGAGGAATGAACGAAGGTATTTGGCCAGAGGCACCTTCCCCCGATCCGTGGCTGAACAGGATGATGCGCAGCAAAACAGAATTATTACTGCCAGACCGGAAAATCGGGTTGTCCGCGCATGACTATCAACAAGCCGTCGCCGCAAAAGAAATTTGGATAAGCCGCGCGAAACGGTCGTCAGATGCGGAAACCGTGCCATCGCGGTGGATCAACCGGTTGGTCAATTTGCTGGGGGGATTGCCAGACCAGAACGGTGTCCAAGCTTTGGACAAGATGAAAGAAGCAGGTGATCGCTGGTTGGCGCAATCGGCTGCGCTTTCCAAACCAACAGCTTCGGTGGATTCCGCCAAGCGTCCGTCACCAAGACCACCAGTTTCATCGCGCCCAAATCGACTTTCTGTGACGCAGGTCAAAACATTGATCCGCGATCCATATTCCATTTATGCGCGAAAGGTGCTTGGACTTGATGCGCTCAATCCCCTGACGCCTAACCAGAATGCATCCCTACGCGGAATGATTGTGCATGAAATTCTTGAAAATTTTGTCGTTCAAAAAATTGATCCTGCTGGCCCAGATGCCAAGAATAGGTTGATGGAGATTGCAGACGAGATTTTCACCCGCGACTGCCCATGGCCGACCATTCGGGCACAATGGCTTTCGCGGTTGGATCGCGTGGCACAGATATTCATCGACGGCGAAATCGCCCGTCAAGCAATCGCTACGCCTGTCATTTCTTTGAACAAAGACGGTGATCCAGTTGCTGAACAGCTCGGCTCTGTGATTGTCGGCTCCACTGGCGTTGAATTGACCTGCCGTGCAGATCGCATTGATCTTACACATGATGGTTTGGCCTATATTTATGACTATAAAACAGGCCAAGTGCCAACCAAAGACCAGCAAATTAGTTTTGACAAACAGCTGTTGTTAGAGGCCGCTATGATCGAACTTGGGGCATTTTCAACAGTCGGGAAAATGACAGCAGATGGCGCAAGCTTCATCGCCGTGAACACCAATATGAAAGATGTTGATGCCCCGCTAAAAGACCATCCCGCGATGGAGGTATGGGCCGATTTTCAGAAACTGCTGATCGAATACCAATCGCAATCGCGCGGATATAGTGCGCGCATCGCGATGTTTTCGGAAAAGGACTTCAGCAATTATGATCAGCTGTCTCGTTTCGGGGAATGGGATACCAGCGATGATGCCGTGCCGGAGGATTTAACATGATCCGCAACGACGCCAGTCAAGCCCAAGTCAACGCCGCAGATCCAAAGGCATCAACGTGGCTATCGGCGAATGCGGGTTCAGGCAAAACCCGTGTGCTCACCGACCGCGTGGCACGATTGCTGTTTGATGAAGTCGAGCCGCAAAATATTCTTTGTCTGACCTACACAACCGCGGCCGCCGCAGAAATGCAAAACCGATTGTTCGAGCGGTTAGGCGCATGGGCGATGATGGAAAACGGTGCCCTGCGCGCTGACTTGGTAGAACTTGGTGTTGATAGCGTGATCGATGACAGCCGTTTGCGCAAAGCGCGACAGCTGTTTGCCCGCGCAATCGAAACGCCGGGTGGGTTGAAGATTCAGACGATCCACTCCTTTTGTTCCGGTGTCCTGCGGCGATTTCCACTAGAGGCGGGCGTCAGTCCGCAGTTCAAAGAAATCGAAGACGCGACAGCACAAGACCTACGGGCCAAAGTTGTCGACGACATGATCACGGGCGGACACGAGACAGTCGTGCTTGATCTATTGCATCATTTTACAGGCGCCGATCTCACCGACTTAACGGCAGAGGTTGCTGGCAAAAAATCGGCCTTTGCAACGCCATTGACCGACAACATGCTATCGACAACGCTTGGCTATCCCGCTGGGTTGACCAAATCAGATCTGCCACGATTGGCAATAGACGGATCAGAAGCAGGCCTTATTGAAGAGATAGCGCAGGGGTTCGCAGGCCAAACAAAAACCTATTTGAAATTTGCCGCCGATTTAAAGGCACTGAATATCAAATCACCCAACTGGGCTGATTACGATACTGTCAGTCGCCTGTTTCTATATGCCAATAGTGCGCGATCAAAATCTGCAAATTATCCACAATCCAACCACGGTAAGGCAGTTGAGGCCGCTGCCCCATTCATTGATGATCTGCATGCATGGATGGATCGTGTCGCGCAGGTGAAATCCCATGAATGGGCCCTGAATGCGGCGGAAAAGACACGTGCGCTTTATGCTTTTGCGACAGCTTTCATTCCACGTTATGAGGCGGAAAAGCTGGCGATGGGGATGCTTGATTTTGACGATCTTATCGGTAAAACCAAAACGCTTTTGACAGACCGTTCGGTGGCGCAGTGGGTGTTGTTCCGACTTGATGGCGGCATTGATCACGTTTTGGTCGATGAAGCCCAAGATACCAGCCCAACGCAATGGGCCGTAATCCGTCAACTGACGCAAGAGTTTACCGCTGGTGATGGGGCAAAATCGAACACGGAACGCACTATTTTCGTGGTAGGTGATCGCAAGCAATCCATCTATTCGTTTCAAGGCGCAGCACCCGAAGCATTTAACGAAATGCGTGATCATTTTGCCGCCGAGATGGAAAATGTTGATCAACAGTTGATGACCAGATCGCTTGATTATTCGTTTCGTTCGTCATTCGCTATTTTGCGGATCGTTGACCAGACGTTCAGCGGTGCGAACGGGTTTGGGATGGAATCCGAGGCAGGCCACCTTGCGTTCAAGCAAGATATGCCTGGCCGTGTCGATCTGTGGCCTGTCGAAGAAAAGGTCAAAGAGGAAGATGACCGCAAATGGTATGAGCCCGTCGACCTGCGCACAGCCACCAACGAAAAGGTCGTGCTGGCCGATAAAATCGCCAAACAAATCCGCCATATGATCGACAACGAAACCTTGCCCGTCGAGATCGGACGCACTGGAACATACGATCATCGGCCGATCACCGAAGGCGATATTCTGATCCTCGTGCGGGGTCGCAAGACGGGGCTATTTGATGAAATCATCCGCGCATGTAAAGGGGCCGGCTTACAAATTGCGGGGGCTGACCGTTTGCGCGTTGGTGCAGAACTTGCCGTGCGTGATTTGACCGCGCTGCTGTCGTTCCTTGCCCTTCCAGAGGATGATTTGTCAATGGCAGCCGCGTTGCGGTCCCCGCTGTTTGGGTGGACCGAACAGGATTTGTTCACGCTTGCCCATAATCGCAAGAAAGACCAATTCCTTTGGTCCAAAATGCGCGATACTGACACCACATCACCGACACGCATCATCTTGGACGACCTGCGCAAACAGGCAGATTTTTTGCGTCCTTATGATTTGATCGAACGGATTTTGACCCGCCACGATGGGCGACGCAATCTGCTGGCCCGTTTGGGGCAAGAGGCAGAAGACGGGATTGACGCGCTGCTATCGCAGGCACTGAATTACGAAAGCGCGGGTGTTCCAAGTCTGACAGGGTTCATTTCCGCAATGGCCGCCGATGATCTGGAGGTGAAACGCCAGATGGACAGCCAAGGGGACCGAATCCGCGTGATGACAGTGCATGGCGCTAAAGGATTAGAAGCCCCGATCGTGTTCCTGCCTGACGCCGCAAAACGCGAAAACAAAATTCGTGACGATCTATTGCCCGCCGGCGATCACGTCATTTGGAAAACCGGATCAAAGGTATCAGCAGACAGCGTTATCGCGTTGACCGACGCCATAGCGACCAAACAGTTGGCTGAGGATAAGCGCCTGCTTTATGTCGCGATGACACGGGCTGAAAAATGGCTAGTTGTTGGGGCTGCTGGCGATGTGGGCGAAGATGATGACGCAAGTTGGTATAACCTTGTATCCAGCGCAATGACCCATAGCGGGGCCGTAACCGAAGTATCCGGCGCGGTTACTGTGCAACGTGTGGCGCATGAAAATTGGCAACCCGGCGCTCTTGTCTCTCCGCAAAAACCGACGACGCCCGCTGTCACGATGCCGGTCTTTCCTGACCTGCCAGAAGTTACCAAGCTAAAAACCCTGTCCCCTTCCGATCTGGGTGGGGCAAAGGTTTTGCCTGGCGATCATCCCCCGTTGGAAGACGACGACGCAAAGACGCGGGGCACCGCGATCCACCTGCTACTAGAACATTTGCCCAACCTTCCAACGGATCAACGGACCGATGTGGCAAACAGGCTGTTGTCCAGCCTGGATGCTGGCGCGGTGGTGGCAGATGTGCCTGCCCATGTTGATCGCATTCTGAACGCGACGCATCTTGCCGGCCTTTGGACACCAGACGCACTGGCCGAGGTTGATATCACCGCGCAAATTGGCCCACACCGTTTTCACGGCACGATTGACCGCTTGATCGTCAGCGGCAGCAGCGTTCTTGCAATCGACTATAAATCAAATCGGCTTGTGCCAACGACGCCTGAAAAAACGCCAGAGGGATTGTTACGGCAAATGGGGGCGTATCACGCTAGCCTTTGTGCGGTTTTCCCCAATCACGCCATTGAGGTCGCTATTTTGTGGACCGAAACCGCCGAACTGATGCCAATGCCGCAGAAACTTGTGTCAGAGGCTCTCAACCTTGTGACCGTGCCTTGACCATCGAGACCTGCGTTCATAGGTTCAGCACCTAATCATTTACGCCAAGGAGACACCCCAATGGCAACCGTAGCAGTCACAGACGCCACATTCGACGCCGAAGTCCGCCAGTCCGATATCCCAGTAGTTGTGGATTTCTGGGCAGAATGGTGTGGCCCGTGCAAACAGATCGGTCCATCACTCGAAGAATTGTCCGCAGAGATGGAAGGCAAAGTCAAAATCGTCAAAGTTGACGTAGACGCCAACCCGAATTCCCCTGCACAAATGGGCGTTCGCGGCATTCCCGCGTTGTTCCTGTTCAAAGACGGCGAGGTCGTTTCCAACCAGTCTGGCGCAGCACCAAAAGCAGCCCTACAAAAGTGGATCAACGACTCTATCTAAGAGGCGCACAATAGTTTGAAATCGGGCGCCCTTGTGGCGCCCTTTTTCATGTGCGCCTTGTCGATTGCAGGTCAGATTGCCATATAGGATCAAACGAGAGGAACCTGACGATGGCTGACAACGAATTTCCAGGATGGCATGGCACAACGATTATTGGCGTCCGTAAAGGTGGCCGCGTCGTTATTGCGGGTGACGGGCAGGTCAGCCTCGGTCAAACAGTTATCAAAGGGACAGCGCGCAAGGTGCGGCGTTTGTCGCCCGGTGGTCAGGACGTGATCTGCGGATTTGCAGGATCAACCGCTGATGCGTTCACACTTCTTGAACGGCTGGAGAAAAAGCTAGAAGCCACACCTGGTCAGCTTGCCCGCGCATCGGTCGAACTTGCCAAGGATTGGCGCACGGACAAATACCTGCAAAAGCTTGAAGCGATGCTGATCGTTTCGGACGGATCAGAGCTTTATGTCATCACTGGTGCGGGTGACGTGCTGGAACCCGAACATGATATTGCGGCGATTGGGTCAGGCGGTAACTTTGCCCTAGCTGCAGGTCGTGCGCTGATGGACACCGATCTGGATGCAGAGGCTGTCGCCCGCAAAGCGATGGCAATCGCATCTGACATCTGCGTTTACACCAACGGCAAATTGACGGTCGAGGCAATCGACGCATGATCGAACGCGACGATCTTCGCGCGGCGGTTGGGGCCGGCATCGTGTCAGAGGCACAGGCCGCGTCACTTGCCAGCCTTGCCGATCAACGACGTGGAGCGCGCACTGATCTGGACGCGGGCGATGAACCGTTCGAGTTGTTCAAAGGGTTCAACGAGATTTTCATCATGGTTGGGTTGCTTATCCTTTCCATAGGGTGGAGCGGTTTTGTAAGCATCGCCTATGTTTCTGAAATCTCCAATCCTCAGCAATCTGCCGTCTTTTACGGCGGGATTGGTGCCATATTAATTTGGTTGCTGTCCGAGTATTTCATCAGAAGGCGCCGCATGGTTGGCCCAGCGATCGCGCTGTCGATATTATTCGCTATAAACGCAGCGGGCGCATTGACCGTTTACTTTGCGCAACCATTCATGATCGCGCAGGAAGATTACGCATCCTTACCGTTTCCGTTCATTCTTGGAACTGCCGCGCTTGGTGTTTTCTGGTATCGGTTCCGCGTGCCATTTGCGATGGCGATGATCGCTGTCGGCTTTTTCATTGTCGCGATCCTGTTGGCTGCTACGTCACAAGGCACACCGAAAAACCTGACTGACCTTTTTGAACTATCCGCAGGCGGGCCATTTGCGTGGATCACGCTTGCGGTAGGGTTTGTTGTTTTCGCCATTGCGATGGCATTTGATATGTCTGATCCGCACCGTGTCACCCGTCGGGCGGCGAATGGCTTTTGGCTTCATGTTGTTGCGGCCCCTGCGCTGGTGAATACGCTCGCGCTTACCTTGCTTGATCAAAATGCAAACTGGGCGTTTCTTGGTGTGATGGTTGTGTTTGCATTCGTCGCCATTGTGATTGATCGCCGGTCGTTCCTGATTGCTGGTATCGGCTATATCGTCGGGTTGGCCAGCACCGTATTTGATGGTGAGGGGACGGCGATGACCGTGTTGGTCCTTGGTGTGATCCTTTTATTGCTTGGCGCGTTTTGGGAAAAATTCCGCGCCCGTCTTTTGCGCCTGATGCCCGGCTTTGTGCCGTTGCACAGGCTTCCTCCTTCCAACATCTAAAGGTGTGATATGACAGACCTGACCCCCCGCGAAATCGTGTCTGAACTGGACCGTTTTATCATCGGCCAAAATGACGCCAAACGCGCAGTCGCCGTGGCCCTGCGCAATCGTTGGCGGCGCAAGCAGCTGGGCGATGATCTGCGTGATGAGGTGTATCCAAAGAACATCTTGATGATCGGACCCACGGGTGTCGGCAAGACCGAGATTTCGCGCCGTTTGGCGAAACTTGCCCGTGCGCCATTCATCAAGATTGAGGCAACCAAGTTTACCGAAGTTGGTTACGTTGGTCGTGACGTGGAACAAATCATCCGCGACCTCATCGAAACCGCGATCAACGACACCCGCGAACATATGCGTGAAGACGTGAAAACGCGCGCACGCGAAGCCGCAGAAGAACGCGTGATTACAGCCGTTGCCGGCGAAGATGCCCGTGGTGGCACCCGCGAAATGTTCCGCAAAAAGCTGAAATCAGGCGAGCTTGACGACACAATGATCGAGCTTGAGCTGGCTGATACGTCCAACCCGCTGGGCGGGTTTGAGGTGCCGGGTCAACCGGGTGCTGGCATGGGCGGTATGATGAACCTTGGCGAATTGTTCGGCAAAATGGGTGGTCGCACAACGCGCAAAACCATGACCGTCGCAGAAAGCTATGACGCGCTGATCGCTGATGAAGCTGACAAATTGTTAGATGATGAAACCGTCACCAAAGCCGCGCTTGAGGCGGTTGAACAGAATGGAATCGTGTTCTTGGATGAAATCGACAAGGTTTGCGCAAATGCCGATGCCCGCGGCGCTGACGTTTCGCGCGAAGGGGTCCAGCGTGATCTGCTGCCATTGATCGAAGGCACAACCGTTTCCACGAAACATGGGCCAATCAAAACCGACCACATCTTGTTCATCGCATCGGGCGCGTTCCATGTGGCCAAGCCATCTGATCTGCTGCCAGAATTACAAGGACGGCTGCCCATTCGTGTAGAGCTTCGCGCACTGACGGAAGAAGATTTTGTGCGTATTCTGACCGAAACCGATAACGCGTTGACGCTGCAATATTCTGCGCTGATGGCTACCGAAAAAGTGACCGTTACCTTTGCCGACGACGGCATCAAGGCGTTGGCCAAGATCGCAGCAGAGGTGAACGAAAGCGTCGAGAACATCGGCGCCCGCCGCCTTTACACTGTGATCGAGCGGGTATTCGAAGACTTGTCATTCAACGCACCTGATCAAGCCGGTCAGGACGTGACCATCGACGCTGCTTTTGTCGAACAGCACCTTGGTGCGCTATCACGGTCGACCGATCTATCGCGTTACGTGCTTTAGGGGTTTCGAACCACGCCGTTCCACCGCACAAAGGGCGGCATGGACACTGGTTACATCACATTTATCCGCAACAACGCGCCCTTTCTTTTGGCAGGTGCGTTGTTGTCGTTTCTGTCCAGCTTTGGGCAGACTTTTTTCATCGCGATCTTTGGCGGTGAAATCCGTGATACGTTTGGGTTATCCAATGGTGATTGGGGTCTTTTATACATGGTTGCAACCGGCGCATCGGCTGTTGCGATGGTCTTTGCTGGCGGGTTGGCCGATTTATTTAGGGTGCGCACGTTAGGGATTGGCGTTGTCCTGATCCTTGGCTTGGCGTGCGTGGCCATGTCTATCAACACAAGCGTGGTGGGGTTGATATTCGTCATCTTCGCATTGCGCTTTTTCGGACAAGGCATGGCGTCTCATATGTCCGTCGTCGCGATGACCCGCTGGTTCGTTGCAGCCAGAGGGCGCGCATTGGCTGTCGCTGGCATGGGCTTCATGTTGGGAGAAGCAACGCTGCCGCTGATAATGGTTTGGCTGAAATCTATTTTGGATTGGCGAAACCTGTGGTTGGGGTTTGCAGTTGCCTGCGTTATTCTGTCCGTTGTCATCTACAATTTATTGCGGCTTGAACGCACGCCACAATCAGCCGCAAATGAAACGGCTGCGACAGGTTTACTGGGCAAGCATTGGACGCGCGCGATGGCATTGGGGCACCCACTGTTTTGGCTGATGGTGCCGGCAATCGTTTTCTTTTCCGCATTCGGCACGGCGTTCTGGTTTCATCAGGTCCATTTTGCCGAAGTCAAAGGGTACAGCCATTTGTCATTGGTCGCGGTGTTCCCGCTTGGCACTATCGCGCTGGCGATTTCGACGATCATCTATGGGTGGGCAATCGACAAGTTTGGCGTCATCCGACTGATGCCACTTTATATCCTGCCCTATGTCGCTGCGTTTGTGATCCATTGGTATGCACCTAATCTGATCTGGACAGCATTCGCCGTGATCCTGATGGGTATATCAGGGGGCGGAAATGCAACGATCCTATCTGCATGTTGGGCCGGATTTTACGGCACGCGTTCTATTGGTTCGATCAAGGCAGCTGCTGCTGCGTTGATGGTTTTAGGGTCTGCCATTGGACCTGGGTTAAGTGGGTGGTTGATTGATGCTGGTGTCGGGATCGAGGTGCAAATGCTGGGCTATGCCGGATGCTTTGCTTTTGCTTCCTTGATGATGGCCGCCGCCGCCAGACTTGCAAACCGCCTATCTGATACGGCGTAGATACACGTAATATGCACCATGGCCGCCATGCGTTAAATGCGCGGGCGTGACTTGCAATATTGCAGATGCCAATGGCGGCAGGGCCATCCACTGTGGGACCTGATGACGCAAAATACCTTGGCGTGCGGGCATCGGCCCACCTTCATCGCGCAGCTTTCCTTTACCTGTAATGACAAGAACAAGTCTACGACCCATCGCCTGCGAATTCAGGATAAAACCCACCAGTTCAGGATGGGCCTGATCCATTGTCATGCCGTGTAAATCAATGCGTGCTTCTGGCTTCAGCTTACCGCGTTTCATTCGCGTATAAGCTTTGTTGTCCATATTTAACGGGGCACGCGAAAGGCGGTCCGCAATACCCGGCAACACATCATTAGGACGACGCGGATCAACTTTTTGTCCGACCTTAAATCGTGGCAACGGATCAGGGGCGATCACGGGCTTTGGTTTTGAAGTAATCACATCTGGCAATGGCGCAGGTCGCGCAGGGTCAAGCGGTTGGGCGGTATCAGCAACCCGATCCCACAACGCACGTTCATCAACAGAAAGATGGCGCGGGCGTCTCATTTTATAGTTTCAGGAAATAGCGCAAGTGCCATTTGAATAGGCAATAATCTGATCATGCGGCCACCATCTTTGATGCGTCCCGCTTGTCTGCCAGCGGCATCTCCTGTGCCATAGAAAATATCGGCGCGCTGCGCCCCTTTGATCGCAGAGCCGGTATCTTGGGCAACCATCAGGCGATGTATGGGCGCGGCCCCTTCTTTTTCAATCCAGACCGGTGTGCCAAGTGTTGTGAACGCTGGATCAACGGCAATCGAACGCCCCGTCGTGATGGACCTATTCATCGCCCCAAGCGGCCCCTTGTCGGCGGGCACTTCGCTCACCTCACGGAAAAAGACATAGGACTGGTTAACCCAAAGAAGTTCACGACCATCGTTGGGATTATCTTTTACCCAGTTACGGATAACTTGGGCGGATACCTGATGTGGTTCATATGTGCCACGACGGACCAATTCCTGTCCAACGGACGAATATTCGCGCCCGTTTTTGCCGCCATACCCCACACGCATTCCGCCGCCATCCGGCAGCCGAATACGGCCAGATCCTTGCACTTGAAGGAAAAATAAATCAACGGGATCAGCGAGCCAGGCAATCTCCAATCCCTTACCCGAAAGCGGACGATTTTCTTCGATCTCTTGGCGCGTCAAATAGGGTTGGCCGACCACGTGATCGGGTGGCAGTTTATAAATCGGATATTGATACGGCCCACCTTGGGTTTTGGAGCCCCGCAATTCAGGCTCAAAATATCCGGTGAACAACATTGGTTCGCCGTCTTCGATCAAAACAGGCTGAAAAAAAGCTTCAAAAAAAGCGCGGGCATCAGGGGCGGTTTTGGCAAATTCACAAATGCCTTCCCACTCCGGGTCTTTCAGGTCGCCGCATGTATCCGTGAAAACCGTTAGCGCCGCAGCGTGGTCATCATTCGGCCAGTCGGCCAGATCATCGAACGGCAACAGGGTGTATGTTGGTTCCGCCATCGCCGCCCCCGCAAGACATAGGCCAAGGGCCGCAGCCCCCAGCCCATTTTGGTTCATTCGCCCGTGGCGACAAGCCGCCAGTTGGGATCATCGGCATCCATGTCACGCGCAAAGGTCCAGAAATCCTTTTGGCGTTTCACTTCGCTGTCGCTGCCTTCGATCACATCACCACCGGCATCGCGCACTTGATAGGTCATTTCACCGGTGAAACGCATGGTCATCTCGGCTTCTTTTGTGGCCTCATCAAAGCTGGCGGACTTCAAAACCATGTCACTGATCCCGACAAAGTTCGCCTCGATTGTGATGCCTTGCTTTTCTCGTTCATCAACAACGGTGGAAAATGCTTCATAGACGTCTTCAGAGATGAACGGCAGCACTTCGGCCAATTCACCGTTTTCGAACGCCATCAAAATCATTTCATATGCGCCACGTGCACCGCCCATAAACTCGGTCACGTTAAATGACGGATCAACGCGCTTCATCGCAGCAAGCGCGATTGCGGTGTCTGATCCTTCTTCTGCGTGGTCAGTAATGTCGGGGTCTGGGCCGCCTTCGATGACTTCAAAATCATCGCGGCGACGACGGCTATTGTCGTCAGTATTTGTGACCTGCGGTTTTTCAAATCCTTCACGCGTGCCAAGCACAGAGCGGAGTTTGAGGATCAAGAAAACAGCAATACCAGCAAGCACCAGCAGTTGGATCATCGGAGAGTTCATCGGGGCCTCATTCAAAAAGGGCATGGAAATCGCGGTTACCGTCCTTATGTAGGTGTTGGGTCGGGTCAAGTCCACTGTCGGCGCCCGACAACAAACGAAAGGGCCAAGATATGTGGCTGTTGATTGCTTTTATTGCGGTTCCGTTGATCGAAATCGCACTTTTCATCCAAGTTGGCGGATTTATCGGCCTTTGGCCAACGCTGGGCATTGTACTGATCACCGCGATTTTGGGGTCTTGGTTGGTGCGCAGCCAAGGCGCACGCGAAATTTCGCGGCTTCAGGGCGCGTTTTCTGACCTGCGTGATCCAACTGAACCATTGGCGAATGGCGCGATGATCCTGTTTGCGGGTGCTCTTTTGCTGACACCGGGCTTTTTCACAGATGCATTTGGTTTCGCCCTGTTGTTTCCGCCCTTCCGTGCGGCCGCGTTCAAATGGGCAAAGTCCAAGGTTAAAGTACAGCAATTTTCGATGGGTCCAGCCCCAACCCAACCACCAAGCGGTGGTGACCGTGTGATTGATGGTGAATTTGAAGACCTTGGTGAGGCCAAACGACCGACACATCCACCCTCTGAATGGACAAAACACTAAACCTGATTGAGGGTGAAGCAATCGTCTGATAACAACGCCCGAACGAATTTTTTGCCGGAGCATATAAATGGCCGATACACCCGAAGTAGGCGCAGAAGCAGCTGCACCAAAAGTTTCCAACCGCGTGCTCGCACAGTATGTGCGCGACCTGTCGTTTGAAAATATCCTTGCCCAAAAAGGCATCAATGGCGACGCGCAGCCAGAGATCAAAGTTCAGGTGAACCTGGACGCACGCAAACGTGGCACCGAAGGCCAGTTTGAAGTGATCACCAAGCTGAAGGTTGAAAGCAACGCCAAAGGATCAGGCGAAGCGATGTTCGTTTTGGAACTGGAATATGCTGGCGTTTTCGAAGTGCAAGGTGTGCCAGACGAACAGATGCATCCCTACCTGTTGGTGGAATGCCCACGTATCACATTCCCATTCGTGCGCCGCATTGTCAGCGACGTAACGCGCGACGGTGGCTTCCCACCATTGAACCTTGAAACGATTGATTTTGTGGCGCTTTACCGTTCCGAAATCTCACGTCGTTTGGAAGCTGAAAAAGCCAAAGCAACCGAAAACTAAACCTTAGTCACGGTTCCAAAGCACGCCGTCGCCCAAGCTTTCGATGAAAGCGGAATGGGCGGCGGCTTCTTCTTTTGTGATGCGCGGCGACAGCGGGTTTGGCCGTGCTGATGGTCGCCAATCGTCAGATGATTGGTTTGCTGAAGTTGATTTCGAAGCTGTTGCACCCAATCCAAAATCAGGCTGCCTGCCACCAATGAGCTCTAAATAAACCTCGGCCAGGATTTCACTATCAAGCAAAGCGCCGTGCAACGTACGATTGCTGTTATCAATGCCAAACCGCCGACACAGCGCATCCAATGATGCGGGCGACCCGGGGAATTTGCGCCGCGCAATCGCCAAGGTATCAAGCGACTGATCCATCGGCAGCGCGGGTCTGTTCAACCAACCCAATTCGGCGTTCAAAAACTTCATATCGAACGATGCGTTATGGATAACCATCTTGGAATCGCCAACGAAATCCAAAAACCCTTGGGCAATGTCGGCGAACACAGGTTTGTCACGCAAGATAACCTGACCGGGTTCGGGTTTTTGTGGCGGTTCAAGCAGATCTGGACCAATACCATGCACACCAAACGCACCAGCAGGCATGGACCGCATCGGGTTGATGTATTGGTGATAGGTCCGTCCTGTTGGCACGTGACCAATCAATTCAACCGCACCAATTTCAACGATACGATCACCTTCATGGGGCTCAAAACCGGTGGTTTCAGTATCAAGTACGATTTCACGCATCTGGTTTACTCTCTAGCTCTGTAATCAGGTTATGCACTGCGGCGCGCGCAGCGTCCATTGTCAGCGTATCAACCACGTAGTCAGCCCGTTTGCGTTTCTCTGCGTCCGGAATTTGCTTGGCGACTATCATATCAAATTGCGCGGCGGTCATTGTGCCACGATCAAGGACGCGGGCACGCTGGACGTCAGGTGGTGCTGTCACAACAACGATTTTATCCAACCACTGGTCCGCACCAGTTTCAAACAAAAGTGGAATATCAAAAAGGATGAGTCCAGTCGGGTTTTGATCCATGAATGCGGTGCGGTGCGCAGCAACCAACGGATGCACAATCGCTTCAATCTTGCCCAGCGCAGTTGGATCGTTTGCGATGACCGTCTTCAATACGTCGCGTGAAACATAACCGTCAATTATCGCATTTGGGTAAAGGGCACGCATCGGTTCAACGGCAGCACCACCATTATACAATTCGTGAACAGCAGCGTCAGCGTCCCAAACTGGGATGCCAGCATCGGCAAACATTTGGGCGGTCGTCGATTTTCCCATACCGATTGATCCTGTCAAACCGATAAAACGGATCATCCCAAAACCGCTTGTCGAGTTGCGTCATCAACTTCGGGTCGCTTGCCAAACCAGCGTTCAAATCCAGGGACACCCTGATGCAATAACATGCCTAGGCCATCGACAGTTTTGCACCCGGCCGCCGCGGCTTGCTCCAACAGTTTGGTTTGCAACGGGGAATAGACAATGTCGGTCACCAGCGTTTCAGACTGCAATCCGTCAAGCGGTACCCGCAATTCCGGCTGACCAACCATGCCAAGAGACGTTGTATTTATGAGAGTTGCCGATTGTTCGACAAAGTTGCCGGCCTGAACCCAATCCACAACCTTGATGCGCGCACCAAATTCGGCGCGCAAAGCATCCGCCTTGGCGCGGGTGCGGTTGGTCAGGAATATTTCAGATACACCTGCATCTGCGAGGGCCACGATAATCGCCCGACATGCGCCACCCGCCCCTAGCACCATTGCCGGTCCTGATTTTGGGTCCCAGTCAGGCGCACCTTGGCGAAGGTTCGCCATGAAACCGTAGCCATCCGTGTTATCGGCAAAAATCTTGCCGTCGTCTTTGAAAATTAGTGTGTTGGCCGCGCCGATGAGCGTGGCGCGGTCGCTGACTTGATCAGCGAATTGCATGACGTCCACTTTGTGCGGGATCGTCACATTTGCGCCAACAAATCCCATTTTCGGCATGGTGCGAACGACATCACCAAGATGTTCAGATTCCACATGCAAAGGCAGGTAATCACCACGTATCCCATATTGGCGCAACCAATGGCGATGTAGTTTGGGTGATTTTGAATGGCCAATCGGATTTCCGATGACACCAGCAAGGGGCGTTGAATTTTTCATGAAGCCAATGTTCCGCGAAGTGACAGATATGACAAGAGTTCAAGCAACGGGATGCCGAGGACGTTGAAATAATCTCCCTCGATGCGTGAAAAAAGACGCGCGCCTTCTTCCTCTAACTTATAGGCGCCGACAGAGTGACGGATACTTTCCCAGTTCCGATCAACATAATCCGTGATGTATCCATCGGAGATGTCGCGCATATAGAGACGCGTTTGCCCGACATGACGCCAAACCGGTTTACCGCCTTCATAAATGACAGCAGCAGACAAAAGTTGATGCGTCTGGCCACGCAATGATTTGAGCTGTGCAATGGCATCATCTGGGGTTTCGGGTTTCGACAAGATTTCGCGACCGTAAGCCAAAACCTGATCGCATCCGATGACGATTGCATCAGGCTGTTTTGACGCAACCCGGCGCGATTTCAATTCAGCCAAGGCATCCGCAATATCACGAGGGGATGCTTGTTCCGCCTGCAATGACAATTTAACTGTTTGTTCATCAACCCGCGGCACGATGACGTCAAAGTCCACGCCCGCGTTGCGGAGCAAAGTGGCCCGAATATCAGAACCAGAAGCGAGAATGACCTTGTCAGACATGGGGATAACCCTTGGGATAGTTTCGGTGTGATCCTGTGGCGAAAGTCGTGGATAGTTAACCTAGCAAAACAGGATTGTATAATTCCCGAGTTATGCTGGAAATTACAGTAATATGTCCACTGTGGGCGAGGATAAGTTGGCTCTGTGGAAGAATCCCCTCTGATGTTCGAGTCAACGGGGTGAGTGACAGAAATCATCTACCTGTTTCTTAGTTTAAGATATTGGTATTATTCATTTTTCTAATACTTCTGAATTATTTGAAGGTGATTTTGGTAAGAGTGTTGCGGTGGATAAGTCTGCGGATAACAAAACAATCCACAGAAATTGACGATACAACACACATCATCATCTTTCTTATCTTTATATATATATTATTAGGAACAGGACCAAAGGAGCGAGATCAATGTCAGAGATATTAGGTATATTATATCCTTGGATAAAGGCGCTTCATATCGTTGCCGTGATTTCATGGATGGCTGGCATGTTCTATTTGCCGCGATTGTTTGTTTATCATGCTGAACGTGCAGAGATCGGATCAGAACTGGATCAGACTTTTCAAATCATGGAGCAGAAACTGTTTAAGGTCATCATGAATCCTGCAATGATTGTTGCGTGGATTTGTGGACTTATCCTGATTGGCATGGGTGCGATGGATTTCGGATCTGCGTGGTCATGGATTAAGATTGTATCCGTCATTGGTATGTCGGCAGCGCATGGATGGTTGGGTGCTCGACGTAAAGAGTTTGCAAATGGGACCAACACACGCACAGGGCGGACCTACAGGCTAGCGAATGAAGTTCCGACGGTACTGATGCTCATAATCGTTGTGATGGTCGTTGTGCGGCCGTTTTGATTGACTTTGACCGATCCAGTGGCTAAATCTTCCTTCGCTACCCGTCCGGGATAGCATTTTTCCATTCCTGTCTCGAAATGATGTCTGCCTTTGTTGGCAGCAGTTGGATATTTATATGACCCTAGACCGTTTGAACCTTGCCGATCTTAAAGCGCAAAGCCCAAAAGATTTGTTGGCCCTTGCAGAAGAGCTTGAGATCGAAAACGCATCCACAATGCGCAAGGGCGATATGATGTTCGCCATTCTTAAAGAACGGGCAGATGAAGAATGGGTCATCGGTGGTGATGGCGTTCTAGAAGTTGTGAAAGACGGGTTTGGGTTCTTGCGATCGCCCGAGGCCAACTATCTTCCGGGTCCTGATGATATTTACGTATCTCCTGATATGATCCGTAAGCATTCGTTGCGTACCGGAGATACAGTTCAGGGTGTTATCAAAGAGCCCAACGATACAGAGCGCTACTTTGCTTTGAAAAGTGTCGAAAGCATCAATTTTGAGGATCCAGAAAAGGCCAAGCATAAGGTTGCATTTGATAACCTAACGCCGCTGTATCCAGATGAGCGATTGAACATGGAAGTCGCAGACCCAACGATCAAGGATCGATCTGCACGGATCATCGACCTTGTTTCACCTATCGGGAAAGGCCAGCGTTCGTTGATCGTAGCGCCACCGCGGACGGGTAAGACAGTTCTGCTTCAAAATATCGCGAACTCGATCGAAAAAAACCACCCTGAATGCTATTTGATCGTTTTGCTCATCGATGAACGTCCAGAAGAAGTGACAGACATGCAGCGATCTGTGAAGGGTGAAGTTGTATCCTCCACGTTTGATGAACCCGCAGAACGCCACGTCGCTGTTTCTGAGATGGTGATTGAAAAGGCAAAACGCCTTGTCGAGCATAAGCGGGATGTTGTTATTTTGCTGGATTCGATCACGCGATTGGGTCGTGCGTTCAACACGACGGTGCCATCGTCGGGTAAGGTTCTGACAGGTGGTGTTGATGCCAATGCGCTTCAACGTCCTAAACGGTTCTTTGGTGCGGCGCGGAATATCGAAGAAGGTGGTTCGTTGACGATTATCGCAACTGCTTTGATCGATACTGGCTCTCGGATGGACGAAGTGATCTTTGAGGAATTCAAAGGGACGGGTAACTCTGAAATCGTGTTGGACCGTAAGGTCGCAGACAAGCGGGTCTTCCCTGCGATGGATATTCTGAAATCCGGTACCCGTAAGGAAGAGCTGCTGGTCGACAAAGTTGATCTTCAGAAAACATATGTGTTGCGTCGTATTCTGAACCCAATGGGTACAACGGATGCGATCGAATTCCTGATCGGGAAGTTGAAGCAAACGAAATCGAATTCGGACTTCTTCGATTCAATGAACACGTAACTTATTGTTAAATTACAATGGGTTAGATTGATGGATACAATATTTGCCTTGGCGACAGCACAAGGGCGTGCCGGTGTTGCAGTTGTTCGGATCTCGGGCGAGAAAGCGTTTTCGTCCGCCAAAAATTTGATGTCCACACTTCCTGAGACACGTGGATTGCGGCGGCTAACCGATAGGGAAGGTGTTCACTTGGATGATGCCTTGGTTCTGGTATTTCCATTTGGCCAAAGCTTTACAGGTGAACCTGTTGTTGAGCTTCATCTTCATGGCTCAATTGCTGTGGTCGGTGCTGTTCTTGGCGTTTTGGGTGATGACCCGAATTTGCGGCATGCGGAGGCAGGGGAATTCACACGCCGGGCGCTTGAGAACGGAAAACTGGATTTGGCGCAGGTTGAGGGTCTTGCTGATCTGATTGACGCAGAAACAGAGGTCCAACGCAAACAAGCCTTGCGGGTTCTTGATGGGGCGCTTGGCGTTTTGGCCGACGATTGGCGGAGCAAGTTGCTGCGTGCTGCTGCGCTGGTTGAGGCGACCATAGATTTTGCTGACGAAGATGTGCCAGTTGATGTGCGCCCCGAAGTCATGGATCTAATCTCCAATGTCATAGAAAGCTTAGGTCAAGAAGCAGCGGGGGTCGTTGTTGCTGAACGATTAAGGCACGGATTTGAGATTGCGATTGTAGGGCCACCAAATGCGGGTAAATCAACACTGTTGAACAGATTGGCGGGACGTGAAGCTGCAATTACATCTGAGGTTGCTGGAACCACGAGAGACATTATTGAAGTTCGGATGGATCTTGATGGGCTACCTGTCACAATTCTGGATACCGCAGGATTGCGTGAGAGCAATGATATTGTCGAGTCTATTGGTATCGAACGGGCAAAGAAGCGGGCGGAAGACGCGGATTTAAGGGTTTTCCTTCGACTGGATGGTGAATCTCCCACTATCAAGATGTTCGCTGACGACATTATCGTGGATGCAAAGGCCGATATTGCGGGTGGGTCCGGTATTTCTGGTCTGACCGGCGAGGGTGTGGATGACCTGGTTCGATCTGCTACGAAAATTCTAAATAACCGTGTTGCGACCGTTGGCATAGCAATACGAGAAAGGCACCGGTCGGCCATGATCCGTGCGATAAAATTCTTAGAAGATGCGGCAAACGCTCTTGCTGGCGATCAGTATATGGAAGATCTGGTGGCAGAAGACATAAGAACAGCAACCCGGTCGATTGATAGCTTACTTGGTCGGATTGATGTAGAAGATGTCCTGGGTGAGATCTTTTCAAGCTTTTGTATCGGAAAATAGGAGTGTTTCACGTGAAACATTTTGATGTTGTTGTAATCGGCGGTGGACATGCTGGTAGCGAAGCAGCACTTGCTGCGGCGCGAATGGGTGTTTCGACGGCGTTGGTTACGCTTTCGGCTGAAACCATCGGTGTGATGTCATGCAATCCAGCAATTGGAGGCTTGGGCAAAGGCCATCTAGTACGTGAAATCGATGCATTGGACGGTGCTATGGGTCGTGTGGCTGATTTAGCCGGAATCCAGTTTCGCCTGCTTAACAGAAAAAAGGGTCCAGCTGTACAAGGCCCGCGCGCCCAAGCAGACAGAAAAATTTACCGAACCGCTATGCAAAAGGAGATTGCTAGTCAAAGCAACCTGTCCGTTGTTGTTGGGGAAGCTGTTGATCTGACGATGAATGGCACGAAAGTCTCGGGCGTTTGTTTAGCAGACGGTTCAAACATCACGTGCGATGCTGTTATCTTGACGACAGGCACGTTCTTGCGCGGCATTATTCATATTGGCGACGTGTCAAAGCCTGGTGGACGCATGGGTGAAAACCCGGCTGTTCGGATGGCTGAAAGACTCGATAGCTTTGGTTTATCCATGGGGCGTTTGAAAACCGGTACACCTCCCCGCTTGGACGGACGCACGATTGATTGGGAAAAACTTGAAGCCCAGCCTGGTGATGATGATCCTACTCTCTTCTCTTTTCTTTCCAAAAAAGTCTCGGCACCCCAAGTAAATTGTGGGATCACGCACACGAACCCTGAAACACATGAAATTATTGAGAAGAACCTCTCTCGATCTGCGATGTACGGGGGCCAAATTGATGGTGTAGGACCAAGATATTGTCCGTCGATCGAGGATAAAGTTGTTCGATTTGCTGATAAGACCTCCCATCAAATTTTCTTGGAGCCGGAAGGTGTTGATGACGATACAGTTTATCCCAATGGTATTTCGACTTCGCTGCCAATAGATGTTCAAGAACAGTATGTTAAGTCGATATTTGGATTGGAAAAGGCTGTCATATTACAACCGGGGTATGCCATTGAATATGATTATATTGATCCAAGGAATCTGCGGTCAAACCTGGAACTTCGTGATATTTCGGGCCTTTTTTTAGCGGGTCAAATCAATGGAACGACGGGTTATGAAGAGGCCGCAGCACAGGGTCTTGTCGCTGGACTAAATGCCGCCCGAAAGTCCCAAGGTCGAGATGCGATTCATTTTAAACGCCGAGAGTCATACATCGGGGTTATGATTGATGATCTGACGACTCGTGGCGTATCTGAGCCCTATCGCATGTTTACTTCTCGTGCCGAATTTCGCTTATCTCTGCGCGCTGACAACGCGGACCAGCGACTTACCCCTTTGGGCAGAGATGTCGGATGCGTAAAGGACGGGAGATGGACGTCATTTTCTAGGAAACTGGATACGATCACTGAGGTTAAAAGTCAGCTTGCCGGGATATTACTTTCGGCGCGTCAAATTGCTGGTCTTGGCGTCAAATTGTCTCCTGATGGCCCAAAAAGAACAGCACTCGATGCGCTAAGTTTGGCGGACTTTGAATTCTCGCACCTCAAATCGCTTACACAAGACAGTTTCGCGGGCGACGATGGTATTCATCAGCAAGTAAAAAATGATGCCCTTTACGCGAACTACATCGCGCGGCAGGCCAAGGATATTGCAGCCATGGAGCGGGACGAAAAGCATGTGCTACCCGCGAACATGAATTACGCTGATGTGATCGGTCTTTCAAATGAGCTGGTCAATAAACTGAATTCCGTGCAGCCCAAGGACGTGGCTCAAGCTGGTCGGATTGAGGGTATGACGCCGGCTGGGTTGATGTTGATCGTTGCGTGGATCAAGCGAAATTCGCAAATGAAAACAGGGACATAAAAATGTCAGGCCAGCCAGATCTGGATGTTTCACGTGAAACAACACAACAATTTGAGCGATACCAAGGTCTTGTTCAAAAATGGAACCCTACGATTAATCTTGTCGCTAAAACGTCTCTTGAGTCAATCTGGTTTCGGCACATCATTGATTCCGCTCAGCTGTTTCAGTTTGCGCCATCTAACGCAAAAACATGGTTAGACATAGGCAGTGGTGGCGGGTTTCCAGGTATAGTCATGGCGATAATGTCATTGGAGCACGGCTACGAAACGAAATTCACTCTTATTGAAAGCGACCAAAGGAAATCGACTTTCCTGAGAACGGCCGCAAGAGAATTGGGCCTAAAAATAACAGTGCTTGCTGAACGAATTGAACAAGTTGAACCCATGAATGCGGATGTCGTAAGCGCGCGTGCATTGAAGTCACTGGATACTTTGCTTCCCTTAAGTAGTCGTCATCTCGCACAAAATGGCGTTTGTATCTTTCCTAAAGGCAAAACTTGGTCAGATGAAATTGAACAGGCAAAACAAAAATGCCGCTTTGATGTTAAGGCGCATCCCAGTATGACAGATAAAGATGCACGTATCCTCGTTGTGAAAGATCTCGATGTTAATTGATCATAGCCGACCGCAACCGCCGCTTGTCCTTGCACTTGCCAATCAAAAAGGTGGCGTGGGGAAAACGACAACTACTATCAACCTGGGTGCCGCACTCGCGGAAGCAGGAAAAAAAGTTCTGCTAATAGATCTTGACCCTCAGGGTAACGCCTCAACCGGACTTGGTATTGGTCAAACTGAACGTGACATCACGACATACGAGCTGATCGTTGGGGATGCGACACCCCTTGATGCGATCTTATCTACCGACGTTGAAAACCTTTGGATTGTACCAGCAACCACAGACTTGAGTTCTGCAGACATCGAATTGATTTCGAATGAGAAAAGAAGCTTTTTACTTCGGGATGCTTTGGCTCAGACCGGGATGGATGAATTCGCTTTCGACTACATCTTGATAGACTGCCCGCCATCTCTCAACGTTCTGACGGTAAATGCGATGGTCGCAGCGGATTGCGTCGTTGTTCCACTGCAAAGTGAGTTCTTTGCCCTAGAGGGTCTTTCCCAGCTGATGCTAACCATTCGTGAGATCCGCGAAACAGCGAACCCGAATTTGCGGATAGGGGGGATTGTTTTGACTATGTATGACAAACGAAACAACCTGTCTCAGCAGGTTGAGATGGACGCACGCGAAAATCTTGGTGATCTTGTTTATCAAACGGTCATTCCCCGAAATGTGCGCCTAAGCGAAGCGCCGTCTTTCGCGATGCCAGTGCTGAGCTATGATCCAACATCAAAGGGCAGCGAAGCCTACCGGGCCTTGGCGACAGAAGTGATGGCGCGAAACCTAAAAAGTAGATGAGGTAATCTAAATGGCTGATAAAAAAGGCAAAAACAGAGGTTTAGGGCGCGGTCTCTCGGCTTTGATGGCGGACGTAAATCAGGACATGGCTCCAAAAAGCGAGCAACCCCCGCGACGAGCGGATACGCGCGTTCCAGTAGAACAAATTCGGCCAAACCCTGACCAACCTCGACGAGCGTTCAATGACGACGCGCTTAAGGAGCTGGCTTCATCGATTGCGGAAAAAGGTGTCATTCAACCTCTTATCGTTCGGAATCATCCAGATGGAGATGGAACGTATGAAATCGTAGCTGGCGAGCGTCGCTGGCGCGCATCCCAGATCGCCAAAGTTCATGATGTGCCGATCGTTATTCGGCAATACACAGACACAGAGGTTCTTGAAGTCGCGATCATTGAAAATATCCAACGCGCAGACTTGAACCCGATAGACGAAGGCGCCGGCTATCGACAGCTGATGCAGAAATTTGGACACACGCAGGAACAACTTTCTACCGTTCTTGGTAAAAGCCGCAGCCATATCGCAAATGCAATGCGATTGCTGAGCCTTCCTGACTCCGTGACAAAATTCCTTGTTGGTGGACAAATTTCGTCTGGCCACGCCAGGGCGTTGGTCGGACATGAAGACGCGGAAAAGCTGGCCCATCACATTGTAAAGAATGGCCTTTCTGTTCGTGAAACTGAAAAGCTAGTCAAAACTGGTCTTGGTCCAAAACCAGCAAAGCCAAACAAACGAACTCCAGCCCAAAAAGATGCAGACACCGTCCAGATAGAAGGTGAGCTTTCTGCCGCTTTGGGCATGAAAGTTGTCATCGACCATTCTGCAGGATCAGAGGGAGGCAAGCTGAGCGTATCTTATCGGAACCTGGATCAGCTTGATGACCTTCTCAGAGCATTATCTGGTGGCTAATCCGTCAGCAAATGACGCAAAACAGCGTTCAAAACAGGTCTGCCTTTTGGTGTAACAGACAACACGCTTGAATCGGACTCAACAAGCCCCAACTCTTCTAATTCTTTGATTTTATTATATAAAATTTTCAGAAAATGGGGACTTAGCCTGTCCAACCTAATGCCTTCATTTAGCCGTAGGCCCATCAACAACAACTCGGTATCCTGATCCGAAATCGTCAATGCGGTGCGTGATCCTTCTCCCGAACCGGTCGTTCTAACCTGCTTGAGCCAAACCGTAGGACTTAAAGGCGTCTCGGTTGCAAATCGCTGGCTGTCTTGCGTTAATCGTCCATGCGCCCCGGGCCCGATCCCGACATAATCGCCGTATTTCCAATAGATCTTGTTGTGAATGCTTTCAGAGCCCAATTTGGCGTGATTGGACACCTCGTAACTGGGAAACCCCGCGGCGGAACAGATGTCTTGCGTTGCTTCAAACATATCTGCCGACCGATCATCATCTGGGAGCCCGCGAAGCTTGCCTGCGGCGTAACGATCACCGAATGCTGTTCCATCCTCGATGGTCAATTGATACAGCGAAACATGATCTATCGCAATAGTTAGAGCCGATTTGAGCTCTGCTTCCCATTCCGAAACTGTTTGATTTTGGCGTGCGTAAATCAGGTCAAAACTGACGCGATCAAACGAATTCCGGGCGGCGTCAAACGCTGACATCGCCTCTTGTGTGGTGTGTAATCTTCCTAACGCTTTTAGGTCCGCATCGTTTAATGCCTGAATACCCATCGACACGCGGTTTACCCCAGCATCACGGTATCCGTTAAAGCGACCCGCTTCTACGGACGTCGGATTAGCTTCTAACGTAATCTCAATGTCATTTGACATAGACCAAGTTGCGCGGATCTTAGCCAATATTTGATCAACAATATCCGGATCCATAAGGCTCGGTGTGCCACCGCCAAAAAACACAGAACGCAGAATACGCCCCTGTGTTTCTGATCCGACGCGATCAATTTCTGACAAATATGCATCGGCCCAAGCTTGTTGATCGATGTGGGCAACAACGTGGCTATTAAAATCACAGTAGGGACATTTCGCCTGACAAAACGGCCAATGGATATAAAGCCCAAAGCCGCCGTGTTCCCAATCTTCAGGCAAAGCAACCTGCCACTAGCTTATTAAACGCATCAGCACGGTGACTGATTTTGTTCTTTTCCCAACGGTCCATTTCTCCAAACGTGATGTCATAGCCATCAGGTTGGAAAATAGGATCGTATCCATGACCTTGATCACCTCGCATTGGCCAAACAATCTGACCAGCCATAACGCCTGCAAACACTTCATCGTGTCCGTCAGGCCAAGCAAGGACCAAGGTGCTACAAAACCGTGCTGTCCTTGGGTTAGGTGCATTTACTGCTTCTAGTTCAGTCCATGCTCGATTCATCGCCAAATCAAAATCGCGGCCCTTGGGTGTTTCAGCCCAGTCGGCTGTATAAACGCCCGGCGCGTTGCCAAGTGCATCGATTTCAATGCCGCTGTCATCAGCAAGCGCAGGTAACCCTGTGGCCTTGGATGCAGCATGTGCTTTGATGCGTGCATTTCCGATAAATGTTGTTTCTGTCTCTTCAGGCTCGGGCAGTCCATGATCCGCATTCGATGATAACTTAATACCAAAGGGCTTCAGAAGATCAGCGATCTCCTCAAGCTTGCCTTGGTTGTGCGTGGCGACGACCAAATGCGGATCAGTGAACTTGCGCATTTAGGACACCGCAGCCAGCTGTTTTTCGACCAGCTCTGAAACGCCCTTTTCGGCGAGATCAAGCAAACCGTCCATTTGGGCGCGGCTAAAAGTGGACCCTTCGGCAGACATCTGTACTTCGATCATTTTGCCACCTGTCATGACAAAGTTTCCGTCGACCCCAGCTTCTGAATCTTCTGGGTAATCAAGGTCCAACACTTCTTGTCCTGCATAAATGCCACATGAAATCGCGGCGACTGGATCAACCAATGGGTCCGCAGTGACCAAGCCCGCTTTCATCAACTGATTAACGGCCAATTTTAGTGCGACCCAGCCACCTGTGATCGACGCGCAGCGTGTGCCGCCGTCTGCTTGGATCACGTCACAATCCACAACGATTTGACGTTCGCCCAATGCAACCCGGTCCACGCCAGCCCGCAATGAACGCCCAATCAAACGCTGAATTTCTTGGGTGCGACCTGACTGTGAAGTTTTAGCCTCTCGGCGCATCCGCGTGTTCGTGGCACGTGGCAACATCCCGTATTCTGCCGTAACCCAGCCCAAGCCTGATCCCTTAAGGAATGATGGCACTCGACTATCGATGGATGCGGTGCATAGAACATGCGTATTGCCGCATTTGATAAGGCAAGACCCCTCAGCATGCATTGTCACGCCTGTCTCAATCACAATCTCACGCATTTCGTTGGTCTGACGGCCGGATGGGCGCATGGGGTCTCTCCTAAATTTCGTTTGCATCACGTCGATACGCTGCCCATCTAACAAATCCAAGCCCTAGGCAATCCCCTGCCCCCACGCTAGTTTGTGCCCATGACAGATCAACAGCCTCCATTTGCCGATATGAATGACCGTTCACGCGAGGTGTTTCGCCGTGTCGTCGAAGGTTATTTGGAAACGGGCGACCCGGTCGGCTCTCGCACATTGACGCGCACACTTTCGGAAAAGGTAAGTGCTGCAACTGTCCGGAATGTTATGTCTGACCTCGAACATCTGGGCCTTTTGGGCAGTCCGCATACAAGCGCGGGTCGCATGCCAACACAACTTGGCTTGCGTATGTTCGTTGATGGTATTCTTGAAATGGACGACGTTGATGGTGATGACCGCCGCCAAATTGACCAGACGTTTGGGAATTCGGATCAAGATGTCACCGCCTTGCTTGATAATGTAGGGACCGCGCTGTCGTCTATGACCCAAGGCGCCAGTCTTGTTCTTACACCCAAGCACGAGGCACCGATCAAGCACATTGATTTTGTGTCATTGTCCCGAGAACGGGCTCTTGTCGTTTTGGTCTTTGCAGATGGCCGTGTTGAAAACCGCCTGTTCACCCCGCCCCCAGGTCAAACGCCTTCATCCATGCGTGAGGCTGCCAATTTTCTAAATGTGATAGCCGAAGGGCACACGCTGTCCGATCTTGGCCGCGTCATCACCCGAGAGGTCGCAGCCCGCCGTCAGGAAATTGATACGCTGGCAGCAGAATTGGTTCAAAGCGGATTTGCCACTTGGGAAAACGAAGGCCAAGCGACTGAGCGCCTAATCGTGCGTGGACGTGGCAATTTGTTGTCTGACAACGAATCCGAGGGCGATCTTGACCGTATCCGCACCTTGTTTGACGACCTTGAACGCAAACAAGATATCGCCAATTTCCTTGATCTGGCCGAGGGTGGTGACGGTGTGCGCATTTTTATTGGCTCAGAGAACAAATTATTCTCACTTTCGGGTTCATCTTTGGTCGTTTCCCCTTATATGAACGCCGACCAACAGATTATTGGCGCGGTGGGTGTTATCGGCCCCACGCGACTGAATTACGGGCGCATTGTGCCCATCGTGAATTACACCGCACAGCTGGTGGGCAAAATGATTGCCGACCGCTCATGACAGGACGAAGACATGACTGACGAAAACGTCGAACCACAAAGCCTTGATGATCTTGCCGCAGAAGGTGATGCGCAGGATGATTTGATTGGTAAGCTTGCTGATGCAGAAGCGGAACGCGATGATTTCCGTGATCGTTTCATGCGCGCACTGGCTGACACGGAAAACATGCGCAAGCGGTCAGATCGTGATCGCCGCGAGGCTGAAAATTATGGCGGCTCCAAGCTCGCCCGTGACATGCTGCCGGTTTATGACAACATGCGCCGCGCACTTCAGTCCGTCGAAGAGTCTGACAAAGAGGTAAACTCTGCTCTGCTGGAGGGTGTTGAGATTACCATGCGTGAACTGATCTCAGTGTTCAAAAAGCACGGGATCGATCCGATTGTCCCAGAGGTCGGTGATAAATTTGATCCCAAGTTGCATCAAGCCATGTTCGAGGCACCGCTGCCTGGCACAAAAGCTGGTGATATCATTCAGGTCGCAGCAGAAGGCTTCATGCTTCACGATCGGCTGCTGCGCGCCGCACAGGTTGGCGTGTCGTCCACGCCTGCGTCCTAATCCTGAATCAAATCCCGTAATTGATAGACTAACGCCAAAGCATCCTTTGGCGTTAGCTCGTCTGGCAGAACACCGCGCAATGCGTCCTCGACCTGACTGGGTTCTGTTGGCTTAGATAGCGGCGCGGGTGTCGCAGAGAAAAGCGGCAGATCGTCAATCACCGCTTTTTGCCGCCCTTCTCTTTCGCCCTTTTCCAAGGCTTCCAGCACAACAGTCGCGCGGTCCACGACGATCTGTGGCAATCCCGCTAATCGCGCGACCTGCACACCATAGCTACGATCAGCGGTGCCTTTTTTGACCTCGTGCAAGAACACGATGTCGTCATCCCATTCCTTGACGGATACGGTGGCGTTATCCACGCCTTCAAGCTTGGCCGATAGCTGCGCCATTTCGTGGTAATGCGTGGCGAACAGTGCGCGACAGCGGTTCACGTCGTGCAGGTGTTCCAATGTGGCCCATGCGATCGACAATCCGTCATACGTTGCCGTGCCGCGACCGATTTCGTCTAAGATTACCAGTGCTCGATCATCGGCTTGGTTCAAAATTGCCGCTGTTTCGACCATTTCAACCATGAAGGTTGAACGCCCCTTTGCTAGATCATCTGACGCCCCGACGCGGCTGAATATCTGGCTGATGACGCCTATATGGGCCGATTTCGCGGGCACATAGCTGCCCATTTGTGCCAGAATTCCGATCAATGCATTTTGCCGCAGGAATGTGGATTTACCTGCCATGTTCGGACCAGTCAGCAGCCAAACAGGTGTCCCTGACAGGTCGCAATCGTTCGCGACAAACGGTGCCCCTGATTTTTTCAAGGCGGCTTCAACCACTGGATGACGCCCGCCTGATATATCAAATGATCGGCTGTCATCTATCGTGGGCTTACACCACTGTTCTGTTGATGCCAGATGAGCCAGCGCAGCGGCACAATCAAGCTCCGCTAAGCCTGCGGCCAAGGCACCAAGTGGCCCAGATTGATCTACAATTGCCTTTGTTAGAGTCTGGTAAATGCGTTTTTCTATTTCCAACGCCCGCCCACCCGCATTCAGGATACGGGTTTCGATCTCTGACAATTCGACAGTTGTAAACCGAACCTGATTTGCGGTTGTCTGCCTATGTATGAACTTTTCATTGAGCGGCGCGGCCAGCATTTTTTCTGCATGCGTCGCGGTCGTCTCGATGAAGTAGCCAAGCACATTGTTGTGTTTGATTTTAAGCGATGTAATACCGCTGATCTCAACAAACTCTGCTTGCATGGATGCGATGACAGATCGCCCCTCATCGCGCAGGGTGCGGGCTTCATCCAGCTCTGCGTCAAAATCGGGCGCAACAAATCCGCCGTCTCGTGCCAAAAGTGGTGGTTCGGCGATCAACGCCTCATCCAGAAGGGAAAGAAGGTCGTCGTGTCCGGATAATGCATTCCGAGCAGTCATAAGCGCGGATGTCATGTCATCTGGTAGGGTTTCATACAGGCGTAATGCTTGACCGATCGTGTTGCGAACCGCCGCAATGTCGCGTGGACCCCCGCGATCTAGCGCAAGCCGCGACAATGCCCGGTCCAAGTCGTGCACCCCGCGCAATGTTTCACGCAGTTCACCTGCCACGCGCGCTATATCAGCGAAATAGCTGACACTGGATTGCCGATCTTGGATAACTGACAATGTGCAGGATGGGCTGGAAAGCCGGCGTTCAAGTAAACGGGCACCGCCTGCCGTTATTGTGCGGTCAATCGTTGCCAGCAATGACCCTGCCCTGCCTCCATCCGCCCCTTGGGTCAGTTCGAGCGATCGTCGCGTGGCGGTATCGATTTGCATCGCCGCTGCCTGCCCTTCGATCACGGGTGGTCGGACCAGTGGCATTGCTGATTTCTGCGTAATCGTCAGATATTCTGCGACAGCGGACATTGCAGAAATTTGTGCGCGGCTAAAACTGCCGAACGCATCTAATGAACCTACATTGAACAGTGTTTGAAGCCGCTTTTCGCCAGACGTGCTGTCAAATGCGGCTCCGCCCAGCGATGTCAGCGTTGCACCTGAATCAGACACTAATTCGGCATATTCCTGCTCTGATCCGTCGATCACGATCACTTCGCGCGGGGTAAGTCGTGCCAGTTCCGGTCCCAACGTCACGCGCGGGCAGGTCATCACGAAAAACGCACCCGTGGAAATATCGATCCAGGCGAGCGCCCCGTCACCGCGCACTTGGGCATAAGCCGACAAGTAGTTATGGCGCCGCGCATCCAGCAGCGAATCTTCGGTCAATGTGCCGGGCGTCACAAGCCGGACAACATCGCGTTTCACGACCGATTTGTAGCCGCGCTTTTTCGCTTCCGCTGGGCTTTCCATCTGCTCGCAAACAGCAACGCGAAAGCCTTTGCGGATGAGTGTCAAAAAATACCCTTCGGCCGCGTGATGTGGAACACCGCACATCGGGATATCAGCACCGTCATGTTTGCCGCGTTTGGTTAACGCAATGTCCAACGCACCCGCCGCTGCGACAGCATCGTCGAAGAACATCTCATAGAAATCGCCCATGCGGTAAAACAGCAATGCGTCTGGATAGCCTGCCTTCAGCTCCAGATATTGCGCCATCATTGGCGTGACGTTTGCAGACATGAAATCCCCCGATATCAATCAACGCGACACTACCCCCACGATGTTAGCGACGAAAGTGCAAAAGTCGGGCGTTGCGGCCCCCTGCCCGCCCGCGCTAGGCTGGTTCGACCAGATCAAAGGACGGCACATGGCCAAGACGAAAATGACCCGCGAAGACGCGCTTGCGTTTCATATGCAACCGACCCCAGGAAAGTGGGAGGTGCAAGCAACCGTCCCAATGACGACACAGCGCGATTTGTCACTGGCGTATTCACCCGGAGTCGCGGTGCCATGCGAAGATATCGCCGCCAATCCTGAGCTTGCGTATGATTATACCAACAAGGGAAACCTTGTGGCTGTTATTTCGAACGGGACGGCTGTGCTTGGCCTTGGCAACCTTGGTGCGCTGGGCAGTAAACCTGTGATGGAGGGCAAGTCAGTATTATTCAAACGGTTCGCTGACGTGAATTCGATTGATATCGAGCTGGATACCGAAGACCCTGACGCGTTTTGTAACGCGGTTCGTCTGATGGGCCCGACATTTGGCGGCATCAACCTTGAGGACATCAAGGCGCCCGAATGTTTCATCATTGAACAGCGGTTGAAAGAGGAAATGGACATCCCCGTTTTTCACGACGACCAGCACGGGACTGCCGTGATCTGCGCCGCTGGATTGCTGAATGCGTTGCAGATTTCGGGTAAGAAAATCGAAGATGTCAAAATTGTTCTGAACGGCGCTGGCGCAGCTGGCATCGCTTGTCTTGAACTGCTTAAGGCGATGGGCGCTAAGCATGACAACTGCATCATGTGCGACACCAAGGGCGTGATCTACCAAGGTCGCACAGAAGGTATGAACCAATGGAAATCGGCCCACGCCGCCTCGACAGACGCACGCAGTTTGGCCGAGGCGATGAATGGTTGTGACGTGTTTCTGGGTGTGTCGGCCAAGGGTGCTGTGACCCAAGCCATGGTCGAAAGCATGGCAGAAAACGCGGTGATTTTTGCAATGGCGAACCCCGACCCCGAGATCACGCCAGAAGAGGTGCATGCCGTACGTGAAGACGTGATCGTCGCCACGGGGCGATCCGACTATCCAAACCAAGTGAACAACGTGCTGGGGTTTCCGTATTTGTTCCGCGGTGCGCTTGATATTCATGCCCGCGCCATCAATGACGAGATGAAAATTGCCTGCGCCCGCGCATTGGCTGATCTTGCGCGTGAAGACGTGCCAGACGAGGTCGCGATGGCCTACGGTAAAAAGCTGAAGTTTGGTCGCGACTATATCATTCCGACGCCGTTTGATCCGAGGCTAATCCACCGCATCCCAACGGCTGTGGCGCGTGCTGGAATGGATACCGGCGTCGCCCGTCGCCCGATCGTTGATATGGAGGGCTATGAGAATGCGTTGCGAGCCCGAATGGATCCAACCGCTAGTATTTTGCGCGGCCTCAACAACCGCGCCCGTGCCGCGCAAAGCCGCGTTGTTTTTGCAGAAGGTGACGACATTCGTGTGTTGCGTGCTGCCGTACAATTCCAGCGTTCAGGTCTTGGTAAGGCCTTGGTCGTTGGGCGCGATGACGATGTAAAAGCAAAGCTGGAAGCAGAAGGTTTAGGCGATGCCGTGGCTGAACTTGAAATCGTGAACGCTGCAAAAACGCTTCATCTCGAAACCTATAAATCGTTTTTGTACAGTCGCCTGAATCGCAAAGGTTTTGACCATCAAGATATTCACCGTATGGCAGCTCGCGACAGGCATGTTTTTGCGTCGCTAATGGTTGCTCATGGTCATGCAGACGGCATGGTTACAGGGGCCACCCGTAAATCTGCGCATATCCTCGAACTCATTAATCATGTGTTTGACGCTGGGCCGCATGACGGTGCGGTCGGTGTCACAGCAGTGCTGAACAAAGGCCGTATCGTATTGATAACAGATACTTTAGTGCATGAATGGCCTGATGAAAACGACCTTGCTGACATTGCTGAACGTGGTGCGGCGGTTGCCCGTGATCTTGGCCTTGATCCGCGCGTCGCGTTCGTTTCATTTTCTACCTTTGGTTATCCTGTGTCAGAACGCGCTGAAAAAATGCACATCGCCCCGACTGTGTTGGACAGCCGCGGCGTTGATTTTGAATACGAGGGTGAGATGACCGTTGATGTCGCACTAAATGCCAACGCAATGGAAGCCTATCCATTCTCGCGATTGACTGGTCCTGCAAATGTTCTTGTTGTGCCTGCGCGCCACTCTGCTTCGATTAGCGTCAAGTTGATGCAAGAAATGGCAGATGCCACGGTTATTGGCCCAATCCTATCTGGTGTCGGCAAACCCGTCCAAATCTGTTCCACAGGTTCGACGGTAAATGACATCATGAACATGGCCGTCATCGCAGCTTGTAAGGTGGGCTAATGGCAGTTTGGAATCTTGGCTCTATCAACGTCGATGTGGTTTTTTCTGTGCCGCACATTCCAGTGCCGGGCGAAACGCTTGCTGCGACGGATCGTGCGACTTTCCTAGGTGGGAAAGGGGCCAATATGTCTGTTGCGATTGCCCGTTCGGGAAGTCGTGTGAACCATATTGGTGCTGTCGGGAATGATGGGCTTTGGACGGGTGAAAGGCTCTTGGAATACGGTGTCGATACGCGGCACATTTCAGTGATCGATAGCCCAACATCACAAGCGATAATCGCCGTTGATCAAGACGGTGAAAATGCGATCATCCTTGCACCCGGAGCGAGTGGAAAGATCCCGCAGACGACGCTTCAAACGGCGATGTCAGAGGCATCAACAGGTGATTGGTTTGTTACTCAAAACGAAACGAACCTACAGCGCACTGCGGCCGCACTTGCCAAAAAGATGGGGTTGAAAGTTGCCTATGCCGCGGCGCCATTTGATGTGGACCGGGTCGAGGCTGTATTGGAATACCTCGACTTTCTGATCCTGAACGAAGTTGAGGCAAAGCAGTTGGCAGAAGCAACTGGTAAAACACCTGATGCGCTGGGTGTTCGTGATGTGATTGTCACGCTGGGCGGCGATGGTGCGGATTGGTTCGGGCCTGAAGGAAAGCAGCATTTTGATGCGATCCCGGTAAAGCCGGTCGACACAACTGGGGCAGGGGACACGTTCACTGGCTATGTCTTAGGGGGCTTGGATCAAGGAATGCCAATGGCGCAGGCCATTCAAATGGCGACCAAGGCGGGTGCGTTGATGGTCACCCGCCATGGTACTGCTGATGTCATTCCGGACCTGTCAGAAGTGCGCGATTTTACTATTTGATAAACGGCGCCGCTGAACCCCAAAGCTGTTTGACCCGCTGATCGCGGCCACATGAATTGCGATAGAATTTATAGGCCTCTGCTTTTGATTTCGGGCCACGACGAGTCAGGACAATTTCGGACCCTTTATAATAATCTTGGTGATATGCTTCTGCGTCATAAAACGGTGCGGAGCTAATCAGAGGTGTCACAATCTGTTGTCCCAAATCGGCTTGGGCTTGTGCACGAACCTGACGAGCTGTCGCCTCTTCCTCGCTGTTGGAAACAAAAACCGCTGTGCGGTAGACATCCCCACGGTCACAAAACTGGCCGCCTGCATCTGTCGGATCGATGGATCTGAAGAACATGCTTAACAGCTGTCCATAACTGATTTGGTCTGCGTCATATGTGATTTCGACAGCTTCGTAATGGCCAGAGGCCTTGGCCGTTTTATAGGTTGGATTGCGTGCCGTTCCGCCAGTGTAGCCTGATACAACGTTGATCACGCCCGACACACGTTCAAAATCGCTTTCGACGCACCAGAAGCACCCGCCAGCGACGACCATTTTCTCGATGTCGCGCGCCTCTGCTGTGGTGGCTTGCATCAATGCGCCAACGCCAATTGTCAGGGCGAGCAGGGCGGATTTGGCCGATTGGAACGTGCAGGTCATATGTATTTCTCCTTGGGTTTGGACAGACATGACCCCGAATTGCCGCACCGATCAATTCACGGGCTGGTGATATCACGCGCTCTTTACCACTTGGAACATTTCGGTAGTGCCCCTAGCGTGGGCAAAAAGGGGATCAATATGGCCGATCATGTCACCACACATCAAGCCGAAGACGACATTCGGAACCAGTCCATCAAAATCTATGTCGATGGCAAAATTGTGCCACGCAACGAGGCCGTCGTCAGCGTATACGACAGCGGTTTTATGTTGGGTGATGGTGTCTGGGAAGGTATGCGGCTTTATAACGGGAAATGGGCGTTTCTGGACGAACATATTGATCGGTTATTCGAGGCGGCAAAAGCCATTGATCTTGACATCGGTATGGACAGAAAAAGTGTCATTCGAGCCCTGTTAGACACTCAAAAAGCAAACGAGATGACGGAAAACGCCCACGCTCGATTGATGATTACGCGCGGGGTAAAGGTGTTGCCGTTCCAGCATCCTTCTCTGTCCCAATCGGGTCCGACTTTTGTGATTATCATGGAACATTCACAGCCAAAGATCCCGCGTCCGATTACCCTTGCTACAGTGCCGCATTTGCGCGGTTTGCCGATGACCCAAGACCCGAAATTGAACAGCCATTCCAAGCTGAATTGCATACTTGCCTGCATCGCTGCGCAAAAGGCGGGCGCGGATGAGGCGCTGATGCTGGATGTGCATGGGTTCGTGAATACCACCAACGCTTGTAACTTTTTCATCGCGCGAAAGGGTGCTGTTTGGACCAGCACGGGTGATTACTGCATGAACGGGATTACCCGACAAAAGGTGATCGACCTGTGCCGGGCCAATGATATTCCTGTTTTTGAACGAAATTTCAGCCTTGTCGACACCTACGGCGCGGATGAGGCGTTTTTGACTGGCACATTCGGGGCGCAAACGCCCGTGGGTTCGCTTGATGGTCGTGTGATTGGTTCGGGCGAACTTGGCCCTGTGACCACGCGATTACGAGCGCTTTATAAGGCCCTGATTGAAAAGGAGTGCGCATCATGACATTGCGGATCGCCATGTGGTCGGGGCCACGTAACCTGTCGACAGCCATGATGTATGCCTTTGGAAATAGGGGCGGGTGCACCGCGATTGATGAACCGTTCTATGCCGCATATTTGGCGAAAACCGGTTTGGATCATCCGATGCGTGATGCCATTTTGAAAAGCCAGCCAAACAACATTAATGACGCAATTCAGGCTCTAACAAAGCCAAAACAGCTTCAATACGAAAAACACATGACGCATCATTTGTTGCCGGAATTCCCGCGAGACTGGATCAAGGATGTTGATAACGTCTATCTCATCCGTCACCCCGCCCGCGTAATTGCCAGCTATCAGGCCAAACGTGAAAACCCCACCTTGGCCGATCTAGGGTTTGAGCAACAACTCTCACTTTACCAAGAATTTGGCGGCACAATCATTGATAGCGCCGATGTTCTTGCAACTCCGCGCGATATGATGGGCGTGCTTTGTGATGAGTTGGGAATGTGTTTCGACCCAGGCATGGTGTCATGGCCCAAAGGCCCCAAACCGTTTGACGGAGTTTGGGCGCCGCATTGGTATAATGCTGTTCATCAATCGACAGGATTCACAAAAGAAGAAGGCCCGTTGCCAGAGTTAACTGGTGATGCCCTGGCGCTGTGCAGACAGGCGATGCCGTATTTTGAAGCACTGAGTGAAATGAAAGTTCACTAATTTTGAAACCATTTCCGTTGTTGGCTCGTTACTTCCCCAGATCGCATCAGTCCTTGGTGCAGAAAATTTGGAGAAGAAATATGAAAAACGTAATGATGACAGCTGCAGCAATGATGACAATCGCAACAGCAGGCTTTGCCGCGGGCCATTCGACCGCAATGGTAGAAGCATCTGACCAAAGCGTTGCAAACGGTGTCGTAAGCGCGGACAAAATCATGGCAGACGCAAATGGTTGGATGGTTGTTCACCGCACTGGCGAAGACATGAAGCCTGGCCCGGTTGTCGGTTACGCACCACTGCGTGAAGGCGAAAACATCGATGTTGCAGCGATTTTGCAAGAAGACGTGATGTCTGGTGATATGCTGATGTTGATGGTTCACGCAGAAGAGGGTGGCATGGCGACTGGCGTATTTGAATATACGCTTGGTGCAAAAGAAGATGGCCCAATTCGCGTAGATGGTGAACTTGTGATGGCGACAATTACAGCCGAATAATCAAATCTTTATGGTTTGATTATTGGCCCCGTTGGATAACCAGCGGGGCCATATCAATTATTTTTTCAAGCGGCGATCGCGTGCGGCAAGCAGTTTCAAACGCAAGGCATTCAGTTGGATAAATCCTTGTGCGTCTGTCTGGTCGTAGGCGCCTGCGTCTTCTTCGAATGTCACATGGGCTTCGGAATAAAGCGAATGATCCGACCAGCGGGCAACGGTTGTTGCCGACCCTTTATACAGTTTGATTTTAACTGTGCCTGTGACGTGTTCTTGTGACTTGTCGATCAAGGCTTGCAGCATTTCACGCTCTGGAGAGAACCAGAAACCGTTATAAATCAGCTCAGCATAGCGGGGCATGATGCTGTCCTTGAGGTGACCTGCGCCGCTGTCCATTGTGATTTGCTCAATACCGCGGTGCGCCTCTAGCAAGACAGTGCCGCCGGGCGTTTCGTAAACGCCGCGGGACTTCATACCGACGAAACGGTTTTCAACCAGATCAAGACGGCCCACGCCGTGTTTACCACCCAGCTCGTTCAGCTTGGTCAGGATTGTCGCGGGAGAAAGCGTTTCGCCGTTAATAGACACTGCATCGCCACGCTCGAACCCGATTTCAATGAATTCTGGTTCATTCGGCGCGTCCTCTGGGGATACGGTGCGCTGGTAGACGTATTCTGGTGCTTCAACTGCGGGATCTTCTAACACCTTGCCTTCGGATGATGTATGCAAAAGGTTGGCGTCCACACTGAACGGTGCCTCGCCGCGTTTGTCCTTGGCCACTGGAATTTGATGCTGTTCTGCAAACTCGATCAGACGTGTACGGCTTGTCAAATCCCATTCACGCCACGGTGCAATGACCTTGATATCAGGGTCCAGCGCATAGGCCGCGACCTCGAACCGAACCTGATCGTTGCCCTTGCCAGTCGCACCATGGGACACAGCATCAGCACCTTCGGCGGCGGCAATTTCGACAAGGCGCTTGGAAATCAGCGGGCGAGCGATGGAGGTGCCCAGTAGATACAGCCCTTCATAAAGCGCATTGGCGCGGAACATCGGGAATACGAAGTCGCGCACGAATTCTTCGCGAAGGTCTTCGATATAGATGCTGGATGCGCCCATCATCTCTGCCTTGGCGCGCGCTGGTTCCAGCTCTTCGCCTTGGCCAAGATCGGCTGTAAATGTCACAACCTCGCAGCCGTATTCGGTTTGAAGCCACTTGAGGATGATCGACGTATCAAGACCGCCAGAATACGCGAGAACGACTTTTTTCGGGGCAGACATAAGCACGAGCCTTTTCATGTGTATTGAATTGGGTGCGAGGTAACGGGTTTTCCCAAATGACGCAAGGATAGGGCGTTGACGGGGCAGGGCGCGGGGTGCGACCAAAGGGAAACCGTTTAAGAAGGATACTAGTTGATGGCTTGGAATATTGTGCGGCACGCGTTTGTGATTGTGTTTGGAAACCTTGGAAACGCAATAAAGGCGTCGTTGGTCCCGTTTTTGATTTTGATCGGAGTGTTGTTCGTTCTGGCTGTGTTGCTCGGCGCACCGCTATATCAAGATGCGCTTGCACCTATTCCGGATGATCAGGCCGCTGGTCTTGCGATTGTTGGCCTTATTTCCATTCCACTTTACTTGTTTGTTTTCGCTTGGATCGCGGTGACATGGCATCGTTTTATTCTGTTGGAAGAATATCCGGCAACAGTTCCTGCTGTTTCTGGTCGACCAATTGGCGCCTATATTGCCCGCACTCTGATGATGATGCTTCAGATGATTGGCGTGATGATTCCACTGATGTTGATCTTGGTTCCGCTGTTGGGCGGGCTGGCAAACCCTGACGCGATGACATTGACAACCACAAGCGGGCTCATCTTTGCATTGGTTGTTGGTATCGTGCTGAGTTTTTTCTGGCTGCGGATCGGTGTCTCTCTGCCTGGTGTGGCGGTTGATAAGCCAATGAACAGCCGTCAGGCATGGTCTGAGACGAAACCTGTTTGGCAGACCATTCTTGGCGCTAGTGTCATTATGGTGGTTTTGAATCTGCTCGTGAGTGTCGCGTTTTCACTGCTGTTCACAGGAATTCCACTCATTTCATATATTCTTAGCATCATCATTCAATGGGTAACGATGATGATCGGAGTCAGCGTGCTGACGACCATTTATGGTCACGTTGTCGAAGGTCGTTCGCTGTCTGGAACCTAAAACGACAGATTTGCCACAAATGAAGCGTCGCCATCGTTGGATAATTCCTGGATGGCGTCGCTTGGGTACATCCAGACGGGTTCGTGCCCTTTTTCCGTTGCGGGTCCGTGGCGGCGCACGGGCATTGCGGTGTAGATGTGGCAAATCTTTTCCGCGTGAATGCTGTATTCAGGCATCCAGACAAAACGGCGGAACGCGCCCAGCCTGCGTGGCTTGGCGATGCTCCAACCTGTTTCTTCGAACACTTCACGGTGCAAGGCTTGCAACGGGCTTTCGCCGTCATCAATTCCGCCACCGGGCAGTTGGAATTCATAGTGAGGCGCACCCTGAAACGTCAAAAGTAGCTGACCAGCGTTTGGCAAAATTGCATAGACGCCGGGTCGTGTTTTGTACTGCTGACCGGCCTTTGGTGCTGTTCCATAGCGTTTCATCTTGTTTGCCCCCTTGGACCGTGGCTTTACCTACCTATATAGGCGCGGTATGCCAATTCCGCACATGTAAGGAAAGCCCATGACCACAAGCAAGATTGCTTGGGACGATACCGTCCTGCCGTTTCAACTCGATGCATCCGATATTCGCGGGCGCGTTGCCCGTTTGGATACTGCATTTGAAGAGATTTTGGCGCAGCATGACTACCCGCCTCTGATCGAGGGGCTGGTTGCAGAAATGGCATTGCTGACCGCATTGATCGGGCAGTCGATGAAGCTACGCTGGAAATTGTCATTGCAGGTGCGCGGCGATGGTCCTGCGCGTTTGATCGCAACGGATTACTATGCGCCCATTGGCGATGATGAACCCGCACGCATCCGTGCCTATGCATCATACGACAAAGAAACGCTGGATGAGAACGCTGACCCGTTTAGTCAAATCGGCAAAGGCTATTTCGCGATTCTGATTGATCAGGGTGAAGATATGACACCCTATCAAGGCATCACCCCGATTGCTGGGGGGTCACTGGCCGCATGTGCACAAACTTATTTTTCACAGTCCGAGCAGCTGCCTACTCGGTTCGAGCTTTCGTTCGGCCGTAGCCAATTGCGTGGCGAGGATGAGCATTGGCGCGCTGGCGGCATGATGTTGCAACATATGCCAAAGGCGTCGCCGCATGTATCGGGTGAGGGTGGGTCTGGCCACGAAGGTCTACTTGAGGCCGAGGACATCTTAACAGATGGCGAGGCGGAAAACTGGATTCGCGCAAATGCATTACTGGATACTGTTGAGCCGCTTGAGCTGATTGGGCCGACAATTACACCGTCCGAGCTGTTGATGCGATTGTTCCACGAGGAAGAGCCGCGCGTCTATGATCCGCAGTCAGTTAAGTTCGGGTGCACGTGTTCAGAAGACCGGGTGCGCCAATCCTTGTCGATTTATTCAGCCAAGGACTTGGCCCATATGACGACGGAAGATGGCACGCTGACCGCTGACTGCCAGTTCTGCGGTTCGCATTATGTGATCGACCCGACAACTGTCGGTTTCGAGGCGAAAAGTGACGGCTGATCTGCGCCGAACTCTATTGGATGCGCTGTCAAAAAGGGGCCGCGCATCCTCTGACTACGACCTCAACAAAGATGTTGAATTGCCTGCTGGTCGCAAATTGACGCCAGCGTCCGTTTTGATTGCCGTGCGTGTTGAAACTGGAACTGTCATTCTAACGAAACGGTCGCCGCGGCTGAAACACCATCCTGGCCAAATCGCGTTTGCTGGTGGAAAGCAGGACGCCGATGACGCCGATGCTGTTGCTGCCGCCTTGCGCGAAGCGCGCGAAGAAATCGGACTTCTTCCAGAGAACGTTGAGGTGCTAGGAACTTTGCCCGCGCACGAAACAGTCACAGGTTATTCCGTAACCCCAGTGATTGCCTTGGTGCATGGTAGTTTCGTTGCGATCCCAGAGGAGGGCGAAGTTGCAGAAGTCTTTGAGGTTCCCCTTTTGCATGTGACAAATCCGACAATGTTCCAAGTCGAAGGCCGCAGGTGGCAGGGCCGTCGGCGCCAATATTATGTCGTGCCATTTGGTCCCTACTACATTTGGGGTGCGACAGCGCGTATTCTGCGTGCACTTGCGGATCGTATGCCATGACGACGATCAATGCTCCTTGGTTGCACGGACCCGCTCGCGCCGTTTGTAAGATGTTAGAAGACGCTGGTCATCAGGCGTGGTTTGTTGGTGGGTGCGTGCGCAATGCACTGATTGATGCGCCCGTTTCCGACCTTGATGTATCTACGGATGCACATCCCGAAAAAGTTATTGAGCTGGCCAATGGCGCGGGGTTGAAGCCTGTTCCAACTGGCATTGATCACGGCACCATCACCGTTGTTTCAGATGGCATGCCAATTGAAGTCACCACATTCCGCCGCGATGTCGCAACGGATGGACGCCGCGCGGTTGTTGCGTTTGCTGATACAATGGAAGACGACGCGCGCAGGCGCGATTTCACAATGAATGCGATCTATTGCGATATTCGTGGACAGGTGGCGGACCCGTTGAATGGTTTACCAGACCTTCACGCACGGCATGTGCGCTTCATCGAAGATCCCGCGACGCGCATCAAAGAAGACTATCTTCGCATCCTGCGATTTTTCCGGTTCTACGCTTGGTATGGTGACCCCGCTGGTGGCATTGACGCTGACGGTCTGGCGGCATGTGCAATGTATGCCGATGGAATTGATGGTCTGTCGTCTGAACGCATTACCGCTGAAATGATCAAGCTATTGTCCGCACCTGATCCATCGCTTGCCGTGGCATCAATGGGGCGGTCCGGTGTTTTAATGCATATCGCGGCTGGGGCTGCGCCTGATGTCATTTCTGTTCTAGTACATCTGGAACAATCCCTTGGAATCCTGCCTGATCCAATCCGCCGTATCGCGGCGCTGGGCGGAGAGCGGGACAGCTGGCGATTGTCCAATAAGATGCAGTCCGCGATTGATGCGCGCATGGCGGATTTACCATTGGTGGAAATCGCCTATCTTTACGGGGCGGATGCAGCAACTGATCGATATCTGATCGAACAGGCCAGCATGACGCAACCCGCTGATGCCGATCGGATCGCAGTGTTTACCAATGCCGCCGCCCAAGAATTTCCGTTGAAGGCCGCCGATCTTATGCCTGGTTTGCAAGGTGCGGCACTGGGGAATGCGTTGAAATCAGCAGAATCGAAATGGATTGCGTCTGAATTCACCCTGACCAAGGGCGACCTTCTTGGATAGCATCATACTGATGGCGACTTATGTTTTCGTTGGGTTGTTTTCACCCGGCCCGAATGTGGTTTTGCTGACCGCATCGGGCGCGCGTTTCGGGTTTCGGGCCACGATTCCGCACATTCTTGGTGTGGCGCTGGGCGTTGGGATCATCGCTGGTTTGACGGGTGTTGGGGTAGGGGCGCTTTTGCTGGCTTTGCCATCGTTAACACTCGTCCTCAAAATCATCGCAAGCATTTGGATATTGTGGATGGCGTGGGGGCTTTGGCAGGCACGACCTGTCACCAAACGGGACACATGGGCGCGGCCATTTACGTTTATTGAAGCGGTGCTGTTCCAAGCAGTGAATCCAAAAATTTGGGTGGTCGCATTAGGTGCCACAGCCTATGTCGCGGCATTGCCACCCATCAACCAAGCGACATGGATGGCGGCGGCGTTTTCAGGCATCAACTTGTTTGTCTGTTTGTTTTGGACATGGACCGGCACATTGCTGTCGCTGCTGTTGAACAACCCGCGGGCTTGGCAAATTTTCATGCGGGTCATGGCTGTCGCGTTGGCAGGTTTTTCGCTGGCTGTTTTCCTCTGACGTGAACCACGCTATGTCTGTGGGATTACAGCCAAAGGCAGTGTTTCATGTTTCGATTTTTCGAGAACCTTGTCGATCCATATGTAAAGTATCCCGAAACTGACAAGCCGCCGACGCGCTTGTTTCCGTTTTTGATGGATTATGCTCAGCCGTTTAAGCGGGTGTTTTGGATCACTGGCGCGCTGTCGATTATCGTGGCGATTGTAGAAATCTGGCTGCTTGGATACCTTGGGCGACTTGTGAATATTTTGTCCGATGGCACCCCCGCACAGGTTTGGGTGCAATCGGGGACTGAATTGGTTTTGGTCGCGATATTTCTGCTGACCTTGCGGCCATTGACCCAAGCCTTGCACGTATTGCTGTTGAACCAAACGATTATGCCAAACTTTGGCACCTTGGTCCGCTGGCGTGCGCATAGGCAGGTTTTGCGTCAATCCGTTGGCTGGTTCGAGGATGATTTTGCCGGACGTATTGCCAACCGCATCATGCAAACACCCCCCGCCACGGGCGAAGTTGTGTTCCAGATATTCGACGCGCTGACGTTTTCGATTGCCTATATCATCGGCGCGTTCATTCTGCTGGGCGATGCTGACATTCGGTTGATCGTGCCACTGTTGATGTGGGGCGTTTTATATGGGTTCTTGTTACGTTGGGTCGTGCGCAAAATCACGCCAGCATCAGAAGCTGCATCAGACGCCAGAAGCCTTGTGACAGGCCGTGTCGTGGACAGTTATACCAACATTCATTCGGTCAAGATGTTCGCCCATCACGACCGCGAAATTGACTATGCCAAAGAAGCGATTGAAAAAGCCCGCCAGACATTTCAGCACGAAATGCGCCTTTATACGATTATGGATATCTCGCTCAGCGTTCTGAATGGATTTCTGATTGTTGGCGTTGTGGCTTGGGCGATTTGGCTATGGATTGGGGGCTTTGCCGATATCGGTGTTGTTGCTGTGGCGACAGCCCTGACGCTGCGTATGAACGGCATGTCGGGGTGGATCATGTGGGCGGTGTCTAATTTCTACCGTAACCTTGGTGTCGTCGCCGAAGGGATGCAGACGATTGCGCAGCCAATCACCCTTTTGGATGGGACAGAGGCCAAGCCATTGGTCATTGGTGACGGTGCGTTGGATATTCGCGATCTGTCGCACCACTATGGTAAGGCAAGCGGCGGTTTGGATCATATCGATCTATCAATTAGCGCAGGGCAAAAGGTTGGTCTTGTCGGTCAATCTGGCGCGGGGAAATCGACCCTCGTGAAGTTGATTTTGCGTTTTTATGATGCTGAAAAAGGTGCAATCGCGATTGACAATCAGGTCATTGCGAATGTTACCCAAGACAGCCTTCGGTCAGCTATCGGCATGGTCCAACAGGACAGCGCATTGCTGCATCGTTCTGTGCGCGAAAACATCCAGTATGGTGACCCAAGTGCCAACGAGGAACAGATTATTGCCGCCGCGAAAAAGGCGGAGGCCCATGACTTTATCCTTGGGCTTGAGGACAGCGAAGGAAACACTGGATACGATGCCCGCGTGGGTGAGCGTGGGGTCAAGCTGTCTGGTGGTCAACGACAACGGATCGCGCTGGCGCGTGTGATTTTAAAGGATCCACCTATCCTAATTTTGGATGAGGCAACAAGCGCGCTCGACTCCGAGGTAGAGGCCGCCATTCAAACGACGCTGCACAAGATGATGCAAGGCAAGACCGTGATCGCAATCGCGCATCGTTTGTCCACCATCGCGCAAATGGATCGTATTATCGTGATGGATGATGGCCGCGTGATCGAAGATGGCACGCACGACAGTTTGCTGGACCTTGGCGGCAAATATGCACAGTTTTGGGCGCGTCAATCGGGCGGCTTTTTGGGACAAAACGAATGAAGATGATTGATTGGATCAAACCATTTGCGGCCGCCGACGGTGCGCCACCAAAGACGATTTTGGCATTCATGAACTGGGGTCTAAAAGGGGGCTATCCGGCGATCGTGGCGGGCTCTGCTGTTTCTGTTGTATCGGGCCTGATCGAGGTCGCGTCAGCTTTGATGCTCGGGATGGTAATCGACGCGGCATTGGCTGGTGAAACGGCGGGCTTCTTTGCTGAAAATATGGGTCTAATATTCGGCGTTTCGGCATTTTTCCTTGTGTTTCGTCCTGTGTGGCTTGGTCTGTCAGGGGTCATGCAATCCGTGGTGATTGGCCCTGCAATTTCCACATTGATCTTGTCGCGCTTGCACCGCCATACGCTTGGGCAGTCTGTTACATTCTTTGATGATGATTTCGCTGGGCGGATTTCCCAAAAACAGATGCAAGCGGCGTCTGCGTTGACCAACCTCGTGGTCGAATTTGTGCATACAGTTGTGTTTGCATTGTCGTCAGTTATCGGCTCGTTGATATTGGTTCTCGCGCTTGATTGGCGGGCGGGGCTGGCGCTTGGGCTTTGGTTCACGGGTTATGTCGTGTTTCTTCGGTTTTTTATGCCAAGGATCAGGGCCGCATCGCGGATACGTGCTGGTGCAGCGGCGACTGTTTCAGGGCAGATTGTCGACACAATAGGCAACATAAAAACCGTCAAACTATTCGCCCACGACAAACACGAAGATCAGGCCGCGATTGCCGCGTTAGAGGACGCGCGCCTTGCCGGGATTGAATGGGGCTGGGTATCAGCCAGCTTTCGCGGATCGCTGATGGTTCTGTCAGGCATTTTGCCGCTTCTGCTTGTTGGCGTCACACTGATGGTTTGGCAAGACGGTGGCGCGTCGGCGGGTGATATTGCGGTGGCTGGCACGATCGGATTGCGATTGGCGCAAATGACGGGTTGGGTCAGCTTCACGCTGATGGGCATGTACGGAAATGTTGGTGTATTGGAGGATGCTATCACAACGCTTTCGGGCGATCAGACTTTGCTGGATGCGCCGGACGCTGGCGCGCTAAAAGTCACATCCGGCACGATCACCATGGACGGCGTGCAGTTTGCCTATGACGGTAGCCATAACGGAATTCATGATCTGTCGCTGGCCCTGAAAAGCGGTGAGAGATTGGGCATCGTTGGTGGATCTGGTGCTGGAAAATCGACCCTCGTTGCATTGCTGTTACGGCTATATGACGTTGAAGGCGGGCGTATCCTAATCGACGGTCAGGACATTAGCGATGTTACCCAAGAAAGCCTGCGACGTCAGATCAGCATGGTCACCCAAGAAACAGCAATGTTTAATCGATCTGCCTTTGAAAACATCAGATACGGATCACCCGACGCATCGCGCGACGACGTGATCTTGGCTGCCAAGCAAGCTGAAGCGCATGAATTCATATCAGAACTGAATGATTTTAAGGATCGGTCTGGTTATGACGCGCATTTGGGTGAACGCGGTGTGAAGCTGTCGGGTGGTCAGCGTCAGCGGATCGCAATCGCCCGAGCCATATTAAAGGACGCGCCGATTTTGGTGTTGGATGAGGCGACAAGCGCGCTTGATTCCGAAGTTGAGGCATCGATTCAAGCCGCGTTGGAAACTGTGATGGAAGGTAAAACCGTTATTGCAATCGCGCATCGCTTGTCCACGCTTGCGCGCATGGATCGTATCATTGTGCTTGACGATGGGCGTATCAAGGAACAAGGAACCCACGCTGACTTGCTGGCGATGGACGGGCTTTATGCGCGTTATTGGAACAGACAGTCGGGCGGATTCATAAATGTCAAAGATGCGGCGGAATAAACTATGGCGATGATCGAAGGGCTGACTCATCTGGGTCTGGGCAAGGTAGATGACGGACGCACATTGCTGCCCCGCGTTTTGCCTGGTGAGGAAGTTGCTGTGGCCCAAGACGGAACAGTGCGCATCATCACGCCAAGCCCTGACCGCGTGGCTGCGCCATGTCGTCATTTCAAAACATGCGGCGGTTGTGCGATGCAGCACGCAAACGATGATTTCGTCGCCAGTTGGAAACTGGAGATTGTGCAAAAGGCATTAACTGCCCAGCGCATAAGCACCACCTACCGTGATGTACTGACATCCCCTGCGAATTCGCGCCGCCGTGCCAAGATTGCAGGCAAGCGCACAAAATCGGGCGCGATGTTGGGGTTTCATGCCAAAGGAACCCATACGCTGATCGCAACACCTGATTGTCAGCTGTTGACACCCGGCATTATGGACGCATTTCCAGCACTTGAAAAACTGGTCGTCATTGCTGCGTCGCGCAAAGCCGAGATTGCTTTGACGGTGACTGAAACCGCCGCCGGCCTTGATGTTTTCGTCGATACAGAGACACCGCTGACACCAGACTTGCGTCAAACGCTTGCCCAGTTTTCGCAGGAAAACGGAATTGCACGTTTGGTTTGGCCGGATGAGCCTGTGGTTACCATGAACCCGCCGGAACAGGTGTTTGGCACCACGCGCGTAACGCCGCCAGCGGGTGCATTTCTGCAAGCAACCAAACATGGCGAGGCATCTTTGCTTGGCTCTGTTGAGGAAATTACCGCTGGGGCAAATCGCATCATTGATTTGTTTGCTGGGTGCGGCACGTTCACATTGCCGCTGGCTACGCGGGCAGAAGTGCACGCAGTCGAAGGCGAGGCCGACATGATCGCAGCGCTTGATCGCGGCTGGCGTGCTGGCCACAACCTAAAGCGTGTCACATCAGAGGTGCGTGATCTATTCCGCCGTCCGCTTGAACCTGATGAGCTGCGCAAATTCGATGCGGCAGTGATTGACCCGCCACGTGCGGGGGCAGAGGCACAGATCGCAACGCTTGCTGCCTCCGAAATCAATACGATTGCGATGGTGTCTTGTAACCCTGTGACATTTGCCCGTGATGCTGTGCAGCTGGAAAAGGCTGGCTTCACTTTGAATTGGGTTCAAGTGGTCGATCAATTCCGTTGGTCACCGCATGTTGAAGTTGTCGGCAGTTTCACGCGGAAGTAACGTCTGCGACAAAAAAACCATCCCAAATTTCCATAAATGGTGTAAGACTACAAAAAATTCGGCAAAAGACCGGGGCAGAGGCAATGATTACACGACGTTTATTACTGGCGGGCGCCGCAGTTGGCGCGGCTGGCTGTGCGAGCAGAGATCCGAAATTCAAGACATATACCGGGCCCGTTGTGGACCGTATTCAGGTGTCAAAATCGGAACGCAAAATGCAACTTATCAGCGGTAAATCACTGATTAAGGCATATGATATCGAAATGGGCTTTGCGCCCGATGGTCATAAGCTGGTTGAAGGCGACGGCCGGACGCCAGAAGGCGCGTATCTGATCAATCGCAAAAACCCAAACAGCCAGTTCCATCTGTCGCTTGGTATTTCGTATCCAAATATCAGTGATATTCGTAAAGCCCGATCAATGGGCCGTTCCCCGGGTGGAGATATTTTTATTCACGGCACACCGAAAATGTTTGCCAAAGACACGGATTGGACGCGCGGCTGTATTGCTGTCACCGATGCAGAGATGGAAGACATTTTTTCGATGATCGAAGTCGGCACACAGATTTTTATCTACCCTTAAAGGGTGCCAAGCTGAAAACCTGTAGAAGTTGGTTCTGATGCTTGCGGGGTCAAAATTGGGGCTGCGATAGGATCGGTCCCCATGTTGAGCGTCCACCACAGCTTACCTGCTGGTTCTTGAAACCATGCCAAACCCATGCGCCGCGCCTTTGGATCAAGAATGACGCTACGGGTGTCAGTCTGGTTCATCCACGCAGCCAATGTCTCAAGCTCGGTCTCATAGGATTCTGAAATATTTTCACCCACAATCTGACCCCGGAATCCAACCCGTCGTGCGCGATCCAGCGGGGATGAACCGTCAGACCCGAACAACCATGGCCGGTTTTGTGCGGACATATCGCGCGAATGTGTCGCTGCTGCTGCGTTGAGTTGCGCATCAAGCTCCACAAGAGGAACGCCAGCGGCCTGCCGGAGTGTGTTGATGCTATCCAGCATGCGGAACTGGATATCGTCCGTATCATTTGGTCCAATGACGTAAACTTGCGGAAGCGGAAGCCCATCTGCCCCGATACGGGCGGCAGAGTTGCCGGAACAGGCGGCAAGGCCGGTCAGTGTCAGTCCGATCAGCAGAGTACGACGTTGCATTTGTTTTCCAATCATAGCGTTCACGCTCTCTTAGCGTCACTTTAAACACACATCAAACCCCTCTCGGCAAGGGTTTGCTGATTTGACGATTGTTTGATTTGCATGGAATTATGATCAGCCCTAGATAATAGCCAACAAATAGACCCGTATTTGACGGAGAGACCGATGAAAAACACACTATCCCGCCGAGGATTTTTGGCAGCCACAGCCGCAACAGTTGGAACAACTGCGTTTGCGCAGACCAACAACAGCACCGAAATTGAAAAAGATATCGAAGGAACCGTAACGCGTAACATTTCCAGTTTTCGTTCGCTTGATTGGCAGCCCTATTTCTCCGATCTGACGAATGGTGCAATTTTGGTCGACCTTCAAAGCCGTGCTTTGCATTTCTGGTCCGAGGATCGCAGTGTTTATAAACTCTATCCGACCTCCGTTCCGTTGACAGAAGATTTGACCCGCAAGGGCCGCACATCTGTTGTTCGAATGGTAGAAGGCCCAAGCTGGCGTCCGACGCCATCAATGCGTGAACGTAACCCGGAATGGCCAGAATTTATTGGACCAGGCCCAGAGAATCCGCTTGGATCACACGCGCTTTATTTGACGTGGCAGTATTACCGTATCCATGGCACGCATGACACGCGCAAGATTGGACGTCGTTCATCAAATGGCTGTATCGGTTTATACAACGAACATATTGCCGAGCTTTATGGAATGACCAAGAACGGCACACAGGTACTTTTGATCTAGGTTTCGAATATGTCAGGATGGGTTAAAACCCATCCTACTTCGATACGTGCGATAACAGCTGTTTTGGTCCGCAGAAGCGTAGGATGGGTTTTAACCCATCATCCTTTGTTGACCCAACCCAACAGGTTTTCGTCAATTACGCCACAAAGTGCCGCAATGTGCGCCGGGTCGTCGTTTAGGCAGGGGATATACAAGAAATCCTCGCCGCCAGCTTCCTCAAAACTCTCTTTGATTTCTTCATTAATCTCTTCGAGCGTTTCGATGCAGTCAGCTGAAAATGCGGGTGCGCAAACGGCAATATTTTTGATGCCGTCCTCTTCGGCAAGGCGGGCAACTTCCTTGACCGTATATGGCTTCAACCATTCCTCTGGTCCAAATTTTGACTGGAATGTTGTTTTGATCTGGGTGTCATCCCATCCCAAACGTTCTTTCAGTAGGCGTGTCGTTTTCTGACATTGGCAATGATACGGGTCGCCTTCCCGCAGATATCGTTCTGGTACACCGTGGTATGAGCAAATTAGCATATCCGGCTTTTTCTCTGCCGCTGCATATGCCGTTTCAATTGATTGGGCCAAGGCATCGATATAGGCCGGATCTTCAAAATAAGGCTCTACCACCCGTGCGATAGGTTGCCATTTTTCATCCATTAATGCGCGAAAGAATTGATCATTTGCTGTGGCAGATGTGGCGCCTGCGTAATGCGGGTACAGCGGGAAGAACAGGATTTTGGTGCAACCTGCTTCGACCATCTCGCGGACCTTGGATTTCGTTGATGGATTGCCATAGCGCATACAAAAATCGACCATAACATCATCGCCGTATCGCGCTGCCATCGTTGTTTTGATTGCCGCGGTTTGCTGTTTCGTGATCGTCAAAAGCGGGCTTTCGTCTGCATCGTTATTCCAGATGGAACGATATGCCGCACCGGATGTAAACGGACGCTTCGACAGAATGATCAACTGCAACAATGGCTGCCAAACCCACGCGGAATAGTCTACGACCCGTTTATCGGACAGAAATTCGCTTAGGTAGCGGCGCATTGACCAATACCCGGTATCATCTGGAGTCCCAAGATTTGCGATCAACACGCCGACTTTTGCAGGCATAATTTTCGGATGATCGGCGTTCGCGTGAACCGGGCATTTGGCGGCTGATTTATCTGTCATTTGTTCTGTCCCTTTTTGCCCTAACTAGCGGCGTGGCGCGGATGGTCAATCGTCGGTCGGTTCAAGCGGCGTTTCGGTTGTGCCCAGCGCATCGGCAAGCCGCGTTGTTGCAGACCCGCGGCGCAACGGCTTTGGCTGGTTTTCATCAGGTGCCCAACCCGTCAGTGTGATAATTTCAAACGTGGCATCGACCCGGCCATCGTCGTTTGTAAAATGTTCGGCATACAGTGTGGCCGCTTCGGTCAGGATGTTGCGCATTGTAAATGATTTGGGGCGATGCACGAGCGCATTGTTTTCGCCCATCTTGCGCAGGTCATGCATAACGTGAAATGCGTTTGCATAGCTGACAGTAAGCGGGGTGCCATCAGCCACGGGTAAGGCAAAACCTGCCCGTTGTAGCAATGCACCCAGATCGCGGATCTCGCCCATTGGGGCTATACGTGGCGAAAGGCCGCCTGCGACCACAGCTTCTGCCTCTGCCAAAGCAGCGCGAAGTTCATGAAGTGTTTGGCCACCCAAACAGGCCGCCAACATCAACCCATCGGGACGAAGCGCGTGCCGGCATTGAACCAGCTGACCCACTGGATCATTCGCCCAGTGAAGCGCCATGACATGCAGCACCAAATCAAATGACCCTTGTGCCAGGTCAAGCGTTTCGTCGTCTGCTACGACTGTCGCGTCAGGGAACTGCGCCTGCCAAAACACGGGTTGTCCTGTGACAATCGCGACGTCTGTAAAGGTTCTGTTAACCTCTTTGAGTCTTTCTTTGATCTCATCGGCGACAACGTCATGCAAAAACATCGCGTCGGGCAATGCCCGTGCACGATTTCGTTGCAATGCGGTGCGGTCGGTCAATTTGGGTGCGTTTTCCATCACAGACATTTAGGATGCTATGGCACGGTTGCAAAGTCTCATTCGAGCAATTTATCCGGCACAATGTGTCGCGTGTGACGCGGCGACGAGTGATGATTTTGGCTTGTGCGGTCCGTGTTGGCGGGAAACAGATTTTATTGACGGCACAATCTGTGACGTTTGTGGCACGTCTGTTCCGGGCGAGGAAGACGGATTTATCGTGCAGTGTGACGACTGTTTGCGCACGGCACGCCCATGGCATCGAGGGCGCGCAGTCTTTGCGTATCGCGGCGTTGGCCGTCGGCTTGTTCTGTCGCTTAAACATGGTGATCGCACCGATCTGGCGCAGCCAGCCGCCAGATGGATGGTGCGCAAAGCCCGGGACTTGATCGAACCAAACAGCGTTCTTGTACCTGTTCCATTGCATTGGGTGCGATTGGTGCGTCGGCGCTATAATCAGTCGGCGGTTCTTAGCAATGTTATGGGTCAATTGCTTGAAACGGATGTTTGTCCTGATGCGCTGTTGCGTCCAAAACCGACGCGTCCGCTTGATCGCCACAGCAAGGCAGAACGATTTGCCAGCCTGCAAGGGGCCATTCAAATGAACCCAAAGCGACAACAAGATATCATCGGTCGGCCCGTTCTATTGGTTGATGATGTTATGACATCGGGGGCAACGCTGGCTGCTTGCGCGGATGTTTGTCTTGCGGCAGGTGCGGCGCGTGTTGATGTGGTCACACTGGCAAGGGTGGCCAAAGATGCTTAGGTAGGGTTGGAAACCCGAAATAAGGATTTGTCCACAATGCAAACTGTCGAACTTTATACCACAAGCACATGTGGATATTGCCATGCTGCGAAACGTCTTTTGACCGCAAAAGGTGTCAGCTTTTCCGAAGTCAGCCTGAACGCCCAACCAGAACGTCGCGCCGAAATGATGCAGCGTGCAAATGGTGGTCGCACGGTGCCACAAATTTTTATCGGTAAAACCCATGTTGGTGGATACGATGATTTGAACGCGCTGGAATCTGCTGGCAAATTGGATGCGTTGCTTGCTGGATGAAGGCAGCACTGCTTCAACTGACATCGGGCGATGTCCCTGACCTGAACTTACCCAAAACCGTTGCGGCCATACGAGACGCGGCGGGGCAGGGCGCCAAGTTTGTGATGACGCCCGAGGTAACAAATTGTGTTTCAACCAGCAGGGTGCAACAGCAATCCGTTCTGCGCACGGAGGCAGATGACTCGACCCTGCGGGCAATTCAGGCCCAAGCTGCTGCGCTGGGCATTTGGGTGTCCATCGGGTCACTCGCGTTGAAAACGGACGATCCTGACGGGCGGTTTGCCAATCGTTCGTTTGTGATTGACCCGAACGGTCGAATTGTCGCGCGCTATGACAAGATGCACATGTTTGATGTTGCCGTGTCTGACACCGAAACATATCGGGAATCTGCGGGTTACCGACCGGGAACACGGGCGGTGATATCGCAAACACCATTTGGAACACTTGGCCTGTCGGTTTGCTATGATCTGCGGTTCGCCTATCTTTACCGCGCATTGGCGCAAGCGGGCGCAGATATTTTGCTGATCCCATCTGCTTTTTCACCTGTGACCGGCGCGGCCCATTGGCAGCCCTTGTTACAAGCCCGCGCGATCGAAACGGGGTGTTTTGTCTTGGCGGCAGCCCAAACAGGGGATCACGATGGCCGCAATACATACGGCCACAGCATGGCAGTTTCGCCATGGGGAGAGGTTTTGTTGGATATGGGGACCGAAAATGGCGTTGGATTGGTTGAAATTGATCCATCTGCGGTGTCTGATGCGCGCAAACGTATTGCGGCCCTGACACATGACCGCAGATTTGAAGGCCCATAATGTCAGATTCGACGCAAAACCTTGCCGTAACTTTGTTCAGCGAAATTCTCGCGGTTGATCAGCTTGCCCGCAGCAATGTGGCCCGTGTGCTTCCCAAAGGGATGGAGCTGTCACATTTTTCTGTGTTGAACCATCTCGCCCATGCCGGCGCTGAACGATCCCCAGCACAACTTGCCAAGACATTTCATCTGACACGCGGCGCAATGACCAACACATTAAGCAAACTGGAATGGGCTGGTTGGGTCCACGTGCGTCCAGACTGGGAAGACGCGCGGCGCAAAATGGTGTCGATCAGCGCGTCGGGTATTGCCGCCCGCGATGCTGCCGTCACCGCGATTGCCCCCGTCATCGCAGAGGTCGTGAACACTGTGGGCGCGGATAAGGTCAAAACCGCATTGCCAGTTTTGCGCGAGATGCGGGTTCAGTTGTCCAAGGTCGAATAGTGCTGCGTTCGCTTGGGCTGCGCAGTGATATGTTGTCGATGACCGGTGTCAGCACGCTGGAACCCCACCCCCTTGGCCACATCATGCGCACCCCGTCGGAGCCCACGTATTGGAGCGGTAACGTTCTGATCCGCGATACGTTTGAGGTGCAGCCTGACATTGATATTGCCGCATTTCATGCCGCGTTTCCTGATGCTAGCCATGTCAAAATCCTGTGGGATACGCCCGGTCCTGATGTAAATGCGATGCAAGCCGCGTTTGATGACCCATTCGAGGTGGATACCTATGATGTTCTTACGCTGTCGGGCGTGGCTGTTGCTTCTGCTACTCCGGTTGGCGTTACTCTGCGCAGCTTTTGTGACAATGATTGGGATGCGTCCGCGTTGCTTGCCGCCGAAATCGCCGCAGAGGAGGGGTATGACCCCGCCGTGCACACCCCGTTTTTGAATCGCCGCAACACTACGCGTCGTCAACAGATCGCGGATGGTTTGGGGGAATGGTTCGGTGCATTTGAGGGATCACAGCTTGTCGCTCAGATGGGGATGTTTCACGACAATGGCGTTGCGCGGTTCCAATCAGTCGAAACACGCAAATCACATCGACGGATGGGGATTTGTGCCGCGCTGCTGGCACATGTCAGCGGTTGGGCAAATGCGCGCGCGCCTGTTGCAACCCAAGTGATTATCGCCCAGGCCGATAGCAATGCAGGCAGGTTGTATCGCCGCGCCGGTTTTGCGCACACCGAAACATTGGTCGAAGCGGGCCGTCCTGGATATTAGGGTTTCAACGCCGCCGTGACGTAGTTCACCGATAGGTCCTTGTCTGAAATCGACCAAGTGAACTTGGCAAAATTGAACACGTATCCCTTGCGATCGACAGGCTCTAACCCTGCCTTGGACAACAGATCAAACAATTCGTCTGGCGTGATGAATTTGGACCATTCATGCGTGCCCTTTGGCAGCCAACGCATGACCCATTCCGCACCCACAATCGCCATCGCAAATGACTTTGGATTGCGATTGATTGTAGAACACAGATGCAGTCCACCTGATTTCAGCAACTGTTGGCAAGCTGTCAAATAGCCAAGTGGATCAGCCACGTGTTCGACCACCTCCATGTTAATAATGACGTCGAATTGTTCACCCGCTGCGGCCATCGCCTCTGCTGTTGTGTGGCGGTAATCGATCTTCAGACCTGACTGTGCGGCGTGCACTTCTGCCACAGGAATGTTGCGCGCGGCGGCATCAATGCCGACAACATCCGCACCCAAACGCGCCATGGGTTCGCACAATAAACCGCCGCCACAGCCGATGTCTGCAATCCGCAATCCTGCAAAAGGGGTGGGGCCGTTCAAGTCACGCCCGAACTCTGCCGCGATCTGGCGCGTGATATAATCAAGCCGAACAGGGTTCATCATGTGCAGTGGCTTGAACTTGCCCTCTAGATCCCACCATTCCGCAGCCATTGCCTCAAATTTTGCAATCTCGGATGGGTCAACGGTATTTGTGGCGGTCATGAGTTCACTTTCAGTTTTCGCGTGGCCTTGGTGCGCTGGGAACTATATAGGTCGATTATGGACAAGGTCTTAGGTCAAAAGCGCACAGGCGCGCAACTTTATCCGCCCATCGATCCGTTTGATCAACGGATGCTGGATGTCGGGGATGGACACCGCGTCTATATGGAACAATGCGGGCGTCCGGATGGTATCCCTGTCGTGGTGTTGCACGGTGGGCCGGGTGGCGGATGCAGCCCCGCAATGCGCCGTTATTTTGACCCTTCTGTTTACCGTATCATTCTATTTGATCAGCGCGGATGTGGGCGGTCCCGACCACACGCATCGGTGGATGCAAATACGACATGGCATCTGGTCGCCGACATCGAATTGATCCGCGAAACGCTTGGCATTGATCGTTGGGTTGTGTTTGGCGGCAGTTGGGGTGCGACGTTGTCGCTTATCTATGCCCAAGCACATGCTGACCGCGCCGTGGCTCTGGTTCTACGCGGGGTGTTTTTGATGACCCAGCCAGAGCTTGACTGGTTCTACGGCGGTGGGGCATCGGTGTTCTGGCCGGATTTGTGGGCAAATTTCGCTGATTTGATCCCTTCGGATGAACAAGGTGATTTTATTGCTGCTTATCACAAACGCCTGTTTTCTGGCGATATGCAGCAAGAGGTCAAATACGCCCGCGCATGGGCATCATGGGAAAACGCGCTTGCCTCAATCGAAAGCAACGGACCAACAGGCGATAGCCCTGCGGAATACGCACGCGCATTTTCGCGGTTGGAGAACCACTATTTCGTTAATGCTGGCTTCCTTAACGGTGACCAACAAATCTTGGACAATATGGACAAGATCGCGCATATCCCCGGCGTGATTGTGCAAGGCCGTTATGACATGATTTGCCCACCAGTATCGGCGCATAAACTGTCGAAACTTTGGCCCCAATCCCGGCTGACGTTGATTGGAAAAGCTGGGCACGCTTTGTCCGAGGCAGGTATTAGTGCAGAACTTGTGCGCACCACAAACCAGATCGCCGAACGCGGCATTAAGGGTTTACAGCTTCCGGTCAGTCGTTAAGGTTGATGGCTAAGCCACAGGGAAACTGAAATTTTGGGCAACGTCCTAAGCATTATTCTTCATCGTCTTGCACTTGGCTTGCTGACGCTCCTGATCGTTTCCGTCGTGATCTTCATTGCCGTGAATATGCTTCCGGGTGACTTTGCCGAATTGATCCTTGGTCAAGGTGCGACGCCTGATGCGGTGCGCTCGATCAGAGAAGACCTTGGTTTGGATCAATCGCTTGTAAGCCGCTATTTTAGTTGGCTTGGAGGTATGGTCACGGGTGATCTTGGCACCAGCTTTGCCCAGCTGAATTTCCAGACCAATCTTGGTGGGGCAGGTGGTGTGACTGTGGCCGAACAGATCGCGCCGCGCTTTGCCAACACGATGTTCCTTGCGATGGTGACTGCGGCAATTGCGGTTCCTGTTGCTGTGACATTGGGTATTTTGGCCGCACTTTACCGCAACACGGTGTTTGATCGAGTCGCCAATATTTTCACGCTCAGCTCAATCAGTAGCCCTGAATTCTTTATGGCTTATGTGCTGATTTTGTTTCTCGCGGTGCTGAACCCGATCCTGCCATCGCTATCGAATATTTATGAAGGCATGGATTTCAGTGATCGTTTGATAAAATCGTTGTTGCCCGCGCTGACCCTAACCCTTGTGGTGACGGCGCATATGATGCGTATGACGCGTGCTGCGATTATCAACTTGCTAGCGTCCCCTTATATCGAAATGGCCCGCCTAAAAGGTATGTCGCCCATGCGCGTGATCGTGAAACACGCGCTGCCCAATGCATTGGCGCCAATCATCAACGTGATTGCCCTGAACCTTGCCTATCTGATCACGGGCGTTGTCGTGGTTGAGGTTGTGTTCGTTTACCCCGGAATTGGGCAGTTGTTTGTGGATAGCGTGAAAATTCGTGACATTCCGGTGGTTCAGGCCTGCTGCCTGATCTTTGCCGCCGCCTACATCTTGTTGAACCTGACAGCTGATATTCTGTCGATCCTGTCGAACCCACGTTTAAGGCATCCGAAATGAGCGCACTTGTCACCATCGCCCTTTGGGTTGCTGCGATTGCGGGCGTTGCTTGGGCGTTTCGGCGTTTGGCGCAATATGGCACGCAAAATGCGCCGCGTTATCGCGATATGCCTTACGGTGTTGCATTCGGGTATGTATTGGCGCTGGTCGCGCTTGTTTGGCTTGCGTTGGCTTATGTTGCATCGCTTAGCGACGATCCTGCGGTCGCCAATAAATTCTTTTTCCTTGGTGTGGCAATCAACGGGTTTATCCTGTTTGCGATTGCAGCTTGGGTGTTTCGTTGGGTCGGTCGCAAGATCGGGACGAACAGCACGCGCAAGCTGTTCCGCGCGATGCCTTTGACCGCATCGTTTGGCGTACTGATCATTTTGATTTACGCAATTTTTGCCATCTTTGCCGGGGTGATTGCGCCCTATGGACAGGATCAAATCCTGCAAGGTGTGGCTGCCAACATCGTGCCAGGTGGTGATCCTGCGCTGGGCGGCAATCCCGACTTTCCACTCGGCACGGATCAGATTGGTCGGGATATTATGTCTCGCCTGATTTATGGCGCGCAGAATACCGTTGGCATTGCGTTTGCGACCACGTTGCTTGCGTTCTTTATTGGCGGAAGCCTTGGGTTTCTGGCTGCGGTTGTCGGTGGTTGGCTGGATCAAGTCCTGTCGCGCGGCGTTGACGTATTGATGGCGATTCCATCGCTGATTTTCGCGCTGCTGTTGATGACAATTGCGTCGGTTTGGTCGTCTCGTTTGGGAATTCCGCTGACGATCTTCATGGTTGTGATTATCGCCGTGATCGACAGCACCCGTGTGTTTCGACTGGCGCGTGCCGTTGGGCAAAACATCGTCGTTATGGATTACATCGAGGCCGCTAAATTGCGCGGTGAGGGCATGGGATATCTTGTGTTCAAAGAAATCTTGCCCAATGCCACAGCCCCATTGCTGGCCGAATTTGGTTTGCGGTTCTGCTTTGTATTCCTGACCATTGCCGCGTTGTCGTTCCTTGGGGTTGGCATTCAGCCGCCGCTGGCCGACTGGGGAACAATGGTGCGCGATAGCGCGGCGTTCATTAATTACGCGCAATTTGCGCCAAAGGCGGCGCTGACGCCATTACTGGCTGCGGGTGCGATCGCACTGCTGACTGTGGCTGTGAATTTTGTTGTCGACTGGATGCTGCACAGATCATCGGGGTTAAAAGAATGACGGATACCCTAGTTGAAATTCGCAACCTCTGGCTTGAGGGCCGTTCGGACGAAAAATGGAACCCGATCATCAACGGCGTTGATCTGACCCTAAAGCGCGGCGAGGTCATGGGCCTGATCGGAGAATCGGGAGCGGGTAAATCCACGCTTGGATTGGCTGCGATGGGGTTTTGCCGCGACGGCGTGCGCATTTCCGAAGGGTCGGTAAAGTTTGACGGCATTGATCTGCTGACCGCATCCGCAGCGGTCAAGCGCGGACTGTTAGGCAAACGAATAGCCTATGTTGCTCAGTCCGCTGCTGCGTCGTTTAACCCCGCGCATAAAATTATCGACCAACACGTCGAAGGCCCGACGCAGCATGGCGTTATGTCACGCGCGGAATCAGAGGCCGATGGCATGGCGCTTTATGAAAAACTGCGTCTGCCTGACCCTGAACAGATTGGCTTTCGTTATCCGCATCAGGTGTCTGGCGGGCAGTTGCAGCGCGCAATGACAGCGATGGCAATGGCGTGTCGTCCTGATCTGATTATTTTTGATGAACCGACGACCGCGCTTGATGTGACCACGCAGATTGAGGTGCTCGCCTCTATTCGTGATATCGTGAAGGATTTTAACACCGCAGCGATTTACATCACGCATGATTTGGCCGTGGTAGCGCAAATGGCAGACCAGATTAAAGTATTGCTTAAGGGTGACGAGGTGGAAACCGCCGATACGCGCACGATGCTATCCGCGCCGACCCAAGATTATACAAAATCGCTTTGGGCAGTGCGCAGCTTTGAACGGCCGTTAAAGGCGCCTGTTGTGGCCGGATCCGTTCCAGTTGTGTCCGTGCAAAATGTTGACGCGGCTTACGGTAAGGCCAAGGTGCTACACGACGTCAGCTTTGACATGCACGAAGGGCGCACTGTTGCGGTTGTCGGGGAATCCGGATCGGGCAAGTCGACGACAGCGCGGTGTATCACCGGGCTTTTGCCACCAACTGCGGGTCAGATTTCGTTCGGTGGCGAGGTGATGCCAGCCGACTATCGCAAACGGTCAAAGGATCAGTTGCGACAGGTGCAGATGATTTATCAAATGGCTGACACCGCGTTGAACCCGCGCATGTCGATTGGGCAAATTATTGCCCGTCCAGTTGAGTTTTATCTGGGGCTAAAAGGCGCTGAAAAACGCGCCAAGGTTGATGCGCTTTTGGAACAGATCGAGCTGGAGCCAAGCCAGTATTATAATCGTCTGCCGTCTGAGCTTTCTGGTGGGCAAAAACAGCGGATCGGCATCGCCCGCGCGCTTGCTGCCGAGCCAAAGTTCATCATTTGTGATGAGGTGACATCAGCTCTGGATCAGTTGGTAGCCGAAGGAATTTTGCGACTGCTTGCCAAGCTGCAAGACGATCTTAAACTGTCTTATATGTTCATCACCCACGACCTTGCCACGGTGCGGGCCATTGCAGACGAAGTTGTCGTCATGAAGGATGGCCGTGTCGTTGAGGCGGGCCCAAAACGTGAAATGTTCAAGCCACCACACCACCCATACACTGATCTTTTGTTGTCATCGGTTCCTGAAATGGACCCTGATTGGCTGACAAATTTGTTGGATCAACGCGGAGTTGATAACATCGGCGACGCTGCTGTGGGTAAGATGTAATTCGAATCACCGCTGCTTGCGGCGAAAACCAAGCGCGGAAAACGCGTATACGACCAACTAGGGAGAACGATAATGTTACATGGAATTAGCAGACGTGGTCTGATGAAAACCGGCGCAGCCGCAGGTGTTTTGACACTGACCGGTATGCCAGCAAAGGCCGCGACACGCGGCGGCAAATTGACAGCTGGTCTGTCGGGTGCAAACACATCCGACAGCTGGGATGCGCGTACGCATTCAGACATCTTTATGCTCGCCAGCTGCCACGGCGCTGTGTTCGATTGCCTGACCGAAGTCGCGTCCGACGGGTCGCTTGTTGGCGAATTGGCTGAAAGCTGGGAAGCATCTGCCGATGCGAAAACTTGGACGTTTAACTTGCGTTCGGGCGTGACGTTCCACAACGGCAAATCATTCGGCGCGGACGACGTGATCGAATCCCTGCAGATGCACGTTGGCGAAGACAGCAAATCAGCGGCCAAGCCGATTGTTGAAGCCATCATCGACATGACCAAAATCACGGACACGCAGGTGCAGTTTACGCTGGCATCCGGCAACGCTGATTTCCCATATCTGATGTCCGACTATCACATCGTGATGTATCCAGCGGGCCAGATCGAAGAAGCGATCGCCAAAGGTATCGGCACAGGGCTGTACGCTGTTGAATCATTTGATCCAGGTGTGCGCATGGTCGCGAACCGCGTTGATGATCACTATAAAGGTGACAGCGCTGGCTTCTTTGATCAGATCGAATACATCGCGATCAACGACAACACAGCCCGAATGAACGCGCTGATGACCGGTCAGGTTGATACGATCAACCGCATCGATTTCAAAACAGAAGCCCTGTTGAAAGCCAACCCTGCGTTGCGCATTCAAGAAGTGACTGGCAACCAGCAGTACACATTCCCAATGCTGACCGACAACGCGCCGTTCAACGACGTGAATGTTCGCAAGGCATTGAAATACGGCATCAACCGTCAGGAAATGGTCGACAAGATCCTGTTGGGTCACGGCGCGGTGGGTAACGACACGCCAATCGGCCCTGCGAACCAGTATTATAACGACGAGATGGAACAGCTGGCCTATGATCCGGACAAGTCCAAGTTCTACCTCAAGCAGGCTGGCCTTGATTCCATCGACATCGATCTGTCGGCGTCCAATGCAGCGTTCGAAGGGGCGGTTGATGCGGCGCAATTGATGCAGGCGTCCACGTCCGGCACAGGTATCAACCTGAACGTGATCCAAGAGCCTGCGGATGGTTACTGGTCTAACGTTTGGTTGAAGAAAAACTTCTGTGCTTGCTATTGGTCTGGTCGTGCGACCGAAGACTGGATGTTCGCGACTGCATACGAAGAAGGTGTGCCGTGGAATGACAGCCAATGGGATAGCAAGGACAGCGCGCGCTTCCACAGTCTTCTATTGTCTGCACGTGCCGAGCTGGATAGCGACGCACGCAAGGCGCAGTATTTCGAGATGCAGGAAATCTTGCGTGACGAAGGCGGCGTGTTGATCCCGATGTTTGCTAACTATGTGCAGGCCGTGAACAACCGCATCAGCAGCCCAGATCAAGTGGGTAACCTTTGGCAAATGGACAACGGTCGTATGGCCGAGCGCTGGTCCCAGGCATAAGCCAACCATATGGTTTGAAACAATGGTCGCCCCGCATAAGCGGGGCGGCCATTTTTATTTCGCCTTCGGCGAGAGTATTTTGAAAAAAGCGAGGCGGGGGTTGTGAAATGCCCATATAGGGGCTAAGTGTCCTTCAACAGCGGCGCAGGCTTCCACCCCCTGCACCACCGAAATTGCAACGGGCCGCGCGCCCGTTTTTTTGTGCTTGGAAGAATGATGAACGATCTGATTGCCAAAGCGGCCATTGACCGCCGCATCGCTGATATCATCGTCCCTGTCGTAGAAGACATGGGGTTTGAAATTGTGCGTATTCGTTTGATGACCGGCAAGGAAAGCATTTTGCAGGTGATGGCCCAGCGCCCCGATGGCACCATCGAGGTTGATGATTGTGGCCAGATCAGCACGGCGATTTCTGCGGTGATGGATGTCGAGGACCCGATCCTTGATGCCTATAACCTTGAGGTGTCCAGCCCAGGAATTGATCGTCCGCTGACGCGTTTGAAGGATTTCGCGCAGTGGGAAGGCTTTGAAGCCAAGATTGAGACTGACGAGCTGATTGATGGTCGCCGTCGTTTTAAGGGCCAGCTGGCCGGTGTTGAGAACGATGAAGTGTTGATCACGATCAGTGAGGGCACGATCGGTCTGAAATTTGAATGGCTGTCAGATGCCAAATTGGTTCTGACAGATGAATTGATCCGCGATGTTTTGCGCGGTCGTAAAGATGCGGGTCAGATTGACGAGACCCAATTCGATGAAATCGAAACCATCATTGATGGCGAGGAGAAAACCTGATGGCAATTACATCCGCAAACCAGCTTGAGCTTTTGCAAACAGCAGAGGCCGTGGCCCGCGAAAAGATGATCGACCCGAATCTGGTCGTGGAAGCGATGGAAGAATCGCTCGCGCGTGCGGCGAAGTCGCGTTACGGCGCCGAAATGGATATCCGCGTTGCTATCGACCGTAAAACGGGTCGTGCAACATTCACCCGCGTCCGCACAGTGGTCGAGGAAGAAGAGTTGGAAAACTATCAGGCTGAGTTCACTGTTGAGCAGGCCAAGCAGTACATGGAAAACCCTGTAGTCGGTCAGCAGCTGATTGAAGAAGTTCCACCGGTTGAACTGGGCCGTATTGCCGCGCAATCCGCCAAGCAGGTTATCTTGCAGAAGGTCCGCGAAGCCGAGCGTGACAAGCAGTATGAAGAATTCAAAGACAAGGCCGGCACAATCATCAACGTCAATGTCAAACGCGAAGAGTATGGCAATGTTATCGTTGATATGAACCCGGGAGAAGGCATCTTGCGCCGCAACGAAAAGATCGGTCGCGAGGCGTATCGCCCGAACGATCGCATTCGTTGTTTCATCAAAGAAGTCCGTCGCGAACAGCGCGGCCCACAGATTTTCCTGTCGCGCACAGCGCCGGAATTCATGGCCGAGTTGTTCAAGATGGAAGTGCCAGAAATCTATGAAGGCGTAATCGAGATCAAGGCGGTTGCCCGTGATCCAGGTTCACGTGCGAAGATTGCGGTCATTTCCTATGATGGTTCTATCGACCCAGTTGGTGCATGTGTTGGTATGCGCGGGTCCCGCGTTCAAGCCGTTGTCAACGAACTGCAAGGTGAGAAAATCGACATCATTCCTTGGAACGAAGATATGCCAACGTTCCTTGTGAACGCGTTGCAGCCTGCCGAGGTTTCCAAAGTTGTTCTGGACGAAGAAGCTGGCAAGATCGAGGTTGTCGTGCCAGAAGAGCAGTTGTCACTGGCCATCGGTCGTCGTGGCCAAAACGTGCGCCTTGCGTCCCAGCTGACCGGTCTTGATATCGACATCATGACCGAAGAAGAAGAGAGCAAGCGTCGTCAGGCCGAGTTTGAATTGCGCACTGGTTTGTTCATGGAAGCGTTGGATCTGGACGAATTCTTTGCCCAGTTGTTGGTTTCTGAAGGGTTCACCAACCTTGAAGAAGTGGCCTATGTAGAAGTTGAAGAGTTGTTGGTTATCGAAGGCGTTGATGAAGCGACAGCCGGTGAATTGCAGGCTCGTGCCCGCGATCACTTGGAAGCGATCAACAACAAAGCGATGGAAGCGGCACGTGCCGCTGGTGTTGAAGACAGCCTAGTTGGTTTTGAGGGTCTGACGCCGTTGATGCTTGAGGCGCTTGGCGCTGACGGTGTGAAAACGCTGGAAGATTTCGCGACCTGTGCTGACTGGGAACTGGCTGGCGGTTGGACAACAGTTGATGGCGAACGCCACAAAGACGAAGGTGTATTGGAGAAATTCGACGTATCGTTGGAAGAAGCGCAAAACATGGTCATGACGGCCCGTGTCATGCTGGGTTGGGTTGACCCGACAGAGCTTGAATCGGACGAAGAAGACGCTGATATGACAGAGGAGGCCGAAGCCTGATCGTAGGCTTCGGGAAATCCTGAACATGACGCGCGGCGGTCACAATAAACCCAAGTCTGACGATGTTGAACGCAAGTGCATCGTCACAGGTGAAGTCACGCCAACGGCTGGCCTGATCCGGTTTGTCGTGGGTCCAGAAAATCTGGTTTATCCAGATGTTTTGGGAAAACTGCCCGGTCGTGGTATGTATGTGACCGCAACGCGGTCTGCGTTAGAGGTGGCCACGCGTGGTCAGTTTTCGCGCAGTGCAAAACAGGCTGTAACCGTCCCTGATGGTTTGGCCGACGAGGTTGAGAAGCAGGTTTGTCGCCATGCGCTTGACCTGATCGCATTGACCCGGAAATCGGGTCGTGCGGTCTGTGGATTCGAGAAGGTAAAGGGCTGGCTCGCCGGTGGTGAGAATGTCCGTGTTTTGCTGCAAGCCTCTGATGGATCAGAGCGTGGCAAGGCAAAGTTATGGACCCCAGAGGGTGCGCGATATTTCGGGTGCTTCACATCTGAGGAATTGGGTTTGGCATTCGGGCGCGGAAGTGTGATACATGGCGCGCTCTCGACTGGAAAACTCAGTAACCGTGTTGTAGAGGAAGCCACAAAGCTACGTGGCCTACGAGAGATAGACGGCGACGATACGTCAGCCGGGAAGGATAAAGAAGCCAGATGAGCGATAACGACGGCAAAAAGACACTCGGTCTTGGCGGTTCGCGCCCAAGCAACGTGAAGCAAAGCTTCAGCCATGGCCGCACAAAGAATGTTGTGGTTGAAACCAAGCGCAAGCGCGTTGTGGTTCCGAAACCCGGTGCGGCAAAACCAAGCGGTGCCACTGGCGCCCCCATTGGTGGTGACCCATCCAAACGTCCCGCAGGGATTTCCGATGCCGAGCTAGAGCGCCGGATGAAGGCGCTTGCGATGGCGAAAGCCCGCGAAGCAGAAGAAACAGCCAAGCGTGACGCCGAAGAAAAAGCCCGCGCCGAAGAGCGTGAGCAACGCCGTGCCGCGCAAGAGGCCAAAGAGGCCGAAGATCGTGCACGCGAAGAACGCACCAAGGCGAAAGCCGAGGAAGAAGAGCGCAAGCGCGAAGAAGCAGCAAAGGCAAAAGCGGTTGCTGATGCGCCTGCTGCTGCCCCACCGGGTGAAGCGGCTGTTTCACGTCCGTCTGCTGCGCCTCGCAATGCTGACCGCGAAAAGCAGAACCGCGGCAACGACAACAAAGGCAAGCCAAGCCGTGGTGGTGATGACAGTCGCCGGTCTGGTAAGCTGACGTTGAACGACGCCCTGCGTGGCGGAGGTGCGCGTCAAAAATCTATGGCCGCAATGAAGCGTAAGCAGGACAAGGCCCGCGCCAAGGCGATGGGTATCTCTGCTGAGCGTGAAAAGGTTTACCGCGAGGTTTCCCTGCCAGAAGCGATCACAGTATCTGAGCTAGCTGCGCGTATGACAGAACGTGTATCTGATGTTGTTAAGGCGCTGATGACGAACGGCATCATGGCGACACAGACACAGACGATTGACGCGGATACTGCGGAACTGATTATCGAAGAGTTTGGCCACACTGTTGTGCGCGTTTCCGACGCGGATGTGGAGCAAGTGATCGACCAAGTCGAAGATGCTGACGCCGATCTGGTGTCACGTGCGCCGATCATCACGATCATGGGTCACGTTGACCACGGTAAAACATCACTGCTTGATGCGATCCGTAATGCCCGCGTTGTTGCTGGCGAAGCTGGCGGCATTACACAGCACATCGGTGCCTATCAGGTCACAACCGATGGCGGCCAAGTGTTGTCGTTCCTTGATACACCTGGTCACGCGGCGTTTACGTCGATGCGTGCCCGCGGCGCCCAAGTGACGGACATTGTTGTTCTGGTTGTTGCTGCTGACGATGCGGTTATGCCTCAGACAATCGAGGCGATTAACCACGCCAAGGCTGCTCAGGTTCCGATGATCGTTGCGATCAACAAGATTGACCGCCCAGCGGCTGACGTGAACAAAGTGCGCACTGATCTGTTGCAGCACGAAGTCATCGTGGAAGCGATGTCTGGCGACGTGCAGGACGTGGAAGTATCCGCAATTACGGGTCAAGGTCTTCCAGAATTGCTAGAGGCGATCGCCCTGCAAGCGGAAATCCTTGAACTGAAGGCGAACCCGAACCGCGCCGCATCTGGTGCCGTGATTGAGGCGCAGCTGGACGTGGGCCGTGGCCCTGTTGCCACTGTGCTTGTTCAAAACGGAACACTGAAAACCGGCGACATCTTTGTTGTGGGTGAACAATGGGGCCGTGTGCGCGCCCTGATCGACGACAAGGGTGACCGCGTCAAAGAAGCTGGTCCGTCTGTCCCTGTTGAGGTTCTTGGTCTGAACGGCACACCAGAAGCAGGTGACGTTCTGAACGTGACAGAAACAGAAGCTCAAGCCCGCGAAATCGCTGAATACCGTGCAAACGCCGCGAAAGATAAACGCGCCGCTGCTGGTGCTGCGGTAACGCTTGATCAGCTGATGGCCAACGCCAAGCAAAGCGAAAACATGAGCGAGCTGCCAATCTTGGTCAAAGCTGATGTGCAAGGTTCCGCCGAAGCAATCATGCAAGCTATGGAAAAAATCGGCAACGATGAAGTCCGCGTGCGTGTGCTGCATTCAGGTGTTGGTGCGATCACCGAATCCGATATCGGTTTGGCAGAAGCATCTGGCGCGCCTGTGATCGGCTTTAACGTGCGCGCAAACGCATCGGCCCGTAACACGGCCAACCAAAAGGGCGTGGAGATCCGGTATTATTCCGTCATCTATGACCTTGTGGATGATGTGAAAGCTGCTGCATCTGGTCTGTTGTCCGCCGAAATCAAAGAAAAGTTCATCGGCTATGCAGCGATCAAGGACGTGTTCAAAGTGTCCAACGTCGGCAAAGTCGCCGGTTGTTTGGTCACCGAAGGTGTGGCGCGCCGTTCCGCTGGTGTCCGCCTACTGCGCGACAACGTGGTTATCCACGAAGGCACGCTGAAAACACTGAAACGCTTCAAGGATGAAGTCGCGGAAGTTCAGTCCGGTCAGGAATGTGGTATGGCGTTTGAAAACTACGAAGACATCCGCGCCGACGACGTGATCGAAATCTTCGAGCGCGAAGAGGTCGAGCGTAACCTGTAGCGCGCCGAGTATTAGACAAACAAAAAGGGGCATCCGATCGGGTGCCCCTTTTGCATTTATTGTGGTCACTCAAATCAGACGGGTTTGCCAACAAATGTGCGGTTGCCCACACCGATTGCAATTTTTCCGTCTGCCAATGTCCGCAAGAATATTCCTTGGATAGACACGGTAGAGCCAATGGTAATTGTGCGTAGCATATAGAATCCTCCCCAGGATGTGAGGAAACAATAACATGGCTAACAAATAATTAAAGCCAATCTCGCAATAGTGGAATCAGCGGTATGTCCGCCGCTGGCATTGGATAGTTTTTCAGATCTTTTGCATGCACCCATTTCAGGGCCTGGTTTTCGCGGCTTTGCGGGGTGCCTTCCCATTTGCGGCAGGCGAATAGCGGCATCAGCAGGTGAAAATCATCATAGCTGTGGCTGGCGAATGTCAGCGGCGCGAGACAGCTTTCCCATGTGTTGATGCCTAGTTCTTCTTCAAGTTCACGGATCAGGGCGATCTCGGGTGTTTCGCCTGCTTCAACTTTGCCACCCGGAAACTCCCATAGACCCGCCATGGATTTCCCTTCGGGCCGTTGCCCAAGCAAGACGCGCCCATCAACGTCAATCAAGGCAACCGCCGATACGAGAACAGTTTTCATGATCGGTAGTCCGCGTTGATCGTGATGTAGCCGTGGGTCAAATCGCAGGTCCAGACGGTGCTGACTCCATCGCCAAGCCCAAGGTCGATCCCAATGGTCAGGTCGGCGTTCTTCATATAATCGGCGGCGGCGTCTTCTGAATAATTGGGGCTACGCCATCCATTTTCCGCTAAAACCAGATCACCCAGCGTGATTTTCAAAAGGTCTCGATCCGCTTGCGCGCCTGATTTTCCGACAGCCATCACAATCCGACCCCAATTTGGATCTTCGCCCGCAACGGCGGTCTTCACCAGTGGGGAATTGGCAGTGGCCATTGCCACCAATCGGGCATCATGATCGCTTGCCGCGCCAGTAACATTGACGGTCACAAATTTGGTTGCCCCTTCGCCGTCGCGCACAACTTGATGCGCGAGATCAAGCATCACGGTATGCAGCGCATCTGCAAAATCCGCATTGCCAGTGACATCAACGCCAGACGCGCCCGTCGCTCCGATGATCAATGTGTCGGATGTTGATGTATCGCTATCCACTGTGATGCAGTTGAAGGTCACGTCATTTTGGCGCGACACCAATGATTGCAGTGCGTACTGATCGATTAGCGCATCGGTGAAGATATAGACAAGCATCGTCGCCATATCGGGCGCGATCATGCCTGACCCCTTGGCGATACCAGCAATTTTGACTGGCTTGCCGTCGACGGTAACGGTTGTGGTCGACCCTTTGGCAAAAGTATCGGTTGTCATAATGGCGCTGGCGGCAGCTTTTATCCCGTCGGGAGATTGATCGGCGACAAGTTCGGCCAGCTTTGCTGTGATCTTGTCATCGGGCAGTGGTTCACCGATCACGCCCGTTGACGATGTAAAAACACGCGATGCCGGCAAACCAGTCTGATCAGCCACTGCCGCGCAGATACGCGCCACTGATCCATCGCCAGCCTTGCCGGTAAACGCGTTTGAGTTTCCAGAGTTTACAATGATTGCTGCGCCATCATTGCCGTTGCTACCAATCTTGGCCTGACAATCCAACACGTTGGCTGATCGGGTGGCAGAGCGTGTAAAAACCCCCGCCACCGACGACCCTTTGGACAAGAGCGCGAGCATGACGTCCTCGCGCCCTTGGTATTTCACCCCCGCCGCAGCAGTTGCAAACGTGACCCCATCAATGACGGGCAATTCAGGAAACGCCGCGGGGGCAAGGGGTGAAATTTTCATCGGTTAGTCATCCAACAGGTCGAGGTTGCTAATTAGATTGACGTCAAATGCGCCTGCCTCTGGTTTGACAACATTTGCCGCCTCAGTCAGTTCGGTCAGACGCGCTTGGATTGCGGCCTCTTGTAATTGGCCGAACAACTCTTGGCGCACGGAATCCAATGTTGGAACGTCTTTGCTGCGCGTATCAAGCAGGGTCACAACGTGCCAACCGAATTGCGTTTGAACCGGATCAGACACATCACCGATAGACAGGGCAACGGTTGTTGCCTCAAATTCCGGCACCATCTGACCTGCGCCGAACCACCCAAGGTTGCCGCCGTTTGGACCTGTTGGACCTGTGGATACATCGCGCGCCACATCTGCAAACTCTTCTCCTGCGTCAACGCGCGCCTTGGCGGCGATCGCTTCTTCTTCGGTTTCGACCAAAAGGTGTGATGCGTTGTATTCGGTTGCGGGTGTCGCATCAGAATAGCGTTCCTTGTAAGCGTCAGCGATGGCTTCATCTGTGACAGCTCCGTTGGTGATGTTGTTGATCACCTCTCCTGCCATAAGACTGCGGCGTTCGTTTTCGACGGCATATGTCACGCGGCCAGGCACATCTGTCAGCGCATCAGCCAAGACCTGTTGTTGGATCAACTGGTCAAGCACGCCGTCAAACAGCACATCGTCGGGGAATTGCGCGTATTGTTGAGGCAGTTGCGCCCGTGTGATGATCATTTGACCAAGTGTGATTTCGGTGTCGCCCACGGTCGCGATGACGGTATCAGCCGTGACATCTTCGGCAAATGCGCCACTTGCGGCGACGGAAAGGGCCAAAGCCCCCAAATATGTTGCATGTTTCAGCATTAAACGATCCCTTGATGCTCCGCGATGGGTCGCGGCGTTGACAGTGAATAGGTGGCCCCTTACATCCAAAGACAAGCCTTAGAGGGGGCTGGCTTGGCCCTTTGTAAGTGGCCCATGCGTGGCCCACAAGCGACCTCCTCTCAAATAGATGTAAGTAGCGCGTGATGACGCCGTCGGAGAGAATATGCTGGGTTTAGGAACGATTGCCAAAAAGGTGTTTGGCACCGCAAACGACCGCAAGGTTAAAGCCACCCGTGGCATGGTCGCTAAGATAAATGCACTAGAGCCCGAGTTCGAGGCACTGACCGATGAAGAGATCATCGCAAAGACAGCGGTGTTCAAAGACCGTGTTGCCGGAGGAGAGAGCCTTGATGCGATCTTGCCGGAGGCGTTTGCAAACTGTCGTGAGGCAGCCAAGCGTGCGCTGGGCCTGCGCGCATTTGATACACAGTTGATCGGCGGCATGTTCCTGCATCAGGGCAACATTTCCGAAATGAAAACAGGCGAGGGGAAAACCCTTGTGGCGACTTTCCCTGCGTATCTGAATGCGCTGACGGGCAAGGGCGTGCATATCGTCACCGTGAACGATTATCTGGCGGCCCGTGATGCTGAATGGATGTCCAAGGTGTATACCGCACTTGGCATGACCACCGGCGTTGTTGTTCCAAATCAGGCCGAAGACGAAAAGAACGCGGCCTATAAGTGTGACATCACGTATGCCACCAACAACGAGCTTGGGTTCGATTATCTGCGCGACAACATGAAATCTGAACTGTCCCAAATTCACCAACGTCCGCATTATTTTGCGATCGTGGATGAGGTGGATAGTATTTTGATCGACGAGGCCCGCACGCCGCTGATCATTTCCGGCCCCGCCCAAGACCGGTCCGAGATGTATCGCCAGATCGACAAGATCGTGCCAGAGCTGCTCGAAGAACATTACACCATCGACGAGAAGTCCAAACAGGCCACGTTCACCGACGAGGGCAATGATTTTCTGGAAGAGCGCCTCACTGTCGTCGGCCTGATCCCCGAGGGTCAGACACTTTATGATCCTGAAAGCAGCACATTGGTGCACCACCTGTCCCAAGGTTTGCGTGCCCATAAGATGTTCGAGAAAGACAAAGACTACATCGTCCGCGATAACGAGGTCGTTTTGATCGATGAATTTACGGGCCGCATGATGACGGGTCGCCGTTTGTCTGATGGTCTGCACCAGGCGATTGAAGCCAAGGAGGGCGTTTCGGTGAAGGCCGAGAATGTCACGCTCGCCTCTGTTACGTTCCAAAACTATTTCCGCTTGTATGAAAAGTTGGGCGGTATGACGGGCACGGCCCTGACCGAGCAAGAAGAGTTCATGGAAATCTACGGCCTTGGTGTTGTGGAAATTCCAACCAACCGCCCTGTTGCGCGCAAAGACGAGCACGATCAGGTGTATCGCACTGCGCAGGAAAAATTCGCAGGCGTGGTCAAAGAAATCAAAGCCGCCCATGAAAAGGGACAGCCGATCCTTGTAGGCACGACGTCTATCGACAAATCTGAATACCTTGCACAACTGCTGAACGCCGAAGGCATTAAGCACAATGTCCTGAACGCGCGCCAGCACGAGCAGGAAGCACAGATTGTGGCTGACGCGGGTAAGCTGGGCGCGGTGACGATTGCGACGAATATGGCGGGTCGTGGTACTGATATTCAGTTGGGCGGAAACGTCGAAATGCGTGTTCTGCAGGCAATGGCGGCTGATCCAAAGGCCGACCCTGAAGTGGTTCGCGCGCAGATCAGCGCCGAAGTTGCCGAAGAAAAAGAAAAGGTCAAAGAGGCGGGTGGCTTGTTCGTCCTAGCAACAGAACGTCACGAAAGTCGCCGTATCGATAACCAGCTGCGTGGTCGTTCTGGTCGCCAAGGTGACCCGGGCCGTTCTTCATTCTTCCTTTCATTGGAAGATGATCTGATGCGTATTTTCGGGTCGGAGCGTTTGGACAAGGTATTGTCCAGCCTTGGCATGAAAGAAGGCGAAGCGATCATCCACCCTTGGGTGAACAAATCACTGGAACGCGCACAGGCCAAGGTTGAAGGCCGTAACTTTGACATTCGCAAGCAGCTGCTTAAATTCGACGATGTGATGAACGAACAGCGCAAGGTGATTTTCACCCAGCGTCGCGACATCATGGAAGCATCCGATTTATCCGAAATCGCAGCGGATATGCGCCATCAAGTCATTGATGACTTGGTTGCCGAACATATGCCGCCTAAATCCTATGCCGATCAGTGGAACACAGAAGGGCTTTATGCTGATGTGATCGCGACGCTTGGGATCGACGTGCCAGTCATGGCGTGGGCCGAGGAAGAGGGCGTTGATGATGACGACATCCGCGAACGGCTGGAAGAAGCCTCTGACAAATATATGGATGAGAAAACCGAAGCCTTTGGCGCAGACACAATGCGCAATGTGGAAAAACAAGTCCTGCTACAGACGATTGATGGCAAATGGCGTGAACATCTTTTGACGTTGGAACATCTGCGTGCCGTTGTTGGTTTCCGTGGTTATGCGCAGCGCGACCCGTTGAATGAATATAAGACAGAAGGTTTCCAACTGTTTGAACGTCTGCTTGATGGCTTGCGAACCGAAGTGACGCAGAAACTGGGCCAGATTCGCCCAATGTCACAAGAAGAACAGGCACAGCTGATCGCACAGATGCAGGCGCAACAAGCAGCCGCGGCAAAAGCCCAAGAAGATGCGGTTGCACGCGCAACATCTTCACCGGGTGGTACGGGGGCAACACCACGCGATGGGTTTGTCGAGGATGATCCAAGCACTTGGGGCAGCCCCAGCCGCAACGACGCTTGCCCATGTGGGTCGGGCAACAAATTCAAGCATTGCCACGGAAAGTTGGCATAAAGCTGCCATAATCCCGTCACGCTATTACCTTGGGGTGGTCCTTATGGGGCCACCCTTAATTGACAGTCTGTTTCCAAACCAAAGGGTGAAGGAGACAACTGATGTCCCGCAAAAAGAAATTATTAACGGCCGCGTCGACGTTTTCTGTCGCGCTCGGAATCGGGTTTGTTATGCAATACGGCGATGCCGTGGCATCACGTTTGCAACCTGCTGACCAAGAAACGGCAATCACGCCAACTGAACTTGTTGCGCCGCAACAGGCCAGTGTCGTCGTTGCATTGCCAGTCCCGAAGGCCACACAAACCTTGGACATTCCGGTTCCGGTCGTGTTGGCCGCCTTGGACACAGGCAATCAGACATCAGGGCTTTCTATTGAAGATGCACCTACGTTGATACCAGAGCCGGTGTGCGACATCACAATGGATGCACTGGCCTTGCCGTTGGCGATGGTGGCCGTATCTATTGCTGCACCATGCCATCCGAATGCTGCCGTGACTATTCACCATCAAGGTATGATGTTCACCGTGGTTTCTGACCAAGCAGGTCAGACCGAGGTTCTTGTTCCTGCATTGGCACAAGAAGCATTCTTTATCTCGGCGTTTGCCAATGGTGAGGGAGCGGTTGCAGACGTTGCGGTTCCAGAACTTGCGAATGTTGATCGTGCTGCGTTGCAGTGGCAGGGAGTGAATGCGGTGCAGCTCCACGCGCTCGAATTTGGCGCTGACTATGACAGCGAAGGCCACGTTTGGTCGGCAGCTGCCCGTGAGTTGGATTTGGTTAATCTTCCGCAAGATGGCTTCTTGGTCACGCTTGGTGATCCATCCCTGGATACGCCGCTGATGGCCGAAGTGTATACGTTCCCTTCGGGCACCACTTCACTGGACGGATCAATCGCACTAACTGTTGAGGCAGAAGTCACAGCCGAAAACTGCGGACGCGATATTGCGGCCCAAAGTATCCAGATTGACCCCCTGTCAGAGCCGACAGCAATCGATTTGACGATGACAATGCCCGAATGTAGCGCAGTTGGTGAATTTCTAGTGTTGAATAATATGTTTAAGGACCTGAAACTCGCCGCGAAATGACGCGTTGTGAATCAGTCCTTAACGGTACAATTCTGAAACGTGCGGTGCTTGGCGCCGCACTTTTCTTTTCTGCGTCTGCTGCACTTGCACAGGACATTGTCCTGACATCGGCAGGTGGAAATCTTAACATATCGGGACGGATGATTGGCTTTGATGGCGAAAATATCCAGATTGAATCGGAATATGGCCCTCTGACACTGCGCTATAGCGCCGTGAATTGTGAAGGCGAGGCATGCCCCGATATGGCGACCTATGTGCCGACCCTTCGGTTATCGGGCGCGGGGCGTATGGCTGAGGTGCTGATGCCCGCGTTGGTGCAGGGATTTGCCCGATCCCGTGGTTTGACAACCAGCCTAACAAACGAAAGCGAAATGGGATTTACGCAAACACTGTCGGATGATGGTGCAGATTTTGCGAAATTTACATTCCATGTGACCACCGCAAGCGAGGGTTTTGCAGATCTGATCGCCCATTCGGCAGACATTGTTATGTCGACGCGTGAAGTCCGCCAGCGCGAAGTCGACCTTGCCCGCGATGTGGGTCTAGGCCGCTTGGATGACGCGAGGCAAAGCCAGATCGTTGGGCTTGATGCGTTGGTGCCAGTTGTGTCGTCCCGTTCGGAAATTCGTTCCATATCGCTTGCACATCTGGCTGATGCCTATTCCGGTCGCACCACGAATTGGGCCGATTTCGGCGGGGCCGATCAACCAATCGCGCTTCATCTTATTCAGTCCGAAGACGGGCAATCGCAGCGGTTCATTGATGATATCCTAGGTGTGGTTGGTGTTGAACTTTCAAACGACGTGACGCTGCATAGCGATCGTAAAAGCCTGATCAGTGCTGTGTCTTCTGACGCTGCCGCATTGGGTATGCTTCCATCGACAAATGTTGGTGTTACCCAAGCCATCGCCTTGCGGGATGCCTGCGGCTTTATTTCGATCCCACAGCTTACAACGCTCAAGACCGAAGACTATCCGCTGACCGCGCCAATGTTTCTTTATCTGCCAAGTCGTCGGCTTGTTCCGTTAGCACGCGATTTTCTCGCGTGGATGCGCGGTCCGCAGGCACAGCTTGTTGTGCGCCGTGCCGGATTTGTGGATCAAGGTGCCGTGCCTATTTCGCTTGATGCCCAAGGGCAAAGGTTCGCGAATGCCATTGCTGCCGCAGGGCCGGATATGCCGTTGACTGAATTGCAACGTATGGTGCGTGTGCTTGCGCCACAGGTGCGGTTGTCGACAAGTTTCCGGTTTGAGGTCGGATCAACGCGGCTTGATGCACAATCGCGGTCAAACTTGTTGGCATTAGCTCAGGCCATGCGCGATGGGCGCTATGATGGACGCCCCTTGATGCTGGTCGGATTCAGTGATGGGCGCGGTGCCGCATCCGCCAATCGTGATCTTTCAAGCGCAAGGGCAGAGGCTGTGCTGCGCGCCCTACGTCGCGTTTTGGGCGGTGATCTGCCTGACAACGTCACCGTCGAAACAGAGGCCTTTGGTGAAGCGTTGCCAATGGGTTGCGACGACACCGAATGGGGCCGCCAAATGAATCGCAGGGTGGAGTTGTGGGTGTCACAATAGCCCCGCCGCCCGAAAACTGGTTTCACGTGATTTTCCGACGATGATGTGGTCATGCACAGTGATAGACAATGCTTGAGCCGCCAAATCAATTTGTCGGGTCATCTGGATGTCGGCATCAGATGGGGTTGGGTCACCTGATGGATGATTATGCACCAGAATGACGGATGCAGCATTCAGCTCTAGCGCTCTCTTGACCACTTCACGCGGATAGACTGGCACGTGGTCAAGGGTGCCTTGTGCCTGTGCCTCGTCTGCGATCAATGCGTTTTTGGTATCCAGAAACAGAATGCGAAATTGTTCGGTGTCGCGGTGGGCCATGACGGTATGACAGTAATCTAACACGGCATCCCAGCTTGAGATTACATGGCGTTCCATGACCTTTGCCCGGGCAAGCCTGTGTGCAGCAGCTTCAACCACCTTCAGTTCGGTCACAACAGCAGGGCCGCATCCCTTCACCTTTGTAAGTTGGGTCGCTGGTGCGGATAAAACACCGTTAAAATCGCGAAACTGTTCGAGCAACGCCCGCGCCAGTGGTTTGACGTCTTGCCGTGGAATGGCGCGAAACAATACCAATTCTAATAATTCGTAGTCGGGCATGGCAGCCGCGCCCCCGGTATTAAACCGGTCACGAAGACGTTTGCGATGGTCGGCCAAATAGGACGGCGCGCGCGGCGCAACCCGCTGCACATCATCATGGTCGGCAAATAAGGTGGGGGCTTCTGCAAAGTGATTCATACCGATCACTTTGCAGAACATGTGGTGAACGAAGGGTTAACCCTTCATCGAGTCCCAAAAGTTTTTCACCGACTTAAAGAAGTTGGAGCTGTTTGGGTTATTCTCGGCTTGGATTTCGTCAAATTCCTTGAGGATCTCTTTTTGACGTGCGGTGAGGTTCACGGGGGTTTCAACCGCGAGTTCGATGAACATGTCGCCTGATCCATTGCCGCGCAGTGCAGGCATCCCCTTGCCGCGCAAACGCATTTGGCGACCTGATTGGGACCCTTCGGGGATTTTTACCCGCGAACGGCCGCCGTCAATCGTTGGAACCTCAATCTCCCCGCCAAGCGATGCTTTGGCAATGCTGACGGGAACCTGACAATACAGGTTTACGTTGTCGCGCTCGAACAGCTTGTGATCGTTCACTTCGATAAAGATATACAGGTCGCCCGTTGGGCCACCGCGCATACCCGCCTCGCCCTCACCAGCCAGACGAATGCGTGTGCCCGTTTCAACACCCGCAGGGATGTTGACGGACAGTGATTTCTCTTTCTCGACGCGGCCCTGGCCATGACAGACGTGGCACGGATCTTTGATCGTTTGGCCCATGCCGTTACAGGTCGGGCATGTGCGTTCAACGGTAAAGAAGCCCTGCTGTGCGCGAACCTTACCCATGCCTGCACAAGTTGGGCAGTTTACGGGTTGTGAGCCATCTTCGGCACCTGTGCCATCACATGATCCGCATGATACGGCGGCAGGCACATTGACGGTTTTCTGCATACCGGAAAACGCGTCTTCCAGATTGATGCGCAGGTTATATCGAAGATCGTTGCCGCGTTGGGCGCGGGTGCGGCCGCCGCCACGTTGACCTCCGCCAAAATTGCCGAACAGGTCGTCAAAAACGTCAGAAAAGGCAGAACCGAAATCGCCGTGACCACCGCCACCGCGCTGTTGCCCACCGCCCATGCCGCCTTCGAATGCTGCGTGACCGTAACGGTCATAGGCTGCTTTCTTCTCGGCGTCTTTGAGAACTTCGTAGGCTTCGTTTGCCTCTTTGAACTGGTCTTCAGCCTTTGGGTTATCTGCGTTGCGATCGGGGTGAAGCTCTTTCGCCTTTTGGCGATAGGCTTTTTTGATCTCGGCCGCATCGGCGCCCTTGGCGATACCGAGCGTTTCGTAATAATCGCGTTTTGCCATTGTCACATGTTCCCCTTTGGGAATGGAAAAAGACCGGCCCGGTTCAAGGGGCCGGTCTAAATTGGATCAGGCTGCAACCTTAGTCGCGCTTGTCATCATCACCGAGGTCTTCAAAGTCGGCGTCAAGGATCTCATCCTCATCCGCTGGCTTTGGACCTTCTTCGCCTTCTTCAGCTTCTTGGCTTGCCTTATAAATGGCTTCGCCCAGCTTCATGGCGGATTCTGTGACGTTCTGAACACCAGATTTGATCTTGTCGGCGTTGTCGCCTTCCAGATCGTCCTTCAGTGCGGCAATCGCCAACTCAATCGCTTCGATTGTGGTTGGGTCAACCTTTTCAGCGTGCTCTTCCATCGACTTTTCGGTCGAGTGGATCAGGCTTTCGGCTTGGTTCTTTGCTTCGATCAGCTCGCGACGTTCCTTATCGGCGTCCGCATTCTCTTCGGCGTCACGTACCATTGCTTCGATGTCGTCGTCAGACAAACCACCGGAGGCTTGGATCGTGATGTTCTGTTCCTTGCCAGTGCCCTTGTCCTTGGCGCCAACAGACACGATGCCGTTTGCGTCAATGTCAAAGGTAACCTCGATCTGCGGCAAGCCGCGTGGTGCTGGTGGAATACCTTCAAGGTTGAACTGACCCAAGATTTTGTTGTCAGCGGCCATTTCACGCTCACCTTGGAAGACACGCAGGGTAACTGCGTTCTGGTTGTCTTCGGCGGTCGAGAAGATCTGCGACTTCTTGGTCGGGATAGTTGTGTTGCGGTCGATCAAGCGTGTGAATACGCCACCAAGGGTTTCAATACCCAAGGACAGTGGCGTCACGTCGAGAAGAACAACATCCTTCACGTCGCCTTGCAGAACGCCGGCCTGAATAGCAGCACCCATGGCTACAACCTCATCAGGGTTCACACCCTGGTGTGGCTTCTTGCCAAAGAACTTTTCAACTTCTTCCTGAACGCGTGGCATACGTGTCATGCCGCCAACCAAAACAACTTCGTCGATGTCGGATGTGGACAGGCCCGCATCCTTGATCGCAGCTGCGCATGGCTTCATGGACGCCTTGATCAGGTCAGCAACCAGGCTTTCCAACTTGGCGCGTGTCAGCTTCATGACCATGTGCAACGGCTGCCCGTTGGAACCCATGGAAATAAACGGCTGGTTGATTTCAGTGGACGAAGAAGAAGACAGTTCGATCTTGGCCTTTTCAGCAGCTTCTTTCAAACGCTGCAGGGCCATTTTGTCTTTGGTCAGATCAACCTGGTTTTCTTTTTTGAACTCATCGGCAAGGTAGTTGACGATGCGCATGTCAAAGTCTTCACCACCAAGGAACGTGTCACCGTTGGTGGATTTCACTTCGAACAGACCGTCGTCGATTTCCAGCACGGTCACATCGAATGTGCCGCCGCCAAGGTCATAGACTGCGATCGTCTTGGTTTCTTTTTTGTCCAAGCCATAGGCAAGGGCCGCAGCTGTCGGCTCGTTGATGATCCGCAGAACTTCAAGGCCGGCAATCTTGCCCGCATCTTTGGTGGCCTGACGCTGTGCATCGTTAAAATACGCAGGCACGGTGATAACCGCTTGGGTTACATCTTCGCCAAGATAGCTTTCGGCTGTTTCTTTCATCTTGCCCAGAATGAAGGCAGAGATTTGGGAGGGTGAATATTTTTCACCTTTGGCTTCGACCCATGCGTCGCCATTCCCGCCATCGACGATGTCGAAAGGCATGTTTTTCTTTTCTTTGGCAAGGTCCTTGTCGTCAAAACGACGACCGATCAGACGCTTAACAGCAAAGATTGTGTTTTCCGGGTTGGTCACGGCCTGACGTTTTGCAGGCTGTCCAACAAGGCGTTCGTCGTCTGTGAACGCAACGATAGATGGCGTTGTGCGCGCACCTTCTGCGTTTTCGACAACACGCGGCTTAGAGCCATCCATGATGGCGATACAAGAGTTAGTGGTTCCGAGGTCAATACCAATGACTTTGGCCATATTTCAAATCCCTTACGTTTCGGCGGTTTGAGCGGCGCGAACCCATTTCGGCACCCGCGCCTGATTTAAGTTGCCCCGATTGGATTGCGGTCCAATCGAAACGATCTTGGCGTATATAGGGATGCGAATTGTGGCCTGCAAGCGTTGGCAATGCCGGAAATGATTCAATTTTCGGCTTGAAGCACCGAATTGTCGTTTTGAAGGGTGCAGCAACCAATCAAAGCACCGCCACCGACAGTTTCATTGTTGTAAATTGACGTTTTGAAGCCGTAGCTCCGATCGCTCATGCCATCGCTACAAAATTCGCGGCGCACATTTGCGATGCGGTCGATCGGGTCCAAACCTTGGCTGAAGGTAAAAAAGTATTCGTTGGGAACGGTGGTTACATCCATCAACGTCAGGTCGACACTGTTTTCACCCAGTTGGGACAGCACCGATTTTGTAGCGTCGATCGTTAGCCCCCAAAACGGTTCGGCGCCAAAACAGTATAGCGGGGGAATTGGCGCGGTTTGCAGATGCATAAATCGCATTGAAACCCAACCGATGCCTTCGGGCATTCCGACCATGCCCCAATTCTGATCGTCAGATAGGGTGACAACCTCTATGCCTTGCGCGGTTGGTAACAACTGGCCCACAATCTCAGACGTTGCATCTGGCTGGGTGCGCACATTCAAAACATCATCGGATGCGACGCCCGTGACCTCATATAATGCAGGTAAGGTTTGTGCGTATGCTGGCATTGTCATGCTGAGTAACAATAGCCAGACACGGATCATCTTGTTGCGCTCCAACTGATTGATGCCGACTTGCGGGTGTAAAACTCACCCATCATGCCGATCATAATCAAGCCAAGCGACACATAGACCGGATAAAACGGGTCACTGAAATGCGGATTGTAGTGAAGGAAGATATAGCCGCGCGCCTGATCGATTGTATGGAACAACGGGTTCCAATCAAACAGCACCAGCATTGACGATGGCAGTGTATTGGCCACAAACATTTTGCCAGATGCGATCATGCTGGCACGGCTATAGATGCTGGTCATCACCTTGACCGCATCGGGGGCCCACGGCTTGAGCGCCAGAAACACCGTGCCAATCGCCACGCCGCTGAACCATGCAGCCAGCAACATGCCCATCGCACCGATCGGGTCGTCAATCACAACGGGCACGAACACCACATGATAAACGAACAAGACACAGAACAGCGACAACAGTTGCAAATACAATGATGACAGCGCAGCAGCACAAATAGCGATGACGGTATTCATCGGGGCGTGCTGCATCATTGCGGATGCCGGCCCTTCTGATTGCACAACCGCGGCCATCGCCTTGGTGTGGCACATGAACAGAAAGATGCCGGACATGATGTATAGCAAAAAATCCCCACGGATCGTATTGCCGCGCATCCCAAGCAGTTCGAACATCGCATAGAACGTCAAAACAAACACAACCGTTTGCATCATGTTCATCAACAAGCCGACAAGCGCATTGCGATGCGATTTACGCACGTCCCGCACAATCGAATGATAAATCAATTCGGCCATTCCAAAAATGGTGCGTGTGCGGGTCCGCTGGACCTGTTGTTGAAACATCTTAAAACCTGTGTGTTGTGGGGTATTTCCCCCAAGTCACGAAATTCTTGCCGTTCGCGTTACCCTTCATCATAAGGGGACAAGACCGTTTTTTCAATCATTAGAACGGGTAGTATAATTAAACGTGAAGGGCCGTGTGGCATGGATTTTGAGAAACTGACAACGGTGATGCGCCGTTTGGCATTAGAAGCGGGCGACAAGATCATGGAGATCTACGCAGATCCCGATTTTGAAGTGCGTTCCAAATCTGACGAAAGCCCTGTGACAGAAGCAGACGAGGCCGCCGATGCGATCATCAGCGCGGGCCTGCGGGAGGCGTTCCCTGACGTGGCGCTCGTGACCGAAGAACAGGCCGATAGCCATGGCCAATCTGTCAGCACATTTTTGATCGTGGACCCGCTGGATGGCACCAAGGAATTCATCAAACGCCGTGGCGATTTTACCGTGAATATTGCCTATGTTGTTGAAGGCACGCCCATTCGCGGCGTTGTCTATGCCCCCGCCAAGGACCGGCTGTTTATCACAATGGCCGATGGTGCGTCAGTCGAAGAAACAGGCGGTTTCCTAAAGGATGCTATGGGCCCAAACAGCCCCATCAATGTGTCCACCCCTGACAATGACGCATTGCTGGTTGTCGCGTCAAAATCGCACCGTGATCAGGCGACCGATGACTACATTAACAAGTATAACGTCAAGGACAGCAAAAGCGCGGGATCCTCTCTTAAGTTTTGCCTGATTGCCACGGGCGAGGCGGATATCTATCCCCGCGTTGGCCGCACAATGGAATGGGATACAGCAGCGGGTCACGCGGTGCTGACAGGTGCGGGCGGCCATGTCGTGCGCTTTGATAACCATGAAACGCTGGCCTATGGAAAAGCCGATTTCGCCAACCCGTTCTTTATCGCCTACGCGCCGGGCGTGACGTTGCAAAAGCCATGACCGTCTTGGTTGTCATTCCTGCGCGATACGCGTCGACCCGATATCCGGGGAAACCGCTTGTCGAACTGCGCGGGGCAGAAGGAGACGCCAAGTCGTTGATCCGCCGAAGCTGGGACGCGGCAATGTCGGTTGCAGGCGTTGATCGCGTTGTGGTCGCGACAGACGATGACCGTATAAAAGACCATGCCGAGGCATTCGGTGCAGAAGTCGTGATGACTTCTGAGGACTGCCAGAATGGAACCGAACGATGCGCAGAGGCATTTGATGCCTTGGGTGGTGGATTTGATATTGTCGTCAACCTGCAAGGCGACGCCCCCCTCACACCCGCATGGTTTATCGAAGACCTTGTGGCAGGCCTGCGTGCCGATCCTGTGGCTGAGGTGGCGACCCCTGTTTTGCGCACGGAAGGCGCCGCGCTGAACGGTTTTCTCGAAGATCGCCGCGCTGGGCGTGTTGGTGGCACGACAGCGGTTTTCGGGGCTAATCACAACGCGCTCTATTTCTCGAAAGAAGTTATTCCATTCACTGGAAAAACATATGCAGATCAAGATGATACGCCAGTTTTCCATCATGTTGGGGTGTATGCGTATCGCCCATCTGCGCTGGCCGCGTATCCACGATGGCCCGCGGGTCCTTTGGAGCAACTCGAGGGGCTAGAGCAGCTGCGATTCCTTGAACGCGGGGCCCATGTCCTTTGTGTCGAAGTGGATGCCAAAGGCCGCCAGTTTTGGGAGTTGAACAACCCCGAAGACGTACCTCGGATCGAATTGATGTTGCAGCAGATGGGGCATGCGTGACCGCGCCAACCGTCAGCGTCGTGGTTGTCAGCCATGGGCGACCTGATGCGCTTTGCCTTGCGCTGACGGGCATTGGGCAACTGGACTATCCCAGTTTCGAGATCGTGGTTGTCGCGGACCAAGACGGGATCAAGGCAGTCGGGCGACATCCGCTGGCCGGTCAGATCAAGATCGTCCAATTTGACACCGCGAATATTAGCAGCGCACGCAACGCAGGTATTGCTGTGGCGGGGGGTCAGATCATTGCGTTTATCGATGATGATGCGGTGCCTGAACCCACTTGGCTAACGCATCTGATTGCGCCATTTTCCGACCTGCGGGTCGGCGCGGCTGGTGGCTATGTCATCGGGCGCAACGGCATCAGTTTTCAATGGAAAGGGCGCACGATTGATCAACATGCCCAAGCCCGTGATTTGCCAATCCAAGGGGATAGCCCGCAAGTTTTTGCCAATACCCCGAGATCAGTAATTAAAACAGAAGGCACCAACATGGCCGTGCGCCGCGATGTTCTGGTGGCGTTGGGTGGGTTTGATCCCGCATTTGAATTCTATCTTGACGAAACAGACCTGAACATGCGGATTGGGCAGGCTGGACATCACACTGCGATCGTTCCGCTGGCCCAAGTGCACCACGGTTACGCAGGCAGTTCGCGCCGCCGCGAAGACCGCGTCCCAACCGACTTGACGCAAATTGGCGCAAGCCTTGCCGTCTATCTGACCAAACACAGTGGCGACTTGGGTCAGCACAAAAGCTTGCGCGACGAACAACGCCGCAGATTGATCCGGCACATGGTTTCGGGTGCGATTCTACCATCGGACGTGGCGCGCATTCTGGCCAGCTTTGATCGTGGTTGGGCAGATGGTTTGTCGCGTGCATTTGGAGCAATGCGTGATTTTGGGATCGCGCCACCGTTTCGATCAGTTCAACCGACGCGACACGGACCAATGCAGGTTTTATCCGGTTTCGACGATCAGCATTTGATGACCGCGGCAAACAGTGGACACCGCACAACTGTTTTTCAATTTTCGCGAACTGCGTTGTTCCATCGGGTACAATTTACACCTGAAGGTTTTTGGCTTCACAAGGGTGGGCTATTCGGCAAATCGGATCGCCGTGGCCGTCTTGTTCAACCGTGGCGGGTGGGGTCGCGCGTGACGTCAGAGCTGCAGCGGATAAAAGAAGTGCGCGGCGTGGGCTAATTGACACGCAACGCGATGTTTTTACAAAAATTTTCCCTCTTGAATATGGGCCATTTAGCATTCTTTGCGTAAGGTTTGTGTGTTACGAGGCGAAAACACGTGCAGTTCAGGTTAAGAATATGAAAAGAAAAGTCACAAAAGCCGTCTTTCCTGTTGCTGGGCTTGGCACACGGTTTTTGCCTGCGACCAAATCGGTGCCCAAGGAAATCATGACCTTGGTGGATCGACCGTTGATCCAATACGCAATCGACGAGGCCCGCGCGGCTGGTATCAAGGAATTTATCTTTGTCACATCGCGGGGCAAATCCGCGCTAGAGGATTATTTTGACCATACGCCCGAGCTGGAGAATTCGCTTCGCAAGGCGGGCAAAAATGAATTGCTCGAAATTCTCAAGAACACAAATATGGATAGCGGTGCCATCGCATATATCCGCCAGCACAAGGCGTTGGGTTTGGGGCATGCGGTATCGTGCGCGCGTCGTTTGATCGGGAATGAGCCGTTTGCGGTAATCTTGCCTGACGATGTGATTGCTGCTGAAAAGCCGTGTCTTCAGCAGATGGTTGAAATGTACGAAGAAACCGGCGGCAGCATGGTCGCCGCAATGGAAGTTCCGGCAGACAAGACATCATCATACGGTATTTTGGATATCAATTCGCAAGAAGGTTCCGTCGTCTCGGTCAAGGGAATGGTAGAAAAACCCAGCCTTGGAACCGCGCCATCGAACCTTGCTGTTATTGGCCGCTACATTCTGACGCCCAAGATTTTGCAAAACTTGAACAAGGTGCAAAAAGGCGCTGGAGGAGAAGTCCAGTTAACAGATGCAATCGCGATGGAGCTGGATGAAGGCCGTGACGTTTACGGCTACCGGTTTCAGGGTCAGCGTTATGATTGCGGATCGAAGGCAGGATATCTGCAAGCGATGGTCGCATTTGCCTTGTCACGCGAAGATCTGCGCGATGAATTTGGTGCCTATCTGGAAGAAATGGTGGCCCTGCGTAAGGCCGCGATATAATTCGCATGGTTGGGGCGGGTCAGACCAACCACCACCCAGCCACAGCGCGCATCCTTGATGTCACACGACTTGTAAATCGAGCGGGGCTGTTGCCCACGGGCGTTGATAGGGTTGAACGCGCCTATTTGTCAGAACTTGCTGCGCGCTCAGATGTCCCATTTTTTGCGATCGCCCGAACCGCGCTGGGCTATGTTGTTCTTGACCATGCTGGCGCCAGGGCATTGGCTGATGCAGTAAAAACTGGCGAGTGGGGTCAGGCGGATATTATCAGTCGGTTGAACCCTCGTTTGGACGGGTCGCGAAAAATTGGACAGTCGTTTGTGCGCCGACACAGGTTTGCGCGTTCAGGGCGTCGTGGGCTGTCTGCGTTGCTGGGTCGGATTGTGCCTGACGGGTTTACCTATTTGAATGTCGGACACAGCAACTTGAATGCGCGCATGTTTGACGGTTTGAATGGTGCGAAAAAGGTGGTGCTTTTGCACGACACTATTCCACTTGATTGGCCGCAAACACAGCGGAACGGGGCGACAGATGCATTCGCTCGAAAATTAGAACTGGTATCAAAGAACGTTGATCTGGTCGTTTGCACATCCGATCAATGCGCGTTGGACGTCACACGCCATTTATTGCCTATGGGGCGTATTCCCCCGATGATTACTGCACATTTGGGCGTTGATACGGTTACCCCTGATCCGTCGTATGAACCGCCAGAAAAGCCGTATTTTGTGAGCGTAGGAACGATCGAGCCGCGGAAAAATCACGCTATGTTATTGGATATTTGGGCTGAATGGGTTGATGCGCCACCACTTTATTTTTGCGGCAAGCGTGGGTGGAATAATTCGGCAGTATTTGAACGGTTGGATGCAAAGCCGGACAATGTGATTGAATGCAACGACCTGTCTGATGGTCAGATTGCAGCCCTTGTTTCTGGTGCAAACGCAATGCTGTTTCCATCGTTTGCCGAAGGTTTTGGACTTCCCCCTGCAGAAGCCTTGGCCCTTGGCACCCGTGTCGTTTGTGCCGATTTGCCAGTTTATCGCGAAATTCTAGGTGACAGCGCCGTTTACGTGGACCCAAACGACCGCTATCTATGGGAAAAGACGATCAAAAAAATGGCAGGTTCGCAGGATTCAGTCGCAAAACAAGCGTTTGTGCCCCCAAGTTGGGATAGGCATTTCAAGACGGTGTTAAGCAATATCTGATTAACCTTACGCGAATTGTCATTCGTTGATGTGGGAAAGGGGCATTTTTGGGAGCGTTGCGGTCATACCGGCTTCGGATTCAGCGTAAGCGGTGGCGTATTCGTGCGCTGCGCAAACGGCGTGAGCTGTCGTCTGCTGTCAACCGCACATCCCAAATCAAACGCAACGACATTATCGTCTTCTCGACCTTTCGAAACGAAGGTGTGCGGCTTCCTTATTTCTTGAAATATTATCGCGATCTGGGTGTGAACCATTTCATCATGGTCGACAACGAAAGCGATGATGGCGGCGCAGAGTTTTTGCGTGACCAGCCAGATGTGTCACTTTGGACGGCGCATGGCAGCTACAAACGATCCCGTTTTGGTGTGGATTGGTTGAACTGGTTACAGCGCAAATATGCCCATGGTCACTGGACCCTTGTTGTCGATCCAGACGAACTGTTGGTTTATCCGTTCTGTGACACGCGCCCGTTGCGCGCACTGACTGATTGGCTGGACGCATCATCGATTAAATCGTTTGGCGCGATGCTGGTGGATATGTATCCAAAAGGTCCGGTCGATAATATCCCTTATAAGGCTGGCACCGACCCGCTGGAAATTGCGCAATGGTTTGATAGCGGCAATTATGTCATTAACCGGAACCCACAGTTTGGCAATTTATGGATTCAAGGTGGGCCGAGGGCGCGGACATTTTTTGCTGACGAACCAGAACGTGCACCTGCGTTAAACAAAATTCCGTTGGTGAAATGGGATCGAAATTACACCTACGTCAGCTCAACCCACATGTTGTTGCCGCGCGGTCTTAACCTTGTCTACGACGAATGGGGCGGGGAAAAAGCATCGGGTGCGCTTCTGCACACGAAATTCCTGTCGACATTCACCGACAAGGCCCGAGAAGAATTGGAGCGTGGCCAGCATTATGCCAATTCGGTTGAATACAAGGCATATGCGTCTGGTCTCGAACAGAATCCTGATTTGTGGTGCAAGTGGTCTGAAAAATACATCAACTGGCGCCAGCTAGAGATTTTGGGCATCATGTCGAAGGGGAACTGGGCATGACCGTTGGTATCGTCATGTTGGTTCACAACGCGTTTGACCGTGCCGAACAGGTCATCCGCCACTGGGTCAAAGGCGGCTGTCCAGTCGTTGTCCATGTCGACAAAGCAGTGGATCAAGCCAGCCATGACGCATTTGTAAAAAACCTTTCCGACTTGGATCGCGTCAAATTCTGTAAACGTCATACGTGCCAATGGGGAACATGGGGTATTGTTGCGGGCACGCAATCAGCCGCAACAATGCTGCTGTCCAATTTTCCTGGGGTGCGGCATGCATATCTTGCGTCTGGCTCGTGTATGCCCCTGCGGCCCGTGCGTGAATTGGTGCAATACCTTGATAGTCGCCCGCGCACTGATTTCATAGAAAGCGCGACAACGTCAGAGGTGCCTTGGACCGTTGGCGGTTTGGACGCTGAACGGTTCACGTTGCGGTTCCCGTTTTCGTGGAAACACAATCGTCGTCTGTTTGACGGCTATGTCAAATTACAGCGTGCGGTTGGGTTTAAACGTAAGATCCCCGCGGGTCTTGTGCCGCATATGGGATCACAGTGGTGGTGTTTGACGCGCCAAACGCTAAGCGCGATGCTTCAAGATCCGGAGCGAGAGGTCTATGACCGCTATTTTAAGCGTGTCTGGATTCCGGACGAAAGCTATTTCCAGACGCTTGTGCGTCTGTATTCGGGCAATATTGAAAGCCGGTCTTTGACGCTGTCGAAGTTCGATTTCCAAGGCAAACCGCATATTTTTTATGATGACCACCTACAGCTTTTGCGGCGATCGGATTGTTTTGTGGCGCGGAAAATCTGGCCGAGTGCGACCAAGCTTTACAAGACATTCATGTCTGATGATGAAAGCTCGTTTAAGGCGGCAGAGCCCAACCCTGGCAAAATTGATCGTATTTTTTCCAAGGCGGTTGAACGGCGTACGCGGGGCCGGCCCGGTCTATATATGCAAAGCCGCTATCCAAACCGTGATTGGGAAAATGGCGTCACGTCCGCGCAGTATTCCGTATTTCAAGGTTTCACGGAGCTTTTCGAGAATTTTGAACCTTGGTTGGCCAAGGCAACTGGTACCCGGGTGCATGGCCACCTTTACGCAACCGACAGGGCCGAATTTGACGGGCGCCAAGGGTCATATGCTGGGGCGTTGTCGGACAATCCTGTGCTGCGTGACCATAACTCCCAGATGTTTTTGACAAATTTGATTTGGAACACTCGCGGTGAACGGCAGTGTTTCCAGTTCGGCCCGACGGATTCCCAATATATCAGTTGGATGTTGGCGACTGATCCCAATGCGCAAGTGTCGGTGATTTCTGGTGCTTGGGCGATCAAGCTGTTCCAGTCCAACCGCAACTTCGCCGACATCCGGCAAGAGGCGGCGTATCTGCAAAACGTCGAAAATGAACATCTGAATGCGCTGCGTTCACCATGGGCCAAGGCACGCGTCCGCATCTGGACGATGGCCGAATTCATTCAGGCCCCAATGGAGCCGATGCAACTGATCGTTGATGAAATGACGGGAAAAACGGTGCGCCGTCTTACAGAAGCGCCACGTATGATCGACCTGACAGGTTTCGGTCAATTCCTTCAAAACCTGAAAAACCAGGGAATGCATCCGTATCTCATGGGTGATTTCCCAGTGACCGAGGGCGCGACAAACGCGCCGCCCAAACCGCGCAAACCTTATTTGGTGCGATAGCCATGGCAGCTTTTGACTACTTTGTCGTCTTCGCGGAAATGCGCACCGGATCCAATTTTTTGGAAACAAATATTAATGCATTTGACGGCCTTTCCTGTCACGGAGAGGCGTTTAACCCGCATTTCATCGGTTACCCTGATCGCCACAGCATACTGGGCGTCACCCGAGAAGAGCGGGACAAGAACCCCCAAACGCTTGTTGATAAGGTCAAAGAAGCTGAAGGACTTAACGGGTTTCGGTTCTTTAATGACCATGATCCAAGGTTACTTGAAATCTGTATGGCCGATCGGCGTTGCGCCAAGATCATACTGACGCGAAACCCTGTCGAAAGTTTTGTGAGCTGGAAAATTGCATCGGCGACGGGTCAGTGGAAATTGACCAATGTTAGTCACGCAAAGACCCGCAAAATTGATTTCAAACCGCAGGAATTCGAGGCCCATCTGGAGGCGCTTCAGGCGTTTCAGGTCACACTTCTGAACACGCTTCAAAAACTGGGTCAGACAGCGTTTTATGTCGCCTATGAGGATTTGCAAAACGTCGACGTCATGAATGGGCTGGCTGAATATCTGGGTTGCCACAACCGCATTGCCGGTTTGGACAAATCGCTCAAGAAACAAAACCCGATGCCCATGTCCGAAAAGGTCGTGGATTTTGGCGCGATGGAACGATCGCTTGCCCGGTTGGACCGTTTCAATCTGACCCGAACGCCGAATTTCGAACCGCGCCGTGGCCCAATGATTCCGACATACGTGGCTGCTCCAAAAAGTGGTCTGTTATATATGCCCACAAAGTCGGGGCCGGATGAAGCGGTGATTGACTGGATGGGTCGGCTGGACGATGCCACTGCTGATGACGTGTTGCGTGATTTTTCCCAGAAAGATATCCGGCAGTGGAAACGCAAACACGTCGGTCATCGCAGTTTCACAGTATTGCGGCATCCATTGGCGCGCGCGCATTCTGCGTTCTGCAAACATATTTTGAACATCGGCGAAGGATCGTTTGCTGAAATCCGCACGACATTGCGCAAGGTGCATAATGTTCTGTTGCCAAATGATCCTGCCGACGACAGCTATGATGCGGCTGCTCATCGCACAGCATTTTTGTCATTCCTGACTTTTCTTAAGGCAAACCTAGCCGCGCAAACCGCTGTGCGCGTTGATGGTGCCTGGTCCAGTCAGCTGACGCTATTGCAGGGTATGGCCAATTTCGGCGTGCCCGACATGATCTTGCGAGAGGATCGCCTGCGCGGTGATTTCGCGATGCTTGCTGGTCAACTGGGACGCACCAGTATGCCAGAGCCGGAACCTGTGACGGACCCGTTTGCAGACCAGCTTGCAGCGATTTATGACGAAGAAATAGAAAAGGCGGCACGTGATGCGTGCCACCGTGATTACCTTGCATTCGGGTTCGGAGACTGGCGGGCCCCGCGTTAAGCGGCTTGGCTTGCCTGTTGTTCTGTCAGGATAGCGTGGATCGTATTCGCATCACTGTTTGCACGCAATTTTGCGCAGATATCCGCGTCACGCATCGTCCGCGATACCAGTGCAAGGGCCTTTAGGTGGTCGACGCCATGGGCCTTCGGAGCAAGCAGAGCAAAAACAAGATCGACAGGCTGACGGTCGACGGCATCAAAACTGAGCGGTTTTTCAAGGCGGATAAAGATACCACGCACGGTGTCAACTTCTTCTAGGCGTGCGTGGGGCAATGCAATGCCGTGCCCCACACCTGTTGGACCCAAACCTTCGCGATCAAGCAGTGCCTCGATCGCCATGGATGCGTTCACGCCATAGCAGCCTTCAGCCAGTTCACCCAGATCATGAAACAACCGCTTCTTGCTTGTGCAAGAGTTGATTGTTTTTACAGCGTCGGGATAAAGAATATCGCCAAGGTTCATGTCACTGTCTTTCTGGCCTTTTGGCCGCGTGCGCTAGCTCGACGCGCGGGGGTCGATCCAACCAATATTTCCATCGTCACGCCGATAAACGACGTTCACACCACTATGTTTTTCATTTCGGAATACGAGGACCGGCTTATTCGCAAGTTCCATCTGCATCACTGCTTCACCGACCGACAGGGATTGGATTTTCTCTTCCATCTCTGCGACGATCATCGCGTTTACAGTGTCGTTCTCAGCCTCGTTCGATTCATCACTTGGAGCGAGGATATAGGAGGAAGAATCCGAAAGTTCAACTGGTTGTGATCGTTCTTTGTGATGATCTTTCAACCTGCGCTTGTATCGCCGCAGTTGCTTGTCCATTTTTTCGGAACAACCGTCAAAGGCGGCGTAAATTTCATGTGCGTGGTCAGTGGCTTGTGCGGTTAGACCAGTAGAAAGATGCACGACAGCTTCACAGACGTATTCATTGCCCGACTTTGAGAACACAATGTTCGCATCGGTTGGTCGACCGGCATATTTGTCCAAAATTTCGGAAAGTTCTGATTCGACGTGGGTTTGTAGGGCTGAGCCAATATCAATCTGTTTACCACTGATCTGATAGCGCATCGTTTCTCCAATTCTTTTTGTTTCTAGCGGGTGATAAATGACAGGTATTCAGCCCGTCAAAGTGTCAATCGCTGTCTGGTGAGAAGGATAACCACCCGATATCGTTGGCTTATCTTTACCGGCAGGCGCAAGCGTCTGAACCGATTGAAAGCTGATAGTCAGGTTTGTCATCTTCTACAGTTGGCGACAAAACAGGTGTGGTTGTCAATGCTGCAGTGGTTAAGATGCGATCAATTCACGTCACGCGGAAGCTGTTACCAAGGTAAACGCGGCGCACATTTTCGTCTGCGACGACCTCTGCTGTGGTTCCGCTCATCAATACTTTTCCGTCATGCAAAATATAGGCACGGTCAACGATTTGCAGGGTTTCTTGCACGTTGTGGTCGGTGATCAGCACGCCGATTCCGCGGTTCTTCAAATCGGCCACCAGATGCCTGATTTCACCGACGGCGATAGGGTCAACGCCAGCAAAAGGTTCATCTAACAGCACATATTTCGGGCCAGCAGCCAAACAGCGGGCAATTTCCGCCCGTCTTCTTTCGCCACCCGACAGCGCCATCGCGGATGCGCGGCGTAGGTGTTCAATGGAAAACTCTGACAGCAACTCTTCCAACCGTTTTTGCCGTTTGCGTTTATCATTTTCAGCAATCTCAAGAATAGCCATGATATTGTCTTCGACAGTCATACCCCGAAAGATCGACATTTCTTGTGGCAAGTATCCGATGCCCAGCTTGGCACGGCGATACATCGGCAGGGTTGTTACCTCTCGCCCGTCGATAGTGACCTTTCCGCCTTCTGGCGTCACAAGGCCCGCGATGGAATAGAAACAAGTGGTTTTGCCAGATCCGTTCGGCCCAAGCAGCGCCACAACCTCACCACGACCCAGTTCAAGCGTGACGTCACGAATGACGACCTTCTTGCGGTAGCTTTTGCGCAGGTTGGTGATTTTCAGGCCAACGTCGCCATCTTGAACAGTGAGAGTTGTCATGGATTAATTGCCTTGCTGAAACACAGTCCGAACCCGGCCCGTCATCTGCGCATCACCTGTGTTCACGTTAACCGTCATGCGTTCAGCGGACAGCGCGCTGGCACCTTGGGTCAGCAAAACATTCCCAGAAAGGGTCAAGGTTCCAGTTGTCAGGTCATAGGTGGCGTTTGTGGCCTCTGCTGCTTCGGTCGCGGTGGCAAATGTCACGCCGCCTGATGCGTCAAACTTGGCGATGTCCCCTGTCGCTTCTGAATAGACAACGCGCACGGACCCTGCCGACAATCGCAGATCACCTTGGCCGATAACGACGTTGCCAGAGAATACGGCAGTTCCACTGTCTTGATCCACTGACAGGCTATCGGCGGCGACTTCAACGGGTGCGCTGCTATCGGCGCGGATGCCGCCAAGGTTAATGTTGGTTTGTGCAAAAGCAGGCGCAGCAAGCATCATGGCCAGGGCAAAAGCAATCAATCGGGTCATTCGGTCGTGTCCTTTGCTGGGGCTGTTTCAGGGGTGTATATCAGGCGAACCCCTTGTGTGAAAAGCATCTGTTGGCCTTGCGCCTCTTGCGTGGTTTCAAACGTTACTTTTCCTGCGGTGATTGCGCCGAATGGTGCGCGTACTTCCAACGCGCCTTCCGATTCAACGACACCGGTTTCAAAGTTTGCGATCAGGCCGTTTGTTTCCATCGTATACCCACCAGATGTTTCCAAACGGGCCAGACCATTTAGACGGGCAAGCTTTGCTGTTCCGTCAATCTCACCCTCGCTTGCGGTGACGCGCAATTGTGTGCCGTCAGCGGCATCCAGATTTAGCGAAAGGTTGCTCGCGGTCAGCGCATTCGGGTTCTGTGGGTTTGGTTGGGCCGAAGTTGCGCCGATGGCGATGATTGATCCATCGCTGGCAACGCCCGAAAACTGGGGTGCGTTAATCCGCTGCTCGCGTGCCATATCTTCGATGGCTGCGAATGGTATGTCGCCCGCGTCCCCGCTTGACCGCGCAAACATGAAAAGTGTCGACAGCAGCGCCAATCCGCATAATGGCAAAATGATCTTGGACCATCCAACCAATTGAGAATGGAAATTGTCGGTGCTGGCCATCGCCCTAAACCACGCCTGCGCGTAGACAGTCGTGAATATGCAGAATGCCCTGTGCCTTGGCGGCGTTATCGACGACAAACAGGCAGGTAATCTTGCCTTCCATCACGCCAATCGCCTCAGCAGCAAGGGTGTCGGGGCCGACGGTTGCTGGATTGGCTGTCATCACGTCCCCTGCGGTCATGTCCAAAAGTCCTGTCATATGGCGGCGTAAATCGCCGTCGGTGATAATACCCTTAAGGTAGCCATCACCATCCGTAACGCCAACCACACCGAACCCTTTTTGACTGATGGTCAGCAGGGTATCGCTCATCGGGGTGTGTGTAGGGACCATCGGGATGGCGTCACCTGTGTGCATCAAATCCCGCACCTTGGCCAGACGCGCGCCCAGCTTGCCGCCGGGGTGAAAATCGCGAAAGTTTTCGGGTGTGAATTTGCGGTGTTCCATCAAGGCGATTGCCATCGCATCACCCAAGGCCAGCGTCATCGTCGTTGATGTTGTTGGCACAACGCCGGTACCGCATGCTTCGCCCAACTGCGGCAACAAGATCGCGACATCGGCTTGGGTCAAAAGCGTACTGGATGCGCGGCTTGCCACGCCAATCATCGGGATGTCAAAACGACGTGTATATGCAACCAGATCGGCCAGTTCAGGTGTCTCACCAGAATTTGAGAGCACAATCACAACGTCGCCCGATGTCATCATGCCAAGATCGCCATGCGACGCCTCGGCAGGATGAACGAAATGCGCCGGTGTGCCTGTGCTGGCGAATGTTGCAGCAATTTTGCGGGCGATGTGTCCCGATTTTCCCATGCCCGAAATGATGATACGCCCGCGGGCCGCCAACATCAGCTCAATCGCCGCGCCAAAAGTTGGGCCAAGTGACGCGCCAAGCGTGGTCAGTGCTGTCGCTTCGTCAGCGATCACGCGCTGGGCGGTTTGGAGAAACTGATCTGTCATGAGTGGGCAAAAATATCTGTTTCAGGCCATCCAGCCAGATCAAGCTTGGCCCGCATTGGCAGAAAGTCGAAACAGGATTGTGCAATCTCTGTACGGCCTTCGCGGGCCAGCATCACGTCAAACGCATCACGCAGCTTATGCAGATACAGCACATCAGACGCCGCATAATCCAACTGTGCGGCGGTCAATTTTTCGGCGCCCCAATCGCTTTGCTGTTGGTGTTTAGAAATGTCTACGCCAACCATGTCCTGCAATAGGGTCTTGAGTCCATGGCGATCTGTGAAAGTGCGCACAAGGCGGGATGCGATTTTGGTGCAATAGACTGGCGCTGTCGTTGCACCAAACGCGTTCATCATTGCGGCAATATCAAACCGGCCAAAGTGGAACAGTTTCAACACATCGGGATTTTCAAGCATTGCAACCAGATTTGGTGCCTCTGTCTGGCCAATGGCGACCTGCACAAAGTGGCAATCACCGTCGCCGCCTGACATCTGGATCAAGCACAGTCGGTCGCGGTGCGGGTTCAGCCCCATGGTTTCGCAATCAATCGCCACAACAGGGCCAAGGTCCAGCCCGTCAGGAAGATCGTTTTGATAAAGATGATTGGCCATGCGCGGCACCCCTTGGTTTTCGGTTACCCAACGCAGATAAGCGCAAGGGCGTTAATGCGCAACTAAACTCAGAAAAGCGGCTATTTAATGGTTCGCGCAAGGAACGCCTTTGTCTCGTCCAATCGGGGGGTGTCAAAAAGAGCGTTCGGTGTGCCTTTTTCGATGATGCGCCCGTTTTTGAGGAAACACACCTTGTCTGCGGCCTGCCTCGCAAATCCCATTTCATGGGTGGCCATCACCATCGTCATGCCTTGGGATTTCAGCTGTAGCAGCACATCAAGGACTTCGCCCACCAGCTGGGGGTCAAGCGCAGAAGTGATCTCGTCAAACAACATCACTTCTGGCTTCATCGCAAGTGCGCGAACGATTGCAACCCGCTGTTGCTGCCCCCCAGATAGCTGGTCGGGATAATTATGCATCCTGTCGGCAAGGTCGAATTGCACAAACAGCTTTTCTACCTCTGGCCTGATTTGATCGCGGGACAGGCCGCGCACACGCCGCGGGGCAAGCATCGCGTTTTCAAGCGCGGTCATATGCGGGAACAAGTTGAAGTTCTGGAAGACGATGCCAATTCGTGACCGCACCGATTGCGGGTCCAATCCCGGCACAGCGATGTCGTCACCGTCCAAGAAAATCTCTCCGTCCTCGATTGGTTCCAACAGGTTGATGCACCGCAGAAGCGTTGATTTGCCTGCACCCGATGCACCGATAAGGCAGACGAGCTGCCCTTCGTCCACATCCAGATCAATCCCGTTGCAAACAGTCACTTCGCCAAATCGTTTGACGACGCTGCGCAGTTCCAGTTTTGCCATCAGCGTCGTTCCCTCATCTGTCGCGCCATCAGATAATCGGCATAGCGCGTGGCGGGGATTGTCACGACCAAAAATATGATCGCCGCCCCGACATAAGGTGTGAAGTTGGCGAGCAGGGATTTGAATACACCTGCTTGGCGGAAGATTTCGACTGGACCAATGAAGCTGAGCAGTGACACGTCCTTTTGTAGGGCGATCAACATGTTCATCTGGCTTGGTACGACATTGCGAATGGCTTGGGGTAGGATCACGTCACGCATGGCCTGGCGTTCAGATAAGCCCAGTGATAGCGCCGCTGATCGTTGGCTGTGGTGCACACTGTCGATGCCTGCACGAAAAATCTCGGCGACGTAGGCGGAATAGGTCAGGATCAGCGCAAGCGATCCCCAGATATAAGGGGAGTTCCAAGGGCGCGGCAGCCCAAGGCCCGGGATGCCAAAGCCGATCAAATAGACGGTCAGGATCACAGGCACACCGCGAAACACGTCCGTGAAAGCCGCGCCAAATATCCGCAGCGGAAATAGCGCGGGCGATTTTGCATCGCGCGCCAATGCGATCAACAAGCCAAGCACCGCGATTGCGGGGGCTGACCACGCAAAAATCATGATGTTGATTTTGAATGCGTCCAACAGTTTGGGGAATGATTTTGCCAACACCGCACCATTGAAAAAGCTCTTTTGAACCTTCTCCCATCCCGGTGCCATTGGCACCAGAAAGATCAGCGCCAACACAACAATCGTTGTGCTGGCGGCTGCGATGATGGTGGCGCGACGGCGTTGTTGCGCCTCGTATCGTGCGCGACGGGTTTGCCCTGCCGCTTGGTGTTTGGTCATATTATTTGATCAGTGGAACACCAGTGGTGTCCTGTAGCCATTCGGCTTCGATCGCGGCGAGTGAGCCGCTTTCTGTCATCGCAGTCAGTGCCTCGTCAACGCAGGCTTTGATCGGGTTGCCGTCTTCCATCAGCATACCGAACTGGTCGCCATTGTCGCCTTCGTCCGCTGGGAATTGGCCAATGACCTTGGAGCCTTCGATCATCACTGCACTTAGGAACAAGGCGGTTGGCAGATCAAACAATGCTGCGTCGATCTGGTTGGCGGACATCGCCGCGTTCACATCGGCGTTGTCGCCATAAAGCAAAAGGTCACTGTCAGGCTGCACAACATCGGCGAGTTTTGAAACAGCAGTCGTTGATCCAACGGCACCCCATTTGAGCGATTTCAGCGCAGCAAGCGTAGGGGCTGTATCGACAGCGCCCGGGCTTACCAAAACAGCCATTGGAGCTGTGTAGTAGGGCAGGGAAAAGTCGACGACTTCATCACGCTCAGGTGTGATTGAATACTGCTGCATATTGACGTCGAAGTTTTTGGCACCCGGCTGGATTGCCTCGTCAAAGGATGATCGGACCCAAACAACATCGTCAGCCGCGAAACCCATTTCGGCAGCGACCGCATAAGCAACGGCAGCTTCAAAGCCTTGGCCGCTTTCTGGTGCATCATCCATGACCCATGGGTAATAGGCGGGATTACCTGTCGCTATCGTGAATTTACCTTCTGTCAGCGTCTTGCCCGCTGCACAGTGCCCGCCCGCAATCGCGGTCGTGGTCATCAGCGCGCAAGTCGCCGCTGTCATTGTGAAAAGCTTAATCATGTTCTGTCACCCCCATGTTGAATTTGAACAAAGGGTAGGGTTCAGCCCAAAGGCTGTCCAGTATGATAATGTTTGGGGTTTTTTCGCGAACGAGAGATTTGGTGCCCAGAAGAGGACTCGAACCTCCACGTCCATACAGACACCAGCACCTGAAGCTGGCGCGTCTACCAATTCCGCCATCTGGGCAACAGATTACGTGTGGGTCGTTTAAGATGGGGTTGCCGCACTGTCAACGCGATTCGCAGGTGTTTTTGCCTGTTGGATATGTCGGAGCCTCTGGCAGAGGTAATTTGGGCAAATGGAAAGAGATGTTGCGCCTTGTTTGTAGGCGTGAGGGGGGGTAAACCCATCTCAACTTTTTGAAGAGGCCAGTGCACATGTCCAAGCTTGTAACAATCTTTGGTGGATCCGGTTTTGTCGGCCGTTATATCGCGCGTCGTTTGGCGAAAGATGGCTGGCGTATCCGGGTTGCCGTGCGAAACCCGAATGAGGCGCTTTTTGTGCGCCCTTACGGTGTTGTTGGTCAGGTTGAGCCGGTATTTTGTAATATCCGCGATGACGCATCAGTCGCCGCCGTTTTACAAGGCGCAGACGCAGTAGTGAATTGCGTTGGTGTTTTGGCCGAAATTGGTCGCAACACATTTGAAGCGGTGCAGGCAGACGGGGCAGAGCGCGTAGCGCGGCTTGCTTCTGCGGCGGGCATTGATCGTTTGGTTCATATTTCGGCGATCGGGGCGGATGCGGAAGCCGAAAGCGACTACGCAAAATCAAAAGCTGCTGGAGAAGCAAGTGTTCTTGCGCATATGCCGGACGCGACCATTCTGCGCCCCTCGATCATTTTTGGTGCCGAAGACGAATTCTTCAATCGGTTTGCAGGGATGAGCCGCATGGGTCCAATCCTGCCGGTTGTTGGAGCTGATACTATGTTTCAACCCGTCTATGTTGATGATGTTGCTGCGGCTGCCGTTACTGCGCTGGGCGATGCCACCTATTCGGGAGTTTATGAATTGGGTGGACCTGATGTTTCGTCTTTCCGCGGCCTGATGGATAAAATGTTGTCCATCGTGCGCCGCCGTCGCTTGGTGCTGAACATTCCGTTTTTTGCGGCGAAAATTATGGCTTGGGGGTTCCGCGTGGCTGAGGTGGTTTCGCTTGGTATTGTCAAAGCGCCGATCACCAAAGACCAGATTGCAAACCTGCGAGTTGATAACGTTGTGGCCGATGACGCCCGCGGCTTTGGCGTGTTTGGGATCAAACCGGCCGCGATGGAAGCGATTTTGCCTGACTATTTGTGGCGGTTCCGTCCATCAGGTCAGTATGCCGCTATTAAAGAATCGGCCAAGAATCTACGGAATTCATAGTTCATGGATAGCACGGTCATTGCGATCCTTCTGGGTATCCTAGAGGGGCTGACGGAGTTCATTCCGGTGTCGTCCACTGGCCACCTGTTGTTGGTCGGCCATTTCTTTGGCTTTGATAGTGCAGGCAACACGTTTGAAGTTGTCATCCAGATCGGCGCGGTCCTTGCGTTGGTATTTTTGTATTTCCAGCGGCTTTGGGGTGCGGTTGCGACTGCGAAATCTGATCCGGCATCACAACGATTCATCGGATCCATTGTAATTGCTGCGCTTCCTGCGGTTTTGTTGGGCGTCTTGATGCATGATCTGATCAAAACCGTTTTGTTCGAAACCCCGATGTTGATTGCTGTGATGCTGGTGATCGGCGGTTTCATTTTGCTTTTTGTTGATCGACTCGAACTATCTGAAAAATATGACGACCCCATGCGGCTGCCGTTGATGACGGCTCTTTGGATTGGGTTGTTCCAGTGTCTTTCGCTGGTCCCCGGCACGTCGCGTTCAGGGTCGACAATTGTGGGCGCACTTTTGGTGGGTGTTAACAAGCGGGCGGCCGCTGAATTCTCTTTCTTTCTATCAATCCCGATGATGTTTGGTGTGTTTGGATACGACTTGTTCAAAAACCGCGATGTGTTGGATTTTTCGGCACTGTCCGAAATTGCGTTTGGTCTGGTCGCTGCATTTGTCACCGCGTTGATCGTTGTAAAATGGGTGCTGAGTTACGTCAGCTCGCACGGATACGCCCTGTTTGGGTGGTGGCGAATCGTTGTTGGGTTGGCCGCAATAATTGGTCTATCGCTGCAGTAGCAGCCATTAGGTCATAATTGGTTACCTAATTTCTCACTCACTTCTTTAGAATTCGCTCATAAACACGGATTAACTGACATTTAGGTCAGCAATACTGACTTTTCATTGTTGTGCCCGCGAATTAGAACCCACCCAAGAGATTTCCAAAGCGAAGGACGGGTCCATGGCTGGTCAGAAGATGTTAAAGTTCACACAAGTAGATCGCGACATGCCGGAAAAGCGTGTGCCGAACCTGCGCAACAAAGATTTCGACGAGATTTACGCGCAATATGCATCCGACAAAGCCGAGGAACAGGCAAGTCGTTGTAGCCAATGTGGTGTGCCATATTGCCAATCCCATTGTCCGTTGCACAACAACATTCCCGACTGGTTGCGCCTGACTGCAGAGGGACGTTTGCAAGAAGCGTACGAAGTTTCGCAGGCCACCAACACGTTCCCTGAAATCTGTGGCCGTATTTGCCCGCAGGACCGCTTGTGCGAAGGGAACTGTGTCATTGAACAATCCGGCCACGGAACAGTGACCATTGGATCTGTTGAGAAATACATTACCGATACGGCATTCGCAGAAGGCTGGGTGCCTGCCATTCGCCCACATAGCGAGCGCGCTGAAAGCGTTGGCATCATCGGTGCGGGTCCGGGCGGATTGGCAGCTGCAGATATGCTGCGCCGTCAGGGTGTGCAGGTGACCGTCTATGATCGCTATGATCGTGGGGGTGGTTTGCTGACCTACGGCATCCCTGGCTTTAAGCTGGAAAAAGACATTGTGATGCAGCGCATGGCCCAGTTGGAAGACGGCGGCGTGCAGTTCGTCTTGAACTGTAATGTGGGCGAAGACCTGTCGTTTGATGCGATCCGCGGCAAGCATGATGCGGTTTTGATTGCGACCGGCGTTTACAAGACACGAGATCTCGATCTACAGGGCAACGATGCAGATGGGATCGTGCGCGCGATTGATTATCTGACCGCCAGCAACCGCAAGTCATTTGGTGACGTTGTTGAAGAATTCGAAAGCGGTGAATTGAACGCCGCCGGAAAGCGTGTCGTTGTGATTGGCGGTGGCGATACCGCAATGGACTGTGTGCGCACAGCGATCCGTCAGGGTGCTGAAAGCGTGAAGTGTCTATATCGTCGTGACCGCGCCAACATGCCTGGATCGCAACGTGAAGTTCAGAACGCCGAAGAAGAAGGCGTTGAATTTGTTTGGCTGTCTGCCCCTGCAGGGTTTGAGGGCAATGCTGTTACAGGCGTTAACGTTCAGAAAATGCGTCTTGGTGCGCCTGACGCGACTGGCCGCCAAATGCCCGAGTTGATCGATGGCGCCGACTATGTCGAAAACGCCGATATCGTGATCAAGGCCCTTGGGTTCGAGCCCGAAGACCTGCCTGCATTGTGGGGTGTCGAAGGTTTGGAAGTTACGCGTTGGGGCACGGTCAAGGCCGCGTTCACCACAGGTGAAACCAGTCTTGAAGGCGTCTACGCCGCGGGCGACATCGTGCGCGGTGCTTCGCTTGTTGTGTGGGCGATCAAAGATGGTCGCGATGCGGCAGAGGCTATCCTTGGCTATCTGAACCAATCCGAACAGGTCGCGGCAGAGTAAACCATTTCGATGAGAGGGCTTCACATGTTCAAACACCTTGCTGCGGCTTTCACAGTCTTGCCAGTCGTCGTGTCCGCGCAGTCGTTTTCTGTGCCTGACGGATGTGAAGGTGTGTTAACCGTGCAGCAGCATGGTTGCGTGATGGTGAATGTCTGGCAATGCGAAGCGGACCCCAAGGGCGACAAATGGATCGCGTTGATTGGCGAAGGTGGCGTTTTCTCAATTCAGCATGTCGATGATGAGTTTCAATGGCTGGAATCGTTCAAACCATCAGGAACTGAGAATTTGGAGATGCCGGCACCCGACCCTGCGTCGGTGACAGAATTGCTCGAAAATGGTGTCGATACATGGGACTTTGTGATCAACAAGGACGAAGGTGCCGAACGTAACGTTGGCTATGACGCACTGACAGGCCTCGAGGTCGTGATTGACGGTGAGCCGCTTTTGCAGACAGAGTTTGAAGGCAAAACCCTGTCAATTGACGGCGATTTGATCGAAGAAGGCACAGGCCGTCAGTATATCAGTGCCAAACATCGTATGTTCTTTTTCGGGGAAAACTGGCGCCCAGATGCGCCCGACGATGTTGTAAATCTTGCGCCGATTGATTTCATCTATCCAGGTGAGGCGGGCTTCTTTTCTCAACGGCCTGTTTATGACTGTGGCATCATTGAATCGCGGTTTGGCAAGTGAAATGGGTGGCCATCATAGGCTGCTTTGCGTCGCCCGTGGCTGCGCAAGAGTTCACCCCTCCGGCGGGGTGTGAATTGCATTTAACAGTGCAAAATCGTGATTGCGTTGTGGACCAACACTTCACCTGCACTGCCGATCCTATGGGCGATCAGCATCGTGCATCGTTCGATGAAAATGCGATGATCTATCTTGGCACTATCGACAACGAAACTCAGTGGGTTCACAGCAGCCACGTCCAAGCAGGTTATACAGAAGTCCTGGAAACTGTGCCCTCTGATCGGGCGTCGTTTTCTGAATTGCTGGAAACTGGATCGGACGATTACGATTTTCAGACTTCGTCGGCTGAAGTGGGTGTTACACGATACGTCGGACGCGACGAGTTGACAGGCCAACAACGTGTCATCGATGGCGTCACACTAGATGAAACAACGTTCAACATCACAGCATACGGTCCGGAAGGATCGCTCCTTTGGGCGTCTGAGGGCCGTGAATACATCAGCAAAGAATTCCGCATGTTTCTGTCGGGAAAATCCACCGTGACAACCCCAACCGACACTTACCAAGATGATGGGACACCAGTTCAATTCATTCGATCTGGCGAGGTTGGTTTTGGATCAGTGAAGCCTAAATTCGGCTGCGGCGCGTTGATGTCATCGCTGGAGGTTTCGCCATGATGAACGGAAGATGCATGTGTGGCGCTGTAACGCTGAAAGTTGCCGAACTTGGCCCTGATATGAATGCATGTCATTGCGAAATGTGTCGCCGCTGGACAGGAAGCGCCTTTGTCGCGGTTCACGCGGATGCGTCTAATGTCGCCATCGACGGACCAGTCAAGACAAAAGCAACATCAGCATGGGCTACCCGTGGCTGGTGCGATGATTGCGGGTCAACGCTGTTTTACCGCACCAATCACAATGGGTCATACGGCCTATCCGCAGGCCTGTTCGATAACGCAGCCGGCCGCACATTGAATATTGAATACTACGTTGATCAAAAGCCAAACGGCTTTGCCTATGCAGGTGATCATAAACGCATGACCGAGACTGAAACGCTTGCGCATTTCGGTGTCGAAGAAGGAGAGAAGCCATGACAACATATGATGCAACTTGGGTCGCCGCCGAAGAAGCAAAGCGCAACTGGATGGCCGAAAATGGCCTTTATGCCCATGAAGAAGAACACGCGTCTTGCGGTGTTGGACTTGTGGTTGCCATCGACGGGACCCCGTCACGCGGTGTTGTTGAAAAGGGCATCAATGCGCTCAAGGCAGTTTGGCACCGTGGCGCTGTTGATGCGGACGGAAAGACCGGTGATGGCGCGGGTATCCACGTGCAAATCCCTGTGCCGTTCTTCCAAGATCAGATCCGCCGCACAGGTCACGAACCCGATGACAAGCTGATCGCCGTTGGTCAGGTGTTCTTGCCCCGCACCGATTTTGGCGCCCAAGAACGCTGCCGCACGATCGTTGAATCCGAAGTGTTGCGCATGGGGCATTATATCTACGGCTGGCGCCATGTGCCTGTCGATAACTCTGTCTTGGGTGATAAGGCGAACGCGACACGCCCCGAGATTGAACAAATCCTGATCCGCAATGAAAAAGGCATCGACGAGGAACAGTTCGAGCGTGAATTGTATATCATCCGCCGCCGTATCGAAAAAGCCGCGGCAGTGGTTGCAGGTTTCTATTTCTGTTCGCTGTCGTGCCGTTCAATTATCTACAAAGGCATGATGCTGGCCGAACAGGTGGCTGAATTTTACCCCGACCTGATGGACGCGCGGTTCGAATCTGCATTTGCGATTTACCATCAGCGGTATTCGACCAACACGTTCCCACAGTGGTCCTTGGCACAGCCGTTCCGCATGTTGGCCCATAACGGCGAAATCAATACGCTGAAGGGCAATGTGAACTGGATGCGGTCCCACGAAATTCGCATGGCGTCTGGTGCATTTGGTGAAAAGGCCGAAGATATCAAGCCTATCATTCCTTCGGGTGCATCGGATTCGTCTGCACTAGACTCTGTTTTTGAGGTTCTCGTTCGCGCGGGCCGTAACGCGCCAATGGCAAAAACAATGATGGTGCCAGAGGCGTGGTCCCAGCAAGCCGTTGAGATGAAGAAGCCTTGGCAGGACATGTATGGCTATTGTAACGCCGTGATGGAGCCTTGGGACGGGCCAGCTGCGCTTGCCATGACGGACGGTCGCTGGGTGTGTGGCGGACTTGACCGGAATGGCCTGCGCCCCTTGCGTTATGTCGTGACCGGTGATGGCCTGCTGGTGGCAGGTTCCGAAGTCGGCATGGTCCCGATCGACGAGGCGACTGTTGTTGAAAAAGGCGCACTTGGCCCCGGTCAGATGATCGCGGTGGATATGCAGGACGGTCGTTTGTATCGCGATGAAGAGCTGAAGGATCAGCTTGCCGCAGCGCATCCGTTTGGCGAATGGATCGAAAAAGTCGTCGATCTATCGTCCATGATGCGCGACGTGCCGGAAAAGGCCGTGTTTGACGGTGCTGAACTGCGCAAACGTCAGGTTGCGGCGGGTTATTCCGTTGAGGAATTGGAGCAAGTTCTTGCGCCAATGGCCGAAGACGGCAAAGAAATGATCGCGTCTATGGGCGACGACACCCCAAGCGCGGTTTTGTCCAAAACTTACCGCCCGCTTTCGCATTTCTTCCGTCAAAACTTTTCTCAGGTTACGAACCCGCCGATCGACAGCCTGCGCGAAAGCCGGGTGATGTCGCTGAAGACACGTTTCGGGAACTTAAAGAACGTGTTGGACGAAGACGGGTCACAGACAGAGATTTTGCAACTCGAAAGCCCGTTTGTCGCGAACGCTGAATTCGATGAAATGATGAATAAGTTTGGTGATGGTGTGACCGTCATTGACTGTACATTCGCCAAGGGCGCAGGCGCGCTGCAAAGGGGTCTGGAACGTATCCGTGCAGAGGCCGCAGATGCCGTGTCATCGGGTTCTGGGCATATCGTTTTGACCGATCAACATCAGTCAGACAGCCGCGTTGGAATGCCGATGATTCTGGCGACTTCTGCCGTGCATTCGGGTCTGACGGCCAAGGGTTTGCGCACCTTCTGTTCGATCAACGTGCGGTCTGCTGAATGCGTCGATCCGCATTACTTTGCCGTGTTGATCGGATGTGGTGCGACGACCGTAAACGCCTACCTTGCCCAAGACAGCATTGCGAACCGTGTTGAGCGTGGATTGATCGACGGCAACCTGCTGGATGCTGTGCGCAGGTACCGTGCCGCCGTGGATGCGGGTCTTTTGAAGATCATGTCAAAGATGGGGATTAGTGTCTTGTCGTCCTATCGTGGCGGCCTGAATTTTGAGGCTGTTGGCCTGTCGCGCGCGATGTGTGCCGAATACTTCCCTGGTATGCAGTCACGTATTTCTGGCATCGGCACAAACGGTATTCAGACCAAAACTGAAGAAGTCCACGCACGTGGTTGGTTGGGCGAAACCGATGTGCTGCCGATGGGTGGTTTCTATAAATCGCGCCGCTCGGGTGAAAAACACGCTTGGGAAGCACAGACCATGCATATGCTGCAGGCCGCGTGCACAAGCGCATCTTATGCGATGTGGCAGCAGTATTCAAAATCTATGCAAGCCAATCCGCCGATCCACCTGCGCGATTTGTTGGCGATCAAACCGATGGGCACTGCCATTCCGATTGAGGAAGTCGAGTCTATTACGGCCATTCGCAAGCGGTTTGTGACCCCAGGCATGTCCCTTGGTGCGTTGTCGCCAGAGGCACATAAAACACTGAACGTTGCAATGAACCGCATTGGCGCAAAGTCTGACAGTGGTGAGGGCGGCGAAGATCCGGCGCACTTCCACCCAGAGCCAAATGGCGACAACCCGTCTGCGAAGATCAAGCAGGTGGCGTCTGGCCGTTTTGGTGTGACGGCGGAATATCTGAACGCCTGTGAAGAACTTGAGATCAAAGTCGCCCAAGGCGCCAAACCGGGTGAAGGTGGCCAGCTGCCTGGCATGAAAGTCACAGACCTGATTGCGCGTCTGCGTCATTCGACCAAAGGCGTGACATTGATTTCACCGCCGCCACACCACGACATTTACTCGATCGAAGACTTGGCGCAGCTGATCTATGATCTTAAGCAGATCAACCCGCGTTGTAAGGTAACGGTCAAGCTGGTCGCATCATCTGGCGTTGGCACGATTGCGGCTGGCGTGGCCAAGGCGAAAGCCGACGTCATTCTGGTGTCGGGTCATAACGGTGGCACAGGCGCAAGCCCGGGCACGTCGATCAAATATGCGGGTCTGCCGTGGGAAATGGGCCTGACAGAGGCGCATCAGGTGTTGGCGATGAACAACCTGCGCGAACGCATCACATTGCGGACCGATGGCGGATTGCGCACTGGGCGTGACATTGTCATGGCCGCGATGCTGGGGGCCGAAGAATATGGCATCGGCACAGCTGCGCTGATTGCGATGGGCTGTATTATGGTCCGCCAGTGCCAGTCGAACACATGCCCTGTCGGTGTCTGCACACAAGACGAAGCCCTGCGCGACAAGTTCACAGGCAACGCAGATAAGGTCGTGAACCTGATCACGTTCTACGCCACCGAAGTCCGCGAGATTTTGGCATCTATCGGTGCGCGGTCCTTGGACGAGGTGATTGGCCGTGCTGATTTGCTGACCCAAGTGTCGCGTGGGTCGGCGCATCTGGATGATCTGGATTTGAACCCGCTTTTGATTACGGTCGATGGGGCCAACTCCATTGTCTATAACCGTGACAAGGACCGGAACGCCGTTGACGACACGCTGGATGCCCAGATCGTGCAGGATGCCGCACGGTTCTTGAACGATGGTGAAAAGATGCAGTTGGATTACGCGGTGCAAAACACGCTGCGCACCATCGGCACACGTACTTCTAGCCATATCGTCCAAAACTTTGGGATGCGGAATGATCTGCAATCTGACCATCTGACAGTGAAATTACGCGGCTCTGCTGGTCAATCGCTTGGGGCGTTTGCCGCACCAGGACTAAAGCTGGAAGTAAGCGGTGATGCCAACGACTATGTCGGCAAAGGCCTGTCGGGTGGTACGATTGTTGTGCGTCCACCGATGAACAGCCCACTCGTTGCGGCGGACAATACGATCATCGGTAACACGGTTCTATACGGTGCGACCGCAGGCCATCTGTTTGCTGCTGGCCGTGCCGGTGAACGGTTCGCTGTTCGTAACTCCGGTGCGTCTGTCGTGATCGAAGGCTGCGGCACAAACGGTTGCGAGTATATGACAGGTGGTGTGGCTGTAATCCTTGGATCAATCGGTGCCAACTTTGGTGCAGGTATGACTGGCGGAATGGCATATATTTATGATCCCGAAGGTCTGACTGCCGATCTGATCAACATGGAAACGCTTGTTACAAATCCTGTGACTGTCTCTCATTGGGAAACCCAGATGCAGTCACTTGTGCAGCGGCACTTGGATGAAACCGGAAGCCGCAAGGCCGCCGAAATCCTACAGCATTGGGACACCGAAAAAGCTAACTTTGTACAGGTTTGCCCAAAAGAGATGTTGGTGCACCTGCCGCATCCATTAGGCGTTGAAGAAGCAGCCATTCCTGCTGAGTAATGCGAATGTGGCGCAGGCAAATGTGACCTGCGCCACAATCGTGCCACAATTCGTCCATATTCTGTGAAAGCACCCTGAAAACAGGGGCATAGGGCAATGACCCAAAGCAGAGGCAGACGAGCAGTGAGTATAAAACTTTGTGCAATTGCGCGGGGGTCCATCTGATGGGAACCTGGAACGCGATATATCTTGGAAATTTTGCCTCTATCGATCAGTCAGAGGGGAATAATACCGCAGAGCAAGCAAGTGTGCTTGTTGGCGAATCCTTTGGCGGACCGGGTAATCCCATTCTTGCAGATGAAGTAACCGTCACCACCTATGATGGTGGCGGCTACAACAATGTGCTTGATAACAACAATTCAAACGGATCCTACGATTGGATTTACACAGATATTGGAAGTGGCGCGCAATGGTATCGGTTCGATGCCGCGGCTACCTATAACGCGACTGTCACCTATGTGGATGGCTCCGTTGATTCGACGGTAGTCGTCATTTTTCAGGACACGAGTGGCAATACTTTCCTTGCTCCATCACTGTCCTCAGGTGGCAACGCAGTTCTAAATGACGCTCCGTTGCAATCGCTCACTCTTAATTCGGTCAATGGTGCCACCTATTCCGGCCTGGCGGATTCACGTTCGCAAGATGTGTTTCTTGCCTGTTTTGTCCGTGGTACGCTTATCGAAACTGCGGAAGGCCCCCGTTTCGTTGAAACCCTAAAGACTGGTGATTTGATTCTGACCCGGGATCGCGGCACGCAACCAATCTTGTGGGCAGGCGGACGAGAAGTTGATGGAACGGGAGATCTTGCGCCGATCCGTTTTGAGAGCGGGGCGTTGGGCAACCATCGACCACTCTTGGTTTCCCCACATCACCGCATGTTGGTTTCCGGTTGGGAAGCGGAATTGCATTTTGGCCAAGATGAAGTTTTGGTCCCTGCAAATGGACTGGTCAACGGCAGCACCATCCAACAAATGCCAGTCGAAAAAGTCACCTATCACCACATTCTTTTTGACCAACATGAAGTTGTGATGTCAGAAGGTATCTATAGCGAGAGCTTTCACCCGGGCCGCGCGCTGCTTACCCACGACAAACATATGTATGAAGAAATGGTCACTATTTTCCCGGAGCTGGCAAAGCCCGAGTTTGACGCACCGTTTGAGACGGCCCGGCCTTGTTTGAAACCTTATGAGGCCCGACTGCTGGCGGCTTGACCCTTAGGGTCGCACTGTGGCTTATACAGATATGGCTAAATCGACCCGAACACGCAAAAAAACCACCAAGAAGCGAGCCAAATCGCCGCGTCCTCGACCGGTCCGATTTGTAATGCGGTGGCTATTGCGTGTGGTTCTCGGTGCTGCGGGAATTGCCGCGTTCCTGACGTTGATCTATGCCGTCGTAAACCCGCCGACGACCATTTATATGTTGTCGGAACGATCCCGCCTTGGACCGCTAGATCGAGAGTGGATGCCCATCGAAAATATCGCCCCAGTGATGGCGCGTTCGGCAGTTGCAGCAGAGGATGCGAATTTTTGCCTGCACTGGGGGTTGGACGTGCGCGCGATTGAGGCCGCTCTGGAAGCTGGCGCAAATCGAGGCGCATCAACGATCAGCCAACAAGTCGTAAAAAATGTGTTCTTGTGGCATGGCCGTAGTTGGGTCCGTAAGTCGGCCGAGGCGTTGTGGACGCCCTTGACCGAGATCATCTGGTCGAAACGGCGGATCATCGAGCTTTATTTGAACGTCGCTGAATTTGATGAGGGCGTATTTGGCGTTCAGGCAGCGGCGATTCATTATTTTGGTGTGGATGCGTCTGATCTGTCAGCCAGACAGGCTGCGCGTCTTGCTGCGGTTCTGCCCAATCCCAAGGATCGTGACGCTGCAAATCCGTCGCCTTATGTCAGAAAACGCGCAGCTAGCATTATGGATGGGGCCGCCACGATTGCAGCGGATGGTCGCGCGGGATGCTTTACGTTGTGATGCCCCATTGAAACGCGGGCTTGCTTGCGGCATTGAAGGGGCACAGATTTTTAAAAAGTGCGCCCAAAAATGAACCGACTTTATCATTTCCCGCTGTCCCCGTTTTCTCGCAAGGTTCGCTTGTCGCTTGCGGAGAAAAAGATCGAGGTTGAATTGGTAGAAGAAAGATACTGGGAGCAAGATGCCGATTTCCTACGCCGCAACCCTGCGGGCAAGGTGCCGATCCTGAAGATGGGTAACCGGACTTTTGCTGATAGCACTGCAATCTGCGAATATCTTGAAGAGGCGTTCCCGACACCGTCATTGCTGCCAAAATCGGCAGAAGACAGGTATGAGGCCCGACGACTTGTTGGGTGGTTTGATGACAAGTTTCACACTGAAGTCACAAGCAAATTGATCGGGGAGCGTGTGTTTCGCAAGGTGATGGGCACAGGGTATCCTGACAGTGCAAATGTGAAATCAGGATCGCGCGCGATTAAGTATCACTTAGACTATATGGCCGCATTGTTGGATCAACGGCGTTGGTTGGCAGGCAATGAAATGTCGCTAGCTGATTTTGCGGCCGCTGCTCAGCTTTCGTGTCTGGATTACATTTCGGATGTTGATTGGAACAGGTCCGAAATCGTCAAGGACTGGTATGCGAAGATTAAATCACGCCCTGCGTTCCGGTCATTGCTGGCCGATCAGGTGTCAGGGTTTTTGCCACCGCGCCACTATTCTGATCTTGATTTTTGATCGAACCCTTCAAGGGGGGCCAGCCCCCCGCCTACGGCTCCCCCCGCGGTATTTTGGGCCAAAAGAATGGATTTGAAATCCAAGCTTGTTCGTTTTTCACAAGAAGCCGGGTTTGCGAAAATCGGGTTTTGCAAGCCTGATGCTTTGCCTGAGCTTCCTGAGAGGCTGGCCAGATTCATTACGGAAGAAATGCACGGGCAAATGGGTTGGATGGCCGACCGCATGGCATGGCGCGGCAACCCAGCAGCGCTTTGGCCTGAGGCGCGAACCGTCATTATGTTGGCGGAACCCTATACTCCGGATCATGATCCGCTTGCGGTATTGGACTTGCATGATCGTGCCGCCATTTCTGTTTATGCCCATGGCCGCGATTATCATGATGTCGTCAAAAAGAGATTGAAAACCGTTGGTCGTTGGCTAATTGCACAAGAGCCCGATGCCGAGATTAAGGTTTTTGTAGACACTGCACCTGTAATGGAAAAGCCGCTGGCCCAGGCGGCTGGTTTGGGCTGGCAAGGCAAGCACACCAACTTATTAGGGCGCGATTTGGGGTCTTGGTTTTTTCTAGGAGCAATTTTCACGACGTTGGAGTTTGACACTGACACTGCGGAAGTCAGTCATTGCGGAACGTGCACCGCTTGTTTGGACGTGTGTCCGACGGATGCATTTCCTGCGCCATATCGGCTTGATGCACGTAAGTGCATTTCCTACTTAACGATCGAACATAAGGGCCCCGTCGATTTAGTGTTGCGATCCAAAATGGGTAACCGGATTTACGGGTGCGATGATTGCCTTGCCGTTTGTCCTTGGAACAAATTTGCGGTTGCTGCGCGGGATGCCAAATATGATGCGCGTGACGGTGTTGTTGCCCCACCACTGGCGGAGTTGGCAGCCTTGGATGATGCAGCATTTCGCGCACTTTATTCAGGATCGCCGATCAAACGTATTGGGCGCGATCGGTTTGTGCGCAATGTGCTTTATGCGATTGGAAATTCGGGGGATGCAAAGCTGATCCCAAGCGCACAGGCATTGGTCAATGATCCTGATCCTGCGGTGGCAGATGCAGCAAAGTGGGCTATCTCAATCTTAGCGGAGGATTGAAGATGTTAAGATACGTGTTGTGTTTATTGCCGACGTTTGCATTTGCTCAGGTCGAGCAAGGCCCGCCAAATGCGGATTTCGCGCCCGCGTTTCCTGATCAAACGCGTGCTGTTGCGCTGGAGAAGTCGACAGTTTCGGTGATGCGATTTGCGACTGGTCTTGAGCGTCCTTGGGGAATTGCATCGCTGGGGAATGGACAGTTTCTTGTGACAGAACGACCTGGTCGTTTGCGGATAATGGGGAACGATGGGACGTTATCGGCGCCTTTAGCGGGCGTGCCTGATGTTTGGAATAATGGGCAAGGCGGCATGCTCGATGTTGCGGTTTCGCCAAAATTTCCGACGGATCGATTGATTTTCATCACTTATGCAAAACCGGTCTTGGGGGGTGCGGTTACGGCAGCGGCGCGTGCGCGACTTGGGCAGGACGGGCGGCTTAGTGATGTCAGAGATATATTTGTCCAAGACCCACCATCTGAAGCAGGGGAACATTTTGGTAGCCGGATTATTCCCATGCCAGACGGAACGGTGTGGATTACAACTGGTGACCGTGGTGCGGGTGATGCTGGCGGGCTTGTGCAGGACAATACATCGACGCATGGAAAAGTCATCCGGCTGAATTTTGACGGCACCGTTCCCGCAGGCCAAAACGGATCAGTTTGGTCAAAAGGGCATCGCAATATTCAGGGCGCGGCAGTTCAGGGTGGCACGCTATGGACTGTGGAGCATGGTCCGCGTGGCGGCGACGAATTAAATCAGCCGCGTCTGGGTCGCAATTATGGATGGCCGATTGTGTCATATGGCGTGAATTATAACGGCAGCCCTGTTGGTGATGGCATCGCGTCTTTGGCTGGAATTGAAGAACCTGTTTACTATTGGGACCCTGTGATCGCACCGGGAGGTATGGTTTTTTACGAAGGGACGTATCTGGATTGGCAGGGCGATTTGTTCATCGGTTCTCTCAACCCTGGTGCATTGGTGCGGTTGAAGTTGTCAGGCGGCAACGTGATCGGTGAAGAGCGGCTTTTGACTGATGTGGGGCGCGTGCGTGACGTGGTTCAGGCCAGCGATAGTAGTTTGCTTGTCTTGGTCGATTCGGGTGAAGTTTTACGCGTGGTGCCGCAATGATAAAACTTCGACTTGCGCGGTTAGCGGCCCGTGCTGAACGTGTGGTTGATCGATTTCGGCGGCAGGAAACAGCGCGGCGGATCGATCCCTATATCGGATATTCAACTCCGTCCAACCTGATTGTGCGTGGACGTGTACTTGGGAATAGTGCGGCAGTTGCGGCGGTAGATGGTCAATCTCGGTGGCTGAATTTCAAGCAAATGATAGCGCTGTTTGCGACTGACGAAGTTGCTGACGTAGCTGTCAAAGCAGGTGATGTGACCGCCCAAACGGACGAAGAAGGGTATTTTACGCTTTTGCTTCCGCGTGAGGGTTCTTGTGGCTTGAAAGACATCGTGGTGACAGCAGGGGGCGTTTCGACCGTTTGCCCCGTTGTGGTTCCGCGCCCCGATGCAGTGTATGGCATAATTTCGGACATCGACGACACCATGATGCGTACCGGCGCGTTTTCTTTGTGGCGAAACCTATGGACATCATTGACTGGTAACATGTTGACCAGAGAAGTGTTTTCCGATGCTGTTGTATTGATGGATGCGCTTCACGCCGAAAAGAATCCGGTATTTTTCGTAAGCTCATCCCCGTGGAATTTTCACGGGTTCCTGCGATCAGTTTTTGAACGGGCTGGTCTGCCAGTTGCTCCCATGTTTCTGCGCGACTACGGAATTTCAGACACACAGTTCATTACGGGGACACATGGTGATCACAAGGGGTCAGCGATTGATGTGATCCTGGCATCTGTCCCCGACATTCCTTTTGTGTTGATTGGCGATACAGGACAGCATGACGCCACTGTTTACCGCGATGCGATTGCGCGACACCCTGGCCGGATTCAACATGTAATCTTACGTGGGGCGGGTGAAATGGACGCGCATGATCGGGACAGCATCGCGGAAATTCTTGAAACAGGCGTTCCGGTCACAGTCGGAACACACTATGCAGAGGCGATAGCACTGTTTAGTTAAGGCAACCCAATGCAGCCGATGCGCGGAATCGTATACAAGATTTTTTCGGTCTGCTTGTTCATGGGCATGGCCAGTTTAATCAAAGCGGCATCCGCGGATGTGCCGCCGGGACAAGCCGTTTTCTTTCGATCATTCTTTGCATTGCCGATCATATTTGGTTGGTTGGCGATGCGGGGTGAATTGCGCGATGGTTGGAAAACTCGAAACCCCGTTGGTCATTTTTGGCGCGGTTTGATCGGAACGAGCGCGATGGGTCTGGGGTTTACCGGGCTAGGGTTGCTCCCACTGCCAGAAGTTACCGCGATCGGTTATGCAGCGCCATTGTTGGTGGTTGTGTTCGCATCGATGTTTTTGAACGAGCAGGTCGGCATTTATCGATTGTCGACTGTCGCACTTGGGATGGTTGGGGTGTTGATCGTGCTGTCGCCCCGGTTATCGGTTGGCACGGGCCTTACGACGGGCGAAACATTGGGTGCGGTTGTTGTCTTGATGGGCGCTGTTTTTGCCGCCCTTGCCCAAGTCTTTGTGCGTAAATTGGTCCAGACCGAGGGCACTGCGGCAATCGTGTTCTGGTTCACGGTGACATCATCGTTGCTGGCGCTGTGCACAATCCCTTGGGGCTGGTCAATTCCATCTGCACAGGCTGCGTTAATGCTTATCATGGCCGGATTGCTAGGAGGTATTGGACAGATTTTGCTGACGTCCAGTTACCGCTATGCCGATGCTTCGCTGGTGGCGCCGTTTGATTACACATCGATGATTTTGGCGTTGCTTATCGGGTTCTTTGTTTTTGATGAGCTGCCGACAGGGACGATGCTGTTGGGCGCAAGTATTGTGATTGCTGCTGGCGTATTGATCATCTGGCGCGAACGCATACTTGGGCTGCACCGCGCCCAACAACGCAAGGCAATGGGGCATGTTGGCGGCAAGTAGGATCGACGCAGTACCTGCGCCGATCCGCCGGGGCCAGCCCCGGACCCCGGAGTATTTCGAAAAATGCGAGGATAATCGTGCGTCGCGTCGATTGCGGCGCGCGGTTAAGGGTTAGCGTGAAGAGCTAGCCGCGACCAGAATACCAATGCCAGCAATGATTGCCGTGGATTGCAAATTAAGTCCGTCTTGCCCGCGCAGCCCCGTGATTGAGGTGTCGCTCACCGTGGTCATAGCATCGCCACCAACTGACCCGCCGATGGACGTGTCGTTCACTGTGGTTATAGCATCGCCACCAACTGATCCGCCGATGGACGTGTCGCTCACTGTGGTTATAGCATCGCCACCAACTGATCCGCCGATGGACGTGTCGCTCACTGTGGTTATAGCATCGCCGCCAACTGATCCGCCGATGGACGTGTCGCTCACTGTGGTTATAGCATCGCCGCCAACTGATCCGCCGATGGACGTCTCACGCACTGTGGTCACAACATCGCCACCGACTGACCCGCCGATAGACGTGTCGCGCAAAGTTGCCGAGCGAGCATCACCGGTTTTGTCAGTGATTGACGTTGTTGCACCATCGGTGGGAAGGCACCCGCTCAAAGCGACGACCAATGCCGCGCCCGCTGCAATCTGCATATGTCGTGATGGATGTGCATCGATATAGTCGGTTGTATCAAGAATAATGTCGTTATTTTCGGTATGAATATTTGTCACGAAAGGATTCCTTGAAGCGAATAAATTAATAAAAGAACGTTGAAGGTATCTGTAAAGAATAGCATTGGGGCGCGCGTTATGCGCCCCAATGCGATTACTTGCGAACCAGTTTTTCGTAGTCGGACGCCATTTCAATGGCCAAAGCGCCGACTTCGAAGTTGTAGTCACCAATCTGACCGACGGGCGTCACCTCAGCGGCGGAGCCGGTGAGCCAGCATTGTTCAAATCCTTCGAGTTCCTCTGGCATGATGTGGCGTTCGTGAACCTTGATGCCTTTTTCTTGCAACATACCAATGACGGTTTGGCGGGTAAGGCCGTTGAGGAACGCATCGGGAAGCGGCGTATGCACTTCCCCATCTTTGACGAAGAACATGTTGGCGCCCGTCGCCTCTGCCACATAGCCGCGATAATCAAACATCAGCGCGTCAGAGCAGCCCTTGGCTTCTGCTGCGTGCTTGGACAGGGTAGCGATCATATAAAGACCGGCAGCTTTTGCTTGGGATGGCGCGCATTCAGGTGATGGACGTTTCCATTTGGCAATATCGAGCTTTGCGCCTTTTGTTTTGGCTTCGCCGTAATAGGCGCCCCATTCCCAAACAGCGACGGCCAGATGCACTGGGTTCTTCGCCGCAGCGACGCCCATATCTTCGCCGGACCCACGCCAAGCAACGGGTCGCACATACGCGTCTTTTAAGCCATTTGCATCAAGGGCTGCCTGTTTCGCGGCTTCGATTTCTTCGACCGTATAGGGGATTTCGAAATCGAGGTGCTTGGCGGAAGTGATCAGTCGTTCTGTGTGTTTGCGGTTCAGGAAGATTTTGCCCTCATAGCAACGCTCGCCCTCAAATACGGAAGACGCATAGTGCATGGCGTGCGTCAGGACGTGAACATTTGCGTCCCGCCATTCGACAAGCTTGCCGTCCATCCAGATTTTTCCGTCGCGATCATCATATGCACCAGCCATTGCAGCCTCCGTTCAATTTTGCATTTGTTACGCTTAAAGGTCCGTTTCGGACATAAAATTACGTAGTTTGTGAGAATCGATACCGAGAACGTCTTGGAATGTCAACAAAGCTGACGTATTGTTACGTCAACATGTGAAGAGGAGGCCCGTGCCATGCCGCAGGGTGCACAGCCACAGGGTGGGCAAAGCCTACTTTTTCTTACTGATGATCAGGTACGCAAAGGTATCGAGGCGATGTTCTTTGCCTATCGTGGGTTCACTGCTGATCCTGACCGTATTCTGGCGACCAAGGCCTATGGTCGCGCCCATCACCGTGCAGTGCATTTCATACATCGCAATTCTGGCACGACGGTCAATAACCTGCTCAATATCCTTGGCGTTACAAAACAGTCGCTCAATCGTGTCTTGCGCACTTTGATCGCAGACGGTTTGGTGGCGTCGACGGTGGGCAGGGTAGATAAGCGGGAGCGCCGTTTGACCCTGACCGAAGCGGGCGCTGCGTTGGAGCGTGAGTTGTCGGATGCCCAGAGGGACCGAATGCGTAGTGCTTATCGCACCGCGGGCCCTGAAGCCGTCGCAGGATTTCGCGCCGTTTTAGAGGCGATGATGGATGACGACATGCGCCACCACTATGTGGCAATGAAGGACGGAACAGAATGATAGCGGATGATGCGCACCTTTTGATTGTCGATGATGACGAACGTATTCGCGGCTTATTGCAAAAGTTTTTGATGCGGTCAGGTTTTCTGGTGTCGACTGCCCGAGATGCGGCCCATGCGCGTCGTATCCTTTCGGGGTTGGAGTTCGACTTGATCGTTTTGGACGTCATGATGCCGGGGGAAGACGGGATGACCCTTTGCCGCGATCTGCGCAAAACGATTACCACACCTATTATGCTTTTGACGGCCAAGGGCGAAACTGGTGATCGCATTTCAGGTCTTGAAGCTGGCGCAGATGATTATCTCGCCAAGCCGTTCGAGCCCAAGGAATTATTGCTGCGGATCAATGCGATTTTGCGCCGCGTACCGGTTGCAGAGCCCGCGGTCATTGCACCAAAAGTTCTGAACCTTGGCCCTGTGCGTTACGACATAGAGCGCGGAGAGATGTGGTTAGATGATGCGCAGGTGCGGTTGACTGCGACCGAAGGACAGCTGATGCGGATTTTTTCTACGCAGCCTTCGACACCGGTAAGTCGGGCTAAATTGGTCGAGGAATTGTCACGATCAGGTAGCCAGACGCAAGAACGCGCTGTCGACGTTCAGATTACCCGTTTGCGTCGCAAGATTGAGGTTGATCCAAAACAACCGCGCTATTTGCAGACAGTGCGTGGTGAGGGGTATATGTTAGCCCCCGATACAAGCTCATCTTAAAAACTTCCTGCCATTTGCCGGGATTTTATCAAATCAAAGAGGTGAAATATGCGCACAGCACTTGTGACACATGATGCGTGTTTTGATCACGTGACGCCGCCCGGTCACCCCGAGCAGGTCGCAAGGCTTGATGCAGTTCTGGGCGCACTGAAAGGTTTGGAGCTGCACCGCGTTTCTGCGCCGATGGGTGCGGAAGATGATATTTTGCGCGCCCACCCAAAGGCGCATGTCGCTACGCTTCGTGCGGCAGCGCCAGAAGAAGGGTGGCGTTCGCTTGACGCGGATACGCATATGTCAATTGGCACATTGGAAGCCGCTTTTCGGTGCGTTGGCGGGGTTGTTCGCGCTGTTGATATGGTGTTGGGCGGCGACGCCCCGAATGCGTTTGTCGCGATGCGCCCTCCCGGTCATCACGCTGAGCGTGAAACGCCAATGGGTTTTTGTTTCTTCGGGAATGTCGCGATCGCGGCAAAATATGCACTTGATCATCATGGCCTGGACCGCGTGGCCATTGTTGATTTCGATGTGCACCACGGCAACGGCACACAAGATTTGGTCGAAGACGACTCGCGTATCCTGTTTTGTTCAACACATCAAAGTCCGTTGTATCCCGGAACGGGTGCGGCCCATGAAACGGGTGTCGGCAACGTGTTGAATTGCCCGCTGCCTGATGGTGCGGGATCAAAGGCATTTCGCGACGTGATGGAACAGGTCGTGTTGCCGCGCGTTGATGCGTTTTCTCCTCAACTTCTGATCATTTCGGCTGGATTTGATGCACATAAGAATGATCCATTGGCAGGGATGAATCTGGTCGAGGAAGACTTTGCTTGGGTCACCACACAACTGTGCGAACTGGCGGATCGTCATTGTGAGGGGCGCGTAGTATCGAGTTTAGAAGGTGGGTATGATTTACCTGCATTGGGGGCGTCCGCCGCCGCCCATGTCAAAGTGTTAATGGAGAGAGCCAAATGAGCGACGACGTCAAAGAAATGACATTTGAACAGGCGATTGCAGCGCTGGAACAAGTGGTCGGTCAGCTGGAACGTGGTGACGTTGCCTTGGACGAAAGCATCGCGCTGTATGAACGCGGTGCTGAATTGCGTGCGCGCTGTCAGTCAGAGCTGAAACGTGCAGAAGAAAAGGTCGCGAAACTGACCCTTGGTGCGGACGGCAACGCGGCAGCAACTGCCCCGCTTGATGGCTGATCTGCAACACCACCTAACGGTCGCGGCCGACGCTGCGATCACTCAGATTGATCGTGCTTTGCTTGACGTGCACGGGCCGGTCGCTGATGCGATGCGTTATGCTGTGCGTGGGGGAAAGGCGTTGCGGGGTTTTCTTGTCCTTGAAACGGCCCGTTTGCACGATGTTTCGGAACCATTTCGCGCTGCCGCCGCTATTGAGGCGTTACATGCCTATTCGCTGATCCACGATGATTTACCCGCTATGGACGACGACGATATGCGCCGTGGTCGCCCCACAGTTCACAAAAAATGGGACGAGGCGACAGCCATCCTTGCAGGCGATGCACTGCAAACGCTTGCGTTCGAAATGCTCGCCACAGTGCCGCAACCCGTTGAGATGATGCGCAGCCTTGCTGTTGCCTCTGGGGTGCGCGGTATGGTCGGTGGTCAGGCCGCAGATATTGCAGCCGAGACTGCGGCCGAACCTCTCACCCTTGATCAGATTACAGCGTTGCAAGCGGGTAAAACTGGCGCACTGATTACGTGGTCTGCGTGTGCGGGCCCACGGATGGCTGGTGCGGATATATCAGCGCTGAAATCCTATGGCGATTGTCTGGGTCTTGCGTTTCAAATTGCTGATGATGTCCTCGACGTTGAAGGCGATGCTGCCGAAGTTGGAAAGGCGGTCGGCAAAGATGCGGATGCAGGCAAAGCCACATTCGTTTCATTGCTTGGCCTCGACGGGGCGAAAACCCGCGCGGCACAATTGGTCGCAGAGGCATGTGATGCATTATCAGGCTATGGTGAAGACGCCGACACATTGAAAGACGCCGCGCGCTTTGTTATCGCCCGACGGAAATAGAAGGCATACGCCATGACCCAACCAGTCACCCCAATCTTGGATACTGTGCAATCCCCTGCGGATATGAAAACGCTGTCTGACGATCAGCTGCGCAAGCTTGCGGATGAGGTGCGTGCTGAAACGATTTCGGCAGTGTCCGTCACGGGTGGTCACCTTGGGGCAGGACTTGGCGTTGTGGAAATGACAGTTGCGCTGCACGCCGTTTTTGATGCGCCTAAAGACAAAATTATTTGGGACGTATCCCATCAATGTTACCCGCATAAAATCCTGACGGGACGTCGTGACCGCATTCGCACTTTGCGCATGAAAGACGGATTGTCCGGTTTCACGAAACGCAGCGAAAGCATCTATGATCCGTTTGGTGCGGCCCATTCAAGCACCTCGATTTCTGCGGCCCTCGGCTTTGCTGTTGCACGTGACCTGGGCGGCGATAGCGGTGACGCAATCGCGGTCATCGGCGACGGTTCCATGTCCGCTGGCATGGCGTATGAGGCGATGAATAACGCGGGTCATTTGGGCAAGCGACTGATCGTGATCCTCAACGACAACGATATGTCTATCGCGCCACCAGTGGGGGCAATGTCATCCTATCTGTCGCGCCTTTATGCAGGGGAGCCATTTCAAGAGCTGAAAGCTGCTGCAAAGGGGGCAGTATCCTTGCTTCCAGAACCCTTCCGGGAAGGGGCCAAGCGTGCCAAGGATATGGTCAAACATATGACGGTTGGCGGCACATTGTTCGAAGAATTGGGGTTCTCTTACATCGGGCCAATCGACGGTCACGATATGGATCAGCTGTTGCAGGTTCTTCGCACAGTCAAGGATCGGGCAACCGGTCCCATCATGATTCACGCCATCACGAAAAAAGGCAAAGGTTTCGCCCCCGCCGAGGCAGCCCGCGATCGCGGTCATGCGACAGGCAAATTTGATGTTGTGACGGGTGAACAGGCCAAGGCGCCGTCAAATGCGCCATCCTATACATCCGTCTTTGCTGAAACGCTTTTGAAATTCGCGGCCAATGATCCCAAAATTTGTGCCGTAACCGCAGCGATGCCCGATGGCACTGGCCTTAACAAATTTATGGAACGCTACGCGAGCCGCTGTTTTGATGTGGGCATTGCCGAACAACATGCGGTGACATTCAGCGCGGGTCTCGCCGCGGGCGGTATGCGCCCATTCTGCGCGCTATATTCCACGTTTTTACAGCGTGGCTATGACCAGGTCGTGCATGATGTTGCACTGCAACGGCTGCCTGTGCGGTTCGCGATTGATCGGGCTGGCTTGGTGGGTGCAGATGGGGCCACTCATGCAGGCGCATTTGACATCGCTTTCCTTGCAAACCTGCCGGATATGGTTGTGATGGCCGCCGCGGACGAGGCAGAGCTGATCCGCATGGTCGCTACGGCTGCTGCCTATGACGACGGACCAATCGCATTCCGGTTCCCACGTGGTGAAGGTGTCGGTGTTGAAATGCCCGCCAATCCTGAAGTGCTTGAGATCGGCAAGGGCCGCATTATCCGCAAGGGATCACGGGTCGCTCTATTGTCATTCGGGACCCGCTTGTCAGAGGTTGAGGCCGCCGCCGAATCCTTGGCCGCCAAAGGGATCAATCCGACTGTTGCAGATGCCCGGTTTGCCAAACCACTTGATGGTGACCTGATCCTTGATTTGGCCGAAAACCACGACGCGCTTATCACAATCGAAGAAGGCGCTATTGGCGGCTTTGGCAGTCATGTCAGCCAGCTTTTGTCGGACAAGGGGGTCTTTGACAACGGGCTCAAGTTCCGCGCGATGGTCCTGCCCGACACATTTATCGACCAATCCAGCCCACGGGACATGTATGCGATGGCTGGCTTGAACGCCGATGATATCGTGAAAAAAGTTCTGACCACACTCGGTGTCGCCACACTGGAAAAACGGGCCTAACCATTTTCCTCTTGCTGAAAATACCTCGGGGTCCGGGGTTGGCCCCGGCTTGTCGGCGCATTTATGCGTCGAAACTACTTATAGTTTTCGCGCCGGTCCCCGAATGTGCGCACACGTTTGCGCCACGCCTGATAGCTTCCGGTTTTGAGGTTGTCGCGCATCAATGCCTTCACCTGCTTATCAGACACGTCATACTCTGCACGAATATCAGCAAAGCTGGCGTGATCAGACAGCGCCATTTCAATTATGCCACTGATATGCGCGTCGGGGATGTCAGGTTTTAGCGTCATTTGCCTGATCTAGCTTGGCTTCGATCATCTTCAACTTCTCCATGACTTCATCACGGTAGGCATCGGTGGCTATAACATCGTCTTCGTGGTGGGCGTCTTGCATGGAATTTACGATCAAACCGACCAGCAGGTTCACCACCGCAAATGTCGTGACCATGATGAATGGAACGAAAAATGCCCATGCGTATGGATAAACCTGCATAACGGGTCGCACGATACCCATCGACCAACTTTCCAGTGTCATAATCTGGAAAAGGGAATATCCCGACCGTCCAAGTGTACCAAACCATTCGGGAAATGATGCTCCGAACAGCTTGGTCGTCATGACGGCGCCGATGTAGAAAATGATCGCCATCAAAAGGAAAACAGACCCCATCCCGGGCAGGGCGGTGATGAACCCTTCAACCACGCGGCGCAGGCTTGGCGCAACCGATATAACGCGCAGCACACGCAAAATTCGCAACGCGCGCAGCACCGAGAATCCTTGCGCACCTGGGACCAGTGCTATGCCAACGATGATGAAATCAAAGATATTCCAGCCATTGCGGAAAAACCGGATGCGATGGGCAAACAACTTGGCTGCAATTTCTGCCACAAAAATCGCGAGACATGCGGCATCAAGCATTAAGATGATTGGACCGAACCGCTCCATAACGGTCTGTGACGTTTCAAGGCCTAGCAATATCGCGTTTAATACGATCACCCCTACGATGAACCGTGTAACCAATGAACGGTCTAAAAAATTTGCAACTTTTTCACGCAATGTCATCAACGGCCCCTTTTGTATCTGACGTCATATGGGCCCCAAGCGACGCGGCGTCAATCTTGCGACGTATCGAAACCCATCGCAGGGTAATGGTATGACAAACACTGTGCGAATTTTCCGTTGGATCGTCTTTCTGCTTGCTGCGGCCTACTGTTTGCGCACGCTGGTTTTTAGTTCGTTTGAGCATTTTGGTGGTCCGTTCCGCTACCTGACGATTTGGGCATTGTTCATGTCCTTTTTCGCGGCCAGCCGCATGATGGCGTTGGTCGAAAACCGAAGCACGCGGCGCTGGGATGGCTTTGTCGGCGCGACAGCCGTAATCAATGCGATGGTGGTGTTTCTGTATTGGCGGCTTTTCTTTGCTGATCCCAATTCTGTCTCAAGCGATGGAGAGTTGGGCCCACTATATCTAGAGCTTTACCTGCATGCCTTGGGCCCGTTGCTTCAATGGATAGATGCGATTTTCATCCATCGCAGTTTCCGCCGAATTGGTCCGCCGATGGCGTGGTTGTTTGGCATAATTGCGGCCTATATCGGATGGTCAGAACTGGTTTTGATGCCAATCAATGACACCCCAATGGGCACAGTCACAAGCGGGCTGCCCTATCCGTTCCTCAATAATCTCGAGTTGTCGGGACGTGCCATTTTCTATGGCTCCAATTTCGTCGTCGCGATTGTTTTCCTGTTTATCTTCGCGGCGGTCGCTTGGGGTATCAGGCGCCTAGTTCAGCGGCAAGAAGCGCCCTAAGCCCGGATTTGTAATCAGGATAAAGCAGCTCAACCCCCAACTCATCCTTGATCTTGTCATTGCTGACCTTTTTGCTTTCGGCGTAAAAGCTGCGCGCCATTGGTGTCATTTCAGCGGTGGCAAAATCCTCAGCGGGTGGCAACGGTAGGCCGAGCAATTCGGCAGCATAGCCGATCACATCTTGGGGTGGCGCGGGGTCATTGTCGCAGACGTTATATGCTGCATCCGGATTTGGGTTCTTGATAGACGCGGCAAGGACACGGGCGATGTCGGCCACATGCGTGCGACTAAATACCTGACCGTCCTTGATGATGCGCCGCGCTGTTCCGGCCCGCACCTTGGCAAACGGGCCACGACCGGGACCATAAATTCCGGCAAGACGAAAAATATGAAGCGGCAGATCGGGAATGACTGCCCATGCTGCCTCTGCGTTGACCCGTGCAATCCCGCGTTTGGTCGCGGGGGTAAGTGGTGTGTCCTCAGTCACCCAATCACCATCGTGGTCCCCATAAACACCTGTTGTCGACAAATATCCGACCCATTCAAATTGCCCCGCCCGTTTTGCGATCTCGTCCTTTAGGGCTGCCAAGACTGGATCACCGGCTTCGTCCGGTGCTGCCGAGATCAACAGATGGGTCGCTGCATTCAAGGCAGGTTCCATATCTGCGCCGGGCCAAATGCGGGGTTCGACGCCTTCGTGCATCAAGGCAACGGCCTTATCTTCGTTGCGGGTGGTGCCGATCACGCGCCAGTCCAACGGCAGCAACAATCGCGATAGCGCGCGCGCCGAATAACCGTGACCAAATGAAAGCAATGTCTTTGTCATGGACTGATCAGTGGGTGAAACCTTGCACAGATGCAAGTCTGTGCTAGCCTATAATCTATGACACAGCCTCCCAAACTTTCTGATGCATATGCGATGTCCTCGGCAGAGGAAGTAAAATCGTTATATCGTGAATGGGCCCATTCTTATGACATGGGGTTTGGCGATGCCCAAGGGTATCAGCTTGCAAAAGAAGTGGCCGACGCGTTTGTCGTGGCTGGTGGTACGGGTCCGGTGTTGGATGTTGGTGCCGGAACAGGATTGGTGGCTGAACGCTTGCACGCCCGCAAGGTTGGACCAATTGATGGCCTTGATTTGTCCGATGATATGCTTGGCGTTGCCCATATGAAGGACATTTATCATGACTTGCATGTCGGCGACGTTAATCACCCGCTCGACCTCCCTGTTCCAAATTATAGTGGGGTCGTTAGCGCGGGGACCTTTACGCTTGGCCATGTCGGACCATCGGCGTTGACCAATCTGCTGAATATTGCCGCCAGTGGGGCGGTGTTCGTTATCTCTGTGAACATCAAGCATTTTGAAGTCGCTGGATTTGGTGCATTTATTGATAGTCTGTCTGATCAGATCTCGGGTCTAATCGTGACAGATGTGCGCATCTATGATGATCGTGCGGATGCAGGACATCGTCACGATTTGGCAAGATTAGTTAGCTTTCGAAAAATCTAGCGGCCCTTCCAGACGGGATCACGTTTTTCCGCAAAAGCGCGCGCGCCTTCCAGCTGATCCTCGGACGCGTACAGCGTATCGACAGACCCAAGCTGCCGTCCTGTGATTCTATTCATGGCATCTTGGAATTTGCTGTCCTCTGCATCGCGCACGATTTCCTTGATCGCAGCATAAACAAGCGGTGGCCCCGACGCGATTAATCGGGCCATATCCCAAGCCGCAGCCTCCAACTTGTCAGCGGGGTATGCATGATTAATGAGACCCCAGCCCAACGCCTCTGACACATCGAACCAGCGGCCAGTCAGCAAAAGTTCCATCGCGATGTGATAAGGAATACGTTTGGGCAGTTTGACAGATGCGGCATCTGCAACTGTGCCCGACCGGATTTCAGGCAGCGCAAATGTCGCGTGGTCAGCGGCCAAAATGATGTCCGCTGATAGGGCCAGTTCCAATCCACCGCCGCAGGCGATGCCATTCACAGCGGCAATCACGGGTTTGTTCATGTCGCGTAATTCTTGCAATCCGCCAAAGCCGCCAACGCCATAATCGCCATCAACTGCATCACCGTCATTTGCGGCCTTCAAATCCCAGCCGGGGCAAAAAAATTTATCCCCTTCACCCGTAATGATGGCCACGCGTAATGTGGGATCATCACGAAACGCTGCAAATGTTTCCCCCATGATTTTGCTGGTTGCCAAATCAATCGCATTTGCCTTGGGGCGGTCCAAGGTCACATGCAAAATTGCGCCGTCACGTCTTGTTCTGATTGGGCTCGTCATTTGCTTGTCCTTATAAGTGCGTCGGCTGCTATGGCGGTTTCGGGTGTGCAGATCAGCGGGTTGATCTCAACTTCTTGTAGGTGATCCGCGTTGGCAAGGACGAAGTCTTGCACAGACAGGATCGCTGCGATGATGGTATCCATGTTCGCGGCAGGCGCACCACGATAGCCGATAAGTTGCTTGTGGATTTTCAGCTGACCAATTTGATTTCGGATGGTTTCCGCGCTGCATGGCAGCAGAATTGACACCGTGTCTTGCAACAGCTCTGTCAGCGTCCCGCCCGCACCGATTGTCAGGACGAAGCCATGTGCCGGATCTTTTACAACACCAATCAAAAGCTCTGATACAGTGCCTTGGATCATGTCTTCGACAAGGAAAGTGCTGGTTGGCATTCCCTTGGCGGCCACTTTTACCGCCGCTGCGTCGGGCAAATTTAGCGCAACGGCGCCTGCTTCGGTCTTGTGGGCGATCCCTGTTCCCTTCAACACGACTGGGAAGCTTAGACCCGAAAAGTCTGTGGAATTCAGATCATCGGTGATGATTTTGGCGGGAACGCGCACCCCATATTCGCTCAACGCGGATTTCGCGGCGGCTTCCGTCAAGGTGGCTCCGTCCATTGTCACTGGCGGCAGGCAAACGTCTAGACCAAGGTCTTGTGCTGATTGAACGGTGGCTGCTTGCACCGCATAAAGCGCGTCCCTCAGACCTGATAGCGGGATTACCCCACCTGCCAAGAGTGTCGTGGCAACATGTTCGGGCATCAGTTCCGGCAGGGTAGAAACAACTGCGACATTGCCATTGGTTTTAAGGTGGCTCGCAAGGGCAGCATCAGTCGCGCAGTCCCAATCAACCGGATCACAGCGGTCCGTTCGCGGGAAATCGACAATCAACATAGTCATGCTTAAATCAGGGTCTATCATAGCGGAAAACGCAGATGTCATCGCATCTGTGTCGCGCCAAATATAGGTATGATAGTCAAGCGGGTTCGCCAATGCGACGCGCGGACCGAGTGCGTTGGACAACCCTGCCAGTTGTTGGGCATTGAGCGGGGGAAAAACCAGTTGCGTGTCATGGGCAAGATCGGCAGCAAGCGACGCCTCTCCTCCTGAACAACTGATGGAAGCAATACTTCCGTTCGGCAACGGCCCTGTCACATGTAAAATTTTGAGTGTCTCAAGAAAAGTTGTCAGGTCATCAACACGCGCAATACCAAGCCGCCGCAACAGTGCATTTGCGCCAGCGTCGCTGCCGGCTAGTGATGCGGTATGTGACACGGCGGCGTCCTGTGCGTGGCTGGATTTTCCGACCTTCAGGGCAACCAAAGGGATATTTTTAGCCTTGGCTTTGCGTGCCAGTTCCTGCCATTTGGCAATATCACCGAACCCTTCGATATGGAGACCGATTGCAGTGACCCGAGGGTCGTCCAACAATCCGATCGCGATGTCAGCTTGGGTTGTTTGGGCCTGATTTCCGCATGTAATGACGTAGCCAATCGGCAGGCTGCGGTTTTGCATCGTAAGATTGATTGCAATGTTTGAAGACTGGGTCAGGATGGCAACGCCGCGGTCCACGGGCAAACAGCCATGTTGATCAGGCCATAGCAAAGCACCGTCAAAGTTGTTGATCATGCCATAACAGTTCGGCCCCAAAATGGGCATGTCCCCAGCTGCGATCAAAAGTGCAGCGTTGCGGTCCGCACCGTCACTCACTTCCGCAAACCCAGATGCAAAACACACGGCGCCACCAGCACCAATCGCGGCAAGCTGGGCGACGACGTCAATCGTTGCATCACGGTTGATGCCGATGAAAGCCGCGTCGGGTGCTGCGGGAAGTTGATCAATGGATGCAAATGCCATTTTCCCCGCGACGTCAATTGCGGACGGATGAACTGGCCAGATCTCACCATCGAATTGTGCCTTTTTGAGTTGGTCCAACACAGAAAGACACCATGCGCCACCGCCAATGACAGCAACGGATTTCGGACGCAACAAGCGGGAAATGTCACGTTCCATCGACTATCCAGTTTGCTGATGGCATGAACGCTATGCCCCTAAAGGACGCAAAAGATCGCGGCTGATGATGTGGCGTTGGATTTCAGATGTGCCATCCCAAATGCGTTCTACGCGCGCATCTCGCCAGAACCGTTCAAGCGGATAATCGTCCATCAATCCCATGCCGCCGTGCACTTGAATCGCGGCATCAGTGACTCGCGCCAACATTTCTGACGCATAGAGCTTGGCGCTTGCGATTTCCCTGTTCGCGGGGATGCCCTTGTCCAGCCTGTCGGCCGCCGCGAGTGTCAGAAGGTCAGCCGCATCAATTTCGGTTATCATATCGGCCAATTGGAAACTGACACCTTGGAATTTACCAATCGGTTGGCCGAATTGTTCGCGATCTGCTGCGTATTGCAACGCATAGTCAAAAGCGCGCCGCGCACGGCCAACGCACATCGTAGCCACGGTGATACGTGTGGCATAAAGCCATTCGTTCATAACCGCGAAACCGCCATCAACTTCACCCAATACTTGGGCATCCGGAAGGCGGCAGTCGTCGAATTCAAGCACCATGTTCTTATAGCCACGGTGGCTGACCGACTTATATCCGTCGCGAATCGTGAAGCCGGGTGTGCCGCGATCAACAAGGAACGTGGTGATCCGTTTCTTGGGGCCGCGCGGTGTATCGTCTTCGCCCGTTGCGACAAATACGATGATGAAATCGGCGTGATCCGCCCCTGAAATGAAATGCTTGGTGCCATTCAAGATCCAGTCACCGCCATCGCGCACAGCATTGCATTTCATGCCCCTCACATCAGACCCTGCACCTGGTTCCGTCATCGCAAGCGCATCCATGCGTTCACCACGCACCGCTGGCATCAGGTAGCGATCAATCTGTTCGCCTTCACACGCCATGAGAATGTTTTGTGGCCTGCCAAAGAAGTGGTTAAGCGCCATGGATCCGCGCCCAAGTTCCCGTTCTACGATGGCAAAATCGACGTGTGACAGTCCCGCACATCCGACGCTTTCAGGAAAGTTGCAGGCGTAGAACCCTAGATCGAGTGTCTTTTGCTTGATGTCCTGCGCGATCTCGGCTGGAACTTCGCCAGTTTGTTCGACCAGTGCTTCGTGCGGATAAATCTCTTTTTCGACAAAATCACGGACGGTTTCCGCGATCATTGTGGATTCATCTGAGAGGCCATAAATCATTTCAGATCTTTCGTAAGATTGGTAATAATTGGGCTATTTATCATAATTAGACCCTTCATCATCTCGAATTGCTTTGAGTTCGTTGAGGTGTCTTTCATCCTGCTCAGGATAATCTGCTAACTCTTGGCTGGTCTTTTCTGCAATGTCGTGAGGGATCACGCGCAAGGGCTGTCCTGTTTGCAGCGCGCGGATATAGGTTTCGCAAGCCCGTTCAAAATAATAGAGTCTATTAAACGTTTCAGCGACTGTTTCACCGATAATCATGATGCCGTGATTGCCCATAACCATGACCTTATGTTTCGGGTCCGCAAGCAGAGTTGCACATCGCGCGCCTTCTTCTTCAAACGCTAATCCACCGTAATTTTCGTCAACCACGTGGCGACCATAAAACGTGCAAGCGTTCTGATCAATTGGTGGCAATCTGCTGTCAGCAAGAGATGCCAATACGGTCGCGTGAATGGAATGCACATGCATACAACAACGAGCATGGGGCGCGCCGCGATGGATGCCGCCGTGAAGACCCCAGGCTGTCGGATCAGGTGCATTTGGTCCCGACAAAGTATCAGGATCATTCGCATCCACGACGATCATGTCGCTGGCCTTAATGCGGCTAAAGTGCACCTGGTTTGGATTCATCAGAAATTTGGTGCCATCGTCATTGATGGATAGGCTGAAATGATTGGCGACGCCTTCGTGCATATTCAGGCGAGCAGTCCAGCGAAATGCGGCAGCCAGATCAACGCGTTCCTGCCAATGGTCCAGATTATCAAGCATGATTTTTCCTTTTGTCGGGATCATGTTTGCAAGTTCAACCCTATGCAGCAAGCATGAAAACGACCAGGCTGGGTCTCATTTGCGCATTCGTGTGGTGGTTCCCCGATTGCCGCGATAGATTGGTTTTAACCAAAATCGGAGCCTGCAATGTCACAACCTATCTGCTTAGTTGGAATTGGGGAAATCGCCCGATCGCAGCACGTGCCCTCGCTTGCGGCCAGCCCTGATTGGGATTTGGCGGCGACAGTAAGCCGATCTGGTGCGGTGGACGGCATACCAAGCTATTCAGATTTCGACACGATGCTGTTGGAGCGCGACGATATTCGCACTGTTTCCCTGTGTTTGCCGCCTGTTCCACGCTATGATTACGCGGTGCGGGCAATCGCGGCAGGCCGCAATGTGATGCTGGAAAAACCTCCGGGTGCAACAATCGCAGAAGTGCAAGATCTGCAAGCCAAAGCCGCGGCAAAAGGTGTCACTCTTTTTACAACTTGGCATAGTCGCATGGCCAAGGGTGTTGCTGCGGCCAAGTCGTTTTTGGCTGATAAAACCATAACCGGCGGTCACATTGACTGGCGTGAGGATGTGCGACGGTGGCATCCAAATCAGGAATGGGTGTTCGAGCCGGGTGGCATGGGGGTCTTTGATCCAGGCATCAATGCCTTGTCGATATTGACGGATATTTTGCCTGATCCAGTGCATATTCAGTCTGCTGACTTAAGCTATCCTGAAAATCGGTTTACGCCGATCGCTGCGACAATTCAATTTAGCGGTGATATCACGATGGAGCTTGATTGGCTCAAGCAAGGTCCGCAAATGTGGGAAATGACCCTTCGGGCTGGCGATGACGGTGTGCATTTGGTTGATGGTGGCAATCTATGTTTGATCAATGGCGTCGAAGTTGATGGGGCGTCGCTTGATGAATACCCGGCACTGTATGAGCGGATGGCACAGCTTGTGCAGGCTGGACAAAGTGATGTTGATCTTGCGCCGATGATCCATGTGGCAGACGCGATGACGCTTGGGAAACGCCTGACAGTTGCCCCGTTTACTTTCTAGGGCGCTAGCGTGCGACGCAGTATGTGATCTAAGAACTTTGCGGCCATTGGATAGGGATCATTGTGCCCCAATACAGACCGTACCTGCACGTCAAAATCGGCGTAGTGTTGAGTCTGCGCCCATATCAAGAAAATCAGGTGATACGGGTCTATTGCAGCGATTTTACCTTGGTCTGTCCACGTTTGAATGATGGCTGCCTTCGCGTCTACCAGTTGTTTTAGGGCAGGCAGGGTATCGATCAGACGCGGTGCGCCTTGCAAAATTTCATTGGCAAAAAGGCGGCTTTCGCGTGGGTAATCGCGGCTAAGATCCAGCTTTCGTTCTGCATAGGTCAGAATTTCTTCGATAGGGTCGCCGTTTGCATCCAATTCGCGCAAAGGATCAAGCCAAAGGTCCAAAAGAGAACTGAGCAGATTTTGATGGATCGTTTCTTTTGATGGAAAATAATACAGCAAGTTTGGCTTTGATAGCCCTGCGGCGGCCGCGATTTGATCCAGCGTGGCCCCCCGGAAGCCATGCTGGGAAAACACATCCAATGCCGCGCTAAGGATCGCGGCGCGGTTCTTTTGTTGTATGCGGGTCGCTGGCTTTGTCATCGTATCGGGATGGTGGCATAGATTGACACGGAAGACACTGTAGACCTGCGATTTTGAAGGGAATGATGATGTTTGTATCACAGCGATCTGATTTTGGGGGCCAGCCCACCTGCCTGCGGCCGTCCCCCGCGGTATTTTTGGCCAAAAGTAGTTGGCTGGCGTTGTTGGTATTGGCCGCATGTGCGCGACCCGTGATCGCACCTTTGATGCTGCCTCTTTCTGTTGATGAGGCGATCCCGACAGACATTGATCGCTCTGAAGTTAATCGTGATCCTGATGGGTGCTATTTCTACACCTTTGCCAACGAATTGATCGTTGTACGCGACCGCAATGGCGACCCGATCTGTATTCGTACTTGAATTGGTCGCATTTGGGATGGCGTAAACAATTATCTGATGGTCTTGTCGCGCAATAAGGGAGAGCAGCATGGCCTATTTGTTGGGTGTGGACACCGGCGGAACATATACTGATGCGGTTGTTTTGGACGAGACAACCGATGCTGTTCTAGCCAGCGCCAAGGCGCTGACATCCCGCCCCGACCTGGCCACTGGAGTCGGCGCGTCCATTGACGCGGCACTGGCAAAATCGAAAATTGACCCCGCGGATGTAGCGATGGTGTCATTGTCGACGACCCTTGCAACAAATGCATTGGTCGAGGGGCAGGGCGGACGCATCGCGCTTATATTCATTGGATTCGATCCTGCTGAATTGGGCCGGGCAGGATTGAGTGATGCGTTGCGCGGCGATCCGGTGATTGCTTTGACGGGTGGTCATTCGCATGCTGGCTCTGAAATTGCCCCGCTTGATATGGTTGCGCTTGAGCGCGAAATACGTGGGTTGGACGCTGGCATTACCGGATTTGCGGTTGCCGCCAGCTTTGCCACACGCAATGCAGCGCACGAGGTTCAAGCACGCGATTTTATCCGCGATTTCACTGGAAAACCCGTGACATGCAGTCACGAGCTTTCGTCGGCATTGGGGGGGCCGAAACGGGCACTGACGGCTGTTCTGAACGCGCGCCTGATCGGCATGATCGATGGTTTAATCAGTGCCTGTGAATGGCATTTGGCCCAAATTGGTATTGATGCAAGGTTGATGGTGGTGCGCGGCGACGGTGCGCTGGTATCGGCAGACGTCGCGCGTGAAAAACCGATCGAGACAATTCTATCGGGTCCAGCCGCCTCTATTGCGGGGGCATCTTGGTTGACAGGTGAGCAGGATGCGTTGGTATCCGATATTGGCGGTACGACGACAGATGTTTGTTTGTTGCAGGGCGGGCGCCCCAAAATTGACCCCCAAGGTGCGCGCGTTGGACCTTATCGAACTATGGTTGAGGCTGTGGCGATGCGGACCACGGGCTTGGGCGGCGATAGTGAAGTTCATGTTATTGACGGTCTTGGCGGCGGCCTGCGGCTTGGTCCGCGGCGACTGATGCCGATTTCATTGGCCGCGCATCAGTTTCCGCAGCTGGTTCATCAAGTGCTTGATCGTTGTTCGGCGAGCGATGTGCCTGCACCTGATGGTGGCCAATTTGCGATGCCAATGTTCACCGATCTGCCAGACGGCTTAGATCCGCGCGAAACCATTGTGGCCACTCGTCTGCTTGACGGGCCCCAACGGGTTAGTCATGCGGTCACGACCCGCATGGAAAGCCCTGCGCTGACCAGATTGGTGACGCGAGGCATGGTGATGATTGCCGGTGTCACTCCGTCGGATGCATCCCATGTTTTGGGGCGCGTTGAAGCATGGGATAATGATGCCGCGATCAAGGCATTGACCCTATTTGCGCGCAGGCGGACAGGATCGGGTGACCGGCTTGCTTCAGGACCAGAGGCGATGGCGGAGATGATTATCGATCAACTTACGCATCAGACCGTGGATTGTTTGCTACAGGCCGCATTTGACGAAGACGGTTGGCAAGACCCGGCGGGGTTAGCCAAACATGCGATGACGATGGCTGGGTTGGACCAACACCGCGGAATTGTTGAAGTTGATTTGAAATTAGGTGTGCCAGTCATCGGTTTGGGTGCATCTGCTGGCGCGTATTATGGTGCAGTGGGTGAACGACTGAATACACGCATGGTTCTGCCGACCCATGCAGGTGTGGCCAATGCCATTGGTGCAGTCGTAGGGCAAGTTGCGATGCATGCCAGCGGCGCAGTAACGAGCCCAGGGGCGGGTGCGTTTGCCGTGCACTTGCCAGATGGAATTTGCCAGTTTTTGACAGCAGAAGAGGCGATGAATGCGCTAGAAACGGCATTGCGAACAGAAGCTGCGAATGCTGCGACCTCAGCAGGGGTTGAAGAGATCCGTTTTGCGGTCGAACGCGATGTCAAAGAGGTCGAAATTGAAGGGCAACCGATGTTCATCGAAGCAATGGTAAAGGTTACTGCGCATGGCAGACCTCGTATTGCAGTTAGCTAACCTTTTCTCACGTTTTTGTCATGGTGATTGCGTCAATCGGTTTCGTGGGCCACAACATGCCTGAAAACGAGGTTCCGAATGTTAGACCGCTTTGCCCGCCAACTGATTGATCCGCCGCTGAATGTGGTTGGTCGGGCTATTGCAGCGCGTGGCATTGGGGCAAACGATGTCACGTTGATCGGGCTAGGTATTGGGCTGATCGCTGCATTGATGATTGGGTTGGGCGCCCCGTTTTGGGCGCTGATCCCATTGTTGATCAGTCGCATTGCTGATGGGCTAGACGGTGCTGTCGCGCGTGCAACGCAGAAAACTGATTTTGGCGGTTTCCTCGACATTGCTGCGGATTTTCTGTTCTACGGAGCCATTCCTGCGGCGTTTGTATTTGCAGATCCTACATCCAATGGAGCAGCTGGCGCATTCCTGCTCGCGTCGTTTTACTTCAACGGGACCAGTTTTCTGGGCTATGCGATTTTGGCCGAAAAGCGTGGGCATATCACGACTGCCCAAGGGCAAAAATCGCTCTATTATTCCAATGGTATTCTAGAGGGGACAGAAACGATCTTATTCTTTGTTTTACTGTGTCTGATGCCCACCTTTTTTGCGCCACTTGCCTATGTGTTTGGCGCACTTTGCTTTGCTACAGCTATACTGCGCATTTATGGCGCGAAACAAACCTACACTGACTGAAGGACCGATATGAAACATCTTGCTATTCTTGCAGCATTGATTGCGCCAGTCGCAGCGCTTGCTAATCCGAACCCTGCTGATTGGGATGCCGTGCTTGCGGATGCCAAGGGCGAAACAGTTTATTGGAATGCATGGGGTGGGTCGACCACCACAAATGATTTCCTTGCTTGGGTTGGATCACGGGTGGCCGAGGATTACGGCGTTACCCTAGAGCACGTTAAACTGACTGACACGGCCGACGCGGTCACACGTGTGCTTGCGGAAAAGCAGGCTGGTGAAAACGACGACGGTGCAATCGATATGATCTGGATCAACGGTGCCAATTTCGCCGCGATGAAAGAGGCCGATTTGCTGTTTGGGCCATATGCCGAACAACTGCCAAACTGGTCTGTTGTCGATAGTGCGGGCAAGGCCGTGCAATCTGACTTTACGGTGCCAACGGACGGATATGAAAGCCCATGGGCAATGGCGCAAGTTGTGTTTGTGCATGACACCGCCGACATGCCGATGGGTGTTGGCTCTATGGCCGAACTGCTGGAATGGACAAAAGCAAATCCTGGTCGGTTCAGCTATCCTCAGCCGCCGGATTTCTTGGGCACGACGTTTTTGAAGCAGGTGTTGGTTGATATTTTGCCAGATGCATCGGTGCTTGCCGCTCCCGCGACGGATGAAAACTATGCGGAAATTTCGGCCCCGCTTTGGGATTATCTGGATGCGCTGACACCAAACTTGTGGCGCGAGGGCAAGGCATACCCTGCAACAGGCACTGCGATGTTCCCGTTGATTGCCGATGATGAACTTGACCTGTCGATTTCGTTTAGTCCGGGTGCGGCATCCACGGCGATTGCGAACTTCGAATTGCCAGACACAGTGCGCACGTTTGTTTTGGACAAGGGCACCATCGGCAACGCATCATTTGTTACGATCCCTTACAACTCCGGGTCTAAGGCTGGCGCGATGGTTGTCGCAAACTTCCTGATGTCACCAGAGGCGCAGGCTCGTGCACAGGACCCCGCCATTCTGGGTTACGGCACGGTTCTGGACATGGCGGCGATCACTGCCGAAGAACGCGCCGTGTTTGATGGCCTAGATCTTGGCATCGCGACATTGACGCCTGCAGAGCTAGGCACCGTTCAGGCTGAACCACACCCAAGCTGGGCCACGCGATTGGCTGACGATTGGGCGGACCGCTACGGTGTTGCGCAGTAAGCTGTTTCACGAACTTAAAAGGCGCCGCGGATGAAACCGCGGCGCCTTTTGCCATTTCTGCCTGCTTTGACACTGTTGGCGATGCTTGGTCCCGTGGCGGCCGGACTATACGGCACAGTCCTGCCTGCGTTTGGGCATTTGCCCGCCGCAGGGCTGATGGGGCCTACGGTTGATCCATTTCTGGCACTTTTTGACTGGGCCGGGCTTGCTCGCGCGGTCATGTTATCTGTCGGCGTTGGGGTGGGTGCGACGGTCATGGCGCTTACGATCGTCGCGTTGCTGACAGCGGGCTGGTCGGGCACGCGTGCATTTAGGGTTCTGGAACGCTTACTGTCTCCGCTGTTGTCGGTTCCTCATGCGGCGGCGGCATTTGGTCTCGCCTTCTTGATCACGCCATCGGGTTGGATTTCACGCGGGCTTTCGCCTTGGTTTACGGGATGGGACCGACCACCTGATTTGTTAATCGTGCAAGACCCTTGGGGTCTTACGATGATGGTTGGATTGATTTTAAAAGAAGTCCCGTTTCTTTTGCTGATTACATTGGCTGCCCTTGGGCAAGCGGACACACTCAAAAGCCGGGCAGTGGCCCAAGCCTTGGGATATGGGCGGGTGACAGGTTGGCTCAAGACCGTATTCCCAAGGGTCTATGCCCAAATACGACTGCCAGTTTACGTCGTGCTAGCCTATTCGATGTCAGTAGTTGATGTCGCTGTGATCTTGGGTCCGAATACGCCGCCTAGCCTGTCTGTCTATATCGTACGATTGATGTCCGATCCTGACATCGCAATGCGACTGCAAGGGGCCGCTGCCGCCTTGTTGCAGCTGGGTCTTGTGATTGGCGCATTAGTAATTTGGCGCGTTGGCGAAACGGTTTTTGCCCGTCTGGGTCGCCGTTGGGTCGTGCAAGGATCACGGGGCTATTTCGACCCTGTTGTTGGCTTTATTGCGCTGTTTTTGGGCGCCACTTGCGCATTTGCTGTGCTCGCGGGAATAACCGTTTTGGGCGTTTGGTCATTCGCTGGTTTCTGGAGCTTTCCTGATTTCCTGCCCGATCAGTTGTTTCTGCGCAACTGGATGCGGTTCGGCCCTGGTACGTTGGCCGCGTTGCGGGAAACGGCCATCATCGCAATTTGTGTGACAATCGCTGCGTTGATACTGACGATCGGCTGTCTGGAGGCAGAGTATCGCCATGGCCTGCGCCTGTCGCAGCGGGGAATGTTCTTGCTCTATTTACCGTTGTTAGTGCCACAAACGGCATTCCTTCCTGGTTTGCAAACCTTCATGCTCAACATTGGATTTGATGTGGGTCGATTCCCCGTGATGTTGGCGCATCTTGTTTTTGTGTTGCCTTATGTATTCTTGTCGTTGGCCGATCCGTTCCGCGCATGGGACGCGCGCATGGGGACAATCGCCGCGGCATTACGTGCAAGCCCTGATCGGGTGCTGTGGCGTGTTCGGATGCCGATGCTTTTGCGCCCCGTCTTAACCGCGATTGCGGTGGGGTTGTCCGTCTCTGTGGGTCAATACCTTGCAACGCTTCTTATTGGCGGTGGCCGTGTTGCGACGCTGACAACAGAGGCAGTGGCTTTGGCGTCTGGTGGTGATCGACGCGCCATTGGTGTTTACGGTTTGATGCAAACAGGAGCCGCATTGATTCCGTTTACGATGGCTTTGATTATACCTGCGATCGTCTGGCGAAATAGAAAAGGGTTACGACATGGATAAGGGTCTAACACTGCGCAATGTGTCCATTTCCAAAGATGGAAATCCCTTATTGTCGCTTTCTGCGCAGGTTGGGTCTGGCGATGTTCTGTCAATCATGGGGCCTTCGGGCGTTGGGAAATCAACACTGTTGGCGTTCATTACAGGGACCCTCGCGCCGGATTTTACGGCAAGCGGGACAATTTTGCTTGATGGCCATGACATCACACAAGCGCCTGCGCATAATCGGCGGGTCGGGATTTTGTTCCAAGACGATTTGCTGTTTCCGCATTTGTCAGTCGGGGAAAACCTGGCGTTTGGTCTGAAACCGGGCGGCAGCAAAGCAGACCGTCAAATGCGCATAGAAGATGCGCTGTCCGAGGTTGGCTTAGAGGGGTTCGCAAACCGTGATCCTGCAACGCTTTCGGGTGGGCAAAAGGCGCGTGTCGCATTGATGCGCATGCTTTTGTCGGAACCTTGCGCCTTGTTGTTAGACGAGCCGTTTTCGCGGTTAGATGCCGAACTGCGTGCCCAAGTTCGCGAATTGGTTTTTGCCCGCGCCAAGGCGCGCGCGCTACCTGTTTTGATGGTGACCCATGATGCAGAAGATGCAGATGCAGCAGGCGGCGAAATCATCACGCTATCCCCTATGCAATAGGGCTTGCCAATGCCCCGCAATCGGCGCAATCATCAATCCAAAGCGTTTTGGAAAGGTGAATTATGACCATTAAAGCTGTTGTCTGGGGCGAGAATGTCCATGAGCAAACAAACAAAATTGTGTCTGACCTTTATCCTGATGGGATGCATGGGGCGATTGCCGCGTCGTTAAACCAGTCAGGCGAAATCACGGCCACAACAGCCACGTTGCAAGACCCGGAACATGGCCTGACGGATGAACGACTAGCTGATACTGATGTGTTGTTGTGGTGGGGCCATGCTGCGCATGGCGATGTGTCCGACGCGGTTGTGGAGCGTGTCGCCGATCATGTGAATGCGGGCATGGGTTTGATCTTGCTGCATTCTGCGCATTTCGCAAAAATCTTTAAGCGGTTGATGGGAACGCCTTGCAATTTGACATGGCGTGAAGCGGGTGAGCGTGAACGCCTTTGGGTGACTTCGCGCAATCATCCGATTGCGGCTGGTTTGCCTGACCATTTTGAGCTGGAAAACGAAGAAATGTATGGTGAACCGTTCGGCGTGCCAGAGCCGCTAGAGACAGTGTTCATCAGCTGGTTTCAGGGCGGAGAGGTTTTCCGGTCTGGTCTGACCTACAAGCGCGGCGCAGGCAATGTATTTTACTTTCGCCCAGGGCACGAAACATATCCGACATATCATGACGCAAATGTGCAGCGTGTTCTGGCCAATGCCGTGCGCTGGGCACACAATCCCGCCCCAAGAGTTCAGGGTGTAAATGACGCGCCAAATGTACCGGTTGAAGCGGCGTTAGAGCCTATTGTTGAACGCGGTCCAAGGCTGCACCAAGATGGCGAAGAGGGCTTCAAATGACAATTCGTGTTCTCATTGTGGGCACGGGGGGCATGGCAAATGACCATGCCGAAGCCTATGCCAAAATGGATGATGTCGCCCTAGTTGCGGGGGTTGATACCGATCCTGATCGGCTTGCGGCATTCTGCGAAAAACACGATATTCCCAATGGTTTCGCTTCTGTCGATGAGGCGATTGCCTGGGGCGAATTTGATGCAGCGTCCAATGTCACGCCGGATGGTGTTCACCGCGTAACCACGCTGCCACTTCTTGCAGCGGGCAAGCATGTGCTGTGTGAAAAACCATTGGCGGCCAATGCAAATGATGCTGCCGAGATGGCAGATGCGGCCCAAGCTGCGGGTGTGATCAACATGGTGAACCTGACGTATCGGAATGTACCTGCCTTAATCGCAGCAGCCAAGATGGTCGCGGACGGAGGCATTGGTGAAGTCCGACATTTCGAAGCCGCCTATCTGCAAAGCTGGCTGACCCAACCTGCCTGGGGTGATTGGGCAACTGAAAGCCAATGGCTGTGGCGGCTGTCCACAAAACACGGATCGATGGGTGTGTTGGGTGATGTTGGTGTTCACATCCTTGACTATGCAACGTTTGTCGCAGGAAGCGACGTGGCGTCTGTGTCTTGTCGCTTGACGACATTCGACAAGGCAGATGGCAACCAAATTGGGGAATACCCGCTTGATGCCAATGACAGCATGAACATGCATCTTTGTCTAAAGAACGGCGCTGTCGGTGTGATCCATGCCAGCAGATTTGCCAGCGGTCATTTGAATGATCTAAGTCTTCGTATTTATGGCACAAAAGGCGGATTGAATGTCCGCTTTGAAGGGTGGAACAGTAAACTATCCGCGTGTCTTGGCGATGATCTTGAGGCCGCGAAATGGGTCGATGTCCCGACGCCGGATGTGCCAACCAATTATGTGCGTTTCATTGATGCAGTGCGTAGCGGGACACAAGTGCTGCCCGATTTTGCGCGGGGTGCATCGCTTCAAACAGTGCTCGACTTGGCGGTTGCATCTGATGCTGATCGGTCGATTGATAAAATCTTGTAAACCTTGCGCGGCTGGCGAAATCCGTTCAAACTTCTAGGCCTATTCACAAGGCTCTTATTTCTATGACCAATCGCACCCCGCCTGCCATCTTTTTCCATGCCGATGCCGTGGAAGGGGAAGGGAAAGATCTTGTCGGAAGACGGTCAGCGGGGCAGTCATTCCTAAAGGGATATCTGGCCCATGCGGGTGGTGACCATGTTGCTGCGGTTACCCAAACCAAAGGTGCTGCTAAGCAATTCGAGGATACCATTCGCGCAATGGGCGAAACCCGCCCCGCAAAGGTGCAAACCCTAAGAGGGCAAGACGGATTTTCCGATGCTGGTGCTGTTGTGTTTCCAGGCCCTGGTTATCTGGATGCGGCGTGGCGGCGTCAGCGATTTGATCCTACAGCAGTGTCCTTGATCGGGATCACGCACACCGTTTCGACCCGCCGCGTCATCGAATCCATGCATTCGCTGATGGCGGAGCCAGTGGAGCAATGGGATGCAATCATCTGCACATCTCGTGCGGTTCAATCGGTTGTGCGTCAACAGTTTGAACATGAGGCCACATATTACCGTAATCGGTTTGGTGCGACCCGCGTGCCAATGCCGCAACTGCCGCTGATACCGCTTGGCATTCAAGCCGCTGATTTTGCCCGCACGGATGCTGGTCGTTTTGCAATGCGAACACGGTTTGGCGCGCCCGATGACGCGATTGTCGTGATGACAATGGGACGTTTTACATCGGTGGAAAAAGCGAACCCTGCTCCGCTATTTATTGCGCTGGAACAGGTGGCACAAGCGACGGGCAAACAGGTTCATCTGTGGATGGTCGGTTGGGCCAGTAGGGAGCCAGAAGCAGAGCTTCATCGCAAAGGGGCGGCTGTGCTTTGCCCGACAGTTAAAATGCAAATGATTGATGGGCGCGATGCTGATGTGCGCCGTGATATTTGGTCGGGTGCTGACATTTTCACGCTGCCTGTCGATAATATTCAGGAAACTTTCGGCCTTGTTCCGGTGGAGGCGATGGCGGCTGGCCTTCCAGTTGTAATGCCCGACTGGAACGGATTCCGCGATACGGTTGTGCATGGCGACACCGGCTTTTTGATCCCGACGGCGATGCCAGTGTCAGGCTCTGGCGCAAGAGTTGCTCAACGTTTTGCGGATGGAACGGACAACTATTTGCGGTATCTGTCCATAGTTCAACAGCAAACGACAATCGACATTCCGGCCTATCGCGACGCGTTCATTGCCTTGGTGAACGACCCAGACAAAGGGCGCAAAATGGGTGAGGCAGGTCGCCGTCACGTGCAGTCAAACTTCGATTGGTCTGCAGTGATGCCGCAGTATCAGGCATTGTCTGACCATCTTTCAGACATTCGCAAAACTGCCAGCCCAAGCACCCCGCGTTTGTCGCAAACAACTATTAGCCCGATTGAGGTCGACCCGTTTTCGCTGTATCAAAAGTACCCGACATCGCATCCGACTGATCAGACCGAGGTATCGTTCCAAAAGTCGCTGACGATGGATGAATTGACCGCGCTTGATCAGATCAATGGAAGGGCGTTGTACGGGCGCCGCATCGTGCCAGACGCCGCGATCTTGCAGGTTTTGAATACCGTGGCCACAGCAAACGTCGCGCCTGTGTCACAGATCATAACGAAAACGGGCTTATCAGCCAGCGTTGTAATTGCGGCATGCCTGTTTTTGGCAAAATTTGATTATGTAAGACTGACGAAGCTCGAGCCAAATTAACGCCGTATTTGTGGGTTATGTCGCATTTAAGGTGCAGATTTACGAAAGAGGATGATCAATGCAACTTTCGGTGCATTTCGAAAACACACAAGACAGCGAGCGTAAAAGCGGACCTGTGACCGTTGGCTGGTTCCTTAATCAAAAGAAGGCAGGGATTGTTTATTTCCCGCCAGAGCGTGTGCGTTCGGCAGAGATGAATAAAACGCACGCGAAATCAGCGTCGCGCTGTCCTGCTGTAATCAATATGGAAAGCCGCTATTTTATGGTGCGCTGTCCATTTGATCTTAATCTTGAATTTGTGCGGGACAAAGATGGCCGCCCCGCCATGCGCAACCTGAATGGTGAAAAATCCGGCATCCGCGGCAACAAACTGCGTGAAAAGTTACATATCGCTGCCGAACATGAATGGCGTTATCCCGATGTGCCGACCTTGCAGTTACAGCTGCCCTATACTTTCATCGCAGATGAACCTGTCTATATCAGCCAGGTTGCCCCGTTCATGCATCACACGAAAACCCCGCTGCCAGGTACCATTTTTGGTGGGCGGTTTCCGATCAATGTTTGGCCCCGCCCATTGATGTGGGCCTTTGAATGGCACGACACTGACAAACCTCTTAAAATCAATCGTGGCGACCCGCTATTTTACGTCACCTTTGAGACTGCTCCGCAAGATCGTAGTGTTGTCTGCACCGAGGTAGAGCTGACTCCAGAACTTGATGATTATATGGAGCTGATCTCGGGTGCTGTAAATTACGTCAATCAGACGTTTTCATTGTTCGAAGCCGCGGAGCAACGCAGACCTGCAAAGCTGGTCACGCCCGTTAAACGGCGCAACGCGGACTAGGGCGAACAATGGCTGAGACGGTAAAACAGCTGCGCGCGCGTGCGACCAAGTCGCATCAAGACGGCCAGTTGGCCGAAGCCGCCAACCTTTATGCTGTCTATCTAAAACACGTGCCCGGTGACGCAGGTATTTGGTCGAACTTGGGTGTGATTCATCGTGCCGAAGGACGTCACGAACAAGCGTTGCGCGCGCAGCGTCGTGCGGTGACGCTTGCCCCTCACGACGCGGGACTGCGCAACAATTTTGCCAATATATTATCTGATGTCGGGCAATACGCAGAGTCGATCAAGATCCGCAAAGAACTGTTGAAAGACGACCCTACGAACCTGAATCTGATCGCGATGATTGGCCGTTGCCTGCGCGGGCAGGGCGATTATCGGGGCGCGATTGCCTATTTGACCCCGCAGATTGCGAAATATCCGGACGATGCTGAATTGCAGATGCAGCATGCCTTTGCCCAATTGGGCGCGGGGGACTATGCCCAAGCATTCGAGACCTATAAGGCCCGCTGGAACGCGGGAGAATTGGCCCAGCGTGACCTGCCGTTTCCTGAATGGGGCGGCGAGCCATTGGATGGAAAAACAATTCTCGTCATGCCTGAGCAAGGTTTCGGCGATGCGGTTCTATTTGCCCGTTTTATCCCCCAGCTGAAAGAGATGGGCGCGACCGTTCATGTGATTGTCGAGCGTCCGCTTGCAGTGCTGATGGATGGGCTGGATGGGGCTGATTGGACAGGTGGTTCTGTTCAAAAAGATGCGCCAATAGATTACTACGTCAATATGATGGATTTGGCGGCGCACTATTTCAAGGCGCACGAAATCGTGCCGCAGCCCACGCGGTTGAATGTGACCCAAGACAGCATAGAACGCGCTAAGCGGATCGTTGCACCCTTTCCTAAGGTGTTGAAGGTCGGGGTCATCTGGACAGGATCTGTCACCTACAAGGGCAATGCGTTTCGGTCGTTTAGTCACACCGATTTCCTGCCCTTGACCGACCTACCGGGTGTGCAACTGTTCTCGCTTTACAAGGGGCCGTTGCTCGCGCCCTATTTCGCTGACGGTTCGTCGGCGTTCATAATCGATGCCGGATCAGATGAACGTGGGTTTGCAGATACGGCCGCGTCCATGCAGGAAATGGATCTTATAATCACGTCAGACACCGCAACGGCCCATATTGCGGGATCCCTTGGCGTGCCAACTTGGACAATCCTGCATTGGGATCCATTCTGGGTCTGGACGCACGAAGGCGACAGCACATCTTGGTATCCTGATATGACATTGTTCCGGCAAAAGACCCCTTTGAATTGGGAAGGTGTCATGGCCGAAGTTCGCGACGCATTGCAGCACTATTTGGAAGATATTAATGATTGAGATACTTGTTCCGACATCCCCTGGCGAGCTGATAGATAAGCTAACGATATTGCGTCTGAAATCTGAAAAAATCACGGATGCTGATAAGCTGGCAAATGTCCGCCACGAAATGTCAGTGCTGACAAAAACGGCGGATGATGCGATTCCTGCCTCGCCCGCGTTGTCGGCGCTTTGGGATGCGCTTTATGCGATCAACGGTGATCTTTGGGTGATCGAAGACGACATTCGTGCGTTTGAAGCCAAGTCGGATTTCGGGCCAGGTTTTATCGCATTAGCCCGTGCGGTTTACGTGACCAACGATGAACGGGCACGTATCAAAAAAGAAATCAACGTCTTGCTGGGGTCCCAGATCGTCGAAGAAAAATCATACACTGAATTCGGAGGCCAGTCATGACAATAGAAGCCCGTATCAAAGCCGCACGCGATTCATTGATCGAAGTCCAGACCGAGCTTGTCGCGAAACTTGCCATCGAAAAAACCCGCGCACGTGCGCCCTTAACACGTCAGCTGCATACCGTCCGTGGGATGCTGTCGCCAACCTTTCCATACGCGTCCCAAGCAGGACAAGATTTGATCGTTGACCGGATAATGAACCAGAAAGAAGGCGGCACATTTGTCGACGTTGGTGCCTATGACGGTGTAACTGGATCGAATTCGCTGTTCTTTGAGCGCTGGCGAAATTGGACAGGCGTTATGGTTGAACCCGTCGCAGCACAGCGCGCCAAGGCCGAGAAAATGCGCAGCGCCCCATGTATGGCCTATGCGGTTGCGTCAGAGAAAGGCACAGCAGAGTTCATCACAGTAACCGAAGGCTTTACGCAAATGAGCGGCCTTTCGTCCACGTATGACGACAAGTTGCTGGAACGTGTGCGGTCAGATCCACGGCATGCAGAAAAAGTCGTGAAAGTGCCAACGCGGACCTTGTCCGAAATCTTGGAAGAAGCAGACATCATGCACCCCGACTTTGTTTCACTGGACATTGAGGGTGGCGAACTTGCCGCGCTGACCGCGTTTCCGTTCGACAAACACGACGTGACAGTTTGGTCGATCGAAAACAATACGGCTGACCCTGCCTTGCCTGCATTGATGCGTGACAGGGGGTATAATTTGGCTGACTTCTGTGGACCTGATGAAATTTATGTTAAAATTCAAAAATAACGCATTCGTCGACAATCCAATCTTTAAGCACCCCTTCACCGCCTGACACCTATCCCTTTCGTGGGTGGCCAACAAAGGTGGTGAAAGATGACAACAGCAAATGCGCCGATAATTATTAAGCGGAAAAAAGTAATCAGCGGTGGCGGCCATCATGGTGGCGCCTGGAAGGTTGCATATGCGGATTTTGTGACGGCGATGATGGCGTTTTTCATGCTGATGTGGTTGCTGAACGCGACAACCGAACAGCAGCGAAAAGGCATCGCGGATTACTTTACCCCAACCATTCCGATCAACCGTATTTCTGGCGGCGGCGATGGCGTATTTGGTGGCGATGATATTTTCTCCAACGGCGTGATGGTCCGCACTGGTATGGGTGGCAGCCCGATCAATACGGTGTCAGATGAGTCTGCCGGTGGTGACGCAGAAGGCGGCGATGGTGCCGTGGCTGCACAGGTCGCAGCCCTTCAGGACATTCAGGAGGTCCTGCTCGGGATTGGCGGTGAAAGTGCGATCGCGCAAGAGGCGCTACGCCATATCGTGACCCGCCTTACGGATGAAGGGCTAATCATCGAGGTCTTCGATCTCCCGGGCGCACCATTGTTCGTGGCGGGCACAGATAAGCCCACAGCTGTGACCCAAGAAATCGCCGCCATGTTTGCGCGGCTTTTTGTGACAGTTGAAAATGATGTTGCGATAACAGGGCATTTGCAATCGCAATCGGTTTTGCGGCTGAACAACCCGATTTGGGAACTATCCACCGGACGGGCCGCGATGATGCGGGTGATGATGGAGAATGGCGGGTTTGATCCTAATCGCGTGGCACGAATTGTCGGTGCTGGCGACCGTAATCCAGCTGTCGAAGACCACACTGCACACCGCAACAACCGGTTGGAGATTATCCTGCTGCGGTCAGATGTTTGAATTGGCAGCGTTAGGGGGACGTTAATTCTGTGGCCTTAGGGATGATGGCAATACGACCGTCATTTCCCGATCCAGAAAGGCCATGCCATGACGATTTCTTCCTCTCTTAACGCATCTGTTGCGGGGCTCGCTGCGAATGCAACGCGCCTCGCTACAATTTCAGACAACATCGCGAACGCATCGACCTATGGGTATAAGCGGGCAGTAACTGACTTTCATTCCATGGTCATCGAAAATGGTCGCGGCGGGTATTCCGCGGGCGGCGTGCGGACGACTTCGACCCGATTGATTGACCAACGGGGGTCACTGGTTTCCACGACAAACCCGACCGATCTTGCTGTGCGTGGCCGTGGTATGTTGCCCGTCACATCAGAGGCGTCCGTTGCAGTTGGAAATGGAGATAACCCACTTCTCCTCAGCACGACTGGGTCCTTTCGTCCTGATGATCAAGGATATCTAAGAAGTCCCTCTGGGCTCATTCTGATGGGCTGGCCGGCAAGCGCCGACGGAACCATCCCGACGTTTCCGCGTGATTCAGTCGATGGATTGGAACCGATCCAGATAAATTCAAACCAATTTGCGGGTGAGGCAACGACGTTGATGGACCTGGCTGTCAACCTACCCGCGACTGCCACTGAAACCGGATCGCTTGGCGATGAAGAGGTTTTGTCATTGGAGTACTATGACAATCTTGGCAAATCCGCGACTTTGAATGTTACATTCACGCCGACCGTTCCGGCAACTGGTTCGTCTAACGAATGGACGATGACAGTAAGTGACAGTGCATCTGGCGGTGCTATCGTTGGTGAATACGTTTTACAGTTTGATGACACCCGCGGTGCAGGCGGCACGCTAGCCTCTGTTACAACAACATCGGGCGGGGGATATGACCCCGCTACGGGATCATTGGTCGTAAATGTTGATGGTGGCCCGCTTGAAATCGGCATTGGCGAACTGGGGGCAGCTGATGGATTGACCCAGCTGTCCGATGCGTTTGCGCCAGTTTCAATTTCCAAAAACGGGACACCTGTGGGTAGTTTGACGGGGATCGAAGTTGACCCGAACGGGTTTGTTCGTGCCTCGTTTGACACAGGTATCAATCGGGTCTTGTATCAGGTCCCGCTGGTCGATGTCTCAAATGTAAACGGGCTTGAGTCTCTTGATCAGCAATCCTATCGCGTGACCCCGGACAGCGGCACCTTCTTTATGTGGGATGCGGGTGATGGCCCAACGGGTGACATCGTCGGCTACGCCAGAGAGGAATCGGCGACAGATGTTGCGGGCGAATTGACCCAGCTTATCCAAACCCAGCGTGCCTATTCGTCAAACGCCAAAGTGATTCAGACAGTTGATGAAATGCTGCAGGAAACCACGAACATCAAACGCTAACCCTTTTCCGCAAAGGAAGACGAAATGAGCCTTACCAGTTCTCTGACAAATGCACTTAGCGGCCTGAATGTATCTGGCCAGCGGGCGTCCGTGATCTCGAATAATATCGCGAACGCCCAGACTGAAGGATATGGACGGCGGGAACTGGCAACCTCCTCCGCCTGGGGTGGCGTGCGTGGTGACGGCATCATTCGTACGATTGATCGTGGTCTTTTGGCCGATCGGCGGCTGGCGGAAAGCAAGCTTGGCGCGGACCAACGATCAGCGGACATGCTGGGAAAGATTGAATCCATTATTGGTATTCCTGGTGATGCCGATAGTCTTGCCGCACGTCTTTCCCAGCTTGAATCCGCAATGGTGTCGGCGGCCAACGATCCGGCAAGCGACTTGCGACTGAAAACCCTTGGATCTGCAATGACATCGGTTTTGGACAGATTGCATTCCGCAAGTGACGACATTCAAATATTGAGACAAGATGCTGACAAAACGATTGCACGCGACGTTGAAGCCCTCAACGCCAACCTGACACGGGTCGAGCAACTCAATTCAGACATCACACGGTTGTCTGCGTCTGGGCAAGATCCGTCCAGTTTGATGGATGCGCGCCAACAAATCATTGATGACATCGGCGCAAGTGTTCCTATTCGGCTGCTAGAAAGGGCCAATGATCAGGTTGCTATCATGACAACCAGCGGTTTGGTCTTACTCGATGGTAAAGCGGCGCAATTTGAGTTTGAAGGCACGCCAACAATTATTGCGGATATGACGCTGTCGTCTGGGGGCCTGTCTGGCATTACGATGAACGGTCAGCCCCTTGATGTTGACAATGGTTTCGGTCGTCTTTCCGGAGGAGCGTTGTCTGCGTCATTCTCTCTTCGGGATGATACCCTGGTCGCAGCCCAAGAAGGCATGGACGAAATTGCATTTGATCTTGCAAACCGGTTTTCCAACACGACGACGGATCCAACAATTGGTGCGACAGGCATGCTCACAGACAATGGTAACCCCATTGATGCCTTAAACATGACCGGCATGTCCGCGCGGCTTGCCCTGAATTCGGCCGCCGATCCAAGCGTAGGGGGTGATGCAACGCGATGGCGCGACGGCATTGGCGGGTTGGGCGATGGTTCCGTTGGGGATTCCTCTCAACTTAACCGGTGGCATTCTGCGCTCACAAATCTCACCGGTGAGTCCGTAAGAGATAACATCGCAAGCATATCGGCAAATTTTAGTGTCGCGCGCTTGGGTGCCGAAACTGAGCTGAGTTTCTCAGCTGCGCGTTGGGATAGTCTGCATGCCGCTGAATTGGCCGGAGGTGTCGATTCAGATGTCGAACTTCAATCGTTGCTTCAAGTGGAACAGGCCTATGCGGCCAACGCCCGTGTCATCCAGACAATCAACGCCATGATGCAACAATTGATGGAGATATAACCGATGCCCGTCGTTTCCATAGGTGACATGTCCCAGCACTTTATCTCACTGCGCAATGGGGGCAGCCTGAAGGCTGAACTTGCGCGGCATGGGCAGGAGCTGGTCACCGGCCGATTGAGCGATGTCGTTGCTGGTGTTGGTGGGGACACGCGTCAACTTTCGGGGCTTGAACACAGCTTGAATACGAACGCCAGTTATCAAAACGCTGCTCAAGAAACGTCGCTTCTCCTTGAACAGATGCAGCTTTCTCTGGAACGGGTTGAAGATGCGCGATCAAGCGCCACTGATAGTTTACTGCTCATTTCCAGCCAGAGTTTGCCCAACCAAATTTCAGAGGCGGTGCAAACTTCACAGCAGTCTTTCGGTGAGGTCGTTACTGCACTAAATGGACAGCTGGCAAACCGATCACTTTTTTCAGGGACATCGGTAGATGTTGTTCCGCTGGCAACCGCAGATGACATGCTTGCAGATATTAGACAGACGGTTGGTGGCGCGACAACAGCTTCTGACATTGCGGCTATCGTCGATGACTGGTTTGATTCCCCAACAGGCGGGTTCCAAACGATGGGGTATCAGGCTGAAAACAATGGATCTAACCTAAAGTTTTTGGGACCGGAGCAAACCATAAATATCGAAACTCGCGCGGACGATGAGCGTCTAAAAGACATCCTTAAAGCAACCTCAAAAGCGGCAATTCTAGCCGATCTTACGCAAGTCATTCCGCAGGTTGAACAAGCGCAACTTTTACAGATGGCAGGGGCTGGCCTACTTTCTGGAGCGTCCGGGCTTACAGAAGTGCGAGCTGAATTGGGAAATCAACAGAACAGGGTCTCTGTTATTACTGCGCGATTGTCCGCAGAAGAGTCCACACTCAGCATTGCATTTAACGACATGACCGCGGCAGACCCGTTTGAGACGGCTTCAAAACTGCAGGCAGTACAGGCCCAACTCGAAACTCATTTTGCTGTTACTGCACGACTGTCGCGGCTTACCTTAGCGGAGTATATTTGATGCGTTTTTTGAAAAGCGTTTCTACGGCGGTTCTAATGGGTATCCTGCCAGCAATGTTGGATGCGTCTCCTATCCGGCTAAAGGATTTGGTGGAGTTTGATGGTGTTCGCGCCAATGACCTGGTTGGCTACGGCCTCGTCGTTGGCCTCAACGGAACTGGTGACGGTCTTCGGAATTCACCATTTACCGAGGAGATCATGTCGAATATCTTGGAGCGCCTCGGTGTGAATGTTACTGGTGAGCAGTTCCGTCCAAAAAACGTGGCGGCCGTTCTTGTGACTGCTAAATTGCCACCTTTTGCGCGTGCAGGTAGCCCCTTGGACGTTACCGTATCAGCGATTGGTGACGCGAACAGCTTGCTTGGCGGCACCTTAATCATGACGCCGTTAAATGCAGCTGACGCTGAAATTTATGCGGTCGCACAAGGAACGATCATTGCTGGTGGCGCATCTGCAACCGGGGATGGCGCAGCAGTCATCCAAGGGGTGCCAACTTCGGGTACGATCCCGTCTGGTGCGACAATCGAAAGAGAAGTCACGTTTGATTTTGCGGCGTTGACGACTTTACGTTTGGCGTTGCGGACGCCAGATTTTACGACTGCTGGGCGGATCGAAAACGCAATCAACCACGCATTCGGAAACGAAGTCGCGATCATGTTGGATGCCGGAACAGTGGAGCTAGATATCCATGCTACCAAAATGCGCTCTCCCGCGCATGCACTGGGACGCATTGAAAATATTTTGGTCGAACCTGAGCGTCGCGCTCGCGTTGTGGTGGACCAACGGTCTGGCACGATTGTCATGGGCGAAGATGTGCGCATTAGTCGTGTGGCGGTAAGCCAAGGCAATTTAACACTACGGATCGAAGAGACCCCGCTCGTTGCACAACCCAATCCGTTCGCGGATGGGGAGACTGTCGTTGTCCCAAGAACCAACGCGGAAATTATTGATGAACCGGGCATTGGACTGGCTGACATCCGAGAAGGGACTTCTCTGTCCGAAGTCATCGCTGGATTGAACGCGTTAGGTGTAGCGCCCAGGGATATGATTGATATCCTGAAAAGCATTAAGGCGAGCGGTGCATTGCATGCTGAATTCATCGTCCGCTAAGGCGTGTAGCTTCTTACCAAACTTGCTGCGATCAAACTCCAACCGTCAGCAACTACGAAAAAGGCAAGTTTGAAGGGAAGAGAAACGATTGCCGGTGGCACCATCATCATGCCCATCGACATTAAGACAGCGGCAACAACCAAATCAATGATCAAAAACGGTAGGAAAATCAGGAATCCAACTTGGAATGCGCGTTCCAGCTCACTGAGCATGAATGACGGTACTAACACTGATAGCGGTGCCTCAATTATCTCCACATCAGCGCTGAGGTCATTGCGAAGTTTTGCCAATTCTTCAAATGTTTGAGGCTCGATGCGGTTTGACATGAAGCCGCGCAATGGTTCCATCGTTTTTAGGAACGCCTCTTCGATTTCCATCCGACCCGCGAGAAGCGGTGATACGCCTTGCTCATAAGCCGCCATGAAGACGGGCTCCATCACAAAATATGTCAAGAAAAGTGCCAATGACACCATGAGCATGTTGGGGGGGGATTGTTGTAAACCTATCGCTTGCCGCAAGATTGCCAAAACCGTCACGATGAAGGGAAAGCAAGTTACCATTATTGCGATACCTGGAACCAAGGATAAGACCGTTATCAGCACCAATAGTTGAACTGATCTGGTGGTCAGCGATCCTGGCTCGCCAAGGGAAATGGCCACATCCTGCGCGAGTGCGGGATGCGGCCAAAGCATTGATACCAACGCGATAGTAAATATGACGCCTATGGACTTAATGTAGGTCACCCTTGTCCGAAGCGACTTCCGTTAATTTAATAGCGAGCTGGCCAGGTTCCCCGCCTTCCATTTCTTGGAGTTCGCCACGCGCGATCAATCGATCACCTACAAATAATTCCACGGGGTCATGAATTTTACGATCGAGGGGCAAAACAGCGTTTTCGCCTAGTTGAAGCAAATCCCGGACCAGTGGTCGGGCTTTTCCAACAGAGACAGTCACTTCAATTGGGATGTTCTGAAATGCGTGATCGCGTGCATTTGAAGTCGGTGATTCATCCATAATCCTGGATCCTTTCTGGTGCGTCACGCAGACAGCCAAGCGCGGCATCAATTGCAACGACACTGTTTTCAAAATTTACGCATTTGTGTGTCTGGCCATGATTGACCCAAGCCACCATCGGACCATCATATTTCCCAGCCTTCACCAGCACCTTCTTGGCGAAGGCCTCTGCAACAATGTCGGACAGCGGATCAACAAGGCTTTCGTGCACTGTGACTGTGGCGATTGCATCGCTGTTTTGATCGATCGCGATCGCCAGCTCATTCATAATTGTGGTTATCAGTCCATGTTGGGCTAATGCTGGGATGAGTTGTTTCAACGCTGCCGAGATCACTGCATCCAAATCGGCAATGACTGATTGTCGTGCTTCAGAGTATGTGAACCTTGCATCATTTAACTCTGAGTGAATTGAATTCAAAAGCTCCGCCTGCGCCGCGTTTGCAGAAACAGCACCTTCGGCCAGACCGACCGCTTTGCCACGCAGAAATTCTGGATGCTCTGTCGCAGCGATGTCGGCGCCGCTATCAAAGGATTCAAGTCGCAAAAATTGTCCCATTTAGGCGTCTTCCTTACTTTCTGGTTGTTCCATCCAGTCTTGAAGAATTTGGATGGTCTCGGACTCCCGTTCAGAGATCATGTCGCGAAGCCTTGCTACTGGATCGCTTTCGTCTTTCCGGGCTGCGCTTTCGTTCGAAATTGCCAAGGGAGCAGTGCCGGGCGCGATATCGGCGCTGGGTTCGATGGCAATGGCGCCGTTGACAGCTGACGGTGAAGGTGCAGGAATCATGCGCGTGGATGAAGGTGCCAGAATTGGTCGCACAACGAATAACCCTAGGACAATGGAAACGATGGCAAGCGCTCCAATCTGTATCAAACGCATCAGATTGAGGGGGGCGCCAGCGGCTGCAATTGCCTCCGTTCCGACCGGGACAATGGGTTCGAACGACATTGATCGCAGGGTGATTTCATCACCTCGGTCGAGATTTAGCCCCACAGCCGACGCCACCAAATCTTGAAGTGCATCTAGTTCGTCTTGATTGCGTGGGGTTGTTGAGCGGGCGCCGTTTGCGTCGATGGAAACGACATCGTTTACCAAGACCGCAACGGTAAGTCTGCGCACATCACCTGGCATTTTGGTAAGCTGGCGTTGTGTTTCGTTGACCTCATAATTGGTCAATGCTCTTGTTTCACTATTCTCGTTGTTAGAGGAGCCGTCTCCTCCTGCGGCGTCACCATCTGGTAGGTTCGAGGCGACCGTGACATCTCCGCCTCTGCTATCTTGTGATTTGGCGGTGCTTTCGGTGATATCAGTGCTGATCGCGATGCGAGAATCGGGATCAAACCGTCGCTCTGTAATGAGTTCTGATTCGGTGACTGTTTCGACGGACACCTCAACAACAGCGTTGCCTGCCCCAACACGCGCGGCCAGTAATCGCTCCGCGCGATTGCGCAATTCGTCGGCTTTTTCATCAGATAATGCGGCGCCTGTTTGGCCATCTGAATCCGACATAAGGCCACCATTTCCATCAATGACCGCGACTGAATCTGGATCAAGGCCTTGGACGGCTGCGGCGACCATATACTGCAGTGCCTTGACTTGCCGAGCCGACAAAGAGCCGCTGGTGGAAGATACAGTAACAGCTGCTGTCGGTGATTGGTCCCGCCGGAATGATCGTGTTGAGGGTGTTGATATGTGAACCCGAGCAGCCCTAATGTGAGGGCTCGACAAAATTGTGCGGGCTAATTCGCCTTCCTTGGCGCGCCAATATGCGGCATCGAACATCTGCGATGTGGTGCCAAACCCGGACAATGTGTCCAAAAGCTCGTATCCTTGCGAACCGCTAGCAGGCAAACCTTCGCCCGCAAGGCTTAGTCGAAGTGTATCACGGTCAGCAGAAGCCACATAAATCGCATTTCCGCGCACTTCGTAGATTGCGCCCTGCGCATCAAGTGATTTCACGACGTCACCCGCAGCTGCGGGCTCTAAGCCTCCGAACAAGAGCGCCATGTCGCGTGTCCCGCTTCCGCGGGCCAGTAGCATTACGGAAGCAAAAACCGCAATGGTCGCGACAACAACAAAAAGACGCCGTGTCCCGTCGAGTGCGCTCCAAACTGACATAAGACTTTGCAAATGGGTTCTCCAATATTCGGACTTCTGCCCGCGTTCTCTTCCTTTTGAGGCAACAGCCTTAACAATCGGTTAGGGCTTGTAAGTTTATGTTGATTTTATTGAATTGAAGGAGGACGTCAGAAATGACTGCCGTTGCAGATCCAACTACAGACGCCCCTAAGAAGGGGTCGAAGAAACCACTTTTGATTGGGCTCATTCTGGCATTGGCCGGGGGCGGCGGTGGATTCTTTGCCGTGAATTCAGGGCTGATACTATCTGACGGGACGGCTGATGCTGCCGAAAAGAACAGCGATTCTATTGATCATTCTGATGACCACGGCGATGCCCAGCAAAGCACCAGTAATATTGCTTTTGTTCCAATCGATCCGTTGGTCATTTCACTACCACGTGCAGGCAATCGCGCTCATCTTCGATTCTCTGCAAGCCTAGAGGTTAATCCCATCCATGCTGCTGAGGTTGAAGCGGTAAAGCCACGAATTGTTGATGTTCTGAACGGCTATTTGCGTGCTGTCGACATTGCGGAACTGGATGATCCGGCGGCGCTTATGAAATTGCGCGGACAGATGCTGCGGCGCGTTCAAATCGTCACTGGGGAAGATCGTATTCGTGATCTTCTCATTATGGAATTTGTTATTAATTGAGGAGGCCAGAATGGCGTTCATTGCGGATATTTTATTGGTTGCGGGCGCATTGGGCGCCGGACTTTACTGTCATGTTTTGTCTCGGCGGCTGCGCCGCTTTACGGACTTGGAAAAAGGGGTGGGAGGGGCAGTTGCAGTATTATCGGTGCAGGCTGATGATCTGAACAAGGCGCTAGCGGCAGCCCAAGTTACAGCTGAAACTTCGGTTGCCAAGTTGAATAGCGTGACCGAGCGAGCGGAGGGATCAGCAAGGCGGCTCGAGCTGATGATTGCTTCAATGCATGACGTTCCACCCGAACCTACGCCAGCGATGAATCCGTTTTTCGTACGTCACAGCGCCAATGTGGATCAAGCGCAATGAAAAAGGGACCTAGGCGGCGCAGAACGCTACACCTTTTAGGAGGAATGTTGGTGATGTCGGCATTTATGCGCATTACCATCGGCGCGACAGCGGCGGTTGCAAACAGTCCTGAACCCGCTGTTGAACCTGCGCCAATTCAAACAAATGAACCAACAATGGTTCCAAGCGCCTCTCTTTTGAACGCATTCAAAGACCGAGAAGCCCGTCTCGCTGCGCGAGAGGCACAATTTGCGGACCGAATGCAAGCATTGCGTGTCGCAGAGGCGGAGCTAACCGAACAACTCGCCGCGCTGCAACGCGCTGAAAAAGCGTTGAGCGATACCATTGCTCGTGCAGACACTGCGTCCCAATCCGACCTGGATCGACTGACGACAGTCTATGAAAACATGGCCCCCAAGGATGCGGCAGCTCTATTTGAACAAATGCCGCCTCCTTTTGCGGCCGGATTTCTTGGTATGATGGAAGCGACGGCAGCAGCCAAAATCATGGCGGGTCTTTCGCCTGAGACAGCATATTCATTCAGTGTCGTGCTTGCAGGACGAAATGCCAATGTGCCGCGGCAATAGGACAGAGTTCGTTAACGCCTTTCGATCATATTATCGAAATTACGAATCCAGATCGAACAAGGGATTATCGGTATGATTGGGCTAATAGGTATTGTTATCATCTTTGTTATGGTCTTTGGCGGCTACCTGCTTGCGGGTGGTAAGATGGCTATTATCCTCAAGACGTTGCCATTCGAAATGATCATGATCGGCGGCGCGGCTGTTGGTGCGTTTGTGATCAGCAACGACTCCTCTGCAATCAAGCATACGATTAAAGACATCGGAAAAGTATTCAAAGGCTCAAAATGGAAGCAACAAGACTATAGTGATTTGCTGTGTTTGTTGTTCGAATTGATCCGCGTGGCGCGCGCCAATCCGGTGGCTTTAGAAGAGCATATTGAGGGCCCCGAAAATTCGGCGATTTTCAGTAAATACCCTCGTATTTTGGCCGACACCGAGGCGGTTGAGTTAATATGCGACACGTTGCGTTCCGCGACCATGAACTACGACGATCCGCATCAAGTAGAAGAAGTTCTGGAAAAGAGAATTGAAGCAACAATGCATCACCGGATGCATTCGACTCACGCTCTCCAAACGATCGCGGATGGCCTGCCTGCCTTGGGAATTGTTGCTGCGGTTTTGGGTGTCATCAAGACCATGGGCTCTATTGACCAGCCTCCAGAAGTGCTCGGAAAACTTATCGGTGGCGCCCTCGTGGGTACGTTTTTGGGCGTCTTCCTCGCATACGGCTTGGTCGGCCCGTTTTCTGTCAAAGTTAAATCAGTCGTCGAAGAAGACGGTCATTTCTATCAACTCATTCGAGAGGTTTTAGTCGCGAACCTTCACCTTCATGCGCCAAATATTTGCATAGAAGTTGGGCGTCAGAATACGCCGGGACACTTTCGCCCCAGCTTTGCGGAACTTGAGGATGCGCTTAAAGCCGTCAAAAAGGATGCGGCATGATGCGAAGGTATATAGTCGCATTCTTGCTAGTCTTGATTGCGTCGGAAGCAGTAGCGTTTACCTCTGACATACGTTCTGGCGATCACCCGACGTTTTCTCGGCTCGTAATTGATATACCTGTCAACGCGAATTGGGATGTTGGGGAAACGGACAACGGGTATGGGCTACGTATTTCTGGCGTTACCCAGTTTGAAACGAATTCCGTTTTTGATCGAATAGCCAAAGATCGAATTTCTGCGATGTCCCCCGGTCGAAACGCGGATGAGATATTGATTGGCACGAATTGCGATTGCGGCATCGATGCATTCCTTTGGCGACCTGACAAGCTTGTCGTCGACATATTGGACAACAACTCGATCGAAAATGTCTCAAAAACCCAGCCGTTCTACCAAGTCCCTAAGGCAGTTAATCTACCCATAATTACCTCGCAAATCGAAATTGCGCGGCCAACACTTCCAATCGAAATAACGCATAGTCGCATTGCGTCGAATGGTAACAACACACTTGAAAACCTCATCATTGAAGGGATTTCGAGGGGTGCGTCGCAAGGTTTATTGAAACCCACCCGCAAACTACTGCCGAACGAGAATTCCACGGCGGGCGACCCTATTTTCGAAAATGAGTCCGGCCTTCTGGCACATACGAGCATGGAAAATGCGCTGATGGTGTCAGGTGACAATCCAGAAAACGAAGATGTCTGCCTCCCTTCGGAGTATTATGACGTGCCAAATTGGGGGAGCGAATCTGGCTTCGTTGATCACATTTCTGAGTTGCGTTCGGCCACGATACTCGAGTTTGATGCGCCTGATTCTAGCCAAATCACGAACCTATCAAAGGGATATATCTTTTATGGTTTCGGTCGCGAGGCCGTCCAGGCTCTCAAGATTGACAATGTGAAATCACAAGAACGATCTGTGATAAGAGATATGGCCGCTGTGCTGGATGGCGATGAAACGCTAGGCGTTTTGATAGGGCAAGAGAACTGCGACAGTGCAGCTGCGCTTTGGTCGTTTTTGGCAAATGCGCGCCCTCAAAATGCGACGATCAATCGTGATACCATTTTGCGCAGCTTTCGCGCATTGCCCGTTCATTTGCAAACGCATTTGGGGCCTATGCTTTCATCACATTTTCTAATCAAAGATGACTTGGAAGGAGCAGAACTGGCACTTGGCTTTCAGGCTGAATTGAAAAGTAAAACGACAGAAGAAGAAATTGCACTGGCTAACCTGGCTTCAAAAGATGGCCAACCTATTTCAGCAGCCGAAAAACTGGCAGAAATATCGCAAACTGATAGTAGAATTACGCCTGAAACTGTTCTGGCTTACTTAGATCTCGCCAATTCAAATGACATGGAAATCGATCTAGAGACGCTCGCTTTGGCTGAGATAATGCGTTTTGAAAACCGCGGAACCGAGTTAGAAAAGGATCTTCTGGTTGGACGAGTTCGCGCGCTCATTTCCATAGGCGAACCGTTGGATGCTCTTGTTGCACTAAGGACAAGTGATGACATTTTGCAGGAAGTTACTGTTAAGGAGTTATACAGCAAAATTGCAATTTCTTTTGTAAATCAGATAGATGATATCGCATTTTTAGAATATGCTTTCGAACAGGATATTGAAGGTATCAATTCAGAAGCGCAAAATCGGATGGCTGAACGGCTCATTGATACCGGGTTCCCTGAACAGGCGAGCGTCTTTGTTTCGGGTGCTGCAACCGGGGAGGACATGTTGGACAGGCGCTATATCCGTGCGAAAGCTGCTATCGATAGTGGGGACCCGACAAACGCGCTGAACGAATTAAGGGGAATGACCTCGGATCGGGCGATTGCCCTTCGCTCCAAGGCTGAAATTATGCTGAGTTCAAATACTGAAAATCCGCAGTTCAACGAGTTTTCGAGTTGGCGCGCTGGCAATTGGGCGGAGCTTTCTCAAGGCGAAGATCCACTTTTGAAATCAATTTCCCTCTCGGTATTGGGCGATACTCAGTCCGATCCTTTTTCCGACACACCTCTTGCCCAAGGGCGGGCGCTATTGGGTGAAAGTGAGGAAAAGCGATCATTGTTTGCTTCGATCTTAAACCGATTTGAGAGCCCGACTGAGTGACCATTCAGCTTACGGTTTGTAAACAATTAGAACCTAATGTTGGAAAAGAAGAAGTGTTTTAGAAAGCGTGATTTATGACAGAATGTCATGAGATCTTTGCGTGGGCTTACCATGTTTGATTTCAAAATCGGTCAAATTTTCCAACCCACAATTTTGCTCGCGCTCGCGCTTATGGCAATCATTGTCATGATGATTTTGCCCGTACCTTCTTGGGTGCTTGACGTTGGCCTAGCTGCTTCATTTGCATTGGCAATTTTAATGTTCACGGTGACATTATTTATCGAGCGCCCTTTGGATTTCTCTGCATTTCCGACAGTACTGCTTGCGTCACTAATGCTGCGGCTTTCCTTAAACGTGTCCTCAACCAAACTCATTATTGGCGAGGGGCATACCGGAACCAACGCGGCTGGCGAAGTTATCGAAGGCTTCGCGATGTTCGTCATGGGCGGGAATGTGCTTCTCGGGCTTGTGGTTTTCGGAGTGTTGTTGATTGTCAATTTTGTTGTGATCAACAAGGGCGCAACGCGTATGGCCGAAGTTGGCGCAAGGTTTGCGTTGGATGCAATGCCCGGCAAACAGTTGGCCATCGATAGCGACATGTCTGCGGGCGCAATCGATCACGAAGAAGCGAAGCGTAGACGTGAAACAGAACAAGCAGAGACGACGTTTTTCGGATCTCTCGATGGTGCGTCGAAATTTGTAAAAGGCGATGCGGTTGCCGGACTGCTTATTACGGCTCTCAATCTCATTATGGGGTTGGTGATTGGAGTGAGCATGCAGGGCATGCCTATCGGGCAAGCATTTGAAACATATGCGATACTAACGGTCGGCGACGGACTCGTATCGCAGATACCCGCTGTCATCATTTCGATTGCTTCTGCATTATTGTTGGCCCGCGGTGGGGCGACAGGCGCCACAGATCTTGCACTTGTCGCGCAATTAGGGCGTCACCCAGCAGCGCTTGCTACAGTGTCTGTTCTGATGGGGCTATTCGCTTTGGTCCCAGGCTTGCCATTCTTTCCGTTCATTCTTGGGTCAATTACCTTGGGTGGGTGTTCATTTCTTATGAAGCAAGCTGCGGAGCGGGCCGCGCATCACCAAGCGAGCCTCGCACTTCCCAAACCAGAGCCGATGACTGAAGCGTCGATTGGCGATATGCTCGACCTCGACGATATCCATGTCGAATTCGCGCCGGATCTGGTGGATATGGTGCTTGACCCGGGCACGGGACTTGATGCGCGCATCGCAAATATGCGTAGCCATGTAGCCACCACCTTTGGCGTGGTTCTTCCCGAAATAAGGTTGACTGATAACGCTTCGCTGCCAGTTGGGACCTACGTCGTACGAGTTCACGGCGTTGAACAAGCGCGCGATCAGCTGGTTCCTGGTCGTATCCTGGCCTTACTGCAAGATGGAGAAGGATCAGACCTCGCTGGTGAAGACGTGAATGAGCCAGTATATGGAGCGCCAGCCCGCTGGATTGAACCCACGACCCAAGAGGCGGCGGCATTGTCTGGTCTAACCACCGTCCAGCCGGCTGAAGTTTTGGCAACCCATTTATTGGAAATTGTGAAACGCAATTTTTCCCGACTTTTGACCCTCAAAGCGTTGCGTCGCCGATTGGATGAGATGGTTCAATTGACCGATCAGTCCCGTGCGGAAGCAAATCGCAAAATGCTGGAAGAGCTGATTCCTGACAAAGTACCAGTTGATGTGCTGTTGTCTGTTTTGCGGCTTTTATTGGAAGAACGCGTTTCGATACGAAATCTGCCACTTATTATTGAGGCCGTCGGCGAAGGCCGCCAGCTGCATCAATCCGTTGATGGAATAGCAGAACATGTGCGTCAGCGGCTCGGGTTCCAGCTCGTTGCGGAAATGCGTAGGGTGGATGGCACAATTCCTCTCGTACAGCTTGCGCCCGAATGGGAAGACACATTTACAACCTATGAAATTAGAACTGACAAAGGCAGAGGCGATGTTGCGCTCCCTCCGGAAAGTTTCAATGACCTTGCCGACGGTATCGCTGCAAAACTTAGTCAGGCGGCAGAGGCGGGCACATATGCGGCGGTCGTTACATCGATGCGTAGGCGTCGATTTCTGAGAACGGTCATGACCGCCAAGGGTATCATGAATCCAGTGCTGTCATTTGAGGAAATCGGTATCGATGCTCGCCCAGCCTTGGTTGGACTTGTTGGTGCGGAATGATTGAATCTTTGGCTGAAATATTGCCGATTACGCAAGAGGTTCTTTGGACCGGTTTTGCCGTTTTCATTCGTGTCGGCGCGATGATGGCTGTGGTGCCAGCATTTGGAGAGCAATCTGTTCCGGTACGGCTTCGCTTGGGCGTAACGCTAGCATTTACGTTAATTGTTGCTCCTGCTGCACAAATTCCATCCATGCCAATTTCGTTCATTGACGTTTTGGTGGCCTTAGGACCGGAGGTAATAACGGGGTTATTCTTTGGGTTGGGTTTGCGGTTCTTTGTATTGGTGCTTCAGATCGCCGGATCTATCGCGGCGCAATCAACATCACTGTCACAGATTTTCGGAGGTTCGGCCGGCGTCGATCCGCAACCAGCGATGGGCCGGGTTCTCGTTGTAGCGGGCTTGGCTCTGGCCGCCTTAATGGGCCTTCACGTAAAAATAGCTTCATATATGATCCTGAGTTATCAAACCGTCCCATTCGGCATCCTGTTGGAATCCGATACGGTTCTGGTTCTTGGCATAAAGGAAGTAGGTCTGACTTTTGCGCTAGGTTTCACGCTCGCTGGGCCGTTCGTGGTTGCGTCACTGATCTACAATGTCACGCTTGGTGTGATAAACCGCGCTATGCCTCAGCTGATGGTTTCTTTCGTTGGTGCGCCTGCAATCACTGCGGGCGGTTTGTTGCTCCTATTACTAACGGCACCTGTCATGCTGGCCGTTTGGATGGGTAAATTTTCGAGCTTTATCGCACTGCCGTTCGAGGCCTTAAGATGAGCGATGACGAAAGTGAAAAGCAATTTGAGGCAACCCAGAAAAAGCTAGATGACGCACGCGCAAAAGGTGAGATTGCAAAATCGACGGATCTGACAACCGCCGCAGGATACTTGGGGCTGGTTTTAGTCATGGCCGCAATGGGTGGCACATCTTTGATTACGCTTGGGGCGGCGCTCTCAACTTTGCTCGATCAAGCAGATGATTTGGGCGAGGTGGTTTTCCGGGGTGCCCCCAACCCGTTAATGGGGGGCGTTTTTTGGAAGGTTGGTTGGGCGATGGCCCCATGGTTCGGGGTGCCCGCCGGACTGGCTTTGTTGTGCCTAGTTGGTCAGAGGGCGATTGTTTTTGCTCCATCCAAACTAGAGATTAAGCTTTCTAGAATTTCTCCGATTTCGGGGGTGAAAAACAAATTTGGTAGGCAAGGACTTTTTGAGTTCTTAAAAAGTTTTTCAAAACTGCTGATTTACTGCGCGGTTCTTGGTGTGTTTCTCGGTGGCCAGATGGACAGAATTGTTGGGACCGTTCACCTGTCAGCTGCAATGGTAATGGTCGAACTTGCGCGAATGGCTCTTATGCTCATGGGCATCGTATTCGTTATCGCCGCCACTCTTGGCATCATCGACTATGCTTGGCAGTATGCAGAGCACCATCGCAAACATCGGATGACGCGCAAAGAAATGACTGACGAAATGAAGCAGTCAGAAGGCGATCCGTTGCTTAAACAGCAGCGACGCCAAAAAGCAGTTGATATCGCCATGAATCAAATGTTGGCGGACGTGCCGGACGCGTCAGTGATTGTGGTAAACCCCACCCATTTTGCGGTGGCTTTGAAATGGGATCCCACCGACCTGACTGCGCCAGTTTGTGTTGCAAAGGGCGTAGACGAAATTGCAGCCCGCATACGAGAAGTAGCGATAGAAAATGGAGTTCCAATTCACTCCGATCCACCAACGGCTCGTGCATTGCATGCAACTGTTGAGATCGGATCACCAATCACGAGCGACCACTATGCCGCTGTTGCGGTGGCTATTCGGTTTGCCGAAACCATTCGTCAGAAGGTTCGGGGCAAGTGAACAAGCTAGAAAAAATTCAACGCCTCCAGAAAATTTCAAAGGCAGTGGAATTGGCTGCTCAGGCCAACCTTTCTAATGAGATGAGAAGAGAACAAGATTTGCGCACTGCGCTCGACCGGCTTTCAGAATCACGCACTGCAAGGACGCATTTCTTAGAACAATGTACGGATACAGCGTTGGTCGCTGGAGCGGATGGCCCCTGGCGCACTTGGATTGAGCAAAGGCGAGCGTTGATTAATTCAGAGCTTGCCCGCTGTCTAGCGAGACAGGCCGTTCTGAGAGAGAAAGCGAGCCTAGCTTTTGGTCGTTGTCAATCAGTTCAGGAGGTAACCAAAGTCATTCTAGAAGAGCAGAAAAAAACCGAAGCGAGAAGAAACCTATACGTCTTGTCGGACGATATCGATAATTAGGACGTCTTTGGCGACACCAGGGACAATCGACTTGGCTCGCTTCATCAAGTCTTGCCTTAGGGGTCTCAGGTTCTGACCGCTGGTAAAGTTTCCAGAAAACCCCCCAATATTTGCGTGATCGAACATGGCCTGCAAAAATGAATCCCTTAGTTTCGGTTCAGCCAGAAATATCGGTTCTTTGTTGCCCGCGGCGACTTCGATACTCAATGATACGACTACCATCGCGCTCACCATTCCATTCTCCAAAATTGGAACGATAAATTGGTTATTGAGCTTGGCGTATTCATTCGCAATCGCGCTGCTTTCACCGTGGTCATCTTTTTCGTCAGTCGAATCATTTGATGTATGATCAATCATTTCACCACAGGGGTTATCGATTTGCGCGGCACTTTCTTCAGCTTGTGGCGCACTGAATAGTGCTGCTCCAACACCAGCTCCTGTTCCAAGCAAAAGTAAGACAAGCGGTAAAAGTAATTTCTTCATCATGAACGCCTCTGCGTAAACTTAAAATGGTAGCGCGGATTCAAGCGCCTGCTGACCGTAACGGGGCTGCTGCATATCTGTGATCTGACCGCGACCACCGTATGAAACACGAGCAGATGCAATTTTGTCATACGTGATTTCGTTTTGGCGGCTGACGTCAGCTGGGCGAACAAATCCACTGACTAAGAGTTCACGAAGTTCAAAATTTACCCGCACCTCTTGTTGTCCAGCAATGGAAAGCACGCCATTTGGTAACACCTCCATAATCGTCGCAGCGACGCGCAGTGTTAGTTTTTCATTTCTGCGAACGGATCCGTCCCCATTTGAAGAACTAGACGAGTCGACCTGCACCGCAGAAGAGAGCGACGCACCGTCCGGCATTGCAGCATCTGCGCGTTGCGGTATGCCAAAAAGCTGCGGAACGCCCAGTTGCTGTGACGCGCTTCTTTGTCGGTCGGAAGAGTTTGATATTTCGGCCTTATCATCGATCTCAATAACGACAGTCAGAATATCGCCTCTTTGCATTGCCCTTCGGTCGCCAAGCAGCGAAGCACGGTCACCTGCCCAAAGTGATGCTTTTGCGGCTTTAGACCGTTGCGATGACTCTACCTCAAGCGGCAGCCCATAGGTGACCATTGCGGTACGATCGGCGGTGGCCGCAAGGGGTGTCAGTTCGGGCGCTTTCCCGATTTTTGAACTGGCGCATCCCGTCAATGCGAGGACGGCCAAAAAGCAAAGAAAACGCATAATTATTCCTTAATGTGAAACATAGGCGGACCCATCTTCGCCAATGCGGGCACTGACTGTTGATCGGGACGATAAATTCATAATCCGGATAACATCGCCTGGGCCCGCTCGAGCCAGAGATCGGCCTTCTGTGGCGATGGTCAGTCCACTTTGAGAGTAGACAAGACGAATAATTTGGTTTCGTTCGACAACCGCTGGAAAGCCAACATCACCGACGCGAATGGGTCGGCCAGCGTATAACGCTACACGTGCTTCCATTCCGATGAACAAAAGCGGGTCGGCTTCGCCCCCTGCAATTTCGATGTCACGTAACAGCAAATCGTCTGGCGCAATAAGTGTCTGCGCAGGTATCGTGCGGGCAGCAACGATCGTTTCGGCCATTGCTGGGCTGCACAATGCACAAAAAGCCAATAAACGGATCATCGGATTTGCACCATCGAGCCAAGCATCTGGTCGGCAGCCGTGATAACCTTGGAGTTCAGTTCATAGCCACGCTGTGCTTCAATCAGATCACTGACCTCGCGGACAGGATCGACAGAGCTATCTTCCAAATATCCCTGTCTTAGCACGCCCAGCCCATCTTGGCCCGGCGTTGTGACCACCGACGGCCCGGACGCAGGCGTTTCAAGGAACAGATTTGAACCAATGGCCTCTAATCCCTTTGGATTTGTGAAGCCTGCGAGAGTAAATTGCCCCAACAGTTCGGGCTGCACGCGGTCGGTGAAATAAGCATATACCTCGCCTTCGGCATTGATGGAAATTGATCGCGCATCGGTTGGTATTGTGATGTCTGGGACAACTGGAAAGCCGTCTGAAGTGACGATAAGGCCGTCGCCTGTGCGCTTTAGCCCACCATCACGGGTATAGGCAGCGGACCCGTTTGGCATTGTTACTTCCAAGTATCCCTGGCCTTCAATCGCAAGGTCAAGATCGCCCCCAGTTTGGGCAAGCGACCCTTGTCCGAGCATGACCGATACAGAACTGGCGCGCACACCAAGCCCCAGTTGCACACCTGTCGGAAGGACGGTGCCGTCTGACGCATTGATCGTTCCGGGTCGGGCAAGTTGTTGATAGTGCAGATCAGCGAATTCGGCACGACGCGGGTTATACCCCGTTGTGTTCATGTTCGCGAGGTTATTTGAAATCACCTCGACCCGCATTTGTTGTGCGGTCATCCCAGCGGCTGCAATTTTCAATGCGCGCATTTCAATCTCTCCTATTAAATGGGTTAGCGTCCGATGGCTTTGATGACACCGCGGATGCGTTCATCTTCTTTTTCCATAAATGTTTGCCCAAGTTCATAGGCGCGCTGCACTTCAATCATGCGGCCAATCTGTGTAATTGGATTTACGTTGGACTCCTCTAGGAACCCCTGCATCATGCTTGTGTCTTGGGTTGCCTCGAATGCGCCACTGGGGTCAAACATTGTGCCACCTTCCCGCACCATTTGGTTAGGATCGGTCGGTATATAAAGGCCGATTTGACCAATCGGCAGCCCATCCGCACTGATTGTTCCGTCTGGTGAAATACCAATTGGCCCTGTGCCTTGGGGGACAAATACAGGTGCGCCACCTGCATCCAAAACACGGTGACCATCCATGGTGACAAGATCACCATTTTCGTTTGGTGTGAATGCGCCAGCACGGGTCAGGCGTTCACCATTCGGCGTATCAATCAGAAAGAACCCTGGCCCTTCAATCGCGAGATCAAATGGCCCATTTGTTTGGGACAGTCCGCCTTGCTGCATGACCGTATTGCGCACATTTGCCGTTGCCATCGAAAGCGAAGCGTGATCGCCACCAAGTCGCTTGATATGTTCCGAGAACATGACTTCTTCAGCTTTAAAACCTGTCGTGGATGCGTTGGCGATATTGTTCGCGATGGTGCGCATCTCAGACATCAGCCCGTGCTGCCGAGTAATCCCAGCATAGGTCGCGTTTTCCATGTTCTACCCTCCTGCAATGATGGGGATGAGCGTGTTTTGAAAAAACCCGACAAGTGTTTCAGACATGAACGCCATCGTGATCCAAAAAACGCCAATAATCGCCGCGAGCTTTGGTACAAAAGTCAGGGTCATTTCCTGCACTGAGGTCAGGGCCTGAAATAGGCCAATCGTCAAACCTGCGGCCAATGCTACGGTCAGAATCGGAATGGAAATTAGAAATCCAATCCAAAGCCCCTGACGCAGAACATCATAAAAAAGTGCCTCTGACATCAGATCGGCATTCTTAAGATTTCTTGATAGGCTTCGACAACTTTATCGCGGACGGTCACGGCTGTCTGCACGGCGAGTTCGGTCTGTGCCAATGCATTCACTAACGAATGGGGATCCGCGCCACTGGTCATCGCAGACATGGCTGTGGTCTCTGACTGCTGGAGTGTCGCAATGAAGTCTTGTGCAGCCCCCATCGCGGTATTTCCGGTCTGCTCGGTTGGGGCAATTGCCGTTTTGCCAGCGGCATAGTTTTGTGCCACGAGATTGGTTTGAATGGTCATTTTCTAATTCCTATTTCCGAAGTAAATCCATCAGTGCAGAAGACATCTGTCGCACTTGGTCAAACATTTTGAGATTGGCTTCGTAGCTTCGCTGCGCTTCTCGCGCGTCGGCTACTTCCACCAAAAGCTGTACATTTGAACCATCATAGTGTCCGGACGGGCCAGCCAACGGGTGCGATGGATCATAAATTTCCGAGAGTGCTGTTTTGTCTAATTTGACGCGGCCAGCCGCGACTTGCCCTTCCGCTTCGCCCATAGATTTCACGGTGCTAAACGACACCATTTTCCGCCGATATCCTGGCGTATCCGTGTTCGCGATGTTTTCTGAAACATGCCTCAACCGTGCGGCTTGCGCCTTCATTCCGCTGGTGGCGACTTGCATTGCATTGCTGAAATCAGTCATCTAGTTGTTCCTTTATTGCCGGCCAAGAGATGTTCGAAGAATTGTCATCGCATGGCGGTAAATGGTCAAAGATCGGTTATGTTCCCGGGACACACTGACTGCGTTCAACATCTCTTCCTCGACGGATACAGAATTGCCATTTGGTGACGGCTCGGACAGAGAAATGGATGAGCGAAGCGGTATATCTGATCCTTGATCAATACCGATATGACCATCGCGGGAGCCGCGCATACCGCCCGCTGCTACTTGTGCATAACTATCAGAAAATGACCCAATGGATTGCGCCCGATATCCAGGCGTGTCGGCGTTGGCGACATTTTGGGCGATGACGGCCTGGCGTGCACCAGCATGTTTTGCCATCGCCGACGCGGTCTGAAAAATAGAAAGGTTTTGGTACATTAGGGTTCTCCCTTTGGCGCTTCAACAAAGCATTAAGGGTGATTCCTTAAAAAGAAGTTGTAGTTTACCAAGATGAGTCGAAAATGAGACAAAATTTCCGTGAATCCGCCGTTCACCATATCATGCAACAACCGCTGGTTTATCAGGCTGGTCGTGTGATCGCGATCAAGTCTGGAACCGCTCAAATATCTGGCATCGACGCATCTGCTTGCTTGGGTGACAAAGTTCAAGTCTCATCAAAAAACGGGAAATTGAATGGTGAGATCGTCAGCATAAGTCAAGCGTCGGCAACTGTTCTACTTGATCGTGGTGTCGTCGGAGTGGCAGTGGGCGACCGCGCGATTGTGGGATTGCAGGAACAATTTTCACCGGATTCGTCTTGGATAGGGCGCGTTGTCGATCCAGCTGGCACGCCGCTTGATGGTCGCCCCCTATTGCCTGGCCCTGTTATGAAGTCATTGCACGCAGTGCCTCCTGCTGCTCATCAAAGGCGGGGTTTGGGAACCCGTTTGGAAACAGGTTTAGCGGTCTTTAATACGGTACTACCTATTGTCGCGGGTCAACGTGTTGGCTTGTTCGCTGGCTCCGGGGTCGGCAAATCGACTTTGCTGGGCAATTTCGCAAAAGGGGTTTCAGCGGATGTAGTTGTCGTGGCGTTGGTTGGTGAGCGAGGGCGAGAATTGCAGGGCTTCATCAAGGATGTTTTAGGTCCTGAGGGAATGCAAAGGTCTGTGGTTATTGCCGCGACATCGGATCAATCTCCTCAAATGCGGCGGGACTGCGCGCTAAGTGCTATGACAGTCGCCGAATATTTTCGGGACCTAGGTTTGCACGTTTTGCTGCTTGTGGATTCGATCACCAGATACTGTGAAGCTCACAGAGAGTTGTCGGTCGCGGGGGGAGAGTCCGCAAACCTAAGAGGGTACCCGGCGTCAACGGGACCTGCGATTGCAGGCCTGTGTGAACGTGCCGGACCTGGCAAGGCAGAGCAAGGCGATATTACAGCGGTATTCTCGGTTCTGGTGGCGGGTTCGGATATGGAAGAACCTGTAGCCGATATGCTCCGAGGTGTTTTGGATGGCCATGTGGTACTAGACAGAGAGATTGCGGAACGGGGTCGATTTCCCGCAGTTAATGTCTTGAGATCTGTTTCGCGATCATTGCCCGCAGCGGCCACCGTAATTGAAAATGACCTGATAATGCAGCTTCGTAATATGATAGGGAAATACGATCAAGCGGCTCTAATGATCCAAGCAGGACTGTACGTTTCGGGGCATGATCTAGAAACAGACAAGGCGGTTTCTTGCAATTCTGCGATAGAAGATTTCCTGAGTTTGACTGACGGTCGAGGTGCGCTTGCGCACTTTGCGCGACTGCGCCAATGCCTTTCGAATGGTGCGGGTCTAGACAACTAGAACAGACGAGGTGACGACTGCAACAAACTCAGGGCAATGTTTCCTGAAGATACGGCGGAGAGGGCATTCGCTTCAGATCTGACAAGAAAGAGCCGGAGTAATTCTTCGCGATTTTCTGGGTTTGAAAAATCACCAAAATTCGTTGTTCCAAAAACCGCTTCCGAACGATCCTGAAATGCTTCTAGCTGTTGATCTAAGTCAATTTGGGCCAGAGACGCGGGTAGACCCAGTGCAGTTTCAAAGACCGTACGCAACGGGGCATTGCCCATCATTGTGAACCATTGAGCATTTTGATTTTGTGTGGACCCCGTCACATCACCAAGACTGCTTTCCAAACTGAGTGCGAGTCTCAAATCCAAATTTTGTTCACCGACGGCACGTTCAAACTGTTTCGATTCATATCGTGCAATGATGTTATCCGCAAAATCTGTGAGCCCCGTTCGGGCGCCGGTGGGGTCCCCAAATCCAAACGCGGCGCTCAAACTAGCGTAACTCTTATCAGCGAGTCTGTTTGCAAGCGCATCATCTGCGGTTGTTCCATCGTCCAGAATTTTTTGGATAAAGAATTTGTTGCTGATATCGTCATCAAGCCCGAACGCGCCCAGTGCAACTGAAAGGAGCTCACGATCGTTTACCAAATCTTCGCCTGACTTTATCGCACTAATTTTTTCGCGGAAATTTTCAGTCGCACGTTTCACAGGCTCGCTTTCATTGAAAGTAGCTTGTTGACTATCAAGGGTTCTCTCGAGAAATCGCCACCCAACAAATCCGGTTAATGGGACAATCGGTTGGAACATTAGTTAACGGCCGATGCCATCAGCCGCATTTCACGGGGCAATAGAAGCCGAAGATTTTTGAGCGTACGATAGAAGTCGTCTTCTTGGGCTGATTTGGTCGCTGCAGTCAGAACATTTCGGCTGTCTTCATCCCGTAATGCCTGACTTAATTGTTCAATGCCCCTAAGTATCTGAAATTTGGCGTCCGCTTCTGCGACATCGCCGGATAGAACGAGTTGAGCGATATAGCAGACACGGCTAACGGGAGTATTTGCGTCTTCGGGACGGATCGCATCGCGAAGCCGGAGAATATTTGCGTTTGGCGTGAGTATGGAAAGACGGCTGCGCCGATCCCCATTTTCAATGATGGCTCCATTCACGAGAAGACGCTCGTTTGGATTCAGTTTTAATACTAGTCCCGACATTATTGACCTCTCATTGCATTGAGACCTCGAAGAACAGATGTGTTGACGTCGACCAAGGCATCTACCGATAGTCCGTCGACAATAATCTTGCGGCTCTGCTTTTCAGTGAATTCCGCAAGATAAAAGATTTGGGCACGAAGCGGAGCCGGAAGGCCATTTTCTTGACCTGCGACGTCCACTGCCATTGCGGTCCACATCTGCCGATTGTCATGCAGTGCTGCAACAAAAGATGGAAAATCAACTTTTCTGTTTGCGGCTTGTCTCTTCAGATTCGAAGTGATTTTTGCGATTAGTTCTGCTTCTACCGACCTAGGTGTGCGGAGTGGAAAGTGAGAGGGGGCATAAGCTTGCCGGGCTTGTTCGATGACGTTCACGGGAAGTCCTTTCGGGACAGGGTAGAACAAGGAGTGGTTTTACCACGTTGGGTTGGATGCCGCCTGATCACGGCGGCATCCCAGTTCTTTTTAACGGAACAGTGACAGGATCGACTGTGGTGCCTGGTTCGCAATTGACAGTGACTGAACGCCAAGCTGTTGCTGGACCTGCAATGCCTGGAGACGTGCTGACGCTTCCTCCATGTCCGCGTCAACGAGTGAACCAATTCCTGACTTCAGAGAGTCAGTGAGTTCGCTGATGAAGTTGGCCTGCATTTCTACACGACCTTCAACGGAACCAAATGCGGCCGCGGAATCGATCGCGCTACCGATCATGTTCTCAATTGCACTCAGGGCAGTTTCTGCACCGGCCTCCGTGCTGACATCAATGTCTTCAAGTGCGGCAAGGTTGCCAGAGCCTCGGGAGACCTCGAGGGACACGCCAATGCCAGCGTTGCTGGTCTGGTTTTGGATCGTGAGTTCACCAGCGGTTGTCAGGTCAAAAGTATAATCGCTGTCAGAAATGCCAGCCTCTTGCAGCGCATTCTTCAAGCCGCTCGCGACAGAGGATGCGGTGTCATCGGCACGGATACGATAACTGCCAGAAATGTTGCCGATCTGAAGGGTGATTGCATCGCCAACAACCAGGCCATCTGTGTTGGTTGTGTCGACACCAGCTGTGCTGGATTTAAGTGCTGAAGTACCTGCAGCTGCACCAGTGTCCTGAAGGAAGGCAAAGGAGTCGATCGTAACAGAGTCTGCACCACCGTTCTCAGCAAGCGTTGCGACAGAAGCCGAACCAGTTCCAGCGCCAGCGGTAATATCAGTGCCCGCAGTTGTGGAAAGGTTTTGGGCGTTAACACCGATGGAAGAAGCGGTGACGCCACCACCTGTATCACGATCAAGCGAGGACAAGATATCAATCCCCTCGTCGCCGTTACTATTAAATCCTGTCACAGAACCATCAACGAGGTTAGACCCATTGAATTGCGCTGCACCAACAACGGATTTGATTTGATCTGTTAGCGCGCTGATGTCGGCTTGAAGCTTGGACCTGTCAACGTTTGACTCTTGCGAGTTTACAATCTTGCCTTTGATGTCAGTCAAAAGATCGCTGACCGTTTCAGCAGCATTGCGAGCAACTGCGACTGTGGACTCTCCCAAAGATAGGCTATCAGAGATTGCCTTGAATCCTTTTACGTCGGATTCCATCACTTTAGAGATTGACCAAAGCGCAGCATTATCTTTTGCAGAAGATACCGATTTGCCGGTCGCGATCATTGACTGGGTATCAGATAGATTGCTGTTGATTGATTTAAGTGTTTGAAGCGCAACCATTGCGCTGTTGTTTGTCAGAATACTGGACATATTATTGCCTTTTACATGGCGACGCATTTTTGCGTCTGAGGTTACAGAAAGCGGACAACTTTATGTTGTGCGCAAAACGCCATTCTGACTGCTTCCCAAACTCGAGATCGGGCCCCTTCTGGGTGTGTCGTCACCTTGCATCCTTCAATCTAAAGATCGTCTTAACAGTGCAAAGCGAGATCCGAACAATTTGATCGAAATGCGAATTAGCTGCGCTTGTTGACGCCAGAGACGCCGATTGGCGCCGCAGCTAGTTTACCATTTGGAGTGTAGACGCGCAGTTGATCCTGCACAATTTGTAAGGCTTTGAGGCGGGCGCGCGCGTCTTTTACCCCCAAAATTGATGCCTCAAGCAGGGCCTCGTTTTTTTTGAGAAGTTCGTGGATGTTTGCAAGAGATTGCCTGCCTGGACTTGATGCCGCAAAATTCTGAAATGCTGTCATCTTTAGTTTAGCAACCTCATTCAAATCTGCTAGGTTGCCGGCCATTATTAGGGTTGCTTCATGTTCAAGCTGCGCGCGAAGCTGGCCCTCTAAGATGTCATGCATCAAGCCGTTCCTTCATCGCTTCAAACAATGATTCTGCTAAACCAATGCCGCCAGCGTTCACCATTTCTTTTGCCTGAGCGTCGCGCAGAAAGGAGCTAAATTGTTCTTCACCGATCCCGCCGCCAAACCCACCTGCTGCGGCGTCAAAACCCGCGGATTTCAACATTTCTGACAAGAATGTTGCTTCTAAACTTTTGGCTGCTTCCATCATTTTGTCATCAGCTTTCAAAGCCGTGGTCATGTGGGGGGCGGGTAATACGGGCAACATGGTCATATCTGATAATCCAATTTAGATTTTTGTCCTTATGATCTGATTCCAGTAAACAAAACGGTAAGGAAATTGCTTCAAGTTGCTCCCAACCAACGAGTCGGAGCGACGATGCAGATTCTACTTCTACCTGAACACCAAAGTCTGAAAACAGAAGCAGTTTCAATGAAAATTGCTCCGGATATGGTTGATTTCGGTGATATATTTAGGGCGTTGGGTGGGGCTGAAATTGAGCCTGTTGAAGGCGCCGCTATTGGCGATGAAAGTCGTGAGAGTGATGGAGAAATTGATGAGACTTCCTTCGACCAAGGCGCTGCTCACATCAGTGATCTGGGTAATGAAACCCCGTTGACCAACAATGCCACCGGCGACGAAACCTTTGCGCGCGAGGCTAGCAAAGCTGCCTCTGCCGTTGTTCCAATAGTTGCCGAGACCAAGGAAGTAGACAAAAATTCTGACATAGTTTTGAAGTATGAAAGCACTGATGCAGGTGCGATTGAAACGAACCAAAATGCGAGATTTCCAATGGCAATTTCGGCGCCCATGAATGAAGGAAGTGCCGCTCATATTCAAACACCGTTGGCGGCATCTTCTTCTATTCCTGGGCGCGTAGTCGAAGCCATACTACCTCGAAATACTGGTAGGGAAGAGAAGGGGTTTAGCCAACAACAGGCCAAGAAGCAGGTCCATGAACATGTGCTCAACGGATTCTGGAAGGTTGGTCAAAATGAGGTGGACGCGTTACCATCAGCAAAGCCTGCGGCCGTTTCCAATCTCGAATTAAGGGATCATCAAATTCTGGATCAACCCGCCAAGCCTGGAAAAACGAATCAAGTTGACGGAGCAATTCCATCATTCGTTTCCCATGCGATGACGGGCAAAAACGAAGACGTAGAGACGCCCCAGCACCCCTCGCATGTTAACACTAGTGCACGGGCTGATGCAGTGTCTTTTGTTCCAGGACTTTCCGATAGCTCCAGAGTTGGCGCTGGCTCATCTAAGCCAAGTTCGGATCCGACAAAAAGTCCAAACTTGGCATCTTCGCGTCCATTGCCAGACATAACGGATCTCGTTCTACCAATGGACAAATCAGACAACGCGCAGCTTATGAATCTTTCAAATCGGATTGATGCGGAAGCGGTGCGTTTGCCGACCGTTGAAATGCATGCGCCGCGCAACCTGACGAATATTCCCGTTGCAACTGTGGCATCACAACAGATCGCTGTTGCATTGAGCCAGTCCGCGACAGGAGCAACTGAATTGGTTTTAAGTCCGGAAGAATTAGGGCGTGTCCGACTCAATCTCACTTCACTGGACGGGGCACTCACGGTCGTGGTGCAAGCGGAGCGACCTGAAACTCAAGACTTGCTGCGCAGACACATCGATATTTTAGCCCAGGAAATGCGCGATATTGGATTTCGCGATGTTGGCTTCAGTTTTCACCAAGGGGATCAATCTGAAAGATCAGGATCGTCCGAACAGAAGGGCGAAGCCGAACTTGTAGAAGATCAATTGGAAGACTCTCGGCAGGTACTGGTTCTTGGCGGTTTGGACCTTAGACTTTGAAGGAAGAATGAAATGGAAATCACGCAACCGGCTGTGAGCGGCCAAACGACTGCAGCTGCCTCAAGCAATAGCGCTGCGATCAGCTCTGATTTTGAGACATTTTTGAAAATGCTAACAGTTCAAATGGAAAACCAAGATCCGTTGAACCCAGTGGATTCATCAGATTATGCCGTCCAATTGGCAACATTTTCTGGTGTTGAACAACAAGTTCAAACCAATCAGCTTCTTCAGAACTTAGCAACACAGCTCGGCACGAGTGGTATGGCCCAAATGGCCCATCTTGTTGGTAAAGAGGCACGAGCCAACACAGCAGGTTATTTCGATGGTAACGCTATCACAGTTGCGCCGAACCCTGTCAGTATCGCTGATACCGCCGAGATCATCGTACGGAATAGTGATGCAGTGGAGGTCGATCGGTTTTCAATTCCGATCAGCGCCGATCCGGTTGAATGGGAAGGGATTGATGCAAACGGCGATACCTTGCCACACGGGCTTTACTCATTTGAGGTCGTCAGCATGTCCGGTGACGAAATTTTGGCGCAAGACCCTGTTGACGTCTACAGCACGGTCACTGAGGTCCGCGCCGAAGGGAACGAAACGATCCTGATCCTTGAAGGGGGGGCTGCTATCGCTGCGGCGCAAGTGTCAGCTTTGCGTGATCCGACACTTTAGAGAGATTGGAGCAGGGTCATTGCGACAGCAACGACACCGCCACCTATTACCATCCAACCGAGCCAACTTGCTTTGTTTTGGGGCGATGAATCGGGTGCTGGATTATTGGTGCGTATCAACGCGTCTTCGGCCATTTTGGGGAGTAGCGGCCCGAAACGTGCTAGAATCCTTAGTGTTTTGGCAAGATCGTTTGCCAATGCTTTTGGTCCGATCGAATCCTTGATATAATTCTCAACAACTGGTCGCGCGTCATGCCAAAGGTTCATATGCGGATCGAGTGACCGCGCTACACCTTCGACAACCACCATCGTACGCTGCAACAAAATCAATTCGGTGCGTGTTTCCATGCCAAACCGTTCCGTGACCTCGAACAAATAGGATAACAGACGCGCCATTGAAATGCGGCTCGCATCCATGCCAAATATCGGCTCTCCGACAGCGCGAAGCGCGCGCGCAAATTCATCGACGTCCATATGGGCGGGCACATACCCTGCTTCAAAGTGAACCTCTGCTACACGGTTATAATCTTTGCGGATGAACCCAAATAAGATTTCTGCGTAGACACGACGGGTATATTCGTCGATCCGCCCCATAATGCCAAAATCATAGGCGACGATATCGCCGGCTGCGTTCACCTTCAGATTGCCTTGGTGCATGTCGCCATGGAAAAATCCGTCGCGTAAGGCTTGGTTCAAGAACAACTGCAATACTCGTGCAGCCAATGCGCGGCGATCATGACCAGCGGCATCAAGTGCGGCATTGTCGCCAATGTTCGTGCCCTCCACCCAGTCAAGCGTCATGACCCTGCGACTGGATAAATGCCAACGCACCTTGGGCACGGCGAATCCGGCGTCATTTTCGGTGTTGGCAGCAAACTCGGACGCGGCAGAGCTTTCGAGGCGAAGGTCAAGCTCGCCCATGACAACACCTTCGAAATGGGTAATCACATCCATTGGTCGTAAACGCCGCGATGATGGAGACAACAATTCAATGGCACGGGCCGCGAAATAGAATGCGTCGATGTCCCGACGGAACGCTTTTTCAATGCCGGGTCTCAGAATTTTAACGGCAACCGCGTCTCCGTTTTCGGCCAGATGCGCCTTGTGTACCTGCGCCAGCGATGCGGCAGCGACGGGTTCGGAAAAGCTGCTGAATATGTCTTCGACAGGTTGGCCAAGTTCAGCCAGAATTTCCGCGCGGGCCTGATCCATTGAAAACGGCGGCAATTTATCTTGCAAAACACGCATTTGAACCGCCAGCTCGTCGCCGACCACGTCGGGGCGAGTCGAAAGCACCTGTCCAAATTTGATATACGCGGGACCAAGTGCAGTTAAAGCCCGTGGCGCGGGCGGCATTGTCACGTCACCTTTGTAGCCAAGCCATTGGAACGGCCAAACAATCGCACGGAACACGAACCGCAGCACCGGACCCGCTTCAAACGCATCCATAATTATGTTCATCGCACCAGTGCGTTCCAGCGTGGCGCCCGTGCGGATCAGTCGGATGATGTTGTGCGGGCCGCGCATTTACAGCTTCCAGCCGGAATGAAGTGCCGCAATGCCCAACGACAGATTGCGGTATTTTGCATTTTCGAAACCAGCCGTTTTCACCATTTCAAGGAAGGTATCCTGATCTGGGAATTTGCGGATCGATTCGACTAGATATTGATAGCTGTCGCGATCACCGGTGATCACCTTGCCCATTTCCGGTATTACGTTGAAGGAATACGCATCATATGCTGCCTGCATCATCGGGTTCGGAAGATGGCTGAATTCCAGCACCATGAGACGCCCACCGGGACGCAACACGCGGTAGGCTTCGTTCAGCGCCTCTTGTGGGCGGGTTACATTGCGAATGCCAAAGCTGATTGTGTAAACGTCGAATGTATTGTCAGGGAACGGCAGCGCCATCGCATCACCGACTACCCAATCAAGGCTGTCGGACATTGCTGCAGCCTCGGCCCGTGTTTTGCCGGCGATGAGCATAGATTCGGTAATATCGCAGACCGTGGCATGACCCGATCCGGCGCGGCCCAAAAATTTGAAAGAAACGTCGCCCGTGCCGCCGGCTACATCCAACAGCTTTTGACCGGCACGCGGTGCCAGCCAGTCCATCATCGCCTCTTTCCAGATGCGGTGGATGCCCACGGACATGACATCGTTCATGATGTCGTATTTGCTGGCCACAGAGGAAAAGACGCCCTGCACGCGACCCTTCTTTTCGTCTTCGGGAACGGTTTCAAAACCAAAGTGTGTGGTGTTTTCGGTCATCTGGGCTTGTCGTCCTTTGCGCGGCCCCCAATTATAGGGCTCTTAGGGGCTATATAGCGCCCGCTGTCTTATAGAAAGTGTCCCATGCCCGAATTACCAGAGGTCGAGACGGTTCGCCGCGGTTTAGCGCCTGTAATGGAGGGTATTCAGATTGCACGGGCGGATGTGAACCGCCCTGATCTGCGTTGGCCGTTTCCGAAAGGCATGGCAGATCGCTTGAGCGGCAAAACAGTTTTGCAGCTTCGGCGCAGGTCCAAGTATATTCTAGCGGATTTAGATAGCGGCGAAACGCTGTTGGTGCATCTTGGCATGTCGGGACGCATGACAATTTCGGGCCATACGATTGGCGGGTTTTATCATGCCCATCCTGACGCTGCCAAACACGACCACGTGGTTTTCCATATGGCCAATGACGCGCGGATTACATTCAACGATGCCCGCCGATTTGGTGCGATGGACTTGATGGATACCGGGGCAGAGGATGATTTCTGGCTGATCCGCGATTTGGGCCCTGAACCGTTGGGGAACGCTTTTGACGAAGATTACCTTGTTTCGCGGTTAAAGGGGCGCAACATGCCGATCAAATCCGCCCTATTGGATCAACGTATCGTGTCGGGTCTTGGCAATATTTATGTGTGTGAGGTTTTGTATCGCGCGGGTATTCACCCCGCACGCAAAGCAGGCGCCATAAGCGCGAAACGCATCCGCACCCTTGTTCCGTTGATCCGAGCTGTCCTTTCAGAGGCGATTGAGGCCGGGGGTTCATCGCTCAAGGATTATCGACAAGCGGATGGGGAGCTCGGATATTTTCAACATAATTTTGCGGTCTATGATCAGGCTGGAAATCCCTGTCCAACCAACGGATGCAAAAAGGAAATTGCCCGAATCGTGCAATCTGGACGCTCATCTTTCTTTTGTCCGCAATGCCAAAGATAGCTTGATCCGACGTGCGCGGTGTTCCATCAATCGGGTCTGATTGCGGTAACTGACGGACCTGAACATGGCATATGAGACGATCATTGTTGACATTGCAGATGATGTGGCGACGATCACATTGAACAGACCCGATGCGCTGAATGCGCTGAATGCCAAATTGCTGGGTGAGCTATGCCAGGCACTTGAAGAGGCGGATGCCAACGACAAAGCGCGCTGTATTGTCATGACAGGTTCTGAAAAAGCATTCGCTGCGGGCGCGGATATCACAGAAATGGCGGAGCAATCATTCGTCGATATGTATACCCGCAATTACTTTGCCGCTGAAACGACCCGATTTAATAACACCCGCAAGCCGATTATTGCGGCCGTTGCGGGATATGCGCTGGGCGGCGGTTGTGAGCTTGCGATGATGTGTGACTTCATCATTGCCGCAGACACAGCCAAATTTGGCCAACCTGAGATTAACCTTGGGGTGATCGCAGGGATCGGCGGCACACAGCGTTTGACGCGCTATGTTGGCAAGTCAAAATCCATGGATATGCATCTGACAGGCCGCTTCATGGACGCAGAAGAGGCGGAGCGTTCAGGGTTGGTCAGTCGCGTGGTCCCAGCGACAAAACTTTTGAAAGAAGCCAAGAAATCTGCAACGAAAATCGCAGAGAAATCTCAGATCGCGACCATCGCCGCCAAGGACGCCGTGAACCGTGCCTATGAAACCACATTGGCCGAGGGCGTGAATTATGAACGCCGCTTGTTCCAATCGCTTTTTGCGACGGAAGATCAGCAAGAGGGTATGGCCGCATTTGCAGAAAAGCGCGAGGCGCAGTTCCGCGACAAATAAGGGGTTCCCTTTTTGGGGGCCTTTCGCTAAAGACAGCCCAGATATGCGCGTGAGGTCCGCCAAGACCAGAATCAACCGGTTCATGAAACCCGGTCGGGCCGAATGTGCAGATGATAAATTTTGACCCGAACCCGAGGGAACCGACACAATGGCAAATTCACCACAAGCTAAAAAACGCGCGCGTCAGAACGAAGCCCGCTTTGCAGTTAACAAGATGCGCCGTTCGCGCATCCGCACACACTTGCGCGCCGTTGAAGAAGCAATCGCTTCTGGCGATCAGACAGCAGCAGCCGCAGCACTGAAAGCAGCACAGCCTGAATTGATGCGCGGCGTCACAAAAGGCGTTGTTCACAAAAACACAGCATCGCGCAAAATGTCCCGCTTGGCGTCCCGCGTCAAAGCACTGGGCTAAGCGATTTCGCGGGCAACTGTTGCCTGTTTGCACGATATAAAAAGCGCGTCCTTGCGGGCGCGCTTTTGCATTTTCCGCAACACCAGTCGCGACTTTTTAAGTCTTTTCAAAGGGGTCAGAGATTCTTTTTGTTAACGACCCGAGTCAAGCGCGTTGTTGTGTTGAAGCAGCCCTATTCACCTTGCTAAGTTGAACAGGCGATTCACATCGTTCCGGGGGGACGCAAGCGGTGATGACAGTCAAAGGGATCAAAAGATCTCCTTTGTTTGCTGGCCGATTGTGCAAGGGCTGAGTTTGTTGGGACAAAAGAACTGTCCCGATTTTTGTTCAGCTTTGTGTCCGTTTTTGCAGCGATGCAAAGCTAGGGATCCCAGAACCCAAACACGCCGATGGCGGTCTGGTGCATCAATTTTTGCACCGCATCGTCGGACGCTCTGGCGAGTAACGCAATGCAGTGCGCTTCCAAGCGGGACACTTGGGGCAACAGGACTGTTTTGTGCCGGAACCATTGTGAGGCGTGGTTACCTTTGGGGGGTGATCTGGATGGATTTGGGTAAGAAAACGGGACATAATGACGAACGACGTTTGGCAAGCAACACTGGACTCACTTAAGGCGACGGTCGGTGCAAATAATTTTTCCAACTGGATTGCGCCGTTGGAGCTTGCCCAAGTTGACAGCGGTGTTGTGACCTTCAATGTCCCCACAACTTTTATTGGCAACTATGTTCAGCAAAATTTCGGCGAACAGATCAAGTATCAACTAGGTCAAAGTGGCCAACCTGTTCAGCGATTGGTGTTCAAGGCGTCAGGCGCCGCCCGATCCGCAAAACGTCCGACATCCGCGGCCCCCAATCCGACCCGCGTGGATGAGATTGCCGGTGCTCCGCTTGACCAGCGTTTCACATTCGACACATTCATTGTCGGAAAACCAAACGAGCTTGCGAATGCTGCTGCTCGTCGCGTGGCCGAAGGTGGCCCTGTGACTTTTAACCCGCTGTTTCTTTATGGTGGCGTCGGGCTTGGTAAGACCCACTTGATGCATGCCATCGCACATGAACTTCAGCGCCGCAGCCCTGAATTGAACGTTCTGTATCTGTCAGCCGAACAGTTCATGTACCGTTTCATCACCGCCTTGCGCGACCGCAAAATGATGGATTTTAAACAGCTGTTTCGGTCCGTTGATGTTCTGATGGTTGATGACGTGCAATTCATGGCAGGCAAGGACAGCACACAAGAAGAATTCTTTCATACCTTCAACGCCCTTGTAGACGCAGGAAAGCAGATCATCATTTCTGCCGACCGCGCCCCGGGCGAAATCAAAGACCTCGAGGAACGTATCAAATCACGGATGCAATGTGGTCTTGTCGTTGATTTGCACCCGACCGACTATGAATTGCGTTTGGGCATCCTTCAGTCGAAGGTTGATGTATACCGTGCGCAGTATCCGAACCTTGATATCGCTACAGGCGTGCTTGAGTTTCTGGCCCACCGTATTTCTACAAACGTCCGCGTGCTTGAGGGTGCGTTGACACGCCTGTTCGCGTTTGCGTCCCTTGTTGGCCGTGAAATCACGCTTGAATTGACCCAAGACTGTTTGTCTGACGTGCTGAAAGCGTCTGATCGCAAGGTCACCGTTGAAGAAATCCAGCGCCGCGTTTCAGAGCATTACAACATTCGCTTGTCTGAAATGATTGGGCCAAAACGGATCCGCACATATGCCCGCCCGCGCCAGATGGCAATGTATCTGGCCAAGCATATGACCAGCCGTTCGCTGCCTGAAATCGGCCGTCGTTTTGGCGGTCGTGATCACACCACAGTCATGCATGGCGTGCGTCGGATTGAGGAATTGAAGGCCACTGACAGTCAAATCGCTGACGATTTGGAACTGTTGCGCCGCGCCCTTTCCGAATAAGGCGCACTTGACCTCATTGCCACAGTCAGAGACTGTCTAACAAAGCCTCTTGAGAACGGCGGTAAATGCGGTAGCTTGCCCATCCCGAATGGGTAAACCCACATCAGATATGCGGAGCATGGGACATGAAACTGAGTATTGAACGCGCAAGCCTTTTAAAGGCAGTTGCACAGGCCCAATCCGTGGTCGAGCGCCGCAATACAATTCCGATTTTGGCCAACGTTTTGATCGAGGCCGAAGGCGATAGCGTACAGTTCCGCGCAACTGACCTTGATATTGAAGTTGTTGATCGTGCCCCCGCGCAAGTAACTCGGGCTGGTGCCACGACGGTTTCTGCTGTGACGCTCAATGAAATTGTGCGCAAACTGCCCGATGGTGCGTTGGTTACACTGACCGAAGACGGAACCTCGGGCCGTTTGACGATTGAAGCAGGCCGTTCCAATTTCTCGCTTGCGACGTTGCCGCGCGAAGATTTCCCTGTGATGGCATCGTCTGACTATGCCGCGAATTTTTCGGCCCCCGCGCCGATGTTGCGCCGCCTGTTCGACAAATCCAAATTCGCGATCTCTACGGAAGAAACGCGCTATTATCTGAATGGTGTATACATGCATGTCGCCGACAGCGACGGCGGTAAAGTTTTGCGCTGTGTGGCCACAGACGGCCACCGTTTGGCGCGTATCGACGCTGATTTACCATCCGGCGCCGGTGACATGGCTGGCGTGATTGTGCCGCGTAAAACTGTTGGTGAATTGCGCAAGCTGCTGGATGACGACGACATGCAAATCGCGGTGTCCGTGTCTGAGACAAAAATCCGTTTCGCGACACCTGACATCACACTGACATCCAAAGTAATCGACGGCACGTTCCCCGATTATACGCGCGTTATCCCACAAGGGAACACACGCAAGCTTGAGGTCGACGCATCCGATTTCGCAAAAGCGGTTGACCGCGTGGCAACCGTGTCATCCGAACGATCCCGTGCGGTAAAGTTATCGCTGGACGAAGATAAATTGGTCTTGTCTGTCAACGCACCCGACAGCGGCGCGGCGGAAGAAGAGCTTGCCGTCGCCTATTCGGACGAGCGTTTGGAAATTGGTTTTAACGCGAAATACCTGCTAGAGATTGCCAGTCAGGTAGATCGCGAAAATGCGGTGTTTATGTTCAACTCATCCGGCGACCCGACCCTGATGCGCGAGGGGAACGATACCTCTGCGATCTATGTCGTGATGCCGATGCGGGTCTAAGCGCCCGTTGTTGGGTTTAACGTCAACAACACACTGTCAGATAAGCTGAGGGTCGGTGCATGTCGGCCCTCGCTTTGTCTGAAATTACGCTTTCACATTTTCGGTCGCATAAACGCGCCAACTTGGGGTGTGACGGTCGCCCTGTCGCGATTTACGGAGCTAACGGCGCGGGCAAAACCAATCTGCTAGAAGCCGTATCGTTACTGTCGCCGGGGCGGGGCCTGCGCCGCGCATCCCCCGACGATCTGATCCGCAGGCCAGAGTCGCTTGGCTGGAAGGTCAAGGCAGAGATGCGGTCGCTGCACCAAACCCACGAGCTTGAAACATGGGCGGAACCGGGATCATCGCGTCAGGTGCGTATTGATGGCAAGGCCGCCGCGCAGGTCGCTTTGGGCCGTGTCGGGCGTGTGTTGTGGCTTGTGCCATCCATGGACCGTCTGTGGATCGAAGGGGCTGAAGGCCGCCGTCGTTTCCTAGACCGGGCCACCCTGTCGTTTGAACCCACCCACGCAGAGGCAGTATTGACCTATGAAAAGGCGATGCGCGAACGCAACCGCCTGCTCAAGGATATGGTGCGCGACGGTCATTGGTATGTCGCTATCGAACGGCAGATGGCAGAGGCGGGTGCGCGCATTCATCTGAACCGCTGCGCCGCGGTTGATGCGCTGATGACCGCGCAAGGGGCCACTGAAACGGTGTTCCCAACCGCGTCGTTGGCGTTGATCCACCCTGACCCTGCAATCGAAGATCCAAGCGATGCCGCAAGTCTGTCCGCTGGATTTGAAGCCAGTCGTCCGCGTGATCTCGCCGCTGGTCGCACCTTGATGGGGCCGCACCGCGCCGATTTGCAGGGCACATTCGCCGCAAAGGGGATCGCCGCCAAGGATTGTTCAACAGGCGAGCAAAAGGCATTGTTGATCAGCTTGATCCTTGCCAACGGACGGGCGTTGATCCGCGATTTTGGTGCGCCACCGATCTTGTTGCTGGACGAGGTCGCCGCCCATCTGGACGCAAGCAGACGTGCGGCGCTTTATGATGAAATTTGTGCCTTGGGATCGCAGGCGTTTATGACGGGCACGGGCCCAGAGCTGTTTGCCGAGCTTGGTGCGCGGGCCCAATACGCGGAAGTCGCTGAACAAAACGGCGTTTCAAACCTGACTGAAAGGGATGAAAATGGACATTGAAGTGATCCCAGAAATGCAGCTGACCCAAGCGGATGAGGCACGGATCAACGCGCTTCTGCTGTCAGCGTTTGACGACAGTTTCGGGGATCGGTCGTTTCATCAGCAACGCCACCACCTGCGGCTGATCCTGCGCAGCGGGGACGCCATTATCGGACACATGGCGCTTTGCTATCGGTCGGTGCGGATGGGCGATGCGTTGGTGTCGATCATTGGCTTGGCCGAGGTTGCGACGGCGCCTGAAACACGCGGCCGCGGCATCGCCAGCGCCTTGCTGAAAGAAGCGATTAAAATCGCCAAGGACAGCGCCGCGCAGTTCTTTGTGCTAATGGGGGATCGCCCGATCTATGCAGGTCACGGTTTCTTTGCGGCGGGCAACCCCATGACCTATACGGAGCTTTACGGCGCATCCACAGGGGCCGTTGTAACCAAGGTAAGCTCAGACGTGATGGTTATGCCGCTGACGGATTTGGCGTGGGATGCAGATGCACCTGTCGACTTATTGGGTTTCTCGTTTTAGGGCTGTTGCATGACATTATCGATGACCGACATCCTGTTATACGCAGGCGCGCTTGTAATCTTGTTCCTGACGCCTGGTCCTGTTTGGGTCGCGCTGATAGCGCGCACGTTATCGGGCGGTTTTCAGGCCGCGTGGCCGCTGGCCTTGGGCGTGGTAATAGGCGATGTGCTGTGGCCCTTTTTGGCGATCCTTGGTGTATCATGGATCATCAGCGTTTATGGCGGGTTTCTGGTTGCGCTGAAGTGGGTCGCCTGTGCCACCTTTCTAGTGATGGGATGGTTGGTTTTGCGCAATGCCAGCAAAACAATCGCCTCGGACAGCCGCCTGACACGACCAGGCATGTGGGCCGGGTTTTTGGCAGGGCTGGCAGTGATTTTGGGCAATCCCAAGGCAATTCTGTTCTACATGGGAATGCTGCCAGGTTTCTTTGATTTGACTGCGCTGACTGCGCTCGACATCGCAATAATCTGCTTTGTGTCGTTCCTTATCCCGCTATTGGGCAACCTTGTTTTGGCGGCATCTATCCACCGCGCAAAGTCTTTTTTGACGTCACCTGTGGCGCTGAGAAGAACCAATATCACAGCGGGCGTTTTGCTAATTATGGTTGGGCTATTAATCCCGTTCTTGTAACGCAAAATATAGGGTTTCGCCGTGACAAACCTGTGAAAAATCCCTATATTTAGGGGAAATACACACAGGAAGACCCGCATGTCAGACGAGCAGCAGCCGAACGCCGAATATGGTGCCGATTCTATCAAGGTTTTGAAGGGCTTAGAGGCCGTTCGCAAACGTCCCGGTATGTATATCGGCGACACGGATGATGGCTCTGGTTTGCACCATATGGTGTATGAAGTGGTCGACAACGGTATTGATGAGGCGCTGGCCGGTCACGCCGACCATGTTTACGTGATTATCCACGATGACGGTTCCGTTTCGGTGGGTGATAACGGACGCGGTATTCCGGTCGACATGCACAAAGAAGAAGGCGTTTCAGCCGCCGAGGTCATTATGACCCAGCTGCACGCTGGCGGTAAATTCGACAGCAATTCCTATAAGGTGTCTGGCGGTTTGCACGGTGTGGGTGTGTCCGTTGTAAACGCGCTTTCTGACTATTTGGAATTGCGCATTTGGCGCAATGACAAGGAACACTATGCCCGGTTTGAGGGTGGCTATACCACTGAAAGCCTGCGGATTGAGGGTGACGCCAATGGCCGAAAGGGGACCGAGGTTCGCTTCCTTGCGTCCGTTGATACATTCAGTAACCGCGAATATGTTTTTGAGACTTTGGAAAAGCGTCTGCGCGAACTTGCGTTCCTGAACTCCGGCGTGCGGATTATTCTGACCGATGAACGCCCGGCTGAACATCTGCGGACCGAGCTTTATTACGATGGTGGTGTAAAGGAATTCGTCAAATATCTCGACCGTTCCAAAACCGCCGTGATGGAAGAGCCTATCTATGTGAAGGGCGAGAAAGACGACATCGGTATCGAGGTCGCGATGTGGTGGAACGACAGCTATAACGAGATGGTCCTGCCGTTCACTAACAACATTCCGCAGCGCGATGGCGGCACACATATGGCGGGCTTCCGCGGTGCGTTGACCCGCACGATCAATGCCTATGCACAGTCATCTGGTATCGCGAAAAAGGAAAAAGTGTCGTTTACCGGTGATGACGCGCGCGAAGGTCTGACTTGTGTGCTGTCGGTCAAGGTGCCTGACCCGAAATTCTCATCCCAGACGAAGGACAAGTTGGTTTCGTCCGAGGTTCGCCCAGCTGTGGAATCGCTCGTTGGTGAAAAGCTGTCCGAATGGTTTGAGGAAAACCCGCAGATCGCCCGTGAAGTTGTCGGCAAGATTGTTGAGGCTGCATTGGCGCGAGAGGCTGCGCGTAAGGCCCGCGAACTGACCCGCCGCAAAACCGCGATGGATGTGAATTTCCTTGCAGGCAAGCTGAAGGATTGTTCTGAAAAAGACCCGTCCAAAACCGAAGTCTTCCTTGTGGAGGGTGACTCTGCTGGTGGCTCTGCCCAGACGGGCCGTGATCGTGGGACGCAGGCGATTTTGCCGCTTAAGGGTAAAATTCTGAATGTGGAACGTGCGCGCTTTGACCGGATGCTGGGCAGCCAAGAAATTGGCAACCTTGTTATGGCGCTTGGCACGGGGATCGGGCGCGACGAATTCAACATCGAAAAACTGCGCTATCACAAGGTCATTATCATGACCGACGCGGATGTTGACGGGGCGCACATTCGCACGCTGCTGCTGACATTCTTCTTCCGTCAAATGCCCGAGTTGATCGAGGGTGGATACCTCTATATCGCGCAGCCGCCGCTTTATAAAGTTAGCCGTGGTAAGTCAGAGGTTTACCTCAAGGACCAAGCGGAAATGGACGATTACCTGATCGAACAAGGGTCAGAGGGTGCGATCCTTCGGCAAGGCAATGGCGAGGAAATTAGCGGGGCCGATTTGCGCCGTGTTGTCGACGAGGCCCGCCAATTCAAAAACCTTCTGTCCGCATTCCCAACGCATTATCCGCGTCACATTCTTGAGCAGGCCGCCATTGCAGGTGCGTTTGTGCCAGGCGTCGTCGACAATGACCTGCAGGGCACTGCTGACCGCGTCGCCAAACGTCTGGACTTGATTGCAGAGGAATGGGAGCGCGGCTGGGCTGGTCGCATCACTCAAGATAAAGGTATGCGCCTTGCGCGTATGCTGCGTGGCGTAGAAGAGGTTCGCACGCTTGATGGAAAAATCCTGCGTGGAGGAGAGGCCCGTCGCACCGGTTCGTTCACCCAAGGTCTGCAGGATGTCTATGCAGCGCCAGCGACGCTAGTGCGTAAAGACCGCAATCAGCTGATCCACGGTCCACTTGATTTGCTTGCCGCGATCTTGGAGGAGGGCGAGCGCGGTTTGTCGCTTCAGCGTTACAAAGGGCTTGGCGAAATGAACCCCGATCAACTTTGGGAAACCACGCTTGATCCTGATGCGCGGACCCTGTTGCAGGTGAAGGTTGAAGATCTTGCTGATGCGGATGATTTGTTTACCAAGCTGATGGGTGACGTGGTTGAACCGCGTCGTGAATTCATCCAGAACAACGCACTGTCTGTCGAAAACCTTGACTTCTGATTTGCCAAAAACGATGCAAGCCGTCCTTCAAACGGGGGATGGTTATGCGGGCACGTCCACCGGACCATCGATTGATCGCGCTGCCGATTGGTTGAAAATTGCAACTATTCCGGTGCCGCAAATCACGGATAGTCAGGCGCTTGTGCGTGTCCGTCGCGCAGCGGTAAACCCGTCTGATCTGCATTTTATCAAAGGTGAATACGGCCAGCCCCGCGTGCGCGGCCAAGTCGCCGGTTTCGAAGGATGCGGCGATGTGGTTGCTGGTCCGGATGCATTGATCGGGCAACGTGTTGCGTTTGTAACAACTGGTGCGTGGGCCGAATATGCGGTTGTCGATGCCGCATCCTGCATCCCGCTGCACCCTGCAATTTCGGACAACGATGGCACAGCGCAAATCGTTAATCCGCTGACCGCTCGTGCGATGATGGGGATGGCACGCGATGCAGGCGATGCTGTGATTATTACGGCTGCAGCTTCGCAACTTGGCAAGCTGATGATTGCCCTTGGCCGTGATATGGGTGTGAAAACCATCGCAACGGTGCGGCGCGACGCAGAACTTGGCGCTGACATCACGTTGAATACAACAGCGCCGGATTTTGTTGTGAACGCCAAAGATGCCCTGTCATTGTTAAAGCCGCGCATGATGCTTGATGCGGTTTGTGATCAGACCTCCGAGACCATGTTCACGATGATGCCAAACCGTGCCCGCTGGGTCAGTTACGGTAAACTGTCTAATGATGCGCCACGTTTAACGCAGATGGGCCAAATGATATTTATGGGCAAACGGATCGAAGGTTTCTGGCTGACCCAATGGTTCCGCGATACAAAACCCGCCGAGCAAATGGCAGCCATTGGGGACGTGCAAACACGGTTTGCTGATGGGCGCTGGTCAACAGATGTTGCAGTTGAATTACCGTTGGATCAGGTGATTGATGGCTTGGCCGAAGCAACGAAAACACCCGATGGGAAGACGATCATCGTTATTGGATGATCCGACCGCGCACCACCGAGAATAACGCAGGCGCTATCGCGATGACCAGTGTGATCCTAATGATGTGTACAGCCGATACATAGGCCACGTCTTGCCCCATTGCGAGCGTAAGCAATGACATTTCCGTCAAGCCGCCGGGTGCAAACGCCAGAAATGCCTCTGACAAGGTCACGCCAGCCGCCATTGCTATGACTGTCGCAAAACCTGCGGCGACGATCAGCATTAGGCATGACGCCGCGGTCGCCAATGACAGATCGCGCCTAATCTCTCCTAAGGACGCACCAATGAATCGTGTCCCAATTATGGTGCCGATGACGACCTGAGCGATAATTACAAAAACTGATGGTGGTGCAATTTCCACCCAGCCGATCAGATGAAAAACACCACTGACAATCATCGGGCCAAACACCGGCACAGCGGGCAATCGTAGAATTTTCCCAAGCTTGAGTCCAATAACCGCAGCGGCGATAAGCAAGGCATAATCGGTTAGCGTCGGCGTTGAGAGCGAGATCCAGTTCGCAGTGTTCGCTCCTGATCTGATCCCAAGGAACAATCCGAAAAACAGGGCCACAAACAAGATGACAAGCAGCACACGGGCGGCATGGGCCAATGCAATCTTGCGCTCATCCCCGCCAGCGGCACCTCCTAGGATCAGCATTTCATTCAGGCCACCCGGCATCGCTGAAAAGAATGCCGTGACAGGATCATAGCGCCCCAATTTGCGATAGACGGCAAATGAGATGCCTGATGCGATGCCCAGATAGATCGGCAGCATCAATAGTGTGACGACCCAACCACTGATTTGCTCGAACAGTTCTGGTCGAATAGCTGACCCAAGCATGACACCGATCACAGGGATGACCAGCGGGCGCAATCTATCGGGTCCCGCCACCGGCGCGCCAGCCACTGATGCAACCGTCACACCCATCATCGACCCAAGCATCCATGGCAAAGGCAGGCCGCAAATGTATGCGAATACCCCGCAAGCCGCCCCAATCATCAACGCCAGAATTTGGGCGCGTATTTGGGGCGCAATCCTCACCTAGGTCAGTCCGCCGATATGGTGAGAACCGCGCTTCTTAGCCAAAGCTATTTGCTTTTGCCGTTCGCGAAAACGCGCCTTGTCGTCTTCGGATGTTTCTTCTGCGCACTGGTGACAGGCGACACCTTCCTCATATTCCGGTCGCGTGCGATCGGTGGGCAAAATTGGACGCCGGCAGGCATAACATAACAGATGCGGCCCCTCTTTTAGACCGTGCCCGACGCTGACACGGGCATCAAAAACAAAACACTCGCCGTCCCAAGTGCTGTCTTCTTGCGGCACGTTTTCAAGGTATTTCAGGATGCCACCCTTTAGGTGGTATACGTCTTCTACACCCTGACCGATCAGATAATTCGTTGATTTTTCGCACCGAATGCCGCCGGTGCAGAACATCGCAACTTTCTTGTTGTGAAAGCGGTCTTTGTTTTCTTCCCACCAAGCGGGGAATTCACCAAAGGTTTTCGTTTGCGGATCGACGGCCCCTTCAAACGTGCCGATCGCAACCTCATAGTCGTTGCGCGTATCAATGACGACAACGTCATCAGCTTGGATCAGCGCATTCCAATCGACAGGGTCCACATAATTGCCGACGGTCGTTGCGGGATCAACATCTGGCTGGCCCATCGTCACGATCTCGCGTTTCAGGCGGACCTTCATCCGGTGGAACGGTGGGACAGTCGCGCTGCTTTCTTTATGTTCCAGAGCGGCACAACCGGGCAGGGCGCGGATGTGATCAAGAACAGCATCAATGCCTGCTCGGTTCCCGGCGATTGTTCCGTTGATCCCTTCGGGCGCAAGTAGAAGCGTGCCGCTTATTCCGCGCGATTTGCACAAGTCCAGCAATGGCCCCTGGATCGCGGCGGTGTCGTTAAAACGGGTGAAGTGATAGAGTGCAGCAACAATATACATGCCCGCCAGATACGCCCGTTGTGGGCTGCGATCAAGTGGTCAGCGGGCGGCAGCGATGGCAAGCCCGTCGGCCACAGCGGTAAACGCTTCTGTGCGTTCCAGTTCGGCGCTTGGAAAAATCTCGATCATCGTCTGTTCAATCACCTGCATCAGGCTGGATCCGCCCACAAAAACGATCTGACCAATCTGGTCAGGGGTCAGCCCCGAATCAAACACTGTTTGCAACGCGGCGGCACGAATAGTAGCGGCGTGCTGCTCAAGCGTTTTGGTCAATTCAGCCGCGTTCATGCGCGCCCATAAATCCGGTTCAATGGTGCGCAAGTCGATGGCTGCATTATCGCCATCTATGGCATTTGCGCGAATTTTACCTGCCTCAACCGCAAATGCAATGTCGTGGCCCAGCTCCATGTCGAGGGTATCGAATAACCGTTTGAAGGGCTGTTTCTCCAAACCCATTTTCTGAAATAATGCAGCGGTGCGGCGCATTTCGGGCGTATAGAGAAACGGAATTTTTTCCCAAGACGCAAGATCATTATAGATCGCATTCGGGGCAGTATACGTCCCGCTGCCCATATCATTGCGAATGTCAGACCCTCGTCCAAGCAATGGCATAACCCGGGTAAGGCTGATTGCCTTGTCAAAATCTGTGCCGCCAACACGGACCCCATGGCTGGTGATGATACGGGTCGTTTGGTCGTGCCGTTCAAAGACGGAAAAGTCAGACGTTCCGCCGCCAATGTCGATGATGAGGCCCAGCTTCCCCTTTGGCAGAGGGCCAGCAGCAAGCGCCGCAGCCTCTGGTTCAAACATGAAATCAACATGCGAAAAACCCGCCATCAGATAGGCGTCACGCAGATCTATTTCTGCTTGGACGTTGCGTTCGGCGTTGGCTGAATGAAATCGCACCGGCCGCCCAGACAGGGCATGGGTGAACGGCATACCAGTCGTGGCCTCTGCGCGTTCGCGGATCATAGTCAGAAAGCGCGAGATTGCTTCGATCAGGGTCAATCGCTCGTAATGAATCTGTCGTTCTTCGCGCATGAGTGGCGTTCCAAGAACAGATTTCAAAGCGCGCATAAACCGCCCTTCGCGACCGTCAATCAGCGCGGCATTCGCAGCCGAACCATAAGTTGTTGCACCGGTGTGGTAGTCAAAAAAGATGGATGTTGGCAGTGTGTTGCGACCTGCTTCTACCTCAATAAGATGAGCGCGACCGTTGACCAAAACAGCAGCAGAGGTGTTAGACGTGCCAAAATCGATGCCAAGGGTATTCATGCGCGAGACTTTCAACGAGGGGTAAGACGCGCGGGGATACGCGATCTGGCTGGCGCTGCCAAGCGGATTGCTTGCCAAGAGTGGCGCACTATCTTAGCCAGTGACAACGGATAAAGGAACTTGGCCGATGCATGCCTTACTGGTGATTGACGTTCAAAATGATTTCTGCCCAGGCGGTGCCTTGGCCGTTTCGGGTGGAGCCGACATCATCGCGGCCATCAACGCAGCGATGCCGCGGTTCGACGCTGTCATTTTGACGCAAGACTGGCACCCCGCGGGTCACTCCAGTTTCGCGAGTAGCCACGATGCCGCGCCGATGAGTTTGATCGAAATGCCCTATGGCCCCCAAGTGTTGTGGCCAGATCACTGCATCCAGGGATCAAATGGGGCAGAATTCCATTCTGACCTGTCTACAGATCAGGCTGATATGATCGTGCGCAAAGGCTACAATCCTGCCATCGACAGCTATTCCGCATTCTTTGAAAACGATCACAAAACGCCGACGGGGTTGGAAGGATACCTCCGGACCCGCGGCATCGACGCGGTGACCCTTGTCGGTTTGGCGACTGATTTTTGCGTTCACTATTCGGCAGTTGACGCCGCAAAACTAGGCTTCACGGTCTCGGTTGATATGGATCTATGCCGCGCGATCGACTTTGACGGATCATTGAAAAATGCCACGGATGCAATGCAGTCAGCAGGTGTCTCGTTGAAAGGGGCAGCGTGATGCTTGTTGTAATCTCCCCTGCCAAATCCCTCGATATGACGCCTACAGACATTGCGTCCACGGCCCCCGCTTTCCAAGAGGACGCGGTGCGATTGTCCAAAACCGCGCGCAATCTGACCCTAACCGAATTGAAAGGGTTGATGAGCATTTCAGACGATCTTGCCCGCTTGAACCGCGACCGGTTCAAGGCATTCGTGGCCGACCCCACAGCCGAAATGGTAAAGCCGGCGGCGCTGGCCTTTAACGGTGATACCTACCAGGGGTTAGAGGCCAAAACCTTGAGCGAAGATGATTTGTCATGGGCGCAAGACCATCTCGGCATTCTTTCGGGCCTATACGGTTTGCTGCGACCGTTGGATGCGATCCAGCCATATCGTTTGGAAATGGGCAGTCGCTTGAAGACGCGGCGTGGTAAATCGCTTTATGACTATTGGGGCGATACCGTTGCAAAGGAGCTGAATGCCCGCGCAGAAGTTGTTGGCGCGGACACGCTGATAAATTGCGCCAGCCAAGAGTATTTCGGAGCAGCAGATCGCAAGGCGTTGAAGTTGCGGGTCATCACACCCCAATTCATGGAAGTCAAAGATGATCGACCACGTATCGTGTCGTTTTTCGCAAAACGCGCACGGGGTGCGATGGCCCGTTATGTCGTCGAAAACCGTTTGACGAACCCAGATGACATTCTTGGTTTTAACAGCGGCGGCTACGCCTTTGATCCGGATTTGTCGTCAGCTGACAAACCCGTTTTCTTGCGTGATTACCCGACCTAAATCCGTTCAATCGCAAGCGCGATACCCTGACCGCCACCAATGCACATCGTGACCAATGCGCGTTTACCGTTGATGCGTTCCAACTCATACATTGCCTTGATCGTGATGATCGAACCTGTCGCCCCGACTGGATGACCAAGTGCGATTGCCCCGCCATTGGGGTTCACGCGGTCGGGATCAAAGTTGAGCTCTTTGCTGACGGCCAAGGCTTGAGACGCGAACGCCTCATTGCTTTCGATCACGTCGAAATCAGAGGCTGACAACCCAGTTTTGGCGAGCAGGTTTTGAACAGCAGGCACAGGACCGATACCCATAACCTCTGGCCGGACGCCTGCATGAGCATAGCCCAGAATACGGAATTTTGGTGTAAGCCCGGCGGCGTTCGCTGCATCCGCTGTTGCCAAAACAATCGCAGCAGCACCATCGTTCAAACCAGATGCGTTTCCGGCTGTAACAGTGCCGTCTTTTTCAAAAACGGGACGCAATCCACCAAGTTTTTCCAGCGTCGTGGTTTTTGGGTGTTCGTCATGGATAAAGTCGACCATTTCGCGTTTCACGCGCACCTTCACAGGCGTAATTTGGCTTTCAAAATAACCGGCCTCAATCGCGGCGGCGGCACGTTCCTGACTTTGCATTGCAAATGCGTCTTGATCCGCACGGGTGATGTCGTGTTCACGCGCTACGTTTTCGGCGGTGACGCCCATGTGACCTGTTCCGAAGGGGCAGTTCAACGCGCCAAGCATCATATCTTGGGTTTTTACGTCACCCATTTTTGCGCCCCAGCGTTGATCGGAAATGATGTAGGGGCTGCGGCTCATGTTCTCGGATCCGCCTGCAAGGGCAAAGTTTGCATCACCTAATTGAAGGGATTGGACCATCGAAATAATGGACTGCACACCAGACCCACAAAGGCGGTTTACGTTCATCGATGGCGTGCTTTCGGGGATGCCAGCCTGCATTGCGGCCACACGGGATACATACATATCGCGTGGCTCTGTATTGATGACGTGACCAATCGCAACATGGCCAATTTGATCGGGTGAAACACCGGACCGTTCCAGCGCGGCCTTGGCAACAGTGGTGCCAAGATCGATCGGTGTCGTGCCAGCCAATGCGCCGCCAAAGCCGCCAATCCCTGTTCGTGCGCCACCCAAAATTACAATATCGGTCATCATGTCATCCTTCGTGATTTTGCCCAGCTTATCGCCCAAGACAAAGCTGGCCATAAAAACGTGGGGTCACTTGGATGATGGGTGTGTGTCAGGGGGCAAAATCAGTCGCCCCCTTGGATAGCTCAGATGATGTTGCGATGCCCAACAGTAAGATCACGCACGCCCTGATCAGCCGACAACAATGACCAAAGCCGGAACATCGTCGCCGCCTCGGATGTGCGACCAATTTCATCCTTATGCGTTTCTTGCAGTTTCAAAACTTTGTAGCGTGCTTTGGTGGTGTCCATGATGTGCCTCTTTGCTGGTTGTGTGTTCCCGACCCATGAAAAGAGATTAGTAAGAACTCGATTGCCAATTCCTTAATGCCTCCGAAGGCAATCATTAAGAATTACCTTAATCGCTCGACGATTTTTACTGGTTCTGTAGGATGGGGTATGATTTCGAAAATTGATCACATCCAACTTGCGATCCCCAAAGGTGCTGAAGACACCATTCGATCGTTCTACGAACAGCTTGGATTTGCCGAGGTTCCAAAACCGTTGCCACTGCAGGGGCGCGGCGGGTTGTGGATGAAATCTGGAGACGTAAATCTGCACTTTGGCGTCGACCCCTCCTTTGCGCCCGCGACCAAAGCGCATTCCGCTTTTGTCGTTTCAGACTTGGCCGCACTTGCGAATTCATTGACCCAAGTTGGCGTCACTGTTTCATGGGACCGCAGCTTGCCAGACGTTGCGCGATTTTTTGTTTTTGACCCTGTTGGTAACCGTGTGGAATTGATGGGCACATAGCCTTTCCTATCTGCGGTCTTGCGTTATCTTGAAGGTAACAAAAGGTCACCAAACATGCTTCTCAATGCCCGAAACATCCAGAAATCCTATACAGTTGCAGGCCAAGACATCGCGGTATTACGCGGGGTCGACCTATCATTGGAAAGCGGTCGATCACTTGCACTGACAGGCGAATCTGGCAGCGGGAAAAGCACGTTGCTGCATCTAATTGGTGGGTTGGACGTGCCCGATCAGGGTGAAATATTCATCAACGGTGCTGACGTGACACAAATGGATGATAATCGGCGGGCAGCCATGAGGCGGGGGACTGTTGGTGTTGTGTTTCAACAGTTCAACCTTATTCCCAGCCTGACAATTTCCGCGAATATCGCGTTCCAAGCGCGGCTTGCGGATTGCTATGACAAGTCTTGGGTCAGCAACCTTTGCGAGCGGTTGGGACTGCGTGAACAGCTCGAAAAATACCCAGAACAGCTGTCGGGTGGACAGCAACAGCGTGTTGCGATTGCCCGCACCATTGCGCCACGACCAAAGCTAGTTTTGGCCGATGAACCAACTGGTAACCTTGATGAAGACACAGCCGCAGATGTCATGGCGGTTCTGTGTGAATTGGTGGCCGAGACAAACGCGGGGCTATTGATGGTGACCCATTCGCGCGGCTTGGCAGATCAGCTTGATGCGCAAGTCCATTTGCGCGCGGGCCGTATCGAATGACCTTGGCGATCCTGTCAGCATTGTGGGGTCACTGGCGGCGCAATCCGTTGCAGTTGTTCACATTGCTTGCAGGATTGGCGCTTGCCACGGCGCTTTGGTCGGGCGTGCAAGCCATAAACGCAGAAGCCCGTGCCAGCTATGATCAAGCCGCCGAAACGTTGGGAGAGGCGCAGTATGACAGGCTTGTCCGCAGCGATGGTCGCCCAATCTTAGAAGCAAAATATATCGCATTGCGTCGTGCTGGTTGGATTGTCAGCCCAGTAATTGAAGGGCGGTATGAAGACGCGCGCTTGATCGGAATTGACCCATTGACGGCGCCCGAAGGTTTGGCCCCGATTGGTGCGGTCAACGCACAGGATTTGCAGCTGTTTATTCAATCGGGTGGGCAGATAATCGCTGCGCCGGATGTGCAAATAACCGGTGCGCGGATTGAACCAAGCCTCGCGCCTGGGACGGCCATTGGCGATATTGGGATTGTGCAAACGCTTTTGGGGCGCGTGGGCGAACTTGACGCGATGATCATTTTGCCTGTGCAACCGATCGGGCAAAAACCCCTAACTCTAGCGGCGCCTGAACTAATCGTTGAGAAAGCTCAAGCAGGGTCGGACATTGCACGGTTGACGGACAGCTTTCACTTGAACCTGACGGCGTTCGGCCTGCTTTCTTTTGCGGTTGGCATCTTCATTGTGCACGGGGCCATTGGTCTTGCATTTGAACAGCGGCGTGGCACGGTGCGCACGCTTCGCGCACTTGGTGCACCTTTGCATTATCTGGTCGTTCTTATCGGGATTGAACTGATCGGATTGGCGGTGATCGCTGGTGCGGTCGGGGTCGGGCTTGGTTATCTGATCGCGGGATTGTTGTTGCCCGATGTGGCTGCCACGTTGCGCGGGCTATATGGGGCTGATGTGTCAGGCACGCTTCAACTGCGCCCGGTTTGGTGGCTGTCTGGAATGGGTATTGCCGTTGGCGGCACATTGTTCGCTGGTGGTTCATCGCTTTGGCGATTGTCCAGAATGCCGTTGCTTGCAGGTGCCCAGCCTAGGGCGCTTAGTGTGATGGCTGGCCGCGGCGCGGCGCTTCAGGTGGTCGTTGCCATTGTGCTGCTGACCGGTGCTGGAATTTTGTCAATTTGGACAAGCGGCATCATTGCCGGTTTTGTCTTGTTGGGCGGCCTATTGGTTGGGTCCGCATTGCTGTTGCCCGCAATTTTAAGCCTGATTTTATCATTTGCTGAACGGCAGGCCAATGGCGTGGAGGCATCATGGTTCTGGGCGGACACACGGCAGCAACTTCCCGGACTGTCTCTGGCATTGATGGCGTTGCTGCTTGCAATGGCCGCAAATGTCGGCGTGTCCACAATGGTGAGCAGTTTTCGGTTAACCTTTGTCGGGTTCCTAGATCAACGTTTGGCATCCGAGCTTTACGTCACCGTTAATGACCCCACCCAAGCCGTTGATTTTGTCGCATATGTGACGCCACGTGTGGACGCCATTCTGCCGATTGTGTCCACGCAAATCACGATTTCCGGTCGCCCGACAGAGGTTTTCGGGGCTAAGGATCACGCCACCTATCGCGACAACTGGGCGTTTCTCGATTCCATGACGGATACATGGACCAGCGTGCATAATGGCAAAGCGATATTGATCAACGAACAACTATCACGTGGTGCAAAGTTGGGCATCGGCGACACTGTGTTTGTTCGCGAGACGGAACTGGCGATCGCGGGGGTATATGGTGATTACGGCAACCCGATAGGGCAGGCGATTATCTCAGAACAGTTGTTCAGGGCACTTTTCCCATCCGAAGAAGCCGTGCAATTTGGTCTGCGGCTGCCCCCAGAAAATGTTGATGGTTTGAGGGCCGATTTGCAGTCTAACCTTGGGCTTTCGCCAGACACGATGATCGACCAAGCTGGAATCAAGGCCTATTCCCTTGGTGTGTTTGACCGGACATTCACAGTGACAACTGCGCTGAATATCCTGACACTTGCCGTCGCGGGTTTCGCAATTTTGATGAGCTTGCTGACACTTACCGCGATGCGTGTTCCGCAGTTGGCACCAGCATGGGCAATGGGCCTTACCCGCAAACGATTGGGTCAGCTTGAACTGATACGCACGGTCATGTTGGCGGTGTTGACAGGTGTGCTGGCGTTGCCGCTTGGTCTTGCGCTGGCTTGGGTTTTACTGGCGGTCGTGAATGTTGCTGCATTCGGGTGGCGATTGCCGATGTATGTGTTTCCGTTGGCCTATGCGCAGCTGGGCGCATTCGCGGTTGCGGCGGCGGTGGTTGCCGCGATGTGGCCCGCGATCAAATTGTCGCGCACGCCGCCGGCTGATCTGTTGAAGGTGTTTTCAAATGAACGCTAGAATTCTGATTTTCCTTTTGCTTCTTCCGTTTGGAGCTTTGGCGCAGGGGTTCGCTGGATTGGGGGGGGAAAGCGAGGGATTTTCAATTCCAAGTCCAGACCACGATTTTGTATTCCCACGCGATGATGGATCGCACCCCGATTATCGCATTGAATGGTGGTATCTGACTGCCAATATGACTGATGACGACGGACGGGATTATGGATTGCAGTGGACTTTGTTTCGCTCCGCCTTGGCGCCGACTGAAGGGGCTGGCTGGTCCAGTCCGCAGCTTTGGATGGGTCATGCCGCCGTCACGACGCCCGATAACCACTATGTCACCGAACGTCTGGCGCGGGGTGGTGTCGGGCAGGCCGGGGTCACGGCTGATCCGTTCACGGCTTGGATTGATGAGTGGCAATTTTCCGGTTCCGATGACAGTGCGGTTCTGCGCGCAGCCGGCCCCGATTTTACCTATGACATGGCCATGAAAACGAACGGCCCAAGAGTATTTCACGGCCGGGACGGGTATTCGGTGAAGTCAGCAAGCGGGCAGGCTTCTTATTATTTTTCACAACCATTTTTTGAAATCATTGGGTCCCTGACGTTGCCTGATGGCCCTGTGCAGGTGACTGGTCAGGCTTGGCTTGATCGGGAATGGTCTTCTCAGCCATTGGCCGCTGACCAGACTGGATGGGATTGGTTTTCATTGTCGTTTGATGATGGATCAAAACTGATGGGGTTCCAGTTGCGGGGTGCCGACACCTATACCCAAGCCACATTGATTATGCCTGATGGCCAAACGACTGCGTTCCCGAATGGTGCATTTCAGGCTGTTGCGAAAGATTGGTCAGACGTTGCAAACAGACGCGTGCCAACAACATGGCAAGTCACATTGCCCGCCCTTGGGTTGGACGCGACAGTTGCCGCAATCAACACACAAAGTTGGATGGCAACATCTGTTCCGTATTGGGAAGGACCAGTGCGCATTTCAGGGTCACATAGTGGCCGCGGATATTTGGAGATGACGGGCTATGAATGATTGGTTTGAAACATTGCTTGGCTTGTCTGAAACGGCGTGGGGCATGATTGCAGCGCGTTCAGACGCTCGTTTGTGGTCGATGGCGACTGTTGATGAAACGGGTCGACCCCAACAGCGCACAGTTGTTCTAAGAGACAGCGATAGTAGAAAACGCGAGTTGCAGTTCCATACAGATATACGATCGTCCAAAATTCAGGAAATTGCGAAAGGCGGACAAATCAGCCTATTATGTTGGATGCCAAATCATCAATTACAGCTGCGTATTTTGGCATCTGCCACGATAAAAACGGGTGAAGCTGTTGCCAATGTTTGGGATGCGATTCCGGATGCAGCACGCGGGGCTTACGGGGCTAATCCAAAGACGGGTTCGCCAATTCCAGAAGCACTGGGATATTCCAAATTAGCAGAACAAAATGCATTTGCCGTGGTGGACTGCGCCGTGACCACGCTAGAAGTTTTGCACTTGGGCGATGATCATCGAAGGGCCATTTTTTCACGGGCAAGTGATTGGCGTGGGCAATGGCTGGTCCCGTAAGGGGTGGATGGTTTATAGACACGCTATGACAATGCATCAAATTCCCCTGACCCGTGACCTCGTGCTGATTGGCGGGGGGCACACACATGCCCTTGTGCTGCGCAAATGGGGAATGAACCCGCTTGCTGGGGTGCGCTTAACAGTTATCAATCCAGGGCCAACGGCGCCATATTCTGGGATGCTTCCAGGATTTGTTGCGGGGCATTACAGCCGCGATGAGCTTGATATTGATCTGGTAAAGCTGTGCCGTTTTGCCGGAGCGCGGCTCATCTTCGGTGCAGCGACGAGTGTAGACTCATCGGCGCGTACGGTCGCCGTTGAAGGGCGATCTGATGTCGCGTTTGACGCGCTAAGCATTGATGTGGGCATCACATCTGCCATGCCGTCGTTAGATGGGTTCTCCGAATTTGGAACACCTGCAAAACCGCTTGGACCATTCGCAAGCAAATGGGATGCCTTTCGGACATCGGCGCAAGACCCAAAGGTGGCGGTCATTGGCGGCGGCGTTGCGGGCGCAGAGCTTGCAATGGCCATGCAATTCTCCTTGGCGCAGAATACTGGTGTGACGCTGATTGATCGTGGTGAGATCCTGAAAGACTTGGGTGCTAAGGCGCGGCGCAAGATGAAGGCGGCATTGCATGATCGCGGTGTCGCAATCCTAGAGGGGGCGGATGTTGTTTCGGTAACGATAGATGGCGTTCGATTGGCGGATGGGCGTTTGATCGAGGCAGGATTTGTCAGTGGGGCCGCGGGCGCCAAGCCCCATGATTGGCAATCGGACATCGGCCTGGACATGAAAGACGGCTTTATCGTTGTCGGCCCTACATTGCAGACTTCTGACCCTGCGATTTTTGCTGTGGGGGACTGCGCCCATATGTCAGAATCACCGCGCCCTAAGGCAGGTGTATTTGCCGTGCGCCAAGCCCCTGTTTTGACCCACAACCTGCGTGCGATTTTGTCTGGCTCTTCGCTTAAAAACTATAAACCGCAAGCAGATTATCTAAAGCTGATCTCTCTTGGTCGGAAACATGCTTTGGCCGAAAAATTTGGTACCGCGATGGCGGGGTCAGTGTTGTGGCGCTGGAAAGACCAGATTGACCGCAAGTTCATGGATCAATTCGACAACTTGCCGCAAATGGCGATATCGGACCTCCCGCGTGAAATCGCGCTTGGCCAAGACGCAATCGGTGGAAAACCAATGTGTGGCGGCTGCGGTTCAAAGGTTGGTCGCGGTGCATTGCGAGAGGTGCTGGGCGCATTGCCTGCGCCGGTGCGTGATGACGTGGAGTTTGTTGCAGGTGATGACGCAGCGGTTTTGCGCACCGGTGGACAACGTCAGGTCATGACCACGGATCATTTGCGCAGCTTTACCAACGACCCGGTTGTCATGACACGCATCGCCGCAGTGCATGCGCTGGGCGATGCATGGGCGATGGGGGCGGCCCCACAAGCGGTGACGATCAACATTATACTGCCGCGAATGGATGCAGCACTACAGCAGCGAAGCTTGGCCGAGATTATGCAAGTTGCCCACGATGTTGTGCGCGATGCTGGCGCAGAAATCGTGGGCGGACATACGTCAATGGGTGATGAATTCACCGTTGGTTTTACTGTCACTGGTTTGTGCGATCAGCCACCTATTACAATCGCTGGCGCAAAGGTCGGTGATGCTTTGATCCTGACAAAACCGATTGGAACTGGCGTGATCATGGCCGCCGAAATGGTTGGCCAAGCGCGCGGTGCAGATGTGCAAGCAGCACTGGATCATATGCAAGTGGGTCAAGCCGAGGCGGCCAGAATACTGCGTGATGCCCATGCGATGACTGATGTAACAGGCTTTGGACTTGCAGGACATTTGGGTGGAATTTGCGAGGCATCGGGCGTTGATGCAACACTTTGGTTGAACGCTGTGCCGGTTCTGAAAGGGGCCTTTGATTTGGCAAAGTCAGGCATACAGTCCAGCTTGTTTGCCGACAATCGTGCCGGTGCGGGGCCGGTGTTCGGAGCCGAAGGGCCGTTAGCTGATCTATTGTTTGACCCACAAACAGCGGGCGGAATGCTTGCGGCGGTTGACCCTGATCATGCGGTGGGACTGTTAGGTTCGCTCAAGTCCGCAGGAATGAATGCCGCGATTATCGGTCAGATTGAGGAAGGAACAGGCGTTGTTAAAGTGCTGACAGAACGGCCATGATCTGTTGTGCGGCATCGTCCTGGCCTGTGTCATCTAGTGCGTCGACGTCAATTTGTCCGATGACATTTGCGCCCAACTGCGCGCGTGATTTTGCATAGGCGGGATCGTAGTGTTGTTCCATCAATGCTGTTGCAAGTGCGGTATGTTCATCATCGGCAAGAAGCGCAAGCCATGCATCAACAACCCCGTGACCACGGACATAACGCAGCGGACCAAGTCGTTCGATCAGCCGGTCAGGATCGCCAATAATGTCGGTGTAGGCGCGCGTTAGAAAAGCTGCCCGCGCAGCCATTGGCGCGGTGATCATGATGCGCGGTGCTTGGGTCATTTTGGCCCAGACCTGTGGCGGAAGATTGATGCGGCCGATCTTGTTGCTTTCAGCCTCTAACACGATAGGGCGGCTTGGGTCGCACCCATCAATCGCAACGGCGAGCGCGGTTTCAAATCCTTTTTGGTGGGGCTGGCCACCTTCTGTTTCACCTAGCAATGACCCACGGTGCCCGGCAAGGCTTTCAAGATCAATGACCTGTACGCCGCGTATCGCTAATTTTGCGAGGATCGCGGTTTTTGCGGTTCCTGTGTTTCCATCGAGTAAGACAAACCGGTGCGGAATATCTTCGTCGTAAAGTGCCGATTTCACGGCACGACGCCATGCGGTATATCCGCCGTCAACCGTATCAGCCCGCCAGCCGATTTGTTGCAAGATCATCGTAAACGACCCTGATCGCTGGCCGCCGCGCCAGCAATAAACAAGTGGTCGCCATGATCCGTCAAATTTGGCAAGCGTTCCTGCAACATGGTCCGCTACGTTCCGCGCCACAAGGCTGGCGCCAAGTTTGCGCGCATCAAAGGGGCTGACTTGTTTGAACATTGTGCCAACTTGGGCGCGTTGATCGTCGGACAAAGCGGGCAGGTTTATCGCACCGGGCATGTGGTCGAGGCTGTATTCAGACGGGCTGCGTACGTCGATCACGGCATCAAAGCCATGGTGGAGCAGGGCGTGCAAGCTGTTGAATTTTTGCGGCATAAAAAGTGGTATCGCAGCAATGTGCTTCGCCCACAATGATCAATGGCTGTTTGAGAATATCCGGTCAGCGTGTTCAGACAGATAAATGCGCATCCACGGCGTAAATTGCATGGGGTTCTTGGCAACGTCTGCTTGCAAGTCACCGAGGCTGATCCAACTGGCTTGCGCGACCTCGTCAGGATTGAGGCGCATTGATAGATCGCTGGGTGCGTTGGCGCAGAAAAGGTCAACGACTTCGTGTTCGATCATACCACCCCCAACATCGGCGCGATATTCGATTTGCCCGCGCGGTTGCAGCGATAGACCTGTTATGCCCATTTCTTCGGATAACCGACGGGCTGCGCAGTCCATCGGGTCTTCGCCCCAATGCGGATGGGTGCAACAGGTGTTCGCCCACAGTCCGGGTGTATGGTATTTATGAAGCGCACGTTGCTGGATCAGAATTTTGTCATCGCTGATGACGAAAACGGAAACGGCCTTGTGACGCAGTCCCTGCAAATGCACGGACAGCTTTTCAACTGGCTGCAAAATGCCATCGACCCAAGCTGGTATTTGGATTGTCAAAACGCGACCCTCTGGTTCAGTGTTGGCGATGCGATAAATGGGTCTGTAGCTGACTGCAAGTGATGCGACATGTCCGCACCCTGCGTTGTGATCGCGCACGATGCGGCGTATCAGTGCCCCTATCAAAAAGAGGGTCCCGTGATGATTGATGATTTTTCTGATCAGAAAACCAAAGCTGCCGCATGGTTTGAAGCCTTGCGGGATGACATCATTGCTGCGTTCGAAGGCCTGGAAGCGACGCAGGATGCTGGCCCTACGGCCGATTTCCCTGTTGGCAAATTTGAACAGACCAAGACAGCACGGACTGCTGAAGACGGCAGTGATGCGGGCGGTGGGTTGATGTCGGTCATGCGGGGCGGCCGTGTTTTTGAAAAAGTTGGTGTGAATACGTCAACCGTGCATGGACAGCTTGGAGAGGCCGCGCAAAAAGCGATGGCCGCGCGTGGCGTGCCCGGCATGGAAAGCGATCCGCGGTTTTGGGCATCTGGCATTTCGCTTGTGGCGCATATGCAAAACCCGCATGCACCTGCTGTGCACATGAATACGCGCATGTTCTGGACCCCGCATGCATGGTGGTTCGGGGGTGGATCAGACCTGAACCCGTGTCTGGAATACGACGAAGACACTGCGCATTTTCACGAAACGCAAAAGGCGCATCTTGATCCGCATGGGGTAGATTTGTATCCCGAATTGAAGGCGTGGGCGGATGAGTATTTTTATATTCCCCACCGCAATCGCGCCCGTGGTGTTGGTGGCATTTTCATGGATGACCGTAACAGCGGCGATTGGGATGCGGATTTCGCCCTGACCCAAGATATTGGCCGCGCGTTTTTGCCCGCTTACGTGCCGTTGGTTGAAAAGCGCCGTAAAACTGCATGGACGGATGCGGATAAGGATGCGCAGTTGGTGCACCGCGGCCTCTATGCTGAATACAACCTAGTATACGATCGTGGCACCAAATTTGGTCTAACGACAGGGCATGACGCCAACGCGGTGTTGATGAGCCTGCCACCGATGGCCAAGTGGCATTGATGTAGACTGGGGGCGCTGCCCCCGCCGCGATGCGGCTCCCCCGCGGTATTTTTGGCCAAAAGAATTAGCCGCCGCGCACTGTATCAATCATCAGTTGCACATTGTCTGGATTCGCATCTGGTGTGATCCCGTGGCCAAGGTTGAAGATATGAGGCCCGTTTGAAAATGCGTCGCAGATCCGCCGTGTTTCAGTGATCAGATCCTGACCCCCTGTGACCATGTGACGCGAAGCCAGATTACCCTGAACACAGCCATCGACCTGCACGTGTTCTGCAGCCCATTCTGCATCCACTCCGTCGTCAAGGGCGATACAATCAGCGCCAGTGGCGGCATGCATACCAATGTTGCGATCACCCGCGCCGCGCGGAAAGGCGATGATCGGCACATGCGGGTATTTCGCCTTGAGCGCAGAAACGATTGTCTGAATCGGCTTGATCGAAAACTGAAGAAAGTCATCACCCTCAAGCGAACCAGCCCAGCTGTCGAATAGTTTTACGACCTCTGCGCCTGCGTCGATTTGAGCTGAAAGATAATCAATTGTGCCTTCGGTTATGCGGTGGATCAGCCCTTCGAAAACGGGGCGGTTTTCGGATTTCAGCAAGTGGGCCGGCCCCTGATCCGGCGTTCCTTTGCCCGCGATCATATAGGTTGCGACTGTCCATGGAGCGCCTGCGAAACCAATAAGCGTTGTCTCGGAAGGGAGTTCGGCCCGTAGGATTTTGACGGTTTCATAGATCGGGTTCAGCGTGTCGTGGATTGCATCGAGCGGTTTGAGTGCTGCCAGTTCATCCGCCGTGGTGATGGTGGATAGACGTGGACCTTCGCCCGTGACAAACCATAGATCAGCGCCCAAGGCTTGCGGCAACAGTAGGATGTCGGCAAATAGGATGGCCGCGTCAAACCCGTAGCGGCGGATGGGTTGCAGCGTTACCTCGGCTGCGAGTTCGGGGTTATAGCACAGCGACAAAAAGTCACCCGCTTGAGCACGCGTTGCCTTGTATTCAGGTAGGTAACGACCCGCCTGTCGCATCATCCAGATCGGCGGCGTTGGCAGGGTTTCACCGGCAAGGGCGCGCAGAATAGTTTTTTCTTGGGTCATGGGATGATGTCCGTTTGGTTGCAGGTCGGTGGTTTCAAGAACGAAGGCCGTTGTCAACATCAGCCGCGCTGCGTAGAACGCGTGTATGACACTGACCTTACCAACATCTAGTGCGCCGTTTCGAATTGGCACACGTGGATCACCGCTTGCGTTGGCGCAGGCCCATGAAACCCGCGACCGATTGATGGAAGCCTTCGATCTGTCAGCGGATGCGTTCGAGATTGTGGTTATCAAAACGACGGGGGATGATCGGGCGTTGATTGACGCTGACATCGCGCTCAAGACAATCGGAAACAAGGGGCTGTTCACCAAGGAAATCGAAGAAGCATTGATTGCAGGTCGTATTGATATTGCGGTCCATTCGATGAAGGACATGCCTGTTTTGCAGCCTGAAGGCTTGGTGCTTGATACCTATTTGCCGCGCGAGGATGTGCGCGATGCTTTCGTGTCTATCGCTGCGTTGAACATGGCGGATTTGCCCAGCGGGGCGTTAATTGGCACGTCATCGTTGCGCCGCCGTGCGCAGCTGTTGGCCCGCCGCCCTGATCTGCGATTGGCTGAATTTCGCGGCAATGTGCAGACACGATTGAAAAAGCTGCATGATGGTGTGGCTGACGGCACGTTTCTGGCCATGGCGGGATTACGGCGTTTAGGGATGACCGATGTGCCGCATGTCGCGATCACTGTTGATGATATGTTGCCAGCTGTTGCGCAGGGTGCAATCGGCATAGAGCGCCGTATCAACGATGAGCGTGCCAAGACCTTGCTGGCCGCTTTGCACGATGTAGCAACAGGACAGCGGATTGATGCGGAGCGTGCGTTTCTGGGTGCGCTTGACGGATCTTGTGAGACACCGATTGCGGCGCTTGCAGAAATTGATGGAAAGAGTTTGCGGCTGCGTGGCGAGATTTTGCGCGAGGACGGTTCCGCGACATATGCTGATGATGTTTCAGGTTTAATTGCGGACGGTCCCCAGATGGGGCGCGATATGGCAGCAAGACTGCTGGACCAGGCGGGCCCTGGATTTTTCAAACATCGTTAGAGCGACGTTAAAGGCACACGGCCCTTTTCGGTCAGCGTCCAACTATCACGGCCCTCGAATACAACAGGAACAAGCGGACGCCCGTAACCGGCACCACCGTCGATGTTGACGCGCGTACCATGGTGTTCAGGTTGGTCAATTGCGGTATGTCCGTGAACGACCAGCTTGCCAAAATCATGGTTTGTTTCCAAAAATCCATCCCGGATCCAAAGCATGTCTTCTGTGTCTTGGTCGTGAAGCGGAATGTTAGGGCGCAGTCCTGCGTGCACAAAGATCAGGTCACTGGATTCATGGAAAAGTGGGAGACCGTTGAGGAATGAAAGATGCGCAGCAGGGATCATGTTTTGTGCAAGGCTGATAACCATTTCTGGAGTGAGCGTTTCGTTGCCGGATTCCATGTAGGTTAGCCGTTCGAGATCGCCATCGTTCTGGGTAAATTGCGGCGTGCCTTTGATGCCGTAAGACGCAAGAGTCGTGTCACCACCCAGCCGCGGGTTTACCCACGAGATATTTGATTTCACTTTGGGGTCATGTTCGGTTCCGTGCACGACGAAGTCGTGAAACATTCGGTCATGGTTGCCCTTGAGGAATATCCAGTTTCTACCGTCTTGTTGACCTTGCAGTAGTGTCTGAATGACGCCGTTGCTGTCAGGACCGCGGTCTGTGTAGTCGCCGACAAAGACAATTTCAGCATTTGGCCCACCATCGGATTCGATTAGTGATAGTGCGCGGTCGAGCATTTGTTTTTGCCCGTGGATGTCACCGATTGCATAAATCATCGTTTGTCCTGTTGGTTGATGGGCGACGCTGTTGTCCTGATCGGACAAAACGCCCCGCCCACCATCCCAAATTTAGATGTCAAATGTAAGCGGTTTTACCTGTTGGAACATGCCTGTCCCTTGCAGCGCATTGATGGCTTTTGCCGGCACAGGTTCGTCAATGTAAAGCAATGCGATTGCTTCACCTTTCGCTTCTGATCGCCCAAGCGTAAAGTTTGCGATGTTCACGCCGTGGTTGCCCATTGTTTGGCCCAAGGTGCCAATAATGCCCGGAACATCTTCGTTCGTTGTGTAAAGCATGTGCGCGCCCACTTCTGCGTCGACGTTGATCCCTTTGATTTGAATAAACCGAGGTTTGCCATCGCTAAATACGGTGCCCGCAACCGAGCGTTCACGCTTGGATGTGACAACAGTGACTTTGACGTAGCCTTCAAATGTCCCGGACTGGTCCTGCTTTGTCGTCGAAATTTTGATGCCGCGTTCTTTGGCGATCACGGGGGCGCTGACCATGTTGGTGTCTGGGTTTGCCTTTTTCATGATACCTGCGATTGACGCTGCTGTCAGCGCCTTGAGGTTCATGTCGGAAACCACACCATCAAACAGAATGTTGATTGCAGTAATCGGTTCGTCCGTCATTTGGCCGATAAAGTTGCCCAAGTGACCTGACAATTTGATCCAAGGGCCCATGACCTTGGCTTCTTCTGCTGTAACAGATGGCATGTTGAGCGCATTGGTCACCGCGCCGGTCAAAAGGTAATCCGACATCTGTTCGGCGACTTGTAGTGCCACGTTTTCCTGTGCTTCGGTCGTGGCTGCGCCAAGGTGTGGCGTAACGACGACGTTGGGCAAGTTAAAAAGCGGGCTGTCGGTGGCCGGCTCAACTGCGAAAACATCAAATGCAGCACCAGCAACATGGCCAGATTTCAGGGCTTCGGCCAAGGCGGCCTCATCCACCAGACCACCGCGGGCGCAGTTGACGATACGCACACCTTTTTTCAGCTTGGCGATGTTTTCAGCGGACAGGATGTTAGCTGTTTGGTCCGTATAAGGGACGTGTAGCGTGATGAAATCGGCATTTGCCAACAGTTCGTCCAGCTCGACCTTTTTGACGCCCATTTGTTCGGCTTTTTCTTCACCCAGATAGGGGTCGTAGGCCATAACCTTCATCTGCAGGGCACGCGCACGGTCGCAAACGATGCCGCCGATATTGCCCGCGCCAATGACGCCAAGGGTCTTACCGGTCAGTTCAACGCCCATGAATTTGGACTTTTCCCATTTGCCTGCATGGGTCGATGCGGAGGCTTCCGGGATTTGGCGAGCGACAGCGAACATCATGGCGATGGCATGTTCGGCGGTGGTGATCATGTTGCCGAATGGTGTGTTCATCACGATGATGCCGGCCTTCGACGCGGCGTCTTTGTCGATGTTGTCGGTGCCGATCCCTGCGCGACCGATCACCTTGAGATTGGTCGCGGCTGCGATGATTTTCTCGGTTGCTTTTGTTGCTGACCGGATAGCAAGGCCATCGTATTTTGGGATCGCAGCGAGGAGGGCTTCTTTGTCTTTGCCCAGGTCAGGTTGGAAATCAACGTCGATGCCACGGTCCTTGAAAATCTGAACTGCAGCTGCGGATAGTTTGTCGGATATAAGTACTTTGGGGGCCGTCATGGCGCTCTCCTGTGTCGTAAATGATGATTGCGTAGGATGCGTTTTAACGCATCTTAACTGTTCAATTCGGTCTCAAAGGCCCACGTCAGCCACGGTAACATCGCTTCGATGTCGGTCGTTTCCACAGTGGCACCGCACCAGATGCGAAGCCCGGCGGGCGCATCGCGATATGCCCCGATATCAAGCGCAATATTTTCATCCGCCAGCCGTTTCGCCACTGCTTTTGCAAACGCTGCACCGTCTGTGATGCGATCATCTGTGAATTTCAGACATACAGATGTGTTGGATCGTGTCGCCTTATCCGTCGCGAGATTGTCGATCCAATCGTTTGCTGCGCAGAAATTCCAAACGGCACGAGCATTCGCATCCGCACGCATTTTCAGGGCGTCAAATCCCCCGATTGATTTGGCCCAGTTTAGGGCCAGTAGATAGTCTTCAACGGCAAGCATGGACGGCGTATTGATTGTTTCGCCACGGAAAATGCCTTCGATCAATTTGCCAGATTTCGTCAGGCGGAAAATTTTTGGTAACGGCCAAGCAGGGGTATAATTTTCCAACCGTTCAACGGCGCGGGGTGACAGGATCAACATGCCATGTGCCGCTTCGCCACCCATTACTTTCTGCCAGCTGAATGTGGTGACATCCAGCTTGTCCCACGGAAGGTCTTGTGCAAATGCCGCGCTAGTTGCGTCACACAACGTAAGACCGGCCCGGCCAGCAGGAATCATGTTGCCATCGGCCATGCGCACACCAGAGGTCGTGCCATTCCAAGTAAAGCAAACGTCTTGATCGTAATCTAGCGCCGCCATGTCGACGATATGTCCGTAATCGGCCACGTGTGTTGTCGCTTCGATTTTAAGCTGTTTCACGACATCAGTGACCCAACCCGCGCCAAAGCTTTCCCATGCGACCATTTGAACCGGGCGTTCGCCCAGCAGGTTCCACATTGCCATTTCAAACGCACCCGTATCGGATGCAGGAACGATGCCGATGCGGTAGTCGTCCGGCACGCCTAATATCTCGCGGGTCATGTCGATGGCTTGCGCCAACTTTGACTTTCCGACAGCCGCACGATGTGACCGGCCGAGCGGGGCATCAGACAAGTCGGACAGTTTCCATGTAGGGGGTTTGGCACAGGGGCCAGAAGAAAAACGCGGGTTTGCCGGCCGCGTTGCCGGTTTCGAAATAGCCATTGCTGGTATCCTCGCAGATATATGCCCTTCGTTGGGGAAGGGTGTCCCACTCACCGAGGTAGAGCGAGTCACCCCCTTTCGCAACAGTGAAAAGGGGGCTAAACCGCCGTTACCGGTGCTTTTTGCGACAGGTTTGTCGTGGATCGGAAACTTTTAGAGGAAGCCGCTATGTTTATGGTCACATTGATCTGCAATCCGTCACAGGGCGCGTTGGACCCGACGTTGGTCGAGAATTTGCGCAGTGCATGGGGTGGGACCGCCGTAAAATGGCTTGCCGTTGGTGAAGCAGTTGAATTTGAAGTGCTTCAACGCCCCGACACGTTCGATGCGGTTTGGATTGACGTGCAGCAAGCTGGTGTCGATCTGGTGACCTTGCCAACGGCCAATCGCAAAAAGAAAATGCTGCTGGCCGACATGGACAGCACGATGATCCGCCAAGAATGCATTGACGAGTTGGCCGCCGAGGCGGGCATCGGTGCGCGCGTTGCCGATATTACAGCACGCGCCATGAATGGAGAGTTGGATTTTGAAGCAGCACTAACCGAACGGGTTGGGCTGCTCGCAGGGCTGGATGTTGGCATAATTGACCGGGTTTTGCATGACCGGATCAGCTTCATGCCGGGTGGCACGGAACTGCTTTTGACGATGAAGGCTGCGGGATGTCACGCGGCATTGGTATCAGGCGGGTTCACTGCGTTTACTCAGAGGGTGGCAGATACGTTGGGGTTCGATGAACATCGGGCGAATACATTGCTAGCTGAGAATGGAAAATTGACTGGCATGGTCGGTCAACCAATCTTGGGCAAACAGGCCAAGGTAACGGCGTTGGACGAAATTACAGCGCAGCAGGGGATTTCCACGGACGATGTGATGGCAGTTGGCGACGGTGCGAATGATTTGGGCATGTTGACGCGGGCGGGCGTCGGCGTGGCTTTGCACGCGAAACCAGTGGTGCAGGCGCAATGCGATGTGCGCGTGAACCACGGTGATTTGTCGGCGCTGCTGTTCGTTCAAGGGTACAGCCGCGCCGACTTTGTGACTTAGGCTTCGGTCGGGCCGCCAGCTTCTTTCCAGTCGCCGATACCGCCGACATTGGTGACGTTCTGATAACCCATATCCTTGAGCGTTTTGCCTGCAAGTGCGGCCTGACCGCCTGCTCCACAAATCAGATAGATGTCGGCATCTTTTTGCATGAACTCTTTGTGGAATGGCGTTTCGGAATCAGCAGCGAATTCGATGAAACCGCGGGCAACGCGTTCGGCGCCTTTGATCGTACCAGAGGCTGCGATATCACTGCTATCGCGGACGTCGATCCAAACACCGCCACCTTCGGCGTGTTTTGCTACGGCGTCTTGTGAACTCATACGGGTGACAGTTTCGTTTGCGGCGTCAAGGTAGTCTTTTGCGGATTTCATGTTCGGCTCCTGAATTTTTGGATAAGGCTGGAAAAAACCCGGGCACGCGGCCCGGGCAAGTTCAACAGGGAGGGTGGTGATTTGACCCCATCACCAGAGGGCTTCGTTTAAATAACGCTGATACGAAAGATTAGTTCCCGCGTTGTCCAAATTTTATGCGACGAGGCGATAGCCGCCCGATTCCGTTACCAATAGACGGGCATTGGATGGGTCGGGCTCAATCTTTTGACGCAGTCGGTAAATGTGGGTTTCAAGCGTGTGAGTTGTGACCCCAGCATTGTAACCCCAAACCTCGTGCAGCAGCACATCACGCGGCACGACGCCATCAGACGACCGATACAGAAACTTCAGAATATTGGTTTCTTTTTCCGTCAGCCGAACCTTTTTGTCCTCTTCTGTAACCAGCATTTTCTGGGCTGGCTTAAACGTATACGGCCCCATCTGGAAAACAGCGTCCTCAGATTGTTCGTGCGTGCGCAGCTGGCTGCGAATACGGGCAAGCAGGACGGGGAACTTGAAAGGCTTGGACACATAATCATTCGCGCCCGCATCAAGCCCGTAGATCGTATCAGCATCGCTGTCTTGCGCCGTCAGCATCACAATCGGGCACTTCACACCTTGTTTGCGCATCAGTCGGCACAGTTCACGGCCGTCGGTGTCTGGCAGACCCACATCAAGGATCATCAGATCATATAGCCCTTCTTTAGCCTTCACCATTGCGCTGGCACCATCATCTGCCTCGAAGACGTCAAAGTCTTCGGTCATAATCAGCTGCTCGCCCAATGCTTCGCGCAGGTCGTCGTCGTCGTCGACGAGAAGAATTCTTTTGAGTTGTCCCATGACATTCTCCTTTGTTGGTTGTTATTCAAATGTGCTTCAGACACGGTCAGGACAAGATTTCTGAACACAAAATCACACGGACGTGTGAACTGCGTGCCAAATGTTTCAATTTCGGCCAAGAAGGATTATTCTTTGAAACATATAAGGATGCCGCTGACATGACACTTGCCCCAGATATGACAGAACGACTGGCCCGTGCCCGTGCTGATCTGCGTATGGGTGTGCCTGTCGTACTGGATAATGGTGTGGTGGTTTTGGCGGCTGAAACGCTTGACGCTGCGCGTTTGGCCCATGTGCGTGGTTTGGGCGGGGAACCTGTGCTGGCAATTACAGGCTGGCGCGCACAAACCCTAAAGGCGCATGCCTATGACGGTGATGTTGCGCGTGTAGCATTGCCACCTGATGCGACGCTGTCATGGGTGCGAGCATTGGCGGATCCTGCGGATGATTTGCGCAGCCCGATGAAAGGGCCGCTGAAATCGCTGCGCGAGGGAAGTGCCGAACCACACCGTGCGGCAATCGCATTGTGCAAGGCGGCTCGCTTGTTGCCGGCGGCTGTTGTTTTATCTGTGGGCGATGCAAAAGGATTTGCCGCGGCTCATGACCTGACGCTGGTGTCGGCCAAGGCCGCCGTTGATACAGGGCTTAGCCCGCTCAACCCGATAATCGCGGCGCGATTACCGCTTGAGGTTTCAGAGGCAGGCCGATTACATATTTTCCGCCCAGATGACGGTGCAGAGGAGCATTACGCCATTGAAATCGGACAACCAGACCGGAGCCAGCCCGTTCTATCACGGCTTCATTCAGCGTGTTTTACAGGCGATCTGTTAGGGTCGTTGAAATGTGATTGCGGTCCACAACTGCGCGGGGCGCTGGCCCAAATGGGGTCTGAGGGTGCGGGTGTTTTGCTATATCTTAACCAAGAAGGTCGTGGGATCGGGCTTGCCAATAAAATGCGTGCCTATTCGTTGCAGGACCAAGGGTTTGACACCGTCGAGGCGAACCACCGCCTTGGATTTGATGATGACGAGCGTGATTTTCGCATTGGCGCAGAGATATTGAAGCGCATGGGATTTAGCGCGGTGCGGTTGCTGACCAATAACCCCGCGAAAGTTGCGCGGATGGAAGGGGCTGGCGTTGCCGTGACCGAACGCGTGCCTTTGAAAGTCGGGGAAAACCCGCACAATCATGCATACCTTGCAACTAAGGCGGCAAAGTCCGGGCACTTGTTATAGGTTGGACGCTCCCGCGGGGGAGTATTTTTGAAAATGTGAGGCGGAAAATGGGGCCCAGCGATCTTGTTGTGATGCCGACACATGTGCGGTTTGCCGGGCGGCGGTTTGCCCGAACGATCGGGCGTGGAGGTTTCACAGACAAAAAGACCGAAGGCGACATGGCGACGCCGCGGGGGACACACCGAATTGTAGGGATGTTGTATCGGCCTGACCGCATGGCGCGACCCGTGCCGTGGGCCCGCCCGATTGGTCCCACAGATTTGTGGTCGGACGATGTGAACGATCCCGACTATAACATGATGGTTTCAGCGCCGCATAAATACAGCCACGAGGCGTTGCGCCGTGCCGACCCCATGTATGATCTGGTGCTGATAACAGATTGGAATTGGCCCTATGCCGTCAAAGGGCGCGGGTCTGCAATTTTTATACATGCATGGCGTGGCAAAGGGCGCCCGACGGCGGGGTGTGTTGCGTTCCGCCCCGATCATTTGCGCTGGATTGCAGAACGTATTACGCCCACTAGCCGACTTGTTATCGCATAACCACTGGACCTTTGACACAAATACGGTGCAAACCGAAAGGCGATCACGATGAAACACCAAGGCCCGTTTATGACTCCTGAAGAAATCTCGAAACTTCCCTATCGCCCGTGCGTGGGGATTATGTTGGCCAACACGCGAGGTCATGTGTTTGTCGGCCAACGATTGGACCGTGACACAGACGCATGGCAAATGCCGCAAGGTGGGGTCGATAAGGGTGAAAAGACCCAAGACGCGGCTATTCGCGAACTTTGGGAAGAGACGGGTGTAACGCAAAACCTGGTCACGATCGAGGCTGAAACCCGTGGCTTGATCCCCTATGATTTGCCTATCGACCTGGTACCAAACATCTGGAAAGGCCGTTACCGTGGGCAGGAACAAAAATGGTTTCTGATGCGGTTCCATGGGGCAGATGATCAAATCAATATCGTGACAGAGCACCCAGAATTTTCGGCGTGGAAATGGCTGCCAAAAGAAGACCTTGTTGAGAATATCGTTCCATTCAAACGCGCAGTGTATCAACAGGTCTTGGCTGAGTTTGGAGACAAGTTATGAGGTTATTATCAATCGCAATGGTCTTGATGGCATGCGCCAGCCAAGCGACAGCGCTGTCGTGTATGCGTCCCGATCCAGTCGCGTCATTCGAGCGGTTTGCCCAAGACGACGCATCCTATTATGTGCTGTATGGAACGCTGGATTTTGACGCCTCCCGACAGCCGGACGGCGTTGTGAACAAACAGCGCAATCCAGCACCAATTCCGGCGCGATTTAGCGGCTTTGGGTTGAATACGGGCGGGTTCACCAGCCCCTATACCGCGTCAGTTACACTACAACCTGTTTGCGCTGGGCCGTGGTGTGGTAGCGAGACACCTGGCGTGAAATCCTTGATCTTTGCCAAGGTGGTCGGCGATACGGTCACGGTCGAGGCTGGCCCCTGCGGCGGTACGGTTTTTACTGAACCTTCACAACGCACGCTTGGTGCGATGACTGCATGTATGAACGACAACTGCCCGTAAACCTATTTGCGGCTGCGCTTGACCTTGCGGGCTGTTTTGGCGGCTTTCTTTTTCGAGGACCCGACCTTGCGGCGCGTTGGTTTTCCGCGCCCGCGACTTGGCCCGCGCGGCATGGTGCGTTCATCTAGTGAAATCAGCTCTGCTGTTAGGCCACCTGTCACCGGTGCTGCTTCTGCCAATTTGACAACGGCCCGCTGGCCAAGCCCAATTATGATGCCGGAGTTTGACCCCATCAGCGTTTGGCTCTCGGCGTCATAGTCAAAGTATTCAGACCCAAGGGTGCGGATCGGGACCAGCGCGTCAGCGCCTGTTTCGTCCAATTTCACAAACACCCCAAACTTTGCGATACCCGCAACGCGGCCCGGCAATTCGGCGCCCATACGTTCAGATAAAAACGCGGCAAGGTAACGATCTGTGGTGTCACGTTCTGCCACCATCGAGCGGCGTTCAGTGTCAGAAATCTGTTTGGCGGTATCAGTCAGGTGTTCGATATCCCATGGCGACAGTCCATCAGCACCCCAGCCATGCGCCGTGATCAACGCACGGTGGACGATCAGATCGGCGTAGCGGCGGATTGGCGACGTGAAGTGACCATATGCCTTAAGCGCGAGTCCAAAATGGCCGAAGTTCTCGGGGAAATAATACGCCTGTGTCATAGATCGCAGTGTCGAGATATTGACCAATTCGGCATGGTCGGTATCGCGGGCCTGGGCCAACAGGCGGTTTAGATGCGCGGTTTGCAGAACCTGCCCTTTTGCAAGCTGCAGCCCTGATGCATTGGCAACTTCGCGCAACGCCTCCAGCTTTTCTGGGCTGGGCTCTTCGTGCACGCGGAAAAGCAGGGGTGTTTTCTTGGCGATCAGTGTCTCGGCGGCGGCGACATTGGCCAGCACCATAAATTCCTCGATGAGTTTATGCGCATCAAGTCGGTCCTTAAAATTGACCGATGTGACCTTGCCCGCGTCATCCAACACGATCTGGCGTTCGGGCAAATCAAGCTCTAGCGGTTGGCGCACGGCGCGTGCCTTTTTAAGCGCGGCGTATGCAGCGTAAAGTGGGCGGATCACAGTGCTGACGAATGGCGCGACCTTATCGTTGGGGGTGCCGTCCATCGCGGCCTGCACTTCTTCGTAATTCAGGGATGCGGCTGATTTCATCAATGCGCGGTGGAATTCATGGCTGATTTTATTGCCATCCGCATCAATACGCATCGCCACAGCAAGGCAGACCCGTTCTACTCCTTCGTGCAGCGAACACAGATCGCCGGACAAACGATCCGGCAGCATTGGCACAACCCGATCAGGGAAATAGGTGGAGTTGCCTCGCTTGCGCGCCTCGCGGTCCAGTTCCGAATTGGGTGTGACGTAATGGGCGACATCAGCAATCGCGACCCAGATTGTCATTTCGCCATTGTCATGCGTTTCGACATAACAGGCGTCGTCGTGATCGCGCGCATCCCATGGGTCAATGGTGACAAGCGGCATATCACGCAGATCGGTGCGCGCGCCCAAGGTTGCAGGCTTGGCGGCATCCGCGTCTGCCACGACTTCATCTGGGAAATGATCGGGGATGCCGTGCTGGTGAATGGCAATCAGGGATACGGCGCGCGGCTGCGTCGGGTCACCAAGGCGCGCAACAATACGTGCCTTTGGCAGTCCCATGCGCCCTTTAGGGCCTGACTGTTCCGCCTCAACCAATTCGCCGTCTTTGGCACCACCAACGGCACCCTCTGCGACGGTCCACTGTTTGTCTGATCCTTTGTCAATCGGCAGAACGCGCCCGCCCTCAGATCCCGCGCGGAAAATGCCCAAAATGCGCTGCGGGTTTTCACCGATGCGGCGGATCATGCGGGCGGTGTGGCTAAAGTGTTCGGTCGGATCAACGGTCAAGCGACCGAGCAAACGGTCGCCTTTGCCCAATGCGGGGTCACCTTGGCGCATCAGCATCATAATGACGGGTTCGGCCCCATTGCCCGCCCATTCGAGGGGGCGTGCAAAAAGATCGCCATCGTCGTCAGTCCCGGTAATTTCAAGCACAGAAACCGGTGGCAATTCTTCAGCGTCGCGATAGCTGGATTTGCGTTTGGTCAGGCGGCCTTCGTCCTCCAGTTCGCGCAGCACACGTTTGAGATCAATGCGCTGGGCGCCTTTGATGCCAAATGCTTTGGCGATATCACGTTTCGCGGCCTTGGACGGATGCTCTGAAATCCACTGAAGAATTTCGGCTTTTGATGGGATCTGTTTCATCGTCACGCCCTACCACGTGGATACAAGCGCGTCATCATCATCTTTGCCGGTGCGATAAGGCGTTTAGGCGAAGTAATCAGTAAGGATACGGCTATAAATCGCCTTGAGTTGCCCGATCTGGTCCACGGCGACACGTTCATCGACTTGGTGCATTGTGCGCCCAACCAAACCAAACTCGACCACGGGACAATGGTTTTTCACAAACCGCGCGTCCGATGTGCCACCCGATGTGGACAGTTCGGGTTTGCGCCCTGTTTCTGCCTCTACCGCGCCTGCGACCAGATCGGATAATGGGCCGGGGGGCGTGATAAAGCTTTCGCCAGAAATCTTGATCGTCATGTCCACGGTCACGCCTGTTTCGTCTTCAATCTTCGCGGCCTCGGCCCGCAGCCAATCAGAGATCGATGCCCCACTGTGTTGGTCATTGAAGCGGATGTTCACAGCGGCCGACATTTGAGCCGGGATAACATTGGTGGCAGGGTTGCCAGTGTCGATCGTGACAACGGCCAGCGAGGACGGGTCGAAATGATCGGTGCCTTGGTCCAATTCATGCGATGCCAATCTGTCCAACAGTCGTGCGCCCGCATGAAGCGGATTGTTTGCGCGATGCGGATAGGCGGAATGGCCTTGCACACCGATCACCTTGATCCACGCGGTCAAGGATCCGCGGCGGCCAATTTTCATCGCCTCACCCATCACATCGGGGCAGGTTGGTTCGCCCACCAGACACACGGTCATGGCTTCGTTGTTGGCGTCCATCCAATCAAGAAGTGCGACCGTTCCATCAAGTGCGACGTCTTCTTCGTCGCCCGTAATCGCCAAAACGACAGCGCCGTCTGGCGGGGTGGCGGTCACAAAATCAATGGCTGCGGCAGCAAATGCGGCGACACCAGATTTCATATCGGTGGACCCGCGCCCGTACATGAACCCGTCTTTCACCTCGGCACCAAAAGGTGGCATTGTCCACGCGCTTTCATCGCCTAAGGGCACGACATCGGTATGACCATTAAACCCGAATGTGCGGTTCGCCCCCTTTCGGCCCCAGCGCGCATACAGGTTACAGATACCACCACGATCTACGCGCGTGCAGTCAAACCCAGCTTGCGAAAGCATCCCCTCGAGCAGCACCAATGCGCCACCTTCGGCAGGGGTGACAGACGGGCATTTTACAAGTGCTGCGGTCAGCGCGACTGGATCGGTATTTGTGGTCATCTTTGGTCCTAAGTTTGTCCTTACTTGGCTACCTTGCGTAGACGTGTGGTGCAAGTATGCCGTGTGGTTTCCATGTAACAGGTAAGGCGGGTGACGTTAGGGTAATCGGATAAACTGTTCTTACGAAAAGAAAATATCCCCTAATGTGAACGTAATAAGTGACCCGAGGCAGGGCTATACCCAAAATGGGTGTCGGTGCGCGCAGTGCACCACAACATATGGACAAGAGGGGGCAATCTCTTGTTTGGGCAAAGCCCTTGTCATCAGGTCCGTATGGGCATGAGGCAAGACGAATGAGCGCAGCTGACACGCTGACAGCACGTAAAAACACGGCCAAGACTCCAATACACGGGTGCGTGTAATGGGTTGGATCGGCTTACGTGATCCGAAAGGCGGCGTCTTTAGTCCGATTGGGCTTGGGCGTGCTGATCGTCAGCCTTTTGACCTTAACGGCATTATGCCGCGCGGCACGATAATGATGGAATTTGCTTCTGACCCACGTGGTGGGGTTCAGACGTTGCTGGATTATGGGTCCAGTCATCCATGGGCCTCTGGACTAAAGATCACGTTGGATGGTCACGGCACATTGGTATTTGACCATTGGCAAGGCGAACAGCGGCGAAAATACAGCCTGAAAACCACCCTGTTGACAGTCAAACCCAGCGTAACGCTAAGCTATACTTGGGATGCACCGATGCGGCGCGGCGTGCTGGCGCTTGAGGTCGCGGAGGATGCGCTTGCGTTCGCGGAACTCACGGCACCTTTGCCGATGTCGATGCGTGACGGTTTGCGGTTGATGTCAGATCAACGGCATTGTGCTGTGAATTCAAACGCGGCCTTTGTCGCGATCGCCGACGAGGTGCTGCCGATTGGTGTATTGCCGACATTGGGCGGCCAGACAATGATCGAAACGCCGAAAGGATTTGTGCCGATTTCGGAACTGCGAGCGGGTGAAATGATCACCACCGCGACTGGTGAGTCTGCGCAGGTGCGATGGTGCGGTTCGGCCCTTTTGCCGGCACGCGGACGATTTAAGCCGTTGACCATGCGTGCCCCTTACCACGGTTTACGTGAGGATATGATTATGGCTGCGGATCAACGTGTTCGTATCGGCGGCACAGAGGTTGAATACCTCTTTGGCACGGATGTGGTTGCCATGCGGGCGGGACATTTGCTTGATGATGTGTCTGTGCGGGCTGCGCCATGCGGTTTGACGCAAAGGTATTGGCAGGTGCTTTTGGATCGGACAGCACCGATCAGAATTGCCGGGATGATTGTTGAAGGGCTCGATGTCACAGGCGTGCAGCTTGACCCCAGTTTGCGCAAGCACAGCACGTTGTCAGCGTTGCCGGCCGAATTAGTGCCCCCGCGCCCATCCGTGCAAGTTCCGTTGTTGCAGTCTTACGAGACACTTACACTACGAAAACTGCTCGTCGCCTAATTAGCTTCGTCAAAGAACGGAGTCATTTGGGCGACAATGACGCTGTTTTCGTCCAAGGCCCGTTGCATCAGCTGTTTTTCGTCGTCCGAAATATCGTGACCTTCTGCGAGGCGCTCGTCCAATGTGCCGTAGCCACTTACGTCAAGTGGTGAAAGGTCTGCCTGCTTTAAGATCGCGACAGTCTCGCGCACTGCTTCGGCCTCGTCGATGCCAGATGCATAGCACATCAATGCGGCACCCGTTGCATCCTTTGGCAAGCCATCGTCTTCGCTGCGGCCAACTTCAACGAGAAGGGTGAATACCTTCTGGCGGCTCGGCTTTTTGGTCATAATCGCACCTTTTTGATGATGGATAGCGGGGTCAAATACTTGTCTTTGGAACGCATTTCGCACAATGTGCGCGACGGGACAAGAATGGGTGGCAAAATGCACGATATTATTCGGACGCTGATGGCGTTGGCGATTTTGATGGGGGCGAGCACCGCGTTTGCGCAAGACCTTACGATTTCCACGGTAACGCGTGCCCCGTTTTCCATGCCTGCGGATGATGCGGATACCGGATTCAGTGTCGATCTATTGAATGCTGTGGCTGACGAGCTGGGTTTGACGATTACATATGATCGCAAAGACAGCTTTGGCGACATGCTTGATGCTGTGCAGGATGGTGTTGTTGATGCCGCTATAGCCAATATTTCGATCACTGCTGAGCGCGAAAGCCGGATGGATTTTTCCCAGCCCATTTTTGAAAGCGGCGTTCAAGTGATGATGGCCGCTGAAGCAAGCAGTAGCACCGCTATGCTCAAAGCCTTGTTCACGCGTCAGATCGGTTTTGCGGTCTTGGCAGCACTCGTCCTGTTGTTTGGCGGCGGAATGATGATGTGGGTATTTGAGCGCCATAAGCAGCCCTATTTTGAGGGAAAGGCGCGCGATGCCGCGTTTCCCGCATTTTGGTGGGCGCTTAATCTTGTTGTGAACGGCGGCTTTGAAGAACGTATGCCGCAAAGCAGAGGAGGCCGCTTCTTCGCCGTTATATTGGTGATATCAAGCTTGTTCATCGTGTCCATTTTCGTGGCCCAAATCACCGCCGCGCTGACAATCAATGCGATCCAAAACAACATCGAAAATATCAACGATCTAGATGGTCGGCCCGTTGGCACGATCAGTGAATCTACCTCGGCAGATTACCTTCTGCAGCGCGGTATCGGGTTTGCCAGCTACGATGATCTGGACACACTTCTTGCCGCCTTTGAAGCGGGCGATTTGGACGCAGTGGTTTTTGATGGTCCCATTCTGGCGTACTATGTGCGCACGCAATCGAACGGTTCGGCCCAGCTTTTGGAGCGTGTCTATCGCCCCGAAAACTACGGAATGGTCTTTCCAACAGGAAGCACCCTTCGCGAAGACGTTGATCAAGCGATGCTACGACTTCGCGAGGATGGAACCTATAACGAATTGCTTATTCGGTGGTTTGGCGCGGCATACGCCCGCCGTTAAGAACGCAGTTTGCGGGCCAACAAAATAAGGCCGCTTGCGCCTGCTGCACCGACGACCAACTGTGGCAACCAGCTACGCTCAGCATAGATGCCAAACCAGCCGAGGATGAGGTTCAGCACAACGGCGCCGACGATCCCAAGACCAATGTTCATAATGATGCCTGTGTTGGCATTCATGATCATGCTTGCGATCCAGCCTGCCAATCCACCGACGATAATGCTTGCGATAAGTCCTAGTCCCATGGTCGTCCCCTTTGTTGTATTCATGGGGTCAACTCTTTGGGGTTATGTTTGGTTCCCTGATGGGTCGTCGTCCCATCGTGATTTTGCAGCCCAGAGCGCAGAGATGATCAATATGCCCTGCATTGGAATGAAATATAGGGCGAACAACGCAACATAGACCCAGCCGCCGTTTGCGTCGGCCAACCCCCCGACAATGTACGGCGCGCTTATCCCCGCAATGACAAAAAATAGAATCGCATCGACTGCGACCAACCCCCATGCGGCGAACCACCCGGGGCGTTCACCCGCCGCAATACGGCGGCGGGCAAATGTGCGTGACAGGATCATTAGTCGCGTAGCAGCTCGTTGATACCAGTTTTGGACCGCGTTTTCGCATCAACCCGTTTTACAATGACTGCGCAGTACAGATTGACGTTATTCTTCGATGGCATCGACCCTGCGACAACCACGGAATAAGGCGGGACTTCACCGTAGAATACTTCGCCAGTTTCACGATCAACGATCTTGGTTGATTGGCCAATGAACACGCCCATGCCAAGGACCGACCCTTCGCGCACGATGCAACCTTCGACCACTTCGGACCGCGCGCCGATAAAACAGTTGTCTTCGATAATTGTTGGGCCAGCCTGCATTGGTTCCAATACGCCACCGATGCCAACGCCGCCCGACAGGTGCACGTTTTTGCCGATCTGGGCGCATGACCCGACGGTCGCCCAACCATCAACCATTGACCCTTCGTCGACGTAGGCGCCGAGGTTCACAAATGACGGCATCAAAACCACGCCAGGTGCGATATAAGCAGAGCGGCGCACGATTGAGCCAGGGACAGCGCGGAAGCCCGCGTCGCGCCACTGATTGTCACCCCATCCTGCAAACTTGGATGGCACCTTGTCCCACCATGATGTGTCGCCGTTGCCGCCAGAAATCTGTTCCATGTCGTTCAGGCGGAATGACAAGAGAACAGCCTTTTTCGCCCACTGATTGACGTGCCAGTCACCGTTGTCGCGGCGTTCAGCAACGCGCAATTTGCCGCTATCCAATGCGTTCATTGTGTCGGTGATTGCTTCGCGAACTTCACCTTTGGTGTCGATGGTGATCGTGTCGCGGGCATCCCATGCGGCTTCGATGGCGGTTTCTAGTGCGGCGTTAGACATTTGCTGGCTCCGATGGTGTCTGTTGTTTAGGGGTGGCTATACTGCGGCGAGGTCGGTGGCGCAATCGTTTGCATCCCTGGCGTTTTGCGGCAAGTGTGTGTGCAAATTGGCCATGAAAAGAGACCACAATGAATACACCGCACCGTCGTCACCCGTTCCGCGCCAGTCACGAAGACCGGACCGAAGCTGTCAATGTCCCGGATACCCCGCAGACCCGCGCCCCAGAATACCGTCTGGCATTTGCAGACGAAGACTTCTTGTGTCGTGATGAATTGCGCCCGGTTCGGCTTCAGTTGGAGCTACTTAAGCCTGAACTGTTGATGGACGAAGCTGGCGTTGACAGCACGGTTGTCATGTTTGGGGGTGCACGCATTCCCGAGCCATCCCAAAAGGACACAGCTCGCACAAAAACGCTCGCTGATTTGTCGAAATATTATGATGAAGCGCGCCGTTTCTCTGAAATCCTGACCAGACGATCGATGGAAACAGGCGGTCGTGAAAATGTCGTTGTGACAGGTGGTGGCCCCGGCGTGATGGAAGCTGGCAACCGTGGGGCGATTGATGCAGGTGGCCGTTCGATTGGTTTGAATATCGTTTTACCGCATGAGCAAGCGCCCAACGAATACGTGACGCCAGAACTGTGCTTTAACTTTCACTACTTCGCGATCCGCAAGATGCATTTCTTGATGCGTGCGTCTGTCATCACTGTTTTCCCAGGCGGATTTGGGACGTTGGATGAGACATTCGAGGCGTTGACCCTGATCCAAACGGGCCGCATGAAACCAGTTCCGTTCCTTCTATTCGGCGAGAAATTCTGGCGCGGCATTATCAACTGGGAAACACTTGCAGATGCGGGGACAATTTCGGCAGAAGACTTGGACCTGTTCAAATTCGTCGAAACAGCCGAAGACGCAATCGCGGTTCTGGATGCTTGGGAAAGCAACGAAGAAAAACGCGGAAGTTTGCCAGATCGCTAGTCACTTTCTGATGACGTTGACTCGTCCAATTCCCCTTTTTAGGCTCTCTCGTAATATTTGATTTACGAGGGGGCTTTATTATGCCGAACACTAGCGAATTTGACGCTATTCTTGCCTATCATGAAGGTGATGACTTCATCTGGAATTATGGGGCATCACGCGGCACACCTGTCATCATTACATATTCATTTGCATCGGGATCCGCACTCGACGATTTTGAACCCGCCTATGACGACGATGAGACATTTCACGAGTTTAGCACGGCCCAGCAGCAAAGTTTTCGAGACGCCACAGAGGTGTTTGAGGCCGCCGCCGGCATTATTTTTGTCGAAGTCGACGGCCCAGCTATGATTAACGTCGCGCGGGGGGAAAACACGGGCTTTGGTGGGTATGCATCATATCCCAGCCCGATGGTCGATTACGCCTGGGATTTTCAGGGTGTGTTTGTCATTGATAGCCGTGCAAATCTGCAGCCCGGATCGGATGGTTTCCGCATCTTATTGCACGAGCTTGGCCACTCAGTCGGGTTGAGCCATCCTCACGAGGAGCCATATATCCTGAGCGGCAGTTTGGATAATGTTCAGAATACGGTGATGACTTACAATTGGGGTGGTCGCCAAAATAACGAGGATCTCGGCAGGCTCGACCTTTTGGCATTGGAGCACATGTACGGAGAGCCATTGAATACCCGTGGTTGGAACATCCGCACCAATGACGACGTCTTTTTCGTAAGCGGTTCATCGCGTGCCGATACGATTGTCGGAGTTCTTCAAGATAGCAAATTGAAGGGGGAACGCGGTGCCGACACCTTGCTTGGCCGTGCATACGATGATGTTTTGCTTGGCGGCGCCGGACACGACAAACTTAAAGGCAATGGTGGCGATGATATACTCAAAGGCGGTGGAAAGAATGACCGGCTTTGGGGCGGGATTGGTGAAGATAAATTGGTTGGTGGCCGTGGTGACGACCGATTGTTCGGTGGCGACGACGATGACCTTCTGATCGGAAGCAAAGGCAACGATGTGCTTTCGGGTGGCTTTGGTTCCGATACGCTAATGGGCGGCAGCGGAGATGATCGGCTTGTTGGTGGCGGCTATGGTAACAATGTTCTGGTCGGCGGAAGCGGGAATGACACGTTGATCAGCACTGAGGGTGCACTTGAAACGATGACCGGCGGGTCGGGGGAGGATCGTTTTGTTTTCGAATTGACCGACCAATATGGGGCTTATGCGACGATCACAGATTATTATTCTGATGAAGATACCGTCGTAGTTTCGGGCTTCGATGCCGTGTATTATGTCACTGATACCGATGCGGGCGTCCGGGTTGGCATTTACGAAAACAATGGCGATCCCGAATATCCCTATGGCGACTTTCAGGGCGAGATCATTTTTGAAGGTCTTACAGCCGCGGAAATCGATACAGACCTATTCGCGCTGGGTTAGAGGGCATCAGGCACTTCCAAATACTGCATCGGCGGCAAATCTGGTTGGCGCACCGCTTGGATTGCGGCACGAGCCAAAAAATCACCGGCGGCCTCGACTGATTCTGACATCACAAGAATCTCGCTGCGGAAAAGTTTGAGGAACGGGGTCGATTCCTTTGCAAGCACATCGATTTCTTGCCCGACCGTCATGCCCAATGCCTCAAGTGCGCCAACCGCTGACATTGCTGCCGACGTCGATGCTGCAATAATTGCATCTGTGGCTGGGTACTGTTCAAGGTGCTCGCGCACAGCCGCCATCACGATTTCGGATGCATCATCACTTGTGCCATTCCCGACAATTTTGAGATCTTGACCATGTGATTGGGCCGACTGTCGCATGCCATCCGTGAGGTGTAGCGCATAGCTTTGACGTTGCGGCGGAACGACCGCCGCAATGCTTTTGCGCCCTCTTTTCGCCAATAGATCGACGGCGTAACGACCAAAGGCACCGTTGTCGAAATCAAAGTATGCATGGTCGTTCGCCCAATCGCTGCGCCCATGGGTTGCAAATGGAAACTTGCGCTCCATAAGATAGGCGACGCGTGGGTCCTGAGGTTCAATCTGGTTCAATATGATTCCATCAGCAGAGCCGGTTTCAACGATATAACGCACGGGTTTCATCAGATCGTCGGTCGGCGAATATGGGGTCACATTCAAGTGCAAACGGGTGCCATCCAGCCCGCTGGCAACTGACGATATCAGGTGGGCAGTGTGGTTGTCGTGTTCAGTGGACATGACCAAACTGATCACATTGGTCCGGCCAGTTCTGAGCCTGACACCCGCACGATTGGGGACATACCCAATCTCATTTGCAATTTTGCGCACCAGCTCTTTTGTCTGGCGACCAATGTCGGGGGCATCATTCAAGGCGCGCGAAACTGTTGGCACGGCAAGGCCGCTCATCTGTGCAATCGTCTTTAGCGTTGGCTTGCCATTGGCAGGCATAGCGTCCTGCGCCGATATGATCGTCTTGGTTCGAGCCACGTGCCGCCTCCCGCTGAGCGAATTTGCTGATATGCGTGAAATATCCGCCCGTCCACAAATAGTTACTAGAAATCATGCTAACGCGTATTTTTATGTCTTGCTAGGTTAATCTAAATCGTTATAGGATTTTCTACAACGATTTAGAACCAGGGAGGACAGGATCGTGAAATTGACAACAAAACTGCTCGCGGCGACTGCGATCGTCAGCGCATCGGCAGCATCAGCTGTTGAACTTGAAGTAACGCATTGGTGGACATCAGGTGGCGAAGCCGCTGCTGTTTCCAAATTTGCTGACGCTTGGAATGCCACTGGCAACACTTGGCTGGACGGCGCAATCGCTGGTTCCGGCGGCACAGCGCGTCCAATCATTATCTCTCGCATTTTGGGTGGTGATCCCATGGCCGCGACACAGCTGAACCACGGCCGTCAGGCTGAGGAGCTGATTGAAGCGGGCCTGATGCTTGATCTGACAGACGTGGCAGAAGCCGGCGGCTGGAAAGATATCGTAAACCCATCCGCTTTGCTGGATTCGTGCACACTCGATGGCAAAATCTATTGCGTTCCAGTCAACATCCACTCCGCTCAGTGGATCTGGTTGTCACACGCCGCTTATGAAAAAGCAGGCGCATCGGTCCCAACAGATTGGAACGAATTTGTTGCATCCGCACCTGAACTTCAGGCCGCTGGCATCTTGCCGCTGGCGATGGGTCAGCAAGGCTGGCAGCAAAACCTTGCATTTGGTGCGATCACGATCGCAGTTGCAGGTGTTGATGCATGGCGCGAAGTCACCGTAAACAAGAACGCCGATGTGGCGCGTGGCCCAGAATACACAGCCGTATTCGAAGCCGTTGCCAATGCACGTGAACTTGCGCGTGGTTCCAACGTTCAAGACTGGAACCAAGCGACAAATATGGTCATCACGGGCACCGCTGGCGCGCAGTTGATGGGCGACTGGGCGCAGGGCGAATTCGCTGTTGCTGAGCAGGTCGAAGGCGTTGACTATTCCTGCCTGCCAGGTCTGGGTCTGAACGAAATTTTGGATACAGGCGGCGACGCATTCTACTTCCCAGTGAATGACGACCCAGAAATCACAGCGGCGCAAAAAGAATTGGCTGCATTGCTGATCTCTCCTGAAGTGCAGGTTTCATTCAACCTTGCAAAGGGCTCGCTTCCTGTGCGCGGCGACATTGATATGTCATCAGCAAACGGTTGTATGCAAAAAGGTCTGGGCATCTTGGCAGACGGTGGCATCCTGCCATCTGGCGACCAATCCTTGTCCGCAGATACGCAAACTCAGATCGAAGATTTGATGGCGCAGTTCTGGTCAGGCGACATGTCCGCAGCTGAAGCACAGGAATCCTATGCTTCGCTGATCGCAGACGCAGACTAATTCTCTGCATCGGGCCCGGCGGGTTATCCTGCCGGGCCATTCCCCACGCCAGATTTTTCTAAGCATTGGAGCCGGCACGATGACCGTGGCCCCTGATACCCCGATCCCAAATCCGAAACGACCCAGCCGATTGTTTAAGAACATGATGGCCAAGATTGCCTCGATCCCAATGATCTTGACGGCGCTTGTGGTGTTTGTCGGCGGCACGGCATGGACCGTGATTTATTCCTTTACCGGCTCGCGCATGCTGCCCAAGACTAAATGGGTTGGACTGGACCAATACGAGCGTCTTTGGGACAGCGACCGCTGGATCATTTCGATCAAAAACCTTGGCATATACGGCAGCTGTTCGATGGTCTTTACTTTGATCTTGGGCTTTTGCCTTGCCGCCTGCCTTGACCGGAAAATCCGATTTGAGTCGGCGTTTCGTACAATTTTTCTCTATCCGTTTGCCTTGTCATTTGTTGTAACCGGTCTTGCCTGGCAGTGGATTTTGAACCCCGATTTTGGTCTGCAAAACGTGGTGCGCAGCTGGGGCTGGGAAAGCTTCAACTTTAACCCGCTTAATGACCCAAACACTGTGATCTACGGCCTTCTGATTGCTGGGCTGTGGCAAGGCACGGGTTTGATCATGTGCATCATGCTTGCAGGTTTGCGCGGCATTGACGAAGATATTTGGAAAGCCGCTAAGGTTGACGGTATCGGCACAATCAAAACCTACGTTGTTGTGATTATCCCGATGATGCGGCCTGTTTTCATCACATCGCTGGTGTTGATCGCGTCCGGTATTATCAAGTTGTATGACCTTGTTGTCGCGCAGACCGGCGGTGGGCCCGGCCTATCATCAGAAGTGCCTGCAAAATACGTGATCGAATTTATGTTCCGCGCGCAAAATTTGGGCCAAGGTTTTGCCGCGTCCACCATGATGCTTTGCTCGGTGGTTATCATTCTTATCCCTTGGGCTTATCTAGAATTCGGAGGCCGGAAACGTGGCTGACATGACCCTGACTGGCCCCCGTGGCCCTAAACCGAAAAAAGCATTCTCACGCGCCAATATCTTTCTTTATGGCACGTTGATCATGGTCAGCATGTACTACTTGCTGCCGCTCTATGTGATGGTCGTCACATCGCTTAAGGGGATGCCCGAAATCCGCATGGGCAACGTGTTTGGCCCCCCGATGGAAGTTACGTTCGAGCCGTGGGTCAAGGCATGGGCCGAGGCATGCACAGGCATAAACTGTGATGGTTTGTCGCGTGGCTTTGGCAACTCTGTTCGGATCCTGATCCCGTCCTTGATCTTGTCGATCTCAATCGCATCAATCAACGGTTACGCATTGTCGAACTGGAAGTTCAAAGGATCAGAGGTGTTCTTCACGATCCTGATTATCGGGGCGTTTATTCCATACCAGACCATGCTGTATCCCATCGTAATTTTGTTGCGTGAACTGGGGTTGATGGGGTCCGTTGGCGGATTGGTTCTGGTGCATACCATCTTTGGGATGCCGATTTTGACCCTGCTTTTCCGCAACTATTTTGCCTCCGTCCCGGAGGAGTTGTTCAAAGCGGCACGAGTTGATGGCGCGGGGTTCTGGCAGATCTATTTCCAGATCATGCTGCCAATGGCGTTGCCGATTTTTGTAGTTGCAATCATTTTGCAGGTCACAGGCATCTGGAACGATTTTCTGTTCGGCGTGATCTATACCAAACCGGCGACTTACCCGATGACGGTGCAGCTCAATAATATCGTAAACTCAGTCCAGGGGATCAAGGAATACAATGTGAACATGGCTGCGACCCTTTTGACGGGCATGGTTCCACTCATCATTTACTTTGCCTCTGGCAAACTTTTTGTCCGCGGTATCGCCGCTGGCGCAGTCAAAGGCTGAAGACATGACAAACTCTGTAGAAATCAAAAACCTCGATCTGAACTTTGGCGCGGTCAAGGTTCTCAAGCAACTGAACCTCGACATCGCAGAGGGTGAATTCCTTGTTTTGCTTGGGTCATCGGGGTGCGGTAAATCCACATTGCTAAATTGCATTGCAGGATTGCTCGAAGTCACTGACGGCCAGATATTTATTAAAGGTCAGAACGTAACTTGGGCCGAACCGTCAGAACGTGGCATCGGCATGGTGTTCCAATCCTACGCGCTTTACCCGCAGATGACTGTGCGTGGGAACCTTTCGTTCGGTTTGCGAAACGCCAAAGTACCAAAGGCCGAGATTGAAAAACGCATCGCGCGTGCCGCCGAGATTCTGCAAATTGAACCGCTCTTGAAACGGAAACCTGGTGCATTGTCTGGTGGTCAACGACAGCGTGTTGCAATTGGTCGTGCGCTGGTGCGTGATGTTGATGTGTTCTTGTTTGACGAGCCACTATCAAACCTTGACGCCAAACTGCGCGCTGATTTGCGGGTCGAGCTGAAGCGCCTGCACAACCAGCTTGAAAACACGATGATTTACGTGACTCACGATCAGGTGGAAGCCATGACATTGGCCGACAGGATTGCCGTGATGAAGGGTGGTCTAATTATGCAGTTGGGCACGCCCGACGAGATTTATAATAGCCCTAAGAACCTTTATGTGGCTGACTTTATCGGGTCCCCGTCCATGAACTTTATCGAAGGTAAATTGGAAGGCGGCGTTTTTGCTGGTGGCGATCTGACGATGGCAGTTGACGGTTATCAGTTTGAAGGCGGCACGACCCCTACGGGTGCCGCAACCATTGGTATACGTCCCGAACATATCGTTACGGGTGAGCTTGTTGCTAATGCCCCTCACCGTATGGACATGACTGTTGATCTGGTCGAGCCGATGGGATCGGACACGCTTGTTTACACAACACTGAACGGCAAAACTTTCCGTATCCGCATGGACGGGCAGGCAAAGGTGAAAAAGGGCGAGGCTCTCACCGTGGGTATCGATCCTGCGCGTGCATCCTTGTTCGACACAAACTCTGAAGCACGTCTCTAATGATGGTCGATCTCGCGGGAAAGTGGCTGTTGTCAGATGACACGGGTGATTTTTCCTGCCACGCGTTTCTCCCTGGTGATGGGATCAGCGCCTTGCATGACGCGGGCCTGATCCCGGACCCGTATTGGGGACGCAACGAATACGATCTACGCTGGATAGCAGAGCGTGATTGGGAAATGTCCCGCAACTTCGACCTGACCGAAGTGGACGTCGATCTTGTGCTGTCGATGGTTGACACTGTTGTCACCGTCACCGTCAATGACACCGTCGTTCTCGAGGCGGCGAACAGTTTTCGCGACTACCGCGTGCCCTTAAAGGACGCCGCAAAGGTTGGGGCCAACACGATCAAAGTGACATTTCATTCGTCAGTGAAAGCCGCCCAAGCCGCTCAAGACGCGCATCCGTTTTTCTTGCCGTGGCAAGAAAGCAATTCCCCTATCCCCAACGGGAATCTATTGCGGAAAATGCAGTGTGATTTTGGCTGGGACTGGAATATCGCACTGGCCCCATTTGGTATCTATGGCCAAATGTCGATCGAAGGCGCGGCGATGCCACGGGTCGATCACGTGCTTGTGCACCAGGACCACAGTGATGGTTGCGTCCTGACCATCACAAGCCATATCGCAAACCATGCCGGATCGGTGGCAGCCCATTTCGATGGCCAAGAATATTTTGCCGATGTGATCGATGGCGTTGCAACTCATCGCATCGAGGTTGCCAACCCGCAAATTTGGTGGCCCGCAGGGCAGGGGGACCAACCGCTTTACGATCTGGTCGTGACTGCTGCAGGGGCGCGCGCGACCCTGCGGGTCGGGCTGCGCCATGTTGATGTGGTCACAACACCTGATGCGGCTGGGTTGGGGTTTAAGATCGCAGTGAACGGGCGCGATGTGTTTTGCAAAGGGGCCAATTGGATCCCTGCCGATGCGTTGGCTGGCCGAATTACGCCCCACGCCACGCGCGACCTGCTGCAATCCGCAGTCGATGCGAATATGAATATGATCCGGGTTTGGGGCGGTGGCCGGTACGAGCCGACTTGGTTCTATGATCTATGTGATGAAATGGGGCTGATGGTCTGGCAGGACTTTATGTTCGCTTGCAATATTTATCCCTCCACGCCTGCGTTCTTGTCGGAAGTGCGTGCAGAGGTCACAGATAATGTGCGTCGCATGCAGCACCACGCGTGTATCGCACTTTGGTGTGGCGACAATGAATTGATCGGTGCGCTGACCTGGTTTGAGGAAACCCGCAACGATCGTGATCGGTATTTGGTCAATTATGACCGCCTCAATCATTGCATCGAAAACGCGTTATTGGATGCTGATCCGCAGGCAAATTGGTGGCCATCATCACCATCGCCGGGGCCGCTGAATTTCAAAGATGCATGGCACGATGACGGCTCAGGCGATATGCATTTCTGGTCGGTTTGGCACGAAGGTCGCGATTTCGATCATTACCGCGATGTCGCCCCACGATTTTGTTCGGAGTTCGGATTTCAGTCCTATCCATCGATGAACGCCATCCGCAAGTTTGCGAGTGACGAGGATATGAACATCGCTGCGCCCGTGCTGGAAAGCCATCAAAAGAATGCGGGCGGAAACGCACGGATTGCCGAGACAATGTTTCGCTACTTTCGCTGGCCCAAGCATTTTGAGGACTTTGTTTATCTGTCCCAAATCCAGCAGGGCATTGCGATTAAAACGGCTGTCACCCATTGGCGCGCGCTGGCGCCGCACTGTATGGGCACGTTGATATGGCAGCTCAATGATACGTGGCCAGTGTGTTCGTGGTCGTCGCTTGATCATGGTGGGGACTGGAAGCTCATGCACCACATGGCGCGCACGTTCTTTGCCCCGACATTGGTGACAGCGGTGCCAAAGGATGACGCGGTGATCATACGTGCGGTCAATGATGCAGGTGGCGCGGACCTTACGATCACAGTGAGCGTGATCGACATGGATGGGCATACCGTGCAGGCCGCAAAAGCGCATTGTCATGCGGTTTCCGACGCCCAAGACGTGCTGTCGATCCCAAATGCAGACATCGGAAAAGGACAAATGCTTTTGCTGACATGGGCCGATAAAAACGGTCATCATGGGCAAGACATTTATGCGCCGAAACCGTTCAAAGCATATGATCTTTTACTGCCCGAATTGATACACACTGTGACGCCCTCGGGCGCAGATTATCTGATCGACATCAGCAGTTCCGCACTTGCGCTATTCGTGGCGGTCGAGGCGGATGTGTCAGGACGATTTAGCGACAATGCGGTCACCGTTCGACCCGGCCACCCCGTTCAAATCAGGTTTACGCCGACGGCTACATCCGTCGCCCCACAATTCACGTTGCGCGACCTTCACAGCGCGACACATGCCTAAGGATAGACAATGAAACACATCGCTTATCAGCTCTATTGCTCTCGCAATGCGACGTCGCTGGGTGACACGCTAAAAATGCTGTCACACGCAGGATATAAGGCCGTTGAAGGATACGGAGGCATCCTGAGTGATGTTGACGGACTAAAGGCCCAATTAGACGCCAACGGACTAATCATGCCGTCCAGCCACATGGGGATCGACGATATTGAAGCTGATCCAGCCGCTGCGGTGGCAACGGCGAAGGCATTGGGGATGGAAGCTGTTTTCGCCCCGTTCGTTATGCCAGACGATCGACCAACTGACGCCGCTGGTTGGGCCGCATTTGGTGCGCGACTGGTCGAAGCTGGCAAGCCGTTTCAGGATGCAGGAATTGCATTTGGCTGGCACAATCACGATTTTGAATTCGTGGCGCTGGACGGTGGTGAAATGCCAATTGATCTGATTGCGGCTGCTGATGACAATCTGATGCTTGAGCTTGATTTAGGATGGGTCGCGCGCGCGGGCCTTGACCCGGTTGCTTGGATCAAAAAGTACGCAGATCGTATCGCAGCCGTGCATATTAAGGACGTCGCACCCGATGGTGAATGCACAGATGAAGATGGTTGGGCGGATGTTGGCCAAGGTACTCAGGACTGGGTGGCCATTCATGCTGCCCTGCAATCAGCCGGTGTGGCGCATTATGTGATCGAACACGACAACCCGTCGGATGATGCCCGCTTTGCCCAACGCAGCCTTGCTGCTGTGGCACGTTTCTAGGAGAGATAAACAAATGACCAAACTTGGTGTTGGCATCATTGGATGCGGAAATATTTCGACCAGCTATCTGGACCTCGCACCGATGTTCAAATCGCTTAATCTTGTGGCGGTGGCGGATATCAATATGGACGCAGCCAATGCGCGCGCCGAGGAATATCCTGTGCGTGCCGAAACTGTGGCCGGGATATTGGCGGCACCTGATGTGGATGTCATCGTCAACCTGACAATCCCCGCTGTACATTACGATATCACGCGTCAGATCCTCGAGGCGGGCAAACACGCCTATTCCGAAAAGCCGCTTGTGCTGACCTTGGCAGAAGGCGAACATCTCAGAGAGCTTGCAGCTTCCAAAAATCTGCGTGTTGGATCGGCGCCTGATACGTTCCTTGGCGGGGCACATCAGCTTGCGCGCGCCACAATCGATAGCGGCACGACAGGTAAAATCATCGGCGGGACTTGTCACGTCATGGGCCACGGGATGGAAGCATGGCATCCGAACCCAGACTTTTTCTACCAACCGGGCGCGGGTCCCGTGCTGGACATCGGTCCATATTACGTCACCAACTTGTTGCAGCTGCTGGGGCCCGTAAAAACAGTGGCGTCCTTGGCGACCAAAACATTTGCGACCCGAACGATCGGAAATGGTGACCGCGATGGGGAAACGGTGCCCGTCGACACGCCCACGAACATTCATGCGCTGCTGGAATTTGCGAACGGTGCGACGGTCACGCTTGGCACAAGTTGGGACGTCTGGGCGCACCGTCACGGACACATGGAACTTTACGGCGCGGATGCATCGCTGTTTTTGCCAGACCCGAACTTCTTTGGCGGTGACGTCGAAATCGGGGATCAAAGCGGAACGATCACCCCTATTGCAGGGTGGGACCATCCGTTTGGTGTGCCCAATCAGGATGATCGTGCGAATTACCGTTGTGCGGGTCTGGCTGACATGGTGGCCGCAATATCGGACGGGCGTGACCACCGCTGTAACATCGACCTAGCCGTGCATGCTGTGGACGTGATGACGGGGATCCTGCGCGCTGGAGAAGAAAAGCGGTTCGTTGATCTAACAACCACCTGCGAACGGCCCGCCGCCTTGTCGCCAGACGAGGCGCGTGCGCTGCTGGCCTAGGCCTTACTCACCTCGGAGTGACCTTTCAAAACGATGTCGCAGTCGTCTTGCTTGATTTTGTATGCGGGGTCGTCTTCTGAGGCGTCCCGCGTCACTTCGGTGCCTTTGATTTCAAGGGTCTGCTTTTGGGTATAGACCGTCTCGACCTTGCCCGTGCCTGTGCCATTGCCCCAGTCCCACTTTACTTTCGTGCCTTCGCTATATCCTGCCATCGTATCGCTCTTGATGTGGTTTCATCGGACCAACGCGTTTGGTTGCTGTCAGGTTCCCGTTTCAGCGGCAATTTGGGCGCGGGATTTGCGGCCCCGTTCGGTTTCAGACTTCAACTGACCACAAGCGGCCATGATGTCTTCGCCGCGCGGTTTGCGCACGGGCGATGAATAACCCGCATTGTGCACGATGTCTGCAAACGCACGAATGCGATTGTTTGACGACCGCTTATAGGGCGCGCCGGGCCATTCATTAAACGGAATGAGGTTGATCTTGGCAGGCACACCTTCGATCAGTTTCATCAAGCGGTGTGCATCTTCGTCGGTGTCATTGACGCCATCAAGCATGACATATTCAAATGTTATGCGTTCTGAATTGCTGACCTTTGGGTAGGCGCGCAGGGCGTCCATCAGGTCGGCAATCGGCCAGCGTTTGTTGATCGGCACAAGTTTGTCGCGGACGTCATCAGTTGTTGCATGAAACGAGATCGCGAGCTGGCAGCCGATTTCTTGGGCGGTGCGGGCGATTTCGGGAACAACGCCAGACGTCGACAGTGTAATGCGGCGGCGTGACAGTTGAATTCCATCAGGGTCCATCGCGATTTTCATCGCGTCGCGCACGTTTTCAAAGTTATAAAGCGGCTCGCCCATGCCCATCAGAACGATGTTTGACAGCAGGCGCCCTTCAACGTTGCGTGCACCTTGTTCGGGCCATTCGCCCAGATCGTCACGCGCCACGAGAACCTGACCGATGATTTCAGCAGACGTCAGATTGCGCACCAGCTTTTGCGTGCCTGTATGGCAGAACGAACAGGTCAATGTGCAACCGACCTGGCTGGAAATACACAGCGTCCCGCGATCGGTTTCGGGGATGTAAACTACCTCAACCTCATGGCCGCCTGCGATGCGCACCAGATATTTGCGGGTGCCATCTTCGGACACCTGTTTTGTCACCACCTCTGGCACGGCGACAACAAACTGTTCCGCCAGCATTGCGCGATAATCCTTGGACAGGTTGGTCATCTGGTCAAAATCACGCACGCCCCAGTGGTAGATCCACTGCCAAATCTGGCCGACGCGCATTTTGGCCTGCTTTTCTGGCGTGCCTACCGCGATCAACGCATCGCGCATCGCAGACCGTGTCATTCCCACAAGGTTCGGCAAGCCGCCCGTTTCCTTGCGCGGAACGGTCAACATATCGGGTGTAATCGGAACGACAGGGTCCATGACAAAAGCCTTTCAAGCATTCAGCCGTGCATATAGGCGCTTGCGCCTCGCAACACAACTTTTGCCTTATAAATCGAATGTCGCGAATACGGGTGCGTGGTCGCTTGGCTTTTCCCATCCGCGCACATGGCGGACAACGCGGCTTGAATGGCCCGATGCTGCAATATCGGATGTCGCCCAGACATGATCAAGCCTGCGGCCTTTGTCGGCCTCGTCCCAATCTTTGGCGCGGTAGGACCACCAGCTGTATAATTTGCCTTCTGGTATGTCGGCGCGGGTCACATCAACCCAATCACCGGCGGCCTGTACCTCTGCCAAGGCGGCGACCTCTTCGGGGGTGTGGCTTACGACCTTCAACAGTTTCTTGTGGTCCCAAACGTCGTCTTCTCTTGGGGCGATATTCAGGTCACCCACAAGAATGGATTTGGTTGGCTTTTCGGCATGAAACGCGTCGCGAAGTTCTGACAGGTAATCCATCTTTTGACCGAACTTTTCGTTCACTTCGCGATCAGCAACATCGCCGCCAGCGGGGATGTAGTGATTGTGGATCGTCACGCCATTTTCCAAGCGCCCCGCGATGTGACGTGCATGGCCAAGGGATGCGTAGTCTTCCGCGCCTGCCTCGATCATCGGGATTTTCGATAGGATCGCCACGCCATTGTAACCCTTTTGCCCGCGGGCAACCATGTGGGCATAGCCAAGCGCCTGAAACTGTTCCAATGGAATTTTATCAACGGGGCTTTTGCATTCTTGCAGGCACAGCACGTCGGGCGCTTCGTCGCGCATAAGCTGACAAACGATGTCTTCGCGCAAACGGACAGAGTTGATGTTCCAAGTGGCAAGCGTAAATGACATGGCGAATTCCTTTTAGGTCAGTGTGGCGGCAGGGCGGGTGAAGCCAGTGACGATGCCGCGCCAATTCTTAATCTGTGGGGTCATGCGGGCGATGGTGGCGGGATGCTTGGCGTCCAACACGCCCAGTTTCACCAATATTGCGGCAATCGCGGCCTCTGATGCGCGGGTCGTGCCGTCGACGATTTTTAGGGCGATACCCATTTTCAATGCGGGGATGATCGCGACGAATACGGCTTCTGCACCTGTCTTGATTGCAACCTTGCCGTCCATGGCACGCATCAGATCGGTGCAGGCACGCGTTTCTCCAGCAACCAATTCGGGGTAAGTCATCATCGCATCGCGTAGTTTGACCATTGCCTGTTCGCGCCTGTTTCCGCCGTGTTCCGCGCGGGCAAAATGCGCCATTGCGCGCGCAAGTCCGGTGACCGTGCATGCATGGTTGGGCGCAGAGCATCCATCAATGCCGTATCCGGGGCTGGTTTCCGACGTCACATCCTCGAACGCGGATTTGCAGGCTTGTTGCACGGGATGGTCGATTTTTTCATAGTCGGGGTCACCGCCAAGGTGCTTGTTCAGCGTCAAAAACCCTGCATGTTTACCCGAACAGTTGTTGTGGATTTGGCATGGGTTTTCATGGGCGCGGATGAGTCCATATTTGGCGTCACGGTCTGCAGGCATCTGCGGGCCGCATCGAAAATCGGAATCTGTCATGCCCAAATCGTTCAGCCAAGACCCGACGCGGTCCGTATGAATGGCTGCCCCTTGGTGCGATGCGCAAGACAACGCCAGCTGTTCGGTTGTCAGGTGATCGCCTGCACCGCTTTCAAGCAACGGCAAGGCTTGAATCATTTTGCACGATGATCGTGGAAAAATCATTGCAGTTGGATCGCCCCAAGCATGCACAACATCCCCGTTTTGATCACACACAACCGCATGACCACGGTGCACGCTTTCCAGCATTTCGCCGCGCCAGATTTCGACCATATCTACAGGTTGTGTCATTGTCTTGCCTTTCGGTTTTGGCCGGTCCTTGCCGCTGATGAAATTCGGGGGTTCCCCAAGCAAGCGGTTTTTTGCTACTCTATGGCTATCGAGTTGAAACAGAACCCGCCAGTCGAAAAGGTGCCATAAGATGCACCAAGGCATGTTGGGACATCCAGAGGCAAGCACAGCTTGGAGGCTGTAAGTATGATTTTTAAAATTTCACGCGCATTTTGCGTGGTCGCGGCATGTGCCATTGGCACCACGTCGTTTGCACAAGAAAGCAGCAACCGCGTTGCAGCGAACACAGATTGGTCCGTGTTTACAGAAAATAACCCGAAGGAATGTTGGGCAGTATCCGCACCCAAGGAAACGGTCAACACAAAGGACGGTCAGACCGTTGCTGTGCGCCGTGGCGAAATCCTGTTGATGGTGTTTTACCGTCCGGGTGCATCGGTCAAAGGTCAGGTTGCATTTACGGGTGGCTATCCGTTTGCGTCCGGTTCAACCGCAACGATGGATATTTCCGGCACAAAGTTTGAACTCTTCACCGAAGGTGAGTGGGCTTGGCCCGCAACGCCAGAAGATGATGCAAAGATTGTAGCCGCCATGAAGCGCGGGTCGGATACGACACTGTCAGCAAGATCTGGTCGCGGCACGCAGACAAGCGATAAGTTCAGCTTGCTTGGGTTTACAGCCGCCGAAGAAGAGGCTGGCAAACGCTGCGCCAGCTAAGATGTTGGATCAGATCAGGACTGTCTTGATCTGATCCGCTACAGCCTTGCCCAAGGCTTCATGAGCCACCGCATCAAAATGAATACCGTCGATATCGCTGCTGGCGATATGTAGACCTGCGTCGATGAAGTGCACTCCACGACGGATTGCGACCTTCTGATAAAGTGCTGCCAGCTGGTTTGACGTATCCACTGCCTCGGCGAAATCAGCCTGAAACACGCCGGCTGCCTTTACCGGTGGCGGACAAATCACAAGAATTTCGAAACCGCGATGTCTTTCCTGCAATTCTGGGGTCAGTGCAATTTTTACGAGCGCGTCAATATGGTGGGCAATCTGCATTGCTGTCTTGCCGTGGTGAGCTTGCAAATCGTTGGTGCCCAGCATGATCGTCAAAAGATCGATCGGGCCGTGTGATGCCAAGGCGATGCGCAGTCCCAATTGCCCGTTCATATGGTTGCCCATGATCGGATCACCGTGACCAGCTGCCAATCGGCCACCCAATCCGGCTTCGACCACATCGACGCCAGCGTGTTCGCCCATGACAACCGGCCAGCGCCGTTCCAATCTGGGATGATGGTCCAATGTGGCCATCGGCGGGGTGCCGTGTGTGTTGCTGTCGCCGTATGTCAGGATGCGCTGTGTCATTATCCGACACTAGCTGTGCATTTCGCCGTGGTAAACGGCCACAAAGCCCCCATATAAGGGGCGAAACGCGCATAACGGGAGACACACCATGATTGGCCTTGGCGACACACCAACAGCAGCCCCATCCGAACATATCGTAGACGGGACTGACGAAACATTCATGCAAGACGTGATCGAGGCATCACAGACTGTGCCAGTGATCGTTGATTTCTGGGCGCCATGGTGTGGCCCGTGCAAAACGCTTGGCCCGGCAATCGAGGCCGCCGTGACCAAGGCTGGTGGTCGTGTCAAACTGGTAAAAGTAGACGTTGATGCGAACCCACAGTTTGCAGGCCAGTTGCGCGTGCAGTCCATTCCAACCGTCTATGCGTTTCACAATGGCCAGCCGGTTGATGGTTTCCAAGGCGCGTTGCCCGCATCAGAGATTGACGCGTTTGTTGAAAAAATCGCGGCCATGGGTCCAGAGCCTGATAATGGTTTGGACGATGCCGTCGAAGCAGCAGAAAGCATGATGACGGACGGCGACTATGCCGACGCCGCAGAAACATTCGCGGCGATTTTATCAGAAGATGGAAATCATGCTGTGGCCTATGGTGGGTTGGTCCGTGCTCATATCGCGTTGGGCGATCTGGATGAGGCTGAGGCTGTGTTAAACGGTGCCCCAGCCGATATTTCAACCGCGTCCGAAATTGAGGCTGCCCATGCCCAACTGACGATCGCGCGCAAGGCCGCGGGCGCGGGGCCAGTGGATGATATGCGTGCCGCAGTGGACGCAGACCCTGACAATCATCAGGCCCGTTTGGATCTGGCAAATGCGTTGATGGCTAATGACGATGCGCCTGCCGCGATGGATGAAATACTTGAGATTTTCCGCCGTGACCGTGAATGGAATGATGGGGCCGCCCGCAAGGAATTGTTTGTCATCTTTGATGCGATGCCTGCCGAAGACCCCGCCGTGCTCAATGCGCGCCGCAAACTATCGTCAATGATATTTGCCTGAGCCGACAATCAGCCTAGATCAGACGTATGATACGATTGACTGATCTCCCCGACACGATGCCTGTGTTTCCGCTTCCTGGCGCGCTGCTTTTGCCGCGCGCGCGGTTGCCGCTTCATTTGTTTGAACCGCGCTATCTTCAGATGTTTGATGACGTGCTGAAAACTGAAAACCGATTGATCGGGATGGTGCAGCCGTATGATGGGCCAGATGGTGCCAGTAAGCTGCATAGCATTGGGTGTGCGGGTAAAGTGACGGCCTTTTCCGAAACCGAAGATGGTCGATACATGATCACGCTGTCTGGTGCATCTCGGTTTCGCATTCTGAACGAGGTGGACGGCTTTACCCCTTACCGCCGTTGCCGTGTGAATTGGCAAGGGTTTGAGCGCGATTTGGGTGCTGTCGAAAAAGACGCCAGCTTTGACCGTGAAAAATTCATGGGTATATTGGGCCGCTATTTCGACGATCAGGGTCTGCAAACAGATTGGGAAAGCCTTGGAGAGGCAGACGATGAATTGCTGATAAACTCGTTGTCGATGCTCTGCCCGTTTGAGCCGGAAGATAAACAAGCCCTGCTAGAAGCACCGTCATTGACGACACGCCGCGAAACGCTCACAACCTTGATCGAGTTTAGTTTGCGCGGCGGTTCCGCCGAGGAGATGATGCAATGACCGACACCAGTTTTGACCCAAAGATGTTGGAAGCACTGATTTGTCCGCAAACACGCGGAACGCTGGTCTATGACGCAGAGGCGCAAGAATTGATTTCAAAAAATGCAAACCTTGCGTTCCCAATTCGTAACGGCATTCCCGTGATGTTGCTGGACGAGGCGCGCACGCTGGAGTGATCAGCCTTGCATCAGCTTTGGCAAATCACCCGTTAGGCCAGCGGCCTCTCTGATAAATCCGCGTCGTAAATTTGGGGCCGCATTAATTGCAGCCATGCCCAGATCACGTGCCGCACGCAAGAGCGGGTTATCGTTCGAAAACAATCTGTTAAATGTGTCGGTGGCCAAAGCGAGTGTGGTCGTATCAAACCGCCGCCATTCTTGGTAACGCGCAAGGGTCTGTGCGCCGCCAATGTCTTCGCCGCGGGCGCGTGCCTCTGACAAGACTTGTGCAAGGGCCGCGACATCGCGCAAGCCTGCATTCAAGCCTTGGCCAGCGATCGGATGAACGCCATGGGCCGCATCGCCGATCAACGCGACACGGTCCGACACAAACTGTTGCGCCAAAGTCAGCCCAAGCGGATAGCTGAACCGCGCGCCAGTCAGTGAAACCTCACCAAGGAAGCTGCCAAAAGCGGGACGCAGTGCATCCAAGAAACCATCGTCACTCATATGCATGAGTTCTGATGCCCGCGTTGTCGTTTCTGACCATACGATTGACGATCGATTGCCTGTCAGCGGCAGGATAGCGAGCGGGCCATTGGGCATAAAAAACTGATGCGCGACGCCGCCGTGCGGTTTTTCATGTTCCACGGCACAGACCACCGCAGTTTGGTCGTATCCCCAACCGATCCGCTTGATACCAGCGCGACTTGCTGTGCCGCTGTTGCGTCCGTCAGATCCGATCAGCAACCGGCCCTTAAGTCGATTGCCATTGTCGAGCGTGACGCTGACGCCATCGGCAGTCACGTCTTGGGCAACAACACGGGCTGCGTCGATTTGGGTAATCAGATCAGATGCATCCATCGCGTCTAGAAACGCGCGGCGCAGGTGGCGATCTTCGACGAGAAAACCCATCGGGCCTTCTTCTATTTCGGCATGGTCGAAATGCATCATCCAAGGGGCAGCCCCTTCGCCAGCGCGGCCGTCTGTGACCTTGATTTCCAGCATTGGTTGGGCATTGTCCGCGATAGCAGGCCAAATGCCGATCCCTTGCAACAGCCGCTTTGACGTTAACGCAAGCGCATAGGATCGCCCGTCAAAATCACGCAGATTGCGGGTGGCTGCTGGCAACGCATCAATGACCGTTACAGAAAACCCGGCTTGGGCTGCGGCAAGTGCGGTTGCAGGTCCGTTCAGGCCGCCACCAACGATGATCAAATCACTATCCATACCGAGCAATATGGGCAGCCCGATGGGATTGTCCATGCGCGGCAGTGTCGCTAGCGTATTTCCAACGCAAAGGAGAGATGCGATGCAAGACTGGCTTTGGATGACAGCGGCGGATTTGGGGCGTGGGATTGCAGCAGGTGATATCGACCCGATTGATCTAACCGACACCTATCTGGGCGCAATCGATGCGCATCCTTTGTCCCATCGCATTTATACGATCGTGACGCATGACCGCGCGCGGGCCGAGGCCGCGGCAGCAAGCGCGCGTGCGAAATCAAATCAACGGCTTGGTCCGCTTGATGGTGTGCCTGTGTCTTGGAAAGATTTGATAGATAGTGCTGGCATCGTGACCCAAGCGGGGACACGTCTGATGGATGGGCGTGTGCCTGATGCGGACGGGACGGTGCTGGCAAATGCGACAGCTGTTGGGCTGGTATGCTTGGGTAAAACGCATCTATCAGAGATCGCATTCAGTGGTCTGGGTTATAACCCGATGATGGAAACGCCCCCGTGCGTAAATGATGCGGACGCAGTGCCGGGTGGCTCCAGTTCGGGGGCTGCGGCATCCGTTGCGTTTGGATTGGCTGCGGCGGCTGTCGGGTCTGATACTGGTGGATCGGTGCGTATCCCTGCGGCGTGGAATGATCTTGTCGGACTGAAAACCACCCATGGGCGACTTTCGCTGGATGGTGTCGTGCCGCTGTGCCTGACGTTTGACACCATCGGTCCATTGACGAGATCGGTTGAGGATGCGGGGCTAATGCTTGCCGCGATGGAGAGCAGTCAGCCCGCTGATCTTGCTGGAACCGCCCTGAAAGGGCGCCGCTTCGCAATCCTGAACACCATTGGCATGGATGATCTGCGTGACGCGCCCGCCACTGCATTTCACGCCGCAGTTGCCAAAATGAAAGCCGCCGGCGCGATCATTGACGCCATTGCCGTGCCAGAATTGCCCGAAGCCTATGCCATGGCTGGTGATCTTTATTGTGCCGATGCCTATGGCTGGTGGAAGGACCGCGTAGAGGCCGCGCCAGAAAAGATGTTCTCTCAGATTCTGGAACGTGTGCGCGCGGGGCAGGGGGTGCTTGCTGCCGACTATGTGGCGCACTGGATTAGGCTACGTGCGATCCGCGCGACCTATGCCAAAGCAACTGCCGGGTATGACGCGGTGATCTGCCCGTCGTCTGCAATTATGCCACCCAATCTGGAACGCCTGAATACCGACCCTGATTATTACCGTGTCGAAAATCTGTTGGCGTTGCGCAACACGCGTGTTGGCAACCTGATGGGGCTTGCTTCGCTGACTGTGCCTGCGGGCGAGCCGTCTTGCGGGATAATGCTGAATGGGGCAGCTGGATCTGAGGAAAAACTGCTGCGTTTGGGGGCGGCCGTTGCCGACGCGCTGACCTAAATGCCACAATTTCGCCATAGATAGCCATTCAAGGGGCTGCATTTTCTGGACAGTGCGGCCTTGGTCAGGCTAGTTTGAACGAAAGCGGGGCGAAATGATCCCGTAAGTTGAGGCAGTTATGGTTTTCCCCGAGCGGTTTTCGAACCTACCGGTTGCGACGTGGCCCCGTTTGCGCGCCCTATTGGACGTGCCGACCAAGGCGGCGGAGACAATCAATATGACGATTGGCGAACCCCGCCATGCGTTTCCCCCATTTGTGGGCGATATTCTTGCGGCCAATTTGTCTGGCTTTGGCAAATATCCGAACAACAATGGCACTGACGAATTGTTGGATGCGATTTCTGGTTATTTGAAGCGACGCTATGCAGTTGATATGCCGCATGCCCAGATCATGAACCTGAACGGTACGCGCGAAGGTTTGTATAACGCGGCGATGGCCTTGTGCCCGGAATCCAAAAACGGACAAAAGCCAGCTATTCTGACGCCCAATCCGTTTTACCAAGTTTATGCAGTCGCATCGCTTTCCGTAAATGCGGACCCGATCTATGTACCTGCGACGCCCGAGACCGGCAATTTGCCGGACTTTGCAGGGTTGCCCGCAGACGTTTTGGATCGCACTGCGATTGCCTATGTATGTTCACCAGCAAACCCCCAAGGCGCTGTTGCGGATCGTGCCTATTGGGAAATGATGATCGGATTGGCTGAAAAGCATGATTTCCAGATTTTCGCTGATGAATGTTACGCCGAGATTTACCGCGATACGCCCCCAATCGGCGCGTTGGAAGTGGCCCGTGACATGGGCGCCGATCCAGAGCGCGTGTTGGTTTTCCATTCCCTGTCCAAACGGTCCAACCTCCCGGGGCTGCGGTCAGGGTTTTGCGCGGGCGGCCCCCAGTCGATTGCAAGGATCCGCAGTTTGCGGGCCTTTGCGGGGGCCCCTGTAGCTGAGCCTATACAAGCAGTTTCTGCCGCCGCATGGGCAGATGATCAGCACGTGATCGAAAACCGTGCGTTGTATCACCAAAAATACAAAGTTGCGGATGACACGCTGGGCCATGTTGCTGGCTATCAGTCCCCGCAAGCAGGTTTTTTCCTGTGGTTGCCCGTGGACAACGGCGAAACGGCAGCGGTCAAGTTATGGCAGGAAACTGGCGTGCGCACATTGCCCGGCGCCTATCTGAGCCAAGACACAGACGGGATGAACCCCGGTGAGAAGTTTATTCGGGTGGCTATGGTCGCCCCAACACAAGAAATGCAGCGCGGTCTGACCCTGATCCGCGACTGTCTTTACGACTGAGGAAAACGAGCATGGCATCTTATCAATCCCGCGGGCGCGATCCCCTTTTGGACAGCAACACGCAGGCCGCGATTGAAAAACGCGGGCGCGAATTGTTCGGCTTCTTGCTGATCGGGCTTGGTGTTCTCATGGCTGTGATGGTCGGTTCCTATTCCGCCGAAGACCCAAGTTGGATTTCCGCAACCGACGCGCCTGTGCAAAACTGGTTGGGTCGTTTTGGTGCATCGACCGCTGCGCCGTTGATGATGGTGGCAGGGATTGGCATCTATGCGATGCCGTTGATCTTGCTGACCTGGGGCGTCCGGTTTGCAGGGCATTGGGGCGAAGAACGCGCCGCTGGGCGTTTGATTTTCGCACCAATCGCGATTGCGATGGCGTCCATTTACGCCGTGACCCTTTCACCAAGCCCCGCTTGGCCACCCAACTTTGGTATGGGGGGCATGTTTGGCGATACAGTTCTGGCAGTAGTGCTGACTGTGCTACCGTTTGGTGCTGGTTTTGCGGTTAAGCTGTTCAGCTTTGTGACGTTCATCGCGTTGCTTGCGATGATGTCATTTGTGCTTGGCTTTACCCGCCCGGAATTGCGTGTCGCAGGTCGCTGGCTGATGCTCGGCATCATTATGACTTATGCCGCAATCCTGCGATTGCTTGGCAAAACAGCGACTGTTTCGGCCCGCGCCGCGCAAGGCGGCATGGCGACTGTTGCAGCCAAGCGTGAACAGTCCCGCGTCGCAAAGGCCGCGCAAGCCCAGCTATACGCCGAGGAAGAAGAAGCCCGCCGCTTGATCCCTCAGCCAGAGCTGAAGGCACGCGCCGCCGCCGTTGTGCGCGCTAACCCCGCGATGCCCGTGCGCCCCGCGCCGATGCCCGATCCATCAGGTCGCAAAATGCCGCCAATGTCAGCGCCAGCCATGGTTGCCACCCCCACTTTGGTTGCTGAGCCAGTCGCCGAGGCCCCCGCACAATCAGGTGGTTTCCTGTCTGGATTGTTGAAACGCAATGAGCCGATGCCAGAGCCCGAACTCGTGCCGCATGCGGCCGTGGCTGATGCGGCCCCTGTCGATGGTGACCGTGTAAAGGCCCGCATTACCGATGCGATCCGCAACCGTAAAGCGCCAGAAGCCCCCGTAATCATTGGCGGTATGCGCGTTGAACCAAAATTGACCGCTGGCAAGGGCCCGCAGCCATTGCTTTTGGATGTGCGTAACCCTGTTGGCGTGGCAGATGACGACGTTGCCGAACTGATTGAGGTTGAGGAAACGAATATTTTCGTGGAGCAGGCCGCCCCAACGATTGCACCAACCGCCGTTCTTCACCGCACGTCTGCACCAGTTGCAGCACCGGAACCAGAGGTCGCGCCAGCACCTGTTGCGCGTGTTGTTGTGCCAACACCAGAGCCGAAAAAGGTTGTGCAACACACACCCAAACGGACAGTGGTTCCATCCAAACAAGCCCAAGCAGAGGCGCAGCCCGCGCTTCAGTTTGAAGATAAATATGCGGACTATGAAAAGCCGCCTTTGTCATTGCTGGCCAGCCCGTCTGTGGTTGAACGCCACCATTTGCCTGACGAAGCGCTGGAAGAAAATGCGCGTATGCTGGAAAGCGTGCTGGATGATTATGGCGTCAAGGGAGAGATCGTTTCTGTGCGTCCCGGCCCAGTTGTCACGATGTATGAACTTGAACCCGCTCCCGGATTGAAGGCGTCCCGTGTGATCGGACTTGCGGATGACATCGCGCGGTCCATGTCGGCCCTGTCAGCGCGCGTGTCGACTGTGCCAGGCCGGTCTGTGATCGGGATTGAATTACCGAATGAAAAACGCGAAATGGTTGTGCTGCGCGAAATGCTTGCAGCGCGTGATTTTGGCGATAGCAATATGCGTCTACCACTTGCCTTGGGTAAAGATATTGGTGGTGAACCAATCATCGCAAACCTTGCAAAGATGCCTCACCTTTTGATCGCGGGGACCACAGGTTCTGGTAAATCTGTGGCTATCAACACAATGATTCTGTCGTTGCTTTATAAGCTGACGCCAGAGGAATGCCGTATGATCATGATTGATCCCAAGATGCTGGAACTGTCGGTTTACGATGGCATCCCACATCTATTGTCGCCCGTTGTAACGGACCCGAAAAAGGCGGTTGTCGCCTTGAAATGGACCGTGGGCGAGATGGAAGAACGCTATCGCAAAATGTCCAAAATGGGCGTGCGGAACATCGACGGTTACAACAGCCGAGTGCGCGATACCCTGTCTAAGGGCGAGATGTTCAGCCGCACAGTGCAAACAGGTTTTGATGACGAAACAGGCGAACCGGTGTTCGAGACAGAAGAGTTCACGCCAGAAGTTCTGCCATATATTGTCGTCATCGTTGATGAAATGGCCGACCTTATGATGGTTGCAGGCAAGGAAATCGAAGCCTGCATTCAGCGTCTTGCGCAAATGGCACGTGCATCAGGTATCCACCTGATTATGGCGACACAGCGCCCGTCCGTGGACGTCATTACCGGCACGATCAAGGCCAACTTCCCCACACGGATTTCATTCCAGGTCACGTCGAAGATTGATAGCCGCACCATCCTTGGCGAAATGGGGGCTGAACAGCTACTCGGTATGGGTGACATGCTCTATATGGCTGGCGGCGGTAAGATCAGCCGTATCCATGGCCCGTTCTGCAGCGATGAAGAGGTAGAAGAAATCGTCAACTTCCTAAAGGGATTTGGCCCACCTGAATATATGTCTGGTGTCGTCGAGGGACCATCCGAGGACGCAAGTTCCAGCATTGATCAAGTGCTAGGTCTGGGTGACGGGTCAGACAGCGAAAATGCGCTGTACGATACGGCTGTTGCCATTGTGATCAAAGATCGTAAATGCTCGACCTCCTATATCCAACGCAAACTGGCGATTGGTTATAACAAGGCGGCCCGATTGGTGGAACAGATGGAAGACGAAGGCGTCGTTTCATCGGCGAACCACGTTGGAAAACGCGAAATCCTTGTCCCTGAACAACATCACTGACCCCATGCAACCCCGCCCTAACATCTATCGCGGTAGATAGGAGAACGACACATGCCGGTGAACACCGTCTACGCGTTGGGTGCATCCCAGCTGTCGATTAGCGGCGGTCTTGACCTGGCTGATGGTACGAATGGTGCGGGCAATCATCTGATTGGTGAGGTCATCACACTCGATAACTATAATTGGGAAAGCATCGACATTACTGATGGCGATCCAAATTTTGCCGACAACGATGGTAGTCAACGGTTATCGGGCGGTCAGTCGTTTGATGGTGTATCATACGGGAACCGCACGCGGATTGAGGCGGAGTATAGTATTCAGGTCGAAGACCCTGATGGCAATGTTTACACATTTGTCGGCTTCAATTTTGTTTCTGGTGGTGGTGCCCAGTTTGCCACAGTCGAAGGGCTCGCGTTTGTCGAGGGCCCATCTGGATTTCCGCCGCCCGGTGTACCGCTGACAGTCGTTAGCGCGGATACAACGCCGTCAATTCCGTTCACGGATTTGGACACGCCACCATGTTTTACACGCGGTTGTATGATCGAGACACCGAGCGGGCCCGTGTTAGTCCAAGATATCAAAGTTGGTGATTGGGTCACGACCGTAGATAACGGACCTCAGCAGATCACTTGGGTTGGATCGCGCAGGTTGCCGCAAGCTGTTCTTGACCGCCACATAAATTTCAAACCTATCCTGATCAAACGCGACGCGATGGGTGCGGGTTGTCCGGACCGTGATATGCATCTATCGCCACAGCATCGCGTACTTGTCAGCGATTGGCGGGCAGAGCTGTTTTTTGGTGAAGCCGAACTGCTGGTGCCAGTCACCAAGCTACGCAATGACCACAGTATTCTGACGGATCACAAAAGTGGTGGCGTAGAATATTTTCACATTATGTGCAGCAATCATGAAATCATCATGGCCAATGGTCTTCCGAGTGAAAGCTTTTTGCCAAGCGCGGGCAAAACGGATGCCTTTGAAACGGCAAATGAACTGGATGCGTTGTTTCCTGACATTTCGGTGCAGCGCGACGTGCAAATTACCGTGCGTCCTTGCGTGTCGGATAAACGAACGCATGTGTTTTCAGAAACAATGGAAATGCGTTAGAGTAACGTAAATCTAGGGAATTCAAGCATGGCAAGACGTGGCGCTGGTGGCACAAACGGAGGCGAGCTTAGCTTTTTGCTGGGCCTCGTGATGATGATTGGTGGCGGGTATCTGCTGCTGAATTCCATCATTGTTCGGCCAAATTTTGGTCTGGGTATGCGGGCGTTTGGCGTTGGCGGTGTGCCGATTACCTCAGGTATGATCCTAATCGTGTTCATGTTTGGCATCGGCTTTATCTTTTACGACCGCGACAAATGGGTCGGTTGGATACTGGCCGCTGGTTCTGTCATCGCGCTGGTTTTTGGTGTGATCGCGAGTACAACGCTGCAATTTACCAATATGAGCGTTTTCGACCTTCTGGTTATCCTTGTGCTTCTTTTTGGCGGAGTAGGGTTATTTCTGCGTTCGCTCATTGCGCGATAGGACAGCAAAGCGATGATTGAATTTTTCCAGTCTCTCGGGATCGTGGGATATTTTGTTATCATCGTGGTGGTTCTCGGCCTTTGGAACCTGAAGAAGCTGATTTTTCTCAAGTCACCCTTGGACAGCCAGCAACATAAAAATTGGAAGGCGACGGGTGGCGTGACGAAACCGGATCATCTGCTGCACAATGGTAACGACGATCGTTAAAGCAAAAACCCCCGCCTGATGCATCAGACGGGGGTTCTTATTGTCTCGTTACGAGTAAGAGCTGCTTAGAGCAAACCCTCGCGCTGGAGCTTCTTCCGAGCCAGCTTGCGCTGACGGCGGATAGCTTCTGCTTTCTCGCGTGCTTTACGCACGGACGGCTTCTCGAAATGTTGCTTAAGCTTCATCTCACGAAAAACGCCTTCACGCTGAAGTTTCTTTTTCAGAGCACGCAACGCCTGATCGACGTTGTTATCACGAACACTAACCTGCATGTGGTTTTCACCACCTCTCTAAGTTG
>CBFHME010000002.1:0-370631 GCA_965656885.1 Yoonia sp.
AAAGTAAGGGGACAGGTAACCGCGGTCGAACTGCATGCCTTCAACAACGTCAGTTTCTGTTTCCAGACCCTTGTTTTCTTCGACGGTGATGACACCTTCGTTGCCAACACGCTGCATCGCGTCTGCGATTTGCTGACCGATTTCAGCTTCGCCGTTGGCAGAGATTGTGCCAACTTGCGCAACTTCGTCGCTGTCAGAAACCGGACGAGCTGCACCGATGATCGCTTCAACAACTTTTGTTGTTGCAAGGTCGATACCGCGCTTAAGGTCCATTGGGTTCATGCCAGCCGCAACAGATTTCATGCCTTCTTTGACAATCGCCTGTGCCAGAACTGTGGCTGTTGTTGTGCCGTCGCCAGCTTCGTCATTGGTGCGGGAAGCAACTTCCTTAACCATCTGCGCGCCCATATTTTCGAACTTGTCTTCAAGCTCGATCTCTTTGGCAACAGATACACCATCTTTGGTGATGCGTGGTGCGCCGAAGGATTTATCCAGCACAACGTTACGACCCTTTGGGCCAAGTGTTACTTTTACGGCGTCAGCAAGGATGTTCACACCGTTCAACATACGGTTGCGGGCATCTGTGCCGAATTTTACGTCTTTAGCAGCCATTGATTAGCTCCTTAAATTGAATTTCTGATGAAGTGACAGTCGGTCCCCTTAGAGGATGCCCAGAATGTCGCTTTCTTTCATGATCAGCAGGTCTTCGCCGTCGATCTTAACTTCTGTGCCGGACCATTTGCCGAACAGAACCTTGTCGCCAGCTTTGACGTCCATTGCGATCAGCTCGCCGCTGTCTTTGCGTGCGCCTGCGCCACAAGATACGATTTCGCCCTCAGCAGGCTTTTCTTTTGCGGCGTCTGGAATGATCAGGCCGCCCTTTGTTACGTCATCGCTTTCGATGCGACGGACGAGAACGCGGTCATGAAGTGGTGTAAATGCCATCTTTGGAACGTCTCCGGGTTGGTTTAATATCGTGTTAGCACTCGACCCTGCCGAGTGACAACGGACGGAACCTATGTATCACGGACAGGCCTGTCAACGGCATTCTGAGGAAAAATGCGGGGATCAACCCGCGTCGGTGCGCCCACGGCGATCGTTACGCAGATTGGCGTAAAGCACATGGTTGCGCCAACGTCCGTCGATCTGCAAATACGACTGGGCGACGCCTTCGTATTTGAAGCCACATTGTTCAAGCAACCTTCGGGACGGGGTGTTTTCGGGCAAGCAGCCTGCCTCGATACGGCTGAGATCCAATGTGCGGAACGCGTAATGAACAACGGCTTCAATCGCCTCTTTCATATAGCCATGCCGCGCGAACGGTTTGCCGATCCAATACCCTGTTGTGCCCGCCTGTGCGGGGCCGCGCCTGATATTATCAAGGGTGATCGCCCCCAACAGCGCGCTATCTGAACGCCGGATCAGAAACAGCGGAACCGCAGTGCCACCAGAAATGGACCGTTGCGCCCAATAGACCCGATTGGTGAATGCCTTGCGCGACAAATGATCTGACGCCCATGTCGGCTCCCAATGTGATAGGAAGTCTTCGCTGCCCTGGCGAAGTGCGGCCCACGCCCGAAAATCAGCGTGCGCAGGTGGGCGCAACGTCATGCGTTCTGTTTCAAGCTGAACTTTGACCCGCCGCCCCAGCATTAAGCCACCAAACGCGCCTTAAGATCATCAAGCGTAGGCGCCGCATTTGCAGGACCGTAAAGGGCAAGTGCCGCACCCGCCTGCCCTGCCATTTTGCCTGCGAATTCACGCACCTTCGCCGTTGTGACCGCATCAACATTGGCAATGGTTTCTTCAAGTGGCGGGATACGCCCCCACATGGACCAAAGACGCGCCAAACGCTCTGCGCGGTTTGACGGGGATTCGAGGCCCATCAAAAGCCCCGCTTTCATCTGGGCGCGAGCACGGGCAACTTCGACCTCTGACATATCGTCGGCGGCGCGCTTCATTTCGTCGATAGTCACATTGGCCAGTTCTGCGATCTCTTCGCCGCTGGTGCCTGCGTAGAATGTTGTCAGGCCAGTGTCCTCATAAGCGCCCGCTTGGGCAAAGATGGAGTAGCACAGCCCGCGCTTTTCGCGCACCTCTTGGAACAGGCGCGACGACACACCACCCCCCATAACAGAGGCGTAGATTTGCGCGGTATAAATCTCGGGATCGCGGTAATTTGGCCCCTCGAACGCAAGGGCGAAATGCACTTGTTCAAGGTCCTTGTCGCGACGTGTCTCTCCGCCGCCAAAGGCCGCAGGCTGGATCAGATTATCTGGGCGCGTGATAGGTGACATGCCACCAAACAGCGCCTCGGCCTGTTTACAGATCGCATCGTGGTCAACCGCGCCAGCCGCAGCCAGCACCATCTGACCGGGTCCGTAGTGTTGTGACACGAATGTGCGCAGATCATCGGGCTGAAATGCAGACACACGTTCCGTTGGCCCAAGGATCGTGCGGCCAAGTGCTTGGTCAGGGTAAGCCACCTCTTGCAGCCAATCGAACACGATGTCGTCGGGTGTGTCGTTGGTCATGCCAATTTCTTGCAAGATCACGCCGCGTTCAATGTCCACGTCTGCTTGGTCAAACAACGGGTTCATCAAAATGTCGGCGATCACTTCGGTCGCAAGCGGCACGTCGTCTTCCAAAACGCGGGCGTAATAAGCGGTGTTTTCGCGGCTTGTGTATGCGTTGATAAAGCCGCCTACATCCTCGATCGCTTCGGCAATTTGCAAGGCGGTGCGGTTTGGTGTGCCCTTGAACGCCATATGTTCCAGAAAATGCGCGATCCCGTTTTGAGATAGCTTTTCATGGCGTCCACCCACATCGACCCAGATGCCGACGCTTGCAGATTTCAGGCCGGACATATGTTCGGTGATGACTTGAAATCCGTTGGACAGCGTGTGGGTCTGGATGGTCACTGCGCGATCCGATCTTTGATCAGTGTTGCGACGGCATCAAAATCACAGGCCACACGGGTCACGCGTTCGTCGCGGTCATAAAGGTCGGCCATACGCGCAGGTAGCGGTGGGCTGATCCCGGTTGCCGCATCGACGGCCGCGGGGAATTTGGCCGGGTGTGCGGTGGCCAATGTGATCATCGGGGTCGCGCCCAAATGTGCCTCGGCCACGTCAACACCAACAGCGGAATGTGGGCATAGCAGTTCACCATGCTGCGCCAGATAGCGCGTGATCGCGGCAGATGTCTGTTCCTCTGACGCGCGACCAGACAGGAATGTGTCGCGCAAATACTGATACGCACCTTGCGAGATTGTGAATCCGCCAGATTTCAGATCATCCATCTGTGCAGCCACGGTTTCACCGTCGCGGCCATATGCGTCAAACAGCGCGCGTTCAAAGTTGGACGACACCTGAATGTCCATCGACGGGCTGATGGAAGGTGTCACGCCTTCCTTGGTATATGCGCCGGTTTCAAGCGTGCGGTGCAGGATGTCGTTCTGGTTTGTGGCGACGACCAGATCTTTGATCGGCAGCCCCATCTGCTTGGCGATGTAGCCCGCAAAGATGTCACCGAAATTGCCTGTGGGCACGGTGAACGACACCTCACGGTGCGGCGCGCCAAGGCTGACCGCGCTGGAGAAATAATAGACAACCTGCGCCAGAACGCGGCCCCAGTTGATAGAGTTCACACCAGCAAGCCGCACACCGTCGCGGAAATCGGTGTCGTTGAACATATCTTTCAGCATGGCTTGGCAGTCGTCGAAATCGCCATCCATCGCCAGCGCATGCACGTTGGTTTCGGTCGGCGTGGTCATCTGGCGGCGCTGCACCTCTGACACGCGCCCGTGCGGGAACAGGATAAAGACATCGACGTTATCAAGGCCGCGAAATGCCTCGATCGCGGCAGATCCTGTGTCGCCAGACGTGGCACCAACAATCGTGATACGCTTGCCAGACCGCGTCAGCGATGCTTGGAACATTTGCCCGATCAGTTGCATTGCGAAATCTTTGAACGCGAGTGTGGGGCCGTGGAACAGCTCTAGCAGAAAATGGTTCGGAGCAAGCTGCACCAAGGGTGCGCGCGCCGCGTGGCCAAACCCGGCATAGGCGCGGGCGATCATATCGCGAAATTCTTGATCCGTGAATGTGTCACCAATGAACGGACGCATGACCGTGAAGGCGATGTCTTCATATGATTGCCCCGCCATGTCAGCGATTTGATCACGGGTCAGTGTGGGCACTGTCTCAGGCACATAAAGCCCGCCATCGGTCGCAAGGCCGGTCATCATCGCCTGTTCGAATGTCAGTGCAGGCGCGCGGCCACGGGTCGAGATATAACGCATCGGTCAGGTGTCCTTGGTCCGCAATGTGCGGGTAATCAGAAAAAGTGTCATCGCAGCCCAGACAAGCGCCAAGCCAAACCACGTCACAGCATAGCTGAGATGATCGTTTTTGATGGTGCTGGTGTCCACAGGCAAAAGCGTGGTGCGTGGGTCGGGTGCAGACATTTGCGCCGCCACAACCATGATCGGGTCGGTATTCAGTGCGGCAGACATCGCAGCAAGGTCGCGGCCAAACCAGATGTTTTTGGGCAGATCAGGGTCAGGGGTCGAACTGTTGACATCATCCGGCCAGATCAGATTGCCGATGATCGTTGATGGTTCAAGCACGGCAACGGCATTTTTCGCATAAAGGGGCAGAAGACCCAGATCGATCAATATGCGCCGATTGTCGTCAGTCGTAACAGCGCGAATGACGCGGTAGCCCGTGCCTGCGGCTGTGCCGGATGTGAGAACATGCAATTCATCGGACCCGATCACGCCGTTTAAGCGCACGGCGGTGTATTCATCGCGCGCCTCAATGGGTGTTTCGGGCAATGGGATAGGGTCAGCCATGATCCGCGTTTGGATGTCAGCCAGCACGCCCTCTTTCCAGTTCAGCCGGTCGAGCTGCCAGAACCCAAGCCACATCAGCACGACGATGCCGCTAATCCCGAGCAATAGTGGAAAGATCAATCTGCGCACGATGAGGGAAGTCCGTTTGATGGAAAAGGCGCCCGCGGATAACCACGCGCGCCTAGGTGTGTTTTGGGCAATGATGGGTCAAGACCCATCCTACGTAGGATGCGTTTTAACGCATCTGTCTTGGTGCTTAGCCGCCCCAGATGTAAACAGCTGCGAATAGGAACAACCAGACCACATCAACAAAGTGCCAGTACCAAGCGGCGGCTTCAAAGCCGACGTGCTTTTCTGGAGTAAAGTGGCCGCGGTTCAAACGGATCAAGCAGACCAGCAAGAAGATGGTGCCAATCAGAACGTGGAAGCCGTGAAAACCTGTCGCCATGAAGAAGTTGGCGCCATAAATGTTACCAGAGAAACCAAACGCAGCATGGCTATATTCATAGACCTGAAACACTGTGAACAATGCACCCAAAGCCACGGCAAGGATCAGGCCCCACTTCATGTCTTGGCGGTTGTTTTCATGCACAAGCGCGTGGTGCGCCCAAGTTGCGGCCATGCCGGAACACAGCAGGATCAGTGTGTTGATCAGCGGCAGGTGCCATGGATCGAATGTTTCGATGCCGGCAGGTGGCCACACACCGTCAACCAATGGCGATGTGCCATCAGGGTTCATTGGATACATGGCATGCTTGAAGAAAGACCAGAACCATGCAGCAAAGAACATAACCTCGGACATGATGAACATGATGAAACCGTAACGCAGGCCGATGCGCACCACTGGCGTGTGATCGCCAACGTGGCTTTCGGCGACGACTTCTGCCCACCAAGCATACATGACGTAAAGAACAGCCGCGAGGCCGATCAGGAACAGGTAAGGGCCAGAGCCGTGCATCCAAGTGACCGAGCCAAACAGCATGATGAACGCGCCTAAGGCGCCAACAAGCGGCCAGATTGACGGCGGCAAAATGTGGTAGTCGTGATTTTTCTCATGCGCCATGGCGTGTCTTTCCTTTGGGCTTGTCGTCTTAATTGCTGTCTATGGCGATTTCGGTCGCCGTTGTCAAAGTTGTTGGCACATCAAGTGCGGCCTGCATCTCTTCTTCGGGCAGGTCTATTTCATAGAATGTGTAGCCAAGTGTGATTGTGTGCACATACTGACCTTCGCGGTCGTCAACGATAGCCGGATCAACAAAGAAGGAAACGGGCATCATCACTGTTTCGCCAGGCTGTAAAATCTGTTCCTCGAAACAGAAACACGCAATTTTATCAAAGAATGCCCCAGCCTCGTAGGGGGTGACGTTATACGCGGCCGAGCCTGCGACCGGACGGTCAGTTGGATTGTGCGCCTCGTAAAAGGCCAAACCGGTTTCGCCGATGCGCAATTCCATTTCCCGCTGTGCGGGTGTGAATGTCCACGGCATATCGCGATCAAGCGACGCGTCAAACCGCACCTTGATCGTCTGATCAAGGATCACATCCGATTCGTATTCTGCTACATTTGTAATGCCGCCAAATCCGGTGACACGGCAGAACCAATCGTAAAATGGCACAGATGCCCAAGCGAGCGCACCCATCACGAACACGACGCTTATTGTCTGTGCAAGCGTGCGCTGTGGACCTTGCAGCTTTGGAAAAATTTTCATTCTGTTTCTCCTTCCTGCGGGATAATCGCAGGACGGGCCACATGATCAAAGTTTTCAAATTGTCGCGCATCACCCAGTTGCAACACCTTTACAACCGTCAGTGCGAAAACCAGACCGATGAAACTGACAAGCAATGCGCCAACGCCGAAATTGCGGCCCTTGCGACGCTCATGGACTTCGTGTTCGACCTTAATTGCCATTAGACTTACGCTCCTGTGCCGCGCATTGCGGCCTCAATCAACAATGCACCGAAATGCCCGAACAGATAGTAAAGCGAGACTTTGAAAACCTGGCGTTCAACGGCGTAGTTGTCGGCATCTGCGTCAGCGTCATTGCGGCGCCAGATGTCAAAAGCTCCCTTGAGGAACCAAGCGTTCAATAGGACCGCAATGGTGAGGTAGACTGGCCCACCGATGGACGTAAAGCCAAGGCCGATCGCAACAGGCACAAGCAAAACGGTATAGGCGATCACATGGCGGCGCGTGGAATCGCGGCCATGCGTTTCTGTCAGCATGGGCACACCTGCATCGCCATAGTCAGATTTTACAAATAGTGCGAGCGCCCAGAAATGTGGCGGAGTCCACATGAATATGAGCGCAAACATCAGCACGGATTCGATGCTGACAGATCCTGTCGCCACGGCCCAACCAATCATCGGAGGGAACGCCCCCGCCGCCCCGCCAATCACGATGTTTTGCGGCGTCGCGCGTTTCAGCCACATCGAATAGACAACAGCGTAGAAAAAGATTGTGAACGCCAACAGACCCGCGGCAAGCACGTTTGTCGCAAGAAGCAGCAGAACCACGGCAAAGCCCGAAAGTGCAAGACCGATGCCCAGCGCCTCACCCGGTTGAACACGCCCTGACGGGATAGGACGCTTGGCTGTGCGTTTCATAATGGCGTCGATGTCCGCATCCCACCACATATTCAGCGCGCCAGAGGCCCCTGCCCCGACAGCAATACAGAGCACGCCAACAAACCCGATGAACGGATGCACCGGCACGGGTGCTACAAGCAAACCAACGAGGGCAGTGAAAATCACAAGCGACATCACGCGTGGTTTCAGAAGGGCAAAGTAGTCGCCCATGTTCGCTTCATATTGGTGATCTTGCGCAGTCATGTCAGTCATCATCAGTCCCATAAGGAGTGAGATGGGTTAAAACCCATCCTACGAAAGCAGTGCACTGCAACAGCCCGTGGACCGTTGCAGCAAAGGTTGCTTAGACGCCGTTGATTTCTTTGGCTTCAGCCAACCATGCGTCATATGTGTCTTGGCTTACGACTTTGACGGTGATCGGCATATAGGCATGGTCCTTGCCGCAAAGCTCGGAACACTGACCAAAGTAGATGCCTTCACGTTCAGCCGCGAACCAAAGTTGTGCCAAACGACCAGGCACGGCGTCCTGTTTCACGCCGAATGCAGGGATCGTCCAGGAGTGAATCACGTCAGCACCGGTCAGCTGCATAACGATTGTCGCACCCACGGGCACAACCACAGCAGTGTCAGTCGCGAGGCGGTATTCATCCTGTGAATAGCCAAACTCTTCCAGTTCCTCGCGGGCAAGCATGAAGCTGTCGAATGCTACGCCGTCGTCGACATATTCATAACCCCAATACCACTGGTATCCTGTGACCTTGATCGTGATGTCGCCTTCCGGGATTTCTTGTTGTTTGAACAAGACGGGCAAAGAAAATGCGCCGATGAACACAAGAATGATAATCGGAACGACTGTCCATGCAACTTCGAGCGGGGAATTATGTGTGAACGTACGCGGTGTCGGGTTTGCCTTGGCGTTGTAACGGATGAACACCCAAATCATCAGGCCCGTCACAAACAATGTGATCGCTGTGATCAAAACCAGAAGCATTCCGTCAAGCCACTGCACGTCGCGGGCCAGTTCAGTCGCTGCTGGCTGAAAGCCAACTTCGCCCAAAACGGGGGCGCCGACGATCTCCAGCTCTTGGTTCACGTCTTGGGCAGAGGCAGAAGCGCCTGCAAGGATCAGACCAGCCGAGGCCCAAAGAGAAGTCGCAATGGTGTTCAATCGCATATCAAAACCTGTCTATCATGGCCCGTAGGCCGCGTCGTGTAAGGGGCCACACCTGCATTGCAGACGGAATCCCGTTGTATCTAGCCGTGTCTGTCCCATATCTTGATGAACAACTCAAGAACTGGTGTTGCGGCAAACAGCCGCGAAACCCATAAATTTCACTTTCCAGTAGGGAAACTTCATGTCCGCAGACGCTTTTGCCCCCTTCGACACAGATCTAGACCGCGATACGGCCCTGTCCATCCTGCAAGATGCGACAAATGGTGCCGACGATGGCGAACTTTTTCTTGAACGCCGCAAATCAGAGGTTTTGTCATTCGACGACGGCCGGATCAAAACCGCCAGCTTTGATGCGTCGGAGGGATTCGGCCTGCGCGCCGTGCGCGGTGAGACCACAGGTTACGCCCATTCTAGCACAATCGACGAACACGCATTGCGCCGTGCTGTGGCCACGACAAAACTGGCCGTGGGCGACGGTGGCGGCACATTGGCTGCTGGACCAATTGGCACGAATAAGAAGCTGTATTCCGACGAAGACCCGATGTTGCAGGCCACATTCCCAGCCAAAATCGACATTCTGCGCGAAATTGATCAGTTCGCCCGCGATCTGGACAAGCGCGTGGTGCAAGTGTCAGCCACGCTTGCTGCGTCACACCAAGAGGTGTTGATTTTGCGCCCTGACGGCTTGTTGGTCACAGATACCCGCCCCATGAGCCGCCTGAATGTGTCTGTCATCATCGAAGATAACGGCAAGCGCGAATCCGGCACATCGGGCGCAGGTGGGCGCGCGGGTTTGATAGGTTTGATTTCCCCCGACCACTGGAAACCCGCCGTGCGCGAGGCATTGCGCATTGCGGTTGTGAACCTCGATGCCGAACCCGCGCCGGCCGGTGTGATGGATGTTGTGCTTGGACCAGGTTGGCCCGGTATCTTGCTGCACGAGGCAATTGGCCACGGGCTTGAGGGGGATTTCAACCGCAAAGGATCATCCGCATTTGCAGGGTTGATGGGCCAACAGATTGCGGCCAAAGGCGTGACCGTGCTTGATGACGGCACGATCCCAGATCGCCGCGGGTCGATCACTGTCGATGACGAAGGCACGCCTAGCGCCAAAAATACCCTGATCGAGGACGGTGTTCTGGTGGGTTACATGCAAGACCGCCAGAACGCGCGCCTGATGGGTGTGGACCCCACGGGCAACGGGCGGCGCGAAAGCTATCAACATGCGCCCATGCCGCGTATGACGAACACCTATATGCTGGCGGGCGATGCAGACCCTGCGTCGCTGGTCGCCGATCTGAAAGATGGTATTTACGCCGTGGGCTTTGGCGGCGGGCAGGTCGACATCACGAATGGCAAATTCGTGTTTTCATGCACCGAAGCCTACCGCGTGAAAAACGGTGTGGTCGGCGCACCCGTAAAGGGGGCAACCTTGATCGGCGATGGCGCCACATCACTGACCAACATCCAAGGGATCGGCAACGACCTGGAGCTTGACCCCGGCATTGGCAACTGCGGCAAGGCGGGTCAGTGGGTGCCCGTTGGCGTGGGCCAACCGTCATTGAAAATCGGTGGCCTGACGATTGGTGGGGCTGCGGGATAAATCCCGTGCTGCATCCCTTTCGATCGCAACCCGTTGATGATGCGGTCAGGCGCAAGGCACTGATCTTGGAGGCTTCGACCTACATGGTCGTTGCGTCGATGTTTCTTTTCCTTATCGGGGGCGCGGGGTTGGGAATGGTGGCGATTTTCCAAGATGGCGTTTCAACTGCCTATGAATTTGGTGTCGCCATCGTGACAACGATATTTAGCGGGGCAATGATTTGGCTCTTTGGCATCTTTTTCTGGGGTCCCGCGCTTGTCGTGGCTTGGCCTATCGCCAATGTCGCACTGCGCCGCGGGTTCGCGGGATGGGGGACAGCTTGTGGCGCCGGTGCATTGATAATCGGAGTTGGCAGCGTGGTTTTGAGTTTTCCCAGCCCGTTGTCATTGGTGGAGTTTGCGACTGTCGCGGGGATTGGCGCAATCTTTGCGGGGCTATATTGGCGCGGGGCATACACGTCAGATCCTGAAAGGTTCAGAATCAGACGTTGATTCGCGGGCTATTAAACGCGGACATTTGATCCGCCCCCAAATCCAACACCGAAAAATGTGGGAAATTAGTAATAATTTCCAACCTGCTCAGGGCTTTCGCAGGCACATTCAGGATTTGAAGCGCACGTTTACATGTCGTTAACCCCGTTGGTTTTAACTCAGTCCTGCAATCAGGCGGAGCACGGGATGACCGGAACCATATCTTCTTCCACTCACCCCCCATCCCCACTCTCCTCGGAAGACATCGCATTATCCTGTCTTCGCCTGTTGCGGTCGCGCAGGGTTGGGCCCGCGACCTATCGGCGGTTGATCCGCGAACATGGCAGTGCCGATGCGGCCCTTGCCGCTTTGCCGCAGGTTGCGGCGGATGCAGGCGTTGCTGGGTATAATGTGTGCCCTATCGGGGTCGCCAAGGCGGAACTTCATGCGGGGCGGGCAAACCGTGCCACGCTTTTGGTGCAAGGCCATGACGGATACCCCACCAGCCTGAATGATCTGGACGACGCGCCCCCATTGTTGTGGGCGATTGGCGACATCTCATTATTGAACAAACCCCTTATTGCGATGGTTGGTGCGCGCAACGCGTCATCGCTTGGCACGCGCATGGCACGCAAATTGGCCGCCGAATTAGGCGAGGCTGGTTTTGTTGTGGTATCTGGTCTGGCCCGCGGGATCGACACCGCCGCGCATTTGGCAAGCCTGAACACTGGCACCATCGCGGTGCAAGCTGGCGGAGTTGACGTCATCTACCCCACCGAGAACACAGCCCTAGCCCAAGATATCGCCAAATCGGGGTTGCGCCTGTCAGAAATGGCGATGGGCACACAACCACAGGCCCGTCATTTCCCCGCGCGCAACAGGATCATTTCAGGATTGTCGCGTGGCGTTGTCGTGATTGAGGCTGCAGCAAAATCAGGCAGCTTGATCACAGCACGCAATGCCGCTGACCAATCGCGCGATGTATTGGTTGTGCCCGGTCACCCGTTTGATGCACGCACGGCTGGGTGCAATATGCTGATCCGCGACGGGGCCACATTGGTGCGCGGTGCGCAGGACGTGATTGAGGCACTTGGCGCGCCCGCACAGCCGCAACTGGACATCCCCATGCAGCCCGAAAAACCCGCACGCAGTTTGCGTCAGATCGCGGGGCTTCATGCGGAAATCTTGCAGCGCCTTGGACCGTCACCTGTGGCCGAGGACCAGCTGATCCGCGATCTGGGTGCGGCCCCAACAACGGTCGCGCCGGCACTTGTGTCGTTGGAATTGGATGGGCGGATTAGACGGCAACGCGGCGGGCTTTTGTCGCTGGCGGACGAGGGCAACAGGTAACAGGTGATGCGACCTGTTCGTATTTTCCCCTTTGACATTTGCTTGCATTGACATTCCTTTGCGGCCAACCACATGTTGCAAATCCCTTGCTCCCGTGTCCGATTTTATAGGTTTATTATGCCAGTCGTTGTCGTCGAATCTCCTGCTAAGGCCAAGACAATTAACAAATATTTGGGGGCCGACTATACTGTGCTGGCCTCTTACGGTCATGTTCGCGACCTTCCGCCAAAAGATGGATCAGTACTGCCCGACGAAGATTTCCACATGAAATGGGAGATCGCGACTGACAGCAAAAAGCACATCAAGGCGATTGTTGATGCGCTTAAAAACGACAACGAACTGATCCTTGCGACCGACCCCGACCGCGAAGGCGAAGCGATCAGCTGGCACCTGACCGAGGCGTTGACCGCAAAGAAGGCGATCAAGAAAGACACGCCGGTATCCCGCGTCGTTTTCAACGCGATTACAAAAGCCGCCGTCACAGAGGCGATGAAAAATCCCCGTCAGGTTGATGTGCCACTTGTGGATGCCTATCTGGCCCGCCGCGCGCTTGATTATCTTGTCGGCTTTAACCTGTCGCCCGTTCTTTGGCGCAAACTGCCGGGATCGCGGTCTGCCGGTCGTGTGCAGTCGGTGACATTGCGCATTATCGTTGAGCGCGAGATGGAAATCGAAGCGTTCAAGAACCGTGAATATTGGTCGGTCAAGGCGTTGCTTGAGAACCCGCGCGGCGCGACCTATGATGCGCGACTGACTCATCTGGCTGGCAAAAAGCTGGATAAATTTGACATCGCAGATGCAACGCAGGCGGAGCTGGCCGTGCAGGCGATCAATAGCCGCGATCTGACTGTTCAGATGGTCGAGGCGAAACCCGCCAGCCGCAATCCGTCCCCGCCGTTCATGACATCCACGTTGCAGCAAGAGGCCAGCCGCAAGTTCGGCTTTGGTGCGCGGCAAACAATGTCGGTGGCCCAGCGCCTCTATGAGGCTGGGTTGATCACATACATGCGGACCGACGGTATCGACATGGCGCCAGAGGCCGTGACCGCCGCCCGCGACGCGATTGGCAAGAAATTTGGCGCCGATTACGTGCCTAAAGAGGCCCGCGTTTACAAAAACAAGGCCAAGAACGCGCAAGAAGCCCACGAATGCGTGCGCCCCACCGATATGATGGTGTCGACCGAAGACGCCAAGATTATGGATGGCGATCAGCGCAAGCTGTATGACCTGATTTACAAACGCACGCTGGCAAGCCAAATGGCCGCCGCCCGTATGGAACGCACCGCTGTTGATATCGGATCTGCGGATGGTCAGGTGATGCTGCGTGCCAATGGTCAGGTGATGTTGTTCGACGGTTTCTTGGCCGTCTATGAAGAAGGCAAAGATGACGCCGTTGTCGACGATGATGACAAGCGTTTGCCGCAGCTGACCGAGGGCGAAAAATCCGCCAAAAAATCGGTCGAGAACGAACAGCATTTCACACAGCCCCCACCCCGCTATACAGAGGCCACATTGGTCAAGCGTATGGAAGAATTGGGCATTGGCCGCCCGTCTACCTATGCATCCATCGTCACTACCATTCAGGATCGTGGGTATGTTGAAAAAGACAAAAACCGACTGATCCCGCAGGATAAGGGCCGTTTGGTCACCGCGTTCCTGTCCAATTACTTCCGCAAATACATCGGCTATGATTTTACCGCCGATCTGGAAAACCAGCTTGATGAAGTGTCCGCTGGTGATGCCGACTATAAAAAGGTGCTGGGCAATTTCTGGCGCGATTTTTCGGCAGCGATTGGCGAAACGTCCGAATTGCGCATCACCGAGGTGCTTGAGAAAATCAACGAGGTGTTGGAGCCGCATCTGTTCCCGCCGTTGGAAGATGGCGGCGACCCGCGCCAATGCCAGAACTGTGGCGTTGGCCGCCTATCCATGCGCACGGCGCGGTCCGGTGGCGCGTTTATCGGTTGCTCCAACTATCCGGAGTGTCGGTATACACGCCCGTTCGGCCCCCCGAACCCAGAGGCAGAGGCATCAGCCATTCCCCCCGAAGGCAAATTGCTGGGTGAAGATGCGGGCGATCCCATTCGCGTGTTCAAGGGCCGCTTTGGTCCTTATGTGCAGCGCGGCGAGGTCACGGAAGACAACAAAAAGCCACCGCGCCAAGGCGTTCCAGAAGGATGGGACCCAGAAGAGATTGGCATCGAGGATGCGCTGCGACTGCTGGAACTGCCCCGCTTGATCGGCACGCACCCAGAGGATGGTGTGAACGTCTGGGCAAACTTGGGTCGCTATGGCCCATACCTAAAGCATGCGGAATCAACATCTTTCAAGGGCGGCACAAATGCGAACCTGCCAGGCATCGAAGATGTATGGACCGTTGGTATGAACCACGCCGTGCAGCTATTGGCCGAAAAGGTCGCCAGCCGTGGCAACCGTGGCAAGGCCGCCGTGCCGATCCACGAATTGGGCGAACACCCAGAAGCGGGCGGTCCGGTGAATATCTTTGACGGGAAATACGGCCCCTATGTGAAGTGGGAAAAGATCAACGCAACGATCCCCGACACAGTGGAACCTGCTGACCTGACATTGGCGCAAGCCGTGCATCTGATTGACGAACGTGCCGCTAAAACCGGCAAGAAAGTCACCAAGAAAAAAGCGCCCGCAAAGAAAAAGCCTGCTGCCAAAAAGAAGGCCGCGCCAAAGAAGAAGGCGGCCCCTAAAAAAGCTGACTAATGCGGTTCGGATATTTTGCAACCGGTTGCAAAATATCCGCCGCATCGCAGCATTCTATTTGACTCTGGTTACCTTGCGCGGCAACGTCCCCGCAACAAACCGGAGAACCCCATGAAGAAAATTTACCCAAATGCCGCAGCGGCCCTTGATGGGTTACTGCACGATGGCATGTTTATTGCGTCCGGCGGCTTTGGCCTGTGCGGTATTCCTGAATTGCTGCTGAACGCGATCAAGGATGCGGGCACGCAAAACCTGACGTTTGCGTCCAACAACGCAGGCGTGGATGATTTCGGTATCGGGATCTTGCTGCAAACCAAGCAGGTCAAAAAGATGATCAGCTCTTACGTGGGTGAAAATGCCGAATTCATGCGCCAGTATTTGTCGGGTGAACTGGAGCTAGAGTTCAACCCGCAAGGCACATTGGCCGAACGTATGCGCAGTGGCGGATGTGGCATCCCCGGATTTTATACCAAAACGGGTGTTGGCACGGTGATTGCTGACGGGAAAGAACACAAAGATTTCCCAACAGGACCAGATGGCGCCCCCGAGACATATATCATGGAAGAAGGTATCTTTGCTGATCTTGCCATCGTGAAAGCGTGGAAGGCCGATGCGACCGGTAACCTTGTGTTCCGTAAAACCGCCCGTAATTTCAACCCGCCCGCCGCGATGTGCGGCAAAACATGCGTGGTCGAGGTTGAGGAAATCGTCGAGACAGGATCATTGGACCCCGACAACATCCACCTGCCGGGCATTTATGTGCACCGGATTATTCAGGGCGACCATGAAAAGCGTATCGAACAACGCACAGTGCGGGAGGCCTAGGATTATGTGGGATCGCAATCAAATGGCGGCACGCGCCGCGCAAGAACTGCAAGACGGTTGGTATGTGAACCTTGGCATCGGCATTCCGACCTTGGTGTCGAACCACATCCCCGACGGGATCGAGGTGACGCTGCAATCCGAAAACGGGATGTTGGGCATGGGCCCCTTCCCTATTGCTGGTGAAGAAGACGCCGACCTTATTAATGCGGGCAAGCAAACGATCACCGAATTGCCGCAGACCGCGTATTTCGACAGCGCCCAATCGTTTGGCATGATCCGTGGCGGCAAAATCGCGATGGCGATCCTTGGCGCGATGGAAGTGGCCGAAAACGGCGATCTGGCGAACTGGATGATCCCTGGTAAATTGGTCAAGGGTATGGGCGGCGCGATGGATCTGGTCGCTGGCGTTGGCCGCGTTGTAGTTGTGATGGACCACACCAATAAGCACGGCGAAAGCAAAGTGCTGAAATCCTGCACACTACCTTTGACAGGTCAGGCGGTTGTTCACCGGATCATTACAAACCTAGGCGTGTTGGATGTTGTTGATGGCGGTCTCAAGATCGTCGAGACGGCAGACGGTGTCACGGAACAAGAATTGCGCGACGCCACCGAGGCGACAATCGTTTAAGGCATCCGCTTTCGGTTGGGCTGGTCCCTGCCGAAAGCTTACGCCCCGTTGTTGTGAAACACACAGCCGTCGGAAATCAGTTGCGGCGGTGTCTGGCACAGACCTTTTGCAATCGTCCATGCGGCCAGAACCTTGGGCACATAGGCGCGGGTTTCTGCATAGGGCGGCACGCCTTGATTGCTACGCACGGCCCCCTCGCCCGCATTATACCCAGCCAGAACTAGGATCGGATCCTTATCAAAGTGGTCCATCAACCACGCAAGATAGGCAACGCCGGCCTTAATGTTCTCTTGCGGGTTCAATCTGTCGGTGACGCCAAACCGTTCCGCTGTCGCTGGCATCAGCTGCATCAGACCTTGCGCGCCTGCGTGGCTTTCGGCGCTGACCTTGCCCGCGCTTTCGATCGCGATCAGCGCCAGAACCAATGCTGGTGAAACATCCGTTCCAACGGTTGCGCGCAGAATATCCAGACCGTGTTCGTTTGCGACCGCTTGAAGCGTCTGAAGTCGCGGCGTCGGCACACCCTTGCCGTCGGGCGCATTCGCGATTTCGCGCAACGCCAACTCTAAGCGCCCTGGCCCCGTTTCAGAAATATCAGGCGACACCCCCAGCCAAAACCACTCGAGCCCTGTCAATTTGGGCACTGCAGGCGCAACGCCAGCCACGGCTGTACCAGCGGCTGCAGGCGCTGTCGGGGCCTTGGGCGCGTTAGGGTCGATCTGAACTGTAATTCGGGGGCTGGACGTGTTTCGCGTCGGCACAGCGACTCGTTTGAACGAAAAATCAGCCTGAAGCCGCGATCCTTCTGCCCAAACTGGCATTGAAAATGCGTTTGCGGCGGCCAAGGCCACCACGAGGGGGAGTTTAATGTGCATTCTGTGCGTCCTGCCCGACTTTTTTATTGGCACCAGTATCGCAGAAATCCTTTTAAAATCGATCCATCCGTAAACAATTCCAGCGCTTGGGACGGATTGGCAACAATTCATCAACAGTAGCGGTTGGCTTAAGATGAGACGACGATTTTAAAATCCATAAAAATCAATCTATTAAACCCATATTTACTCTTTAATCCGGCTTACCCAAAATTGCACGATTGCCGTCAAACTCCCGCCCCATTTGCCAGCCAAAAAGATGCCAACCAAGACGGGATCGAGCCAACAAGAGGCCGGTTCGAAAAGACCCGACACGGTTGTTTGAAACATCAAGATACCCTGAGGAGGGACTACAATGCTTAACTTTATCAAGAACTTCAAAAACGACGAATCCGGCGCAGTAACAGTTGACTGGGTTGTTTTGACAGCTGCAATCGTTTTGCTCGGCGCTGCTGTAGGTAGCTCCGTTTCCACTGGCGCAACAGGCCTGGCGTCTGACGTTGGCGGCGACATGACTGCTCTGATCACTCTGTAATATAGAGTATCACGTTACTTTGGCCGCTCTGCGAAAGCAGGGCGGCCTTTTTCGTTTCTGAAACAAGAATACCTAAGCCGTAAAAACTTCATCAACAAAGCATGAAAAGGCACGATTGCGAACATAGTCCTGCCCCATTCATCCACCAAAAGTAAGTCAACCAAGACGGTGATTGAGCCAAGTAAGAGGCCGGTTCGAAACGATCCGACAAGGTTAAATGAAAATCTAGCGATACCCTGAGGAGGGACTACAATGCTTAACTTTATCAAGAACTTCAAAAACGACGAATCCGGCGCAGTAACAGTTGACTGGGTTGTTTTGACAGCTGCAATCGTTCTGCTTGGCGCTGCTGTTGGTGGTTCCGTATCCACTGGCGCAACAGGCCTAGCGTCTGACGTTGGCGGCGACATGACAGCGCTGATCACACTGTAAGCCTAACCGCTTTTGACAGTGAGGGTCGTACCACGCAATGTGGTGCGGCCCTTTTTCATGGCGTTAGGAAACGCTTAGGAAACAATCAAGGTTTGAACGCCTCACTGTCACGTTCGCGCCCTATTTGGGGTCCATTGAATGATGGACACATACAAAACAGACATCACTGGATCACACTATGAAATCTATTTATCGGACTTTTCTGCGCGATGACGACGGCGCCGTTTCGGTTGACTGGGTGGTTCTGACCGCTGGTATCGTCATTCTTGTTGCTGCTGTTGCCATTGGCATTCGCGACGAGACGATCAACGCCGGGGACCGTATTGAGGCGCGGGTGACATCCCACATCACGCCTTAAAACGATCCTAACAATATGCGGGCATTACAATGACCCGCAAAACACTAACTATTATGAGGTAACACAATGCGTGCACTATTTGGATTGGTATTGCTGGTTGGCATGGGCCTAGCGGGCTTTGCTGTCTACATGGTCCAAGGCTTTGTCAGTCAGCAGGAAACAGCGCTTGCGCAGGAACGCGCCAAGGCTGCGAAATCTGTTCCCACGACGCAGATTTATGCACCAACGCGCGTGCTGACATACGGTGAGCAAGTCACCGAGGAAGACATTGTCTTGATCGACTACGCGCTTGAATATGTCCCAGAGGGTGCATTCGCCACACTCGAGGAGATGTTCCCGGACGGTGCTGATGTGCCGCGCGTTGTGCTGCGTCAGATGGAGATTAACGAGCCTATTTTGGCTGTGAAGGTAACTGAACCAGGCCGTGATGCCGGTATTACCAGCCGCCTGGCGCGTGGTATGCGTGCGTTCACGATCAAGGTTGACGTGGCCAGCGGTGTATCAGGCTTCCTGCGCCCCAACGACCGTGTCGACATTTATTGGACAGGTAGCGTCGGCCAAGTCGGCAACCAAGAATTCACACAGTTGATCAAATCCGGGGTCGAGATTATCGCGATTGACCAGACTGCTGACGCGGCACGCAACGGCGCTTCAATCGCCCGCACGGTTACCGTGCAGATCACACCGCAGGACGTGGCTATTTTGGCCCAAGCACAATCTTCGGGTAACCTGTCGTTGTCGCTGGTTGGTGAAGGTGACGACACGGTATCGGGTGAAATTCAGGTCGACCAACGGTCACTTTTGGGCATCGCAGAGGATCCTGTCATCGCCCAGGTTGAGGCGGCTCCGGTTGAAAAGGTCTGCACGATCCGGACCCGCCGCGGCGCAGAGGTGCTCGAAATTCCGATCCCTTGCACCAACTAAGCCACCACGAATAAACAAAAATATCGCGCTTCCAATCAGCTTGGGGGCGCGATTTTTGATTGCAACCATCACAACGGTGCGACTTATCCACATCAGATTCGCCCCACAACGCATTGATTCTTGCAATAAATCCTAATTCGGGGCAATGTGCCTCAAACACGGGCAAAAAGACCCGATAAATGAGGCGTGATCAGAAGGGCAGGTCACCATGACATATAAGACAATGATCAAAGCGGTTGTTGCTAGCTTTGCAATCGCTGTGGCGACGGTTCCGACCGTATCCCAAGCTGAAACGTTACGCGTGATGCGCGGCGCGCCATCAAGCGCGCTGAATGTGCCGATGAACCGCGCGGTTGTTGTTGAAAGCGACAGCCCGTTCACGGAACTTTCAATCGCCAACCCCGGCATTGCGGATATTTCATCCCTTTCAGATCGCACGATCTATGTGCTTGGTAAGGAACCGGGGCGCACGACGCTGACCCTTTTGGGTGGCGATGGCCGTTTGATCACAAACGTCGAAGTGCACGTCACACCTGACATTGCAGAATTCAAAGAACGCCTTGGACAGATTTTGCCCGGGGAAAACATCGAAGTGCGGACTGCAAACAACGGGATCGTCCTGTCTGGCACAGTCAGCTCTATCGCGCGCCTTGATCGCGCAATGGAGCTCGCGCAGCGTTATGCACCTGATCGCGTATCCAATCTGATGTCAGTTGGCGGCACACAACAGGTTATGATGAAAGTCCGTTTTGCTGAAATGCAGCGGTCTGTCAGCAAATCACTGTCTTCTTCTATCGCATTGCAAGGTGCAGCACTTGGTAACGGGCTTGGCCTTGCTGCCGGAACGAATGCTGCTGCGAACTCTGGTGCGCTAGCCACAACAATTGACGGCACCCTGCCCTCCACGAGCGATAGCAATGGCGCATTTTTGTTTGGCTTTAACGCAGGTGGCGTCGAAGTCGGCATTTTGCTGGAAGCGTTGGAATCGCGCGGCGTTGTTCGCACGCTTGCCGAACCAAACCTGACCGCACTGAGCGGCCAAGAGGCCAAGTTTTTGGCCGGTGGCGAATATCCCATCCCCGTTGCCCAAGCCAGCGGCGCGATTGCAATCGAATACAAGCCATTCGGCGTCGAGCTGAACTTTGTTCCGCGTGTCATTGATGGCGATGTCATTAATCTTGAGCTTTCTGCCGCGGTTTCGTCCGTAGATACTTCCAACGGTATTTCGCTGAACGGTTTTTCCATTGATGCGTTCAAACGCCGCGAAACGTCTACAACTGTTGAAATGCGCGATGGCGAAAGCTTTGCGATTGCAGGGCTTTTGCAGGATGACTTTGTTGATTTGAACGGCCAAGTGCCTTGGGTCGGTGATATTCCGATCCTTGGATCTTTGTTCCGCTCTGCTGAATATGCACGCAGCCAGACCGAGCTGGTAATTATCGTGACGCCGCATCTGGTGACACCGACCCGCGGAGAAGTTTTGGCATTGCCAACCGACCGCGTGCAGCCACCGACCGAGCGTGACTTGTTCCTGTTTGGCCGTGTTGCCGCAGAAACTGCACCCAAAACGGGCGGCGCAGGCGAAGTTGCGCGCCAAGACTTTAGCGGCTCTTACGGCTACGTGCTGGACGATTGATAAGGAATCCAAGCAGATGAAAACAGTTCTGACAGCAACGGCCGCATGTTTCGTCCTGATCGGGTGCGCGGAAACCACTGAAATTCGCGACAACTTCAATCGCCCTGCTGGATATCAAATTGATACCGGCTCATTTGGGGCGGCTACATTGAACAACTCCCAAATCCAGTCGGGCCACCGTAGCGTGGCGCTCGATTTGGGTCGTCGCTTTGCATCCGAAGTGAACCCGACGATCAATTTTCCGTTTAATTCAACGGCATTAGACGAAGCAGCCCGCGCGACGTTGCGCCAGCAGGCAACTTGGATCAACCAATTCCCCGAAGTCCGCTTTAAGGTCTTTGGACATACTGATCTTGTTGGCAGCCAAGCGTATAACCGCAATCTTGGCCTGCGCCGCGCCCAAGCCGCAGTTCTCTATCTGACGTCACAAGGCGTTGATCGCGCACGCCTGGAAGCGGTCGTTTCATACGGCGAGACCCGCCCGTTGATTTCGACCCCGGAAATGGAACGTCAAAACCGCCGGACAGTCACAGAAGTGTCTGGATTTGTTGGGAATCATCCAACAGTCCTAAACGGCAAATACGCCGCCGTCATTTTCCGTGAATATGTTGCTAGTGCTGTGCCATCTGCGGATGTATCCAACGCCGACGGTATCTAATCGTTAAAAATTGAATGTTCACGCAGGGTTTTGCGTGAACATTATGCCCAAAATCGCCTGATCGTCGCAAATTACCAAACAATTACGATCTTTTTGTCCAAATCTGGACACGATTGCCCCTCACAAACAGTCCAAAGGGTTAACGCGCGCACCGGATTCGGTTCGCGTTGCCGCCCCATCAGTTTTCGTTGACGTGATTTTCACATCAATGGGTCATTGGTGGTGTTGCGCCCAACAAACAAAGGACGAGTAGCATGAGCAGCGCAATTTTGAAAACCGAACAGCATACAATCGCAGCCTGTACAATCAGCCGCGACGTGCAAATCTTTGATCTTTTGATCGAGGATATGGAGACCGCCTTGGGTGAAAACTGGGGCGATCTATCATTTGAAGACGCCGCAGCATATTTGCGCCAGCCAGAGGCGGCTGGCCTGCAATTTGTGACGATTGCAATGGATCACGAAGACGAAGAATCCCTCGATGAAATCGCGAATGTCATTCGCACCGCAAAAGAACGCGGTATCAAGGTTATTCTTATTACAGAAGACGTAAGCCCCGCTGCATTGCACACGCTGCTGCGCGAGGGCGGGGATGAATTTATCCCCTACCCGCTGCCTGAAAACGAATTGGCGAACGCGATTGAACGCGTCATGACCCCGCCCGAACAGGTTGCGGCAACGACACCTGATGATTCAACCAAACTGAAGGCGACCGGCACGCATAATGGTATCATTATCCCTGTGCACGGCATGGCCGGCGGTACAGGTGCGACCACATTTGCGGTCAACATGGCTTGGGAACTGGCGAATGTTGTTTCGGGCGAAGATGCCCCGCGCGTTTGTATCCTGGATCTTGATATGCAGTTTGGCACAACGTCCACCTATCTGGACCTGCCCCGCCGCGAAACCGTGATGGAGCTGTTGTCAGACACAGAGGCGATGGACAGCGAATCCTTTATGCAGGCGCTGTTGTCTTATGACCAAAAAATTCATGTGCTGACCGCCCCAACCGATATGGTGCCGCTTGATATGTTCTCGCCCGAGGATATTCAGCGCCTGATCGAAATTGCGCGTGCCAATTTTGACTATGTCATTATCGACATGCCATCCACGATGGTCGAATGGTCCCAAACCGTGTTGGAGGCTGCACACGTCTATTTCGCAATGATCGAATTGGATATGCGCTGTGCCCAGAACACATTGCGGCTCAAACGCGCGCTCCAGTCAGAGGATTTGCCGTTTGATAAGCTGCGCTTTGTGATGAACCGCGCACCGGGGTTTACTGACCTGAACGGCAAAAGCCGCGTGAAGCGTTTGGCTGAAAGCCTTGGCATTTCCATTGACGTTCTGATGCCAGATGGCGGCAAACAAGTCGCGCAAACAAACGATCACGGCTCACCTCTTGGGCAAGCGTTGCCCAAGAATGCCCTGCGCAAGGAAATCGCGAAACTTGCGAAATCTGTGCATGACGTGAACCAGGCTGACGACGCCGCAGAAGCACACGCTTAAGGATAAAACAGATGTTTTCGAAGTATAAAAAGCCAGGTGTAGCAACCGCAAAACCAGCAAGCGCCAAGCCAAATCTTGCTGCTGTTCCCGCCGCCACCTTGCCGTCTGAAGAGGCGCGCACATCGTTGATGAAAACGATGCCGGCAAAAACGGCAACCGCGGCACCCGCAGACAAAGAGAAAAAGCGCAAGGAACGCTTGGGTGAAATCAAGTTGGAGCTGCACAAGGCCCTGCTTGATAACCTCAACCTTGCCGCGCTTGAAACCGCGACAGAGGCTGATTTGCGCGGTGAAATCAATGCGATTGCCCAAGAATCCCTTGAAGAAATGGGCATCGTTCTGAACCGTGAAGAACGCCAGACCCTGACGCAGGACTTGTTTTTTGAAGTGACGGGTCTTGGCCCGCTTGAAACACTGCTGAAAGACGAAAGCGTCAACGATATTCTTGTAAACGGGCCCCAGCAGGTGTTTGTTGAACGCGCTGGTAAACTTGAACTGACAGATGTGACGTTCAAAGATGAAAAGCATTTGCTGCGGATCATCGATAAAATCGTATCTGCCGTTGGTCGTCGCGTTGACGAATCCAACCCATACGTCGATGCGCGTTTGCAAGACGGCTCTCGCTTCAACGCAATGGTCCCGCCTGTCGCCGTTGACGGCAGCCTGGTGTCCATTCGTAAGTTCAAAAAAGACAAACTCGGTATCGAAGATCTTGTTGATTTCGGTGCGTTCACAGAAGAAATGGCTGCGTATTTGCAAGCGGCTGTGGCATGTCGCCTAAACGTCATTGTGTCAGGTGGTACGGGTTCTGGTAAAACGACCACGCTGAACGCGTTATCATCGTTCATCGACAACAACGAACGCATCCTGACGATCGAAGATACGGCCGAACTTCAACTGCAACAGACGCACGTTGGTCGCATGGAAAGCCGCCCACCAAACGTTGAAGGCAAGGGTGAAGTTTCGCCACGCGACTGTCTGAAAAACGCGCTGCGTATGCGCCCTGACCGCATCATCGTGGGTGAAACCCGCGGCGAAGAAGTTATCGACATGCTTCAGGCGATGAACACAGGCCACGATGGGTCAATGACCACGATCCACGCCAACTCTGCGCGTGATGGCGTTTCGCGTCTGGAAAACATGATCGCGATGGCTGGTATCGAAATGCCGCTCAAGGCTGTGCGGTCTCAGATTTCATCTGCGGTGAACCTGATCGTGCAGGCTTCGCGCCTGCAAGACGGATCGCGCCGGATGACGTCGATTACGGAAATCACCGGCATGGAAGGTGACGTGATCTCGATGCAAGAAGTGTTCCGGTATCAGCGCGTCGGCCTGACGCCCGAGAATAAGATCATCGGTCATTTCACGGCAACCGGCGTCAGAAGCCATTATGCAGACCGCTTTAAGTTGTGGGGCTATGACCTGCCACCGCAGATTTTCGAACCTATGGTCGCGGAGTAAATTGTCATGATTTCGGCAGCCCCAATTATCTATATCGTCATCTTTGCATCGGTCATCGCGATCGTGCAGGGCGCGTATCTTGTCATCTTTGGCAAGTCGATCAGCATGAACGGCAAGGTAAACCGCCGTCTTGAACTGATGGAAAAAGGTGGCGGTCGCGAACAGGTGTTGGAACAGCTCCGCAAGGAAATGACCCAGCACATGAAATCGCAAAGCATCCCGCTTTATTCGATATTGGCGTCACGCGCGCAAAAGGCGAACATCGCCTTTACGCCACCCCAGTTGATTATGATTATGGGTGTTGTGACCGCGATGGCCTATGTTGGCTTGATGATCGGCACAGGTGTTGGGCCAGAGGTGCGCTTGATTATCGCCATCCTGATGGGCGTTGGCGGTGTGTTTGTCTGGATCAACAACAAGGCCAACAAACGCATGGTCATGATCGAAGAACAGCTGCCCGAAGCCATTGAACTGATGGTGCGGTCGTTGCGTGTTGGACACCCGTTCACCTCTGCAATTTCGATTGTTGCGAACGAGGTCGCTGACCCACTTGGCACCGAAATGGGTGTGATCTCCGATGAGGCAGCATACGGCCGTGACATCGGTGAATGCCTCAAGGCGATGGCTGAACGATTGGACATGCAAGATATGCGCTTTCTTGCGGTCGCTGTGACCATTCAACAGCAATCAGGTGGTAACCTGGCTGAAATCTTGGACGGTTTGGCAAAGGTTATTCGTGCCCGTTTCCGTCTTTTCCGCCGCGTAAAGGCGATTACTGCGGAAGCAAAATGGTCTGGCAAACTTTTGTCCGGTTTCCCGATCATCGCGATGATTGGTGTGAACGTGGTTGAGCCGACCTATTTCGACGAGGTTATGGAAGCACCAGAATTTATCCCCGCGTGTCTGGTGGTTGCCGCGCTTTTGGTCACCAACCTGTTCGTCATGCGCGCGCTTGTGAATATTAAGGTATAAAGGGTCAGTCTGATGTCAAAACTCAACGAAATGATTGTCGGTATGCTTGGCCCGTTTGGTCCGCTGATGCTTGTGGGTATGTTGGGGGTCTTTATGATCTTGCTGACCTTGCCCATCTTGATGAAAAAGCAGGCAGATCCGCTTGATAAATTGAAGGCAGCCCCGCGCAAAGAAGCCCCCAAAAAGGGAGAGCGCTTGCGCACGGCCCAGCGTAGCGAAAAGCTGGACAAATACGCCAACTTCTTGGAACCACAGGATCATGATGAATATTCTGCAATCAAGCTCAAGCTGGTGCAGGCTGGCTATCATTCCAAGAATGCTGTGCGGATGTATTACCTGGCGCAATTCTCCTTGGGTATCCTTGGTCTGGTCTTGGGCGGCATTTATGCGCTGTTGAAAATGCAGCAAGGCGTGGTTGAAACCAAAGATTTGATGATGATGATCCTTGTACCAGCGGGTGCAGGTTATATGGGGCCGAAATATTGGGTCACACGTCGTCAGGCATCGCGTCAGGAAAAGATCACGAACGGCTTTCCCGACAGTTTGGACATGATGCTGGTCTGCGTGGAAGCGGGCCAATCGCTTGATCAATCCATCTTGCGGGTTGCCAAGGAACTGAAGTCGGGCTTCCCCGATCTGTCCTATGAATTCGAAGTTGTGAGCCACGAAATGAAAGCCGGTAAAGACAAGGCGTCAGTTCTGAAAGACATGGCAGACCGTGCAGGTGTTCAAGATATTCGCAGCTTTGTGACTGTTCTTGTGCAATCGCAACAATTTGGTACGTCGATCGCAGATGCCTTGCGCGTCTACGGCGCGGAAATGCGTGACAAAAGGGTCATGCGTGCCGAAGAAGCGGCAAATAAACTGCCCACAAAGATGACTTTGGCCACGATGATGTTGACGGTTCCGCCACTTCTTATCATCTTGATCGGGCCGTCTGTGTATTCGATTTCACAAAACCTCTGACGGCCCAAAGGGTGCCATTAGAATGCAAAAATCTTGGGGTCTAATCCTTGTGATCCTTACGGCCATGGCCGCCTGCACGCCAGGCGGCTTTGACCGTTCCGACGATCAGGTATTTGCGCCCGGCGTTTCCGGTGCATCTGATATTGACGGGCTTTTGGTCGGCCACCGCCTAATGGCAGCGGGCGAATTCGAACTTGCGCTCAAGGCATATACGCGGGCCGCAGCCCAACAAGGGTTGAATGTTGATACGCTTTCGGCGCTCGGATCTGCGAATTTGCGCCTTGGCCGCTTGGGTCAGGCCGAAAAACTGCTGCGCCGTGCGACAAAAGAAGAGCCAGAGTTTCCAGCCGCTTGGAACAATCTTGGCGTCATTTTGATGGAAAAAGGCAATATTGCCGAGGCCGCGCAGGTTTTCCGTAACGCCTTTGCAACGGATAACGGCAATTCTGACCAGATTAGAGAGAACTTGCGCTTAGCACTCGCGCAAATGGCCGATCCCAATTATGATCCTATTCAAAACAAGAACGTAAAATTGGTGCGGCGGGGAACGGGCGATTTCGTCCTGCTGACCGCGCTTTAGAGGCAAGAGCAGTAAAGGACGCAAAAATGCGCCACCCTATTATTCTGACGTTGGTTGCGACCGCAACAATCGGGCTTTCCGCATGCGAAAAGTCAGGCGAAGAACAAGTCGAACGCGCGTTGCAAGATTTGAACGTCGTCGATGAGACAAACCTCAATGACGTGATGCTGACAATCGGTGACCCTGACGAGGCCGTGAACTATTTTTCCGGGGCAAACAAAAACGACCCTGGCCGTATTGATTTGCAACGCGGACTGGCCAAATCATTGATCCGCGCTGGACGTGCGGCCGATGCCGTCACCGCTTGGAAAAACGTGACCGATCATGCCGAAACCAACAATGATGACAGCGTTGAATTGGCTGATGCCTATATCCGCAACAATCGTTGGGATGACGCGGCTGCGACGCTGAACCTGATCCCGCCCACACACGAAACGTTCAAACGCTACAGGCTTGAGGCGATGGTCGCCGACAGCAAAGAGCAGTGGGAAAAAGCAGATAGTTTTTACGAAACTGCCGTGGGCCTGACCACAACGCCCGCTGGCGTTATGAATAACTGGGGTTATTCAAAGCTGACGCGCGGCAATTATGTCGAAGCCGAACGCCTGTTTAACGACGCGCTTCGCTATAACTCGGGCATGTTCACCGCGAAAAACAACCTTGTTTTGGCGCGCAGTGCACAGCGGAAATATGATCTTCCGGTTGTGCCAATGACCCAGATTGAACGGGCGCAACTACTGCACACGTTGGCACTTGCCGCGATTAAGCAAAACGATGTGACGACAGGCAAAGGTCTGCTGCGCGAAGCAATCGACACGCATCCGCAGCATTTTGAAGATGCTGTGAGATCGTTGCGCGCGCTCGAAGACAACGTGACGAACTAAACCATGTTCGCCCTTAGCCCGACAGCCGCCCTTTGGCTTTTGCCAGCTGCTTTGCCCATTTCTGTGTTTTGTGCATTGAATGACATGCGCGCTATGAAAATCCCTAATATCGCGGTCGCAGCACTTGTGCTGGGGTTTGCTGTTTTAGGCATTTTCGCCTTCGGGTTTCCTCAATATTTATGGCAATGGACCCATTTGGCGGTCGTGCTGGCGATTGGGTTTGTTTTGAATATTGCCGGTGTCATGGGCGCGGGCGACGCGAAATTTGCGGCCGCCGCGGCCCCGTTCATCGCCTTGGGTGATCTCACTTTGGTGATGTGGCTGTTTGCTGCGTGCATATTTGCTGGTTTCGTCACGCACCGTATCGCCAAGCACAGCCCCTTGCGCAATTTGGTGCCTGATTGGGAAAGCTGGGATTCTGGTCGCCGGTTTCCTATGGGACTGCCGCTTGGCATGACGCTGGTGTTCTATCTTGGGCTTGCTGCAGCCCAATAATTTGCAACAATGCCATAAAACATGGCCGCTTTATCCATGATTTAGCCACAAACAAAGGTGATAACGGGTGCAACGACGCCCGTGGTTCGGGCGCTTATTGAGCAAGGCAGGCACCCGATGAACATGCAAACCACCACAGTTATGGCGCCCCCTGCGCCGAAAACGATCAATCAAATGCAATTGCCCATCGCAATGATGCGCGACATTTTGATCAAAACGATTTTCCGCATGAACGTGAATTTGGTCACTGAAATCAGTCGCGTCATCTGCCTGCCCGTGCCCGTCACCCAAGAATTAGTCGACATGGCCCGCAAACAGTTGCTGCTTGAGGCAACAGGCACATTGAGTGCATCGGCGGGCAATGAAATGGGTTATCAGCTGACAGATACCGGCAAGGCGCGTGCCTTGGACGCGTTGGCTCAATCCGAATATTTCGGCTCCATGCCCGTTCCGCTGGAAGTTTACCGCGAACAGATCAAGCGCCAGTCGATCCGCAACATTGCCATCACGCATGACCAGTTGGGCGGCGCGATGGGGCATTTGATTTTGCCGCCTGATTTGCTTGGCAACCTCGGGCCCGCGGTCGGGGCCGGTCGTTCTATTTTGATGTATGGACCACCCGGTAACGGCAAATCGTCTATCTCGAACGGGATCAGGGACGCGCTGGGTGACAAAATCTATGTCCCGCGCGCCATTGAATATTCCGGTCAGGTGATCACGGTCTATGACCCGATTGTGCATTCCGCGGCAGAGGCCGACATTGACGATCCAAACAGTCTTCGCCGCACTGCTGGTCGTTTTGACACCCGCTATGTGCGGTGCGAACGGCCAACCGTGATTACGGGCGGTGAATTGACGCTTGATATGCTTGACCTGAATTTCAACGCGAACGCGCGGACCTATCAGGCACCGTTACAGCTGAAATCAACTGGCGGCATCTTCATCGTGGATGACCTTGGCCGACAGGTCGATCCGCCGCAAACGCTTGTGAACCGTTGGATTGTGCCGCTGGAAGAAAACAAAGACATTCTTTCGTTGCAGTCTGGGGAAAAGTTTGAGGTTCCGTTTGATACACTTGTGATCTTCTCAACCAACTTTCACCCCAACAAGATTTTCGATAAGGCGGCGTTGCGGCGTATTTTCTACAAAATCAAAATCGATGGGCCGACCCAAGCCGATTTTCTGAAGATTTTTGCGATGGTTGCTCGCAAGAAAAAGATGCCCTTGGATGAGGCCACGTTGGTTCACCTTCTCAACAACCGCTATCCAGAAATTGACAATGTGTATGCCAACTATCAGCCAGTTTTCCTGATTGATCAGATGATTGCGATTTGCGAATTTGAGGGTATTCCGTATCAGATGACACCCGATCTGATTGATCGCGCATGGGCCAATATGTTTGTGCAAGAAGAAGACATCGTCTGCTAACCAACCCTTGCACCGCACCGAAATAGCCCCCAGACTTGGACGCAAGTTTGGGGGTTTTTCATGTTTGATCCTATTGAGGTTTCAGTTTTTTGACACAGGTTAGACCCATGTCAAAGGCTGCACTTTCTTTCGCAACTCTACCAACCGCGCCAAACGCCGTGGCACTGGTTTGAGCATGCTTCCCCCCTCAATTTTACAATGGTTTGACGGGCGTGGATGGTCGATCCACCCTCATCAACAAGACATGCTGGACCAAGCTGACGCGCCTGCATTGCTGCTGATTGCGCCAACTGGCGGAGGCAAAACACTTGCGGGTTTTCTGCCCACATTGGCGGAACTCGCAGATGGACAACATCAAGGCATCCACACACTTTATGTGTCCCCGCTCAAGGCGTTAGCGGCTGATATCAAACGCAATTTGACGACCCCAGTGGATGACATCGGCCTGCCAATCAGGATCGAGGATCGCACTGGCGACACCAGCTATTCCAAAAAGCGCAGGCAACGCGCCGACCCACCACACATTTTGCTGACAACACCAGAAAGCCTTGCGTTGTTGACCAGTTATGAGGACGCGCCACGCATATTTGCGGGATTGCAGCGCGTCATCGTCGACGAAATTCACGCGCTCGCCGAAAGCAAACGTGGGGATCAGTTGATGCTGGCCCTAAGCCGTCTACAACAGATCGCACCTGATATGCGGCGCGTCGGCCTGTCCGCCACGGTCGAAGACCCCGCCGCAATCGCCCACCTTCTTGCCCGCCATCCTGACCCCTGCCCGATCATCCATGCCGATCCGGGGCCAGACCCTGACATTCAAATGCTTGTTACAGACGATGCGCCCCCTTGGTCAGGTGGGGGCGCGAAATACAGTATTCCGGCGGTGTTGGAGCAGGTGAAACAACACAAGACTACGCTAATCTTTCACAACACGCGCGCGCAGGCTGAAATCTATTTCCACAATTTATGGCTGGCCAACGATGAAAGTCTGCCGATTGCCATTCACCACGGCAGCCTTGATCGCGCCCAACGCGAAAAGGTCGAGGCCGCAATGGTGCGTGGTGATCTTCGTGCGATTGTCTGCACTGGCACACTTGATCTGGGCATCGACTGGGGTGACGTGGATTTGGTCATTCAGATCGGCGCGCCCAAAAACGTCAAACGTCTGGTGCAACGGATTGGCCGTGCCAACCACCGCTATAATGCGCCGTCCAAGGCGCTTTTGGTGCCGGCAAACCGGTTTGAAGTGGTTGAATGTGTTGCAGCACTTGAGGCCGCCAAGGCCCATGATTTGGATGGTGATCCGCGGGGGCCAGGCCCGCGTGATGTGTTGTGCCAACATATTTTGATTGCCGCCTGTAGCGGTCCGTTTAACGCGGATGCGCTATTCGCACAGGTTAAAACCGTTGGCGCCTATAGCGATCTTGCGAAAGCCGAATTTGACGATTGTCTCGATTTTTGTGCCACTGGCGGTTACGCACTGCGGGCCTATGACAAATGGCAACGTCTGATGCAGCGGCCAGATGGGGATTGGCAGTTGCGCGATCCACGAAGCGCCCAACGCATCCGCATGAATATCGGAACGATACAGGACACCGACACGCTCAAGGTGCGGCTAAAGGGGAATTTCAAACCGCTTGGCGAGATCGAAGAAGGCTTTGCTGCGACGTTGACCCAAGGCGATACATTCCTGATTGGCGGGGAAATTGTGCGTTATGAAGGGTTGCGCGAGTTGACCGTTCAAGTGACCCGCCGCGCGGATAAGGCCCCCAAAATTGCCACGTTTATGGGGACCAAATTCGCAACATCAACACAGTTGTCGGAACGTGTTTTGGCAATGTTTCAACAAGACACTTGGCCCGCCCTGCCCGACCACACGGCAGAATGGCTGCATCTGCAACGGGAAGTGTCCAAGCTGCCAGAGCCGGACCGAATTCTGGTTGAAAGCTTTGAATATCACGACAGGCATTACACGTGTGTTTACGGGTTTGCGGGGCGGAATGCGCAACAAACACTGGGGCTTTTGCTAACCCAACGCATGGAACAATCCGGCCTTGCTGCCTTGGGGTTTGTGGCCACTGATTATGCCACATTGATCTGGGGGCTAGAGCCAGTGACAGATCCCCACGCGCTGCTCACTGATGGTGCGCTTCACGATGGGTTAGCGACTTGGTTAGCTGGTAACGCAGTGATGAAACGCACGTTTCGCGCATCGGCAACCATTGCGGGTTTGATTGAACGCAACAGCCCACAGGCCCGAAAATCTGGCCGACAGGCGACATTTTCCAGCGATATCCTTTACGATACACTCAGCAAATATGACCCTGATCATCTTATCATGCAGATCACCCAAGAAGAGGCAATGCGCGGCCTTGTCGATTTCGGTCGCATTGAAGACATGCTGTCGCGCACCAAGGGCCGCGTCGACCACCGCATCCTGAACCGTGTATCCCCACTTGCTGCGCCGATGATGTTGGAAATGGGGCGTGTTCCCGTCGCAGGCGAAGCACGCGAGCGCCTGATCGCTTCTGCCGCAGAAGAGCTGATGCACGACGCGGGCCTGCGCGAAATCGGCACTTGAACCGCGATCCGATCCACGGCACTTCCATCCCATGACAGATCATGTGTTCAAATTTTGTGGTGTGAAACTGGTGGCGCGGGCCAGCGGCTGCCTTTGGATGCCTGAAAGTCGAACGCTCTGCGCTTCTGACTTACATCTGGGAAAGTCGGGCCGCATTGCACGCCGAACTGGTGCGATTTTGCCGCCATATGAAACGCTGGATACCTTGCAGCGGTTGGCAGACGAGATTGCAACCACCGATCCAACCACAGTGATCTGCCTTGGCGATAGTTTTGACGATCTGGGTGCTGTTGCCGAATTATCCGCCGATGCCGCCGCGCAGATGGCCCAGCTTCAGGCCGGGCGACAATGGGTCTGGATCGAGGGGAACCATGACCCCGGACCTATTGAAGTGGGCGGGACCCACATGGCAGAAATTCGTATCGAGAACCTGCTTTTTCGCCATATCGCAACAGCCACAAAAGGCGAGGTTTCAGGACACTATCATCCCAAATTCGGCGTCCGTGGCGCGGGTCCGGCGCGGGCCTGTTTTGTCTATGATCAGGACCGTCTGATTTTACCTGCATTTGGCACGTTCACGGGCGGGCTTTTGGCGACGGATCAAGCCATTCGGTCACTTTTCGGGCCTCAGCCGATCGCAGTTCTGACGGGCCGAAATGCGGTTGCTGTCCCGATCAAAGAAACCCAGCGTCAGCAACGAACTGGCGGTAGGTTTTAGAGACAGGCACTTCCGTTCCACAGTCTAAAACGACCAATTCACGATTGCCGCGCCGCGCCCCTTCAACAATGGAATGGCGGGCGACCCAATGGGATCTATGGGTGCAAAACCCCTCAACATCATCCATTTCACGCACAGCATCGGCAAACCGCATAAGCAACCTATGCGTGCTACCATCAGACATATAGACCACAGTATAGTGATCGCTGACGGACAAGCGCGCAACTTTTGCAGTGCCGACATCAGGCAAGCGTGCATAAAGTCGCGGTTTTTGCTCAGTGTTTTTTTCGACAATCGGGCTTGGCAAAAACCAACACAAAAGCCCAAAGACAACCGTAAATCCAGCGACAACGCCGACGATACCGGCAAATGACATCGACGGCATATCGTGGGTTAGGATTTGCGCCTCGCTGATGGCGTATATCAGCGGCGAAAACAGCATTGTAAATCCGATGCCAAGGCAGAAAACCTGTTTTGGACCATCCGTATCCGGCATGACTTCAAGAACAAATTGATACGACAACCCGCCAATGGCGAGCGCAAGAACAGAAATCGGCGCCCAAAATAAGAAAGACTCAACCAGTGTGAATTGATCATAAGTTCCAAGCGGCCCCATCAAACAAAATGTCGCGATCAACAACGCTGTGACAATCAAATTTCGAGACTGAAAAGTCGTTTCAAAATATCGCCAAAGAAAATTCTTCATTCAAAACCCATATGCAAAAAACGCCCTACTCTCGTTAAAAGAGTAGAGCGTTCATCAAATTGCACTAGGGGGAAAAATCGAAAGCTTGCAGCTGAATCTATTTTACAACCAAGGGTTTAGGCAGTTAACCCTTCAGGTTCTGCCAATCCGTTTGCCCGACAACACGCCGTGATTGTGTTGGCCAACAAACACGCAATCGTCATTGGGCCTACACCACCTGGCACGGGAGTAATTGCACCCGCTACAGCGGCACAGCTTTCGAAATCGACGTCACCAACCAATTTGTTTTTGCCGTCGCGTTCTATCCGATTGATGCCTACATCAATCACGGTCGCGCCCTTTTTGATCCAGTCTCCTGGCACCATTTCAGGCCGACCAACGGCCGCTACGACGATGTCGGCTTGGCTGACGACGCCTTGCAAATCTTTGGTCCGGCTGTGCGCGATTGTGACTGTGCAGCTGTCACCCAAAAGCAGGTTCGCCATAGGTTTACCCACGATATTTGACCGACCAATCACAACGGCATTCAATCCCGACAAACTACCGTGATGGTCGCGCAGCATCATCAGACAGCCAAGCGGCGTGCACGGCACCATGCTTTTCTGACCTGTGCCCAGCAACCCGACGTTGGAGATATGAAATCCGTCTACGTCTTTTGCCGGATCAATTGAGTTGATGACCAAGTCACTGTCGAGATGATCGGGTAGCGGCAACTGAACAAGAATACCATGCACGGTCGGATCAGCATTCAACTGCGCGATCAGCGCAAGCAGGTCGGCCTCGGACGTATCGATATCCAGCTTATGCTCCATGCTGTTCATGCCGACTTCGACGGTCATTTTCCCCTTTGAGCGCACATAGACTTGACTGGCGGGATCTTCACCCACCAAAACGACCGCTAATCCAGGCGTGATACCATGTTCGTCTTTCAGACGTGTCACATGGGTTCCCACTTTTTCACGCACGCGCGCGGCAAAGGCTTTTCCGTCAATCACTGTCGCTGTCATCGGTCATCTTTCAAGAAATATCGGCCGTGTTTGGCCATTGCGCCAAAGGCGGAATGCGGGCGCGCCGGGGTCGATCCCCGCCGCGGCCGCACTGTTTCGTTTAGAATAGGCCTTCGATTTGGCCGTCAGCATTCAGGTGAATGGCTTCTGCGGATGGCACGCGCGGCAGGCCAGGCATGGTCATAATCTCACCGCAAATTGCGACGATGAAACCAGCGCCAGCTGACAGGCGCAATTCACGCACAGGCACGGAATGACCTGTTGGTGCACCACGCAATGTCGGATCGGTCGAGAAGCTATACTGTGTTTTCGCCATACAGATCGGCAGGTTGCCGTATCCCTGTTCTTCCCAGTCCTTCAGTTGGCTACGCAGCTTTTGATCCATGATCACTTCGTCGGCGTGGTAAATACGCTTGGCGATTGTGTCGATCTTATCAAAAAGCTTCATGTCATCGGGATAGATCGGGGCAAAATTGGACATGCCGCTTTCTGCGACTTCTGCAACCTTTTTGGCCAGATCTTCGGACCCTTTGGAACCGAATTCCCAATGTCGGGACAGAACCGCCTCGGACCCTTGTGTCTTTACGTAATCTTTCACGGCCTGCACTTCGGCATCGGTATCCGTGACAAAGTGGTTGATGGCGACAACAACAGGCACACCAAATGATTTCAGGTTGCCGATATGGCGACCAAGGTTTGCACAACCGGACTGAACCGCTTCTACGTTTTCTGCACCAAGGTCAGCCTTGGCCACGCCGCCGTTCATTTTCATCGCGCGCACAGTCGCGACCAGAACAACGCAATCAGGTGACAGACCAGCCTTGCGACATTTGATGTTCAGGAATTTTTCAGCACCCAAATCAGCACCAAAGCCCGCCTCGGTCACAACGTAATCCGCAATTTTAAGCGCCGTTGTAGTGGCAGTGACAGAGTTACAGCCGTGCGCGATGTTTGCGAATGGGCCGCCATGTACGAATGCAGGGTTGTTTTCCAATGTCTGCACTAGGTTTGGCTGCATTGCGTCTTTCAACAACACAGTCATTGCGCCATCAGCCTTGATATCGCGGCAGAACACTGGGGAACGGTCGCGGCGATACGCCACGATCATGTCGCCCAGACGCTGCTGAAGATCCTCAAGGTTCTTGGCCAAGCACAAGATCGCCATCACTTCGGATGCCACGGTGATGTCAAACCCACCTTCACGTGGGAAACCGTTCGCAACGCCGCCAAGGTTGACGTTTACTTGACGCAAAGCGCGGTCATTCATGTCCAACACACGGCGCCATGCCACGCGACGAATGTCGATTTCAAGCGCGTTGCCCCAATACACGTGGTTGTCCAACATCGCAGCCAGCAGATTATGCGCTGATGTGATCGCGTGGAAATCGCCCGTGAAGTGCAGGTTCATGTCTTCCATCGGAACAACTTGGGCGTAGCCACCGCCAGCGGCCCCACCCTTCATGCCAAAGTTTGGCCCAAGCGATGCTTCGCGGATACAAACAGCGGCTTTTTTGCCAATGCGGTTCAGACCATCGCCAAGGCCAACAGTCGTTGTGGTCTTGCCTTCGCCCGCTGGTGTCGGGTTGATCGCTGTGACCAAAACCAGTTTCCCGTTTGGGCGGTCCTGCACGGAATCGATGAAACGCTGGCTCAGCTTTGCCTTGTCATGACCATATGGCAGCAGATCATCAGACCCGATATCCAGTTTCGCGCCAATTTCTTGGATTGGGCGTTTTTGCGCTTCGCGCGCGATCTCGATGTCGGTTTTATAAGCCATTTGGTAGTATTCCCTGAAATGCGGCACAGTTGTCCGGCAGTTGTTCTGCGTCGTGTGTAACCACGCAATGCGGGATATTGCACCGCGATTGCGACATTTTCATACGCGGAATCGTCGGCAGGGATGAATGCTGTTTCTGATCCGAAACTTAAGAATGGACTTACGGACGCCAAGCGCGCTGATCCGGCACGTGCAATGTCAGCTGATCACCCAGCTGAAATGACCCTTCACGTTCCACCCATGCGGTCACACCGCGCTTGCCTTTGGCGGCTCCTTTGAACGGCTTTCCGTGCCCGGGGTGTTCGGTTTCAATTTCCTTGGCGGGATAGATGCAAGGGCGGTTTTGCATATCGACGACGATCGTCGTGCCATCGGGTGATTGCAGGCGTGACGATGGCGGCACATGACTAAAATCGGAAATGCCTTTTACGACCAACGTGCAACCCAGCAAAGCAGGGTCTAGATGATCCAAGCCACACTCTGCCGCGATTTCGTCGATCTCTTCTTGGGACATCACCGAAAGCTGGCGCACATTGCGGATCTCCGTTCCCGCGGGCCACTGTGCCTTGACCCGCACGCATGACGCGCGTGTCAACCCGCTGTGCACCTCACCCTCCGGTCCCGCATAGGTCATGTTCAACGCATCAACCGCCGCACTGCGCAGCCCTGCATCCTCGGCCACGGTGCCGATCCATACGACTTCGCCAATTTGTTGAGTGGGTGTAAGTGCGGGCATGTCTTGGTCTCCTGATATCTGCCGACATTGGTAGACAGACAGGCCCCTGCGTTCAAATGCCAAATTGTGACATCAGATGTCACAAAACGAAAAACGCCGCCCCGATGATGGGGCGGCGTGATTGGTTAGGACGGTTTTGGCTCCATCCCGCTATCGGGAGCCTTTGGCTTTTTCGGCTTGGTCTTTGGAATTGCCGTGACCGAAGAACCACCCTTTGGCTTATCATCCTCATCTGGGTCGATGTGCGGTGGCTCGCCGCGAATGACGCGCTCAATCTCGGCACCGGTTAGCGTTTCATATTCAAGCAGGCCTTGCGCAAGGCGTTCGAATTCCTTGTTCTTCTTTTTGAGGATCTTCATCGCCGTGTCGTAACCTTCGTCGATGATACGCTTTACTTCGCTCTCAATCAGCTCCTTGGTCGCCGCAGACACAGAGAACCCGCCAGCCCCGCCATTGGCCTGATAGCCAGCCGCTGCCTCTTGGTAATCAATGTTGCCAACCTTATCGGACATGCCGTAGCGCATGACCATCGCACGCGCCAAGCCGGATGCCTGCATAATGTCACCCACAGGACCAGACGATACGCTGTCGGCCCCATATTTGAGGATTTCTGCCGCTTTACCCGCCATTGTCATGGCGATCCGCTGTTCCGCTTCGTCCTTGAACATTTGCAACTTGTCCATTTCAGGCAGGCTCATCACCATGCCCAACGCACCACCACGTGGAATAATCGTGGCCTTATAAACGGGGTCACATTTATCCAAGGAGATACCAACAATTGCATGGCCCGCCTCGTGATAGGCTGTTTTTTCCTTTTGATCTTGGGTCAGGACCATGCTGCGGCGTTCCGCGCCCATCATGATTTTATCCTTCGCCTGTTCAAAGTCGAACATCGCCACAAAACGACGCCCCACACGTGCGGCCGTCAATGCAGCCTCGTTCACAAGGTTCGCCAGATCAGCACCGGAAAAGCCCGGCGTACCGCGTGCAATAATGCGCAGATCAACATCGGGGCCAAGCGGGGTTTTGCGGGCGTGGACCTGCAAAATCTTTTCGCGGCCTTTGATGTCTGGATTGCCGACTGTCACCTGACGGTCAAAACGACCGGGACGCAGCAATGCGGGATCAAGCACGTCCTTACGGTTCGTGGCCGCGATGATGATAACACCTTCGTTGGCTTCAAAGCCGTCCATTTCCACAAGCAGTTGGTTGAGTGTTTGTTCACGCTCATCATTGCCGCCGCCCATGCCGACGCCACGGGCACGGCCCACAGCATCAATCTCGTCGATGAATACAATGCATGGCGCGTTCTTTTTCGCCTGTTCAAACATATCGCGCACACGGCTTGCGCCAACACCCACGAACATTTCGACAAAATCAGAACCAGAAATCGTAAAGAACGGCACACCCGCCTCACCCGCAATCGCGCGCGCTAGCAGTGTTTTACCTGTTCCGGGAGGGCCCTCTAGCAACGCACCTTTGGGGATTTTACCACCAAGGCGGCTGAACTTTTGCGGGTTGCGCAGAAACTCGACGATTTCTTCAAGCTCTTCTTTCGCTTCATCAATGCCCGCCACATCATCAAACGTCACACGGCCATGTTTTTCGGTCAGCAGTTTCGCCTTGGATTTACCAAAGCCCATTGCCCCACCTTTGCCACCGCCCTGCATACGGTTCATGAAATAGATCCACACCCCGATCAGCAGCACAAATGGCAGCAGACCAACAAGGAAAGTCGTCAGACCTGATTGTTCTTGGCTTTGCGCCACAACGGGCACTTCGTTTGCCAAAAGCATCGTGGTGACTTCTGCGTCACGTGGGATAATCGTGACATAATCACGCCCGTCTGTGCCGCGATAGCGGACCTGTTCACCGTCAAGCGTTGCCTGCGATACGCCGTTATTTTCGACAGCGGACACAAATTCTGAATAGCTTTTTGTGTTGCTCATCGTGTTGCCGCTAGAGCCACTGAACAAATTGAACAGGGCAAGCACAAGCAGGAACAAGACGACCCAAAAGACGAGATTACGTGAATTTCCCAACGGGACACTCCTTTAGAAATGGGTATTGCGGTACAACAGAGTCGCGCCGCGGTTACACTTAAAATAGAGGCAAAACCCTAATCTTCAATGCGCAACGACATAAGAATGAAAATCCGCGACAATCCGCGCCGACCAGCCGCATTGTAAACCCGCAAGCGGGGCTGCGATCAGTGTGTCGCCCTGCCAAATGGCTGGGCTGGCCATAACAGATGCGCGGGGCAGGTTTGCACCACGCCAATCGGCGCATTGGGCGATGCCATCGCCTAATGCCGCAATATGTAGCGACGCATCATGTGGCCCGTCCAAGGCCCAACGCCCGTCCCAGATTTCGGTCGTGGCACAGGTCACTTGTCGCACGGCATTGGGTTCACGCACGATCCGCATGTGCCCGTCCTGCGCTGTCACAATGGCACCGCCAAGGGTGTGTTTCCCTTCAAGGGTAAGCCCATCCATCAGGTGCTGCATAGCTGCTTGGCGCGGCGGATAAGGCAGATTGCCCATCCATTGGATCGCCTTGCTGCGCAATCGGCGGGTAATTTCATCGGGTAGATCGGGTCGCAGGGGCATCGTCAAATCACCAGCCTCGGCTGTCACATGACGCAACGCTTCTTTCGCGGTGTAATGTTCCAGAGCGTCCCGTGCCTGACGCATCGCTGTAGCCGCGTGTTGAAGACCGTCGGCCCGCAATCCCAATTCATCTAATTGAACCAATGCCTTGCGCACACGGATACGTTCAAAGTCGACGTCATCGTTGCTGGGGTCATCGACCCATTCAACACCGTTGCGCAACAGATAGTCGCGCAGCTCATCACGTCTGCACATCCATAAGGGGCGGGCATAAGTCAGGCCATTACGCTCAAAATTACGGTCCATCGCGGCAAGTCCGTCGATCCCTGCCTTGCGTGATAGGCGCATCAGGAATGTCTCGGCCCCATCATCCATTGTATGGCCCAGCATGATGCCACCGACTTTGTTTTCGGTCGCCCATTCGCCCATCAGCTTATAACGCGCATCGCGAGCGGCAGCCTGAAGATTGCCGTGCCCGTCCCACGTGTTCCAGACCAACGTGTCGTGTGAAATTCCAAGGCTTTTGCAGAATGCAGCCACACCCGCAGCTTCTTTGTCCGATCCGTCACGCAGGCCATGATCCACTGTCACAGCAGCAATGGAGTGGCCAGCTTGTGCTGACCAACGGGCGGCCAAATGCAACAGCGCCATGCTGTCACCGCCGCCTGATACGGCAATACCAATTTTGTTCGGACGTTTGGGGAAAGCACGGCCAACCCAATGGACCAGCCGCAGATCGTCACCCGACGGCGGGGTTAGCTGCATGCGAGTTCAGCCATCGCACGTGCTGCATCAGCCGCAGCAGGGGCAGACGGAAACCGTACACCAACCTCGCCCAAGGTGACGCAGGCGTCTTGGGTCTGCCCGATGGCGCCAAGAGACGCGCCAAGTTTGAAAAGGGCGTCAGGGGCTTTGGGTCCAGTGGGGTTCGTTGAAAACGCTTCCAGATATGCTCGGGCAGCATTGGTCATTTCGCCCAATCCCTCTAGGGCTTCACCACGCAAATATGCGGCTTGATCCGCTACTGGAGATCCCGGATAGGACGTGCCGAAGGACGCAAGCTGATCAGCGGCGCCGCGAAAGTCACCGGCAGCGAGCGCCTCCTGCGCCCGCTCAAAGTCTTCTGCCTCTGCGACGGCAAGCGCGGGGCCCGACGATGCGGCAGGTGCATCTTGGGCGACAGGCACGTCAGATGCGCTATCCACACCGCCAAGGCTGGGCGTTTCGCCAAGCGATGCGATGTCACAGCTTGCTTCAAGTTCACATAGGCGGAATTCCAAATCACCAATGCGGTTTGTGCCATCAACGGTGATCCGGTTGACGCGGAACTCGACCTCTTCGGTTTTGGCTGTCAGGCGTTGAAGTTCTGCCTCGATCGCGTTCAAACGATCAAGCGGCGTGTTGCCTGTGGCCCCCGCCGTCAGCCCGCCTGTTGTGGACAATTCCGTGCGCAGTTTCTGCACGTCAACATATAGAACAGTCAGTTGCTGGCGAATGTCGGCCAGCGTCTGGTCTTGGGCAAATGCCGCAGGGCTGATGAACCCCAAGGCAACAATCAATGCGATCCGGTGCAGCATTTGCAGTCGTCCTTAGCTAAGCGAAGCGATGGAAATCACAGTCACCGCGCGGCGGTTCTGTGCATAGCACGATTCCTCGGAACACACTTGGATCGGGCGTTCCTTACCATAGCTGGTCACGCGCATACGGGATGCTGGCACGCCTTTTGACACAAGGTATTCACGCACCGCATTGGCGCGGCGTGACCCAAGGCCAAGGTTGTATTCACGCGTTCCCTGTTCATCAGCGTGGCCTTCGATGATGGCCAGATAATCAGCGTTGGCTTGCAGCCAGCGGGCCTGTCCATCCAGAATGGTTTTGCCTTGGGCAGTCAGCGTCGATGTATCGACAGCAAACAACACGCGGTCACCAATCGTTTGGTTGAAAAACAGCGGGCTGTTGGGGTCATTTGCCCCTGTCAGCGCGGTATCAGTGCCCGCATTTGCATTCGCGCCTGCACTTGCATCCGCGCCGCCGCCAAAACGGTCAGGGCGCGTGCAGCCTGCCGTGATCACGATCAGGCCCACAAGGGCCGCTTTTGTCATGAAGGTCATATCGTTGTCCTATTATTTTTATCTGCTCTTTGACGACACCCTAGCACAGGCAGGGGCCGCGTGGAAATAACACGATGTTACGGTTGTAGTGGACCCCAAGACGGGTCAGACGCGCCGTTTGGAAGCGTGACAGGCTTCAAGTTTCGGCCCGAAATATCCACAGAATACAGCGACGATGTGCCCCCTGCCCCTTGGGTTTCGCGCATGAACATGATGACACGGCCATTGGGCGACCATGTCGGGCCTTCGTCAAGGAATGACGCGGTCAGCAGGCGTTCCTCTGATCCGTCGGTGCGCATCACGCCAATGTGGAAACGCCCTGCATTTTGTTTGGTGAACGCGATCAAGTCACCGCGCGGCGACCAGACAGGCGTGCCGTAACGCCCGTCCCCAAACGAGATGCGGCGTGCATCACCACCATTGGCCGACATGATATAAAGCTGTTGAGACCCCGACCGGTCACTTTCAAAAACAATCTGGCTGCCGTCGGGCGACAGGCTGGGGGCTGTTTCAATCGACGGTGCAGATGTCAGACGTGTGCTTGCGCCGCTGTTGATATCGCCGCGATAAATGTCGGTGTTGCCACCGTTGGCGAGGCTGTAGATCACCTGGTTCCCGTCGCGCGAAAACCGCGGGCTGAACGCCATTTCACCCTCTGCTGTAACCAGCTGACGTGTGCCGACATTGGCCACGTCCAAGACATTGATCCGCGGAAAACCGGAACCAAAACTGGTGTAAAGCACGCGGTCACCTGTGGGCGAAAAACGCGGCGCAAGCACCAGATTAGAGCTATCGGTCAAAAACTGAACATTCGCCCCATCATAATCCATGATCGCCAGACGCTTTTGGCGGTCATTCTTGGGTCCGGTTTCAGAAACGAACACGACGCGGCTGTCGAAATAACCACCCTCGCCAGTGATACGGCTGTAGGCGGCATCGGCGACCTTATGTGCCATGCGGCGCCATCCGTCGACTGTGCCCGCAAATTGCAGGCCACCGCCCATTTCAGCGCCCGAAAACACGTCAAACAAACGAAACTTCACCACCAGCTGATTGCCAGCGACAGTAACAGCCCCCGTGATCAAGGCTTGGGCATTGATTGCGCGCCAATCGGGATAGGCGACGGTTTGGGTGAAACTGCTATGCGCGCTGATAAACGCGCTGGCAGGGATTTCGCGGAACAAACCCGTGCCTGACAAATCTGCAGCAACAAGGCGGGACAGATCAGCGGCGACTTGGGATGCTTCGGCGTTTTCGGCCTCAAACACTGGGACCGCGAACGGCAGCGGTTCAATCACACCATCGGTGATGGTCAACCGCAGCGGCCCATCCTGGGCCATCGCAGGCAGGGCGATCCACAGGGCCACCAACGCAATCAGAAATCGTTTCAACATAACTCGCCTCAAATCTTCATTGGGTCGTCTTCGCCCAAGTTTTCCTAGTCATCGCACACAAACGTCGGGAAATCACGCCCCCTGCGCGTCAATCCGCCTATCGTAGCCGCATGCCCGATGGGTCAAAAGTAATCTCTACATCACGCCATTGGTCGTATTTATCTGCGGGCAGATCATAGCCCGCTGCACCACAGCGCAAAATTGCACGGCGCGCTGCCTGAAACGCAATGCCCGTCGCAGCCGCATCGCCGCCTGTGGCCGCAATTTGGCGCACATCGCCTTGCACTTTGCCTGATTGGTCCAATCTGAACGCAACCGTGACTGTCACACGGGCCGCTTGCGATCCTGGGTCCACGTTCCAGCATCTGTTCACGGCGACACGGAATCCTTCTTTTTCAGATCCAGTCATTGGCGGACCCGCGGGCAATGCGGGGGCCGTTTCTGCCAAGGCGTCAGCAAGTGCCGCAGCAACCGCTGCATCGTCATCTGCAGTCGCAGTTGTTGTCGGTTCCTCGGTCGGCGTCTCTGGCGCGGGGCGTGACGGGCGACTTTGCGGTCGGGCAGACGACGCAACAGCACCGGATGGCGCGTCTGCTTCAGTCACGATCTCGGTGGCGGCTTCTTCGGGGGCTGTTGGTTCTTGCGCTGGTTCGACAACCTCGACAGTGGCCGCATCATCGGGAACAACCGCGTCTTGCACAACATCTGCAACATCAGCATCGGGCGGTGGCGGGGCCACAGCTTCGGGTGCGACGCGGGGTGCGGGGCGCGGTTGCGGACGACTGCTTTGTTCAACTGAAGGGGCCGCGTCCACGGCGGGTGGTGCGGGCTCAACTGGGGCAGTATCGGCCACGTCCGTTGGCGGCTGCGGCGGCGCGGGCGCCTCTGGCGGTGGAGTATCCTCGGTGGGTTGCTCGGCGGGTTCAGGTGCGACAACCTCTTGTGGGGGCGTTTCTGGTTCGACCGGTGTGGGTGCTTCTTCGATCTGCGGCACAGCTGGCGCAGTTGGATCAGCGACATCAGGCTGCGGGGTGGTGGCCGCAACAATCGCCGCAAATTCGGCGCCCGACACAACAGACACCTCTGACACTTCGAACGGCAACGGTTCGGCGTCAAATCCCCATCCAAGGATCAACCAGCCAATCAGCCCGACATGGCCAATGGCAGATATATAAGTGCCGTAGCTGCGCATGGGTTCAGCCGTCCGACCCGTCAAGCGCGGGGCCGCCGATATCCGTTACAAGACCGATGTTGGAAAACCCGCCCGCGTTCAGCGCGCCCATAACTTCGGCCACTGTGTTCCACGCGTTGGCACCGTCGGCGCGCAAGAATATGCGATCTGACGTACGCTCTGCTGCGATTGCTGTCAGCTTGCCGACCAATTCATTGGGCAACGTGGGCGTGTTCTGGATCAGAATTTCCCCCTCGGCTGTGATCGTCACGGTTAGCGGTTCTTCCTCGTCAGATGGAAGCGCGTTGGCTGCTGTTTGCGGAAGCTCCACAGGAACGCCGACGGTCAACAATGGGGCCGCGACCATAAAGATGATCAGCAGCACCAACATAACGTCCACGAACGGGGTGACGTTGATTTCAGCCATCGGCTGTGTTTTGCGACGTCCACGGCGGCGGCGACCGCCCCCGCTGTCCGACTTGATTACACCCGCGCCCATTTAGCTGTCCAACTGACGGCTAAGGATGGTCGCGAATTCATCTGCAAATGCCTCGTACCCAGCAACTAGGCGGTCACTGTCAGCAGACAACTTGTTGTAAAAGATCACAGCCGGGATCGCGGCAAGCAGGCCCAAACCTGTCGCCAGCAATGCCTCTGCGATACCAGGGGCGACGACAGCCAGATTGGTGTTCTGCGCTTCTGCGATCTCGATAAAGGCATTCATGATGCCCCAGACTGTCCCGAACAAACCAACAAATGGCGCGGTCGATCCGACGGTCGCCAGCACAGGTAGCCCCTTTTGCAATTTGCCAGCTTCTTTGGCGATCGCCACATCCATGGACCGGTCGATGCGGGCCTGTGCACCAGCGATCAAGCCACCATCTTGGCGGTGCGATCTGCGCCATTCAAGCATTCCTGCCGCGAAAATCTTTTGGCTTTGGCCCGTGGGCGTTGTGCCGATTTGATCGAACAACGCATCAAGCGGTTCACCCGACCAAAAAGAGCGGTCAAAAACGTCCGCTTCAGCGCGAGCGCGGCGATATTGGATGATCTTGTCGATAATGACAGCCCAGCACCAAACGGATGCGGCCATGAGCATAATCATAACAAGTTTAACGGTAATTGTCGCGCGGGCAAAAAGTGCCCACATCGTGAAATCGGTTGCTGCTTCCATGTGCCTGCTCTGGTTTTTGGCCCGTTGTGGGCTCTGATTAAGGGCAGCATATACACGGCTTGTGCAAAAATCCAACGCAACTGCGCGGTGCGTGGTCACATTTGCGCGTTAATCTCGGCGGATAGCCGCCGGAAGCCGCACAGGTTTGCCAGCATTATCTATCGCGACAATCGTCACGAGCGCCTCGAACAGGCGTTGATCATCACGCATGACCACCTGTTTGACGACCAATCTGGCAGGCGTCAGGCGATCAACGGTCGTCTCGACGGTCAGTTCATCATCGTAGCGGGCGGGCTGGATATAATCCGCCTCAACCCGTGCGACAGCAAACACGATACCCTCGGCCTTCATCGCGACCTGATCGACGCCTAGTTCACGCACCCATTCGCTGCGGCCACGTTCGATGAACTTGAGATAGTTGGCATAATAAACGATGCCCGCCAGATCGGTGTCTTCGTAATAAACGCGCACAGGAAAGCGGTGTGTCATTGTGGTGGCTCCACCCGCGCGGCAAGGCGCAGCGCGTGGGACGCATCACGCGCCATCGCAGGCATAACAGGGTCATAGGATGCGCGGATCACAGCGGCAATTTCCGGACGTAGCACAGATGTGTCGTTAATCATGGCAAGCGGCGATTGTTCCCGAAACGCGCGGTCCGACCACAACAAGATTGTTTGCGCGGCTTGGGACAATGCAAGCGTATCGGCCGGCACAGCCGCCAAATGTTTATCCATCCGCAAAAACACGAAACAGGCGCGGATGGCCCCTGCCTCATCAAATCGGAAAATACGGTATTGGTTGGCGTCCGCTGATTTCAGCTTTGCCATCAATGGACCGATGTCAGGCACCAGCTGATCCAAATGCGGCACGTCGCCCAGTTCGGACCAATCCTGGCAGAAAAACACCATCAGGTTTGCACCCAATTCAGGATCGGTTTCCGCCATCTGATGTTGGGCAAGGCCCACCATAACCTCGATCGCACCCTTGAAAACGCCAAGGGTTTTATCGTCCACGCCAAAGATCACAGGCACAATGGGGCGGCCCCAACGGGCAAAGAAATAGCTGTCGTCGCTGCGGGTGAACAACGCCTCAACTGCGGCAGGTTCCAATGTCATGCGGTCTTCTCCTCTTTGGCTTTCAGATACCCGCCCCGTTGGGTCGGTTTCAACCAAACAAATCACGATCCGTCTTGGGGGCGTCCAGCCCAAGATGGATCCAAGCCGCCTGCGCCAACATCCGGCCCCGCGGGGTGCGCTGGATCAACCCCTTTTGCAGCAAATACGGCTCGATCACGTCTTCCAGACTATCGCGGCTTTCGGACAAGGCCGCGGACATTGTTTCAACCCCAACGGGGCCACCGCCATAGCTTTCTGCGATCAGGCGCAGATAGCGACGGTCCGCGCTATCAAGGCCCAAGTGATCGACGCCCAAGCGCGTCAATGCACTGTCGGCAATCGCTTGGGTCACGCGCCCGTCGCCTTCGACAACCGCAAAATCCACGACACGCCGTAACAAGCGGCCCGCGATGCGCGGTGTGCCACGTGCACGTTTCGCAATTTCGCGCGCGCCTGCATCCTCGGCCGGAGCACCCATCAGGCGGGCACCGCGTGTGACAATCTCGTGCAGCTCGTCTTCGGTGTAAAATTCCAACCGTGTGGGAATGCCGAACCGATCGCGCAATGGCGTCGTCAAAAGCCCCATACGGGTCGTCGCGCCAACCAGCGTAAAGGGCTGCAATTCAATCCGCACCGTGCGCGCAGCGGGTCCCTCACCGATCACCAGATCAAGCTCGAAATCTTCCAGCGCGGGGTAAAGCACCTCTTCGACGGCGGGGTTCAGACGGTGGATTTCGTCGATGAACAACACATCGCGGGCCTCAAGATTTGTCAGGATAGCGGCCAGATCGCCTGCCTTGGCCAAAACTGGGCCAGACGTCATGCGGAAATTGACGCCAAGTTCACGCGCCATAATCTGTGCCAGCGTCGTCTTGCCCAACCCCGGCGGGCCATGAAACAACGCGTGATCCATCGCCTCGCCACGCATCTTGGCGCTTTCGATAAATACCTTGAGGTTCGCACGCGCATCCCGTTGCCCGATGAATTCGTCCAACGTCTGCGGACGCAATGCGCGGTCGGCGTCTTCAGGCTGGCGGTCAGGCCGCAGATCGGGGTCTGGGTGCGTCACATCAATTCTCGTTCAAGCCAAAGTCATGTGTATGTAGTCGTATCTTCCAACTGTTTTCAATGGACACCACTTCGCGCGGTTCCATATCGGGGTTCAGCCGTTGAAGGATCGAAAACCGAAAATTGGCGGGGTCACGCCCCGCAAGCCCGACAGTCACGCCAAAGTCTTGGGCCACATGCTGTATCCATCGGCCAAAAAGGTTCTGTTCACCGTATGCCGATCCGACATAACGGGCACCATCGACTTCATCGACAATCAGGTAAATCCCGCGCCATTCACGCAAGCGCACGGCCCATGATTGCGGCAGCACCCGCATTTGCACACCTGTGACAATGAAATCAGTCCACGATGGCGGGCCTGTTACTAACAGGTTTTCGCGCGCGATGCTGGTGATGTCAGGATCAAAGTTTTCGGCAAGCCGCACATAAGCCCGCGTTTTCGGGTTTTGAATTGTCAATCGCCCAATCAAATCCTGCAACCGATCGGTGGGTGTCAGGTCAAAAACCCGCCGCCCGTCTAAACGCGCAATGTCGCCCCAATCAGCAAGGCGTTTATGCCCCGCATAGGTGGTCAGCGCCCCGAACGGACCGCTTGCCTCAAAATCAGCTGCGGTCCATCTGGCCCCTGTCCCGATTTCGAAGATACCACAAAATATGAAGTCCCCATCTGGTCCCAGCAGAAAAGAGGCCAAGTATTTGCGCCGCATCAGCGTGGCTTCTTCGTTGCCGGGGTGATTGTTTTGATAGGCTGCAAAAATATCGGGTTCATTGACCACAAGCCAAGGCATAACACGCTTTAGCGCAGGTTCCTTTGGGGAATGCAGAACGATTGCCACATCAGTCGGATCAATCCCGACATCTTCAAGCAGCAAGGCAAACTTCATCCCTTTGGGGCCAATAGCTTTAGGCCCGCACGGATCAGGGCGGAAGTATCCAGATCGGGGTCGGCGCCGAGCGCCTCTGCAACGGCACCGGCGGCGTCACCGGGCGCGTAGCCAAGATTGGTAAGAGCGGACAGTGCCTCGGCCTGTGCGGGGTTGGTTTTGGGCGCTGATGGGGCGCGGCGTTTGGGGGCGTCTTCGATCACCTCGTCGCCCAGCGCCTCTGCCACTGTGCCACCCATCGCCATGACGCCTGGGGCCTTGTCTTTCAATTCAATCGCGACCCGTTGGGCGGTTTTGGGGCCGACGCCCTTGGCCTTGGCCAGCGCGTTCCAGTCGCCCAGCGCAATCGCGCGGCTGACCCCTTCCGCGCCCAATGTGCCAAGGATTGCCATGGATGCCTTGGCCCCGATGCCCTGCACGGACATCAGCAAACGGTGCCATTCCTTTTCCACCAAGGTCGTGAACCCGAACAGCTGAAGATTATCTTCTCGCACGAGCAGATCGGTATAAAGTGCGACTGCTTCACCATTGCCAGGCAAACCCGCCAAAACACGATTGCTGACATACACAATGTAGCCCACACCGCGCACGTCGATCAGGATATGATCGGTGCTGCGATATTCCAGTATGCCCGCGATTTTGCCGATCATGCTGTTGCCTTTGCCAATGCTGCGGCCAATGTGCCCGCTGATTGCATATGGTGCGCATGACAAATCGCAATCGCAAGGGCATCGGCGGCATCTGGGCCAGCCAGATCAACACCGGGAAGTTGCAACCGCACCATATGGTCAATCTGGCGCTTGTCCGCATGACCCACACCAACAACTGCCTTTTTGATGGCATTTGGATAATATTCACCGATTGGCAATCCAGCTTGGGCTGGCACAAGCATTGCGATCCCACGGGCCTGACCCAGTTTCAGCGTTCCAACGCCGTCTTTGTTCACAAATGTCTGTTCAACAGCCGCCGTATCCGGCGCATGGGCGGAAATCACTGCTGTCAGTTGTTCATGCAGGGTGTGCAATCGTTGGCCAAGATCCTTGCCAGTGGACCGGCAAACGCCGTTGGCCACATGCGAAAGACGCGAGCCTGTTACCTCGATCACCCCCCAGCCCATATTTTGCAAGCCCGGATCGATTCCCAAAACACGCATCTGCCACCCCTATTTTCACGTCCGTTTATCGAACTTTCATCCGATTTAGCACAAAACGCGAACATAAACCAAGTGGTGATTAATCCGTGGCAAAATTGCTGCACCAGCAAAGTGGACCAAAATCGCCATCCAGTCGAACAAAAGCGACAAAAAGCACCCCCATTTTTGTCAATTTAGTCAGATGTTTACCATATAAACAAGCCATTCTGAAAATGCATAGGGGACATGCAATAACAGCACTGGCGGGACTATGACATCACTACTAGATGCCGTTTTAGAAACAACAACGCTGCGCCTGCAGCATCTTATAAGGAATAAGCCAATGGCTGCTTTTGACACCACCCGCCCCGTCGCTGTCCTCTCTGCTGGGCGCATCACAAACTTTGTAACCAATGCAATCGGCACTGTTGCTGCTTGGAATGACGAGCGCACAACACGCCAGTCCCTTTCCAAACTGTCCGCGCGTGAACTGGACGACATCGGTCTTTCATTCGCTGACATCGACATGCTTGCAAAGCGCACGACACGCTAATCCCCAAGGGAACAGCAAAAATGCAAAAGGCCGCGCCCGAGCAATCGGGACGCGGCCTTTTTTATACCCTGAGGAAGGTGTTTAGATGCCAGCCTTATCAAGTAATCCGCCGACGAAAACTGTCACCGGATCAGCTTGTAAAACCCATGCACCCATTTGTTCAACAGTGGATGCATTTTGCAAAAGCGCCAGACGTTCGGCGTATTCGCCAGCGCCCAGTTCGGCGTAGACGTATGATTTGAAGAAGAACGACAAAACAAACAGGGCTGCAATCGCCTTGGTCGGAAACTTCGGTTGGAAATAACTTGCTTGCTCGACGATGATGCCATTCTTGATCACGCGACGTGTAGGGCCATTGCTGTGGCGCTCATGCACACGGGAAATACGGTTCAGCCGGCGTTCAAACGGAGCAGAAATATAAAAGGTCATTGCGGTCTTCCAAACAAGCGCCCCCACGCTTCTTGTTGAAATTCGCGCCGAAATGTGTCCGAATTAAGGCAAGCCTGTCAAAAATGGCAAAAAACGCCTGAAATTATGAAATCTTCCCTAAAGTCAACGTCGTCCAGTCAACAATGCTATCGCGATGCAATAGATTGAACCCGTTTGCGCAATAAACGGAGATAACCTCGTCGGCTTGTTCGTTCAAAATTCCTGAAAGAATCACATATCCGCCCTGTTTTGCGGCATTGCCCATGTCTGGTGCTAATCCGATCAGTGGACCTTTCAGAATATTTGCAAAGATCAGATCATAGGGGCCGTGGTCGCGCAGCGCTGGCGCGTCAAATCCTGCGGCCACCACGCAATCAACCCGTCCGTCCAGATTATTTGCCGCCACATTCGCGCGCGCCACATCCACGGCGACAGGATCAATATCGCTGGCCAACACAGTTCCGGGCAATACCGCAGCAGCGGCCATAGCCAAAACGGCAGTGCCACAGCCCACATCAATGATGCAGTCGCCAGCAAAGCCATCAGCAAGCAAGCGGTCAAAGGCACGCAAGCAGCCCAGCGTTGTGCCGTGATGTCCCGTGCCAAATGCCATTGCCGCTTCGATCAATAGGGGAATGCAATCTTCAGGCACGCGGTCAGCGTCATGGCTGCCATAGACGAAAAATCGGCCAGCTTCGACAGGGGCCAATTCGCGGCGCACCTTACTAACCCAATCCTGGTCCGGAATTTCGGAGACAATGAAATCTTTGACGTTGTGCAAGGACGCCAGCACAGCAAGCCCCGCTGCATCGGGCGCGTCGGTGAAGTAAGCACCCACTTCCCAAAGGCCAGATCCGTCTTCGATCTCGAATATGCCAGTGCCTGTCGGTTCGGGGATCAGCGCCTCAAGATCTTCGCACAATGCGGCAGCGTCGTCTTCGTTTTGGGCGACGGTCAGGGCGGAGTAGGACAGCATGGGCGATTACCTTTATGGCGGATGGGTTCACCACCGCCTAGGCAATCGCCCGCTATTGGTCAATCGGTGTTAGGCGCCCACACCAATTGGGCAAGTCACACCAGTGCCGCCGATCCCGCAATAGCCATTCGGGTTCTTGGCCAAATACTGCTGATGGTAGTCTTCTGCATAGTAGTAGTCGGACGCGGGCAGAATTTCGGTCGTGATCGCGCCGTAACCTGCAGATGACAGGCGGGGCGCAAAAGCGTCCTTGCTTGCAGCTGCCGCGTCCGCTTGGGCGGCGGTCGTTGTGTAAATACCAGACCGATACTGCGTGCCTGCATCGTTACCTTGGCGCATCCCTTGGGTCGGGTCGTGCCCTTCCCAAAACACCTGAAGAAGCCGCTCATAGCTGATCTTGGACGGATCAAAGACGACGCGCACCACCTCGTTATGGCCGGTCTTGCCTGTGCAGACCTCTTCGTATGTTGCGTCCGGGGTGTAGCCGCCCAAATAGCCAACGGATGTGGAGTAAACACCGTCAAGCGACCAGAACATGCGCTCCACGCCCCAGAAACAGCCCATTCCGAAAATCGCAGCTTCCATGCCGTCGGGCATATCTTTTAGCGGCGTCTTCAAAACAAAATGCGTATCAGCAGTTGGGATCGCCGTATCACGCCCGACAAGCGCATCATCAGCATTCACCATTTCGGATTTGGATCGGAACATAGACAGCATTGGATGGCTCCTGTTTTGGTTGGTGTCCCTCAGATATGGGGCGGATGCGCTAAATTGCTACTCTGCCGCAACAGCAAGACGCGCCTGAAACACGGTTTCGTGACCCTTAGCCGGATGTCGCGGGATCAAAAGCGCCAAAAGAAACGATGTCGATGCCATACCTGACGCCACAACGAACACGGCCGCAGGGCTAATCAGCCACAAATACCCAAGACCCGCTGGCAAGAAAACCGCCGCAATGTGGTTGATCGTAAAGGCAACAGCCGCTGTGGGCGCAATATCACCCGGATCAGCGATTTTCTGGAAATAGGTCTTAAGCGCCAAGGCCAGCGCGAAAAAGATGTGGTCCACGACATAAAGTGTCGCTGCAATCGCCACGCCCCAGCCAAAGAAATAGACGCCGCCATAAGCAAGAAACACGACAATCAGACCAGCGTATTCAAACAACAACGCCCGCCGTTCACCGAATATGGACACAAGCCGCCCCATCAAGGGCGCCACGAAAATGTTGGTCAGCAGCGTCAGCAGATACAGCGATGTGACCTCATGCACGTCAAAACCGAACCGTTCGACCATCATAAAGCCTGCAAAGACGACAAAAATCTGCCGCCGCGCGCCCGACATGAATTGCAGCGCGTAATAAAGCCAATACCTGCGGCGTAGCAGGAACGTCTTGAGCTGCGGATGCGGGGCCTCAAACTGTGGATAGGCGAACAGGCAAAATGCTGCAATCGCAACAGTCAGGCCGCCAGACAGCATATAAACAAACGCATATGACAGCCCCAGCGTTTCCCACGTCATCACGATCAGCACATAGGCCACAAACGTCACCGCAGATCCGGCCGCCATCAACCACCCAATCATTTGCGGGGCACGTGCCTTGTCGATCCACTGAAGTTGCAGAGACTGATTGACTGTCTCGTAGTAATGAAACCCGATTGATGACAGCATGGTCAGGGTCAAAATACCCCCCATGCTTGGGAAATATGCTGTCACTGCGGTCGCAGCCCCCAACATAATCAGCGCGACCAGTCCCAAAACCTGTTCACGAATGAAAATGATCAACGCGATCACACCAACGGCAAAAAAGCCCGGAATTTCGCGAACAGTGTGCAACCAGCCGATGTCGGACCCGTCAAATCCTGCAACCTCAATCACAAAATTATTCAGAAGCGCGGACCACGTGTTGAACGCAATTGGCATTGCCAATGCCATCATGAACAGCAGCGTGATCGGGCGCCGCCAAAACGGCAGCTGGCGGGCATCTTCTAGGCGTATAATTTGCATAGCTCTCGTCTACGCCTGAATTGCATCCTTGGACAGCGCCAATTGCGCGGCATCGACAGCTATGGCTTCTGCCTCGCGGGCTGTTTGGGCCAGCTGGCCGTTCGGAGACACCCAGTAGGAGCAGAAATAAAGCCCCCGCGCCGCCGTGCGTTGTCCGCTTGCCAGCGGCTTGCCATTTTCGTCCAAAACATCTTCGACTCCTGTCAAGAGATCACGCAAATCTGCACGGTAGCCAGTCGCGCAAATCACCGCATGATAATCGACAGACGTGCCATCAGAAAACACCACACCCTCAGCTGAGAAACGTGCAATCGCGGGCCGCGACTTGATTTTCCCAGCCTTGATCGCGCCCAATGTGCCGACATCAATCAAGGGGATTCGCCCGTCCTCGATCACTTGCGCCATCGGGCCTTTGCCTGCCGCGGTCAGTCCGTAATCAGCGGGTCTTCCTAGCTTCATCCGCAAAACCGGTGCGGTTACAGCGTCGGCGATACGGTATGGCAATATCTTTCCCAGCAGACCGAACGACGTGATCGGAATTCCAAACAACTGCTTTGGCAGAATGTTGACAGGGCCACGCACCGAAAGGTCCACAGCAACACCCGCACGCGCCAGATCAAGGGATATATCCCCACCCGAGTTGCCAAAGCCCACAACCAAAACACGCTTGCCTGCGAATGCGGACGGATCGCGATATGCGGCGGCATGAGAAATCTCACCCCCGAAATCGTCCATTCCGTCCCATTCGGGCATATTCGAATGGCGGTTCAATCCAGCAGCGACCACCACAATGTCGGCACGCGCATCACCACCTGAATGGGAAACGCACCAGCCGTCCCCATCGCGCGCAATCCGCGAAACAGTCACGCCAAATCTGGGGTCAAGCCCATGGTGGTCGGCATAATCCTCAAGATAGGCGATAACGTCATCACGTGATGCATATCGTCCAACCGACGCAGGCAGCGGATATCCAGGCAGACCCGAATTGCCGCGACTGGTATGCAAATGCAAACTATCGTAGTGGCCACGCCAAGATGACCCGACACTGCTCGCTTTTTCCAAAATACTCACATCGAAACCGCTGCGTTTCATACACGCCGCTGCAGCCAACCCCGCCGGCCCTGCTCCAATTACGATAGCTTTCAACATCTGTTTACTCTTCCCCACTGCGTAGGATGGGTTGTAACCCATCTCGCCCGTTTCAGTAAAAACTTTGCGGATCAATATCGATCGCCATACGTAAATCGCCCTTCAGTCGAAACTGTGCTGCCCATTGCGTAAGCGCGCGTTGCAAAGGGGCCGCCTTATCCGCCTTGACCAACAATCGCACGCGATGCCTGCCGCGTACCCGCGCAATCGGTGCGGGCGCGGGACCAAAAACCTGTGCACCAATATCACGCAACGGCGCATCGCGGCGGGCCATGTCCGCGCCCAGATCAAACACGTCCTCGACGTTGGAACTGCTCAGGATAATGCCCGCCATTCGGCCGTAAGGCGGCACGCCAGCCGCTTTTCTCTCGCCCGCCTCGGCCGCCCAGAACGCTTCTTCGTCGCCCGCAAGGATCGCGCGAATGACCGCATGTTCGGGCTGAAACGTCTGTAACAACGCCTCACCCTGTTTCTCGGCCCGCCCAGCACGCCCCGCCACTTGTCGCATCAGTTGAAACGTGCGTTCGGCTGCACGCAAATCCGACCCTTGTAGTCCCAGATCAGCATCAATAACCCCCACAAGCGTCAGCAACGGGAAATTATGCCCCTTGGCCACCAACTGCGTACCGATAATAATATCGGCGCCACCCGCTGCGATATCTTCGATATGGGCCTTCATCGCGCGGGCCGAGCCATAAAGATCGGATGACAAAATCACCACGCGGGCATCGGGAAACAGGGCGGTCACTTCCTCACCCATGCGTTCAACGCCGGGGCCAACAGCCGACAACTTGTCCTCTGCCTCGCAATGGGGGCAGACGGTCGGCATTGGTTTCGTCTCTCCGCATTGATGACACATCAGACGTTTCAGGAACCGGTGCTCAACCATGCGGGCATCGCAATCGTCACAACCGATTTGATGACCGCACGCGCGGCACAACGTAATCGGGGCATAGCCGCGACGGTTCAGAAAGATTAGCGATTGCTCGCCCTTTTCCAACCGATCCGTGATCGCCGCCTGTAATGTAGGCGATACCCACTTGCCGCCTGGCAATGCCTCAGCGCGCATATCAATCGCGGCCATCTTTGGCATCACGGCAGGGCCGAAACGGGAATTGAGCGTCAACCGCATATACTTGCCCGCCTCAACATTGGCCCAGCTTTCCAGACTTGGCGTGGCAGAGGCCAGCACAACCTGCGCCCCGTTGATCGCCGCGCGAAGAACGGCCAAGTCACGCGCATTATACAGCACACCATCCTCTTGCTTATACGATGTGTCGTGTTCTTCATCGACCACAATCAGGCCAAGGTTCTGGTAAGGCAAAAACAACGCCGACCGCGCGCCGACAACCATTTGCGCCGCCCCCTGCCCGACCATTTTCCAACAGCGGCGGCGTTCTGTCATTGTGACACCCGAATGCCATTCGGCGGGCTTAAAGCCAAACCGCGCCTCAACCCGATTGATAAACTCTCCCGACAGCGCGATTTCGGGCAACAGCACCAACGCCTGCCGCCCCATGCGCAGACATTCCGCAACTGCCTCCAGATACACTTCGGTTTTACCCGACCCTGTGACCCCTTTCAAAAGCGTCGTGCCATAAACATCTGACCGCAAACCATCACGCAATACTTGTGCGCCGGCGGCCTGATCAGCCGACAGCTCCTTGCCGCCATAGTCGGGATCAAGGGCGGGATATGGGGTATCGCGTGGCGCGTCTTCTTCTGACACGGCCCCTTGCTTGACCAAGCCTTTGACAACAGAGTTGCCGACACCCGCCATGTCAGCCAATTCGCCTATTGTGAATGACAAACCGCCATAATCGCGCAAAACCTCTAGCACCTTGGTCCGCGCATCTGTCACGCGCGTTGGTTCCGCTGACCCTAGTCGGTACACCTTGCGCATGGAGGGCGCGTCACCCAATCCGGGCGCGCGGGTTGCAAGCCGAAGCATCGCAGACATCGGCGTCAGCGTGTAATCGGCAGCGCGGGTCAGGAACTGTTGCATTTCATCGCGCATCGGGGCCACATCCAGCACGCGAATAACCGATCGCACCTTGGCGTAATCAAAATCGCCCGCACCCGGACCCCAGACAACACCCAGCACCTTGCGCGGGCCCAATGGCACCTCCACGAATGCGCCAAGGTGACAGCCACCCTCTGGCGCTTTATAATCAAGAAAGCGATCAATCGGTTGGGCCGTCAGAACGGCAACCAGATCACCTTGATCAAAGAACTCTGCTGTCATGGCCTGCTTGTCACCTTATGGCTTTCCGCTGTCACCAGTATGAGGTAAACGCTGCACCAACAAAACCCAATGCCTGGACTGGAGACACACATGAAATTTTTCGTAGATACCGCCGACATCGACCAGATTAAAGAACTGCATTCTTATGGAATGGTTGACGGGGTCACAACAAACCCGTCCATCATCGCCAAATCTGGCCGCGACATTTTCGAAGTCACCGAAGAGATTTGCAAAATCACTGACGGCCCTGTGTCCGCCGAAGTCGTGGCGCTCGATCATGAAACCATGCTGGCAGAAGGCCGCAAATTGGCCAAGATCGCTGACAACATCGCGGTCAAGGTGCCGTTGACATGGGCTGGTCTGCAGACTTGCAAGGCGCTGTCCGACGAGGGCACGATGGTCAACGTCACGCTATGTTTTTCCGCCAACCAAGCATTGCTGGCTGCAAAAGCAGGCGCCACATTCATTTCCCCGTTTATCGGACGTCTGGACGACATCAACCTTGATGGTCTGGAATTGATCGAGGATATCCGCACCATCTATGACAACTACGGTTTCGACACCCAGATCCTTGCGGCATCTATTCGTAACGCGAACCACATGTCTGAATGCGCAAAGATCGGCGCAGATGTGGCAACAGCCCCACCTGCCGTGATCAAGGCGATGGCGAACCACGTTTTGACCGACAAAGGTCTCGACGGTTTTATGGCAGACGTCAAAAAAGCGGGTATCAAAATCCTTTAATCGGGACTTGCCGCCGACAAGATCATGTCGTGCAAAACAGAAAATCCTGCGGGCGCCTTTGTGTGCCCGCGAGATGCCAAATCGTCCAACCCGATATATGCAGCATAAACTATTTGTGCATATCGCGGGGCGTCCCCCCCCAAATCATCCAAAAGCTGTTTGATAAATGCGATCCGCATTTGATCCAAACGCGATAAGGCTTGAGCGACATCTTGGTCAGACAAGGCCCATGCCCGCATCGCCGTTTCAATCCGTCGTCCTCCATACGCATCAGGTGGTGGCGTTTCAGCGGCTTGGATCAGCGCCGCCAGTCTTGCCTGCGGGCTGTCTTGGTCTGAAATTTCAGCCATGACTTCGATTGCGACCTTGGATTGCCACAGCGTCAACATATCCGCCTTATAGGCTGCCAAATCTTTGAAGTGCCAATAAAACGAACCCTTTGTCGCCCCTAATCTGGCCGCCAATGCATTGATCTGTAACGCTTTGGGCCCGTGTTCAGCAAGGGACGCAAAACCAGCCGCAAGCCATGCTTCAGGATTTAATCTATCAGTCATTTCCCAACCATACCCAAGGGTATTGACAGTCGCAAGCACCGCACCATACCGTAGGGTATGGAAATAAATAGATCACGATTCTTTGCTTTTGCAGCCACAGGATTGATGGCCCTCACCTCGGTCGTTCATATTTTTGCCGGTGGCCCTGAAAACTACGCCCCATTGCGGGTCAGCGCATTAGATCCCATCGCCCTATCAACGCTTTCGGTCGTTTGGCACATGGTGACGCTACAATTACTGGTGGTGACGGGGGGGCTTGCCTATCTGGTGCGACACGAAAACCGGGCGTTATGGGTGGTTGTGTTTGCGATGCTGGTTGGATCGGGCCTGCTGTTCATTGGCTACGGTCTGGTCGACTTCGGAGGTTTTTTAACACTGCCCCAGTGGATCGCTTTTTTGGGCGCTGCTGGATTGATGTTGGGCATGAAAACCAATGCTACGTAAATTGCACCGGATCACAGCAGTCCCGATCGCCGCGTTTATTGTGCTGCATATTTTAAATCATGTTGCGTTGTTCTGGGGTCATGAAGCCCATCTTGAGGTGCAAAGGCTTCTTCGCCCGATCTATCGAAACCCAATCGTTGAGCCGTTGATGATTGCGGCATTCGCCCTGCAAATTTGGCTAGGTCTACGTTTGATCCTACGGCGTGGATGGCCACGCTTGTTTTGGTCACGTGTCCAAGTCCTCAGCGGAGCTGCACTTGCTTTCTTTCTAGTCCAGCACATTCCTGCCGCGCTTTATACGCGCTGGGCTAAACCCGATATCGACACGACGATTTACTGGGCGGCGGCTGTTGTCAGTCGGTGGGAGTTTGGTTTGTATTTTGCGCCTTACTACTTTGTTGGAATGTCTGCACTGTTCTGGCACGCAGCGGCCATTGCAGCCCGAAAACCAGCACAAAAAACCCATGCGATCTACGTTGGACTTCTGGGAAGTATCTTTGCCTTTGCGTTCGTCATTGCCTTGGCGGGTGGCATTTTTCCGCTATCGCTTCCTGACCCATATAAAATCTACCTTGATACGTTCTGGCAGTTTTAGCCTGTCACCCAAACGCACCGATCCAGCGCCAACCATAGAATTTTTCTAGGCGAGTGGCCGCAACACCTGCTATAGTGCACAAAACAAATAAATATTGAGCAGCACATGACCAGTAAGCCCCTTATGGATACCCACGTCCGCGATAAGATTATTGCGGATCCCGAAGTCTTGTTGGAAGACGCCGATATCATGCGCGCCCTTGTTGCTGCGAATGAACAATCCATGGGCGGCAATATTGTTGATTTGCGCGGGATTGCGATGGAACGGCTCGAGGCGCGGCTTGATCGTCTTGAAGATACCCATCGATCTGTAATTGCCGCAGCTTATGAAAATCTGGCGGGCACGAACCAAGTGCACCGTGCCATTTTGCGGCTGATGGATGCCACCAAGTTTGAGAATTTCTTGCACGACCTGTCCACCGATGTGGCCGACACGTTGCGCGTGGACAGCATGAAACTGGTGCTCGAGACAGAAGCAAATGACGATGATCCTGCGGTCAAGCAGATGGGTGCGGTCCTTGGCGTGGTGAAGCCTGGGTTCATCGACACATATGTGAACCGCGGGCGGTCAAACCCTGTGCGTCAGGTGACTTTGCGCCAAATCCAATCCGAAAATGCCGATCTTTATGGTGACAAGGCTGATTTCATCCGCTCTGAGGCGTGTTTGAAGCTTGATTTCGGGACAGGTCGTTTGCCAGGTATGTTGGTTATGGGTGCGGAAGACCCGCATCAATTTACGCCACAGCAAGGCACCGATCTTTTGACGTTCTTCGCGGGCGTATTTGAACGCGCCATGCGTCGCTGGTTGTCGTAAGCCCGATGATTTCCCCTGCCCTAACGGATGCGGCGGCCAAATGGCTGGACCATTGTCGTGCGTTGGGCGGTGCGGCTGACAATACGATCAAGGCCTATCAGACAGATGTGCTTGGGTTCTTGGGGTTTATGGCGGCGCATCATGGTGGCCAGCAAGGGCTTGGCCCGCTTGCCCATATCACTGTCAGCGATATGCGTGCATGGATGGCATCAGAGCGGTCGCGCGGCGTTGGGGCACGGTCACTAGGACGGCAGCTTTCGGCTGTAAAAACGTTCTATCGCTGGCTGTCAGAACGTGAAGGGTTTGAGCCCACCGCCGTCCTGTCCACCCGCAGCCCAAAATTCACGAAAAAACTGCCCCGCCCTTTGGCCGAAACAGCGGCCACGGCGATGATTGAAACAGTGGAATTGCAGTCCACAGAAAGCTGGATCGCTGCGCGGGACCAAGCCGTAGTCACTTTGCTATACGGATGCGGTCTACGGATTTCAGAGGCCTTGGGCCTGACCCAAGCCGACGCGCCGTTGCCAGCCGTATTGCGGATCACAGGTAAGGGCGGCAAGGAACGCATCGTGCCGGTGATTGATGCCGCGCGGGATGCGGTTGATACTTATCTTGATCTGTCACCGCACCTGCCCGATCCGTCCGCACCGTTGTTTCGCGGGGCGCGCGGGGGCGCGCTGAACCCGCGCATCGTGCAAAAGGTAATGGAAAAGGCGCGACTACAACTTGGCCTGCCAGCAACGGCAACACCACACGCGATGCGCCACAGCTTTGCCACACATCTTTTGTCGGCGGGTGGCGATCTGCGTGCGATCCAAGAGTTGTTGGGCCATGCCAGTCTTTCGACCACCCAAGCCTATACCGCTGTGGACACAGCACACCTGATGGATGTCTATAACCGAACCCACCCAAAAGCGTGATTGCCCTTAGGTCGATTTCTGATAGTAGGCCAGTATGACAATTCAAAACAAAGCCCTTCTTGTGCACCTTTTGACTGCGACTGGTGCAGTATTTGCAATGCTTGCGATGCTGGCCGCCGTTGACGGCAACTGGTCGATGATGTTCGTCTGGCTGGTCATTGCGTTTTTCGTCGACGGGATCGACGGGCCATTGGCGCGTAGATACGACACCAAGACGAACGCACCTATTTTTGATGGTGTGCTGCTTGACCTGATCATCGACTATCTGACTTATGTCTTTGTGCCCGCGTTCGCGCTTTTCAAATCCGGCCTGTTGCCGGGTTGGACAGGCTGGTTTGCCATTATTGTCATCACGTTTACATCCGCGATGTATTTTGCAGATAGCCGCATGAAAACAAAAGATTATTCATTCTCGGGCTTTCCGGGGTGCTGGAACATGCTGGTGCTTGTGCTGTTTGCGCTACAGCCGAATTTCTGGGTGATCGTCGCATTGGTCGCTGTTTTGTCCGCCGCGATGTTCCTGCCTGTTCGGTTTGTGCATCCCGTGCGCACTGCCCGCTGGCGTAGCGTTACATTGCCAGCCGCAATCGCTTGGACAGTGTTTGCGGGTTGGGCCGCTTGGGTTGATTTTGATCCTGCAAGCTGGGCGCACTACGGGTTGCTGGTCACGTCTGTTTACCTGCTCGGCGCGGGCGCGACCCAGCAGGTGATTTACGGCAAAAACGGTTAGATTCGTGTCAACACGACACCCATAACAATCAGAAACGCGGCCGTTGCCTTGGTCCTGTCCATGCGTTCGCCGAACACCAGCCAGCCAATCAGAACCGCAAACAAAATTGACGTTTCGCGCAAGGCGGCAACCAATGCGATTGGGGCTTGTGTCATCGCCCAAACAGCAATGGCATAAGCAAGATAAGACGCCGCACCCGCAATGCCAATAACGACCCAATCCCGCAGGCTGGCACGCAGAACCTTCACCCCTTTGATCGTCACGACGCTCGGCACATAGAACACAGCTGACATGATCAAAAGCCAGCCAGTATATCCGATCGGATCACCCGAAACCCGCGCCCCAAGCCCGTCAACGATTGTATAGCCCGCTGTTGCACACGCAGATCCAAGCGCGAACGGCAAAAGCCGCCGACTTTCGCCGTTGGTGAAAACCCCACGCGCCATCAGAGCAATGCCAAGGCCCAGAACCGTGATCCCGACATATCCCATCGGCGCAATCGGATCGGTCAGGAACGCAAGGCTGAATAGCAAAACAACCATCGGGGCCGCCCCCCGCGCGATCGGATATACGCGACTAAGATCGCCTTGTTCATAAGCGTAGGCGAGGAAAAGCTGGTAGGCCATGTGGATCAGGCCAGAGGCCACCAACCAAGGCCAAACATCAGCCGTGGGCCAAGGTCGAAACCCAACGATCAACAGCCCCATAACGCTTTGCATGACTGTCAAAATCGCCATTGCGGTTTGCTTGTTCTGGCCTGTCTTGACCAGCGCATTCCAGGTTGCGTGCAACAATGCAGCAGCCATGACAGCAAAAAAGATGGGGAAGGTCATAGTCGTCCCTTAGATCAAGAGGGACGCCGCCCCTTCTAGGCGTAACAATTGCACTTTTCCCTCGACCCCGCCAGCACCAGAAAACCCGCCAAGGCTGTTTGCACCTAAAACGCGGTGACACGGGATAATGATCGCAATGGGATTTGCCCCACATGCCTGACCGATGGCTTGGGCTGGGACGCCCAGCTCTCTTGAAAGATCGCCATATGTGCGGGTTTCGCCGAAGGGAATAGCAAGCAAAGCCTGCCCGAATTTGCGCTGAAAGTCGGATACTTGGGGCGCAAGCGGCAGGTCAAACACTTGCCGTTTACCAGCGAAGAATTCGGACAGCTGGCTGATCGCCTGATCTGCGATCGGGTCGGACGGGCCATCCATGACGGCCCAATCCAGTTTCACAATCGCCCCATTCTGCACCGTCACCGTTATTGGCCCGACGGGACTGTCGGGCATTGACGCGACACAAGATGGGTTAAAACCCATCCTACGCAGTTAGCGCATCATCACAGCGGCCACACACACCTGCATGGGTGTGGGTTCCCACATCGGGCAGGATTTTCCAGCAGCGTTCACATTTCGCGCCGTCCGATTTGGCAAAGCTGACGCCTACACCTTCAACCTCGGCCAAGGTAAACGCACCATCAGGTGCATCACCCGTGACCAGAGTGATCTGGCTTGCGATGCACAAATCAGCAAAGGTTTCAGGGTTCGTGATGATCTGTGCCAATGCGGGAGACAGATAAACCGTTGGAGCCGCCTCTAGCGAGGAGCCGATGACCTTGGCGGTGCGCTGTTCTTCAAGCGCGCCTGTCACCACGCGGCGCACGGCGCGCACAGTCTCTGACCGTTCAGCCAACGCATCGTCACGCCATGCGGCTGGTGTGTCGGGGAAATCAACCAGATGCACGGATGTATCGTCGCCGTTGCGTTCCAGCCATACCTCTTCCATCGTAAACGTCAGGATCGGCGCCAACCATGTCGTCATACGGGCATATAGGTGATCCAACACCGTCAACGCGGACAAGCGGCGGTTTGTATCCCCGTCGCAATACAGCGCATCCTTGCGGATATCGAAATAGAACGCGGACAAATCAATCGTCGCGAATTCAAACAATGCGCGGAATACGCCCTGGAAATCGTATTTGGCGTATCCTGTGCGCACGACATCATCCAACACGGCCAGCTTGTGCAGGATCAGGCGTTCCAGTTCTGGCATGTCCTGTGCCGCGACTGCCTTGGCCGGATCAAAATCGGCAAGCGACCCAAGCATAAACCGCAGCGTGTTGCGCAAACGGCGATAGCTGTCGGCTGTCCCTTTCAGGATTTCCGCGCCGATCCGCTGGTCGTTTGTATAATCTGTCTGCGCCACCCAAAGCCGCAAGATATCCGCGCCATATTGCTGCACGATCTTTTCGGGCACGATTGTATTGCCGATGGATTTGGACATCTTCATGCCCTTTTCATCCAGCGTGAAACCATGTGTCAGCACGCCACGATAAGGCGCGCGGCCTTGCGTGCCGCACGACTGAAGCAATGACGAATGGAACCAGCCGCGGTGCTGATCGGTGCCTTCAAGATAAAGGTCAGCAAGCCCATCATCAGACCCGTCTTCACGGTCGCGCAAGGTAAATGCGTGTGTTGACCCGCTATCGAACCACACATCCAGAATATCCATGACCTGGTCGTATGCGTCGACGTCCACAAGACCATCCAAGAACCGCGCCTTGGCGCCATCCTTATACCAGGCATCGGCGCCTTCGGCCTCGAACGCATCAACAATGCGCGCGTTCACGTCCGTGTTGCGCAACAAAAAATCATCATCCGTGGGCAACGCACCCTTTTTGATAAAGCACGTCAGAGGCACACCCCAAGCACGTTGACGCGAAAGCACCCAATCGGGGCGCTGTTCGATCATAGCGTGCAGGCGGTTGCGCCCCTTTTGCGGGGTCCACGTGACCAATTCGTCGATTGACCGCAGCGCACGTTCACGGATCGTCGTGCCATAATCGTCCTGACCATCGCCCACGACCTTATCAATGGCTGCAAACCATTGCGGCGTGTTACGGAAAATGATCGGTGCTTTGGACCGCCATGAATGGGGATAGCTGTGCTTGATCTTACCGCGGGCAAACAACTTGCCCATGCTGGCAAGCGCACCCATCACGGCGGTGTTCGCGTCACCTTCCCACGGGTTATCCTTGTTTTTCTTGTTCGGTTTATCACGCAAAATGCGCATCCCGCCAAACAATGGCAGATCGGCGCGGAATGACCCGTCTGGCACGACGTTATAGGTGATCACCTCACCCAACATGCCCAAATCACGGTAAAGCTCAAACTCGTCCATGCCGTGCGACGGGGCGCAATGCACGAAACCAGTGCCGTCCTCGTCTGTAACAAACGGGGCGGCGCGGAAATCGCGCGGCGCGTCCCATTCGCCATTGCCACCTTCGATACCGGCCAGCGGATGTGCCAATTTCAGACCGGACAAATCGCCCGTGTCAGCGATGCGTTTGAACCCGTCAACTTTGGCCTTTGCAAGACAGCCTTCGGCCAGCTTGTCGGCCAACACCAGCTTTTCACCAACTTTGACCCAGTTGTCTGCGGCAGCCTCTGTCACTTCGTACACGCCATAGGAAATGTCGGGGTGGTAAACGACACCCTTGTTTGACGGGATGGTCCACGGCGTGGTGGTCCAGATCACAACATCCGCACCGGCCAATGGACCGTCACCCAACACTGGAAAACGCACCCAAATGGTGAAACTTTCCTTGTCGTGATATTCAACTTCGGCCTCGGCCAAGGCTGTTTGTTCAACAGGCGACCACATCACGGGCTTAGACCCCTGATACAGCGTGCCATTCATCAAAAACTTCTGGAATTCTTCCGCGATCACACGCTCGGCATGAAAATTCATCGTCAGATAGGGTTCGGCCCAGTTTCCTTGTACGCCCAAGCGTTTGAATTCTTCGCACTGGATATCCACCCAGCCTGCGGCAAAGTCGCGACATTCTTGGCGGAATTCGACGACATCAACATCGTCCTTGTCGCGGCCTTTGGCGCGGTATTGTTCTTCAATTTTCCACTCGATCGGCAAACCGTGACAATCCCATCCGGGGATATAACGGGCATCTTTGCCCATCATTTGCTGGGACCTGACAACCATGTCCTTCAGGATTTTGTTCAGCGCATGACCGATGTGCAAATGCCCGTTCGCATAGGGCGGGCCATCATGCAGGGTAAACTGCTTGCGCCCCTCTTTGGCGCGCAGCTTGCCGTAAACGTCCATGTCGGCCCAGCGGGTCAACCATTCGGGTTCACGCTTGGGCAGGCCAGCACGCATCGGAAATTCCGTGCGGGGCAGGTTCAGTGTATCTTTATAATCGGGGGTCTCGGCGCACATATGTTGCGTCCTTTTTGGTCGGATAAAACAGGAATGGGGCGGCGCGAGAAAGGTCAGCGCCATTTCGCCCGGCGGCGCTGTGATCAGCGCGCCGGGGACATAATTCGTATATGTGCCCAGATCATCATGGGCGTCTTATACCCACGCCGTTGCGCACAAACAAGCCACGAGATTTCGGCCAGAGTTGCGCGTCGCCTTACAACTTGCGTCTGTGAAAAATGCGCGGAAGCGCCCCTTTGGATCAACCCTAGCGGCAGTATGATCCGCTGCGATAACGCGCCGTGTCAAAATGGAAATGGTCACGGTGAAAGCGGTTCGATTCGGGGCCCAGCACAGTGCCAAACGGCCCGCAGGCCTCGCGCCACATGCGCCGCAACCTCGCACCGTCCCCCTTGGTGTTCCATCCACGCAGAACCGTGATTTCACGGCCAGAGTTCAGCTTGATCCCTGCGATATCAATCGCGCGTCCAAATGCGTGTTCAGACAAGCGCCCGCTTGATGCTGAATTGCGGTTTCGACAGGCATAATGGGACACAACCCGAAGTGATGCGATACCCCCGCCATCGCCGCCAACAGCGGGTTTGGCCCCACTCGTGACCCAACGCTTCAGCGCGCTCGCGGTGCGACAATCAATCGTTGGCTGCGGGCTTAGGCGCACACCCGCCACCGATTTAACGCGCACGGCACTTTCAACGCCACACGCACCGCGACCGTTAATGCGCCCAATGGCAACACCCTGAATATTTGGGTCACCGCAAACCTGACCGCGCAATACGGCAACCCGCCGTGCTTCAGCGGCTTGTTCAATCGCGCGTGGCCGCTGTGTCGGACGCTCGGAACGCGCGATGGCATTGGGGCTAAAGGCAAACAGGTTTTGTTCGGCCCGGTACAGCGGCCGCGTGATTGCACCGCGCTCAAGGTCCAGACGCAAATAGGGGCGCACGATCGGGCGCATGGGCGGAGTTGGTGGTGCCTCGCCACGTGCCAAAGGGCGTGTCGGTTGCGCATTTTGGGCAGGCGCCGCGCTGGTGAAACATATCACCACTAACAGCAGAATGGCCCGGATCATGGCTTGGCTGAGGGCGGACGACCAAAGTTCGGTGCGTCTGTATCCTGCCCCGCCTCGATAATAGACCGGCGGATCGAACGCGTCCGCGTGAAATAGTCATGCAGCTTTGCACCATCACCCTCTCGGATGGCACGTTGCAGCACAAATAACTCTTCTGTAAAGCGGCCCAAAATTTCCAGCGTTGCGTCTTTGTTGTTCAAGAACACATCGCGCCACATGGTTGGATCAGACGCCGCGATCCGCGTAAAATCACGAAATCCAGTGGCGGAGTATTTAATCACTTCGCTGTCTGTCACACGCCCCAGATCATCGGCCACACCAACCATCGTATATGCGATCAGATGCGGCGTATGACTGGTCACTGCCAGCACCAAATCGTGATGGTCCGCGTCAATTTTATCGACGTTCGATCCCATCCCGCGCCAAAGCGCCGCCAATTTGGCCACGACTGACGCATCATCGCATAAATCGGGCACGATGATGCACCAACGGTCGTCAAAAAGCTCTGCAAAGCCGGATGTCGGGCCAGAATGTTCAGTCCCTGCAAGCGGATGCGCAGGTACAAAATGCACGCCCTCTGGCAGGTGTGGCGACACGGCCTCAACCACCGCGCGCTTTACCGATCCTACATCGCTAACGGTTGCCCCAACCTTTAATGCTGGGCCGATGTCTTGCGCCACGCTCGACATGGCACCAACAGGGACACACAGCACCACAAGATCGGCGTCTTTGACTGCTTCAGCGGCGCTGTCACATATCCGGTCACAAATGCCAATTTCGCGGGCGGTCTGGCGCGTTTCGGCAGAGCGCGCATAGCCCACGACTTCGCCCGCAAGACCCGCCCGCTTGATCGCGTGAAACATTGATGATGCGATATGCCCTAACCCAATCAAGGCGATGCGATCGTAAATCTGTGTCATGCACGCAGCCCCTTGAATTGCCCGACAGCATGCACAATACGACGGCACGCGCTTTCGTCACCTACCGTAATACGCAAACAATGGGGGAAACCATAGTTGGCTGGATGGCGCACAATGATTCCAGCGGCTTTTAGCGCGTCATTGCAGGCGATAGCCTCTTCCTCCGACCCGAACCTGGCCAATATAAAGTTTGCAGTCGAGGTATCAGACTGCACGCCTATTTCGGCCAATGCCGTTGCCATCCACTCGCGCCAACGCGCATTTTCGGTCCGGCATTTTTCAAAATATGCGGCATCGCGCACGGCGGCCTCGGCTGCGGCCAATGCAGCCGACGACATATTGAAGGGTCCGCGAATGCGGTTCAGAACATCAATAATCATGCGCGGTCCGTAACCCCAACCAACACGCATTCCGCCAAGACCATAGATCTTGGAAAAGGTGCGCGTCATCACCACGTTTTCGCGCGCTTCAATCAATGACAACCCACCATCATATCCTTCAACAAACTCGGCATAGGCACCATCAAGGACCAAAATGCACTGCGGCGGGAGCCCTTCGGCAAGACGGTCGACATCATGCGCACCCAAGAATGTGCCCGTCGGGTTTGCGGGGTTTGCGATGAAAACCAGCTTGGTTTTGTCAGTTGCGGCGGCAAGGATGGCATCAACGTCAATCATACGGTCACGCTCGGCGACCTCTACCGGGGTCGCCCCCGCAGCAAGGGTTGAAATGCGATACAACGCGAAACCATGTTCGGTATGGATGACTTCATCACCCGGTCCGGCAAATGCTTGGCACAAAAGATGCAAAATTTCGTCAGACCCCACGCCACAGATCACGCGATCAGGGTCCAGCTTCCACACTTCGCCAATCGCTGTGCGCAGGTCAGCGTGGTCGGTGCTTGGGTATCTGTGCAAATCATGCACTGCACGCGAAAACGCTTCTTTTGCAGCGGGCGACGGGCCCATGGGGTTTTCATTGGACGATAGTTTGAGCACATTCGCCACGCCCGCAATCAGAGAGGCGCCACCAACATAAAGGTCGATGTCCATGATCCCCGGCTGTGGTTTGATTTGGTTGGCCATTGCGCCGATCCTTTGAAACGATTGTGCAGGTTCTATCGGGATGCTGGACCTATGACCAGTGGCGGATTGTCCCAACTTGGGACTAGGCATCAAGGCACCCTTTGCTAAGGTGCTTTGAACCCGTCAATTCAGGATGCCTTATGACACAGCGAACCAACGAGCACGGACATCCCATTGGCTTTGCGCTGGATGACTGGACGCCCTGCCCCCGCCCAGATGGTCGCAGGCTAAACGGGACCTTTGCCACCGTTGCGGCGCTTGATCCTGTGTTGCACGGGGATGCGCTTTTTGAGGCATTCAGCGCCGAAGGCTCAGGCGCAATGTGGACGTATATGCCCAACGGACCATTCCCTGACCGCGCGGAATTTGACGCATTCCTCAAAGACGCAGAAAACAGCGCCGATCCACTTTTCTACGCCATTATAAATAACGCGACGGGCCTGGCCGAAGGATTTGCAAGCTATCTACGCATCGCACCCGACGTCGGCACAATAGAAGTCGGATTCATCGCCATGTCACCGCAACTTCAAAAGACCGCCACCGCAACAGAGGCAATGTTTCTGATGATGGCCCACGCCTTTGATGACCTTGGATATCGCCGCTATGAATGGAAGTGCGACAATTTGAATGCGCCCTCTAAAAACGCGGCACGGCGTTTTGGCTTCACCTTTGAAGGCATCTTTCGCCAAGCCACAATCTACAAAAACCGCAACCGTGATACGGCTTGGTTCGCGATCCTCGACAGCGAATGGCCGCGGATCAAGCCAAGTTTTCAGGCGTGGCTGGACCCCGCGAATTTTGATGCGAACGGGGCGCAAAAACGTCCGTTGCTCACGCGGGCCAGCGAAAACTGACCCCGTTGCGCTTCGCTTTCTCGGCACTTTTGCTTACGCTACTTTCCTGCAAACATGACAAAGGCCCAAGCGAACGAATAACCTGGAGTTTATGTGCAAATGCGGCAAGGTTTCCGGCCACTTGAAGGACGTGTCTCCAAGCCAGGGCATCCGCTTCATCTGCCATTGCGACGACTGCCAGATCAGCGCCATTGCGCTTGGCCACTCCGAAACATTGGACAAAAATGGCGGAACATCTGCCGCAATCGTAAATAGCTCTAAGTTGGTAGTCGCAGATGGCCTAGGGCTGCTCGCTGCGATAAAAGTTGCTAATATTAGATCAAGGCCAGTGCTGCGGTGGTATTGTTCGTCTTGCAAGACGCCAATGTTCAACACCTACGACACCTCAAAACGCTCGTTTCTAAGCTTCCTGCTGGCCAATTCCGACGGGCGCGCAACTGACAGATTGCTTGGCCCATCCACGGGGCACGTTTGGTAAAATACGCAGTTGGTGACATGACGCACAAGCAAGGTGCGGACCTGCTGAAAATCCTGGCCCGCATGATCACACGACGAATCTCGGCTCGGTTCAGCGGTGACTACAAAAACACGCCACTGTTCGATCGGAGTAGTGGTCAACCGATCGTTACGCCTCATGCGTTATCAGTCAAAGACCGACAAGCCATCGAAATCTCAATGGCAAAACATGGCGCTCAATAACGCAAACTCCTGCCCTCGCTTTTTGAAAAATACTCCGGGGTCCGGGGCAGCGCCCCGGCGGATCGGCGCAGGCACTGCGGCGATCCCTAAAACGCAAAAGGGCCGCACAATCGTGCAGCCCTTTCGGTATAGGATCGGCCAGAACGATTAGTTCTTGGCGTAGAATTCCACCACCAGGTTTGGTTCCATTGCCACTGGATATGGCACGTCGCCCAACGTTGGTGTGCGTGTGAATGTGGCGGCCATCTTGGAATGGTCAACGTCCATATAGTCAGGCACGTCGCGCTCTGGCAGCTGGGATGCGACCAAAACCAATTCCATCTGCTTGGATTTCTGGCGTACGGAAATCACGTCGCCTTCTTTCACGCGGTAGGATGGGATGTTCACTTTCTTGCCATTCACTTCCACGTGGCCGTGGTTCACGAACTGACGTGCAGCAAAAACAGTTGGCACGAACTTGGCGCGGTAAACAACTGCGTCCAAGCGGCGCTCGAGCAGACCAATCAGGTTTTCACCTGTATCGCCTTTTACACGCTCAGCTTCACCAAAGATGCGGCGGAACTGTTTCTCGGTCAGGTCGCCGTAGTAACCCTTCAGCTTTTGCTTGGCGCGCAGCTGAAGGCCAAAGTCGGACAGTTTACCCTTGCGGCGCTGACCGTGCTGGCCGGGGCCATATTCACGACGGTTCACTGGGGATTTTGGACGGCCCCAGATGTTTTCGCCCATGCGGCGGTCAATTTTGTATTTGGCAGCGGTACGTTTAGTCATACGCTGATCTCCTTCTGTAGATTACGAAGGGCGTTGTCCTTTGGCCGAAGCCTGACAGGGTTCCGATTGCTCGGTCCACCAACACCAATGAATGGGCGGCGTATATACGTGCCACAGACAGAGTCAACACACCGATTGCATTTGCCAGCAACCCGCGTCAGATGTGGCCAATGTCATCCACAGTTCCCCCCCGCCCGATCCACTATCTTGGTGCCTTTGCCGCCGGTGGCTTGATCAGTTTGATGTTGCTGACCAATGGCACATTGGCCCAATACGGATCGCTTCTGTTTTCAAGCTGGGTGCCGCATATGACAGGCACGATCTTGGCAGTGGGTATTCTACTTCTGCTACGGCCGAAACGGGTCAGCCTGAAGCGACCACCGCTTTGGGCCTATTTGGGCGGGGTATCGGGTGGTTTGACCGTGATCGCCACCTCGGCTGCGATGAATTCAGCATTGGCGCTGTCTGGCACAATCGCGCTGGGGTTGGCGGGGCAAATCGTTTTCTCGCTGGTCGCAGATGCGCGTGGGCTATTTGGGCTGCCGCAACGCACACCGACACGACGCGATTTTGCCGGGCTTACATTGATTGGCGCAGGCGCCCTGGTCTTGATCTATTTCGGGGGTGCCGCATGATTGTTTTCATCTCACTTGCGATCGGTGCCGGGGTGCTTGTTGGTCTTAGCCGCCAGCTCAATGGCCGCGTCGCGATGTCTACCAATGCGTGGGAATCGTCGTTTTGGAATCACATCGTGGGGCTTGGCTTTGTCAGCTTGGTCGCTTTGATTGGTGGGGGCTTGTTTGCAGGTGCCCCGCTAGACGCACCATGGTGGGCCTATTTGGGCGGACCGATTGGCGTTTTGTTTATCGCGGCAGGGTCATGGGCTATTAACCGTATTGGTGCAGCTCAAACAGCTATGCTGATTATAGCAGGTCAGATGATATCTGGCGTGCTGCTGGATTTCGCAACGGGCGTTCCCGGAACGATCTGGGCGCGCGCACTTGGCGTTGGCCTTATTCTTGCGGGTATTTGGGTCACACGCCAATCTAAAGCGGGCTAGTCGCCACCGTACTGCCGCACCTTTGCCCCAATCACGTCACAAAACTATGACAAGAAAATCAGTGATGTGGTGGATTTCCACCCCAAAACATTGATGAGGTCGATATGACAAACAAATCTTTTCGTCTGATGGCTGCCGCCGTTTGTGTCGCCATGCCAACAACACTGCTCGCCGAAGGCGATGTAGTATACTCTGATCTAGGTGCGATGGCCGCTGCATTGGGCGTGTCAGAAACGCAAACCCAAGCCTGCATGCCAGCACCGCTGGAAACACATGTTGATGTGCACCCTGATCTGTCAGACATCACGACATGCCTGCAAGAAGAGGTGTCCACGCTGACATCCACGCAAGTAAATGATGCATGGCTTGCTTACGGCCCAAAAGCCTAAGCGACTTTAACAGCAAATCAAAAAAGAGGGCATAGCAAACGCCGTGCCCTCTTTTGGTGTGTCAGTCGGCAATCACGTTAACCTACGTAAAAGGCCAATGCCGTAGGAAGATGCGGCTTTGCGGTCACCCCCAGTTCATGGGCCATGCGCATGGCAACATGCGGATCGCGCAGGTGTTCGCGCGCCATGAATGCAAAATCTGCCTGTCCGTCTGCTATGATCGCTTGGGCTTGTTTGGCATCAGTGATGCAACCAACCGCCGCGGTGATCATGCCGGTGGCCTTGCGCAACTGTGCGGCCAATCCAACCTGATCGGCAGTGCGCGTGCCCACTGAGGCGCGCGCAGCAGGGGTCGCCCCGCCACCCGAACAATCAATCAAATCGACGCCAAGCTCTTTCAGCTCCATCGCCATCTGGATATTGTCTTCAATCGTCAACCCACCATCAATCCAGTCAGTGACAGATAGGCGCACCGCAAGCGGTAGGTTTTCTGGCCATACCTCTCTCACTGCGGCAACGATCTCGCGCATCAGCCGCGAACGACCGTCAAAGTCACCGCCGTATTCGTCGGTGCGTGTATTCACCAGTGGCGTAAAGAAGCTGTGCAATAGATACCCATGAGCGCCATGAATTTCGAGCAGCTGATAACCCGCGTCCAAACTGCGTTTTGCCGCCGCAACAAAATGAGCGGTCATTGCATGAATTTCATCCACCGACATCGCAGATGGTGCCTTGTTCAAACGGGTGCCGTCTTGGTCGAAAGCCTCGCCGGTTGGACCGATGATCGGCCAACCACCGTCGGTCTGTGACAAATGCGCGCCGCCGTCCCATGGGCGGGCCGCCGATGCCTTGCGCCCTGCATGCCCGATCTGCACGCCGATCACTGCACCGCATGATTTAGCGAATGCATTGACGGGCGCAATCGCCTCCACCTGAGCGTCGTTCCACAAACCCGCACAACCAGGAGTGATCCGGCCATCGGGGGTGACGGCTGTCGCCTCCGCAATAATCAACCCCGTTCCGCCCATAGCGCGTGCACCGATGTGGGCCATATGCCAATCTGTGGCGATACCGTCATTGGATGAATACTGACACATCGGCCCCATCCCGATCCGGTTGCGAATTGTGATGTCTTTGATCGTGATCGGGTCAAACAGCGCGCTCATGCGTCGTCAGCCTTGTTCATCGCCTTAATGCCAGCAACGCCGGAGTTACCAAGTTCGACCGATGCAAACGGCCCACCAATGCACAGATTTGCTGGGTCTTTGTTGTCCAAAATTGGGGATGCCGCAAACACTTCAGCGGCAAATTCTTCGGCGTTGTCTTTTGGGCGATACCCAAGATGCCCTGCCTTGGTGTTATCAACCACTGCGCGGTCATTGTTGGAAATACCATAGACAACTGTATTCCCGACCACGGGGCTGGACACGGATTTTTCAACCAGCTGGATCAAGTCATCGGTGGACAACCACGTGCCGATTGCCCGTGCATTTGATGGCGGCGCAGCCGAGAAGATGCGCATACACACCGCTTCTACACCGCGCTTGTCCCAATAAAGGCTCGCCAGATCCTCGGCAAAGCATTTGGCCAAACCGTAATATGTGTCAGGACGGTGCGGCACATCAAGACCGATTGTATCGGTTTTCAAATGCATACCAACGGCGTGCACGGACGACGCATAGACGACGCGTTTCACACCCTGACGGTACGCTGCCTCCCACACGTTATAGGCACCGATAATGTTGGATTGCAGGATGTCGTCCCAAGGGGCCTCGTCCGCGATGGCGCCAAAGTGGATGACCATATCCGCGCCTTCCAGCAAGGATTCCATGGCCGCAAGGTCGGATACATCTGCCTTAACATAGGTTTCATTCGCCCCCAGATCAGCGAGAGCGTCAGCCAGATCAGACGACACAAACGTGTCACACATCGCGGCCAATGGCGCGCGCAGTTTAGACCCAAGCGCACCTGCGGCGCCGGTAAGAACGAGTTTTTTCATGATATGTCCTGACAGTTAAATGACGGCTTTTTCGACGAATTTTTCGCCGCTGAGGATACGATCAAAGCCAAAGGATGCAAGGTCTAGCGTCTGGTAAGCCCCTGTCGCGATCAGCTCGGCCACGCCACGCCCGATTGCCGGGGATTGCTGCAAACCATGCCCAGAAAATCCGTTGGCAAAAATGAAATTGGAAATGGTCGGATGCGCGCCCACAATCGCGTTTTGATCTAACGCGTTATAGGCATAGTGCCCAACCCACATATTGGTCAGCTTGATAGCCTCGAACGCCGGAACGCGGTGGGCCAACACAGGCCACACCTTTTCTTCCCAAATCGAATGATCGGCTGCAAAATCGGTGTAATCTACGGGACCGTCATCATCAGGCGGACACCCCGCAAGATAATAGCGACCGTCGCTGCGCATATGCACACCGCTTGGGTCAATCGTCAGCGGCAGATCACGATCAAGCGGTTCAGCCGCGTCAAAGATAAATGTATACCGTTTGCGCGGCTCAACTGGCAGGTCAATACCCGCCATCGCAGCCGTCAGTTTTGCCCGTGGGCCTGACGCGTTCACCACCTTACCACACGCAATCACATCGCCATTTGCCAAGGTGACGCTCTCGACCGCAGACTTGGCCGCGTTCATTGTCATTGCCGTCACTTCGCCCGCGATATATTCGACACCGCGTTCGCGCGCTGATTTTTTCCACCAGTCAAACATCGTGCCGCCGTCGAAATATCCTTCGTCGATCAGGTTGTGATTGCCCGCGACAATATCATCCATGTTATAGAACGGATAAGCCGCCTTGATTTGGGCCGCCGTCATATATTGCGTGCCCGCACCTAGGGCGCTTTGGATTTTCTGCGCATCGGCAAGGTTCGCAGCAAAGGCGTCATCCTCGGCCAGATACATATAACCGTATGACTGCACCGGCAGATCAGGAACACGCTCATCGCCGCCGTAATGGCTGCGCATATTTTTCACAAAATCGGCGGCAAATTGGCTGATCTGCACGTTGATCGCGGCGGTGAATTGCTGGCGCATGCAACTGTTGGTGTGCGATGTGGACGCAAATTCATAAGTGGGATCACGTTCAACCACCAATATTCGACCGTCGAAGTCAGCGTGGCCAGACAAGAACCAAGCGATGGACGACCCGTAGATCGCCCCGCCCACAATGACGACGTCATAAGATGTGTGGGCGGGGGATGATGTCATGGTGTTACTCTGCGGTTGAGGAAATACGCGGGACCAATGCCTTGACCAAATCGCGCATATGCAATTCGCCGACAGCCGTATCACCATCCAGCACGCGGTAGTGCAAAGACGTGTCACCCTCGGATCGCGCAATCAGGCTTTCGAGGTTGTCGCGAATGTCGACGTCGCCCGCAAACTTTTTACCCTTCAACGGCTCCATTACCGAGCTGACGCGCAACACGCGGGCACGGTTAATGTCTGACACAAAATCCTCGATGTAGGGATCAGCGGGGTTCAGTAAGATACCCTGTGGTTCCCCCTGCTGCACAACCGCGCCATCCTTAAGGATTACAAGATGATCGGCCAGTTTCAGTGCTTCATCCAGATCATGCGTGATAAAGATAATCGTCTTGTGCAGTTCTTCTTGCAGCTCAAGAAGAAGGTTTTGCATATCTGTGCGGATCAATGGATCAAGCGCCGAGAACGCTTCGTCCATCAACATGATGTCGGTGTTTGCGGTCAATGCGCGGGCGATGCCCACACGTTGTTGCATGCCGCCCGACAGTTGCGCGGGGTAATGGTTTTCGTAGCCATCAAGCCCGACGCGCGCCAGCCATTTCATGCCTTCTGCGTTGCGCTCTGCCTCGGCCACGCCCTGCACCTCCAAGGCCATTGCCGCGTTTTGCAGCACGGTGCGATGTGGCAACAGCGCGAACTTTTGAAACACCATCGACATCATCTTTTGGCGTTTGATACGCAGGTCTTCATCGGACAGAGCCATCACGTCGACACCGTTCACGATGATCTCGCCCGCGGTGGGGTCAATCAAGCGGTTCAGGTGGCGGATCAAAGTGGATTTACCCGATCCAGAAAGGCCCATCACCACGGTGATTTCGCCGGCCTGCATATCGACGTTGATGTCTTGCAGGCCAAGCACGTGTTTGTGCTGCTCAAGCAGTTCGGGCTTGCCCATCCCTGCCTCAACATATTGCATCATTTCCTTGTGTCGCGGGCCAAAGATTTTATACAGACCGCGCAGGCGAACTTTGGGTTGATCAGTCATGTTATCCGCCCTTTCTTAGTGTGTTTTATGGGTCATATCGACCCGTGAAAGCGCGGCCTTGGACACGCGATCTAGGATCACGGCCAAAAGAACGATACCGATACCCGCAACAATACCCACACCCAATTCAAGGTTACGAATACCGCGCAGGACATTCACGCCCAGACCAGGTGCGGAGACGAGAGACGCGATCACAACCATTGCGAGCGACATCATAATCGTCTGGTTCACACCTGCCATGATGTTTGGCAATGCCAGCGGCAATTCCACCTTGGTCAGGCGTTGGTTCGATGACATCCCAAATGCATTTGCTGCCTCGATCACGTCCTTGTCTACAAGGCGAATACCAAGGTCCGTCAGTCGGATCACAGGCACAATCGCGTAAAGAATGATGGCAATGCCATAAAGCTTGGATTCTGTCACAGAGAACAAAAAGATCAGCGGGATCAGATACACAAATGTCGGAAGAGTTTGGAGCAAGTCCAAAATCGGCACGACCGATTTTTGCAGTCGGTCAGATTTCGACATCGCGATACCGATCGGCACACCGAGCAGGATAGATATACCCGTGCACACAAAAATGATCGAAAGCGTTTGCATCGCCACGTCATAGTGGTCGACAAAAGCCATCAAAGAAATTGCAAAGGCGACGAATGCAGTCACGCCAACAGATTTCGATGCCTTCCAAGAGATATATACCAGAAACGGTATCATCACCCACCAAGGCACTGCCTGAAACAACCACAACGCGCCGTCCAACATCCAGCTAAGAGGCTGGGTAATCGGGTCGAGCACTGATTTCAGCACAGGCTTGGCCGCAAGGAACCCGTCTTCGATCCCTTTGGTCACATCGCGTGTCTGGCTTAGGCTGCCACAGCTTTCGTTGAGATTATCAAGCGATGGGAAAGGAAAAATCGGTCCTGATGCCGCCTCGCCCGAGCTTTGCGCAAGCAAGTCCGCCATTGAAAGGGGGGCGTCGGATGCGCCACCTCCGCACCAGTCTTCCAAGCCTAAAACTCGGAAAAGCCCATCATAAAACGCCATCTTGTCTTCGTCCCCTGAAATAAAGTTGGCCCTCCCGCTTGATCGCCAAGCGGGAGGGCCGGATCGTTTTCACAAATTACTTGAGCAGAGCTGCAAGGTTTGCTTTTGCTTCGTCGTCCAGCCAATCAGCCCAAACATCTTTGTAAGATGAAAGGAAGTATACTGCGGCTTCTTCGTTGGACGCGTTGTTGTCCAGACGCCACGCCAACACTTCGCCCATCTGGGAGTTTGTGAAGGATACGTTTGCAAGCAATGCTGCAGCAGCTGGTTCACGGTCAACAAACGCCTGAGACGCAGCAGTCACAACCTTAGAAGCTGGGTAAGCGGAAAAACCAGGTGTCGCGCAATCGACGTCGCCGTTACATGCGTGTGCATCGGCGTCATATGCTGGCACTTCTACCTGAACCATTGGGTATTTGCCCAAAACAGCTGTTGGCGCCCAGTAGTAACCGAACCAAGGAGCTTCTTCTTCGAATGCAGCCGCGATGGATGTCTGCAGTGTTTCACCAGAACCGTGCTGGAAACGCTCAAGGCCGGAACCGTCGATGTTTGCAGCTTTCAGGTTATTGTTGTTGATGATGTCACATGCCCAGCCTGATGGGCAATCGTGGAACTTGCCGCCAACAGCAGCAGGGTTGGCCATGATGCCTTCCCATGTTGTCAGCTCTGGGTTGGATTCGGCCAGATACGCTGGGATCCACCATGCTTCTACACCACCGTCGGACAGCACATTTGCCAACTCGACCAGTTTGCCTTCTGCAAGCAGCGGCTCATAAGAAGGGGTAGAGTTTGCCCAGACTTCTGTCAGGATGTCCGGCTCGCCGGTTTCAGCCAAAGATGTGAGCGCTGGAACTGTCGAGGACGGCACTTTTTGTACTGTGCAGCCAAGGCCCTGTTCCATCAAGAATGATGCAACCGCAGTCACAACCTGAGAGGACGCCCAGTCCATTTCAGTGATAGATACTTCACCACAATCTGCCATCGCAGATGTCGCGCCAAGTGTAAGTGCAAGCACGGATGCTGCGCCAAGATTCTTCATTTTCATTGTTAGTCTCCCTGTTGGTGGACGTATTAACGTGGGCAAGAGCGCAAGAATGCAACCGAAAACAAAGAATCTGGGGTAACAATCTTGTCGGTTGACGATTTCAGCCCAGAACGAAAGGCCGAATGCGGCAGTTTGAGGCATTTTACGTCAAATTCCGCAGGTGAAAGATCGACATTGTTGGCACGCAATACGTGTGGACATGTCGCAATCAGCCAAACATCGGTCCAAAACACAGTTGACCCTGGTGGGGGCCTTCGTGCTTGATCGCAGCAACCTCAGACAGGACATGACATGCAAGTTTTCCAAAATCCGTTCCGCAATTCCGCCGATAAGATCGATCTGCCAGCAGCGACCCCGTTCCCAAGCATTGATTCCGCAGCACCGGCCGCATTGCTGAAAAAATGCCCGGTCGCGACAACAACCCCGCTTGTTGATGCACAATCGCTTGCCGATAAATTGGGGATCACCGCACTGTATGTAAAAGATGAACGGACCCGCATGGGGCTTGGCAGCTTCAAGGCGCTCGGCGCGGCTTATGTCATTGCACATGATGCGATGCAGATCGGCGGTGACGATTTGTCAAATGTCCTTGCCGGGCGAACCTATGTAAGTGCGAGTGCGGGCAATCACGGCCTGTCCGTGGCCGCTGGTGCCAAGATATTTGGCGCAAAAGCCGTGATCTATCTTGCGGACGCTGTTCCCGAAAGCTTTGCCGTACGGCTGCGCGATATGGGCGCAGATGTCGTGCGCGGGGGTGACAGCTATGCCGCCAGTATGGACGCCGCGATGGCCGACGGTGAAGCAAACGGTTGGACCTTGCTATCGGACACATCATGGGACGCATATCTCGACATCCCCCACCGCCTGATGGAAGGTTACACCGTTTTGATGGATGAGGTGTTCGCACAAATCCCATCCGCGCCGACCCACATTATGTTGCAGGCAGGCGTTGGTGGTTTGGCCTGTGCCGCTGCAGCGATGGCACGCAAACAATGGGGCGACGACCCACAGATCATCGTGATTGAACCTGAGTTTGCACCCGCATTAATGGAATCCGCCCGGGCTGGTCATTGCGTTCTGGCTGACGGTCCGGTGTCTGAAATGGGGAGATTGGACTGTAAGGAACCATCCCTTATATCGCTCAATGGATTGGCGCGAGATGCCGATACCTTTGTGACAATCACCGAGGACGAAGCGCAAGCATCGCTGCCCATCTTGGACGCGCATGACTTGGCCTGTTCAACATCTGGTGGTGCTGGCATTGCGGCGATGACGGCAGGCTACGACCTGCCCAAAGATGCGCGTGTTCTGTGCATCTTGTCTGAAGGCACCGCCTAGTGTTCGCCGCATCAGAATACCAAGCCCGCACCAAACGGGCGCAATCCATGATGGCGGACCGCGGCATCGACGGGTTGCTTTTGACGACCGAGCCGGAGGTGCGGTATTTCACAGGCTATCTGACACGGTTTTGGGAAAGTCCGGCGCGACCTTGGTTTCTTATCGTGCCTGCCAGCGGCGATCCCGTTGCGGTCATTCCGACAATCGGGGCCGCGTTGATGGGCCGGTCGTGGATTTCCGACATCCGTACGTGGCGGTCGCCTGACTATGATGATGACGGTGTCGGGTTGTTGGCACAAACCATCACGGAATTAGGGCTGACAAATGTGGCCGCGCCAATGGGGTTGGAGACACATCTGCGGATGCCGCTTGATGATTTTGACCGCCTACAATCAATCATCGGGTCCAAGATCGTCAGTGATGATGGATTGATCCCTGCCCTGCGCATGGTCAAATCTGACGTGGAAATTGCGGCGATCCAGACAGCTTGTGATGTGGCCAATCGTGCCTTTGCCCGCGTGCCGGAAATTGCGCAAGCTGGCGCTCCCCTATCCGACGTATTCCGAAAGTTTCAGATGCTCTGCTTGGATGAAGGCGCTGATTTCGTATCGTATCTTGCGGGTGGTGCGGGGCAAGGTGGATACGATGATGTGATTTCGCCTGCTTCAGATACACCGTTGGCCGATGGCGATATTCTAATGCTGGATACAGGACTTGTCGTTGATGGGTATTTCTGTGACTTCGATCGCAACTTTGCGGTGGGGACACCCAGTGACACCGCCGCCGCCGCCCACGCAAAGCTGATTGACGCCGTTGATGCAGCCATGAAAATCACCAAGCCGGGCGTCACTGCAGCACAGCTTTTCCATGCGATGGATGACATTGTGACGGGTGGTGCTGGTGGGTCTGATACGGGCCGACTTGGGCATGGGTTGGGGATGCAACTGACGGAATGGCCGTCTTTGATCCCTGCCGATCAAACAATCCTGTCCGAGGGCATGGTGCTGACCCTCGAACCCGGCATTGATGTGGGCGGCGGCAAAATGCTTGTGCACGAAGAAAACATCGTTGTCACATCAGACGGTGCGCGGTTCTTGTCCGCCCCCTATGGGCGAAAGATGGTGCAGCTATGATCTTTGATTTTCAAACCGACCCGCACCAAAGCGCGATGGGGGTCGTCGTACTACAATCGGATGAAACGCTCGAACAGGATTTTCGGCGCATTTTTGGCCCTGACCCCCTCATCTATGTCAGTCGCGTGCCTTGCGCCACCGAAGTGAGCCGGGACACGTTGCAAGAAATGGCGCAGACGATACCGACAGCCGCCAGTTTGTTTCCCCAAGGCGTGAACTTTAGCGTGGTTGGATATGGGTGCACGTCTGGCACGGCACAGATTGGCGCCGAAAAAGTCGAGAGCCTTGTGCGCGAAACCTGCCCGACCGATCACGTGACCCAACCGGTCAGCGCGCTAATTGCGGCGTGTCATTCGCTTGGGGTTCAGCGCTTGGGGTTTTTGTCGCCCTACGTGGCCGAGGTGTCGGCACATCTGACGTCTGTATTGGACACTAACGGGATCAGCAGCCCTGTGTTCGGGTCATTTGACGAAGCCTGTGAAACCGTTGTCGCCCATATCAGCCCGCAATCCACATATGACGCGGCGATCAAGCTGGCCGCACAGGGCGGCATTGACGCACTGTTTTTGTCATGCACAAACCTGCGAACGCTGGATATAATAGAAGACCTAGAGACCGCCACGGGCCTGCCTGTGCTATCCAGTAATCTGGTGCTGGCGTGGCATATGGCCAAACTGAGCGGACAGCCATGGCCTGACTTTGCATGCGGTCAGCTATTCAAGAAAGGGTAGCGAATGAACAAACTTACAACCTCGGCCGCTGCATTAGTCGCCGCTGCGCGTGCACGGATCGAAGAAGTAGACACTGCCGCCGCCATCCAAATGGTGAATGATCCCGAAGTTGTCATTGTCGATTTGCGCGATGTGCGCGAGCGTGATCGTTCTGGTTTCATCCCTGACAGTTTTCATTGTCCGCGTGGCATGGCCGAGTTTTGGGTCGATCCCGAAAGCCCGTATTTCAAAGACATCTTTGGCCAAGACAAAACATTCGTCTTTCACTGCGCATCGGGGTGGCGGTCCGCGCTCACTGTGGCGACGTTGAATGACATGGGTTTTGCCTGCGCGCACTTGCGCGACGGCTTTTCCACTTGGGAAAAATCGGGCGGGCCAGTGGAACGGTCGTCCTAATCGTGCTGCAAGATCGCGGCTTCGCTATCTGAAAGAACGCGGCGGGCGTATTCGCCATATTGCTGCACGCCCCGATGCAGTTCTGGCAGTCGGTCATACATGCGGTCGCGCTGGTTTTGATCCATCATTGTCAGTTCGGCACTGGCTGGATGAAAGCTTTCGGTCGCGACACCATTGGCAAACACAACCTCGTGCTTGGGCAACATCATGTGGATGTATGTGACTTCTCGCTGGCCATGATCGCGGATGATCGAATGGTCGTTGATCAAATCACGCGCTGTCACAAGCACCTCATCCGCGTTGTATAATGTGCGGGCACGGGCACCGCGCAATACGATACGATGATCGGGGGACACCAAAAGGCCCGCATCAGGCACGTCTTTGTCCAAGGCCCCTGCACGCAGACGCACAGGTGTCAGCGTCGGAATCGCCTTCATCCGCGCGCCAGTAATGCGGCGATCACCCAGCCACAGGATTTCGGCACAGCCATTGTCAGCCGTCTGAACAAAATCACCCTCAACCAAGGACGCCACATCACGAGGCCCATCGGGGGTTTGGATCATTGTGCCGGGGGTAAAACATACAACACCCCCTTGTTCGGGGGTGGCAGCACGGCGCAGTGTGCTGTCGATATGCCGGTCGACGACCCAAAGCGGTGTCTGGCGCGGCGGAATTTCATCCATAAACATGCACAGCGGTTTGCGGTTCGCGCCCGTATCGATCAACGTCACCGTCCACGTTTGAAACCCGTCCGTGACGCGAAAGCTGTCGCTGAACAACGGCTCTTGCAGAACCGCTGCGTCCATCTTGCGGGTATCCAGCTGTGCGGCCGCCAAAAGACGACGCACTGTCAGTGCCGCGCGTTTTCGAATGTCTACCTCTCCGTGGGATAAACCAAGTGGTAGAACACCACTGGGACCATCCACGCGCACCGCCTCGCCAGTCCATGACCACGCAGTACCCACAGTAAGATCGGTAACAGGCGCGGAGTGCTGCCCATCAATATCTGTCTGTGACCAGGAGATGACAAACGTGCCATTAAAGCCCGTTTTCATGCCTGCTATTTGCCTCAACTTCTCCGCGTCATTAGGCGCGCGGAATTATGAGATCAGGTTAGCAAGGCGTATCGCATCCGATCAAGCCACTTTAACAAAGCAGCCTAACTATTTATTTAGAAGTTGAAATTCAGCTTCAGTGAGCCGACGACCTGACCTTCGCTTTGGCCTTCAAATTCTTCGGATAGATATGTGGCGCCATAAAAGAACGATACATCTTCGGCCATCTGCCAAAACACACCAGCCCTTGCGCGTGAACGGGTTTCAGACACAGAATATCCCATATCGGACGGTAAAAGCGTGCTGCCAAAAACCGACGCAACATCAGCACCAATAAGGTATGACAGGCCGAGCGTGTCATTTTGCGTGCCACGATAGAGTTGCCCAGTTGCAACATCGCGCAACATCAAATCATCCTGTGCGGCGCGGCCAAAGATCAAATCTGCGCCCGCCCGCACCAAATCTTCTGTGCCGATCTGCGCCTCTGCAAAAGGGCGAATGCTCAGATTGTCTGCCAACCGATAGGTCCGGGTCGCAGCCGCAGCCCCGTTCAAATGGAAAGAATTGCCAAGCTGTTGATCCGTAAAAAGCGGGTCTGGCATTTCAAAAAAGTCGTGAAAACTTTCTTGGAATGCCGACAATCCGGTCTGCGGGCCAAGGGCAACGATGTCTGCGCCCAATGACAGCTGTGTGCCATTTACGTCAAAATGGGTATGCGCCCCGATAGACATAAGTCCAACATAGGGCCGATCACCTGGCGCGCGGCTCCCTGCGGATGGCGACAAAATTTCAGCGCGGGCCCGGTATTCGATTAGATCGCCGAATGCTTCGGTCCCGGTATAGGCATCTCGCGCACGTATATGACTGAATACGTATGATCCCGTGCGCCAGCGGTCGTGACCATCCCCGAAAAAATCATTTGTGAAAAGCCGACCTGTGCCGATGTTTTCGCGATCCTGCGCAAAAACAGGTGTGGCAGCGGGCAAAAGAGCGATCAAAAGAGCCAAGACAGGACGCATGACGAATTCCTAATTGTGCCCCCCCGAGCCGTTTCTGATTACACGGGTGCGTCGATTCGGGATAGTGGGCGTGCAATCAGAATGGATGCTATGGCCTGACTGTCACAGTTTTCGCCCAGCGATCAGAGTTTGCCCCACATCTTGTGCTGCCTCCAGTGCGCCTTCTAAATACCCGCCGAAAGTGGCACCCATTTCCGATGATCCAAGGGTGATTTTCCCGCCCCAGATGTCTTCCAGCTCAGATGGCCGCCCATAAGCAGGATGCCCTGTCGCGACAAAGTCAGCGGTTGTTGCCGTATGTGGCGACCCAGCCCAATCTTGTAGGATCAACTGATCGGGTTTCGCACCGAACAATCGCGTTAGCTGTTCGGTGGCCATTTCGCCCATCTCGGCACGATGGGTCGCCCGTGTCTGTGCATCAAACCCAATGAAACCGAATACGGCATAGGGCCCGCCCTTGTGCGGGGATGCATCGTGGATTTCGACCATCGGGCCCCGCCTGCTTTGTGCATCGCCAGACAGACCTGCATCGCGCCATATCGGTGTATCATAGACCCCGATATACTTGGCCTGCCCTGCCATCCACGTGGGAATTTTGTGCATTGCGTTTCGCTGGCGGACATCCAACGGCGGATCAAATTTGATCTGGGCTGTAATGCGTGGCGGGACCGACAAGATCACCGTCTTGGCGGCGATGGTCATATCTTCAGTTTGGATGGTGACCCCATCAACGGTGCTCGTCAGACCGACCGCTGTTTGGTTCAGATGCAGGTGCCCTGCCGGAAGTGCGGCGACAAATCCATCGATCAGCGCTGTTACGCCACCCTCGATGCGCAGTGAACCAGCCATCGACGCAAATCCGGCCCCGCGCCGCACGGTGCCGTTCTGATCCTCGGCCAACACATCGCCAACACTGAACTGCTCAAAAACCGTCAGGCCAAACCGCTTTGCGGCAGCGGCCATGCGCGGTTGCCCTTGCCAAAACCATGCAGGTCCAAGATCAAACGCAGCACCTGATTGGTTGGCAGTTTTGATACGGCCCCCAAACCGATTGCGGGCCTCAAATAATTGAAAGTCTATGCCATCGGCATGCAACGCATCGGCCAGTGCAAGGCCAGCCAGACCACCGCCAATAATCGCAACATCGGTTTTCATTTTGCGGCAGGTGGCACGGGGGCTTTGCGTAAATGATCCGTTTTCATCCAAACCCGCGCGCCGATTGAACCAACCTTTGCGCTTAGCGACTGGCCCTTCGGAAGACGTAACCAGCTGTGAGTTTTGAAAGTCTCACCGCCCTCGGTAAAGCTGCCGTCGATCACGAACACTTCTATACCGCCCAAGTCGGGGATTGAGATTATCGCATTTGCCGCCCAGTCCTCGATTTTAACGACTTCGTTTTTGTCGCGGTGCAGTTCGTTTACGCAGACATCGTGGCTGATTTTTTTGGGGTTCATCTCGTCTGGGCGCACAACAACGGCCGTGCGGTCATCCAGATCAAACTGCCATAGCTTGACCATGATGACGGCCCCATCATCAGATCGCGGAGTATGGGATGACCCGGGCGGGTTACGCACATATGTGCCTGTCGGAAAGTCACCATGTTCATCCTGAAATGTGCCGTCCAGCACCAAGTATTCCTCCCCCCCGCTGTGAACATGGGGCGAAAACGCAGAACCGGGCGCGTAGCGCACGATTGTTGTGGCGCGTGCCACCTCGTCGCCCATGCGGTCCAGCATACGACGATCGACCCCTTTCATCGGGGACGCGACCCAAGGCATATCAGCCGCATGAACAACCGCGCGTTTTGTGAAATCTGCATTCAGGTCCATAGCGTCAACTCCTTTAGGGGTAAAAAGGCGCCATGATGTGTCCACCACAGCTCCTTATTAATTTAGAGCATAAATGCGTTTATGACAGATGCGGGAAATAATCCTCGCAGTCGCCTTCGCGGTAAACGTCGGCTGTGCAGCAGTGAAGGCCACCACCAAATGCATAGGCATCGCGCAACTCGACGGGAATGACATTCATGCCCAGCTTGTCCATCTGTTCCATCTGGTACACTTCTGACGCCTCAACGCAGACGGTTTTCGGGTCAAGCACCAGTACGTTCATCGACAACCACGTCGATGAGTAGCAAAGCGGAGGCGGCGTGTTATGCGCAGGCTGTGCGGCATCGACGATTTCCCAATCGTTATCTTCGAACATTTTGCGCTGTTCATCTGGCAGACGGCGCTGCGGATTGTTCAAAATCAAACCCGGGCGCAGTGGTGTGAATGTCGCGTCAATGTGGATCGGATACGGATCACCAGGAAAGTTGACCGTATGAACACGGTGGTCTGGGTAATGACGGCGCAGCCATTCGATCCCTTTCAGATTGGTCGTAAAGCCGTGTTGAACAACGAGATCACGACCAAAGCGCAGCACGTCGGCGGCGTCAAACAACGGCTCCTCTTCTGTCGTGACAAAGAATTTCTTGGCCGCCCATTCCAGACGTTTCGCGTCACCAATTTTGTCGGACAAATAGTCAGGGTGATAATCGGCATCCGTCAGGCGCGGTTTGGGTGCGCTTTCGTGGCGGAAATTCGGGTCTTCGTTGAAGTACTGCTGCATCAACGGGCGGTAATTCAGATATTCGAACCAGCGGCACCGATACGACATCGTCGCCTCAAGCATTTCAGACCCGACCGTCAGCAACACATCGCGTGGCGGCATACAGCCAAATTGACTTTGCGTATGGAAATCCGGCGTTGTGGCGGGTTGCGAATGGTCAATGGATGTCGGGCGATCAACACGCACGCCACGCTTTTCCAACATCGATGCGAAATTATCCAAAAGCTCGTTTGCACGATCAATGGTTTCTTGGGGGCGCTTGCCCCACTGACCGCGCATATCGCTGTCTTCAGGGACTTTTGCGTCTAGCGCAGGTTCTTCTGGCGGGATGTGACAGTCATCTGCACGGCCCACGATCACATGTTTCAGCGGATCCCATTCGTTCCAACTGTTGACGACTGTATTTTGCATATCTCAATTCTCCCTGTGCCACTGCGTAGAACGCAAAATGGCACAGGGCAAGAGGGTGCTAGCCACATTTCGAATAGCCGCAGGACCCGCAGGTCATGCAGCCCTCGACCATGCGCAGATCATACGCACCACATGACGTGCAGGCCTTGCCTTTGGGTTTGGCATTCAATGCGACAACATCAGCCTGTGGATCGGATTTCAGGCCAAGTCCTTCCCCGGCCAAGAAACCCGTCGCGACCATATGCTTTTCCATCACGCCGCCGATTGCGGCCAAAATGGACGGCACGTATTTACCTTGCATCCACGCCCCACCACGCGGATCGAATACCGCTTTGAGTTCTTCGACGACAAATGACACATCGCCACCACGGCGGAACACGGCAGAGATCATGCGCGTCAAAGCAACTGTCCAAGCAAAGTGTTCCATGTTCTTGGAGTTGATGAACACTTCAAACGGGCGACGATGGCCCGCAACGACAAGGTCATTTACGGTAATATATATCGCATGTTCGCTATCAGGCCACTTGAGCTTATAGGTCGCACCCTCAAGCTCGGTCGGGCGGTCAAGCGGTTCGGACATATAGACCACCTCACCTTGGAGGTCAGTGTCGGAGCCTCCGGCGGAGGTATTTTCGGCAAGCAGAAGGGATGGTTTTTCTTCTGAAACAGACAGGACCGAGCCGGTCACATCATTGGGACGGTAGGTTGTGCAGCCTTTGCACCCTTGATCCCATGCGGCCATGTAAACCTCTTTGAAGTCATCAAAGCTGATGTCCTCCGGGCAGTTGATTGTCTTGGAAATACTGCTGTCGATCCATTTTTGCGCAGCGGCTTGCATGCGCACATGATCCAACGGGGCAAGTGTTTGCGCGTTCACGAAATAGTCGGGTAGCGGCGCGTCGCCTTTCAGGTCGCGCCACATCTGAACGGCGTAGTCCACGACTTCTTCTTCGGTGCGTGTGCCGTCTTTTTGCAATACTTTGCGTGTGTATGCGTAGGCAAAGACCGGTTCGATCCCTGATGATACATTACCTGCATACAAACTGATCGTGCCTGTGGGCGCGATAGATGTCAGTAGCGCGTTGCGAATGCCATGTTTGCGGATCGCATCGCAGACATCAGCGTCCATGTCTTGCATCGCACCTGATGAAAGGAATTTTTCAGCGTCAAACAGTGGAAACGCACCCTTCTCCTTTGCCAAATCCACCGACGCCAGATACGCGGCGCGAGCGATCGCGTGCATCCATTGGTCCGTTTGACGCGCCGCCGCCTCTGACCCATAGCGTAGGCCGACCATCAAAAGTGCGTCCGCAAGCCCTGTCACACCCAGCCCGATACGGCGCTTTGCTTTTGCCTCTGCTTGTTGCGCGGGCAACGGAAAGTTCGATGCGTCCACAACGTTGTCCATCATACGCACTGCAGTCGCGACCAATTCGGTCATCTTTGCCAGATCAAGACCTGCGCCATCTTCAAATGGATCAGCAACAAGCCGCGCCATGTTGATCGACCCCAGCAAGCACGCCCCATAGGGCGGCAGCGGCTGTTCCCCACATGGGTTGGTCGCTGCAATTGTTTCGCAATACGACAAGTTGTTTGCTTTGTTGATCCGGTCGATGAAAATCACACCGGGTTCGGCGTAATCATAAGTCGATTGCATAATGGCATCCCACAATTCGCGGGCATTCACAGTCTTATAGACAGTACCTTTGAAAACCAGATCCCAAGGTTTGTCAGCCTTCACAGCATCCATAAACGGATCTGTGATCAAGACCGACATATTAAACATGCGCAGGCGTGCCGCGTCAGATTTGGCTGTAATGAAATCCATCACGTCGGGGTGGTCACAGCGCATTGTCGCCATCATTGCACCACGGCGCGAACCCGCGGACATGATCGTGCGACACATCGCATCCCACACATCCATAAAGGACAAGGGTCCGGACGCATCGGCAGCAACACCCTGCACTGCCGCTCCCTTGGGTCGTATCGTGCTGAAATCGTATCCAATGCCACCGCCCTGCTGCATTGTCAGCGCAGCTTCTTTGAGCATATCAAAAATGCCACCCATACTGTCAGGCACAGTGCCCATGACAAAACAGTTAAACAATGTCACCGATCTGGCAGTTCCCGCGCCCGCCGTAATCCGGCCCGCTGGCAAATACTTGAAGTCTTCCAAGGCATCATAGAATTTTGGAGCCCAACTGGATGGGTCGTCCTCAACAGCGGCCAGCGCATTTGCAATCCGATTCCAAGTCTCTGTGACGTCCGCATCAATTGGTGTGCCGTCAGCCTCCTTGAACCGATATTTCATATCCCAAATCTGTTCGGCAATAGGGGCGGCAAAGCGGGACATGTGCTATCCTTTGGATGATTCTGATTATTGCGGTAAGGGACCAAAGATAGGTCCGCGATCAGGCCGCGTCAAACTGGAAACCTCGGCGCAACGTTATAACTTCATTAACACAATCGAATCTGCTATTCCACCACCGAACACCACATATTGGGGCAAATCGTGTCAAACTACGTAAATCTGGTAAAGCTATCGGTCGGAACTGATGATGTCGCCAGTCTTGAAGCGTGGCAGAAAACACGCCGCGCACAGGCACATGACGCCATGCCACAGCACGTGACCCGGATGTGGCCCAAACGTGAGGCGGAACTTCTAAACGGCGGATCCATCTTTTGGGTGATCAAAGGCGTCATTTTATGTCGGCAAAAAATTCTGCGGCTAGATGAATACCATTCCGCTGATGGCATACGCAGGTGCGCGATTGTCAGTGACCCAACACTGGTGCGGGTTGAAGCAACGCCAAAACGCGCCTTCCAAGGGTGGCGTTATCTGACAGCCGATGATGCCCCATCCGACCTTCCAGAAGGTCGCCAAGACGAGGCACCGATACCCCCGGAATTGAGCAAGGCGCTGGCCGCGATCGGTGTGCGTTGATCTTGGCCTGATCAAAAATGATGTCACGCCGCAAGGCGTGGCCTCTGGTTCAAACCCCTAGCAGGGATTCCAGTTCCTTAAGGGTCACACGCTGCGCGTCACTCCAGCCATCGCGGCGACCACGGAAAAGTGTCGCTTGGGAGGCATGGATCAAGCCATCACCAAGAATTTTCAAGCCATTTGCGCGCAGTGTTTCGCCTGTCGACGTGATGTCGGCGATCGCCTCGGCGGTTTCGTTTTTGACCGTGCCCTCGGTCGCGCCTTGACTGTCGACAAGCTGATAATCAGCCACGCCGTTGTCGCGCAAAAATTCCCGGACAAGACGGTGGTATTTCGTGGCAATTCGCATCCGAAACCCGTGGGTTGCCCGAAATGCCGCGGCAGCCGCATCCAGATCATCCAATGTTTCAACATCCACCCATGCTTGCGGCACAGCAATAATCAGGTCCGCGCCGCCGAAGCCCATTGGCGCAATCGCGTGCACGCGGGTTTCCCACGCGGCCAGTTTTTCGCGGATCAGGTCGGAACCAGTCACACCCAAATGGATGCGCCCAGCCGCCAGCTCACGCGGAATTTCACCCGCAGACAACAACACGAGTTCAACGCCGTCAATGCCATCAACGGCACCCGCATATTCGCGGTCTGAACCAGATTTGCGCAACGCAACGCCGCGATCACCGAACCACGAAAAGGTCTTTTCCATCAACCGGCCCTTGGACGGCACACCAAGCTTTAGCATCACGCGTTCTCCCGTAGGGTGACAACCAGATCGGGCCGCACCACGCCACCTACCGCAGGTACAGCGCGTCCAGCGCCCAACCGTGCAGTCAACGCATCATAGCGACCACCTGTGGCAATCGCGGGCATCAGCGGCGCATCGTCGGCATAAAACCCGAAAACAAATCCATCATAGTATTCCAGCGATGTGCGCCCATAGCTGCCCTCGAACGCCAAGGTGTCAACATCCACCCCTTTGGCAGACAACGCATCCAACCGCGCCGCGAATGCATCCACGGCCTTATCAATAGATGGTAAATCCACGGCAATATCCCGTAAGGATTGCAAAACATGCGGGCATGTTTCGTCCAAACCCAACAGGGTGTCGATCATCGACAATTCATCCGCACTGATGGGGGGCGTCTGAGCGTCGACGCGCAATGCATCAATGCGCGCCTGTACCTCGGCCCGTGACCGCAAGCCGATTGACGCGGCGGCCCCCTCTAGGGGATCAGGGTTCGCCAGCAATGCCACGCGGCTTGCGGCGGGGCTTGTCCGTCCGCCAAAACGGTCCAGCAGTTTGCGAAATTTACGAGGGCGCCACAGGTGACGCAGCAACGCAGCCTTGCGTGTCTGGGAGGTTTTCAACCCTGCAACCGCTGCCATCAGAATGCCAATGTCACCCGTGGCCGCCCGCACGGGCAGTCCGCGCAACGCATCTGCTATGGCTGCAAAAACGTCTGCATCTGCAGCCGCCGGATTTGATCCATCAAAGACCTCAAAACCCACTTGGGTCGCTTCGCGTTGGCGGGATGGATCATCCTCTTGCTTGCGGAAAACTCGGCCCGCATAGGTATAACGCGCGGGGTCCGCTTCGCTTTCCATATGCATTTGCACGACAGGGACCGTGAAATCAGGCCGCAGCACCATCTCCCCGCCAAACGGGTCAGATGTCAGATAGGCGCGACCACGGATATCTTCGCCGTAGAGATCCAAAAGCGTGTCCGCAGACAGCAAAATATCAGCATCAACAGCCCGCGCACCCTGCCCTTCAAAAAGGGAGGTGAGCCGCGCCGCTTCATTCGCGACTTTGCCCGTCATACGCCCTGATCCGCCAGAATTTCACGCACTTTTGCGACCAGCTCGTCACTTGGGACTTCGTATTGGCTTGGGCGGTCTTTCCATTCCTCGACCGTCGCACTTTGCGCAATTTTCGCACCAAGGATCAAATCCTTGATCTGCACAACGCCATTCGCCATCTCGTCAGAGCCCGCGATGACAGCAACCGGACTGTTGCGATTGTCTGCATATTTTAACTGATTGCCAAAATTCTTGGGATTGCCCAGATACACTTCTGCACGAATACCTGCATTGCGCAGCTCGGCCACCAACGATTGGTAGTATCCCATCTGATCACGGTCCATCACAGTCACAACGACGGGCCCAAGGGTTTTGGTGTCCAAACGGCCCTTTGCATGAAGCGCGGCCAACAAACGGTCAACGCCGATGGACACACCTGTTGCAGGCACTTCTTGGCCCGTAAACCGCTTGACCAGATCGTCGTAACGTCCGCCGCCAGCGACCGAGCCAAAGTTGCGCGGACGTCCCTTGTCATCAAGCACTTCAAACGTCAGTTCCGCCTCGAACACAGGGCCAGTGTAATATCCAAGGCCACGCACAACCGACGGGTCAATCTCGATCCGGTCCGCAGCATAGCCTTGGGCATCAAGCAGCGTGGCGATGGTTTCCAGCTCGTTCACGCCGTCCATGCCGATATTTGATCCTTGCACCAATTCAGTCAAACGCGCGACGGTGGCAGCACCGCTATCGCGTTTGGCAGACATAAAGCCCATGACGATTTCGGCTTGTTCATCCGCAAGGCCCGCGCCTTTGGTAAAGTCGCCTGATCCGTCTTTGCGGCCTTCGCCCAACAGGGCGCGCACGCCGTCTGTGCCCAGACGATCAAGTTTATCAATCGCACGCAAAACAATGCCGCGCTCTGCTTCTTTGTCGTCACCCGACAAGCCCGCAACTTCCATCACGCCGTTCAGCACCTTGCGGTTGTTGACCCGCACAACGTAATCGCCGCGCGGAATCCCCACGACCTCAAGCGTATCGGACAGCATCGCGCAAATCTCTGCATCAGCGGCCACGCTGGACGCGCCAACTGTGTCAGCATCGCATTGATAAAACTGACGAAAACGACCTGGTCCCGGCTTTTCATTGCGCCAAACTGGACCCATCGCATAACGACGATAGGGGTTCGGCAAGTCATTGCGGTGTTGGGCATAGACGCGGGCCAAGGGCGCGGTCAGGTCATAGCGCAGGGCCAACCAGTCGTTGTCTTCTTCCCACGCAAACACGCCTTCATTCGGGCGGTCCACATCAGGCAGAAATTTGCCCAGCGCCTCGACGGTTTCCACCGCCGCACTTTCCAAAGCGTCAAAGCCGTATTGATGGTAAACACCCGCAATCTGGGACAGCATCTGTGTGCGCTGCGCCACTTCTGCTCCAAAATAGTCGCGGAACCCTTTGGGTGTCTGCGCCTTGGGACGGGGTTGTTTCTTCACTTTGGCCATTGTCGCCTCGCGTCTGGTCTAAAACTTGCCCCCGCCTTTACCCCGATGGCGGCGGCGGGGCAATGCGCTTGCGCCCCTGTATTCCGACAGGATATGTCGGCGTTATGACTGATATCACAAACCTAGAAGAACAAATCGCCCATTTGACCCGCACGGTCGAGGATTTATCAGATGTTGTCGCGCGCCAAGAAACCGAATTGGCCGTGGCGACGCGCCGTTTGGCAATGCTGATGGAAAGAGAGGCTGGGCGCGAAATGGATGCGGGTGGATCTGTGCCGCTGGCCGATCAGCGCCCACCACATTGGTAGACTAGCGGCTCGCCTCGCCCATCGCCACGACCGTCCCGTTATGGAGCAATATGTTTGACCACGCGGGGTTGGATCCAAAATTGCGATACGCCGTGATAAAGGTTGTCGATTTGGAAAGTCGATCCAACTTGCTGCCGCAAGGCTGGCCCCTGCCGACCCGACAAAATGACGCCTTGATATCTTCATAGGCGTTGTCGGTGACACTATAGGCAACCCGCTTATTTGATGGCAGGTAACGCACAACCTCATGCGTGCCCACATCGCCCATCAGCGCGGTTGCAGCAGAAAACTGACGCGCGCAACGGTCCTTGAAACCCATGATATAATGGGTCCGCAATGATGTTGCATTCGGGATCGTGTCATAAAGCGTATAACCAGAGGCTGAGCCAACTTTCGTTCCCAACTGACTGCGGCTGACGTCACAGTTGGTTGCAATCGTCCCATAAGGCACCTGCGTTCCAACGGTGACTAAGGCGGCGTCCGGCCCTGTGCGTTCAGGCGTTAAGCGACTGAATAGCCCGCCCCGCGTACCCGCATTCGCAGGTGTTGCTGTTGGTGTGGCGGCAGCATCGCTATCGTCTGATTGTTCTGTCGCGGCAGGGCTGGATGATGTTCCCGAAAATAACCGTCCAAAGAAACCAGCCTGCTGTGGGGCTGGCATGGGTGCGGTCTCGGTCTCGGCCACAATATCGGCGGTCACACCAACGACATCGGGCGTCGGCGTGTCCAGCGCAGGCGGCGCATCTGCTGTCGCCTCAATTTGGGGCGGTTCTTGCGGGTCAGTTGGCGCAATGCCCGAAAGCAGCCGACCAAAGAACCCTTTTTCAGCGGTCGGGTCGGATCGTTCGGCGGTGACATCAGCGACGATTGTTTCATCTGCGGACGGCAGGGCCTCGTCATCCTGCTCTGGTTCCTTTTCAATCGCCTCTGCGACTGCAACCGAAACAGGATCATTCGCAAGCGGCACATCGCTAAGACGGGTCAGTTTGTCGAACGGATTCCCGCTACATGCCCCAAGAAGCATCAGGATTGATAAAACTGCAAAACTGCGCACCACGATCGCCCCCCTGCGACGAAAACTTTGCCTTCTTTACCCGCAACCCAAGCAGTCGTCTACGTGTCCAATAAGCGACGCTGCGAAACTTCGCCTAGACCTCTTCGACTTCCATGACGCCAGAAAGGGATCGCAACGCGCCTTTGATCTGTGGATTGACAGGGAAATCTTGGCCAAGGTCGATTTCAACTTCACCCGGCAATGCGGGATCCATCAGGCAGAAATACACAGGGCCTCGGCCACCGCGCACGCGGTCTCGGGCCGCGTTTTCCAAGATTGATTGCACCGATGCAATCGCATCAGGCGCATCCAAAAACACACGAAGCCCCGACGACCCAGCATCTGCTACAGCCGTATCAATGGGCGCAACAGACCTGCCCAACAGTTTCAGCTGATCGGCCTCCATTGTGGCCTCGCAGGTCAGCACAACCTGACTGCCTGTTTCCAGATGATCGCGTGCGGCCTCAAGCGTGTCGGAAAACAGAGTGACCTCGTATTGCCCCGTCGGATCAGACAACTGCGCAAAGGCAAAACGGTTGCCGCGCGCCGATTTCCGTTCCTGACGCCCCGATACCGTGCCTGCCATTTTCACAACACATGCACCGCGCTCAGCCTGCGCAATCACCTCGTCCAAGGTTTTGACCTGTTTGCGTTTCAGCGCGGCCATATAGTCGTCCAACGGGTGGCCCGATAAATAGAAACCAATCGCCTTGAATTCTTCGGCCAACCGCTCCGCTGGCAAGAAATCGTCGCCACCAGCAAGACGAGGTTCGGGCAAATCATCGCCCGCCTCCCCGAACAATGACACTTGGTTTGAGTTCTTTTGATCGTGGATCGCGGCGGAGTAATTCACAAGCGCGTCGAGTGACATCAGAACGCGGCGGCGGTTTGGATCAAGCACATCAAACGCCCCTGCCCGCGCAAGCATTTCCAACGGGCGTTTACCAACACGCTTAATGTCTACACGGCGGGCAAAGTCGTATAGGTTTACGAATTCGCGGTCTTCACGCGCCTCCACAATCAGCTTCATCGCCTCGACACCCACGTTTTTCAACGCGCCCAGCGCATAGACCAATTTCTGATCTTTCACATCAAATGTGGCCATCGACCGGTTTACGCAAGGCGGGATATATTCGATGCCCAGACCTTTTTTCACCTCTTGGAAATATGTGCCAAGCTTGTCGGTCAGGTGAATATCGCAGTTCATCACACCGGCCATAAACTCCACCGGATGGTTCGCCTTCAGCCACGCCGTTTGATAGCTGACAACCGCATAGGCGGCGGCGTGGGATTTGTTGAAACCGTAGTTGGCGAATTTCTCAAGAAGGTCGAAAACCTCTGACGCTTTTTTCTTATCAACGCCGTTTTCCATCGCCCCTTTTTCAAACTTGGGGCGTTCCTTGGCCATTTCCTCGGCAATCTTTTTACCCATCGCACGGCGCAGCAGATCGGCCCCGCCAAGGCTGTAACCCGCCATGACCTGTGCGATCTGCATAACCTGTTCTTGGTAAACGATGATGCCTTGGGTTTCGGCCAGCAGATAGTCGATGGACGGGTGAACGGATTCGATTTCTCGCTGGCCGTTTTTGACCTCGCAATAGGTCGGAATGTTTTCCATCGGGCCAGGACGATACAGCGCCACAAGCGCCACGATATCCTCGATGCAATTGGGCTTCATCCGCTTCAACGCATCCATCATGCCGCTGGATTCCACCTGAAACACGGCGATGGTTTTGGCGGATGCATAAAGCTTATACGACGCCTCGTCGTCCAACGGGATCGTGCCAATATCGTCGATCAATTCGGCCACAGGTTCAAACAGCTGATTGCCCTGTGCATCCTGATGCAGATGACGTCCTGATTTAACGATCAGGTCCACCGCATTCTGGATCACGGTCAGGGTTTTCAGACCCAAAAAGTCGAATTTGACCAGCCCCGCCTGTTCCACCCATTTCATGTTGAACTGGGTCGCGGGCATGTCGGAGCGCGGATCTTGATACAGCGGCACAAGTGCGTCCAATGGCCTGTCACCAATCACAACACCCGCCGCGTGGGTCGATGCGTTGCGCAGCAGCCCTTCGATCTGCTGGGCATAGGTCAACAGGCGGTCAACGACCTCCTCGTTTTTCGCTTCTTCACGCAAGCGCGGCTCGTCTGCCAGCGCCTTTTCAATCGACACCGGTTTGACGCCTTCAACGGGGATCATTTTCGACAGGCGGTCCACTTGGCCGTATGGCATCTGCAAAACGCGGCCTACATCGCGCACGGCGGCCTTGGACAGCAGCGCACCGAATGTGATGATCTGACCCACCTTGTCGCGGCCATATTTGTCTTGGACGTAGCGAATGACTTCTTCACGGCGGTCCATGCAAAAATCGATGTCGAAGTCGGGCATGGACACACGTTCGGGGTTCAAAAACCGCTCGAACAGCAGTGAATACCGCAGCGGATCAAGATCGGTAATCAGCAACGCATAGGCCACCAGACTGCCCGCACCAGACCCACGGCCCGGCCCCACAGGGATGCGTTCATCCTTGGCGTATTTTATGAAATCGGCAACGATCAGGAAATAGCCGGGGAACCCCATGCCTTCGATAATATCGAGCTCAAAATCCAAGCGTGCTTGGTATTCTTCCAACGTGACCGCATGCGGAATGACGGCTAGACGGTTTTGTAAACCTTCGTTCGCCTGCCTGCGCAATTCGACAATCTCGTCATCCGCAAACTTCGGCAGGATCGGGTCACGTTTGTAGGTTTTGAACGCACAACGCTTGGCGATTTCGATGGTGTTCTCAATCGCCTCGGGCAGATCAGCAAACAGCGTCATCATTTCTTGGGGCGATTTGAAATAATGCTGTGGCGTCAATCGGCGGCGGGGTTCTTGTTGGTCGACATACGCACCCTCAGAGATACACAGCAACGCGTCGTGGGCTTCGTATAAATCCGACTTTGGGAAGTAGACATCATTGGTCGCAACAAGCGGCAACCCTTTGGCATAGGCCATTTCGATGAAACCGCGTTCGGACAGTTTTTCCGCCTCGGGCAGACCGCCAGCGTCAGGGTGGCGTTGCAATTCAACATAAAGCCGGTCGGGATAAATCGCGGCCAAGCGATCCATCAGCAATTCCGCCTTGGGCCGCTGCCCTTGGCGCAGCAACCGTCCGATGGGGCCATCAGGCCCGCCCGACAAACAAATCAAGCCCTCGGCGTGGTTTCCCAAATCATCCAGCGCCACCTGAGGTAGCTGCCCGTCTTGCGCCAGATAAAGGCAAGAGTTCAGCTTCATAAGGTTCATATATCCCGCCTCTGACTGGGCGATCAGAACGACGGCTGCGGGATCTTCGGGGCGTTTGCCAGCCTCGGGCGTGGCATAGCCCAGATCAACCTGACAACCTATAATCGGCTGCACGCCATTTTTGGCGGCGGTTTCCGAAAACTCCAGCGCGCAAAACATATTGTTTGTGTCAGTCACCGCAACGGCGGGCATACCCATTTTGGCAGCCAGTTCCGGCAGCTTTTTGGCATGAACAGCCCCCTGCAAAAGGGAATATTCGGTGTGCACACGCAGGTGAATGAATCGGGGATCTATGGCCATGCGTCAACCTACCCCAGTCAAGCCGGAGGGCAAGCAGCAATGCCCGATTGACGCCTGTAAAACACTTAGCCAACATGCAAACCATGTCTGATCCGACGACTCAGTTGAATGCTTGCTTTGCCGCGCTTGCCGACCCCACGCGACGCGCCGTGGTTGAGGCATTGGTGCGCGGACCCGCAACTGTTTCCACACTGCATGCCCCCCACGCGATGGCGCTGCCCACATTCATGCGTCATTTGTCAGTGTTGGAAAACTGCGGCTTGGTAAGGTCGGAAAAAACAGGGCGCGTGCGGACATGTTATATCGCCGCCGACCCGCTTTTGCAGGTGCAAGGCTGGATGGAATGGCAACGGGTCGTATTCGAAAAACAACTTGATGCGCGGGACCAAATTGCACTGGCGCTTGATGACTAAGGCAAAAAAACTTGCAAACCATGCGCAGCCCCGCTTTCATGGGGGAAATGTTATCCGTCTACGCCGCATCGACGGATCATCGTTACAAACTTTTGGTAACGCGGCAGGTCTATCACGATGAAAGTGTCGTTTCTTCTGAATGGGGAAGCTGTGGCGGTGGAAACACCAGCCACGCAAACGCTGTTGGATTGGTTGCGTATCGAACGCGGCCTGACTGGCACGAAAGAGGGCTGCAACGAAGGCGACTGCGGCGCATGTTCCGTGGTTGTGACCGACACCAACGGAATGCGGGCATTGAATGCGTGTATCTTGTTCATGCCGCAACTGCATGGCAAGGCCGTGCGCACCGTTGAAGGGATCAGCGGACCAGACGGCGAAATGCATCCTGTGCAAAAGGCCATGGTTGATCATCACGGATCACAATGCGGTTTCTGCACGCCAGGCTTCATTGCGTCGATGGCAGCGGGTCATACGAACGGTCGCACCGACCATGACGATGTGGTCGCGGGCAATCTGTGCCGCTGCACCGGCTATGCCCCGATTATCCGTGCAGCCCAAGCTGCCGAAGAAATGACTGTTCCAACATGGATAGTGGACCCGGCGCCTGCCGCTGACCCCGCCCCTTTTGCACCGGACACATTAGATCAATTGGCCGCGTGGTATGCGGCAAACCCAGATGCAACTGTCATTGCAGGCGCCACGGATGTCGGGCTTTGGGTGACCAAGCAGTTGCGCGAATTGCACAGCGTCGTTTTCCTCAATCGTTGTCGCGAATTGCGAACGATCGACGTGGGCGCGGACACGATCACATTTGGCGCGGGCGTGACGATGGTAGACGTTCATCAGACGCTAAAAGACTATCACCCGTCATATGCTGAAATGGTCCGCCGATATGGATCGGAACAGGTGCGCGCCGCCGCCACGATTGGCGGAAATATCGCAAACGGTTCACCCATTGGGGACAACCCGCCAGCGTTGATTGCGCTTGGCGCGACGCTGCATCTACGACATGGCGAAGCGACACGCAGCATTCCATTGGAAGAGTTCTTTATCGCTTACGGCAAGCAAGACCGCGCCAAGGGCGAATTGGTCACGGGTGTCACCATTCCGAAGTCTGCGCCAAATCTGCGGGTCTACAAATTGTCCAAGCGATTTGACCAAGACATTTCGGCAGTCTGTGGTGCGTTTAATGTCACTGTGGTCGATGGCCGTGTAACGGATGCCAAAATTGCGTTTGGTGGCATGGCAGGCACACCCCACCGTGCGCATAAGGTCGAGGCCGCATTAGTCGGCAAAGTCTGGGCGCTCGACACGATCACAGACGCAATGCCGCTGTTTTCGGATGATTACGCGCCGATGTCTGATATGCGCGCATCGGCCGGGTATCGCCAAGAGACGGCGCAAAATATGTTGCTGCGCTATTTTGCCGATCTCGCGGGCGATCCGGTCAACGTTTTGGAGGTGCAGCCATGACCGTTGGAAAGCCCCTGCCCCATGATGCCGCTGCCTTGCATGTCACAGGGGCGGCCCGCTACATCGACGACATCCCGATGCCGCATGATACCTTGCACCTTGCCTTTGGCATATCGGACCACGCTGCGGGACGGATTGTGGCGATGGATCTGGACAAGGTGCGCGCCGCGGATGGTGTGGTCTGTGTGCTGACGGCCGCCGATTTGCCGTTTGCCAATGACGTGTCTCCTTCTGCCCATGATGAACCCCTGCTGGCAACCGACACGGTTCATTATCTGGGTCAGCCTTTGTTTTTGGTCATTGCCACCAGCTATCTTGCAGCGCGCAAGGCTGCCCGTTTGGGCGACATCAAGATCGAAGAAACAACAGCGATCTTGACGATTGAGGACGCGCTTGCCGCCAACAGCCGCTTTGAAGAAGGCCCCCGCATCTGGACAAAAGGCCATGTTGATGACGCCTTGGCAAAGGCCCCTCACCGCCTGTCTGGTCAGATTGAGATGGGCGGCCAAGAACACTTTTATCTGGAGGGCCAAGCCGCGCTTGCCCTGCCGCAAGAAGGTGGCGACATGGTGGTGCATTCATCCACCCAGCACCCGACCGAGATACAACACAAAGTGGCAGACGCGTTGGGCGTGCCCATGCATGCGGTGCGGTGCGAGGTGCGGCGTATGGGTGGTGGATTTGGCGGAAAGGAAAGCCAAGGTAATGCGCTTGCCGTCGGCTGCGCGGTGGCCGCCCGCGCCACAGGGCGCCCTTGCAAAATGCGTTATGACCGCGATGACGATATGATGATTACCGGTAAGCGGCATGATTTTCGCATCAGCTATGATGTTGGTTTTGACGATGCGGGGCAGCTGCTTGGCGTGGACTTTACGCAGATCACCCGCTGCGGTTGGGCGCTTGATTTGTCGATCCCCGTGGCGGACCGCGCCATGTTGCATGCCGACAATGCCTATCATTTGCCCAACGCACGCATCACGTCACACCGGATGAAAACCAACACCCAAAGCGCCACCGCTTACCGCGGGTTTGGTGGCCCACAAGGTGTTTTGGGCATTGAGCGCGTGATGGATCATATTGCGTCCACTCTTGGGCTTGATCCTGTCGCTGTACGACAGGTGAACTATTATGCCGCGATGGATGATGGGGGGCCAGCCCCCCGGTCTGCGACCTCCCCCCGCGGTATTTCGGGCCAAAAGAAGCATCAAACGACCCCTTACGGCATGGATGTTACTGATTTCATTTTGCACGAGATGACAGACCAGCTTTTGAAGGATGCTCATTATCATGATCGCCGCGCGGCGGTCGCGGCATTCAATGCCACAAATAATGTCTTGAAGCGTGGGCTGGGCGTAAGCCCGGTGAAGTTCGGGATCTCCTTTACTTTGACACATCTCAATCAGGCCGGAGCGTTGGTGCATGTCTACCAAGATGGGTCGATCCACTTGAACCATGGTGGGACCGAGATGGGACAGGGATTGTTCCAGAAGGTTGCGCAAGTTGCCGCGAGCCGATTTGGGGTTGATGTTAATGTGGTCAAGATTACCGCCACAGATACAGGCAAAGTGCCCAATACATCAGCCACGGCCGCGTCGTCCGGCACTGATCTGAACGGGATGGCGGTGCAGATCGCTTGTGACACAATCCGTGACCGTATCGCGGCATGTGTGGCGCAAATTCATGGTGGTCCAGTGCGATTTGAGGATGGGCGTGTTATCGCGACCAATACGAGTATGACGTTTTCCGAGGCTGCCATGCTGGCCTATACCAATCGTGTAAGCCTATCGGCCACGGGGTTTTACAAAACACCAGACCTAAGCTGGGACCGCATCAAGGGCCAAGGAAGACCCTTTTATTATTTCGCCCACGGCATCGCGTTATCCGAGGTGGTCATTGATACATTAACAGGCGAAAACCGCATTCTGCGGACAGATATTTTGCATGATGCGGGCGCCTCGCTTAATCCCGCGTTGGACATCGGTCAAATCGAAGGCGGTTTTGTGCAAGGCGCTGGCTGGTTGACGACAGAAGAGCTGGTCTGGGACGACAAAGGCCGCCTGCGCACCCATGCGCCTGCCACGTATAAAATCCCTGCGGCATCTGACAGACCTGCGGTTTTCAATGTGGATTTGTGGGATGCGCCCAATCCAGAAAAGTCGGTCTACAGATCAAAAGCAGTGGGCGAGCCCCCGTTCATGTTGGGCATCTCCGCGTTCCTGGCGCTGTCGGATGCGGTGTCAGCCGTTGGGTCATCATATCCAGATTTGCAGGCACCTGCCACCGCAGAGCAAGTCTTGGCTGCCGTGCACCGCGCCCGCGCATGACCAGCCAATCCATCACCATTCGCGTGGCAAACACCCGAGGGTCGGCACCGCGTGACGCCGGCACCTGGATGCGCGTTTCTGCAACTGATCAGACAGGGACAATCGGCGGCGGCAGGCTTGAATGGGAAGCGACCAGTATTGCGCGCGATATTCTAAACGGTGAATTGCGACCACACGCCCGTACGTTTCCGTTGGGACCTGACCTTGGGCAATGCTGCGGCGGTTCCGTGAGACTGGAGTTCACACGTGACCTGCCGCCAAAGCAACAGAACCCCAAAGCTGTATGGATTTGGGGGGCTGGTCATGTTGGTCGCGCGATTGCCGCGGCACTGGCGCCAATGCCCGCATTCGATGTCGTTTTAGTGGATACATCGCAAGAGCGGTTTCCCGATCCGATGCATGAGCATGTCACCCCGTTTGTCGCGGCGGAATTGACCCGTGCTGTTTCACATGCCCCGGATCAGGCTGAGCATGTGATATTGACCTATTCACACGACCTGGACCTGGAATTGTGCAATGCATTGTTGCGCAGGCCCACAAATTGGATCGGGCTAATCGGGTCACAGACCAAATGGGCCAGATTTCAAACGAAATTAAGCAAATTGGGCCATTCTTCGGATAGTATCTCAGCAATTCAGTGTCCGATCGGCGATCCACGATTGGGAAAGCACCCACAAGAGATTGCAATCGGCGTCGCGGCTGCGATGATCGCCCGCGCAACACGACCATCAAAGGACGCCTCAAAATGACACTTTTGTCGCTGCAAGGACTAACCAAAGCCTACCCTGGTGTTGTGGCAAATGCGGATGTGTCGTTTGACATTCAAGAAGGTGAAATTCACGCCCTTTTGGGTGAAAACGGTGCAGGGAAATCGACACTGGTTAAAACCATTTATGGTTTGGTGAACCCAGATGACGGGGTTATGTTTTTAGGTGAAAAACTGTTCGCACCCGCCGAACCCCGTGCTGCGCGCGCCGCTGGCGTGGCAATGGTGTTCCAACATTTTTCCCTTTTTGACGCACTCAACGTGGCCGAAAATATCGCTCTTGGCATGGAAAACCCACCGCCACTGGGCGAAGTTGCGGCGCGTGTGCGCGCTGTATCGGATCAGTATGGTCTTCCACTGGACCCCGACCGAATTGTTGGCGATCTGTCCGCAGGTGAACGCCAACGGGTCGAGATTATTCGCTGCCTTCTACAAGATCCCAAGCTGTTGATTATGGACGAACCGACATCGGTTCTGACACCTCAGGAGGTGGAAATTCTATTTGAGACCCTGCGCAAACTGGCGCAAGAGGGCACGGCGATCCTGTATATCTCTCACAAGTTGGAAGAAATCCGCGCCTTGTGCCAACGGGCTACGGTTTTGCGTATGGGGCGCGTCGTCGGGGCCTGTGATCCGCGCCAGACATCCGCCCGCGATATGGCCGAGCTGATGGTTGGATCAACCCTTCAAGTGCCTGAAAAGCCAGACAAACCAGTTGGTGACGTGGCGCTGACCATCACCAACCTCAGCGCCAAAGCACCACATCAATTTGGCACAGCATTGCGTGACATTTCATTGTCAGTACACCGCGGAGAAGTGCTTGGCATCGGCGGTGTTGCCGGGAACGGTCAAGATGAACTGGTTGCTGCCTTATCGGGCGAGATGCGGGTCGCCAAATCCATGCTGCGGTTGGGCGACACTGACGTTGGGCATCTGGCACCTAATGCGCGCAGGGCGCTGGGCCTGTGTGCCGCGCCAGAGGAACGCAATGGCCATGCCGCTGCCCCCGATATGACATTGGCGGAAAATGCTCTTTTGACAGGCAATACCCGCAAAAACCTTTCATCACGTGGTTTTGTAAACTGGGAAAACACCCGCAAATTCGCACAAGACATCATTGCGCGATTTGATGTGCGCACCCCGGGCGAACAGAACACTGCACGGTCACTATCAGGTGGCAATCTACAAAAGTTCGTCATCGGACGCGAGATTTTGCAAGACCCTGATGTGCTTATAATCAACCAACCCACATGGGGTGTTGATGCCGCAGCCGCCGCCGCCATCAGACAAGCGATCTTGGATCTTGCTGGCAGTGGTGCGGCTGTGATTGTCATTAGCCAAGACTTGGACGAGTTAATGGAAATTGCCGATCGGTTCGCCGCACTGAACGAAGGTCGACTGTCCAAACCACGCCCTGCGCGTGGCCTAACGGTCGAGGAAATCGGGCTGATGCTGGGTGGATCGCACGATATGGAGGTGGCCGATGTCCATGCTTAAACAGCCGTCCTGTTGTGGAAGGGCGTCCCAATGTTGATGCTCGAAAAACGCGCCAACCCGTCACAAGTATGGGCCTATGCCACGCCGGTTTTGGCCGTCGTCCTGACAATGGTCGTTGGCGGCATTTTGTTTGCGGCCCTTGGGAAGAACCCGTTTGAAACCATCCGAACGATATTTCTGGACCCGCTTTTTTCCGAATTTGCGTGGTTCTATCGTCCGCAGCTTTTGATCAAAGGCGCCCCGCTTGTCCTGATCGCGATTGGATTGTCTTTCGGTTTTCGCGCTGGCGTCTGGAACATCGGTGCGGAGGGGCAATACATCATGGGTGCCATTTTCGGGGCGGGCGTGGGACTTGCGCTGTATCCGATGGAAACGCGCCTGATTTTCCCGGCAATGGTGATTGCAGGCGCTTTGGGCGGCTTCGTCTGGGCCATGATCCCGGGTGTTCTGCGGGTTAAATTCGGCACGAACGAGATTTTGGTGTCCTTGATGCTGGTTTATGTCGCAGAACAATTACTGGCATCCATGGCCTTGGGCGCGATGCGCAACCCCGAAGGTATGGGCTTTCCCGGAAGCCGTAATCTATCGCAATACCCATCCGCCGCAAACCTGGAGCTGTTTTCAGGGTCTGGTATGCATTGGGGCGTTGTCACGGCGTTCATCGCGGTGATTTTTGCTTATGTTACCTTGTCGCGCCACATCTTTGGTTTCCAAGTAAGGTTGGCAGGGCAAAGCCCACGGGCCGCGCAATTTGCCGGTGTGAACCCTGCACGGATGATCTTGATTTGTTTGGGCGTATCTGGCGCGCTTGCTGGCATGGCTGGCCTGTTCGAAGTGTCTGGCCCAGCAGGGCAGATCAGTATTGATTTTAACGTGGGCTATGGGTTTACGGCGATCATCGTGGCCTTCCTTGGTCGGTTACATCCTGTTGGCATTCTGCTTGCGGGTGGTTTGATGGCGTTGACCTATATCGGCGGCGAAATTGCGCAATCCAACCTTGGCCTGCCCGGGGCTGCGATCCAGCTTCTGCAAGGCATGTTGTTGTTTTTCCTTTTGGCGGTTGACGTTTTGACCAACTACCGTGTGCGGTTCGGACAAGGGGCGAATATCTAATGGATCTGTCATCAATCAATCCGATTTTACTGCTCGCGTCACTTATGGTCGCCGCGACACCCATTCTTTTGGCTGCGATTGGCGAACTGGTTGTCGAACGCGCAGGCGTGCTTAACCTCGGTGTCGAAGGCATGATGATCACCGGCGCTGTCTGTGGTTTTGTCGTGGCCGTTGGCACCGGTTCTCCCTGGCTTGGCTTTGCTGGGGCTGCGATCGGGGGTGCGGTGCTTGCGCTTTTGTTCGGTATCCTGACCCAGTATCTTTTGTCGAACCAAGTGGCGACGGGCCTTGCGCTCACCCTTTTTGGTCTGGGTCTGTCTGCGTTGATCGGCCAAGGATATATCGGCATCAAGGCCCCCAGTTTTCCAGATTGGCATATTCCACTGTTGGGCGATATTCCTGTGATCGGTCCAATCGTGTTCCAGCATGACCCGATGGTTTATGTTGGGCTGATAATTGTCGCGGCCGTCTGGTGGTTCTTGCACAAGACGCAAGGCGGGCTGGTTCTGCGCGCTGTCGGTGAAAACCACGATGCTGCCCACGCATTGGGATATAAGGTGATCCGTGTGCGTTTGCTGGCGATCATGTTTGGCGGGGCCTGCGCGGGGCTTGGCGGGGCGTATCTGTCGCTTGTCCGCGTGCCGCAATGGACCGAAGGCATGACTGCTGGCGCAGGATGGATCGCACTGGCCATTGTGGTGTTTGCCGGATGGAAGCCTTGGCGCCTTTTGCTGGGTGCATACCTGTTTGGCGGGGTCACTGTTTTGCAACTGAACCTTCAGGCGGCAGGCCTTGCAATTCCTGTGGAATATCTTTCGATGTCGCCGTATATAGCCACCATCGTCGTGCTGGTGATTATGTCATCAGGGCGCGCGCCCGGGTCACTGGGTCGCATTTTTCACGCCTCTCGCTAGGGGCAAAATACGAAGTCCATCTAGGGGGATAAACATGAACCAGAAAACAATACTTGGCCTTGTCGTTGCTGCTCTTATCGCAGTTGCGGCATATTTCTTTGTAAACCAGTCAAGCGGCACCGATATGGCCGATTCCGGCGCAACCAAGGTTGGCTTTGTCTACGTTGGCCCAATCGGCGACGGCGGCTGGACATACGAGCATGACAAAGGCCGTCTTGCGGTCGAAGCCGAGTTTGGCGATGCCGTTGAAACAGTGTTCGTTGAATCTGTCCCAGAAGGCCCAGATGCAGAACGCGTGATGTCCCAGATGGCGCTCGATGGTGCTGACCTGATCTTCACAACATCCTTTGGTTACATGGACCCGACAATCAATGTCGCGGCGAAATTCCCAGACGTGAAATTCGAACACGCCACTGGCTTCAAACGCGCGGACAACGTATCCACATACTCCGCACGTTTCTACGAAGGCCGTGCAGTTCAGGGCCACATTGCCGGCCATATGACCAAATCCAACATCGTAGGCTATATCGGTTCGTTCCCGATCCCAGAAGTTGTGCGCGGCATCAACTCTGCTTACCTGCACGCCAAAGAAGTGAACCCAAATGTCGAATTCAAAATCGTTTGGGCCTACACATGGTTTGATCCAGCCAAGGAAGCAGAAGCAGCAACTGTTCTGATCGAACAGGGCGCTGACGTTATCTTGCAGCACACCGATTCCACAGCGCCACAGGCCGCCGCACAGGCAGCAGGCAACGTTGTGACATTTGGTCAGGCATCCGACATGGCTGAATTCGGCCCGTTCCCACGTGTATCATCCATCATCGATGACTGGGCGCCATACTACATCGCGCGCACCAAGGCGGTTATGGACGGCACATGGGCATCCACAGACACATGGGATGGTATCGGCGCTGGCATGGTTGGCATCGGTGAAATCACCGACGCTGTTCCTGCCGACGTAAAGGCATCCGCAGAAGCACTGCGCGACAGCCTTGCTGACGGTTCCTACCATGCGTTTACTGGTCCAGTGAACAAGCAGGACGGTTCGCTTTGGCTTGAAGGCGGCGAAACTGCTGACGATGGCACATTGGCTGGCATGAACTTCTATGTCGAAGGCATCACAGGCGACATCCCGCAGTAATCACTGATCGGGTTTAACATCGGGGGCCTCGTGGAAACACGGGGCCCCTTTTTGTTGCACTTTGCAAGGCAAAACGTGGCCAGATTGTTGGCGAAATCACTTTGCAACACCCCTCTGCCATGTCACATTTTGAATATGACAAAGCTGACCACAAAAGCGGGCATGCCCGCATCCACAACGACCTTTGGCACCATGCAATTCGGCGGCACAGCAAATGCCGTTGCCAGCCGCGCGTTGTATGACGCCGCACGTGACGCCGGTATCACGCATTTTGATACAGCCGTGGGTTACACTGATGGCGCATCCGAAACCCTGCTGGGCCAATTCATAAAATCAGAGCGTGATGACATCTATCTGGCGACCAAGGTGGGCTATGTCGGCGGTGCATCCAGAGCCAACATGATGGCCCATTTTGACACGTCCCGCAGACAGCTGGGTCAGGACGCAGTTGACCTTTTGTACCTTCACCGTTTTGACCCCGACACCCCGCTAGAAGAAACATTTGAGACATTCGCCGAATTGCAACAAACAGGCGTGATCCGGCATATTGGCGTGTCAAATTTTGCCGCTTGGCAAATCATGAAGGCACAGTCGGTTGCGGCGGCCCTTGGCACAAAAATCGACGTCGTGCAGCCGATGTACAACCTCGTAAAACGTCAGGCCGAAGTCGAAATATTCGGCGTCGCAGATGATCAGGACATTCAGATCATTCCATATTCTCCGCTTGGCGGCGGCTTGTTAACAGGCAAATACGCGCGTGGTGAAACAGGCAGGCTTACAGATGACGATAGGTATCTGGCGCGATATGATCAGGCCTGGATGCATAATGCAGCCCGCGATCTGTCTGCACTTGCCGCTGGTGTTGGTGTGCATCCTGCCACCCTTGCGGTGGCATGGGTGGCGGCACATCCGCAATCACCATCCCCGATCATTTCGGCGCGATCGGTCGCGCAACTGGCCCCGTCGCTCGCTGCCGAGGCATTTAGAATGGACGCCGACCTTTACCGCGCAATCACGGCGCTTTCGCCCACACCGGCACCCGCGACTGACAGGTTAGAAGAACAATGACTGATTTTTTGATTATCGGTGGCGGTGTGGGTGGCACTTCCGCAGGGGCCGCATTATCGCGTCTTGGCAACGTGACACTGTTAGAGGCAGAACCATCGGTCGCCTATCATGCGTCGGGTCGGTCTGCGGCCTTGTTTGAAGAAAACTATGGCCAGCCATCAACGATCGCGCTGAACAAGGCCAGCCGTGCCTACCATGTCGAAAACGATCTGCTGTCGCCGCGTGGTTTGATGAACGTCGGCAACGCAAACAGCAAAGACGCGTTTTATCAGGATCAGGCGAAGATGCACCTTCAAAGCATCAGTGTATCTGAGGCCAAACAGATGGTTCCGATCTTGAACACCGATGTCATTACTGATGTCGCGTGGGATCACGATGCTTGGGACCTCGACACCGATCGCATGATCCAAGGCTACGTCAAAACAATTCGCGCCAGCGGTGGTCAGGTGCACACCGATGCAGCGGCCACAAATATTGCCCAGAATGCAAACGGATGGGTTGTGGACACAAAACAGGGCACATTTCGCGGCACTGTCCTGATCAACGCCGCTGGTCCTTGGGCCGATCAAATCGCACAATTGGCGGGTATCGCCCCTATTGGATTGACTGCTTATCGCAGGTCGATGGGCCGCATCCCTGCCCCTGGCGGGCATGATCTGACAGGGTGGCCGATGATCTTTGGCGCAGGCGAAACGTGGTATTGCAAACCTGATGCAGGCGCATTGATCGTCTCACCAGCCGAAGAACACGCAATGGACCCTCATGATGTTTTTGCCGATGACATGGTGCTTGCCGAAGGGTTCGCGCGGTATGAGGCAAATGTCACCGAACCCGTGACGCGGCTTTTGTCTTCATGGGCGGGGCTGCGCACGTTTTCTCCCGATCGCACGCTTGTTTTGGGGCCAGACCCCGCCTGCGGATCATTTATCTGGTGTGCAGGCCAAGGCGGTTACGGCATGCAGTCAAGCCCAGCGGCAGGACAGCTGATCGCGGACTTGTTAAACGACAAAACGCCCGCGATTGACGCGGGCGCTGTTGCTGCACTGGATCCAAAACGGTTTCGTTAACCGTCGACGCGGATCGTAGTGTTCTTTGGATCGTAGGGGCTGTCTTCTACAATCTGGGCAGGCCACATCTTGTCTTGCATTTTGACCTGAACAGCGCGGCCCACTTCGGCAGCTTCAGGTGTGACATACCCCATGCCAATGGATTTCTCGAATGCCACCGAATAGCCGCCCGATGTCAAACGGCCAAGGCGGTTGCCATCCATATCATACAGCGCCTCGTGACCCCAAGGGTCGGCATCAGATGGACCGTCAATCAAGACCGTTACGCATTTGAAACGCACGCCAGTTTCAACCATCGCGTCCTTACCGTGGAAGTCCTTGGACAAGTCAATAAACCGCGGCAAGTCGGCCTCTGCCGGGGTCGCATCACGGCCCAATTCGTTGCCAAACGCACGGTATGATTTTTCCTGACGCAGCCAGTTTTGCGCACGCGCACCAACCAGCTTCATGCCGTGCTTTTCGCCCGCTGCCTCTAGCAGATCAAACAGATAGTTTTGCATCTCGATCGGGTGATGCAATTCCCAGCCCAATTCGCCTGTATAGGCCACGCGGATCGCATTCACGGGACACATGCCCAGCTCAATCTGGCGTGCTGACAACCATGGGAACCGCTTGTTCGACAAGGCCGTATCGGGATCGGCATCGTTGATCACATCGCGCAAAACATCGCGGGATTTTGGGCCAGCAATGGCGAAAACACCCCACTGGGTCGTGACATCCTGAATTTCGATGTAGCCGAATTCATCCTTCTTTTCAGCCGCAGCCTTGCGCATGAAATCGGCGTCATATTCCGTCCATGCCCCTGCAGAAACAAGGTAATAGCTGTCCTCGCTATTGCGCACGATGGTGTATTCGGTGCGCGTTGTGCCATGGGCTGTCAGCGCATAGGTCAGATTGATCCGGCCAATTTTCGGCAGCTTGTTACAGGTGAACCAATCCAGGAATTCTGTCGCACCCGGCCCCTTTACAACGTGCTTGGTGAATGCTGTTGCATCCACAAGACCAACGCCTTCGCGGATCGCCTTAGCCTCATCCACCGCATGTTGCCACCATCCGCCACGGCGGAATGAACGGGCGTCATGATCGAAATTATCGGGCGCGTCGACAGGGCCGAAATAGTTGGGGCGCTCCCAACCATTCACCCAACCAAATTGCGCGCCGCGTGCCTTTTGACGATCATACGCGGGGGCCGTGCGCAGCGGGCGACAGGCGGGGCGTTCCTCGTCAGGATGGTGAAGGATATAGACGTGTTCATACGCCTCTTCGTTTTTGCGCGCAGCAAATTCGGTGGTCATCCAGCTTTGCGAATACCGTTTGGGGTCCAGCGATGCCATGTCGATCTCTGCTTCACCATCGACCATCATCTGGGCAAGGTAATACCCCGTGCCGCCAGCCGCCGTGATGCCAAAGCTAAAGCCTTCCGCGACCCACATATTGTGCAAACCGGGTGCAGGACCGACCAACGGGTTGCCGTCTGGAGTATAGCAAATCGGGCCGTTGAAATCATCCTTTAGACCGCTTTCTTCACATGACGGCATCCGGTGGATCATCGCCATGTATTGGTCCTCGATCCGCTCCAGATCAAGCTGGAACAGATCAGCGCGGAAGCTGTCGGGCACACCATGCTCGAACACGGCAGGTGCCCCTTTTTCATAGACACCTAAAATCCAGCCGCCGCGTTCTTCGCGCACGTATGATTGTGCGTCAGCATCACGAATGACGGGGTGTTCGGCATTCCCTGCGGCACGGTATTCAACCAATGTCGGGTCTTGGTCCATCACGACGAACTGATGCTCGACCGGGATTGCAGGCATTTTCACGCCAAGCATTTTTGCCGTGCGCTGCACGTGGTTGCCAGATGCGGTGACAACATGTTCGGCGGTGATCACAATCTGTTCGTCGGACTGCACAAGGTTGCCGCCCTTTTCCACCATCTTGGTGCAGGTGACCTCCCAATGCGTGCCGTTCCAGTTGAACGCATCAGCTTGCCATTTGCGTTCAATCGTCACACCACGTTGGCGTGCGCCTTTGGCCATAGCCATGGTGACATCAGCGGGGTTAATATAACCATCAGTCGCGTGATAAATCGCGCCCTTCAGGTCATCGGTATTGATCAGCGGCCAGCGGTCCTTGATCTGGGCGGGTGTCAGCCACTCGTATGGCACGTCACAAGTTTCAGCCGTGGACGCATACAGCATGTATTCATCCATACGTTCGTCAGTTTGGGCCATGCGCAAGTTACCGACAACGGCGAAACCAGCGTTCAGACCTGTTTCTTCCTCAAGGGATTTGTAGAAATCGACCGAGTATTTGTGAATATGCGTCGTCGCATAGGACATGTTGAACAACGGCAGCAGCCCCGCCGCATGCCATGTCGATCCAGACGTCAGCTCGTCACGTTCCAACAACACAACATCATCCCAGCCCGCCTTGGCAAGATGATACGCGATGGATGTGCCAACGGCACCGCCACCGACAACAAGAGCTTTGACATTGGTTTTCATGGCCGATTCCTTAAGAGGGCTGCGTGTTGCGCATAAGATGCGACAAAAACGCGGCCTTGCTTAAGAACCAGCCGACCCCTCAGCGCACGATTGCGACAGGGGCCAGCATTTGATCAACGTCCAACGGTGCAGCGCCGAACGCCAAGTTCGATTGTGCAATTCCCAAATGTGCTGGTGCCTTGGCCGATGGACGTGCCGCGACGAATAACCAAATCCTTTGCGGTAATCGTGCTTTCGGCCAGCGTGTCTTGCTGCACGGCTGCGGCATCGTAATACTCTGGCAACAACTGCACGAGGTCGATCACCTCTTGGGAAATCTGCTCGCCGTCTTCAAGGTAGCGCGCCACATCTTTGCGTTCTTTAATCCGTTCGCGCGACATCCCGCTCAGGATTTTATCCTCGGTCTCGTTCCATTCTCGTGTTGTTCGCAGATAGGCACGCGCATCAAGCTTGATCCGAAGGGAAGTGTGCAAGTCAGGCAATTCCCCCAACAACGCAAGGATTTGGGGCGACACGCCGATTGCTGTGCCTTCCTTATCAAACATGTGTTGCCAGCTACGAATGTGACCAGACACCATCTTGTTCAAAATTTCCTTTTCACGCGGCGAATAATCAAGGCGCGTTTTTACCAAAAGATAGGCACGACGGGCAACACTTGGTCCTGGTACCTCGGTGCTTGGTTCGGCATCACGGGTCTGGAAATCTGTGCTGATCAACAGATGCGGATCGGGCTCTGGCAGCATAGAGATCATCAGTCCAACTGGAATGCCACGCATCACGTCAGCCACAACTGCATCTGATGAATTGGTCAAAAGCTTCATTTTGAACATGCGGCCAACGTCCCCGCCAAACACGCGGTAATCAACCGGAACCTTTGTGCCTGTCATGACGTTTTTGCTGTATGGGTCCGCTTGGGTAAACGGCACACCATGGTGCAAGGCAAACACATCCGGCTTATCAAAGCTCATGGATGCGCCCATGTTAACAGAAAGCGATGCCATAATCCCGCCGCGCAGGGTTCTTGTATTGAACTGGTCGGGCACATAAAGCAGAAACGCGACTTTTTGATCACCTCGCGAATACGTCATGGCGATCGCATTGCCGCGCCCACGCGCCGCATCATCAAACTGTTGTAACAACGAATTGGTCGACGTCTTTGCGACCGGGCTGCGCGACAAACGTGCCTTTGTCACCAGCTCGCCATCTTCGGTTTTATATGCCGTGGCAAACCAGCCTTTTGGCGCGGCAGGGGCCATGTCCGATACATCAACCTTCGGCGAAACCGTATCGGACCCCATGATGTCAGCAAGCATCAACTCCAACGCGACAATGAATCCTGATCCACCGCCCGAGGCTTCCATCTCAATTTTTTCAGGCTTGCCATCTTTGTCTGCCGTCTGGGCGTTCGCCACTGACATCTGCTGAAACAGCAGACCGCAAAACACGACAATCAAAAGAATTCCGCCAAACAAAATCGGAACTGCAAACCTGTTCATAATCTCTATCCTTGCTCAATATCGTTTAGAGATACGAAACAATCAGGACGGGAGTGCGAAACGGATAAGGCAATTTCATGGCACTTGTGGCCTGTCTCCCCAAATGTGTATTCTGTGACCAACACCTTCCAACCTACAGGTAACCCATGCAAATCTGTCGCACTATCGCTGACATCAGAACCGCCACTTCAACGCTGCGCCGCCAAGGCTCTGTTGGTCTTGTCACTACGATGGGCGCATTGCACGCGGGCCATATGGCGTTGGTTAATGCGGCCAAATCCGACAACGACAGCGTGGTCGCCACCATCTTTGTGAACCCGTCCCAATTCGGGAACCCGTCTGACCTAGACACCTATCCACGTACAGAGGCCGCCGATTTACAGCTTCTGCGCGACGCCGGCGTTGCTGCGGTTTTCATACCCACAGTTGCCGAAATTTATCCCCAAAACGATGAAACCATCGTCGAAACGACGAAGCTTGCAAATATGCTGCACGGTATTGTGCGGCCCGGGCATTATCGCGGGGTGGCGACCGTTGTAACAAAACTGTTTAACATCATCGGTGCCGACGCTGCATACTTTGGTGAAAAAGACTACCAGCAGCTTGCCGTGATCCGGACAATGGTGCGTGATCTGCACGTTCCCATTACGATCCATGGCGTGCCGACCGTGCGCGAGGCTGACGGTTTGGCAATGTCATCGCGCAATGTGCGTTTAACACCCCAACAACGCGCCGCCGCCCCGATCCTGATTGCCGCACTTACCGCTGCTGATGCCCTGTTGAAATCCGGCGCCACTGTAGAAACAGCCACGCAAGCCATCGCTGCAACCATCGCCACGGAACCCCTTGCCACCCTTGGGGCCATTGATATCGTGGACCCCACGACATTTGCACCCGTCAACGGCACCCCAACTGGTGCTTTGGGCATCATGATCTCCGCCCTCTTCGGAGAGGTCATGTTGATCGACCAAAAGGAAGTCACACCATGAGCAGCCAAACCGAAACGATCCGCCGCAATACAGTGCCACAAATCGCCAAACGCAAGGGCGGCGATCCGATTGTTTCCTTGACCAGTTATCACGCCCATACTGCAGCGATTGTTGACAAATATGCCGACTTCATTCTTGTGGGCGACAGCCTTGGCATGGTCATGCACGGCATGGAAAGCACGGTCGGCGTTCCGCTCGATCTGATGATTATGCATGGCAAGGCCGTGGTCCGCGGCACGCAAAAGGCGCTGATCGTGGTCGACATGCCCTTTGGCACATACGAAGAATCTCCCAATATGGCGTTTCGCAATGCGGCCCGCATCATGAAGGAAACATCCTGTGGCGCGGTAAAGCTTGAAGGCGGTGCACGCATGGCTGAAACGATCAAGTTTCTTGTCGAACGTGGCATTCCGGTGATGGCCCATATTGGCCTAACCCCGCAATCCAGCCATGTGATGGGCGGCTTCAAAACCCAAGGCCGTGATGAAGACACATGGGCAGATCACATCGCCGACGCCCATGCCGTGACCGAAGCAGGCGCTTTTGCAGTCGTGCTCGAAGGTATGGTTGAACCCCTTGCATCCAAGATCACCAAACTCATCGACATCCCCACAATCGGCATCGGCGCTTCGGCGGATTGTGACGGTCAAATCCTTGTGCTCGAAGACATGCTTGGCATGAACCCTTGGACGCCGAAATTCGTAAAGGTCTACGGCTCGCTCGGCCCAATGATCGAAGACAGCGTCAAACGCTACGCTGATGACGTTAAAAAACGCGCCTTCCCGACCGAAGACGAGGTTTACCGCTAATCCGCTTTTCCTCTTGCCCACAAATACCACGGGGGAGGCCGCAAGGCCGGGGGCAGCGCCCCCTCCCCCAGAAATGTTTATTTTCAGAACCCCCTTAAAAATAAACAATAACTATGCTATCTAAAAGTTACCGCTCGTTAGAAGCGGACCGTTGAGGAGAAAAGCAATGACCCGTTCGACCCTGCTTGCGCTATGCGCTATGCGCAATGTCGGTGTTGGGTGCCTGTATGGACGCCCAAGGCTCTTACGTCGCTGGCCGCGCCGACAATGATATGCTTCGTTTTTCAGCATCAAACTACGTGCTCGCCCTAGAGGAAGCTCGCTAAGTTAGATGTGAAAAAAGGCCCGCTGCGTGATGCAGACGGGCCCAATTCCAGTGCAGTAACGTCAAAAATCAGTTTTTGTCGAACCAATCATCAACTTCTTTTTCGGCAACCTCTTTGGATTTGCCATAGCGTTCTTGGACTTTACCAACCAGCTGTTCGCGATTGCCTTCAACTTGATCAAGGTCGTCGTCGGTCAGCTCGCCCCACGCCTCGCGCGCACGGCCCTTCATCTGTTTCCATTCGCCTTTGATTTGGTCCCAATTCATGTCGTTCTCCTTGCGTGTGTTGCTGTTGTCTACTCAACGCAAATGTCAACATTCGGTTCCCTACAACATCGCAGGTACGACCAGATCAGGCGGACGATGCCCGTCTGCAAATGTTTTGATGTTGATAATGACCTTTTCACCCATTTCCATGCGGCCTTCGACGGTGGCAGACCCCATATGCGGGAGCAAGACGACATTCGACAATTCGCGCAAACGTGGGTTGATCGCCTGATCGTTTTCAAACACGTCTAATCCTGCGCCAGCCAATTCGTCGCTCCGCAACATGCGTGTCAGGGCGTTTTCATCGACCACCTCACCGCGCGAAATGTTCACAAGAACCGCGTCAGGCTTCATCAACTTCAACCGTCTGGCATTCATCAGATGAAAGGTCGATGGCGTGTGCGGGCAGTTCACTGAAACCACATCCATACGCGCGATCATTTGATCCAGACTTTCCCAATAAGTCGCATCAAGGGCGTCTTCCACGTCAGGGCGAAGACGCTTTCGGTTGTGATAATGGATTTGCATGCCGAAAGCAGAGGCACGCCGTGCAACAGCTTGACCGATGCGCCCCATCCCCAAAATACCAAGACGGCGCCCACCAATGCGACCACCCAACATGGCCGTCGGCGCCCAGCCTCGCCAATCATCTGACTGCATAATCCGCAACCCTTCTGGGATCCGGCGTGTGACAGCCAACATTAACGCCATCGCCATATCGGCGGTATCATCGGTTGTCACACCAGGGGTATTGGACACCTGTATGCCGCGCTGACGCGCCGTAGACACGTCAATATTGTCCACACCTGCACCGTAATTTGCGATCAACCGTAGCTTTTCCCCTGCCCCCGCAAGCAAGGCCGCGTCGATACGGTCTGTAATCGTCGGCACCAAAACATCTGCCGTTTTCATCGCCGCTGCCAACGCGTCGCGGGTCATGGGCGTATCGTCATCACGCAATGTCACATCAAAAAGCTCGGACAACCGTGTCTCAACGGCGTCGGGCAACCGTCGCGTCACAACAACACTTAGACGTTTGCTTGGCATCGGCCGCTCCTTTTCGTTTTCAAAACCGTTTGGTCATGTCAAATTGCAAGATACAGACGCGAGGCACAAGAACCCGCGCAAGAAATGAGCAGTATTCCTATGTTACGATCCGTATTCGGCATTCTAAAAATCGCTGTATTCACTGTTTTGGTCGCAAACGCGGCAACGGCCCAGGAACTGGGTCCGGAAACAAACTTGCCGATGCCGCGGTTCGTGTCGCTTAAGGCAGCCGAAAGCAATGTGCGCCGCGGTCCATCCCTGTCACACCGCATTGACTGGGTATTCAAACGCCGCAGCATGCCGCTTCAGGTTATTGCCGAATACGGCCATTGGCGGCGGGTCATCGACCGCGAAGGCCAAGGTGGTTGGGTTCACTATACTATGCTGTCAGGGTCCCGCACGGTCATTGTCGACCAAGATATGCTTGCTTTGCGCGCACGGCCTGACGTGACCGCCAGTGAAAACGCCGTGATCGAGGCAGGCGTTATTGCCCGTTTGGGTCAATGCAATCCTGAATGGTGCCGCCTCACAGCAGGCGGTTACAAAGGGTGGGCCCCGAAATCCGTTCTTTGGGGCGTAAAGCCCGACGAATTGCGCGACTGATATGCAAACTGAAAACGCCAACCGCCTGAACCTGTCCGCAGGGGTCCTGTCTGTTGCAGTGGCGTTAATTCTTGTGATCGCAAAGCTGTGGGCCTTGGGCCAAACCGGATCGCTTTCGATCGCCGCGACATTGGCCGACAGTGCGATGGATCTGATGATGTCACTTGGCGGGCTTGCGGCCATTGCCTATGCGGCCAAACCTGCCGATGACGATCATAATTTCGGCCACACCAGCGCCGAGGACTTGGCCGCCCTTGGTCAATCGCTCTTTATTTTGATGTCTGCAGGCGTCATTGCCGTTGCCGCGGTAATGCGCCTGCTTGATGACACAGTGACCCTGCCGGAAAACGAAGGGTCGGGCATTGCAGTCGCGCTATTTGCGATCGTGGTCACGCTTGGTTTGGTCATCTGGCAGCGGCGCGTCGCGCGCATTACGGGCAACAAAATCGTCAAGGCAGACAGCCTGCATTATCTTGGCGATCTGATTCCCAATGTCGGCGCGATTATCGCGCTATTTGCTTCTGCCCGTTTCGGGCTGGGATATGTCGACAGTGTTGTGGCACTTGGGGCTGCTGCCTTGCTTGCCGTTGGCGCATTGCGCATCGGGAAATCCGCATGGGACGCATTGATGGACCGCCAAGCTGACCCTGCAATGATCGCCGGGATCGAGGCGATAGCGACAGATTTTCCCGGTTTACACGGTTATCACGATCTGAAAACGCGCGTGGCGGGCAGCCGCGTTTTCATTAACCTGCACATCGAACTGGATGGCGCGCAGTCGTTAGATGACGCCCACGCGATCGGGGCAGCCTTGCGTCGGGCAATTATCGCCGCTTATCCACGCGCAGATGTGTTGATCCACAAGGATCCTGTCGGCGTGCAAAAACACCCCGACGACACCCGCTAGTTTCCCGCCAATCCCCTTCCTTTCAGCAGTGCGCCCACACCCGGCAAACGACCGCGGAACTGTGTATATAATTCAGCTGCATCCACTGACCCACCAGACGACAGAACGGTATCTTCCAACCGCGCTGCAAGGTCCGCGTCAAACGGATCACCAATTTCCTCGAACGCGGCAAATGCATCTGCATCCATCACTTCGGACCACATGTAAGAATAGTACCCACAGGAATATCCATCACCTGCAAAGACATGCGCAAAATGCGGTGTGGCATGGCGCATCCGGATCGCACGCGGCATGCCAATGTCTTCAAGTATCTCAGCCTGCTTTTGCATCGGATCGGCAGGTGGTGGACCATCATGAAAGCCAAGGTCAACCAAAGCTGACGCGACATATTCAACCGTGCTGAAACCCATATCATAGGTCGCTGCACCCAACATGCGCTGCAACAGATCATCAGGCATCGGCGCCCCTGTTTCGGCATGGGTCGCGAATTTCGCCAGAACCTCCGGCACCTCTAGCCAATGCTCATAAAGCTGGCTTGGCAGTTCCACAAAATCGCGGGCAACAGACGTACCACTGATGCTTTCATAGGTCACATCAGACAACATCTGGTGCAACGCATGGCCAAATTCATGGAACAACGTGCGCGCGTCGTCGTATGACAACAGTGCAGGCGATCCTTCCTCAAGTTTGGCAAAGTTGCAGACGTTCACGACATGCGGGCGCACCTCGCCGCCTGCGCGACTTTGGGACCGCATGGCAGAACACCAAGCACCTGATCGTTTCGACCCACGCGCAAAATAGTCCCCGATGAAAACGGCGATATGTTCGCCATCTCGGGTCACTTTCCATTGCCGCACATCTGCATGATACGCCGGGGCTTCAATCGGCGAAAACGCCAAACCAAATAGTCGCGTCGCGCAGTCAAACGCCGCATCAATCATGCGATCAAGTTGTAAGTAGGGCTTTAACTCTGCCTCATCCAGATCGTGCAATTCCTGACGCCGTTTTTCAGAATAATACCGCCAATCCCACGGCTCCAACGGGCCGTCCCACCCATCAGAATGAAGCATACGTTCCAGATGCTTGGCGTCCGCATCGGCTGCCGCCTTGGCGGGGGTCCACACGTCCATCAGCAGATTGCGCACTGACGCTGGATCACCCGCCATTTCGGTTTCCAGCTTGTAGTCTGCAAAAGTGTCATAGCCCAAAAGTTTGGCCCGCTCTGACCGCAGTGCCAAAGTCTCGGCGGCAATGGCGCGGTTATCCGTTTCGCCGCCATTTGCGCCCCGCGCACCCCATGCTTCATAGGCGATTTCGCGCAAATCCCGCCTGTCTGAAAACTGCAAAAATGGCACGATCAACGAACGGGACAGCGTAACAACAGGCCCGCCTGCATCCTTTTCTTCGCCTGCCGCTTTTGCAGTGGCGACAACAAAGTCGGGCAAACCCGAAAGACCTTCATCATCCAAAACCATGAACCACTCCCGCTCATCCGCAAGCAGGTTTTGCACAAACTCCGTGCCCAGCACCGAAAGGCGGGACTTTACATCGCGCAATCGATCAGACGGCGCACCAGACAACAACGCACCCGACCGCACAAATCCACGACGGGTCAGCATCAGCACACGGTTTTGCTCATCCGACAGGGCCAACGTATCGCGCCCTTCCCAAAGCTGGTCAATCCGCGCGAACAGTGCTTCGTTTGCGCTGATCCACGATCCGTATGCGCTTAATTTCGGCGCAAAATCACGCTGCAACGCTTCACGCGCAGGGTTACTATCGGCTCCTGCCAGCGCATAGAACGCGCCCAAAACACGGCCCAATGTGGCGTCCGCCAGCTCTAGCGCCTGCACTGTATTTTCAAACGTAGGGGCGTCAGGATTGTCAGCAATCGCTGATATGTTCGCGCGCGCCTCATCCAGTGCCGCATCAACAGCCGGGGCAAAATCATCATCGGAAATCTGATCAAACGGCGGCAACCCAAATGGCGTTGTCCACGCGGTCAAAAGCGGGTTTGTCATCACATTCTCCTTCTTCAAGCCAGGCCAAAGGACGCAATCCGCACGCCTTGCCTCGCTTTTTTCAAAATACTCAATGCGCTGCGCTGCAAACCGCACACGTCGCTGATTTCTTGGCGCCCATCACACGTACTTGCGCGAAAAGCGCGTCATAGATCAAAAGCCGCCCGCGCAGGGTGTCACCCGCGCCTGTGATTTCCTTGACCGTTTCAACGGCCATCATTGACCCGATCACACCCGGCAATGGGCCAATCACGCCTGCCTCGGCGCAGCTGGGAACCAATGCGGGATCAGGCACATCGGGGAAAACACACGCGTAACATGGTGCGCCAGAAGCGGGGTCATACAGGCTGATCTGCCCTTCCCACTGCGTCAATGCACCCGCAATCAGTGGCTTTTTCAATGCAACACAGGTGGCATTTACCAAATGCCGGGTTTCAAAATTATCGGTGCCATCTAGAACAATGTCATAGTCCCCGATGATTGCGGCTGCATCCTGTTGGGTCAAACGACGGTGATATGGGCGTACTGTGACAAACGGGTTTTGCGCCGCAATGGCATCCGCGGCAGATTGCACCTTGGGCGCGCCGATTTGCGCATCCGTATGGATAATCTGACGCTGAAGATTCGCGTTTTCGACAACATCATCGTCGATCACCCCCAGCGTGCCAACACCAGCAGCGGCAAGATATTGCAGCGCGGGTGACCCCAGACCACCTGCACCGATCACAAGAACCTTGGCAGAGCGCAGCTTCTTTTGGCCCGTGCCACCAATTTCGCGCAAGATGATATGTCGCGCATAGCGATCCAATTCAGTGTCCGAAAACCCGCCAGCGGGCGCAGTATTTTCGACAGGTTCAACCACGCTGCTGCGCAATTTGCGCAAGAAGGCCCGATAGCCGAGGCCAACCGCGCCAAATCCAAGAAAAAGCAGCCAAAGCCGCGCATCGCCGCCCGTCGCCTCGCGCAGAGGGTGCCCGTTTGGAAGAACAAGTTGCGCAATAATGACTGCTGCAAACAAGATTGCGATCATCGTCCATCGCGCACGTTTGGGCGCACCCATCGCCATACCTGTTCCCCAAAGAACAGCCGCCATGACAAGAACGACCATCATTGGCCTGTTGACCCGAATCCTGCCGCGCCGCGTGCTGTTTTATCTAGATCATCAAGCATTTCAAACTCCGCCTGTGTGACGGGGGCCGCAACCATTTGTGCGATGCGCATCCCGTGTGTCACATCAAATGGCGCGTTGCCGTGATTGATCAAGATCACACCGACAGGTCCGCGATAATCGCTGTCGATTGTTCCGGGTGTATTGACCATGCTGATCCCGTATTTCATCGCTAGGCCGGACCGCGGTCTGATCTGCACCTCGAACCCCGCGGGGATCCCCATGCGCAATCCCGTGGGGATCAATGCACGGCTACCTGCTTCAAGCGTGACGGTTGTTTTATCTGCAAAGTTGGCCCGCAAATCAGCCCCGGCTGCACCTGTGGTTTCATACGCAGGCAAGCCAAGCGATTGATCCGCGTCTTCGGTCCAAGCCAGTGCGATCTTCACTTCAAAACCTCGGCGATTTTGGCAGCAAGCTTGGCTGCGACCGCATCTTTGCTCATGCGCGGCCAGTCTTCTGAACCATTTTCCATAATCAGCGTCACGTCGTTTTCAACGCCGCCCATGATCCCTGTTTGGGGGGACACATCATTGGCAACGATCCAGTCACAGCCCTTGCGCTTTCGCTTGGCTGTGGCGTTTGCGATCACGTCATCTGTTTCGGCCGCAAATCCGACAACCAACGTGGGTCTGCCAGATTTCATCTGCGACACAGTCGCCAGAATGTCGGGGTTTTCGGCAAAATCCAACGTGGGCAATCCATTACCATCTTTCTTGATTTTGCTATCGCCCGCATTTGCAACATGCCAGTCGGCCACGGCGGCAGCAAAAATCGCAGCATCAGCGGCGGGTGCATCTTGCACTGCGGCCAGCATTTGCGCCGCTGTCTGCACCTTGACCACGTTTACGCCCATCGGCGGTGGCACATCCGCGGGACCAGTCACAAATGTCACGTCCGCGCCAAGTGCTGCCAAGGCGCGGGCAATCGCCGTGCCTTGCGCCCCTGACGATCTGTTTGCGATATAGCGGACAGGATCAATCGGCTCGTGGGTTGGCCCCGATGTGACCAGCACATGTTTACCCTTCAATGGTCCATCTGAAATCGCGGCATCAATGGCCGCCACAATTTCAAGCGGTTCGGCCAGGCGCCCTGGCCCGTATTCACCGCAGGCCATGTCGCCTTCGCCCGGTCCGACAAACAAAATACCATCATCGGTAAGCTGCGCGATGTTGCGTTGCGTGGCCGCATGTTCCCACATCCGCACATTCATCGATGGGGCGACAAGCACCCGCTTGTCGGTCGCCAGCAATAACGTGGAGGCCAGATCATTCGCCAACCCGGCATTCATCTTTGCCAGCAAATCAGCAGTGGCGGGGGCTACAACGATCAGATCAGCAGCGCGAGACAACTCGATATGACCCATCTCAGCCTCTGAGGTCAGATCAAAAAGGTCTTGGTAAATCTTTTCTCCAGCCAGTGCGGACACGCTAAGAGGGGTGACAAACTCCGACCCTGCCTTGGTCAACACGGGCGTCACCTTTGCACCACGTTCGCGCAGCCTGCGGATCAAATCCAGCGATTTGAACGCAGCGATGCCGCCGCCAATGATCAAAAGAATATGTTTGTCAGCTAACATGTGACGCCTCCGGTCTATCCGAAGGCGACATTAGGGCACAAATGGCGGCAATGACAATGCGCCGTTAGGCAAGGAAAGATGCGACCTCTGGGCTTTGCGCCTCAAGGCTCTTGCGCATTTTGCCAAATGCGGCCGCCTCTAGCTGACGCACACGTTCTTTGGACAGGCCCAGTTCACCACCCAAGCTTTCAAGGGTGCGGGGATCGTCGCGCATCTTGCGTTCGCGAACGATAAACTGTTCACGATCATTCAAAGATGTCAGCGCAGTCACCAACCATTGACGCAGCGTGTCATTATCATGGCTGTTTGTGACGGTTTCCTCTGCCTGCGCAGACCCGTCTTCCAACACATCAATCCATTCGCGGCCTTCGTCCTCGGACGATTGGGTCACATTGAGTGAAAAATCAGACCCCGACAGTCGGCCATCCATCATCTCAACATCATGCAACGGCACGCCAACTTCGGTCGCAATCTCTTGCAGCAGGACGTGACGTTCCAGCGTTTTCCCTTCGGCGGCCGCTTCTCTTTCCAGACGGGCCTGCACGCGACGCATGTTAAAAAACAACGACTTTTGGGACGATGTGGAACCGGTGCGCACCATCGACCAGTTGCGCATCACATGGTCCTGAATGGACGCCTTAATCCACCATACCGCGTAAGTCGAAAAACGAACGCCACGGTCGGGGTCAAATTTATCAGCGGCCTTCATCAGACCAACAGACGCCTCTTGGATCAGGTCATTCATCGGGGCGCCGTAACGCTTGAATTTGGACGCCATTGAGATGGCGAGGCGCATATAGGCAGTGATCAAACGGTGAAGCGCCTGTTCATCGCGTTGGTCGCGCCAAGCATAGGCAAGCGCCAACTCGGTTTCCGCGTCCAGCATTTCAGCCTTCATCGCGGTGCGTGAAAACGATTGGTCCGAATAAATACCGATGGCCATCTTTAACTTCTCCCCAGAACTTGTGAGCGGCACTTATTGTGCTAATTGTTTTATCTACGCACGGCCCAACGCATCAGATCAGAAAAAGTTGCATGAATAATTTGCCCAATCTCACTTTGGTCCTAGGGGGCGCTTCCAGCGGAAAATCAAAATTCGCGGAATCTCTTTGTAAAAAAAGCGGGTTGGACAAGGTCTATATCGCGACCGCCCAAGTGTTCGACGATGAAATGGCCGACAAGGTTTCACGACATTTGACCCAACGTGGGTCAGACTGGAAAACAATCGAGGCACCAGTTGATGTTGCAGGCGCAATTCAATCCGCACCGGATGGGTCCGTTATTTTGCTGGACTGCGCCACGCTATGGCTGACCAATGTGATCTTGGGTGAGCATGATCTAGACGAACAAACCCACGCGCTTATTTCCGCCCTCACAAGCAGCTGCAACCCGATTGTCGTTGTTTCAAACGAAGTTGGCATGGGTATTGTTCCCGACAACGCATTATCGCGCAAATTTCGCAATGCGCAGGGTGCGCTTAATCAACAGATCGCATCAGATGCCGGATGCGTGGTGGCCGTGATGGCGGGTCTTCCCCTCGTCCTAAAAGGGCAAATGCCGTGACCACCCTTTGGCTGGTGCGGCACGGACCAACCCACGCAAAAGCGATGATCGGATGGACAGATCTGCCCGCCGATCTGTCCGATACTGCTGGACTGGCGCGGTTGCGCGCAACCTTGCCGGATGCACCAATCGTGTCGTCCGATTTGATCCGCGCCGTTGCGACCGCGGATGCATTGCAGCGCCCTAATCGCCTGACCCACGATCCCGCATTAAGAGAGATTAATTTTGGTGCATGGGACGGTCTGACGTTTCCCCAGGCCGAGGCACTTGATCGTGATTTGTTGCGCGCCTATTGGGAAACGCCGGGTGACGTTGCCCCACCAAATGGCGAAAGCTGGAATATGGTGCGCAGCCGTGTGGATGGTGCGATTGATCGCTATGTCGATCTTGGGCATGAAAACCTGATTGTTGTTGCCCATTTCGGGGTGATCCTGACCCAAGTGCAGCGGGCGCTTGGCATTGATGCCTACACCGCGTTCAGCCACAAAATCAGCAACCTGTCGGTCACGAAAATCGAAACGGCGGGATCATGGTCTGCGCCGATTATCAATCACGTTGCGTGATACTTCAGACCACTCATTGTTGTTGGCGCACTGTAATACTGCGGGGTAACGTCACCCCATGACTTATCAATTACATATCGGCAATCGCCTCTATTTTAGCTGGTCCATCGCGGCCTATCTTATGTTCAATCGGTTCGGCCTTGGTGATCAGGTCAAATCAACCTACTACCGCCCGAATTCAGAGGCGGAATTGCGCCCCATGCTGGCCGCACTTGCGCCCGCCCGCACCTTGCCAACTGTCATCGCGCCCGACGGTGCGATCCTCAATGACAGCATGGCAATCGCCGAAGAATTGGCATCGCGGCACCCCGACATCGCATTTTGGCCAAGCGATCCGTTGGCGCGCGGTACTGCACGGGCATTGGCCAATGAAATGCATTCATCCTTTGGTGGATTGCGCGGTGATTGGGCCGTGAATTTGCGGGTTGCCTACGCCGCCGTCACACCACCCGCACCCATCGCAGCAGAGCTTGACCGTCTGGAGCAAATCTGGACCCATGCCCGCGACGTGACGGGCAGCAGTGGGCCTTGGCTTTGCGGAGAGTATTCGTTGGTGGATGCGATTTTCGCGCCAATGGCAACGCGGCTTGCAACCTATGGATTTGATACGCGCCCCACGACAAAGGCGTATGTCGCGGCCCATCTTGCTGATCCTGCGCTGCGAAGGTGGCGTGCGATGGGTCTTGCGAACGAGCCGACGCTGCCCAAGTTTGAAATGGATTTGCCACAGGTTCCATGGCGTGGCCCTGCCCCGATCGCGGCCCAAGCAACCGATAACAGCGCATCCGAAAACACGGCCTGTCCATATTCAGGTGATCCGGTCACACACTTCCTGGAAACAGGCGGGCGCGTGTTCGGGTTCTGCAACGCGTTCTGTCGGGATAAAACTGTGGCCGACCCCGCCGCATGGCCCAAATTTATGGCACTGCTTTAACGCTTATTAACTATTCTTAAACCAGCGCTGTTTAGCCGTTAACCAAGTTATAATTGGGGGCGGCATGGCGGCGCTGGCATATACAGTTGCGTTCGACGGGATCGACGCACGCATGGTGGAGGTGCAATGCGCCGTCGCACCCGGCATCCCTGCGTTTTCCATCGTCGGCCTGCCGGACAAAGCGGTGTCAGAGGCCCGTGAACGTGTGCGATCAGCCCTTAGCGCAATGTCGATCGCGCTGCCGTCCAAACGGATCACGGTTAACCTGTCGCCAGCTGACCTGCCCAAAATCGGATCCCACTTTGACCTGCCGATTGCGGTCGCATTGCTTGCAGCGCTCGACATCATTCCTGCGGATGATGCCGCACAGACAGTCGCATTGGGAGAGCTATCGCTGGACGGCGGGCTCGTTCCAGTTGTGGGAGCATTGCCCGCGGCAATGGCCGCCGCCAGCGAAAACCGCCAACTTTTGTGCCCCCGCGCATCAGGGGCAGAAGCGGCATGGGTCGGCAACGCCAAGGTCATCGCACCGCGCACTTTGACAGAGGTCATTCGCCATTTCACCGGCCAATCCATCATCGCCCCCTCCGTTCCGGGAGAGGTGCTGACCAGCCCGCAAATTCGTGACATGGCCGAGGTAAAAGGCCAAGAACGCGCCAAACGCGCCTTGGAAATCGCGGCGGCCGGGCGGCATCACCTGTTGCTCGTCGGGCCGCCGGGGTCAGGCAAATCCATGCTTGCGGGTCGCATTCCTGGTATCCTGCCGCCGCTTACGCCGTCCGAGGCGCTGGAAACATCCATGATTCATTCAATCTCTGGCCTGCTGGAAGAAGGGGGCATCAACCGCGAACGCCCGTTTCGCGAACCCCATCATACCGCATCAATGGCGGCTATTGTGGGTGGCGGACGCGGCGCGAAACCAGGTGAAATCAGCCTTGCGCACAATGGCGTGTTGTTCATGGATGAATTTCCCGAATTCCCGCGCGCCGTTCTGGAAACCCTGCGCCAACCCATCGAAAACGGAGAGGTCATCGTGGCGCGCGCCAACGCCCATGTGAAATACCCCTGCCAGTTCATGCTGGTAGCCGCCGCGAACCCCTGCAAATGCGGGTATCTTACGGACGCAAATCGCGCATGTTCCAAAGCCCCCATTTGCGGCGAGGATTACATGAGCCGTATTTCAGGACCGTTGATGGACCGTTTTGATCTGCGGGTAGAAGTGCCGCCCGTGGCTTTTACCGATCTGGACTTGCCGCAGGATGGCGATAGTTCCGCCCAGATTGCTGCGCGTGTGGCATTGGCCCGCGACGCGCAAACGAAACGCTTTTCAGACGTCGACGGCATGCGCGTGAATGCAGATGCCGAAGGGAAAGTGCTGGATGACATCGCCCGCCCCGACGCCGAGGGGCGCACATTATTAACCCGCGTGGCGGATCGGTTTGGACTGTCGGCGCGTGGATACCACCGCGTGTTACGCGTTGCCCGCACCATCGCTGATCTGGACGGTTCAGATGCCGTGCAGCACGCCCATATCGCAGAAGCCATCAGCTTCCGGCTTGCGCTGTCCAAGGATGATTAGCGACGCGCCTCAATCGCTTCCCAAATTTTGGCAGTCACGTTTGTTCCGTCAAAGCGTTCCAACTCTTGCAGGCCCGTGGGCGAGGTGACGTTGATTTCCGTCAACCAATCACCAATCACATCAATGCCCACGAAAATCTGGCCTTTTTCACGCAAAAGCGGACCAATCGCGGCGCAAATCTCGCGGTCCCGGTCGGTCAATTCCACCTTTTCGGGGCGTCCACCCACATGCATGTTTGATCGCGTTTCCCCCTGTGCAGGGACACGGTTGATCGCACCAACAGGTTCACCATCAACCAAAATCACGCGCTTATCGCCTTTGGACACGTCCGGCAAAAACTTTTGCATAATCAAGGGTTCACGGTTGATGCCCGAAAACATCTCATGAAGCGACGCAAGGTTGCTATCATCTTGGCGCAGCTTGAACACGCCCGCACCACCGTTGCCATACAGCGGTTTCAAAATCACATCGCCATGCCGTGCCCGAAACGATTTGAGCGTTTCGAGATCACGCGCGATCATTGTGGGTGGCGTTAGGGTCGGGAAATCCAGCACCAACAGCTTTTCAGGATAATTGCGCACCCACGTCGGATCATTCACCACCAATGTATCAGGGTGGATCATGTCCAAGATATGCGTCGTCGTGATATAGCCCATGTCGAATGGCGGATCTTGGCGCAGCCAGACCACATCAAAATCCGACAGATCAACTTCAACTTCGTCGCCCAGACGGAAATGATCACCTTCGACGCGCTGCACGGTCAATGGCCAGCCGCGCGCTGTCACGCGCCCTTCTTGATAGGCGAGCTTGTCGGGCGTGTAATAAAACAGCGAATGTCCCCGCGCCTGAGCCTCTTCTGCGATGCGAAAAGAGCTGTCCGCGTTGATATCAATCGGACCGATCGGGTCCATCTGGATGGCGACTTTTAGGGACATATCAGACCTCTTGTTGGGCGGTGGTCATTGATACATGGCGCAAGGACGCGGGTGGTTCAACCACTGCTATGCTTCACCAAATGCATTTTCGATGATGCGCACGTCCCCTCGGCCATCCACCATCGCCAGATCGAACCGCACATCAGTCAGCTGACCGTTTGGTTCACCGGCCAGAAACTCTCCTCCCGCTGCGACCAACCGGTGCATTTGGCGGTCGCTCAGGCGTGTCGCGGCCCGATCAAAACTGCGGCTTTTCTTAACCTCGATGAAAACAACCTGTTCACCTTGTCGCATGATCAAATCAATCTCGCCGCCCTGCCCGCGCCAACGTTTCGCGGCCAACAAATGGTTGCGACGTGCGTAATCACGCGCAACGATATCTTCGGCAACGCGTCCCGCGTGGTATCCGGTTTGGCCGCTCAATCATCATCCCCAAGGGTAAGCGCCATTTGATAAACTTGCCGCCTTGGTAAGCCCAGCGCACCGGCGACAACAGTCGCGGCATCTTTTACACGCATGGTTTTCATCGCGTCACGCAAGGCTGTTTCTACATCCATCTCGGCCACTTCTGTCGCACCTGCACGGCCGACAAGAACAACCAGTTCACCTTTTACAGCGCGTCCATCAAACGCTGTGCACAAATCCCCCAGCGAACCGCGCTGGGTTTCTTCGAATTTTTTGGTCAGTTCACGGCACACAACCGCCTGCCGATCCGCCCCCAAAACGTCGCGCAAACTGGTTAACATCGCGCTAACGCGTTTCGGGCTTTCGTAAAACACAAGCGTGAACGGCGTGTCGCGCAGCCCCGCGATTTCTGTTTCTCGCTGTTGTTTGCTGGCAGGCAGGAAACCCACAAACGCAAAACGGTCGGTCGGCAAGCCTGACACCGTTAAAGCAGCCAGAACCGCGGATGCACCGGGTGCCGTAGTCACGGGCAAACCTGCATCAATGACCGCCCGGCCAAGCTCGTATCCGGGATCAGCCACCAACGGCGTGCCTGCTTCCGATACATAGGCAACCGACTGACCCGCAGTGATGGCATCAACAAATCGCTTGGCCGCCGCATCGTTTGTGTGATCATGAAATGCCACCACCTGACGGCCATTCAGCGGAACACCATGAATTTCCATCAATTTTCGGGCTGTACGGGTATCTTCGGCGGCCAAAACATCCGCGGATGCCAAAATATCAAGGCCACGCAATGTCATATCCCGCGCCGACCCGATGGGTGTGGCGACAAAATACAGACCGGCGGAGAGCGGCTTGGTCACAAAATTCATAGCTGGACCCTTGAGGTTGAGGCGCTAATATGGTTCCCGAGTGAAGACCATGGTCGCACGTCCGCGATCCAGACAATAAGGTCAAGCCACCACAAGGGAGTTTTTAAGCTATGTTTGCCCGTTTACCCAGTGCCCGCAAGACGGTTGCACGTATTTTTGCGCTGATGTCATTTGTTTGGCTTGCCGCATGTGATCCGATCTCGCTTGCCAGTTCTGGTGGAAACACAGGACAACGAATTGACCCCAACGCCCCTGTTCAGGTTGCACTTTTGGTGCCCGGCGGGTCCGGCGAAGGGACCGATAGCTTTTTGGCCTCGAACCTTGAAAACGCAGCCCGCTTGGCGATTTCAGATTTGAATAACGTGCGCATTGATTTGCGGGTCTATAACACCGGAGCTGATCCGGTGCAGGCTGCCGCCGTTGCAACGCGCGCTGTCAACGAAGGGGCCAAGATCATTCTTGGGCCACTATTTGGTGACGCAGCAAACGCCGCGGGTGTTGCAGTTGCTGATCGCAATGTGAACGTGTTGGCGTTTTCCAACAACCCATCCATCGCGGGCGGCAATGTGTTTGTTCTGGGTGCAACATTCCAGAACACAGCCAACCGCTTGGTCCAGTATTCTAACCGCCAAGGTATCAGCCGCTACGCAATCGTGCACGGCCAAGACCTTGCGGGAGAGTTCGGACGCGACGCGATTGCCACAGCTGTGCGCAATAATGGTGGTCAGGTCGCAGGCATCGAAAGCTATGCGTTGTCACAACAAGGCATCGTGTCTTCGGCAGCGCGTATTGCTGCGACTGCCAAGGCAGGCGGCGCTGACGCGGTATTCCTAACCGCTGGCGTGAATGCTGATTTGCCAATCCTTGCGACGGCATTGCCAGAGGCAGGCCTAAGCCCGACAGACGCCCAGTATATTGGTCTGCGTCCGTGGAATTCCGCGCCACAGGCGCTTGCGCTTCCGGGCCTACAGGGTGGTCTTTTCGCAATTCCCGACCAGAATATGAAAAATCTGTTCGAAAGCCGCTATTCAGCCGCATATGGCGATACGCCGCATCCGTTGGCTGGATTGGCCTTTGATGGAATTGCAGCAATCGGGGCACTGGTTTCGCGGGGCAATGCAAATGCGCTGACCAAAAATGCGCTGACCGCATCCCAAGGGTTCCAAGGGACTTCAGGTATTTTCCGGCTTTTGGCGAATGGTCAAAATGAACGGGCCTTGGCTGTCGCAACCATCCGCAACAATCAGGTTGTCATATTGGAAGCAGCGCCACGCGGCTTTGGCGGGGCTGGCCTTTAAACCTTGAACATAGCGACACAAAATACACAGGCTGCGCCGGATAGATTGATCTGTCCGGCGCAATCCATTTTTGACAACGCAGTTGTGCGTGACCAACTGACGGCAGCGATCAAAGACGCAAACGATGCGCGCGAAATCCGCAAGGCCGCAGTGTCGGTCTTGAATGAAGCACAAACCGCGGGTCGGCAAACGATCACGGACGCATTCCAAGCCGATCCCTTTAATGCACGCCAAACAACCCGCGCCATCAGCTGGCTGACCGATCAAATCGTGCAAGAAGCATTGTTCGTCGCGGCGCAAGTCTTGCATCCTTTGCCCAACCCAACAGAAAGCGAACGTCTTTCGCTGATTGCTGTTGGCGGCTATGGGCGCGGCGAAATGGCCCCGCAATCCGATGTCGATTTGCTGTTTCTAACACCTTACAAAATCACGCCTTGGGCCGAAAGCGTGATCGAATCTATGCTATATATTTTGTGGGACCTTAAGCTAAAGGTAGGCCACGCAAGCCGCACGGTGAAGGATTGCATCCGCCTTGCCCGCGAAGATTTCACGATCCGCACATCTTTGGTTGAGCACCGGTTTATTGCGGGTGATGTCGCCCTGTCAGAGGAATTGGGACAGCGGCTTTGGTCGGAATTATTCAAATCCACTGCGCCCGAATTCATCGAGGCCAAACTGACAGAGCGTGATGAACGCCACCGCAAACAAGGCGGCCAACGCTATATGGTCGAGCCCAATGTCAAAGAGGGCAAAGGCGGTCTGCGCGATCTGCAATCGCTTTACTGGATCGGCAAATATGTGAACGGGGTGAAAAACGCGTCCGAGCTCGTGGACCACAAGCTATTTACCCAAGACGAATACGACACCTTCCGCAACGCGGAGGAATTTTTGTGGGCAGTGCGTTGTCACCTGCATCTTGTAACCAAGCGGCCAACAGATCAGCTGACTTTCGATCTTCAGGTCGAAGTGGCCGCACGCATGGGATATGACGATGGCGACGGACGGCGGGCCGTTGAACATTTCATGCAAGACTATTTCCGCCACGCGACCCAAGTTGGCGACCTAACCCGTGTTTTCCTGACCGCGCAAGAAGAGGCGCACACCAAAACCGAACCCATGCTGGAACGGTTTTTCAAGCGCCGCAAAAAGACAAAGCCACCCTATGCCATTTTGCAAAACCGGATCACAGTTGCGGATGTGGATGGGTTTCTTGCCGACCCATTGAACCTGCTGCGGATTTTTGAAGAAGCGTTACGCACAGGCACTTTATTGCACCCCGAAGCGATGCGATTGATCGCCGCGAATTTGCATCTAATCGACACGGACATGCAAAACAATAAAGACGCGGCCAAGCTTTTCTTGGGCATTATGCTCAAACACGGAAATCCCGAACGCGGCCTGCGCCGGATGAACGAACTTGGCGTGCTGGGCGCTTTCATCCCTGAATTTGCCAATATCGTCGCGATGATGCAGTTCAATATGTATCACCACTATACCGTTGATGAGCATACGATCCAAACCATCAGCCACCTTGCTCAGATCGAGCGGGAAGAGCTGATCGAAGAACTGCCAGTCGCTTCATCCATCCTCAAACGCGGCGTCAATAGGCGCGTGATCTATGTGGCGTTGCTGCTGCACGATATTGGCAAAGGGCAGCCCGACGATCATTCGATTCTGGGGGCCAAGATTGCCCGCGTTGTCGCCCCTCGCCTTGGGCTGACCAAAAAGGAATGTGAAACGGTCGAATGGCTTATCCGCTATCACCTTTTGATGTCAGATGTTGCGCAAAAACGCGATATTGCAGAACCACGCACCGTCCGCGACTTTGCCAAAATGGTGAAAACCGTTGAACGGCTGGATCTGCTGACCGTCCTGACGGTTTGTGACATTCGCGGAGTCGGGCCGGGCACGTGGAACAACTGGAAGGCGGTGCTGATCCGCAACCTGCACAAGGCCACCAAGGACGCGCTTGAAAACGGCCTTGAGGACCTGAACCGCGAATCCCGAGAGACAGAGGCAAAACGCGCCCTGCGTGCGGCGTTGGATGGATGGGATGCCAAGGATATCCGCGTTGAAACCAGCCGGCATTATGGCCCCTATTGGCAAGGTCTTCCGCTGCCGACACACCGCATTTTTGCAGATTTGCTACGCGATGTGAATGATGACGAAATCAGCATCGACCTGATGCTGGACGATGACCGCGATGCGACCCGGGCCTGTCTTGCCATGGTTGACCACCCGGGTTTGTTCAGCCGCATGACGGGGGCATTGGCGCTTGTGGGTGCAAATGTCGTTGATGCGCGCACCTATACGTCCAAGGATGGCTATGCGACCGCCGTTTTCTGGATTCAAGACGCCGATGGCAGCCCGTATGAGGCATCGCGCCTGCCCCGTTTGCGGCAGATGATCTCGCGCACATTGCGCGGTGAGGTCGTCGCCCGTGATGCGCTCAAAGACCGCGACAAAATCAAAAAACGCGAGCGCGCGTTCCGTGTGCCGACACATATCACATTTGATAACACAGGGTCAGAGATTTACACCATCATCGAGGTTGATACCCGCGACCGCCCTGGCCTGTTGTTTGATCTGACCCGCACGCTTGCCAACAACCACGTCTATATCGCAAGCGCTGTGATCGCGACCTTCGGCGAACAAGTCGTGGATACGTTCTATGTCAAGGATATGGTTGGCCTGAAATACCACGCGCAATCCAAACGCGACGGGTTGGAACGCAAACTGCGCGAGGCAATTTTGCAAGGCGCCGAAAGGGCACAGGCATGAAACCGATCCGCTTGATGGCTGGCTTTTTTACGGTCGGCATCTGGACGCTTTTGTCGCGTGTGCTGGGTTTTGTGCGCGATATCTTGATTGCCAGCTTTCTGGGCACGGGGCCCGTGGCCGAGGCATTCCTGATCGCGTTTTCACTGCCCAATCTATTTCGCCGCTTCTTTGCCGAGGGCGCGTTTAACATGGCCTTTGTGCCGATGTTTTCCAAAAAGGTCGAAGGTGGCGATGACCCCGCCACATTCGCCCAAGATGCATTTGTCGGCATGGCGTTCCTGCTAACGGTATTCACCACCATCGGGATCATCGCAATGCCCGCATTGGTCGCGGCGATGGCGTCAGGCTTTATGGCGGACGAACGGTTTGATCTGACCGTCACCTATGGCCGGATCGCATTTCCATATATATTGTTCATCTCGCTGTCGGCGCTGCTGTCGGGTGTGTTGAACGCCACGGGCCGCTTTGTCGCCGCTGCTGCCGCACCTGTGCTGCTCAACGTGATTTTCATTGTGGCGTTGGTCGGTATCACGCTGTTCATCGACCCCGATACCTACGACATCGGCACAACGCTTGCTTGGGCGGTCCCTATCGGTGGCATTGCGCAAATGGCGCTGGTTTTCGTGGCGGCCAAACGCGCTGGGTTTCCCATGCGGTTGCGGATGCCCAAGCTCACCCCTGATCTGAAAAAACTTGCGCTGATCGCGGCCCCCGCAGCACTTGCTGGTGGCGTGGTGCAAATCAACCTTTTGGTCGGCCGCCAAGTCGCCAGCTTCTTTGACGGAGCGGTGGCGTGGCTGAACTATGCCGACCGGTTGTATCAGTTGCCGCTTGGCGTGGTTGGCATTGCGATTGGCGTGGTCTTGCTGCCCGATTTGTCCCGCCGTCTGCGCGCAGGCGATCATGCGGGCGGGCGTGATGCGTTCAACCGCGCAAGCGAGATTTCACTCGCCCTGACCATTCCTGCCGCCGTGGCATTGGTCGCCATCCCAATCCCGCTGGTAGGGGTGTTATTCCAACGCGGCGCATTTACGGTTGATGACACAATGGCAACGGCAATGGCCGTCGCGGTTTACGGCCTCGGCCTTCCTGCGTTTGTGCTGCAAAAAACGTTGCAACCGCTTTATTTCGCGCGCGAAGACACCAAGCGCCCATTCTACTTTGCGCTTGCGGCAATGGTGATCAATCTGGTGCTTGCGGTCGGATTGGCGGTCTACATCGGCTTTATCGCAGCCGCGATTGCAACGACATTGACCGCTTGGGCGATGGTCTGGATGCTGGCGCGCGGCACACGCACGATGGGCGATGCGGCCCATTTTGACGAACGGTTTAAAAAACGTATCTGGCGCATCGTCGGCGCCGCACTCGCGATGGGTGCTGTGTTGATGCTCGCCAAAATGATCTTGTCGCCCATGTTGGGCATCACAAGCTGGCGCTACTTGGGACTATTGATCCTGATCGCGACAGGCATCATCAGCTACTTTGGCTTTGGTCAGTTGTTTGGCGCATTCCGCTTGGGCGAATTCAAACGCGCATTGCGCCGTTAGGATCGCTGCCGCAGTTTTGCCAACAATGCCGACCATCCGCCGGGTGCCACGATGATAGACACAAGAAATCCATAGGCAAAGCCGGTCAGTTCGGCGACCCAACTTAGGTCGCTGCCAAAAATCAGGCCGAACACCAACTGCAATCCCAATAGGAACCCGATCAGCTGAAACGCCTTGGCTTGGTTCTGTCCAGTCGCGCCAAGCCGCACCCAAAGGATATATGTGAATGCACCAATCAGCCCGTAAACCGCAGGATAAATCCCCAACAACGGCGCGTTACCTTGTGCCACCAGCCCGAAAACAACAGCCCCGACAATCAATGACCCAATGGTCACGATCAGCACCGCACTTGTCCGAAAAACGTCACCCACAAATTTGCCCAACGCCAAAAGCAAGGCAGCAGCAAACAATGCGTGGGTAAAGCTGACATGCACAAACCCGTAGGTCACAAACCGTTTGAGCAGATCAAAGCTATAATCACCCACAGACAGCACTCGGTCCATGACCAGCGGGGAATAGCCATAATCCTGCATCGCGGCCACGCGCCAGCCAATCCCCTGCGGGCCACCAATCATGCCTGCCGCCGCAGCGGACAGCGCGAATTCGACTAAGACCACGATCAGACACAAGACAATCACCACAGGCGGGATCGGATTAACGGCAGGTTCATCATATGACATAGGCGCAGGCTTTCGCAGACTGTTGAGTTTTCTAAGGGCGTCTGGCATGGGTATGCGCAACTGACCCAATAATCCAGACCGGACCGATCCTATGACTGATACATCCTTCACACCGCGCGTTTTCTCTGGGATCAAACCCTCTGGTGGTTTGCAGCTTGGCAACTATCTGGGCGCGATCAAACGGTTTGTGGGGATGCAGGGCCAGATGGAAACCATCTATTGCGTGGTCGACATGCACGCGATCACCGTCTGGCAGGATCCGGCAGAACTTGCCAACGCCACACGCGAAGTCGCCGCTGGCTATTTGGCCGCTGGCCTTGATCCAACGCAATCCATTTTGTTCAATCAATCCCAAGTCAGCGCACACGCCGAACTGGGGTGGATATTCAACTGCGTGGCGCGTGTCGGCTGGATGAACCGCATGACCCAATTCAAGGACAAGGCAGGCAGCAACGCAGAGAAACATTCGCTCGGCCTTTATGCTTATCCTGCGCTGATGGCGGCTGATATTCTGCTCTATCACGCGACCCATGTGCCCGTGGGCGAGGATCAAAAACAGCACGTTGAGCTGACCCGCGACATCGCGAACAAGTTCAACCACGACTACAAAGTTGATTTCTTTCCCGAAACGACCCCCGTCATCGACGGCCCCGCGACCCGCGTGATGAACTTGCGCGACGGGACCAAAAAGATGTCAAAATCGGGTGAAAGCGACATGGAACGCATCAACATGACCGATGATGCCGACAAAATCGCCAAGAAATTCAAAAAGGCAAAGACCGACCCAGAACCGCTTCCCGAAACCGTCGAAGGTTTGGCCACACGGCCAGAGGCGCGCAATCTTGTCGAGATTTACGCGTCGTTGAACGATGTCACGCCCGCTGATGTTATCGGGGAATACGCAGGCGCCCAGTGGGGGCGTTTCAAACCCGCTCTCGCGGATCTGGCGGTTGCAAAACTCGCGCCGATTTCAACAGAAATGGCAAGGCTGATGGACGATCCTGCCGAAATCGACCGGATTCTTGGGAATGGGGCTGATCGTGCGCGTGAAATAGCGGAGCCAATCTTGCGCCAGACCTACGATATCGTCGGCATGCTGCGCAGCTAACAGTTGCCAGCCTGCGTGCCTTGCGGCACAGTTGCGGTCGAAACACCCAAAGGAAATACCATGCGCAAGTTTCTTGTCGTGCTTGATGACAGCCGGGAATGCCTGAACGCGATGCGTTTTGCAGCAATGAGGGCCGCAAATTCTGGTGGCGGGGTCGAGGTGCTCTCAATCATCGAGCCAGAAGAGTTCAACCACTGGATCGGCGTCGGCAACATCATGCGCGAAGAGGCCCGCGAACGGATCGAAGTCCATTTCGAAGTTTTCGCCAAATGGATGCGGGACAAACAGGACATCGACCCAGAACTCGTCATTCGCGAAGGTGAACCCCTGACCGAAATCATGGCCCAGATCAACGAAGACAAAGATATCGGCGTCCTCGTCCTTGGCGCAGGCACAGACAACAAAGGGCCCGGCCCGCTTGTGACAGCACTTTCGCGCCAATCCGGCAGCTTGCCCGTGCCGATCACGATCGTGCCGGGGGACCTGTCCAAAGAACGGCTTGAAGCGATTACTTAACCCCGCCTCGCTTTTTCTAAAATACTCCGGGGTCCGGGGCAGCGCCCCGGCGGATCGGCGTGCGCTAGCACGGCGATCCAACCGCCTATCCCTTGACGAAACAGCCCATGATGCGCATATCGGATGGGACTCAAACAAAGGTGACGACCATGTTTATCCAAACCGAATCCACGCCAAACCCAGCAACGCTGAAATTTCTGCCCGGTCAGAACGTATTGGACATGGGCACGGCGGATTTCCCGACACCCGATGCGGGGGCTGGTTCCCCTTTGGCGGCACGCATCTTTGCGGTAAATGGCGTCACCGGCGTTTTCTTTGGCACTGATTTTGTCACCGTGACCAAAGCAGATGACACTGAATGGGATCACATCAAACCAGCGATCCTTGGCGCGATCATGGAACACTACCAATCCGGTCAGCCTGTCATGGCCGACAATCACGCGGCCGCGTCCGGTCACGCTGAACACACTGGCGAAGACGGCGCCATCGTGGATCAAATCAAGGAATTGCTTGATACCCGTGTCCGCCCCGCCGTGGCCCAAGACGGTGGTGACATCACGTTCCATGGCTTTGAACGCGGTGTTGTTTACTTGCATATGCAAGGTGCTTGTGCAGGATGCCCATCGTCCACTTTGACGCTGAAAATGGGTATCGAAAACCTGCTCCGGCATTACATCCCCGAAGTCGTCGAAGTTCGCCCCGTCGCGGCCTGATGCAGGGTTACCGCGCCCGCTGTTATTGCGGTGCAACCCAACTTGAAGTCCACGGCGCGGCACAAACCGTAGCGATGTGTCACTGTGCCGACTGCAAACGCTGGACAGGCGCACCCGCTCCCGCGTTTGCGGCCTTTGATCCCAAGTGCGTTTCTGGCTTGGACGGAAATGGCGTGCAAATCAATGCGGGTGTGCGCCGTTGGAATTGCAATTCTTGCGGATCGCCCTTAGCTGCAACCTTTGATTATCTTCCACAACAGATCTATCTGCCGCTTGGCATTATCGAAAATGCAGACGATCTGGTCCCGCAAGTGCATTGCTTTGCCAATCGCGCCTTGCCTTGGCTGCACATGGATGACGATATTCCAAAAGAAAACGGCACAGCCCGCGACACCCTTTTGGGTGACTAGATACGGGCTGGAATTGTCGCTATTATTGTCGCATGACCAACAAGATAGCCGTCGAAAATGTAAACGTCCCCGGGCAGACCACGAATGTGGATGCGGCGAAGTATATGGCGATGCATGACGCCATGATGCAAGTGATCGGACCCGACCCCATGACAGCAAAACAGATCAAAGAAGCGGCGAAGAAACATTTGCCAGATGCGCTGTTCCCTGCGGGGGCGACGGCTGGGTGGTGGGCGAAAACTGTGCAACTTGATCTTGAAGCAAAAGGCAAACTGACACGCCACGCGACCAAGCCATTGTCATGGTCCAAACCGTGACCGCAAAAACCGTTCTTGCATTTGATACCTCGGGGCCAGCTTGCGCTGTTGCCTTGCTGCAAAACGGCCAAGTGGCCGTGCAGGTTGACGACATGGCAAAAGGACAAGCCGAACATTTGATGCCCATGCTTGAACGCATCCTACAACAGGCAGGGCTGTCATGGGCAGACCTTGACGCGATCGGCGTTGGCATTGGACCGGGCAACTTTACCGGCATCCGCATTTCGGTCAGTGCGGCACGTGGTCTGGCACTTGGGCTCAAAATACCCGTGGTTGGTGTATCGTTTTTCGACACAACGCGCGCCCTGTCTGGATCAACGCAAACGTCGGTTCCCGCCCCTCGCGGCCAAGACTACTTCGACGATCCTGATCAAACGGGAAAACCGATCCTGCGTCCCGATGTTGAGGGTAAGACCGCGGCCCCAAGCTCATCCGACTACACAATGGCCGATCATATCGCACAGATTGCACATATCTCTGCGATGCGTGCTGCGCCACAATATCCCTCGCCCGCGCCGCTCTATATCCGTGCTGCGGATGCCGCACCACCGCGGGATGCGCCGCCGGTCATCCTGCCGTGACAACGGCCGCAACCTTGGCCACAACCCATGCATTGGCGTTCACACAATCGCGGCCATGGTCGGCAGATGAGTTTGAAAATCTGCTTTCGCAACCGGGTGTGATTCTCTTGGGTGACGCCAAGTCATTTATCTTGGCACGGATCATCGGAGACGAGGCAGAAGTCCTGACAATCGCCACACATCCCGATTTTCAGCGCCTGGGTTTGGCCAAAGCCGCAATTGGTGCATTTATTGATCAGGTCAAAGCGGCTGGCGTCGTCTCAATATTTCTTGAGGTCGCCCAAACCAATGATCCCGCAAAATCCCTTTATTTTAAGGCCGGATTCACTGTGGTTGGACATCGGCCAAAATACTATGCCCGACCAGACGGGACCGCAGAAGGGGCTGATGTGATGCGATTATCAGTTTCACCGCAACAATCTGATTAACTTTTGACCTTTCGATCAAAATTCAAGAGCCACGTTTCAAAAAGCGGTTGATCTTTTTGCCCCCAACGGGCCTTATCTTGGCATGATCCGGCAACGTCCGGCTCGGCTTTTCGGGGGGGAGGCCACCTGCCCCCTCCCATCATCAACGCTCTGGGAGAGTATTATGACCCTTATGACCAAAATGTTCAGCGCAACCGCTGCATTGGCCCTGACGACAGGCGCGGCGCTGGCTGACCCTGCACTGATCTTTGATCTTGGCGGCAAGTTCGACAAATCATTCAACGAATCTGCATTCACCGGCGCACAGCGTTGGGCAGAAGAAACTGGCGGCTCCTTCGACGAAGTTGAACTGCAGTCCGACGCGCAGCGTGAACAGGCGCTGCGCCGCTTTGCTGAAAACGGCAACAACCCGATCGTTATGGCTGGCTTTTCATTCGCTACTGCATTGGGTGAAGTCGCGGCTGACTATCCAGACACAAAATTCCAAATCGTTGACATGGTCGTAGACGCGCCAAACGTGCGTTCCATCGTGTTCGCAGAAGAGCAGGGTTCATACCTTGTTGGTATGGCTGCGGCGATGGCGTCTGAAACTGGCACAGTTGGTTTCATCGGCGGCATGGACATCCCGCTTATCCGTAACTTTGCGTGTGGCTATGCCCAAGGTGCAAAAGCGGCGAATGCTGACGTGACTGTTATTTCCAACATGACAGGCACAACGCCTGCCGCTTGGAATGACCCTGTAAAAGGCTCCGAGCTGACACTGGCACAAAAATCCCAAGGCGCTGATGTTGTTTACGCAGCGGCTGGCGGCACAGGTGTTGGCGTTCTGCAAACAGCAGCCGACGAAGGCATCCTGTCCATCGGTGTTGACAGCAACCAGAACTACCTGCACCCGGGTCAGGTTCTGACATCCATGCTCAAGCGCGTTGATAACGCTGTCTACGATGCGTTCACCGCTGGTGAAGCACTCGAAGCTGGCTTTAACGTCATGGACCTGTCCAACGGCGGCGTAGGCTACGCAGTTGATGACAACAACGCGGCCTTGATCACTGCTGAAATGACCGCTGCACTGGAAGCTGCCGAAGCGTCCATCATCGCTGGCGACATCATGGTTCACAACTACAACTCTGATGAGACTTGCCCAGCTCTCGACTTCTAAGTCGAAAGCCTGACGCACGATGGGGCCGCGCTGGTGACGGCGCGGCCCTTTTTAATAAAAGGGGACGACACGATGACAAAACCAATCGAAGATTTCTTTGCTGCTTGGACCAATACCGATGCAGACGCGCGTGTCGCGCTGATCTCTGGCGCAATGGCCGATGGCGCAACCTATGCCGATCCACGCACCGAGGCCGTAATGACAGATACAGCTGCGATGGCGGAATATGTCGGTATGTTTGCCACGATGGGTATGCCGGTCACAGTCGTCAACACATCCACAACACTGGGCCACATCCGCGCCACCGTGCAATTTGGCGAGGGCGAGCAATCCCAAATGGGCCAATATACCGTTGATATGAACGACAGCGGCAAAATCACCCGCATGGTCGGCTTTGCCGGCATGGGAGAGCCTTCATGACCTCAACTGCCCCCGCCATTGAACTCAAAGGGATTTCAAAATCCTTTGGCCCCGTGCAAGCAAACAAGGACATTTCCATCCGCGTGATGCCTGGCACGATCCATGGGATCATTGGGGAAAATGGCGCGGGGAAATCGACACTGATGTCGATCCTTTACGGGTTTTATAAGGCCGACGCGGGCGAGGTTTTCATCGCCGGTCAGAAAACCGCAATCCCCGACAGCCAAGCCGCGATTGCCGCAGGCATCGGCATGGTGTTCCAGCACTTCAAACTGGTCGAAAATTTTACCGTGCTCGAAAACATCGTGCTTGGGGCCGAAGATAGCGGGCTTTTGCGCCCGTCGCTTGCCCGCGCGCGCCGCGAGCTCAAGGCATTGGCCGAAGAATATGAGCTGAACGTCGATCCCGATGCCGTCGTGCAAGACATCGGCGTGGGCATGCAACAGCGTGTCGAAATCCTCAAGGCGCTGTATCGCCGCGCTGATATCCTGATCCTTGATGAGCCAACGGGCGTGCTGACCCCTGCCGAGGCTGACCACCTGTTCCGCATTCTCGAGAACCTCAAGCGTGAGGGAAAAACGATCATCCTGATCACCCACAAACTGCGCGAAATTATGGACGCCACCGACACCGTCAGCGTGATGCGCCGTGGCGAAATGACCGCAACTGTCAAAACCGCTGACACCAGCCCGGCTGAGCTGGCCGAACTAATGGTCGGTCGCAAGGTTCTGTTGCAAGTCAACAAAGCCCCCGCACAAGTCGGCGCCACAATTCTGGACGTGCAGAACCTGAACGTCACCGACGAAAAAGGTGTGCACCGCGTCAAAGACGTCAGCTTTCATGTCAAAGCGGGCGAAATCCTTGGCATTGCTGGCGTGTCTGGCAACGGTCAGTCCGAATTGCTTGAAGTGTTGGGCGGCTATGAAAAAGCGACCGGCACGATTTTGATGAATGGCGAGCCGATCGACCTGACAGGGGCCAAATCTGACGGACGATCCCGCCGCGCGCGTGGCATTGCCCACGTTCCCGAAGACCGCCAGCGCGAAGGTCTGATCATGGATTATCATGCATGGGAAAACGTGGCCTTTGGCTATCACCATGATGAAAAATACCAGACGGGTGCGTTTATGAATAACGCAGCGATCAAGGCTGACACCGCCGCCAAAATGGAACGGTTCGACGTGCGACCACCAGATCCGCGGCTTGCAGCCAAATCGTTTTCCGGCGGTAACCAGCAGAAAATCGTGCTGGCCCGCGAAATTGAACGTAACCCAGATCTGCTTTTGATCGGCCAGCCGACACGCGGTGTCGACATTGGCGCGATTGAATTTATCCACCAGCAAATCGTGGCCCTGCGCGACCAAGGCAAGGCGATCTTGCTGGTGTCCGTCGAGCTTGAAGAAATCCTGTCACTGTCTGACCGCATCGCGGTGATGTTTGACGGACGTATGATGGGCGAACGCCTGCCACAAAACACAGATGAAAAAGAACTGGGCATGATGATGGCCGGCATGACCAAAGAGGATGCAGCATAATGGACGCGATGCCAAAATGGGCCGATGTGGTCCTGATCCCGCTGATTAGCCTGATCCTTGCCGCGATCCTTTCGGCGCTGGTGATCCTTGCCATCGGCGAAAGCCCAGTTGCCGCGCTGAACCTGATGATTGATGGCGCACTTGGGTCCACATATGGCTGGGGGTACACGCTGTATTACGCCACCAACTTTATCTTTACAGGTCTTGCCGTATCAATCGCGTTTCACGCCCGCATGTTCAACATCGGTGGCGAAGGTCAGGCGATGTTGGGCGGTCTTGGCGTTGCGTTAATCTGTCTTTACATCCCGTGGCCGCACTGGTCGCTTGCCTTGCTTGGCGGAACTATCGCAGCCGCGCTATTTGGGGCGGCTTGGGCTGCTATCCCCGCATTTTTGCAGGCAAAACGCGGCAGCCATATCGTCATTACAACGATTATGTTCAACTTCATTGCGGCTGCTTTGCTGAACTATCTGTTGATCGGTGCGCTCAAGCCCAAGGGGTCAATGGAGCCTGCAACCGGCAAATTCCCAGAGGCCACCCACCTGCCATCATTCCAAGATATGTTCAGCTTTGGCGAAACGGCGTTGTTCCGCGGCGCACCTGCCAACGTGTCATTCTTTGTGGCGATTGCTGCATGTTTTGCGGTTTGGGCGCTGATCTGGAAAACCAAATTAGGCTATGAAATCCGCGCGTTCGGCCACTCAGAACCCGCCGCCAAATACGCAGGCATCAGCCCAACCAAAATTATCATGGTGTCGATGCTGATCTCGGGCGGGTTGGCAGGCATGATGGCCATCAATAACGTGCAAGGCGAAGCCGAACGTCTGGTCTTGAACGCGGTTGAGGGTGCTGGCTTTATCGGGATCGCCGTGGCCTTGATGGGCCGCAGTCATCCGTTTGGTGTATTCCTCGCCGCACTGTTGTTCGGCTTCTTGTATCAAGGTGGCGCGGAACTCGCGCTTTGGACAAAAATTCCCCGCGAAATGATCGTCGTGATCCAAGCCCTCGTGATCCTGTTCACCGGCGCGTTGGATGACATGGTGCGCGCACCGCTGGAACGCATGTTCCTTGCCCTGCGTCGCCGAAAGGGAGAAGCATAATGGATCTTCTGACACTTCTTCAGGTGCTCGACAGCACCATGCGCCTTGCTGTGCCGTTGCTGCTGGCCTGCCTTGCAGGTTTGTATTCCGAACGCGCTGGCATTTTTGACATCGGGCTAGAGGGCAAAATGCTGGCCGCCGCGTTTTTGTCGGCGGCTGTGGCCTATACAACAGGGTCCGCGTGGGTTGGTCTGCTTGCAGGTATCGGGGCATCGCTTGCGCTGTCGGCAATCCACGGGCTTGCGTCCATCACATTTCGGGGCAATCAGCTGATCTCTGGCGTTGCCATCAATTTCCTTGCCGCTGGCATGACAGTCGTTGTAGCGCAAAGCTGGTTTGGCCAAGGCGGTCGCACGCCCCAGTTGGCGGGGGCTGCCCGGTTTGAGCCGATCACCCTGCCCTTTGCCGATGCGGTGCGTGATGTGCCTGTTTTGGGGCCCATTTACTATGAACTGATCTCTGGACACACCGCGCTTGTTTACATCGCATTGCTGTTTGTCCCACTGACATGGTGGGTTTTGTATCGCACGCGGTTTGGTCTGCGCCTGCGTGCTGTGGGCGAAAACCCCGCCGCTGTTGATACGGCAGGTGTGTCCGTTGTCGGGCTGCGGTATGTGGCTGTTCTGATTTGCGGCGTTCTTTGCGGCATCGCGGGGGCATATCTCGCAACGGCACTTCAGGCGTCATTCGTAAAAGACATGAGCGCAGGCCGCGGTTTCATCGCGCTGGCGGCTCTGATCTTTGCCAAATGGCGGCCATGGCACGCGCTTTATGCGTGCTTGCTGTTTGGCTTTCTTCAGGCATTGGCGCTGCGGCCCGACGTGATCGAAGGCGTGCTGTCATTCAAGGTGAACGCGCAACTCCTCGACGTCCTGCCTTATATCCTGACCGTCATCATTCTTGCAGGTTTCGTGGGCAAAGCGATTCCCCCACGCGCCGGCGGAGAGCCATACGTCAAAGAGCGCTAAGTCCAATACCAAGCAAGATTTAGGTCCAAACCCTAGGGAAATGCTGCATTTGCAGCATTTTTTCCTTGCGGGGGTTTGACATGCACAGGGATAAGGTTTTTGGTGCACGGCAACGGCCACCCCAATTACGCCCGGACAGCTCATGCAGATTTACCTCCCTATCGCCGAAGTATCGGTGAACGCCTTTCTATTGTTAGGGTTAGGCGGCATTGTGGGTATTCTGTCTGGCATGTTTGGCGTGGGCGGCGGGTTTTTGATGACCCCGCTGTTGTTCTTTATCGGCATCCCGCCTGCCGTGGCAGTCGCAACAGAAGCAAACCAGATCGTTGCCTCTTCGTTTTCGGGTGTTCTTGCGCATTTGAAACGGAAAACTGTCGACCTCAAAATGGGCACGGTGCTGCTGGTCGGCGGCCTTATCGGGGCAGCACTTGGTGTTGTGGTCTTCAACTACTTGCGATCATTGGGCCAAGTCGATCTGCTTGTGAAGCTTTGCTATGTTGTTTTCTTGGGCGTGATCGGTGGCTTGATGTTTATCGAAAGCCTGAACGCGATCCGCAAATCCAAAAAGCCGGGTGCGCGCACAACACGGCGCAAACACACATGGCTGCACAACCTGCCATTCAAGATGAAATTCCGCGTGTCAGGGCTTTATATCTCTGTCATCCCGCCACTGGTTGTTGGTGTGCTGGTTGGTATTCTGGCCGCCATTATGGGTGTCGGCGGTGGGTTCATTATGGTCCCTGCGATGATTTATCTGCTGGGTATGCCGACCAAGGTTGTGGTTGGCACGTCCCTGTTCCAGATCATTTTCGTGACCGCATTCACCACCATGCTGCACGCGACAACAAACTATACCGTTGATATTGTGCTGGCCGTTCTGCTGCTTGTCGGGGGCGTAATTGGCGCCCAGATCGGCACGCGCATCGGGGTCAAGATGAAGGCAGAACAACTGCGCATCCTCTTGGCAATTATGGTGCTTGCTGTGTGCTTCAAACTTGGGCTTGACCTGTTGCTTCAACCAGCCGAGCTTTATTCGCTTGGCACAGGGGGCCACTGATGTTGATCCGCTTGCTTGCCCTTCTTGCCTTTGTCGCCCTGCCCGCACAGGCAGAAGAAGAAATCGTTTTGGGCCTGAGCCAGAATGAAATCGACATCACGGCGACGTTTGTCGGTTCCGAAATTCTGGTCTTTGGTGCCATTCGTCGCGACGCGCCTGCACCCAGCGGTGACCTTGGCGTTATCGTGACGGTTGCTGGTCCAGATACACCCGTCACAGTGCGCCGCAAAGAACGGCGTTTCGGCATCTGGGTCAACGTCGACGATGTCGAAATCGCAGGTGCGCCATCGTTCTATGCGGTGGCATCTTCCGCTGATTTGTCCAGAATTCTGCGCCCCTCCGAAGACTTGATCAACCAGATCACCATCCCGCAAGTCGTGCGCGACGTCAGCGCAACCGTGCTGGATAGCAAAAGCTTTTCGCGCGCCCTTATGCGCATTCGTGCAGGCAACGATCAATACCAGCGGCTTGAAGGTGCGGTGTCACTGTCACGCGATACCCTGTTTCAGACGCGCATCGAAATGCCCGCCAACCTGACAGAAGGTTTCTATGTCGCCCGTATTTTCCTGACCCGCGATGGCAACATCGTGGATGAATACGTCACAACAATTCCTGTGAAAAAGGTCGGGCTCGAACGCTGGCTTTACAATCTTGCCCATGAAAATGCGCTGCTATATGGCCTGATGTCGCTTGCGATTGCGATCGCCGCAGGTTGGGGCGCATCGGCTGTATTCAGCCTTTTCCGGCGCTAGTCTTCTTGGGCTGTCAGCTCTAGCGCGACGGGTGCGACATGCAAATCATCAACGGTCAGCGGGCTGCTTGGCCGCGCCAACCGGTTGCGCACCACCCACCTTAATTGCGTTTCGGCTCGGGTAATTGCGACATAGGCAAGTCGTTTCCAAAGCGGTTGACCCGCTTCCACGCGCCCCATCTTTGCGGCAATCTCAATGTCAGGCGCGAACACCTGCACGGTATCCCATTGGCTGCCTTGTGCCTTGTGGATCGTCACGGCGGCCCCGTGCAAAAACGTGGCCCCCATACGCGCGGCAAATGGGATAAACGGCTCGGCATCGCCCTCTTGTTCAATCTTGACGATGGATGCTGCACTGACCTGCGGGTCTTCTGCGCCCATCACATGCAAGCGGCTAAAACCGGGCTTGCGGCCAGGTCCAAGGTAGATGACTTGCGCACCTTTGATCAAACCGCGCGCTTCTAGATCAAGCCGCTTTTTGCGGTGCTTCATCGGCAATTCGATGCCATCGCAGATCAATGGCTCGCCTTCCAACAATTCATCTGCCGGGGCGTCAAATGCGGCGCGAAACGCGTGGATCAGTCGAATGCGCGTGGCGTTGCGCCAGACCAAAACGGGGCTACGGGCCATCAAATCCGCTTCGACCCGTTGGGCCATAACGACCCGTTCATCGGTCGCTGCGGCCTCTGCCACCATTTTTTCAAATGTGTAGAAATCAACCATCGGATCGGCAAGCGCATGCGCCAGATCAAGGATAGGATTGCCCGCATCCTGACGGTGAACGCGGCTTAAGGTCAGCACCCGCTTTTCGGGCATCGTATCAAACACCATACCGCCCGATGTCTGTACCGGGGGCAGTTGCGCGGGGTCCCCGAACAACAACAGGGTCGGGAAAATCTCTTGTAGGTCTTCGAATTGTTTGGCGTCCAGCATCGAGCTTTCGTCAACAAACCCGATATCAAGTGGCTCTTCCCGGCGTTTCCAACCCGTAATGAAATCGGACCCACGCAACCCCGCCGCGGCCAATGCCGCTGGCACGGATTTATGGGTTTGAAACGATGAAAACGCACGGTCCAGCGCGATGTCGGTCAGCCCTTCAATCTCTGGCCGCTCACCTTGTCCCGACAACCATTCGGCGACTTTTTCGTATTCGGGATCATAGACAGGCGTATAGAGGATCCGGTGGATTGTCGTTGCAGGAACACCCCGATTGCGCAACACAGACGCGGCCTTGTTCGTCGGCGCAAGAATGGCAAGCGTGCGGCGATCTTTGCGTTTCTTGCCTTCCCAGTCACCGGAAATAACATCAACGCCCGCTTCTTCCAGCGCCTCATAAAGACGCGCCAGCAGCATGGTCTTGCCTGACCCCGCCTTGCCGATGACCGCCATGACCGACGATGTGTCGGACTGTGGCGGCATCAGCAGGCTGTCGTCCAGATCAACGCCCGACAACCGCAATGCATCGGCGACATTGTCCCATGCTTCGGCTTGGTCGTCGGAAAATGTAATCGGCGTGCTGCTCATACGCGGCACAGTATCTGGCCGCGCCGATAGCTGCCAGCGGTTAAGCGATCTGCTTGCGTTTTATGGCGTGACCAAATGACCGTTTGAACCAGTGTTCGGACGCATCCGACGAAACCCCTGCACGCCGCAGCACAACAGACCGATCACTATGGCGAAACGCCCAAAGCCCGACAGAGATTTTATCACGCCCTTTGCCCGAGCTGCCCAGAACAACAGGCGCCGCCCCGATCATGTTATAGATCCGCACCATACGCGCATCAAACACGCCCAACAGATGGGTCAGATCAAACGCACGCATCAATTCCCCCCCAGCAAGCATCAGGCCCGCCGCAACATGGGCCCCCGCGCCTTGAGACACGCAAAACCGCGTGCTTTCCCAAATCTTGTCAGACCGGATGTCGGCGCCACACAACAGATCGGCGAAATGGTCGTGCACCATCGTGCGGCCTGATGTCGGCAAAAACCGCATTGATCCGCCGTGTGTGCCGTTGGGGTTTTCCCAGATCACATAAAGCGGATTGATGTCGTCATATTCATCACGTTCAAACCCATTGGCATCAACCGTCACGTCCCAGCCAAGACGGTCGTGAAATTGAATGGCGCGGTCGGCGTGCATCGTGTCCCGCAACAGCGGATAAGCGGCGAGCTGATCGCCATAGATGTAACGCAGCATAGCAGCGTTCCTTTCAAACTGGTTAAGCCAGCTTTAAGGATCGTTGTTATTACGCAATTAGGTCTGACAGGACCGCACGGGCCAATTAACGATAGGTTAATGCGCCGCCGCTGTCTGGTCTTCGCGACCGGGCCAGTTGCCGGGTGCGGCACGTGCAGCCCCGCCAATCATGATCAACCCTTCGGCCAATGCACGCGCAACGGCATGGGTCGTGTTCAACGCGCCCAACTTGAACCGCGCACTTTCAATATATGCGCGCAGCGTGTGTTCCGAGATAGACAGCATTTCCGCCACCTGCCCCCGGCTATATCCCATACCAAGAAAGGTAAGCGCATCGGTTTCGCGCGGTGAAAGCGAACGCACCGGTTCCGGCGCCCTGCCCTTTTCCAACTCAAGCGCTTTGACGTTCAAATAATGCGCGATCAAGATCAGATCGCGCTGCATCCCGATTGTGAATTCGGACCAAGCATCGTCTGACGTGGAATGTGAAATCGTGAACAATGCAAATTGCCCATTTGGGCCACGTATGGGAACCGAAAACCCCTGATTGCCAATGCCGAAATCAATCGCGTCCTTGCGAAATGCCCGTGCCGCCCGCGACGACCAATCAAGCCTTTTCCAGTCAACCGGATGGAACCGCTGAAAGCAGCCCAAAACAACCGGATCAATGCGAAGATATTCTTTGTCGATGTAATGCTGGACCCATGCAGGATCATAAGTGCCGAACCCGTATTGTTCCCCGTCCGCGCTCACCCAATGGTAGACGACGTGGTCAATTTCCAGCGTATCTCGTAGGTCTACAATCAGACCTTGGATCTGCTCAAGAGCGTCTGCTTGCTCCAGCTTGGTAAAAAAGCGATCCAGTTTCAGCTGCGTCACCTCGCACCGCAATCGGCGCGTCCTCTTTTAACTTTGCAATCTCTGCTTGCGCGACGACTGCGGTTTCATCTAACTGCACTGCCAGAAGCGGCAGGTCATTTTGCAGGGCGAAACGACGCAAATCCGCAAGCACGTCTTTGATCCAATCATTTCCCATGACGAGCCTCCTTAAGATTAGTTAATGAACTGTTAACAACTCATGGTAGCATCGTAATAGTTAACGATATACTCGCTCCTTTACCCCCCCCATATATGGGGAAGGGGTCAAAACGTAAGGTATTTGTATAATTAGAAGGCATAAATACAACAACACCCACCGGTAAAAGTGGGTGTTGGGGCGCTCAACTACAGGTTGCGCCTCGATTCAGCTGTGTGATTCGACCTTTGCATCGTCGAATGTGCGCAGCCCAACCTTGGGCGATTGGACCAAAACGGCCATGTTTCCAGGCTTATGTTCATTGCGGCGCATTTTGGTGTGCGCAGCAGGGATATCGGCCCACGTGAACACCTCTGACATGCACGGATCAAGACGCTGCTCGACCATCAGCTTGTTCGCAGATGACGCTTGTTTGAGGTTGGCAAAGTGGCTGCCCTGAAGACGCTTTTGGTGCATCCACATGTAGCGCACGTCAAACGTCAAATTATAACCGGTCGTGCCGGCGCAAATCACAACCATGCCGCCGCGCTTGCACACGAAAGTGGAAACAGGGAACGTCGCCTCTCCGGGGTGCTCAAACACCATGTCGACGTTGTTGCCCTTACCTGTGATCTCCCAGATCGCCTTACCGAATTTGCGGGTCTCGGTGAACCACTCTTTATATTCAGGAGTGTTGACCGTTGGCATCTGGCCCCAGCAGTTGAAATCGTTGCGGTTAATGACACCTTTTGCACCAAGGCCCATCACAAACTCGCGTTTATCTTCGTCACTGATGACGCCGATTGCATTTGCACCTGCTGTGTTAATCAGTTGGATCGCATAAGACCCCAAACCGCCTGACGCGCCCCAGACCAGAACATTCTGACCAGGCTTTAACTCGTGCGGGTGATGGCCAAACAACATCCGGTATGCGGTGGCCAGCGTCAGGGTGTAACACGCGCTTTCTTCCCATGTCAGATGCTGAGGGCGCGGCATGAGTTGTTGCGATTGCACGTTCGTAAATTGCGCGAACGATCCGTCAGGGGTTTCATAGCCCCAAATTCGCTGGCTTTCGGAATACATCGGATCGCCGCCGTTACATTCCTCGTCATCGCCGTCATCTTGGTTGCAATGGATCACGACCTCATCGCCGACCTTCCAGCGTTTCACCTTGTCACCCACGGCCCATACGATGCCCGATGCGTCTGACCCTGCGATATGGAAATCGGCCTTGTGCACGTCAAATGGGCTGATTGGAATGCCAAGTCCGGCCCAGACACCGTTATAGTTCACGCCCGCAGCCATCACCATCACCAGCACTTCGTTGCTGTCCGGTTTTGGCACGTCAACGACTTCAACCTCAAACGCCTTATCGGGTTCGCCATGGCGTTCGCGGCGGATCGTCCATGCGTACATCTGTTCAGGAACGTGGCCGACAGGGGGCATTTCACCCACCTCATACAGATCTTTTTCAGGGGCTGTTGTTGCCGTGTTCAGATCAAGGGCCATGTCCGTCTCCATCGTTTTAACCACCAAATTGCCGCACCGCAGAATCGGCGCTTTCAATAAGGTCTAAAATCGGATGGGTAACAATGCAACCCAAATAGGGATCATTTTTGTAATTTTATGTCTTCTGCGCCGCAGCGTCATCAAAGTGATGACTGATCGTTGCGGCGTAATATTCGAAAACGTCCTGCGCATCGGGGTTAATCGTGACGTGCTGCCCCGAGACAGTCACCAATCCACGCAATGCAAAACGCGCCAGCGTTTCGTCAACCATTGCCCCAACCTCGCGGCGGGGCAGTGGCATCGACCGCTTTCGCAGATCATCCAGCATCACCGAAATCGCACCACGCAGCGCATCACGGCTGCTGGCGCCTTGGGTCAACGCGCGCGCAACCAAGGGCGCGGCAAGCACGGGAACAACCGCACGGATACGGGCCATCAATTCATCGCCAACCTGCTGGGTTCGTCCCTCGCCTTGCGGAATTGTCGACAGCTCCAACGGTGCGCCAAATCCAACAGTTGCCGTGCCAAACCCACGGAATTTACCCCGCACACGCCACCAAGCATAAATTGCACAGCTGCGCACAACCGACCAAGCGGATGGACGAAACCGCCGCTTGCCTGTCTTGTTTGCGGCAATCAAAAACCGATCTTCCAGGATTTGATCATAGTTCAGGCCGACAGGCACAAAAATGACGTCCCGTTTCCCTTCGCCACGCCCGTCAACGATGTAATTAAGCAGACCAAGCTTGGGTTCACCCACCTCCCCCGTCAGGCTCAATCCGCCTTCTGGGAACATCGCTTGGGTCACACCGCCATCCGTTGCCATTTGCACATAACGTGCCAAAACGCGGCGATACAGGGATCCGCGCGACCGGCGACGGATAAAATACGCACCCAGCATTTTGATGATCGACGAAAGCGGCCAGACACGGGCCCATTCCCCCACCGCATATGACAGTGTCCCCGCACGGCTGACCAAATGCGTCACCAGCACATAGTCCATGTTGCTGCGGTGGTTCATGACAAAGATAACGGTCGCATTTGGGTCAATTTTTTCCAGCGCTTCACGGTCGAATGCGCCGATGCGGACCTTATACAATGTCTTGGACAACCAGCGCGCCAGACGCATCCCGACAGTGAAATACGCAGTCGCGGAAAATGAAGGCACAATTTCGCGGGCGTAGTCGCGTGCCTTTTCAAAGGCCACATTTTCGGGGATGCCTTCCTCGGCAGCGTAATCAACAACCGCTTGGGTAATTTCGGGATCATAGATCAGCCGCTGGATCATGTCATAGCGCCGCGCCAGCTTGAACGGCTCTATCGGACGGGTCAGCCGTTGGTTCAATTTCGCGATCACCCGCTCGGCCCGTTTGCGGAAAAACCAGCGCACGGACGGGAACAGAAAATGCGATGCAAACGTGACAGTCGCAAACAACAAAATAAGGACGAACGCCCAGATGGGCATGGAAACGGTTTGCGTCATACGGGGACACTGACAGGAACGCGACGCGGCGTAAATCCCGTCATGCCGCAATGCAGCGAATTGACAGCGCCACAAAATGACTGATATTCAATCCATGACGAAATTATATTTCGCAAATGATTCAAAGGAGCCCCCATGTCGCACCCGCAGAAAGATCGCCCATGGCTGTTTCGCACATACGCGGGGCACTCCACCGCGGCCGCGTCCAACGCGCTTTACCGTGGCAATCTTGCCAAAGGGCAGACGGGGCTTTCTGTGGCTTTCGATTTGCCGACACAAACCGGCTATGACAGCGACCATGTGCTGGCCCGCGGAGAGGTCGGTAAAGTTGGCGTTCCCGTCAACCACCTTGGCGATATGCGGGCGTTGTTTGACAATATCCCACTTGAACAAATGAACACCTCCATGACGATCAACGCGACGGCCCCTTGGCTGCTGTCGCTTTACATCGCCGTGGCCGAAGAACAAGGCGCGGACGTTTCCGCCCTGCAAGGCACGGTGCAAAACGACATCATCAAGGAATACCTGTCGCGCGGCACATATATCTGCCCGCCCGAACCATCGTTGCGTATGATCACCGATGTCGCCGCCTACACGCGCGAACATCTTCCCAAATGGAACCCGATGAACGTGTGCAGCTACCACCTGCAAGAGGCCGGCGCGACACCTCAGGAAGAATTGGCCTTCGCATTGGCCACCGCCTGCGCCGTTCTGGATGACTTGCGCGGTAAGGTCCCTACCGAGAATTTCCCCGCCATGGTTGGCCGCATTTCTTTCTTTGTGAACGCAGGCATCCGGTTCGTGACCGAGCTGTGCAAGATGCGCGCCTTTGTTGAATTGTGGGACGAGATTTGCGCCACACGCTACGGCGTGGAAGATGCGAAATATCGCCGCTTCCGCTATGGTGTGCAGGTCAATTCGCTTGGCCTGACCGAACAGCAGCCTGAAAACAACGTCTATCGCATCTTGCTTGAAACCCTCGCTGTGACCCTGTCCAAAAACGCCCGCGCCCGCGCCGTGCAACTGCCCGCATGGAACGAAGCCCTTGGCCTGCCCCGCCCGTGGGATCAGCAATGGTCACTGCGGATGCAGCAAATCCTGGCCTATGAGACAGACCTGTTGGAATTCGACGATCTGTTTGATGGCAACCCGGCGATTGATCGCAAGGTTTCCGCGCTCAAGGACGGCGCCCGCGCCGAACTTGCCCAGATTGACGGGATGGGCGGCGCGGTCAATGCGATTGCCTATATGAAAGGGCGCTTGGTCGACAGCAACGCGGCCCGTATCGCAGGCATCGAAGATGGCAGCACAATCGTTGTTGGCGTGAACAAATGGCAGTCGGGCGAACCATCGCCGCTGACAGCAGGCGACGATGCGATCATGGTCGCTGATGCCGATGCAGAGGCGGATCAGCTTACCCGTCTTGCCACATGGAAAACGGATCGTGACAACGGGGCGGTGCAAACGGCGCTGACTGCACTGCGCACGGCCGCCGCTGATGGAACAAATATCATGATCCCGTCGATTGCGTGTGCCCGCGCTGGCGTCACCACCGGCGAATGGGCCGATGTGATCCGCGCCGCATTCGGCCAATACCGCGCGCCCACAGGCGTCAGTCCCAACCAGTCAAACAGGACAGAGGGTCTGGATGAATTGCGCGAACAGGTTGATCTGGTCAGCAATGCGCTTGGGCGCAGGCTCAAGTTCTTGGTCGGCAAACCCGGCCTAGATGGACACTCCAACGGGGCCGAACAAATTGCCACCCGTGCGCGTGATTGCGGCATGGACATCGCCTACGAAGGCATCCGCCTCACCCCGCAGGAAATCGTGGATGCCGCCATGAATGACGATGCCCATGTCATTGGGCTATCCATCCTGTCAGGCTCTCATATTCCGTTGGTCAAAGATGTGATCACCCGTCTGCGCGATGCAAACCTTGGGCATATCCCCGTCATTGCGGGCGGCATCATTCCAGAGGATGACGCAACCCAACTGCGCGACATGGGCGTGGCCGCTGTTTATACGCCCAAGGATTTTGAACTGAACAAAATCATGGGTGACATCATCACGCTTGTGGACCCCCGTAAAATCGCGGCTGAGTGATTATTCCGCCAGCTTGATGACAAGCTGATCGTAGGAATAGCTCAGCGCGATGTCCCCGTTCTGCCCCACAACAAACGCGGCATCGCGCGGCAAACAACCAATGCCACATAGCTGGGACGCGGTCATATCAACGGTATCAATATACCAAAGCCGCCCGCCAGGGGTCGCGACATACCCGTCGATCCCCTCGTCAGCATCGCCCTCCATATCTTCACCGCTTGGGACCTCGTTGAAATAATCCAGCGAATGACCCCCATGCGTATGGTAGGATGCGGTAATCACCTCGATATGAACAGGATCGTCTGACAAACAGCTGCCTTCGTCGCCCAACGTCGGCTTGGATGCGATCAACTGCCCATCGGCGTTAAATCCGACATAGCCGCAGTATTCGACATTTTCAGCGATCGAGATCGGGTTCAGCGTCTCGAAAATGCTTTTGACCAACGTGACTTCGCCCGTTTGCTGGGCGGCCATCATCGTGGGCCATGCAATAACGGCAATCATTGGGATCAGTTTCATCTAGTCTCCTAGCTTCTCGCGCAGGGCGTCATAAGTGTATTCTTGGGCAATATCGCCGCTTTTACGGAATTTCGGGGCGGACGGCAGGCAATCAATGCCACACAGCTGATAGGTCACCATGCGCTGCGTATCAATGAACCAAAGCCGCCCGCCAGGGGTGGACACATAACCGTTCATGTAAAATTTCTGGTCACCTTCCATATCAATCAGGCTGGGCACTTCGTTGAAATAGCCCTCATCGAAATCACCGTGGGTATGATAGGATGCGGTCACGGCAATATTGCGGGGAAACGGTGCGCCACAAGACGCCAAATCGCCAGGAACTGGCGGGGTCGCAACCAAGATGCCATCCGCATTATACCCGATATAACCGCAATACTCCCGCTTTTTCAGGAATGAAAACGGCTGCATGCGGGCCAGAACGTCTTTGGCAACGACAACCTCAGCCGCATCCTGTGACAGGACCGGGGTGGAAATGAACACGGCAATGACAAATGCGATGCTGCGCATTTCCCTCTCCAACTGGGGTTGTTTTGTGGCTAGACTAGCGACACCAACAAAAGGATACCACACATGACAATTCACATAGGTGCCAAGGCCGGCGACATCGCGCCCACCGTTCTGATGCCCGGCGATCCGTATCGCGCAAAATGGGCGGCCGAGACATTCCTAGACGACGCACGCCTCGTGAACGAAGTGCGCGGCATGTTGGGTTTCACAGGCACATGGCGGGGCAATCCGGTCACGATCCAAGGGTCCGGCATGGGTATGCCGTCCTTGTCGATCTATGCCAATGAACTGATCACCGAATATGACGCGCAAACCCTGATCCGCATCGGATCATGCGGGGGTATGCAAAACCACGTGGGCATCCGCGATGTGATTTTGGCAATGACGGCCTCAAACATCTCAACCCCGTCGCGCGGCATTTTCAAAGAACTCAACTTTGCGCCCTGCGCTGATTACGGGCTGCTATCTGCGGCGCATAAGGCGGCGACGGACAAAGGTGTCACAACCCACGTTGGCGGCATTTATTCCGCAGATGTTTTCTATGACGAACGGCCCGATCTGAACGAACAAATGGTGCGGCACGGCATCTTGGGCGTCGAGATGGAAGCAGCCGAGCTTTATAACCTTGCGCACCGCCATAATCGCCGTGCTTTGGCTGTGCTCACTGTTTCTGACCACTTGATCACACACGAGGCATTGCCATCCAAAGACCGCGAAAGCAGCTTTGGCGACATGGTTGAAATCGCGCTGGCTGCGGCGTTCCCCGACTAACGACCGTGGGTGCGGCTATAGGCGTTTCGCGCTGGCTGCACCCACCCGTTCAATGCGCCGTCGATTGGCGCGAACACTTGCATCAACAGCGGATGACAAACCGCCACATCGCTTGAATGCACAGTGCTACAATCCCCACCCGGACAGGCGCTCAGCACTGCCAGCAAGTCAATCTCTGCGAACAGTTCAAGATAATCGCCGGGGCGCACAGGGCTTGCCTTCATGAAATACTGACCCGTGTCGCGCGTAAACCCTGTGCACATAAAGACGTTCAGAACATCGTGCACATGCATCTCTGCCTCTGCCAAAGGCAGCCCTGTATGATCAGCCAATGCGCGCGTTAGGTTGGAATGACAGCAGTGGTGATAATCATCGCCTGACAACAAGCGGCCCGTATAGGGGTCGCACCGCGTGCCAATGACATCGTGCACTGACCCGCCGAACGGGTCCATGCCATACCATGCCAGTGTATCCGCAACGACCGTTGCCATCGGGCGCAAATACGGGAACGACGACCACATGCGATCACCCGTCGTGATATGTGTGCCATGCAGGGCGCGGGTTTTTCCTGAATAAAACCGCTCCGACAAATCGTCAGCTGCAAACAGGTTCAAATCCCCAACTTGCGGCCCATCAACAGAACTTAGGCGCAAAAAATGCCCCGCTGGCACCTCAATCGCGGCGGCGTCCCGCGGTGCGACCAGCGTTTCTTGCACCATGACCGCGCCCTCGCGTGCAGCAGAATACAGCGGCAAATCTGGCTGCGGCAGGGTTTCAACAGGATAACAGATCACAGGTTCAACGGCGCGGCGGGCTGCGGCATCTTTTGGCTCGGACATCTCTGTCTCCTTGAAATTCGCATCACTCGTATTGCAAAGAAAAACGCCGCCCCCCGCAAGGGGGACGGCGCAAAAAATCGTGTCAGGCAAAGCCTGCCATTTGGGTCAAACCACGCGCTCAACCATCTTTTTCTTGATCGACGCAATCGCCTTGGCGGGGTTCAAACCTTTGGGGCATGTCTTGGCGCAGTTCATAATCGTGTGGCAACGATACAGCTTGAACGGATCATCCAGATCATCCAAACGCTCGCCTGTTGCTTCATCGCGGCTATCCACGATCCAGCGGTAAGCATGCAGCAACGCCGCTGGTCCCAGATACCGATCACCATTCCACCAATACGATGGGCACGACGTTGAACAACATGCGCACATGACACACTCATACAAACCGTCCAGCTTTTCGCGGTCCTCGATCGACTGCTTCCATTCTTTCGCAGGCGTGTTCGATTTGGTTTCCAACCACGGCATGATGCTTGCGTGCTGTGCATAGAAATGGGTCAAATCAGGGATCAAATCCTTGACCACAGGCATGTGTGGCAGCGGGTAAATCTTCACGTCACCTGCAACTTCATCCATGCCGTAAATACATGCCAGCGTGTTGATCCCGTCGATGTTCATCGCACACGATCCACAAATCCCTTCACGGCAAGACCGGCGGAACGTCAGCGTCGGATCAATCTCGTTCTTGATTTTGATCAGCGCGTCCAGAACCATCGGGCCACAGCTGTCCATATCAACAAAATATGTGTCCAATGACGGGTTCTTGCCGTCATCGGGGTTCCAACGATAAATCTGCACCTTGCGCAGGTTGGACGCGCCTTCCGGCTTTGGCCATGTCTTGCCAGTCACCATACGGCTGTTCTTTGGCAGGGTCAGTTGTACCATTCTCGTCTCTCCTCAATGGGCGGGGCCCCGTCGTTTAAACTTATCTCAACACGGGCGGGCGGATCGGCGCCTCGCCCGTCATGCGCAGAACGCATGATGCGTAAACCGCGTTCGGGTCGCGGCCTTGCAAAAAATCACTACTCACGCCGATTTCAGCGCGGGCAAAACCGCCGGTGTTACTGTTGACGCCAACAGTCAAACCACCTGTCGGCCCTTGCGCGGCACGGGCGCGGTCTTCACATCGTTGGGCCGCAAGCTCGGGATTGACCGGGCCACAGGCTGCCAAAATCGTCAAACCGAACATGATAGCAAAACGCACCATTACTGCGTTCCGTTAAAACAGTATGTCGTGCCTGCATACAAACCGGTGCGCCCCGCAGGACAGCTACCTTGAACGTATGGGGCTGCAACAGCAACAGGCCGCGCGGGTTCAACTGCGACAGGCGCAACCGCAACCTCGGCCTGCAACGGCACAACAACAAGCCCGTCATCCAAAACAGCCGCGCGGCTTGCGCAGTCGTTGATCTGCGCGGCAGCTGCGGCATCAATCTGGTCAAACGGGACAACCTTGGCCGAGACAGTGCCATCATCAAATGCGACAACGGTGCGTGTTTGACCCGGAAACCCAAGCTGCTGCTTACAATCAAGCAGCGCCAATTCCATCTGCTCTGCCTTTTGGTTCAACGGTGCGCCAATCGTGTTGCAGGCAACCATTGATGCCAACGCGGCGGCTGAAACGGCCTTTGAAAACATCAAAATGTCCTCTCTTTTGGCGCGATCTTTTTGGTGCTGATACCGCCTTGTTTTTCGGTCGTCAGCGCCTTGGTGATCACAGGGCGATAGGACAAATCAACCTTTGTGCCGTCGATGTTCGACAAGGTGTGCACTCGCCAGTTTTCATCGTCCCGCGTCGCGTAATCCTCGTGGGCGTGGGCGCCACGGCTTTCTTTACGGGCTTCAGCGCCGACAATCGTGGCAAGCGCATTTGGCATCAGGTTCGTCAGCTCAAGCGTTTCCATCAGGTCAGAGTTCCAGACCATCGACCGGTCCGTCACCTTGATGTCGTCCATTTTGGCTGCAACAGCTGTCATTTTATCAACGCCGTCTTTGAGCGTTTTGTCGGTGCGGAACACAGCAGCATCAGCCTGCATCGTTTTTTGCATTTCCAGACGCAGCTCAGCCGTGCCTGTATCGCCGTTTGCATGACGCAACCCGTCAAAACGGTCAAACGCGGCGTCAACAGATGCTTGGTTCAGCACAGGGTTTGCCGCGTCTTTGTCCACAACCTTGCCGGCTTGGATCGCGGCGGCGCGGCCAAAGACCACAAGGTCGATCAGACTGTTTGAGCCCAGTCGGTTGGCCCCATGCACTGATGCACAGCCCGCCTCGCCCACTGCCATCAGGCCCGGCACAACGGCGGTCGGGTCTTTGGCAGTTGGGTTCAGAACCTCGCCGTGATAGTTCGTGGGGATACCACCCATGTTATAGTGCACAGTCGGCAACACAGGGATCGGTTCCTTGGTCACGTCAACGCCTGCAAAAATGCGCGCGCTTTCGGAAATACCAGGCAAGCGTAGGTTCAGCGCCTCGGCAGGCAGGTGGTTCAGGTTCAGGTGAATATGATCACCGCCAGCACCGACACCGCGTCCTTCGCGGATTTCCATCGTCATACAGCGCGATACATAGTCGCGCGGCGCGAGGTCTTTATAGTTCGGGGCATAGCGTTCCATGAAACGCTCGCCTTCGGAGTTGGTCAGATAACCACCCTCGCCACGCGCACCTTCGGTGATCAGGCAACCAGCACCGTAAATACCGGTCGGGTGGAATTGCACAAATTCCATGTCCTGCAATGGCAGACCCTGACGGGCCACCATGCCGCCACCATCGCCCGTGCATGTGTGGGCAGACGTGGCACTGAAATATGCGCGACCATAGCCGCCAGTCGCCAGAACAGTCGTCTTGGCGTTGAACACATGCATCGTGCCATCGTCGAGTTTCCACGCAACAACGCCCTGACACTGACCGTCCTCAGACATGATCAGATCGGTGGCGAAATATTCGATGTAGAACTCGGCCTGCTGTTTAAGCGACTGACCATAAAGTGTATGCAAAATGGCGTGGCCAGTGCGGTCAGCGGCGGCGCATGTGCGCTGAACGGCTGGACCTTCGCCAAATTCGGTGGTGTGGCCGCCAAACGGACGTTGGTAAATCTTGCCTTCTTCGGTGCGCGAAAACGGAACACCGTAATGTTCAAGCTCATACACGGCCTTCGGCGCTTCACGGGCAAGGTATTCCATCGCGTCGGTATCACCCAACCAGTCGGACCCTTTGACCGTGTCATACATATGCCACTGCCAGCTGTCGGGGCCCATGTTGCCAAGTGACGCCGCAATGCCGCCTTGGGCCGCAACAGTGTGCGACCGTGTCGGGAACACCTTGGTGATACAGGCCGTTTTCAGCCCTTGTTCGGCCAGACCAAGCGTTGCACGCAGACCAGCACCACCAGCGCCGATAACGATCGCATCATAGGTGTGGGTTTCGTATTCGTAAGCAGCCATTCTATCAGTCTCCGGCGGAATTAAAGGGCAAGGCGCAGAATGGCGATCACGCCAAACGCAGCCGCACCATAGGACAGGCAAATCATCGCAATAATCAGCACCTTGCGGGCCAGACCATGCACGTAATCCTCGATCAATGTCTGCACACCCCCACGGAAATGGTAGAACGTGACCAGCATCGTCAGCGCGGCAATCGCGGCAGGCACAGGGCGGCTGTAATATGCGATCACTTCCTCATAAGACCCACCAAGCGTCGCGCCAAATTGAAAGATAAAGATCGGCAGCAGCACGACCAAGGCAACCGAACTGACCATCATGTGCCAGTGATGCATCGTGCCGGATTTCGCAGAGCCGTTACCTTCTGCGCGTTTACGGTCTGTCATAAATGCCATGTCAGATCCCCCTTATACAACGATGACGGTGAAAATGGTCATCAGCACGGATGCGATGATCATTATCAAACCAGCAGTTTCGGATTTATCGACATCCAGCATATGGCCACTGTCCCAGATCAAATGGCGAATGCCGCCGAACATGTGGTACCAAACGGCCCAAGTGGACAAAAACAGCACCAGATCACCAAACCAGCTGCGCAAGAAACCGTCAGCGGTTGCAAATGCGTCTGGCCCCGCCGCGGCGGCCACGAACCACCACACGATCATCAGTGCCGCAATAAGCAACGCATTGCCCGTAAGCCGCACAAAAATTGACGTCATCGACGTCAGTTGCGGGCGGTAAATCGTCAAATGCGGTGAAAGTGGGCGGTTGCCCCGGTTCACATCAGCCATATCGTTTCCTCGTATCAGCGCAGGTTTGCACCTTTGTGCATCATATAGAACGCAGAGTCACGCAGGCGAGCGTTTCAATTCAATGAATATTTCACCAATCGCGTCACTATTTCGCACCTGTGATCACACGCGAAATATTTGTGATCACACGATAACCCCAATCGCGCCCCGACAATTCAATTCTGCCAGATCACCAACGTCTACCTTGCGGGACAAAGCTGACTTGTGCAGCCGCGGCTATTGCTTATGCAGCCTTCCTTCACTCTCTCGGAGGAAGGAGCGCGGCGGTTTCGCCGGACTGGCCGTTCAGTTATGCCAGAACTGGAGGATCCAGGCTGCAGCCACAATAGGCATCACAGAATGTTTTGAGGTCGGTGTTCTCGGGCGTCTTTGTGAGGGCTTCCGGGGGGGGGGGGCAAACGAAGGGTGTTTTTGCGATATGTTCCGAATGACTTCCGGTTGGCAGAACTCGCGTGATCCCGTCTATTGCTGTGTTGAAATCGGCACGGATCAGGCCGATGCCTATGGTTTTCCCGTGTCGCAAGCTTCGATTAGGCTGGAAACCCTGTGTCTAAGGACGAGAACGTCCGCGAGCCCGAGCCATTTCAACGCTGACAGTCAACCGATAGGCTTCGAGCAGGCCAAGTGGAAGGAAGTGTACAAGGGCGGGGCCAATGCCGCCCCAATCATGCAGCGCGGCCCAATGTAGTAGCGTCAGAACTGCGGATGCGTAGACGAACCGTTGCAATGTTTTCCAACGTGGGCCAAGCAATTTGACCCAACCGTCGGTGGATGTCACCGCCAAGGGTACAAAGATGAGAAACGCAAGCCATCCGGTCCAGATATAAAGTTTGGTCACCTCGCCTGAACTGAAGGCAACGCTGCCTTCGTCAACGAGATAGAGGATGGTATGCAGAGCTGCGTAGCCAAAGGCCGCGACCCCAAGATAGCGACGCCGCTTCAACAACCAACGCGGCCCGCGCCAGCCTTTGAGCAGCATCATGAGGGGGGTCGTCATCATCGCGATAATCATAAAGCGCGCGGCAAACTCACCGGTTGGGTGCAGCAAGTCGTGCGCGGCATTCGGATCACCGGACGTGAGGCTGAGCAGCATCGGAATGGCAGGCAAGCTGAGCAGCGCCCAAAAGAAATAGGGATGATTGAGAAAGGCTTTTACTTTGGACACGTGATTAACTCCTGCTTTCAATCTTATAACGTCCCACTGGGAAATTTCCGTCTATTCAAATCAGACTTCGGGCTGGCCGTCCGGAACTGGGCCGAGATTGACGATGTCATACCGCTCGTTCAGCGCCGTCATTTTCTGCTCATCTGCGAAATCAGCGTCGGTCATCGTTGCTAATTCAGCCAGATACGCATCGAACCCCGATGGCTGGTAAATCATCAACATCCGTCCGCCTGCTTCACCGTTCGCAAGCGTGCATGCATGGGGGACTCCAGCGGGCACATGCAGGCTGGTTCCAGGCGTCGCGGTCATCCAGTCGCCATCCACATAAAAGTCAACACGCCCTTCGAGGATGTAGAAGGTCTCTGCATGGGAGCGGTGTTTGTGAAGGCCGAGCGCGAAGGTCGCTTTCAGGTTATCCTCCATCAGAGTTTAGGCCCCGCCCGTGTCTTCTGCAGAGACCTTCACATAGGTGTGGTCGGCGCTCCAGTCATAATTCTTGCCGCCCATTGGCGGGACGAAGCTGTAGGTCTTGGTCATAAGGAGGTCTCCTATGGTGAACGAATTGGGGCGGCCGATGACCGCCCCACGTGCAGCATTATTGGCCAGCAAGTTGCTGCAACGCGCCTGCCCAGTCTTCTACATGATACGTACGAATGACTTTGCCGTCTTCCATTTCGTGGATGTCGATGGTCAGGATGTCAAACCCGCGCCCTTCGCCATCAACGCCAAACAGGGGACCAACCGGAGTGCCTGTCGCGCGGCTGCGAACGGTGATGAAGTTGCCATCTTGGTGCATGGCTTGCACGTCCCACTCCAGATCGGGCATCAATTGGTCGAAGAACCCCATCTGGCCGACAAACCCATTGCGCTGTTCGTTTTCGCCGGAATAGTTCCCAACGCTTTCCCAGTCATCCGACGTTGCTTCCAAGAATGCTGCCACGTGTGTTTCAGAACCGGGGTTGCTAAGCAGATCGTAAAAAGTTTGCACTGTTGCTTTGTCGTCCGCCGCAGCGGCAGATGCGATTGTCGCAAGAGCGAGAGATGTGATGGCGACTGTTTTTTGTAATGTGTTCATCAATTTGATCCTTCGATTGGTCGGTCTTGCGGGGTGCAGACCCTGTGCCAATAAGATGGACTTTCCTTGTCAGCAGCATAAGATCGTATAAATAAATCGTACTGTTCGGAAATCTTGCATAATGATTGACCACCTACGCCAAATGGCGATCTTCGCCAAAGCCGTCGATCACGGGTCCTTTCGCGGTGCCGCACGCGAGCTGCACTTGTCGCCGTCGGTTGTCAGTCACCATATTTCACAACTCGAAGACCACCTCGGTGTCGCGTTGATGTATCGCTCCACCAGAAGGCTGACCCTCACCCATGAGGGGGAGCGATTGTTGGTTGCAACACGCAAAATGCTGGAGGCCGCCGAGGGAGAGTTATTGAACCTTGCGGTGTCAGCAAACGAGCCAAGCGGGGAATTGCGCCTGACCTTGCCGTCCGTGCTGTCGCAGTCTGAGTTTATCGAACGGATCGCGACATTCGCAAAGACCTATCCGCGCATTTCGCTGACGTTGGATTTCTCGGACATCAGACGAGAACTGATCGCTGACGGCTTTGACATCGCTATACGGATGGCTCCAAGTGCGAAGTCCAGCGCGACCTGCCGAAAGCTGTTTCAAGTACAAAGGCATTTAGTCGCCACGCCCGGGTTTGTTGAAGCGAACGCACCAGCCACACAACCGCAGCAAATCGCGGATTGTACATGGCTCGCGCTGACGCCTGCACAAAACGCGACCATCAATTTTCGACGTGTCACAGATGGACTGAAGGCGTCGATCAAACCAAAAGCGATGATGCAAACCAACGATGCACAAGCGCTATATCGGTTGGCCCGCGAAGGCGCCGGATTCGCGATCGTTCCTGAGTTTCTGGCCAAAGAAGATGTATCGGCAGGCATCGTTGAACACGTCTTGCCGGACTGGACGATAGCACCGTTAGAGGTCTTCGCGGTCTGGCCCGCGAATGCACCGAAACATGGGCTGATTCATTTGACATTGGACGCCCTCAGCTTCTGATTTTGATAAAACTTAGAACAGCTCGGTCTGGAACTACCGAACATTCACGCAGCTCACAGCATTGGATTAATTGGGCTCAGCACCGTCGCAGGAAGCGCCAAGAAACCCCGACCGCTTCGAGGTGACGAACAGCGCCTACCGTTCGCCAAGGTTCTTAAATGTCGATCCGTTCAGCTATAGTCAGGGCGTCTTCCAATGCGACACATAGATAACGGACATTGCTATCAACTTTGGTCTTGCCCAGAGGTTTTGAATTGCCGCCAGGCGCGATCGGCCACGTCCTCCGGTTTGGCAGACCTCAATCTTAGAGCGTGAAATTGCGACACGATGACGTAGTCGTTTGGTGCGAGCTGGACGAGCTGCCCCGTCTGCACCCATCGTTGCGCATAGTGATCAGGGATGAGGCCCACATGTGTTCCCGACAATGCCAGGTAGGTCGACAGCTCGATCGTGTCTTGCGCCACGCCTTTGCTTTGGTCCAGCAACTTCGGGTCAAGGTCCTGATCGATCGGGTTAAACACAAAGCTATGCGCGGAAATTTCTGCCTGTGCGAGGGCAGTTTTTAGCGCATCGGGGTCATCAACGCCGACGCAAGCATGATCTGGCGTGCAGTAAAGCCCGCTGGTTTCTTGATAAAGAAGGATTGCCTCAAGATCGGGCGGGATGGTTTCATTTCCTGCGATACCGACGATTGCAATGTCGAGCTGTTCGGCGCGCAATTCGGTCAAACAGTCGAGGTAGTCAAAAATCCCAATCTGGACTTTCAGATCGGCGTGGGCCTTTTTTAACCTACGCACATGGTCGACCAACGGGTTATTGGGATCAGTCACCATGCAATCGACGACCCCGAACCGAACGCGTTTGGCGGTTGCTTTGCCAATATTGTGCAACCGGTCTGCGGTTCCATCTACATGCGCTAAAAGGCGGTTGGTTTCTTCGAGCACGAGTGCGCCTTCGGGGGTCAACGAAAACCCCTGCGGTCCACGGTCAGCCAGGCGCAAGGCCAGTCGGTCTTCTAGCTTGGCAATCTGGGCAGAGATCGCGGGTTGGCTGATCCCAAGGCTGCCCTGCGCCTTGGCGAAACCACCCGCGTTTGCGACCGCTTGGAAAACCCGCAACAACCGCAGATCAATATCTGAAAGTCTCATACCCATGCTCCGTTTGCTGCGCCCAAACAATCAACAAGTCGACCTTATGGCGATGTGCTTATGCAATTATAACAAAAACGATATGGTTATAAGTTTGCACCGTCCTTAGCCTTGATCGCAATATCCGATACTCAGGGAGAGACACATGAAAAAAACGACATCAGTAGCGACAATTGCTGGTCTGCTCATTGCCGCAGGCACCACGTCGCAGGCAGAAGAACTGACCATCAGCGCATGGGGCGGCTTTTTTGAAGAGACTTTGGCCGCTGAAATCTACCCGGGCTTCACGGCCGAAACAGGAGTCGAAGTGCGTTCCATTGCGCAGCCCGAAGATTCGACCTGGATGACGCAACTGATGGCTGCCAATCGTGCGGGCCAAGCGCCGGCCGATTTGTCACTGGTTGTGGACGAGGTTCTCTTTCGCGGCAACGAGGTTGGCCTTTGGGCCGAACTTGACCCTGCCAATATGGCGGGGACGGATGCGCTTATCGACGGATATGTAAAGCTGAATGATGCGGGCAATGCCTATGCCGTTGGTGCATTGGCATTCTATACCACCTTCGTAACGAACACGGATTACGCCGCCGGCGCACCGGCCAGCTGGGCCGAGCTGTGGGAACCCAAATGGGATGGCAAACTTGGCATCGTCACGACACCAAACTCCGGACTGTTGGAAGTGACCGCAAAGACATTCTTTGGCGGCTATGAGATCATGGAAACCCGTGAGGGTCTGGAACAAGTGATTGCCAAAATCGCGGAACTCAAGCCGCAGGTCAGCCTGTGGTATCGTGATGAAGGCCAGTTTCAACAATCCCTTGAATCGGGAGAACTGAACGCCGGGCTCTACTACCACGACGTTACGATGCTTTCGATTTGGGACGGTCTGCCTGTCGCTTCCACCTTCCCGGCTGAAGGCGGTATCGTGTCGGATGCCTATTGGGTTGTGCCTGCAGCGTCGCAGAATATCAGCGCTGCAGAACAGTTTCTCGATTACATGAGCCGTCCTGAGGTTCAGGCACAGATGGCATTGACGATGGGCGTGGCACCGATTGTGCCGCGTGACGCGCTTGAGTTGTCGGACGAAGATTTCGCGGCGGTCAGCAGCGACATTGAGCCGATCCGTGTTCAGACGCACATCCACCTGCGCGAAGGCGATTGGTTGGAAACCAAGTATCAGGAAATGATCGCTCAATAAACGATCAGAATGGCGGGGCGTTTTGCGCCCCGCCATTTGATGGCCGTATCGCAATTGGGGGCTTCATGTCTGAACTAAAAATCACAAACCTAGGCAAGTCTTTCGGCAGCCATGTTGCGCTGCGCGATATATCAATCGATGCGGCATCGGGCGAATTCATTTGTCTTTTGGGTGGGTCCGGTTGCGGTAAGACCACACTGCTGCGGCTGATCGCAGGACTGGAAACACATGATAAGGGAACCCTCTTGTTGGGGGGCAATGATCTTACCCAAATTCCCAGTCACAAACGTAATATCGGAATGGTGTTCCAATCTCTTGCGTTGTTTCCGCACCTGACTGTTGGCGGCAATGTCGCGTATGGCATGCGACTTGCGGGCGTGTCTAAAGCTGAAACTGTCCCGCGTGTCACGGCACTGCTGAATATGGTCGGGCTATCGGGCCTTGCTAACCGGTCCGTTGCCGCGCTTTCAGGTGGGCAACGTCAACGGGTGGCCATTGCCCGTGCGCTAGCTCTGAAACCTGACGTATTCTTGATGGATGAACCGTTCTCTGCGCTTGATGCGGGCCTGCGCGACCAGATGCAAGAAGAGGTCAAACGCATCCAGCACGACCTTGGTGTTACGACTGTTTTCGTCACCCACGACCAACGAGAGGCCATGGCACTGGCGGACCGGATTGTAGTCATGAACGGCGGAGTAATCGAACAGGCGGGCGCACCAGATGAGTTGTATGGACGACCGGCATCGCGTTTTGTGGCGGAGTTTATCGGCATCAACAACATCTTTGAGGACGGTGACAAACCCACAATCGCCGTGCGCCCTGAGGCGATCACACTTGCCACGACAGGCGACGGTCTTCGCGGTACGATCACGCGTCAACGCCGCCTTGGCGCCTTGATGGAACGCGAAATCTTGGTCGGCAGCCAAACTGTCCATCAAAGTGAATTCGCCGATGCAGGCACGCACTTTGAAGATGGCGCAGACGTCAACTTGTCGTGGCCTGATCACAGAGCCGTGGTCTTGCCCCAATGACCCGCACACGCACATATTGGCAGCATGTGATCGGCGGTTTGTCTTTTGGCGTGATGGCTGTGTTTTTCGTCATCCCACTCATCTTCATGGTTGTCGTCAGCTTTTATCAGCCAGATCCGATGGGATTCTATAAGGTTGATTTTGTGTGGGAAAACTACGCGAAGTTCTTCTCAAGCTTCTATTACAAAGTATCTTGGCGCTCGCTCTATGCGGCATTTCTCGGTGCCATTATCGTCGTCGCTTTGGCCTTCCCGCTCGTGCTTGCCATCTCGGACGTATCGCGCAAATGGCAGCTTTTCTGGATCATCCTGTTGTTGTCGTTGATGTGTTTTAGCGAAGTCATCATCGGGTTTGCGTGGCTTATCCTGCTGTCTGAAAGCGCGGGCGTGCCACGATTCCTTGAATGGGTCGGTTTGTGGGACAACCCCCGATCCCTGTCGCCCAGCTTTGGCGCTATGATGATCGGCCTCGTCTACCTTGGGTTTTCCATTGTGTCGCTCATCCTTTTTCCGTCCGTTGCGCGCCGTGACCGCAGTATCGAAGAGGCCGCGGTGACGCTTGGCACACCGCCGGCGATGGTATTTTTCAATGTGCTGCTGCCGACGTTCCGCACCTCTCTGATTTCAGTCACGCTGACCATGTTTGTTTACCTACTTGGTGTCTTCGTTATGCCGACCATGCTTGGCCGTCCGAAAGACTGGACCATGACCGTCATCATCAGTGACAAGGCGCTTGGCGATGCCAACTTGCCGCTTGGGGCCGCATTGGCTGTGGTCATGTTGATCGTGACTGTCATCGTCCTGTTCGTCGCAGCACTTGCAACCCGGGAGCGGCAGGCATGACGGCCCTGCGCAACATTTACCTCTGGCTGATCGCTGCATTGTTGATTGCACCGTTTGTCATTGTGATGGGCGTGTCGATTGGCGCATCCAAGAATATTTCATTCCCGCCAGATGCTTTGTCGCTCGCATGGTATACGGAGCTGCTGACCGAGCCTGAGTGGCTGCTCGCCATCGGTCGATCTCTCTTTATCGCGCTGTGCGCTGGCATCCTTTCAACCACCCTCGCGCTTGCTATCAATTACGTGCTTTGGCGCACGGGATCTGGGTTTGCGAAATTGACATTTGCGCTTGGCCTCGGGCCGTTTCTGCTTCCACCGATCATCCTTGCGCTTGGCGCCAGCCTGTTTTGGGCCGAAGTCGGCTGGTATGGGCGCATGGAAGCAACCATCGTGTCCCATGGCGTTTTCTTCGTGACCCTGCCGCTGGTGATCATCGCCCGCGGGTTCGCGGCTTTGACGGATGAGGTTGTTGAAGCGGCCCAAACCATGGGCGCGACCCCGATGCAGGTGTTCCGCACCATCGTCTTGCCACTGATTGCGCCCTATGTGCTGACGGGTTTTACGCTGGTCGCGATCATCAGTGTCAACGAATACCTGGTTGCCAATATGATCTCGGGTTTTGTAGTTGAGACCCTGCCAATCAAGATTTTCAACAACGTGCGCTACGGCTATTCGCCCGTGGTTGCAGCTGCCTCCATGCTGTTTGTGGCGCTAACGGTTATGGGCCTGCTGATCCTGTCACGGGTAACCGATCTGGTGGCGCTTTTCGGAACAGAAAGGGACGAATGATATGACTGAACTGACACGACAAAACCTCGAAGATATCTTACTGGGTGCGGTCATATTGGGTGCAGGCGGCGGCGGTGACATCCGTGAAGGCATGGCGCTGATTGACCAATGTTTGGCCGCGGGCAAGACGTTTGATTTGGTCAGCGTCGATGACGTCCCGGACGACGCACTGATTTGCACGCCTTATCTTCTCGGCGCCATTTCCCCGATGACGGCGGAAGAAGAACGGCTTTACGCAGGCCTATCGCCCACTGACCAACACCCGATGCTACAGGCCTACGCTGAATTTCAGGATCATTTGGGGCAAGAATTCTATGGCACCACTGCCTGCGAACTTGGCGGGTCCAACACCGCCGCTGCCTTTTTTCCTGCCGCCATGAACGGGCATAAGATCATCGATGCAGATCCCGCAGGACGCGCCGTGCCCGAAATCACCCATTCGACCTACTACCTCGCAGGTCTGCCCGCTGCCCCCATCTATGCGGTAAACCAATTTGGAGAGTCTTTCTTGATCGACAAGGTCAAAGACGACCAGCGTGCTGAAACGCTTGTGCGCGCTTTGTGTCAGGTCAGCCGCAACGACATCGCAGCAATTGATCACGCGCTCCCCATGCGAGACCTGCGCAACGTTCTGATCCCCGGCACAATTTTCAAAGCAATGAGACTGGGCGAGGTTTGGCGAGAGAGCATTGAAACAAATGGGCAACCCGCCGCAGCGGTCGCCGCAGCTGGAAAAGGTGCTGTGGTGTTCGAGGGCGTCGTGGAGCAAGTGACTTATAAAACCGACAAGGGCTTTTCAGTCGGCCAGATCGATATTGCATCGAAAAACGGCGAAAGAATGCGCGTCAGTGTTAAGAACGAGAATATGGCCTGCTGGTTGGACGATGCCGTCTATGCGACCGTGCCTGACTTGATCTGCCTGTTTGACACGAACAGTGGTGCCCCGATCGCCAATCCTGATTGCCGCGCCCAGCAAACGATTGCCGTTGTGATCCTTCCTGCCCCCGAACAGTTTTTAACGGACAAGGGGCTCTCAATATTCGGCCCAAACTACGCCGGCATAGATGCGACGTTTCGAACGCCGCTTTTGACCTGACACGACCCGTCGCCGAACACGGTGAATGCAATGGGTTGATACACGACGTTGGTTTCAACAGCTTTAAAGATGGTTCTGGCCGCGTCTTGATCCGTCCCGCAGTAATCAATAACGGCCTCGCCAATCAGTGCGGGGTCAGCTAGGCAAAGCCGCTGCATTCGCGTCATATACGTCTCGCGCGGCATCAATTTTAGACAGGTTGTCCAACGCCCAATACCCCAAGGCACTGACGGGTTCGCGGAATGATTGCCCCATTTCAGTCAGGTTGTATTCAACCTTTGGCGGGATTGTCGGGTGGTAGGTGCGGTTCACGAGGCCGTCGCGCTCCAGCTCTTTCAGGGTCAGGCTGAGCATCCGTTGCGATATCCCAAGGTTGCGCTTGAGCTCATTGAATCGCAACGTTCCGTATTCAGCCAAAGAGATCACGACGAGCACGCTCCACCGATCACCGACGCGGGACAGCACTTCGTTGATGCGTTTGCAGTCTGGGCATTGTTTGTCGTCCAGCATGGCGGTTCCCTTTGTGTAACCGAGGTTCATGAATGTGCCTTCTTGCGGCACAAACTGGTTCCCCATAGATAGTCGGTAACAAATATATACTGCCCAATCTTGGCGCTGACAATAGGACCGAACACATGACAGCTAAGCCACTCAACGACCTTCTGAATTGGCGCTATGCCACCAAAAAGATGGACCCGTCTAAAACAGTCTCACAGGACAAAGTCGATGCGATCGTCGAGGCAATTCGCATGGCCCCGACATCCAGCGGCACACAGCCGTTTGAGTTGTTCGTCGTGACCAATCCAGACATCCGAAGCAAAATTGCTGAGGCTGCAGGTGGACAGGCGCAGATCACAGACGGTTCGCATACGTTGGTCTTCGCGGCGTGGGACAATTACACCAATGATCGCATCGACGAAGTTGTTGATCTGAATGTGCAAGCGCGTGGCGATCTACCGATGCTGCATGCCTACTACGATAACCTGAAGTCCAATTACGTGCCTCGCAACGCGGAAACGAACTACGCCCACGCGGCGCGCCAAGCCTATATTGCACTTGGTATCGCGCTGGTCGCTGCCGCCGAGCAAGAGGTCGACAGCACTCCGATGGAAGGGTTCGACCCTGATGCAGTCGACGCGATCCTTGGGTTGAAAGAACGTGGATTGCGGTCCGTTGTGTTGATGCCGCTGGGATACCGCGATGAGGCTGGTGATTGGTTGCTGCCAATGGGCAAAGTCCGCAAATCCCGCGACACGATCGTCACGGAGGTCAACTAAAATGGGCATCCTTCGCAAACTCTTCCGCGCCCAACCGACACCCACCGCCGACGGCGCGTTCAGCCCGTCCCCCTTGGCGATCAAACTGGGCACGTCATCGACGACTGATTACGACGGCGGTGCCTATACGAAACGCTACGAAGGCATCAAAAACCGCGTGCTGATGGTCTGCACGGAAGAGCGCAACATGACGATGGCCAATGATAAGAAATTTTCGACGGGAAACCACCCCGTCGAGATGGGGCTGCCTATGCTGCATCTGATGAATGCAGGGTTCGAGATTGATATCGTCACGCCTACGGGCGCGCCCATCGCGATCGAGGAATGGGCAATGCCAGCAGACGACGCCGACATCCAAAAACTGTTCCGCGATTTTGCCGATGCGTTTCAGAAGCCCGCTAGCCTTGCCGATTTCGCCGCAAACTCCCTGACAGACGATGCGCCTTATGCGGCTGTTTTCATTCCCGGCGGCCACGGCGCGATGCTTGGTTTGCCCGAAAGTGCCGACCTTGGAAAGGTGCTACATTGGGCGCACAAAACGGGCCTTCATACCCTCGCGCTGTGTCACGGTCCCGCCGCGCTGTTGGCTGCCAAAAACGACGCAGGTTTCTTGTATGACGGCTATAAGATCACTGTGTTCCCTGATGCAGTAGACAAGCAAACGCCGATCATCGGCTACTTGCCTGGGCCGATGCCATGGTGGGTCTGCGAAAAGCTGAATGCGCTTGGCGTGGAAACCATCAACAAAAAGGCCGACAAATCGACCCACGTTGACCGCCGCCTTGTAACAGGCGCAAGCCCGCAAGCTGCCAATGATTTCGGCAGACTGGCGGCCACGACCTTGCTAAAACGCACCGACGCAAACTCTTAAAGCCAAAGGCGCACATCATGAACGATACAAAATCCCCGCTTCGCATCGATATTGTCTCGGACGTGATGTGCCCTTGGTGCATCATCGGGTATCGCCAACTTGCGACGGCTTTGGAGGCAAGCGATGTGGATCACGAAATCCACTGGCATCCGTTTGAGCTGAACCCCAACATGCCGCCCGAAGGGCAGGACATCGGTGAACATTTGGCCGAGAAATACGGAACGACGCCGGAACAATCAGCAGCCAACCGTGCGATGATGACAGCGCGCGGCAAAGAGCTTGGGTTCGACTTCAACTTTGCCGATGGCTTTCGCATGCACAACACGTTCAACACGCATCAGTTGCTGCATTGGGCGAACGAGCAGAGCCGTAAGAACGACCTCAAGCAGGCGCTGTTCACCGCGCATTTTACCCACGGGCGGAATCTGTCTGATGATGCAGTCTTGGTCGAAATCGCAGGGGAAATCGGTCTGGACCGGATTGAGGGACAAGCCGTTCTTGATGATCAAAGGTTTGCAGATGCCGTGCGTCAAGAGCAGCAGTTCTGGATTCAGCAGGGGATCAACGGGGTGCCCGCCGTGGTCTTTGATCGGCAGCATCTTGTTACTGGCGCGCAGGGCGTGGATAACTTCAAAAGCATCCTCGCGCAGCTCACGACCTAATGGGCCCTTGCGCTAGCCCTCTCTCCGACAGCAAGCACTCCCAGCGCTGTTTCAAGCACGCTTGCAATAGTGTCATTGGCAACACCCTCGCGTTGCATCCGCATGGCACCGCCGTGCTGTGCATCAATAAATAGTGCTGCAATGTCGGAGGGGATATCCGCAAATTCACCGCGCGATTTCGCGCGTTCGATCCATGCTTCGTAAGCGCCAAGAAGATCGCGGCGTACCTCATGCAGTTTCTCGCAGGTGGACGGCCCGAGTTGCCGGGATTGCGCGCGCATCATGACAAACAAACATCCCTGCGGAATACCAAGGGCCGTGTGGTCTTGGGTCATGAAACCGATCAACGCGTCGATGGTGTCCGTGGTCGACTGATCTTTCTCAAGAATGTCGATCAAGGGTTGAACCGCAAGACTGTGATACGTGTCGAGCACACTCTTTTTCAGCCCGTCATCACTGCCAAATTCGCGATACACCCCCGGCTTGGACGCACCCGTCACACCGCAAATGTCGCTGATTGAGACATTCGTTGGCCCCTTGGACCAATAGGCCATCAATGCCGTTTGCAAGACCCGATCCCGATCCAGCGTTTTTGGGCGACCGCGTGTCGGAGTGGTATTTTCATTCATTATCGTACTCATGGGTATTTTATAATTGACCAGACCTTTTCGTACCTCTAGTTACATTAAACATCACGAAATTGACAACCCTGAAGGAAACACCATGCCAAAAGATCCCATTGGGGTGCTCGGCCGATTGAATGCGGCCAGCTTGATGATGATTACACCGGAGTTTTACAGGCTTTGGTCAAAGCGTGGGAAGGCGGCAGGCAAGATCAATCATGATCTTGCAAGCTTCACGATGAAGCCCGAATTCATGCAGCTGGATGGCCTTAATATCCGCTATGCGACGGGCGGAAACGCGGATGGGCCAACCGTTCTGTTCCTTAGCCCGCTTCCACAAAGCATCTTGTGCTATGATGCAACATGGTCAGCTCTCTCTACTTCCGCGAATTTGGTTGCGCTCGACTTGCCGGGGTTCGGGCAAAGTGAAGGCGACATCAGCTATATGACTTTTGCCGCACAAAGCGCGTTCCTGCAAAAGTTCATCGCCGAGCTTGGACTGACTAACATTCATATTGTGGCACCAGATGTCGGGATGCCCGTGGCGCTTCATTATGTTTTGCACCGCGACCACAAAGCCAAAAGCATCTTGATCGGTGCAGGGCCAAGCGTGCAGCCGTCAAAAGATGGTAGCCTTGTCAGAAAGTTGATAGGCTCAGCTTTTTGGCGCTTAGTCTTCACAATGACCGGCGCGCCTGCCTTTATCAGTGGTGCAAACCAGTTGGGCTATTTGAAGCATAGCCCTTCCACGGCTGAGGTCGCCGACTATGTCGCCTCATATTCTGGCCGCATTAGACCGGTCACTAAATGGTTCAATGGCTACCCGGAAGGGTGCAAAGACATCGACCCACACCTCGCGACATTGAATGTGCCAGTCCACGTGCTCTGGGGCGAACACGATGCCTTCCTGACGGCTGACAACGCCGAACGGCTGCACGCGCGGCTCCCCAAGAGCGCACTGACCATCTTCAAGGATTCCGGCCACTTTTTTTATCAAGACAAAAGCGCCGAATTCACCGACCTCGTCCGGACTTGGGTCAACGGGGGTTATTCTCTCGATTAGTTAAACCGACATTCGCCGCTGCGCAGAAGACATGTAACGTTGCGGTGACTGCCGACTTTCGCAACGTTTGCACACGAAATCAACGTGAAATAGAAAGCGAGCGGCAGCTGTGCGGACCAAGCAGGCCTTCGGAAAGCTAGACCATATGGCCGCTTTCTTTCTTTTGATTGCATTACCGCGAAGAACGCCATGTCGAAGGTGACTTGCCAAAGCGATTGCGAAATGCGCGGCTGAATGCTTCTTTTGACGTATATCCCACTTGTTCCGAAATGATCTCAATCGTAGCACCAGAATATCGCAGCAACTTGGCGGCGCGGGTTAGTCGCCACTCTCTGAGATATGCGCCAGGTGCCTGTCCCATAACTTTTTCAAACAGAGCAACAAAACTAGAGCGGGACATCCCGCAAATATCTGCCAATCGCTCGATGTTCCAATCATAGGCCGAGTCTTCGTGCATGGCAGCGACCGCGCGGCTAATCCGCTCGTCTTGCGCGCTGGCAAGCCATCCGGGTGCCGTCTCAGCGTTACGCGCCCAACGTCGTAAGATTTGGACAAGCATCAAGTCAAGAAGCCGCGACACCATTGCAGTTGCACCGGGGCGATTGTCTTGCATTTCATCCAAAATGATCTGACACACCATTTCGAGAAAATCGATTGGATCTTCTTTCAAATCGCCGATGATGATGATTGAAGGCAATCCTCTGAGAACAGTTTCAGCAAGATCGCCATACAGCGAAAAACTACCCCAAAAGCATCGCGTCGCATTGTTATTCCCAAGCTGAAGCTTGCCGGAATTACCTACTTGCGCGATCGCTTTGTCGATATGGGTTAGATTGCCACCATCACCGTAATCAACTTGATGGGCATGGCCATGCAAAAGTAGCGCCAGTTGGTTGGAGCCAACAATGACGGGTTTGGGTTCGCCTTCGATGCGGATCGTGATTTCACCATGTTCCACGATGTGAATACATGGCATGGCATTTGGAAAGCTGACGGTCTGCGGGCCCTCGGGGGCCATCATCAACGCGCGTTCGCCGTGCACATGCACGATGTCCAGAATCTCCGATAGGATGTCGCCCCGTCCAGCAACAGCATGCAAATTTGACGTATCTGCTAAGATATCAAGCTTTTCTGTCATTCCTCGAAGGCCCTCCACTGGATAGGTTACGTCAAGTTTAGAACGACGAGTAGGGATAACATGACCGTAACACCAAATATCACAGCGCGCGAAAACACAGAGATTGATGCCGCGAATGCCAGCGGAAAACCAACAGTGGTTTTCATACATGGGCTTTGGCTATTGGCCGGATCATGGAATAATTGGGTCGACTACTTTGAAAAAGCCGGTTTTGCCACCGTCGCTATTGACTGGCCCGGCGACCCCGAAACAGTTGCTGCAGCGCATGCAAACCCCGGGCCGATGGCGAAAAGGTCGGTCACAGAGGTCGCTGACCGCTGCCAGCACGTCATTGAAAAACTGGACACCAAACCGATCATCTTAGGGCACTCCTTTGGTGGATTAATGGCGCAAATACTGGCAGCACGTGGACTGGCAAAAGCATCCGTGGCCATTTCGCCCGCCCCCTTTCGCGGTGTCTTGCCACTGCCGTTCTCAGTTCTCAAGGCAACTTGGCCGGTCTTATCCAATCCTGCGAACCGCGGACGTGCCATCGCCCTGAACTTCAAACAATTCCGTTATGGTTTTGCCAATGCCGTCCCCGAAGCGGAAGCGAAATCCCTGCATTCCACCTACCACGTGCCAGCACCCGGCCTGCCCTTGTTCCAAGCCGCGACAGCGAACCTCAATCCTTGGACACAGGCAAAAGTTGACACCCGCTTTGCAGATCGCGGACCCCTGCTAATTATTGCCGCAGAAAAGGATCATACCGTGCCGCTGTCCATTGCACGTGCAAGTTTTCGTTTGCAGAAGAAGAATACGGCCCCGACGGAAATTGTTGAGATGCAAGACCGCGGCCATTCATTGGTATTTGACAGTGAATGGGAAGACGTAGCCAAGACAGCCATGGATTTTATAACGCGCATGGTGAACTGACAGCGGCAAATCCAACCAATCGAGAGTCGTCAAAGCTGATGGGGTGGATGGCTCCTGCTCCAACCGGCGTCGCAATGCGCCATAGTGCAGTTGTCTAAGACTGCTTACGAGAGGAGCCACCCCATGCAAGTTACCACAATCGGCGTTGATCTGGCCAAGAACGTTTTCCAGGTTCACGGGATCACCGCCACTGAGGAAGTTGTCTTCAACAAGCCCCTACGGCGGGCACAGTTTCTGTCTTTCTTCGCGAAGTTGGAGCCCTGTCTGATTGGCATGGAGTCTTGCAGTAGCGCCCACCACTGGGCGCGCGAACTGACGGCCTTGGGCCACGAGGTTCGTTTGATCCCGCCGATGTATGTGAAGCCATATGTCAAACGCGGGAAGTCCGATGCAATTGATGCCGCGGCAATCTGTGAAGCGGTTACTCGTCCGACTATGCGCTTTGTTGCGATCAAGACAGTCGAGCAGCAATCCCTACTATCGCTGCATCGGGCGCGTGATCTTCTGGTGCGCCAGAGAACGCAACTCATCAACAATCTGCGTGGTTTGGTTGCCGAGTTTGGCATCTTTATCCCGCGAGGCCTCGCCAGAGTGATTGGGTTTGCGGAAGACATTACACTTGGTGAAGTTCTCAATCTGCCCGACATTGCCAATGAAGTGATCCAGAACCTCTGTGAGCAACTCATGGCTTTGCACAAACGGGTCCGCTGGTATGAAGATCGTGTCAAACAAGTCGCCAAAGAGGATGCGCGTGTTCGTCTTCTTCGCACGATCCCCGGTGTTGGTGCTGTGACGGCCTCTGCAATCATCGCCAGCATTGGAGATGGGCATCAGTTCAGGAATGGCCGGGAGTTCGCTGCTTGGCTGGGTCTGACGCCGGCGAATAAGTCCAGCGGCGGCAAAGAAAAACTGGGGAGGATCACCAAGATGGGCGACCAGTATCTGCGGTCGTTGCTTGTGGTCGGCATGACATCACTGGTCCGACAAACCCGGTCCCACCCCGAACGCGCCAGCAAGTGGCTGACCTCATTGCTCGAACGCAAAGCCGCCCGTGTCGCCACCGTCGCAATGGCCAACAAGACCGCCCGGATCGTCTGGGCAGTGCTCACCCGCAACGAACCCTACAGCCCACGTGCTGCTGTCTGAGACGAAAGGAACAATGAGTTAGCAAGACCCGCGAGATGATGGTGCATAAGTCTGCCGCCAAAACCAAGAAACTCCGCCGAATGGCGCGGGCGTAATAGCCCGTAAAGCTGATAGGAACTTGGTTTGCGGAACCCATCAGGGCCAGCGGTCAAAACCGCGCAAAAAGGCCGGACACATGACTGCTTCTGACAAATGCACAAATCAGATCAAAAAGGACTTGCTATGCAGGAGCCATCCACACAAGCCATTCGTGCGTCGTGCAGCATCGGTCAAAAGGGCTCAAAGCGGTCTGATGCACACGCGGCATGGTTCATCTACGTGACAGGTCCAAAGCAGTCAGTGCAGATTGTGCTATAATCCATCGTGGGCGCGGTGCCGACGTTTGGGTTTGGAGGGAGGTATGGAGGGCAAGACATGCCTAGAGTACAACTTCCAGCAACCACCCCAAAACACCGAGCCTGGAACAAAGGTCGCCTCATCGGCCAAAAGCGACCACTGCTGCCAAAACAGGTTTGGGCCATCCGAGCACGTCTCGAATTGGCAAATAATTTGCGTGATCTGGCACTCTTCAATGTCGCAATCGACAGCAAGTTGCGGGGGTGCGACTTGGTCTGTCTCAAGGTAAGCGACCTCGTCAATGCAGATCAAGTTCGCGAACGTGTTTCCGTCGTACAGAGTAAAACAAAGCGGCCGGTTCAGTTTGAAGTGACTGAGAATACACGTGTTTCCGTTCTCGACTGGGTCAGAAGTCCCGAAATGTTGAGAGGCAAATTCATGTTTCCAAGTCGGTTCCACGACCATCCACACATTTCGACACGTCAATATGGTCGGCTTGTCAGGGACTGGGTCGCAGCAATTGGCTTAGAACCAAGTGGCTACGGCACGCACTCTATGCGCCGTACGAAGGCCTCTGAAGTCTACCGCAAAACTGGGAACTTGCGGGCGGTACAACTGCTTCTTGGCCACACAAAAATCGATAGCACGGTGCGCTACTTGGGCGTCGAAGTCGAAGATGCCCTAAGCATCGCCGAGAAGATCGACATCTGAACTTTAGGCGAGCGGCTCAAGCCGTTCGCCTTCTGAAAGCAGCCATGCATCGATTGGCGTCAGATGACGGCAAGGAGCCCAATGTGACCGATGCCGCAACTTGTGCGAATGTCTGCAAACCAACAGAAGCCAACATCTTGAGAGCAGGTTTTGATCTATTGGTTTGGCGGTTCGTGTAACTTAGAACCGAGCCCTTTCAACATTTTGATGCACTGCGCCAACTGGTCTATGGCAATAAATTCGTCTGCTTTGTGTGCTTGTTCGATCGAACCGGGACCGCAGACGACAACATCCATCCCGAGGGATTGGAACAGGCCTGCCTCGGTGCCAAATGACACTACATCTGCGCCATTTGCCCCCGTAAGTTCGGACACGATTTTAAGCGCCTCGTTCTTGTTTGTGGGTATCAGGCCTTCTACTTCGCCAATCACTTCGGTTTCGATATCGGCATCGGGATGAACCGAACGCATAGAGGGCAGCAGCACCTCGTCACAATATGTTTTTAGGGCATCTTTGACGAAGTCAGCGTCGCTTGATTGAATGGGTCGCATTTCCCATTCCACAGTTGCTTTGGGGGCGATGACGTTGTGGACATGCCCGCCATTTAGGGAACCAATATTCACGGTGGTCCAAGGCGGTTCAAAGCGCGTTTCGGTGGGGGCCATGCGTTTCAGCGCGTCCCGCAGATCGAGTAGGCGCATGCCATAACGCATCGCAAACTCGACCGCGTTCACGCCAAGGTCCGGTGCGGAACCGTGACCTTCAAGCCCATGAAAGTGCGTGCTGTATTCGTAACAGCCCTTGTGACCTTCGATGATCCTCATGCTTGTCGGCTCTCCGATGATCGCAAGGGATGGCTTGATTGACCGTTCGATTAAGTTCTGAACAAGGTGCCCCGCACCGATGCAGCCTGTTTCCTCATCGTAGGTGAACGCGAAATGGAGAGGCCTGTTGCGCACCTGTTGCGCAAAAAACGGAGCCATGGCCACGGTGGCTGCGATGAAACCTTTCATGTCGCATGCACCACGCCCGAAAATCAGGCCGTCGCGTTCCACCATTTTGAAAGGGTCAGTCGCCCAGTTCTGGTCTGTGACAGGGACCACATCGCTGTGACCCGACAACACGATACCCCCATCACGCTGTGGACCTAGGGTAGCAAATAGATTGGCTTTGCGGCCACTTTCATCAGTCAAAATATCAACTTGCGCACCACAGTCTTCTAACCTGTTCGCGAGGTAGGCGATCATCTCTAGGTTGCTGTCAGCCGACACCGTTGGAAAGGCGATAAGGTCTGACAGGATGCGCTTGGTTTCATCAATCATGGGATCAGTTTTTCACAAACAGCTTGCGTTCGATATTGCACAGCGTTTCCGCCGCACCGTCTTCTTGGATCAGAATTGTTTCGGTCGTTTCCAGCCCCCAGCTGTCCATCCATAGGGCCGGCATAAAGTGAAAAGTCATGCCCGGTTGAAGAACGGTTTCATCCTCGGTTCGGATCGAGGCTGTGCGCTCACCCCAGTCCGGAGGGTAGCTGAGGCCAATTGGATACCCCATGCGCCCTGACCTTTCGATGCCGTGCTTGGCCATGACCTGCATAAATGCCTTGGCGATGTCACATGTCCGATTGCCGGCGCGGGCTGCATTCAGACCTGCCGCAATTCCTTCGATCTGTGCGGCCTCGACGCGCAGCATTTCATCTGATGGTGTCCCAAGGAAAATAGTGCGGCAAATCGGTGCGTGATAGCGACGATAGCACCCTGACAGCTCAAAGAATGTGGCTTCGCCGCGCCGCATCGGGGCGCCGTCCCATGTCAGATGGGCGGCAGTGGCATCCAACCCCGAGGGCGTCAGAGGCACAATCGCTGGATAATCCCCCCAGTCATCGCCAACCCCCGAAATACCGGCGTGCACAATATCAGCAACAAGTTCGTTTTTTCGCACGCCAACTGCGGCGCGTTCAATCGCCGTGTTCATCACCTTTTCCGAGATCCTTGCGGCCTTGCTAATGAATTCGATTTCTGAAGCCGATTTGATCAGCCGCTGCCAATTCACCAAGGCCGTCGCATCAATAATCGTTGCACCAGACATCTCTTGGGTCAAAACCGCATGTGCCTTGGCGGAGTAATAGTAGTTCTCCATCTCGACACCGATGCGCGCCCGCTCCAACCCGCGTGTTTTAAGGTGCTTGGCCAGATCTTGCATCGGATGGTTTTCAGTGGATTGAACAAAATGGTCGCCATAGCCGATTATGTTTTCGTGCTGCATCCAACAGGTGCGGCGACCGCCCATCATATCCATATGACGGCCCCACCAGATCGGCTCGCCGTGCATGGTCAGTATGACGCCTTGGTGCACATAAAATGACCACCCGTCGTAACCTGTCAGCCACGCCAGATTGGACGGGTCCGTGACAAACATTGCGTCCAGTCCCGCCACCGACATCGCGGCACGGGTCTTAGCAATGCGCCGATCATATTCCGACGTCTCAAAGGCTGCGTTTTGGGTGGTCATTATGCGTTCCTTTCGGTGTGTTAGCCCAAGACAGACGTTACCGCCCGCACGGTTGCCGAAACAATTTGATCGACCTCGTCACGGCTCAGGCAAAAGGGCGGGGCAAAGCCCAGAATGTCACCCTGTGGCATGGCGCGGGCGATGATACTGCTTTGTTCCAGCAGCTTGGCAGAAACTTGCGGTCCGATCTTGTCGCCAGCATCGTAAAATTTTCGACGGTCTTTGTCGGCCACAAACTCAATTGCGCAAATCATACCTTCACCGCGAATATCACCCACATGAGGGTGATCGGTAAGGGCCGCGCGCATTTTATCATTCAAATACTGCCCAACTGTGCCTGCGTTTTCGATCAATCCCAGTTTGTCGATCAGTTTCAAATTGGCCACACCTGCCGCTGCACCAATCGGGTGGGCTGAGTAAGTCCAGCCATGGCCAATAGGGCCATTTTCATCTGTACCTTGCTCCAGAACGGCCCACATTTTTTCGGAAACGATGGACCCTGACAGGGGTGCATAAGCAGATGTCAAACCCTTCGCGATTGTAATCAAATCGGGGCGCATACCATAGTGGTCAGATCCGAACATCGTGCCAAGCCGCCCAAAGCCTGTGACAACTTCGTCTGCAACCAACAGAATGTCGTGTCGGTCCAAAACGGCTTGAATGGCTGGCCAATAGCCCTTGGGCGGGGGGACAATTCCACCTGTGCCAAGGACAGGTTCGCCGATGAAGGCCGCAATCGTGTCGGCCCCTTCGCGGTGGATCATCTCTTCGAGCTTGGACACGCAATGTGCCACGAATTCAGCCTCGGTCTGGTCCAGATCATCGCGTCTGAAATAAAACGGGGCCTCGGTGTGAATGACTTGCGCCAATGGCAGATCAAATTTTTTGTGAAACAGCTCTAGCCCAGTCAGCGAACCCGTCATTAAGCCGGACCCGTGATAGCCACGCCAGCGCGATATGATTTTCTTCTTTTTGGGACGGCCCAAGATATTGTTGTAGTACCAGATTAGCTTGATGTTGGTCTCGTTTGCGTCCGAGCCTGACAAACCGAAATAGACCTTGGACATGTGGTCGGGCGCACGGTCCAGCACCATTTTTGCAAGCGTGATCGAGGCTTCAGTCCCGTGACCCACGTAAGAGTGGTAATAGGCCAACTCCTTGGCCTGCTCGGCGATCGCATCGGCAATTTCCGGACGCCCGTAGCCGACATTCACACAATAAAGCCCCGCGAATGCGTCTAACATGCGATGGCCATCGCGATCTTCGATATGACAACCCGATCCACCAGTAATTACGCGATGGGGCAGGTTCCCCCGCGCGAATTCAGCAAGGTGGGTTGAGGGATGAAAAAAATTCTCACGGTCCCATTGTTCGAGTTTATCGTTATGTAACATGGCTTACCCTTTGGCTTTGGCGGCGCGCCGCCTGATTATATCTGAAAGGAGCCAGTTATGCGCTAAGGGTCAAACACGACCCGGACTGTGAGCAGAATGGCTCCGCTCACCCAAGCAGCAGCGCGCAATGCCTTTATTGCCAAGGTAATATTAAAGTTGGACCACGCCTGATCCCTCAAGATCAACAGAAATTTTGAGAAGAGGTCTTTTTAGATTGCGGTGCTCTTGTCGAAACGATGCAGTTGGTTGCTTACCCCGCATCATGTTTCCCTACATTTCAATTTGAACAGACCAGACCTTCGCGCAGCCGCAGCGAAAGTTCACTTTGCCCCGCAGAGCAGTCATCAATTTCGCCGAAATGCGGCGATCGATCTAATGGCAGCAGATAGCCCTATCTCCAATTGCTGCGATCAGCACGAATGTCCGTTCAGTGCGGTGGCCTTGACGAAGCACCAATGATCTTGGAGGCAAAGATCGGGAATATTTCTTCCACTAGTAGTCTAATAAGCCCAGATCATAGACGATCCAATGTTTGTCAGTGAACACGTGCAGTTTGGTGCCGCGTGCCTTCATTGTGATCTGATCCGCCTTGATCCCTGTTGGCAGGCTAAGCGAAATCTTGCACTTATGAACCAGCTTCCCCTTAGACAAATTTGTTGCATGGAAAGTGGTGACAGGTTCGAAATACTGGCTTGAAAACACGAACCGGTGCCCATCCGTGACGAAGCTGTGTGAGCCACTTATTGGAGTGTCATAGTATTCAATTGAAAAATCCTCTGTAACCCTTGCGACCTTAAAATCCGTATAGAAGTAAAACCACACTCCGAGCGGACTCACATTCATCGCATAGCAGTCGTCTATATGTTCAGTCGTGGCTTCTCGATTGTGTTGCCAGAGGAGGTTCCCTGTTCGGTCGAAGCAGTTGAGCCCGCCAGCACCCAATCCAGTTGGCCCCGGATTCGACCAGCCAAAGTTGCCGAAAACGCCTTCATCGAAATAGGAAATCCAAATTCGGTCAGTCCCGTCTATTCCAATACCTTCGATTCCGTCTCCAAAGCAAACGCGCTTTGCGGTCTTGGCTCCCCGTTCAATCAAAGCTCCATTCAAGTCGAAGTCGTCTTTGGAACGCCAAGAGCTTCTTGCGCCAACCAATACGCACGCGCCATCAGAGAACACATCAACGTATGGGAGCGTCATGTTCATTGCCGGAAGGATAGTCGTTTCTGCTCCTGCGCTGCTCTGAACTACAAGCGAAAAGGCTACGTCAGATGGAGCACGCGACTTCGGAAAAATGCCAATTGTTTGGGTCTCTTTTGCAGATGCCTTAGCTTGATCGTCCCTGTTGGCAGTCAAGAATACTGCGTTTCCATTTGCATCTACTGAAGTCGCAATCACGGATGCCTTAGCATCTGGCAACGCTAGCGTTTCTACCGATATTGGTTCCCATGTTGGGTTTTTCATTGAATATCACCAAGGCTTGTCAGTTAGCTCTAGCCCGAGACCATAAAAATGGCCATTCAAGACGGGTATTTTCTGGAATGCGGACATTGGCCCCATGATTACGAGCGGCGGCAAAGTCCGCATTACCGCCATCGGTGCGCCATGCATCAAAGGTCTGGATAGAGCACATTCTGCGAGTTCTGTTTTCCTGCTGCGTGCGCTCGCGGCGTGGCAAATGCTGCGCAAGCGTAAAATTTGGTGCTACCGCGCAGCGGGAAAACCAGCCATTCGTGCAGAGCGCAGCAAGGATCAATGGCCGAATTCACAGATTGCGGACATTCCTGCCATCTGAGCGGTAAACTCGAACGGTTTTTTGTCTGTGCCGAGACCTTGGTAGGACTCCTCCAACGCGGCGTCTCGACGAAAATCAAAGCTACTGTTTTTGTGACTCGTTCATCCGGATAAATTTCGCTGCAGCATGGCCTATCATCATACTTGGTGCATTCGTATTGGCAGACGTAATTTGTGGCATGACCGAGGCGTCTGCGACCCAAAGCCCGTCGACCTGCTTTACCTTCAGATCAGGTGCTACGGGTTGTGAGCCTAGGCCCATGGCGAGCGTTCCTACTGGGTGATAGGCGGTGGCACAGTTATTGCGAACGTAGTCCTCGATCTCATCATCGGTGCTTACCGATTGCGCCGGGTGAACCTCGGGCGCATTGTGCATGTCAAATGGTGCGCTAGTGAGGATGGCGCGAAGCCTTTTGAAACCAGCAACCAGAACCGCTAGATCAGCAGGATCGCGCAGAATGCCAAGGTCAATGTTTGGGGCATCTTGCGGGTTGCTCGATGTAAGTGAGAGCCGGCCACGTGACACAGGGCGGCACACACAAACATCAGCGATAAAGCCCGATCCCAAAGTGATTGTCTTGCCTCGGTAGCCTCTCATGAAAGGGGAGAAGTGAACTTGAACATCGGGGCGTTTGCCCCCATCCGCGCCGATAGGTGCTGCCCTAAAAAATGCACCAGCTTCGACAAAGTTCGACGTCATGCGGCCCTTGCGAGTAAATAGCCACTGGAATGGCGACAGCATCCATGCGGGCATCTGACGGGCCGTCAAACCATACCCAGAATGTGGGCCTGCATGATGGACACCAACTGCCGGATGGTCATGCAAGTTCGCGCCAACACCGGCCGCGTCGTGGATCACATCAATGCCCATTTCGCGCAGGTGTTTGGCGGGCCCAACGCCTGATCGCATCAAAATTGCGGGCGATCCGATGCTTCCTGCGCTCAGAATAATACCGCGCCGGGCACGGATACTACGGCCATCCGTAAGGGCAACAATTCTTGCATGATTGTCCTCAAATCCGATCTTGTCGACGTTCGCGCCAGTCAAAACTTCACATCGGCCTGACTGCTGCGCAGGGCGCAGAAATGCATCGGCAGCGGACCACCGCCTGCCATTGCGCATATTGGTATGAAACACGCCCGCGCTTTCACGTTCGGGCGTCGGTGGTGCCAATCCGTTGGACCCTAGGGTGCGCCCAAAGGCGTCGGAGATGGCATGTGGATCAGGAAGCCGTCGCGGTTCGATTTCAGCCTCAACTTCGTCAAAATTCTGGATAACATCCGCGCTATCCCAGCCCGGTAAGTTCCAATTGTCAAAGTCATCCTGCCTGCCGCGAAACCAAACCATAGAGTTGATTGAGCTTGATCCACCAACCATGCGCCCACGGCTGACCTTCACATGGCGGCTGGCTGCACCCTCTTGGGCGGACGAGCTGAAACGCCAATCGCGCCCGCTGCCCATTGTATAAAGGAGCCCGAAAGGCACTTTAACCTGTGGCACGGCGTCTGATGGCCCGGCTTCCAGCACGCAAACGGTGCCGACATTTGCGTCACACAAGCCTTTGGCGGCCGCGCAACCGCCAGATCCTGCACCAATTATGATATAATCGAATTCCATGTCATCAATCCAAATCTGTGGGTTGAAGACGCCTCATCGCCGAACTGTGTATGTCAGCAATGCGGACGCCAAGCCTATTGCAATTGGAATGTCGGCAGGAACTGTCGACATTCTGTTGTCTAACACGAGACACATCGTCTCAATTGTCGGTTAAGCAGTCGGGGTTTTCACCCTACGAGCCTTGCCAATGTGGCAACGGATCATATCCCAGCTGCAGCAAAACATGCGGGACATCAACAAATACCCAGTTCTCGACAAGGAGGTCGTTCTCTCGCCGCCACCAGTCACAGACACGCATGAATACCCGCTCTTGCGTGGGTCCTTGCCCTAGGAATGGCTTCACGTTGACACCGGTTAAGGATGGCCAGCCGCCCGAGCACGTATAATTTCCCTCACCATATCTTGTGAAGTGCTTGGTCATCCCGTTGCTGCTGGACCCGCCAGACCATCCGTCAAATTGGGACTCGAATGGAACTTGAAACGATGCAAACTCCTCAATGCCGACAAAGCTTCCAAAGGCGCCCGGACCGTACCACATCATGTTGTCGTGCCAGTAAGGTCGCCATGCTTCGTCTTCGGTCGCAAGACCTGCAAGCATGTCCGTCACAATCTGGTAGCTGCGCTGCCCTTCGGCGGGATCAGGCGCATCTGTAATAACGCCGTCGCGGGTTGCGGGGCCGTGAATCATTCCAGCGTGTCCACGCGACAGGCCAGGGCCCATGGTTAGGGGCCATTGGTTGCACGAGATCATCAACTCGGGAATGTCGAGATAGATATAGCTTTCGACAGCTTTTCCGTCCTCAATGCGGTGAAACTCTCCATAGCGTAGATAGCTGAGCGTACCGGTTGCCTTGAGGCCGATCCAGTTTTGCGCAAAGCGCCCTACGTAGTAGCCCGTGGAACTGATCCAATCTTGCCCATCAAATTGGCCAGCCATGAAAATGTCGTCGCGCCTGTAAAGCCCCTCGAACGCGTGTTGTAACGGACGCAGGAACTTCTCAAAATACGTGTCTGCCCCTTGCAGTTCATTGAACGGGTGGACAACGTTGATGTTGGCGTCTGCAGCAAAGAATGCGGCAACTGCGCCAGAAAAATTGTCTGGATGCTTGAGTGCCTCTGCGTACCGCAGATAGAGTGAACGGTCATGTGATGACATGATATTTCCTTTTGAATGCTTGAGGTGGTGGGTCGGGTTACTTGTGACCTGGACCCGCACGCATTCTGGAAAAAGGGATACGACCCGGACGCCTTGAACGCACTGCAAGCAAACGCAGGGTTGCGTTTTTGGCAGATGATTGCGCAGAAAGAAGGCTCTTTGATCCAATAACGCGACGGTAACGCTTTCGACGTAGTGAGCAAGGACAAATTTTAGGTGCGCGATGCCGCTGCCATGAATGATATGGGTTAAAAGGCAGCTTCATGTTTCCAAGTCGGTTCCACGACTATCCCCACATTTCAACACGCCAATACGGCCGACTTGTCAGGGATTGGGTCGCAGCAATTGGCTTAGAACCAAGTGGCTACGGCACGCACTCAATGCGCAGGACGAAGTCCGCTGAAATTGACCGTAAAACTGGGAATTTGCGAGCAGTACAACTGCGGCGTCGAAGTCGAAGATGCCCTAAGCATCGCCGAGAAGATCGACATCTGAACTTTAGGCGAGCGGCTCAAGCCGTTCGCCTTCTGAAAGCAGCCATGCATCGATTGGCGTCAGATGACGGCAAGGAGCCCATTGTGTGAATCCGGTGTTGCTGCGCCGTGAGATCGCAGCGTTCAAAATGCTGCGTCAGCAAAAGAAATTGGTGTTGCTGCGCAGCGGGAAAACCAGCCATTCATGCAGAGTGCAGCAAGGATCAGGGGTCGAATTCAGACTTCGCGGACAAGACATTCCTTGATGTGAGATTAGTAAAAGGCTGCTTTGGGTAGACGGAATCGCAACTACAGTCCTTAGAAAATCGACCGTGGCTCGCTGTAATAACAAATCTGGGTCGTCTCTTGCGCTGTTAGGTCGGCTTCAAGCCATTGACAGGCAGCGCCTTCGCCCAGTTTCTCAAAATGCTTGCACCTTCGACAAAGGCCAAAATCCCGTTGCTGCTTTTTGAGAAGGACTTTGTTTAGGACAGGCCGCAGGGTCAACGCGATTTCAAGCAGCTTCTCGCGAGGGATGCCATCCAGCGCGTCCGTGAGTGTGTCACTCATTGCAAGGCGTTCAGCGCCTTTGGCGGTTAGAACGTAGGATTTCGAGCGCCCATCCGTCTCCGGACACTGCTCTTCTATGATAAAACCTTTTTCAGCGAGCGCCTTCAGAGTTTGCGAGACTGTTCCCCGCGTCGACCCCAGAAAGTCAGCGATATGAGAGGGCTTACGTGAAAAACGGTTTGCCCGCCCCAGATATTCTAGCGCTGTTCGTTGGGCAGGCTTTAGATCTGACTTCCACGCCTCATTCTCATCAACGCGAGCGAGTCTTTTGATGAGGTGTTTGACGAATTCTTTTTCGATCATGGGCTGCTCCAACGCTTGGATACGCTTAACAGCCCGGCTTTTGTCTTGCAATAATATCGAAGCGCTACTAAATGTGTTTGGTAGCGATTCACTACTAAATTTCGCTGATACAATATTTAGCTCAGAAGAGGGTTGATGATGACGCAGACAATTTTCATAACAGGTGCCTCGTCGGGCATGGGCAAACACACAGCGAAACTTTTTCAATCAAAGGGTTGGAACGTCGTCGCCACGATGCGTTCCCCTGAAAAAGAGACAGAGCTGACAGAGCTTGAAAACGTATTGGTCTTGCGTTTGGACGTTACTGATCACGACAGCATCAATGCCGCGCGCGATGCGGCCGTCGCAGCCTTTGGCAAGGTTGATGTCTTGCTGAATAATGCCGGCTATGGTGCGTTTGGTCCGCTTGAAACGTTTCCTATGGCGGGAATTGAAAAGCAATTTGCGACAAACGTCTTAGGCTTGATCGCGACCACCAAGGCCTTCATCCCGCATATGCGCGAAAACGCATCGGGAACCATCGTAAACGTCTCCTCCATGGGTGGCAGAATTACGTTCCCCCTCGCGAGCCTTTACCACGGGACAAAGTATGCCGTCGAAGGCTTTACGGAGTCGCTGAGATATGAACTTGAGGCGTTTGGAGTTCGTGTGAAACTCGTCGAACCTGGCAACGTCAACACAGATTTCAGTAGCCGGTCTCTTGAGTTCGTTATGGATCAAAACATCCAAGAATATTTGCCGACTGCAGGTGGCATGAACAAGCTTTTTGAGAAGATGGCCCCTGACGCGTCCGAAGTGGGCGCCGCAAGTGATGTCATTTGGTCTGCGGCAACCGATGGCAGTGATACGTTTCGATATGTTGTTGGCGAAGATGCGCGAAAAATTCTGTCCTATCGCAACAGCCAAGACGACGACGCGTTCCACACCACAATGAAGGACATGATGAAATGAAGCAGCTCTGTTGCCGAGTGCTCTCTAGCCTTTCATTTGCCCCCAGAGCGCAGCCCCAATCGATTATTTTGCTAAAAGAGGAACGCCCACATGGAAATTAGTGTCAACGGTGAGAAACGCCAGATTGATGTCGCGCTAGATATGCCGCTTCTTTGGGTTCTTCGCGACGAGCTTGGTATCATGGGGCCAAAATACGGCTGCGGTATCGCCCAATGCGGTGCCTGCACCGTTCATATTGACGGCATGGCTGTCCGCTCTTGCCAATTGGCTATCGGGGACCTCGCGGGGGGTGAAGTGACGACGATTGAAGGCCTCGGGACACCTGACGCCTTACATGCTGTTCAAGAAGCGTGGATCGAAGAACAGGTCGCGCAATGTGGCTACTGCCAATCTGGACAAATCATGCAGGCCGCGTCTTTGCTGGATTTTGATCCCGCCCCGTCGGATGAAAAAATCGATGCGGTAATGTCCGGAAACTTGTGTCGCTGCGGGACCTATCCTCGTATTCGCGCGGCCGTAAAATCCGCTGCCACCAAATTGCAGGAGGCTTGATCCATGAGCCGTGTTGGAACAATTGCCCGTCGTACGTTTCTAATCGGATCGGCTGCCATTGCTGGTGGTGTCGCTTTTGGTGCGTATATGGTGAACCGTCCTATCCCGAACCCTTTGCTGGACGACCTTGCCGAGGGCGAAGCGGCGATTACACCCTACGTTAAAATTGACGCAAACGGGATTACGTTGATAACTCCGCGTGCGGAAATGGGGCAAGGTGCAGTTTCGCTTCAGGCGAATCTGCTCGCAGAAGAGTTGGACATCGATCCGGCCTCAGCGACCCTGACACCCGGAATGCCTGGTCTTGCATATTACAATGCGGCCACTCTCGAAGAGGGTGCTGCCCCTGGATATGACGATAGCACATCGACCCAGATCACTCGGTATATGTTTGGCAAGGTCGCCAAGTTGATTGGACTTCAGATCACGGGTGGATCGTCCACAACGCCTGATAGTTTCACAAAGCTTCGCACAGCGGGGGCCGTCGCGCGCGAGACTCTGAAAGAGGCGGCAGCACAGCGCACAGGTGTGAACCGCAGTCAGCTTAAGACAAAAGACGGGTATGTCATTTTACCAAATGGCGAGGAAATTGCCTACGCGGCACTCGCGGCTGAAGCAGCACTGATCGATCCCGTCGAAGACGTGACCTTGCGCGATCCCAGCACATGGCGCTTCCTTGGCAAGCCAGACATGAAGCGGTTGGACATGGTCGCCAAAAGCACGGGAACAGAGATCTACGGTATTGACTATAAAGTTGATGGCATGGTGTTCGCGTCGGTTTGTGCCAACCCTGCGATTGGCGGCGACATCATCAGCTTTGACGCGACGACTGCCAAAGCAATGCCGGGCGTCCAAGAAATTGTGCCTGTCAGTGGCGGCGTTGGCGTAATTGCCAGCAACACATGGTACGCAATCCAAGCAGCGAACGCAGTTGAGTGTGTCTGGGGACCGGGCTCCTACCCCGAAAGTTCTGACAAGATGTGGGAGGTTCTTGAGACGGCTATTGATAACGAGGACTTTTTCAATGACCGCATGCGTGACGATGGTGATGCGGCTGTCGCGTTGGAGACAGACAGCATCATCGAGGCTGAGTACCGTGTGCCTTATCTGGCGCATGCGCCGATGGAACCCTTGAATGCCATTGTTCTGGTGACCGATACAAAATGCGAGATTTGGAGCGGAGTGCAGGCCCCCATCTGGACCCGTGATAAGGCTGCTGCATTGACCGGCCTTGATCCCGAAAATGTCCACGTCTACGTCCAGCAAATGGGCGGTAGTTTTGGCCATCGCGTTGAGATTAAAAATGTTGAGCAAGCCGTCGAAATTGCGATGGCCGTCAAAGGCACGCCCGTCAAAATGACGTGGAGCCGCGAAGAAGACATGACCCAAGAATTTCCACGCCCACCAGCGATTGCGCGGGGACGGGGCAAGGTCTCAAACGGCCAATTGGACACACTTGACCTGTCTGTCAGTCAAGCGGCCGTCATCCCGCCTTGGCTCGAGCGTAACTCGGGCATCGCCATGCCGGGGCCTGATCCATCGATCGGTCACGGGTCTTGGGACCAGCCGTTCACAATTCCAAATTACCGCGTGACGACGTACCGCGTACCCGACATGGTTCCGGTTTCGACATGGCGCTCTGTTGGTGCGTCTGGAAACGGGTTCATGCACGATACATTCATGGATGAACTCATTCATGCCGCTGGTGCAGATCCATTGGCCGAACGCGTCCGTCTTTGTTTCGATGACACATCCCGAAAAGTCATCGAAGAAGTTGGTAAGATCTCTGGCTGGGATGGACCGTCTTTGGGCGAAAACCGTGGTCGCGGCATAGCCTTTTGCATGTCATTCGGTGTGCCCGTCGCGCAGGTTGTAGAGGTGACCAACACCCCCAATGGCATCAAAATCGACAAAGCGTTTATTGTGGCGGACATCGGCACAGTGCTCGATCCGAAAAACGCCGAAGCGCAGTTGTTCGGGGGTATGATTTACGGGCTCGGTCACGCCATCAATAGCGAGTTGACCTACGAGAATTACGCAGCCCAGCAAGACAATTACCACGCTAATGAGGGTTTACGTTTGTTCCAGACCCCCGAGTTTGAGGTGAAAATTCTCGAGAATGGCCATCACATTCGTGGCCTCGGAGAACCTGGCGTCCCGCCTGCCGCACCCGCATTGGGTAACGCAATTTTTGCAGCAACCGGACAGCGCATTCGTGAAATGCCGTTCCACAAACACATCAACTTTGTCTGAGAAAGGGTGATCATGAAATATCCGCTTTTGGCTGCCGTAACTCTAAGTCTCGGCACCGTTGTGTATGCAGAAGAACCGGCGGTAGAGATCGTGCCGCCTTTAGAGGGATCAATATCGGTTGAAGCCGGCTTGGACGCGTGGTCGCGCGTCTATGAAGTCACAAGTCATCCAAGATGCGCAAACTGTCACACGGGCCCATCAGATCGCCCGATGTGGTCAGGGCCAAGCTACGGTGAAACACGCCAACACGGTATGAACATCCAAGCTGGTGAAAGCCGCATGGGCGTCGAAACCCTACAATGTTCGACATGTCACACCACCAAAAATGAAGATTGGGACAATGCAAATGAAACCCCACATGCAGCCCCTCGCGTTGCGATAGGATGGCAGCTTGCGCCAGTTGAAGCTGATTGGTTTGGCCGGTCTACCGAAGAGATCTGCGCGCAGTTAAGGGACCCAAATCGCAATGGTGGACGGACCCTGATCGACTTGGCAGAACACCTCAATCACGACCTGATCCTGCATTGGGCATGGTCGCCAGGTGGCGGACGCGAACCTGCACCTTACAGCCTTCAAGAACACGTCAACGACATTTTGGACTGGGGCGTCGCTGGTATGCCTTGCCCTCAAGATTAAGGATTATATATCATGGGATTAGCAGGTTCACTCCTCGTATTCACAGGTTTTTGGCACGCATTTGAATGGATGATGGGCGGGCGCAATAGAGACACGCTCGCGCTGATCCCATTCGGGATCGCCTATATCGTTTTGGGCTATCTGATCGTCACTTTTACAGGCGGGATAACCGTTCCAATTATTGCGCTCATTATTGTAATCGCAGGCCTGTCCCTCGGATTTATGACCCGTCGTGTGTCCAAAATTAGACCATGGGTTCTATGGATTTTCATCGGACTGGATATCTTGATAGCTTTGGGGCTGCTGATAGGGCTTTTTTCCTAGCTGCACACAGCAACCATTTGATCAAAGAACCCCAAATTGTAGATGTTCCAGCTCTCAAAAGGACAGTTCATGTCAGATGTCCGCCCTCTGTTCGTTCGTGCAAGATGCAGCGAAGGGCCGTTCTGGGAGCCACTGACGTCTGTATCACTGAATGGCCGCTTCTGCGAATTAGCGTGCATCGCAGCATAAAAACTGCTGCAACAGCGAGGAAATGCTGCGTGAGCAATAGCCGCGCATGCAAAAGGCGGCTATTGCTCACGCAATCTGTGAGTTCATTTATGGCGCAGCGAAGGGCAGAGTTCCCTGAACCGGCCACTCGTGACCATCGCAGCGAAGGTACTGAAAGTGCCCATTGTGTCAATTCGATTTTGGTGCTGCATGTGCTCGCGGCGTGGAAATTGCTGCAAAAGCATAAATTTCTACACGGCTGCGCGGCCCGAAAATCGGCCATCTACGCGCACTACAGCGGAAACGACACGCTCAAGCAACATGTTGCAGACCAAGCCGCCAACCATGCGAGGGCGGGCTTGCCGGACTTGGATTCGTGAGGTTGCGTGTAAAAGGACAAGTTAGTGTCAGCTGAACCGGTTGCGGATGTTGGACACAGCGTCCGCCAGCAACACCAAATCCACAGCGACGGCCACAAAAGTCGCGCCGCTGGCCATGTAGCGGTCAGCGACGTCAGGGTCGAGTGCCATGACGCCTGCGGGAATGCCCATGTCGACCAAGACTGCGATGGCGTCGGAAATAGCCTTGTCAACGTCCGCATGGGTCATTTGACCTACCAGCCCCATGCTCGCGGACAGATCTGCGGGGCCGATAAACACCGCATCCACACCGTCCGTATGCGCAATGGCGTCGAGGTTCCGGAGCCCCTCAAGCGTTTCGATTTGCACAATGAGGCACAGTTCACTCTCAGCCGTGTTGAAGTAATCCTCGACCTTCCCGTAACGTGTCGCTCGGGTCATGCCCGCCATGCCGCGCATGCCTTTGGGGCCGTAGCGCATTGCATGAACGGCGGCGGCGGCCTCTTCAGCGGTTTGCACATAAGGCACCATCACGGTCTGCGCACCCATATCCAGAACGCGTTTGAACAGGGTCGGATCATTGGTCGCCACGCGCACCACCGCAGAGGTTTGAGGGGTTTGTCCGATGGCTTGAAGGGCTGGCAGAACCTCAACCGTTTCAATCGCGGCGTGTTCGCAATCCACCAGAACCCAGTCGAACCCCGAACCGCCCAGCAATTCGGGGACCGTATTGCCACCGATCGTGTTCCAGATCCCCAACTGGCGATGGCCAGCCTTCAAGGCGTGTTTGAACAAGTTCTTTGGATTTTTCATTCGGTGTCCTTTCTCAGGTCGAAACGTGGCTGACGTCCTTATCCGGCGAATAGATATCAAGGATATTCCAGTGCCCTGTCGTGGGTGTCGGATTGTTGATCATGGGCACATCCAACACCGTCGGCTTGCCGCTGGCAATGGCGGCTTGCAGCGCGGGCAACAGGTCGTCTGCTGAAGAAATGCGGATGCCTTCAGCGCCGTAGGCCCGTGCGATCTCGGCGTAACCGGGGCCATTGGTTGGGGCTTCCGGAGTGCCGGGGAAGGTCGTTCCGTAGGTCAGGCCATAATGCGCCTTTTGCAAACCGGCGATGGTGCCAAATGCGTTGTTGTTCATCACCAGCCAAATAATTCCGAGGTTCAATTCAACAGCCGTCGCCAGCATCGACGGGTTCTGCCCGAACCCGCCATCCCCCACGAGGCTTAGGACCACGCGGTCGGGTGCTGCCAGTTTCGCGCCGATTGCCGCTGGTGGGCCAAAGCCCATAGTGGCAAAGCCGCCCGGAGTAAGGATTGACCCCGGGGTGAGGATATCAAACTGTTGGCCCACCCCGTTCTTGTTCCACCCCACATCCGTTGTAATGATCGCATCATCAGGCAAAGCTGTTCGCGTGTCTGCGAGGATGCGTTCTGGCATCATCGGGAACGCAGCTGAGGTTTGCATTTCAGTGTTGGAGGCCTTGAATAATGTGCGGAACGCAGCAATCTCGGCCTTCTTTTCGGCGCGGTCAAATCCGTCAGGATACATGTCCTTCGCCACGCGGATCAGGACACGCAGTGCAGATTTCGCATCGGCAACCACGCCAATTTCAGTCGGATAATTGCGCCCTATTTCTTGCGGTTCTATATCGATGTGGATGACTTTGGTGTCGTTGTCTTTGGCGCCAATGTTAAAGGTGTAGCCGGAATACCAGCTGGAACAATCGGCTTCTTTGAAGCGCGTTCCGACAGCGAACACGACATCTGCGTCCAGACAGGTTTGGTTCACCAGTTTCGTGCCCCAGAACCCCGTCATGCCCATGACCAGCGGGTGATCGTCGCGCACAGCGCCCTTGCCCATCAAGGAATGGGCAATCGGCAGGCCCATATGAGTGGCGAACTCTTCCAGCTCACCGCTTGCCTGCGCCAAAAGGATCCCGCCGCCCACATAGGCGACGGGAGCCGATGCCGCGGCCAGACCACTCACAATCTGGCGGGCTGTCTCGTCATCCAAGGACGGTTTGACGAGAGACTTGGTGTTTCCAGCGATGCGATCAAACGTGTCTGACGCGATGACTTCGCTGAAAATATCCATTGGAACGTTGACGAGAACGGGCCCCGGTTGACCGCTTTCGGCCAAATGAAATGCCTTTTCCAAAATCTCCGCCATGAGGTCCGCGCGGTCCACACGCCATGCGCGTTTCACGAACGGACGATAGATCTCCCACTGTGCGGCGTCAGCGTGCAAATTGACTTCTTGATGCGGGTGCTTGCCATAATAATGGGTCGGGATGTCGCCCGCGATCACCACCATCGGGATGCAATCGAGTGCTGCGTTGGCTACGCCCGTGGCGCAATTTGTCAAACCGGGAGAGAGATGTGACAGCACCACGGACGCGCGGCCCGTCACGCGGGCGTAGGCGTCGGCAGCATGGCTGGCGATCTGCTCGTGGCGCACGGTTATGAAATCAATCGGGCTGTCCGCAAGGGCCGCAAGCACGGCAATGTTGGTGTGTCCGCACAAGCCGAACACATGCTCGACCTCGCGGCGGCCCAGGAAATCAACGATATGTTCTGCAACTGTCTTCGTGGTCATTGTGCGATCTCCTGTCCGTAGAATTCACCGAATAGCTCTGCTTCGCTGGGGCGATCCTCAGCGATGGGGCGGGCGACCCATGTGTAATTCATCATGTGTTTCATTGTGACGTTTTCGTTGGTGATGTTCCCGCCCCAGATGCCGCAACCCAGTGAGGAGGTCATCGGCATTCCGTTGGTCCACGACCCAGCGTTTGCTTTGGATTGCGGTTGGCGCACCATCATCCGGCTGACGGGGGCCACACGGGCCAAGGCGTCGATGTTGTCATCGTTGTGGCTGTAGATGCCGCAGGAATGGCCGATGCCGCCTGTGGCATAAATCTGACGCACCGTGTCGAGCCCATCCTCGAACGTATCAAAATGATACAGCGCCATAACGGTGGTCAGCTTTTCCTTGCTGAACTTATGTTCTGGCCCGATCTGGCCTTGGTTTTCGACCATCAAAAACTTGGCATCCTCGGGCACGCTGAACCCAGCCACATCAGCCGTTTGCTGCGGCTTGCACGCAATCGTTGGGAACGTGCGGTTGCCCTTATCGTCCCACATCGCCTTTTTCAGCAGCGCCTTTTCCTCGGCGCTACACAGGTATCCGCCCTCAGCCTGCAAGGCTGCAACCATCTGTTCATAAATGCTTTTCTGAATGATGATATTGCCATCCGCCGAACAACCGGACCCAAAATCGGACGTTTTGGAGATGCGTGTATTGGCCGCTGCGATGTCGATATCCGCAGTCTCATCGATCACGATCGAAGAGTTGCCCGCCCCAACGCCATAGGCCGGGCGACCTGACGAATAGGCCGCCTTCACCATCGGCTTGCCGCCAGTCGCCAGAGTCAGATCACATTCTTCCATTAAGTGCTGGGTCATGGGGATAGATGGATGGCGAATGGACTGAAACAAATCCGCAGGAGCGCCAACGGCAACGCAAGCCTTGCGCATAACCTCGACCATTTCAAATGTGGTGCCTGCCGTGCGCGGGTGGGGCGAGAAAATCACCGCGTTGCGCGCATTGGCAGAGGAAACACCCGTCACTGGCGGCGTCATCGCAGGGTTCGTCATCGGAATAAGTGACGCGATAACACCTGCGGGTTTGGCGTATTTCATCAGACCTTTGACCTCGTCCACCTCGACCACACCTGTGGAGGGCGTGCGCAGCACATCGCGCAGAACCATCTGAATTTTGAACCGTTTGGCAGGCCGTCCTGCGCGGTCACCGATACCAGACTCGTCTACGCCCTGTTCGGCCAGCCGCGTGAACGTCGCCTCGTTGCCTGCGTACCATGCAATTGCTTGAGACAGGCGGTCCAGCTCGGCTTGCGTCCAATCCTCAATCTCTGCCATCGCGGCGCGGGCGCGCGCAATCATGTCTGCTGTCAAATTGCGTTCTTCTTCAGTGAGCTCTCTGGCCATCTTTCATGCTTTCTTGTGTGGGAATGGGGTGGGTGCGACGCTGTGATCTCACGTCGCCAAAAGTGCGCTTGGCGTGTTGCAAACACCGCCGCGCGTGTTCTTCAAAACCGAGTTCGGTGACACGGGATTGGTTTGGTAGTTCGATAGAATAGTCCAAAGGAGGCATCCGTTCGATGATGCCCGCAAAATCGATGCAGCCCTCGCCCGGATACAAACGCGCATCGCGTGCCAGCTGGATCATGCCTTGGCGCGTGTCCGCAATACCCGGCAAAGCGTCCGAGATATGGAGAAAATTCAGCAATTCGCTTGGCACATGCAACAACTCGGCAAGGTCGACGCGGCTGAGGTGCAAGTAGAGAGTATCCACCAGAATCCCGCCATTTGGCTGATCCGCAGCGCGCACAATGTCCAAGACCTCATCAAGTGTGCGCAGGCGGCTAAAGCTGGGAAATTCCAAATCGACGGATAGGCCATAAGGAGCCGCGATTTCACAGGTTTCTGCGTAGCAGTCGACAATGAAATTGCGATCATCGCGGGTGGGTGTCCAAGCCGACATGATCATGCGGGTCGCGCCAAATTCACCGCCCAATTCGCAAGCCGCTTCAAAACTACGCGGATCACAATCTTCGGTGATGCGGGCCAATTCAATGTCCAGAACTTTCAAGCCGGTGGTCTGCAGCGCGGTTTTGGTCGCTGATACCATCGCTTTGTCGATCGGGCTTTCGCGGAACTCTCCCGGCACATTCATCTGGATAAAGCGTGGTGAAACAGCGTCGTAGCCCGCGCGCGCGGCAATGTAGATCAATTCCGGGGCCGTCGTATTGATCAAGGTCAGATGCGCGAGGGAATAGAGCGGATCGCCGGTCTCGTTTGGCATTTCAGAATCACCTCATGATGTCTGAAATAGCAATATCATATTAGGTAACTAATAATCTATGATATTTTATGCTTTATCATACTTTGGCAAATAGGCGGGCGGCATCGGCCCCTTGTTGCGTCCGCCCTGCTGCATTTGTTCCCATGCGTGGGACAGGATTCCGACAGATCGGGACAAGCAAAACAGGCCACGTGACAAAGGCGCAGGAAACCCGAGTTCGCAGAAAATCACCGCGGTGGCCCCGTCGATATTCATCGCAAGTGGTTTGCGTGCGCTCAAATTGGCCTGCACCGCCTCACCGATGTCGGCGTAACGCCCTTTAACCGTGCCAGCCTGCGCCGCATCGCGGACAATGGTCATCAAACGGGGGGCACGCGGATCAACGGGTTTATGAAACCTGTGTCCGAAACCGCTGACAATCTTACCATTCTGAGCACGCCACGCATCAAGGCCAGATTGCACCGCGTCGTCAAACGCCGCCCCAAATTCGATCCGCGCATTAATGTCATAATAGAGCTCTGCACATTGCTCACCTGCTCCGCCATGCACATCGCCCAACATGTTCACGCCATTGGCCATCGCATTGTTCAAACCCACGCCGCAGGTCGCCGTCATCCGAGCAGCCGCAATGGATGGTGCTTGGGGCCCGTGATCGACGCCTGCGACCAAAGCAGCCTCAAGAAGTGCAGCTTCTTGCGGCGAGGCAAGTCGCCCCACCGTCATCAGCCAGATCATCTGCGGGAACGATACATTGCCGATCAGGTTCTCGATGGGGTGGCCGCGAAAGGCAATCTTGCCCGGCTCCATATCGATGATAGATGTACGCCACCATGCGCGGATTGCGTCTGCGTCGTCACTCATGCGGCACCTCTCAGGGTTCGGGTTTGCGCCGCCAGCCGGATCGGGGCATTGCGCGCGCCATATCCACCGTAACGGCCCTTGCGCTGGACGATCTCAAAAAAGAAACCGTCAAATATGGTCATGCCGTAAAGCTGGAAATAGGCACCATGTTCGTCTTCGTCGTATAGGATGTTGTGAGAACGAAGGTCCGCTGTCATTGCATCACTCAGCCCAAATGTCGCTTGTGTGTCGCCGTAATAATTCTGTGGGACGTTCAAACGGGTGAAACTAGAGGTCATCAACCGCTCAGAGGTTTCAAAGATATCATCGGTCTGAAACGCAATATGCTGGACCCCAGCGCCGGGTCGGCCCGACACAAACGACCCTGCGAGGGTTTCGGAATCGCCAGCACCGTTCAGGTTAAGGCGCACCTCGCCCTCTGGGCTCTCAATCGCTTGAGATCGCACGATACCGGAAGGATCGGCCACATTGACGATAGGTGACTTGGTCATCTCGAACGTGGTCAGGTAATACAGTAGCCAGCTTTGCATTTGATCGTAACGCATCGTCTGGGCCACATGGTCGACCCGCCGCAACCCCGCAGGCGGCGAGGACTTTGTGCGTGTAACGGGTTCAAATTCGATGTCCCAGACGCGGTGCAGGTCTGATTGCTGATCAATGAAATGCAACACACTTCCACCGATGCCGCGGATGGCCGGAATGTTCAGTTCGCCAAGACCGACGGATTGCGAAAAATCCTGTGTGCCCAATGCCTTTGCCCGTGCAACCGTCTCAGCGCCGTCCTGAACCCGCAGCCCCATGTCGCAGACGCAGGGGCCATGTTCTGCAAATGCGCGTGCGGCGTGGCCGCCTTGGTCTTGGTTGATCACGATATTCACCGCACCTTGCCGCCACAGCGCCACCTGTTTGGAGCGATGCAGGCGTTCGCGGCGAAACGCCATCGATGTCAGGACCGCTTCAAGCTTAGCAGCGCTCGCTGGATCGACCGCGAACTCAATAAACTCAAAGCCGTTTGCGGGCACTTTGGGTGGCAGTTCAGGTGTTGTTGCGCGCAACAGAGTTTCGGTTTGGGCGGCGTCAGATAGCACCGTAACAAGCGATCTATAGGCATCTCGAACGGTGTCCGGTCCTGCGGGCGTTGCCCCCACGGACCAAGGACCGCGGTAACCGGCACGGGCCAGCACACGGGCAAACCCGCCAAGGTTCAGGGTGCCTTGTCCGGGAAACACGGGCGTGATTGGGCCATCCCAAAGGGCCACATGAAAGACGGACGTTCCGTCCAGATCACGCAGGCGCGCGGGGCGCGACCCATCACCAAGGACGTCGAAAGCATTCAGGGCAAGGCCGATCACGGGATCGTTTTGATCTTTCACGAAGGCAATTACCGCGTCTTCTGCGCGCCGCGACGGGCGCAGTGCGACGCGCACGCCATCACGTGCGGGCAAATCCTTTGGCAGGTCACCATCAACTGCAAGGATCAACAGATCAGCACCCAAAGCCTTTGCCGTGGTGGTGTTGGCCTCGACCATCGCAGGCGACGCTCCCGCAGCGATTGGCCCCAGCGACGCAATCTTTAGGCCTGCATCAGCAACCAGCGCTGCAAGGTCATAAGGTGAGCCATCAAACTGGGCGACGTCCGTCAGGCTTAGATCAATCGCATCAAATCCAACGCCCGCAATGGCCTTCAGCTTTGCCGCAAATTCACCCGGAACGACGTTGGTTGCGATGGTGAGCATTAGCCCTGATACCCGAGCAAACGCGGCAGCCAGAGTACCAAGTCAGGCGATAACATCATCACGATCAGTGCGGCGATCAGCACCGCAAGAAAGCCCCAGATTTCAGCGATGATTTCACGCAAAGGAATGTCAGTCACGGCGTTGATGACAAACAGCAGAATGCCATACGGCGGGGTGATCAATCCGATCATCGAATTCACAACGACCAACACGCCGAAGTGCACTAGATCAATCTCAAGCGCGACACAGGTCGGGATAAACAGCGGCACAATGACAAGAATGATCGTCGTCGCATCGAGCACACAGCCCAGCAGCAAGATCAGCACATTCACCATAATCAGAAACATCAGCGGGCTGATATCGGCCCCTTCAAGCGCGCCGGAAATAGCCTGCGGGATTTGCTCTGTGATGACGATGTAGTTCAGGATGAAGGCGCCACCAATCACAATCCCCACCGCAGCAGAGGAGCGAGCGCTGTCAACAAACACGTTGTAGAGGGCTTTCAGCGACAAAGAGCGATAGAAAAGCGCGGCCAGCATTAGCGCATAGAACGCAGCAACGGCAGCCGCCTCAGTCGGCGTGGTGACACCGCCGTAGATACCATAAAGCAGGATCACGGGCATGAGCAGTGCAGGAAAGGCGTTTGCTGTGACCTTCGGAAGCTCTTTCAGCGGCACTGTCTCTTCGACTTCAAAGCCGCGTTTGTGCGCCAGATACCCGTTCATGCCCATGAGAACGACGCCCATGATCAGGCCGGGCAATATGCCCGCTAGAAACAGCGCCCCGATGGATGCATTTGACACCAATGCATACAGAACCATCGGGATGGACGGCGGAATGATCGGTCCGATGGTGGCCGAGGCCGCGGTAATTGCTGCTGCATAACCACGGCTGTACTTTCCGCTACGTGTCATCATCGAGATGATAATTTTGCCGATGCCAGCGGCGTCTGCCACCGCCGATCCAGACATGCCCGAAAAGATCAGGGACGCCACAACATTTACGTGCCCCATCCCACCCTTGAAGCGCCCCACGACCGCCACGCAGAAATTTAGCAACCGGTCGGTGATGGAGCCCGCGTTCATGATATTGGCGGCTACGATAAACAGTGGCACGGCCAGTAAAATCGCGCTGCCGTAAAAACCTTGCAGGATTTTTTCACCCGCCAGCGCCACATCCAGCCCAGCGATTCCAAGATAGACGACGGAGGCCAACAGGATCGAATAGCCGATAGGCGTACCGATACCCGCAAGGACAAACAGGGTCACAAGAAGGGATAGGAGTTCAAAGCTCATGATGTTTTCTCCGCGTTTGCGGCGGCTTCGGCTTCAAGCACGATTTCGAGTTCGGTCTTGGGCGGGCCGTTGCGGAACGTATCAACCACCAGCCAAGCATAACGTGCTGCGACAACGACCATAAAAGCACCATAGACGCTGAAGATCGTGCGCATGGGAATTTTGCCCCCCGTGAACGGGTTGCGCACTGTCGACGTTTTGCGAATTTTCATCCAATCGATGTAATCCAACGTCGGCAGCAGCGCATAAAGCATGCCCGCCACAATCGCGACGGCCGAGATCACGGCGAAGATCGTGCGCATGCGGCGCGACACAGCCAGATAAATAATATCGAATTTCACATGATCCCATTCGCGCACCACAAAGGCGCAGCTGAAAAAGATTACCCAGACCCATAGGATCGCGATAAGTTCGAGCGTCCAGCCAAGGGGTTGCACAGCTGCAAGTGTCGGAAAGGTCTCTTCAAGGCCAAGGTTGCGGATGATGCGCGGCGTGTAGCGCGACCCGATCTGCAACAGAAACGTAAAGAAAATCACGGCCAACAATGTGGCCGCGATTGCGTCAGAGATACGGGAGATCCACCGGAAAAGCGTTTTCATGGTGGATCTCCTTGAGTCAGGTTTTAGTTTCCAAGCGCGTTGATCGCGTCCAGAACACCTTCGGGCCAGCTGGCTGCGAACTCGGAACCAACATACTGAGCCTGAACATGATCGCGGAAGGCCGCAAGATCAGGCGTATAGACTTCCACACCATTCTCTTCGAGGAAAGCGGTCAGGCTGCCTTCGAGTTCCAGCTGACGCAAACGACCGACGGAAGCCGCAGCATCCGCAGCCTTCTGAACGGCCAACTGCTGCTCTGGCGCCATAGCATTGAACGTCGCAGCTGAGATGGCGATGTAGTTCAGGTCAACCAGGTGAGACGTCAGAGCGATCTGGTTTGTCACCTCATAGAACTTGCGATCCACAACGGTTGGCAGCGGGTTGTCTTGGCCATCAATCGCGCCAGTGGACAGGCCGGTGTAGACTTCGGTGAACGCCATTGGTGTTGGTGCAGCACCCAAAGCGGCGCCCAAGAACTGCCACGCATCTGTGCCCGGCATCCGCAGGTTCACGCCAGCAAGGTCTGCAGGTGTCTGAACATCCAGTTCTTCGCGCGTCTGGCGCAGGTTCACATGGCGCTGCCCGAGATACATGACGGACAAAAGCTTCACGCCAAGCTCTTCTTCAACCTTTGCAAGGAACGGTGCCATCAACGGGTCGTTGAAAACACGCACTTGGTGGGCGGCGTCTTGGTGGACGTAGCCAGTCGCGAAGATTGAAAATTCAGGGAAGAACTGTGCCAGTTCCTGAGCCGATGTGATCGACATCTCAAGGTTGCCACGGCTGATCGCGTCCAGCTCGGTGCCTTGGTCGAACAATGTCGCGTTATAGGCAGGCTCATATGATGCAAATCCGGCGACAGCAGGGCCAAAGACTTCGGCCAACGCGACGGAACGCGCGTCAGTTTCAGAACCGGATGTTGCCATGCGCAGTTGGATGGCGTGACCATCGGCAAAAGATGCAGTTCCAGTGAGTGCGGTTGCTGCGACCATCGCAGCCATCGCAACGCGGCGGGTAAGTTTCAGTGTCATAGCGTCCTCCCAGACGTTTTTGCCCGACTGGGCAGTTTGTGCGGCAGATTAATGCCTCATTTTCCCAATTTCGCAATACATTTTGCAAAATATAGGATATTTTTATTCAGCGGCCCTCGGTGATCCTTCCGATGGGGTGCTTATTGTAACGAGTGATTGTGTTTGCGCGGCCTTCTGGATCGCTTCCACAACACGCAATGTTTTCAAGCCTTCTTCGCCTGTGACCAGCGGTTCGGCAGTGCCTTTGATAACCTCTTCGAAGTGCGCGATTTGATTGAGGAGCGGGTCGGACGAGCTGACGGGCATGGCCGTCGCTTTGATGGGGTTCCACCAGCTTGTGCCGCCCTCATGCTGCCAAAGCCGCATATCGGGAATCGACAATGCGCCCTTTGATCCGCCGATCAGATAACAAGATTCGTTCGTGGCCGGATAAATTGGATACTCGCGCGATGTCAGCTCCCAACTCCAAGGGGACACGACACTATCGGACACAGTGATCGTGCAAACCGCACCGCTTTCAAACCGCAAGACAGCAGCCGCGAGGTCTTCATTTTCAAACCCGCGCATGGACGGTGCCATCTGCGCCTGAACGGTCACGACCTCACCCAGAAAGTGTCGCATGAGGTCCACGTCATGCACCAAATTGACTGAAATCGGCCCTGCGCCTGCCAACTTGCGCCACGGAGCGACATCGAAATAGTCGTCTGGCTTGTAGAACCAACAGGTCACCTGTGCGGCCCGCACCTGTCCAATCGCACCTTCTTTGATCAAGTTCGCGGTCTTTTGAATGATCGGGTTGTGGCGACGGTGATGACCCACGAGGATTGGCACACCCTTGGCAGCGGCGGCATGAACCAACCCTTCCGCTTCATCGGCAGATGCGGCCAATGGTTTTTCGATCAAGATAGGGATGCCCTGCGCGACACAGGCCATTGCGCCCTCAACATGCAACAATGTCGGCGTCGATAGAATAATCCCATCGACATCCGTAGCGGCAAAAAGAGCGTCCAAGTCAGCGTAAACCGGAACAGTCTGCTCGGTCGGCCCAGGTTCGACCACAGCAACCAGTTCAACGCCGGGCACTTGGCTGATAGCCGCAATATGACGCTGCCCGACAAGGCCAGCCCCAACGACTGCAAGTTTCTGTGTCTGCCCCATCTGGCCCTCGTATTCATGTCTCGACCGCACGTTAGCAGGTAAAATTAGATTCGCAATAATATATGATGTTTTTAATAACAGCATATTTTATCAATCATTGAGGAATATCCGATGATCATGTTATCTACTGATCAAGTTGAAATTCTGAAGGTTTGAAATGTCACAATCCGCACCCACTGTTGGGTCCAGCACATATGAGCGCATCAAGCACGACATCATCTTTGGCGAATTAGAACCGGGGGCCAAGCTCAAGCTGGATGGGTTGCGCGACAGATATGCCGCCAGCGTATCGACCCTGCGCGAAACGCTCAATCGCTTGGCCAGTGAAGGGTTCGTGCAGGCCGCAGAACAACGGGGTTTCTTTGTGCGCCCTGTTTCCGCAGCAGATCTAACAGAAATCGCTGAACTGCGCATTCTACTGGAATGCTCCGCACTTGAGACGTCGATTGCATGCGGGGATGCTGATTGGGAAGGCAACCTTGTTGCCGCCCATCACAAGCTGCACCTGATTGAGCAGAAAATGTTGAATGGTGACATCTCGCAGAAAGAGCAATGGAAACGCTACGATTGGGAGTTTCATCAAGCGCTGATTCAGGCCTGTAACTCGGAAAACCTTTTGTCACTGCATGGCACGATCTTTGACAAATACCTGCGTTACCAGATGTTGGTGCTAACCTATCGCGGCGCCGAAGCAGTCCTCGAACACAAAACAATGTTTGACGCCGCCCTTGCACGCGACACCGCATCGGCAAAGGCCGCGCTGGAAACACACATTCGGCTGGGCCTCGACCATACTCTTGCGGCGATGGCCAACCTTTCTGATTGAAGAACTGCACGTCCTAAGTGTGTGTATGGTGCTATCAAATCTAAGGGGCGACTGGGTCTGCCACGCTCTCGTTTCGGTCTCACACGCCGCACGCGCACACGGATCTCGTTTCCGATATCAAGACGAATAGCCGCTTTGACGAATATCGACGTATAGCACAGTGTCGTAATGGCCCAGTGTCTAAGACAATGCTGCGCAAGCATTAGCTACATCAGCAAAAGGCAGCTTTGTCCTGCACTGTGTGAGTTCGACCTCTAATCTTTGCTGCACTTTGCGCGAATGGCTGGTTTCCCCTCTGCGCGGCAGCATCGAATTTTAAGCTGACGCAGCATTTTCCACGCTGCGAGCGCACGCAGAAAGAAATCCGAACTCACACAATGGGCTCGAAGAGGTCATTCGCTGCGACGCAGAACCAGACATGGTAATTGCCTAAACCTCTATCAAATTACCGCGCGCTGTTCCTCAAACAGGCATCAATGCCCAATAGTCCAAATCTAGCAGGACTTCGGGTAGATACTTGCCATCAGCGCCGCGCAATGCACCCGCCGCCCCCTTGGTCGCCACAAGCCGCAAGCGGATCGCGCCAACACCCGGGGCGTCCACATCGGCCTTATCCAAAACCTCGGTCCATGCGCGCACGGTATCGCCCGCAAAACAGGGGTTCGCATGTGCCCCGCCGTTCAGGGCCACAATCATCTGCGCATTGGCCAGCCCGTTGAACGACAACGCACGCGCCATGGAAATCACATGCCCGCCATAGATCAGTCGCTTGCCATCCGTGCGGTTGGTCGCATCAAAATGCACCTTGGCCGTGTTCTGCCAAAGGCGGGTGGCCAGCATATGCTCGGCCTCCTCAATGGTCACACCGTCCACATGGTCGATCACCTCGCCCACGGTATAATCACCCCAGCGGTGCGGCTCTCCTGCCAGATCAAAATCATAGGTGGTGAAATCAAGCCCCTTGGGGATCACCAGATCAGCAGGGTCCACGACCTTGGCCAATTCTGGCAAAACGGTTTTTGGTGCGGCCCCTTCCGCGCGGCGTTTCACCATGACCCAGCGAACATATTCCATCACGGCCGTGCCATGCTGATTACGGCCCGTGGTGCGGACCCAAACAATTCCGGTTTTCCCGTTGGAGTTTTGTTTGACGCCGATCACCTCGGACGTTGATGTCAATGTATCGCCAGCCCAGACAGGCGCCAACCAGCGCCCCTCGGCGTAACCCAAATTCGCCACCGCATTCAGCGATACATCAGGGACGGTTTTGCCAAACACAGTGTGAAACGTGATCAGATCATCCAGCGGGCTGGCTTCCAACCCACAATTTTGCGCAAAAACATCCGACGAATGCAGGGCATGCCGCGCGGGATATAGCGCGTGGTATAACGCACGCTCCCCCTGCCCGACGGTCCTTGGCACCGCATGGGTGATCACATCACCAACGGTATAATCTTCAAAAAACCGGCCTGCGTTCGTCTTGGACATTCAGACAGCCCCAAGCTTCATATCGCGGGAATATGCGACGTCTGCGTCCTTGGTCACGGCCTGACCACAGCGCATCACGCCATTGGCCTGATCAAATGCATATTGCGGATCACCGTGCAACGACCAGCCTTTTGACAAGGCTTCTGTCACGCGGTGGCAAAACTCGGACGTGTCGTCATTGGTGATGAAACGGTAAACTTTCATGGGCTTATCCAAACGGGCTTGGGCCGATCCACATATGGATCAACGCGACAACAGTGAACACAACAACCGAAACGATCAGTGCAGTGGTTTCTTTCTTGATTGGCACGGCATGATACGGCGCACGCGCGCCTTCTATCCGGCTGATCAGAATAATCTCCATCGCGGCCCACGCCGCCATGCCGCCAAACAACAGGATCGACGCGGTATCGCCATTTACCAGCAAATGCGCGCCCGACCAGATAATCACGGCCGTCAGCTGTGGATGACGGATGTATTTTGTTAGTCGGGTTTTTGCAGCGGATGTGGCGAAAACATAGAACGCAAACAACATCAGCAAATTATTGATGCCCGTCATTGCTTGGGTGCGGTCCCACAATACAGTTGTATCCGCGCCGCGATACCCGATCACCATCAGCACAATCGCAATCACGGATGCAGCGGCGACGATGCCCTTACCCGCCTCACCGAAACTGGCACGATGTGCAGGTGCGATGCGTTTCCAGACATGGGCAAGTGTCCACAAAAGTAGCCCCAGAATAATAAGTGTCATGATGCCTCCAATGCGGCGATGGCCGCAGCTTTGGCCAAGGTCGCCTTTGCGGTGACGATATGCAAGTTTTCTACGATCTTGCCGTCCACAACGGCCACACCATCGGTCGTGGCCTCAAACGCGGCAATCTGGCGGGTGGCAAGGTCGATCTCTGCCTCCGACGGGCCAAAGGCCGCGTTGCAAATCGCCACCTGCGCAGGGTGGATCAACGTCTTACCGTCAAATCCCATATCGCGCCCCTCTGCACACTCCACCGACAGGCCGTCATCATCCTTGAACGCGTTATAAACCCCATCCAGCACGACAATGCCGTGTGCTTTTGCCGCCAGAACCGACATTTGCAACGCGGTGATTAGGGCCGCGCGGCTGCGCGAGTTGATATCTTTGGCCAGATCATTTGTGCCCATCACAAATCCCTGCATCGCGGGGTGGGCGGCGATTGCGGCAGCATTCAACACACCCTGCGGCGTCTCGATCATGGCCCAAATCGGCTTGTTCGGCACAAGTGCGGCAAGCGCGTCAACGTCGGCTGGCGAATTCACTTTGGGCAGCAAAACAGCATCACAATCCATCGCCGCAATCGCGGCCGCATCATCCGCACCCCACTCGGTATCCAAACCGTTCATGCGCACAACCCGCAGACGCGATCCATACCCACCCTCGCCCAGCGCGGCAGTCAGCGTTTCGCGGGCTTGTGCCTTGGCATCAGGGGCAACAGCGTCCTCCAGATCAAACAAGATCACATCAACAGGCAGCCCCCGCGCTTTGTCCAGGGCGCGGTCCTTGGACCCCGGAATATAAAGGGCGGACCGATAAGGGCGATCATGCATTTGATTCTTCCTCGCAATATTGTTGCGCGCAAAAGGCCAGATATTTGCGGATCATTCAACCACAAATACGCCGCAGCGCAGCATGTCCGCCCCACCGTCACGGTGCATTAACCCTATAATCGGACCCGACGCGCAGTCTCATGGCTTGTTTCTATAGCCACGAAAGGCCAGAAAAATGCGAAATTTTACACTTCTATCCTTCGGGATTAGTGCGATGATCCTTGCGGGTCACCACGCACAAGCCCAAGGCTCAAACTGCGCACCGCGCGATACATTGATCGAACGGCTGGCAAGCCAATACGGTGAACGCCGCCAAGCAGTTGGCTTGGCCAACAACAATACTTTGGTCGAAGTCTATTCATCCGATGAAAGCGGATCTTGGTCCATTGTCGTCAGCACAGCCGGCGGCCCAAGCTGCCTTGTGGCGGCAGGCACTGCATTTCAACTTACCGATGATCCCCTGCCCGACACCAACGAAGGCACCTAAACCAGCGCGACCCAAATCAACCTGATCCCCGTCAGGATCAGCAAGATGTAGGTCAGGGCGAAAAACGCTTTTTCCGGCACAAGATGGTGGGCTTTCACACCGATATACGCCCCCAACAGGGCAAACGGAGCAAGCAATAGCGCACCCTGAAACGTGTCCCAGCTGAAAATGCCCAAATAGAAATAGGGCACAAACTTCATCCAGTTGATCGCCCAAAACGTGATGACTGTTGTTGATTGATACGCAAGCTTGGACAGCCCTTGTGACAGCAAGAACACCGCTGTTGGCGGCCCACCGGCATGGCTGATGAAACTGGTGAAACCGCCAACAGCGCCCGCAACCCAAGCGTATCGCCGCCGAAACGGCAGGCGTCGTGGCGACAGCCACCCAAGTTGTTGTGACACCTGAAACGCCACAAACGCCAAGCAGATCACACCAATAAGCACCCGAAAAACATCGGCATCAACATAGGCATAGATCAACGCCGCGATGATGACCCCCGGCACGGCCCCTTGCAGCATTCCGCGCACGGACGGCCCATGCCATTTGCCCCAATATGGTTTCAATGTTGCGGCATCAATCAGCATGAAAAGCGGCAGCACAATCCCCAACGCGGCCCCCGGCGGCACCGTCAGCGCCAGAATCGCCCCTGCTGCGAATGCGGCCCCTGATCCGAACCCACCCTTCGAAATGCCGCCATAAATGATCGCGGGGATGCCAAAGGCAAAAAATTGCAGATCAAACTCCACGCCCGAATTTCCCTTGAATTGACCAATGTTCCTGCATCGTTAGCGCAAGCATGACGCCCGAACCATCACGATTTTTGTGATGCCGCAGCGCAGCAGGCTTGCACGCGCCGCGCCAAAGCCTTACCCACAGCGCCAAATTCAACCGAAAAAATAGGAGCCACTCCCATGGCACGACCTAAAATTGCCCTTATCGGCGCTGGCCAAATCGGCGGCACACTTGCCCACCTCGCAGCGATCAAGGAACTTGGCGACATCGTTATGTTCGACATCGCCGAAGGTGGCGACATTGGCCGCGGCAAGGCGCTTGATATCGCAGAGGCTGGCCCCGTTGCTGGCATCGACGTCGCGCTGAAAGGCACTAACGACTACGCCGAGATCGCCGATGCGGACGTTTGCATCGTGACTGCCGGTGTTGCGCGCAAGCCGGGCATGTCCCGCGACGACCTGCTCGGCATCAACCTCAAGGTTATGAAATCCGTGGGCGAAGGCATCGCAGCCCACGCGCCAAACGCATTCGTCATCTGCATCACCAACCCGCTTGATGCGATGGTTTGGGCGCTGCGCGAATTTTCCGGTCTGCCACAGCACATGGTTTGCGGCATGGCGGGCGTTCTGGACTCCGCGCGCTTCCGTCACTTCCTTGCGGAAGAATTCGATGTGTCCATGCGCGACGTCACAGCCTTCGTTCTTGGCGGCCACGGCGACACAATGGTTCCCCTGACACGCTATTCCACCGTTGCGGGCATTCCATTGCCTGATCTGGTCGACATGGGCTGGACCACACAAGAAAAACTCGACGCGATTGTGCAGCGCACACGTGACGGCGGCGCAGAAATTGTTGGTCTGCTGAAAACAGGCTCCGCATTCTACGCCCCCGCCACATCCGGCATCGAGATGGCAGAAGCCTACCTCAAGGACCAAAAACGCCTGCTGCCATGTGCGGCCCACGTTGATGGCGCATACGGTCTTGATGGTTTCTACGTCGGCGTTCCAACGGTTATCGGCAAAGGCGGCATCGAACGCGTTGTCGAAATCAAGATGAACAAAGACGAGCAAGCGATGTTCGACAAATCCGTCGACGCCGTAAAAGGTCTCGTATCAGCTTGTAAAGAAATCGACCCATCGCTGAACTAATTATCAGCTGATCGGAATAGAAAAGCGTCCCTTCGGGGGCGCTTTTTTCGTTCTGAACGGTCGTCTAGGAAAGTTCGACAAGCAATGCGACAAAATTCGCGATGCGGTCATCCATTCGGTCGGAACGGTTGATACCCATATCACCATAGACGGACGCGCTGACAAACTTCCGCAGCCTGTGGCTGTCGGCATTGGCTTGTAAAAACTTCGCCGTTGTTCGCGCATAAGAAAGATATTCCAAATCTGTCCGCGGGTTCCAATCGACTGAAACCTTCGAAACTCCGATAGGATCAAATTCATTCCAAAGGCGTTGATAAATCTGGATGCTTTGCTGTGGCATCTTATAACCGTAGCGGAAGTCCTGACCGGCGCAAATGTCAAATAAATGCATGTAGCAGCCTGATTCCATTTAATCGGCAATATTTTGTGATCACACGCTAAAATACTGTGATCACAAATGTCGCTTTTTTGGCTAATCTTCATAAATCGTTGTTCTTTTGCTGGCCGAGCTATGTTTCAGTTAGGCCAAACCCAGCAACGCAAGGGACGATTTGATGAACATCCACGAATACCAAGCCAAGGCGCTTTTGAAATCTTATGGCGCTCCGGTCAGCGATGGCCGCGCTGTGCTCAAGGCGGAAGACGCCAAAACAGCCGCTGGCGAAATGGATGGCCCGCTTTGGGTGGTCAAGGCGCAGATCCACGCAGGTGGCCGCGGTAAAGGCAAATTCAAAGAAGCAGACGCTGGCGATGCTGGCGGTGTGCGTCTGACAAAATCAGTCACCGAAGCTGCGGAAGAAGCCAAGAAAATGTTGGGCCGCACATTGGTCACGCACCAGACTGGTCCGGCAGGTAAGCAAGTGAACCGCGTCTATATCGAAGACGGGTCCGGCATTGAGACTGAGCTTTATCTCGCACTACTCGTTGACCGTCAGACATCCCGCATCGGCTTTGTCTGCTCGACAGAAGGCGGCATGGACATCGAAGAGGTTGCGGCCTCTACCCCGGAAAAGATCATCAACTTCACCGTTGATCCGGCCACAGGATTTCAGGCTTATCACGGCCGCCGCGTTGCATTCGCCCTTGGGCTTGAAGGGCAGCAGGTCAAACAATGCGTGAAACTGATGGGTCAACTGTACCAAGCGTTCACCGAAAAAGACATGGAAATGCTGGAAATCAACCCGCTGATCGTGACTGACAAGGGCGACCTGAAGGTGCTGGATGCCAAGGTATCATTCGACGGCAACGCGATTTACCGCCACGCCGACATCGCAGCCTTGCGCGATGAGACAGAAGAAGATCCCAAAGAACTCGCCGCGTCCAAATACGACCTGAACTATATCGCGCTTGATGGCGAAATTGGTTGCATGGTCAACGGCGCGGGTCTGGCGATGGCGACAATGGACATCATCAAACTTTACGGCGCTGAACCTGCCAACTTCCTCGATGTGGGCGGCGGCGCGACCAAGGAAAAAGTGACCGAAGCATTCAAGATCATCACTTCTGACCCACAGGTCAAAGGTATTTTGGTCAACATCTTTGGTGGCATCATGCGCTGCGACGTGATCGCAGAAGGCGTTGTTGCCGCCGTTAAAGAAGTCGGCCTGAAAGTGCCGCTTGTTGTCCGCCTGGAAGGCACAAACGTGCAGCAGGGTAAGGACATCATCAACAATTCGGACGTAGACGTGATTGCGGCCGATGATCTGAAAGATGGCGCGCAAAAAATCGTCGCCGCAGTAAAAGGGTAACAGGGACTATGATGAAAACAACAATTTTCGCGGCAGTCGCGGCAATGACGCTGACAGCTTGCGGCACAAACGACTTTGACATCAACGATGCCGTTGTGCGCCAAGGCCCACAGACACAATCCCCGATCGCGGATGCGCCGGGTGGTAAACTGCCCGAAGGCGGCGCATCAGCAAGCACATCAACAACGGTTGTGATTGACGACAGTGGCACGGCCGCTTCAAGCGGTTCGATCTTCGAATTCCAAGGCTAAGCCGCCTTTTGTCCGGGCAGCCTTGTCTGCCCTGACACACTTATCGACTGGTCGCGCGTTTTGGCGTGCGCCTCTAAACACCTTTTGCGTGCGCAACGCCCGCTGAACGAACACCAAGGAGAGCCTTCACATGGCCATTCTCGTCGACGAAAACACACGCGTCATTTGTCAGGGTCTCACTGGCTCTCAGGGCACGTTCCACTCTGAACAAGCGATTGCATATGGCACGAAAATGGTCGGCGGCGTGACACCGGGCAAAGGCGGGCAAACCCATCTGGACTTGCCAATCTTTAACTCCGTACACGAGGCAAAACACGTGACCGAGGCAAACGCCTCCGTGATCTATGTGCCGCCGCCCTTCGCAGCCGATTCTATCCTAGAGGCGATCGACGCCGAGATGGAACTGATCATCTGCATCACCGAAGGTATCCCCGTGCTCGACATGATGCGCGTCAAACGCGCGCTTGAAGGGTCCGCATCTCGTCTGATCGGTCCAAACTGCCCGGGCATCATCACACCCGACGCTTGCAAAATCGGCATCATGCCGGGCCACATCCACAAACGCGGTTCCGTTGGTGTTGTGTCTCGTTCCGGCACACTGACGTATGAAGCTGTGAAACAGACATCCGACAGCGGGTTGGGCCAGTCCACAGCCGTTGGCATCGGTGGCGACCCGATCAAGGGCACAGAGCACATCGACGTGCTTGATATGTTCCTTGACGATGATGAGACACATTCCATGATCATGATCGGTGAAATCGGCGGCTCCGCCGAGGAAGAAGCCGCCGAATTCCTGACCGCCCAGAAAAAGAAGGGCCGCTGGAAGCCAACCGCAGGCTTCATTGCGGGCCGCACCGCCCCTCCAGGCCGCCGCATGGGTCACGCTGGCGCGATTGTTGCAGGCGGCAAAGGCGACGCAGAAAGCAAGATCGAAGCCATGAAATCCGCCGGCATCATCGTCGCCGACAGCCCCGCAACATTGGGCGAGGCTGTGCTGAAAGCCATCGGCTAATGTTTGGCACCAAAGCCAGCCAGCACGCGGTGCAAGACAGCCCATTGCTGTCCTATGCCGCATGCTTGGTTGGCCTAGCTCCTGATCACAAGCCCAACGAGGTTCCGGCGCTTTTGCGGCGGGGTGGCCTCCAACCTATGTCAGGCGTGACGACAGACTTCCTGAGCGAGGTCGCGCAACAGGCCAGTAACATCAACATGGATGCCCCCTATTTTCTGCCCAAGGGTTTCGCGCCTGTTCTGCCAGATTCAATACGCAATACCGCAGATCGGCAGTCAGAGGATTATGGTGTCCTTGCTGAAATCCACCACCAAACCGGTGCGGGTTTGGCAACCACATTTTTGGACGCGAAACACACGACGGCTGCGTGGTTCTATACTGATTTCAGTGATGGCTCATGGCCCGTGCGCAACGAAAAGGCCCCTTATAGCTGGCTCTGTGCGGTCTCCATTTTGGAATCCCCGTTTGATAAGACATTGCCGCAATATCAAGACGCCTTTGAAAGCAGCGCATTAGCTTCGTCAGCGCAACTTCGGTCCAAAATTCGTACTAATATTGGGGCGGCAAGTGTGGTCGAACGCCACCGGAGTGACGGACATTTTTACTGGGTCGATTGTAAGACCCCTCATCGATTTGGCGGTGACGAATGGCTGGTTCGCTTTCACATTGCCAGCACCGCCAACGGATCCCGCACCGCGATTTGGGTTTGGGCCCTACGCAAGCACGGAATGAACGGTATTTAGAACGGAACATGCCATGAATGACCAATCCCCCAACGACATCATGCACGCGTCCTCTTTTCTACAAGGGCACAATGCGGAATACGTCGAACAGCTTTATGCGCGCTACGCCGATAATCCGGCTGCGGTTGATGAAAGCTGGCAAGCGTTCTTCAAATCCTTGGGCGATGCCCCGGCAGATGCAAAGGCAGAGGCCGCAGGCCCGTCATGGGGCCGCACCGATTGGCCGCCTGTGCCAAACGATGACCTGACAGCAGCGCTTGACGGTCAATGGGCAACTGAGCCAGAAGCCGCCGCCAAGAAAATTGCAGGCAAGGCCGCTGACAAAGGGGTTGGTCTGTCCGAGGCACAAGTCCGTTCGGCTGTGCTGGATTCCATCCGCGCACTGATGATTATTCGCGCCTATCGCATCCGTGGCCATTTGATCGCTGATCTTGACCCGCTGGGCATGCGCGACAATGACACCCACCCAGAGCTGGACCCCGCAAACTACGGGTTTGAAGCCGCCGACATGGACCGCCCGATTTTCATCGACAATGTGCTAGGCCTTGAAATCGCAACGATGAAGGAAATCCTCGCGATTGTGCGCCGCACCTACTGCGGCACGTTTGCCCTTCAATACATGCATATTTCCAACCCCGAAGAGGCAGGTTGGCTCAAGGAACGCATCGAAGGTGCGGCCAAAGAAATCACCTTTACCAAAGAGGGGCGCAAGGCGATCTTGAACAGCCTCGTTCAGGCTGAAGGGTTCGAGAAATTCCTGCACGTGAAATACATGGGCACCAAACGGTTTGGTCTGGATGGCGGAGAAAGCCTGATCCCCGCGATGGAACAGATCATCAAACGTGGTGGTCAGCTGGGCCTTGATGAAATCATCATCGGGATGCCGCATCGCGGGCGTCTTTCGGTGCTCGCCAATGTGATGCAAAAACCCTACCGCGCGATTTTCAACGAATTCCAAGGCGGGTCATTCAAGCCAGAAGATGTCGATGGATCGGGCGATGTGAAATACCACCTTGGCGCGTCGTCAGACCGCCAGTTTGACGATAACGCTGTGCATTTATCGCTCACGGCCAACCCGTCCCACCTAGAGGCGGTGAACCCCGTTGTGCTGGGCAAGGTCCGCGCCAAACAAGACCAGAAAAACGACACCGACCGCACCCGCGTCATGGGTGTCTTGTTGCACGGTGATGCCGCGTTTGCAGGTCAGGGCGTTGTGGCCGAAGGGTTCGGTTTGTCCGGCCTAAAGGGGCACAAAACCGGCGGCACGATGCATATCGTTGTGAACAACCAGATCGGGTTTACGACCGCGCCGCATTTCAGCCGCTCGTCCCCCTACCCCACCGACATCGCGCTGATGGTCGAGGCACCGATTTTCCACGTCAACGGTGACGATCCAGAGGCCGTGGTGCACGCCGCCCGCGTCGCCACAGAATTCCGTCAGAAGTTCCACAAGGACGTGGTGCTTGATATCATCTGCTACCGCCGCTTTGGTCACAACGAAGGCGACGAGCCGATGTTCACCAATCCGGTCATGTATAAAAAGATCAAAAAGCAAAAGACGACGCTGACGCTTTATACTGAACGTCTGATCCGCGACGGGCTTATCCCCGAGGGCGAGATCGAGGACATGAAAGCCGCGTTCCAAGCCCATCTGAACGAGGAGTTCGAGACAGGCAAAACCTATAAACCGAACAAGGCCGACTGGCTGGACGGAAAATGGTCCCATCTTGATCGCAACAAAGAAGATTATCAGCGCGGCGATACCGCGATTGATGAGGCGACGTTCAAGGATGTCGGCAGCGCATTAACGACTGCGCCCGAAAACTTCCCGCTGCACAAAACCATCACCCGCTTGATGGAAGCCAAGGCCAAAATGTTTGAAACAGGCGAAGGTTTCGACTGGGCCACGGGCGAAGCGTTGGCGTTCGGGTCGTTGCAGACCGAAGGGTTCCCTGTGCGCTTGTCAGGGCAGGATTGTACGCGCGGCACATTCAGCCACCGTCATTCCGGCCTGATCAATCAAGACAACGAAGATCGGTATTACCCGCTTAACAACATCCGCGAAGGTCAGGCCCACTATGAGGTCATCGACAGCATGTTGTCCGAATATGCGGTGCTCGGGTTTGAATACGGTTATTCACTGGCCGAACCCAACGCGCTGACATTATGGGAGGCCCAGTTTGGCGATTTCGCGAACGGTGCCCAGATCATGTTTGACCAGTTCATCAGCTCTGGCGAAAGCAAATGGCTGCGCATGTCCGGTCTGGTCTGCCTGTTGCCCCATGGCTATGAAGGCCAAGGCCCGGAACATTCCAGTGCCCGTTTGGAACGCTTCCTGACGATGTGTGGTGGTGACAACTGGATCGTGGCCAACTGCACGACACCGGCTAATTATTTCCATATCCTGCGCCGCCAAATGCACCGCAGCTACCGCAAGCCGTTGATTATGATGACGCCAAAATCGTTGTTGCGTCACAAACTGGCGGTGTCCAAGGCCGAAGAATTTACCTCCGGCTCCTCCTTCCACCGCGTATTGTGGGATGATGCGCAGCACGGCAATTCAGACACCAAATTGGTGGCGGATGACAAGATCAAGCGCGTGGTGATGTGTTCAGGTAAGGTTTACTTTGACCTGCTCGAAGAACGCGATGCACGCGGGATCAACGATGTCTATATCCTGCGCTATGAACAGTTCTATCCGTTCCCCGCACAGTCATCGATGAAGGAACTTGAACGGTTCAAGAACGCCGAAATGGTCTGGTGCCAAGAAGAGCCCAAAAACCAAGGTGCGTGGTCATTCATGGAGCCCAACATTGAATGGGTCCTGACCCGTATCAAAGCCAAAAACACGCGTCCCATTTACGCGGGCCGCGCCGCCGCCGCCTCACCTGCAACAGGTCTGGCCAGCAAACACAAAGCAGAACAAGCAGCCCTCGTGAATGATGCGCTGACAGTTGAAGGATCAAAGAAATGAGCACCGAAGTCCGCGTCCCAACCCTTGGCGAATCCGTGACCGAAGCAACGGTTGCAACATGGTTCAAACAACCTGGTGACAGTGTCGCCGTTGACGAAATGCTGTGCGAGCTGGAAACAGATAAGGTCACAGTCGAAGTGCCCAGCCCCGTTGCGGGCACAATGGCTGAAATCGTCGCCGCCGAAGGTGAAACAGTTGGCGTTGATGCGCTGCTGGCCCAAATCACCGAAGGCGACAGCGCAGGAGAGGCCGCATCATCTTCACGCGCACCTGCCGCAGAAGACGTGCCAGAAACCACAATGACCAAAGGCAAAGGCACCGATAAAGTCGATGTTGAAGACGCCCCCTCCGCGAAAAAACTGATGGCAGAGAACAACCTGTCTGACGTGACAGGCACAGGCAAAGACGGCCGTGTGATGAAGGAAGACGTATTAAAGGCACTAAGCGGTTCGGCCCCAGCGCCTGCGGCGGCTGCGCCCACCCCGCGTGCCCAGTCTGATGACCCTCGTGAAGAGCGTGTCAAGATGACCCGCCTGCGCCAGACCATCGCCAAACGTCTGAAAGACAGTCAAAACACCGCTGCCATGCTTACCACCTATAACGAGGTCGACATGACCGAGGTGATGGCCCTGCGCAACGAATACAAAGACCTGTTTTTGAAAAAACACGGTGTGAAACTGGGCTTCATGTCCTTCTTCACCAAGGCATGTATCCACGCGCTGAACGAAGTCCCCGAAGTGAACGCCGAAATCGACGGCACTGATGTTGTCTACAAAAAATTCGTCAACATGGGCATCGCCGCTGGCACGCCAACGGGCCTTGTGGTCCCTGTGATCAACGACGCTGACCAGATGTCATTCGCTGGCATTGAAAAAGCGATCGCCGAAAAAGGCGCGAAAGCCCGCGACGGGAAACTGTCCATGGCCGAAATGCAGGGCGGCACATTCACCATCTCCAACGGTGGTGTCTACGGCTCGCTCATGTCCTCGCCCATCCTAAACCCGCCACAGTCCGGCATCCTTGGCATGCACAAAATCCAAGACCGCCCAATGGCGATCAAAGGTGAGGTCGTGATCCGCCCGATGATGTATCTGGCCCTGTCCTACGACCACCGGATTGTGGATGGTAAGGGTGCAGTTACATTCTTGGTGCGCGTCAAAGACGCTCTCGAAGATCCACGTCGTTTGTTGATGGATTTGTAATCGAAGCCAGGTATGCCCCGACGCAACAAACAAGAGCTTATGGCAGAATTTCTTCGCCTCAATGATGCCTTTGAGGCGATGACGCATATCTTGTGCGAATTGGACCCTGCATTAGCATCTGAACGTGAATTTATCCCAACAAGGCAAGATATGCTGGTGCGAATAGATGCAAAGGACGCCACGGTCTCTCAGATGAACGCCGGTGTAATGCAAGCCATCAATGATTACGCAATTGGATACGAGTTCGCGTCCGAGACTGAAAAACAGTCCTTTGACGTGTTTTTAGGGCAATATCAGCAGCAGACTGGCCGCGACTTTTTTGTAGACGCAGGTCGTCCTGCGACCAAAGCCAAGGCGATCGTGCACGCGAGTCAGATAACGAACGAAACAGAATATCACATTTTGAACGCATGTTTGGTCAACTTGGATCAGACAGTTTTGACAAATACACAACGTGACAAGGCTGAAGTGTTGGTTGCCGCATATCAGAAAGACAGACGTATATGACCCCCGAACTCACCGCCCTCACCCTCGCGGCACTTCTCCAGTGCGTCCAATTCGCACTCATGGCCATCCCCGCCAACATGGAACTTGGCACTAGCAAAACCGCGTCCCCGCGTGACGCCGACCGCCTTGGCAAACCGCTGATCGAACAGATGTCCACCGGAACCGCCCGCCTTGCCCGCGCCATGAACAACCATTTCGAGGCGCTGATCCTGTTCGGCATCGCCATCGCGGTGATCAGCTTGGCGGATAAAACAAATGCCTTCACCACCACTTGCGCGTGGACATACCTTGCCGCGCGCGTGCTCTACATTCCTGCCTATTACTTCGGCTGGACGCCTTGGCGATCTGCCATCTGGTTCATCGGGTTTCTGGCAACAATCGCAATTCTCATCACGGCGCTGATCTAGCAAACGTCATACACAAGTCATACGCTTAGTGTACGCAAATCATACGCCCCTTTTCGACCCAAGGAGACACATCATGTCCAGCTACGACGTCATCATTATCGGTGCAGGCCCCGGCGGCTATGTGTCGGCCATCCGCTGCGCCCAACTGGGTCTGAAAACCGCGATTGTTGAAGGGCGCGACACCCTTGGCGGCACCTGCCTGAATGTCGGCTGCATCCCGTCCAAGGCGCTGTTGCACGCCACCGAAATGCTGCACGAGGCAGAGCATAATTTCGCCGAAATGGGCCTCAAGGGTAAGGCGCCTTCCGTCGACTGGAAACAGATGCTCGCCTATAAGGACAACACGATCAGCCAGAACACTGGCGGCGTCGAATTCCTGATGAAAAAGAACAAGGTTGACTGGCTCAAGGGCTGGGGTTCAATCCCTGCGGCAGGCAAGGTCAAAGTGGGTGACGACACCCATGATGCCAAACATATTATTGTCGCAACAGGGTCAGAGGCCGCGTCGCTTCCCGGTGTTGAGGTCGACGAAAAAACTGTTGTCACATCCACGGGTGCGCTGGAACTTGGCAAAGTCCCCAAGACGATGGTCGTCATCGGCGCAGGTGTGATCGGGTTGGAACTTGGCTCGGTCTACGCGCGCCTTGGCACGGACGTAACGGTTGTTGAATATCTTGATGCAATTACGCCTGGAATGGATGCCGACATCGTGCGCGCGTTCCAGAAAACGCTGACCAAACAGGGGCTTAAGTTTGTTCTGGGCGCCGCTGTGCAAGGAACGCAGACCAAGAATAACAAGGCAACTGTGACCTACAAACTGCGCAAAGACGATAGCGAACATACCATCCAGGCAGACACCGTTTTGGTCGCGACAGGGCGCAAACCCTATACAACCGGGCTCGGCCTTGAAGATCTCGGCGTTGCGATCTCGGACCGCGGGCAGATCAAAACCGACGATCATTACCGCACCAACGTGGATGGCATCTATGCCATCGGTGACGCGATCGACGGCCCGATGCTGGCGCATAAGGCAGAGGACGAAGGCATGGCCGTTGCCGAAGGCATCGCAGGCCAGCATCCGCATGTGAACTACGGCGTGATCCCCGGCGTGATTTATACCCATCCAGAGGTCGGAACCGTCGGCGCAACAGAGGACGCGCTGAAAAAAGAAGGCCGCAAAATCAAAGTCGGCAAGTTTTCGTTCATGGGGAACGCCCGGGCCAAGGCGAACTTCATGGGTGACGGGTTTGTGAAAATCATCGCAGATGCCGAAACGGATCGCATTTTGGGCGCGCATATCATTGGCCCGATGGCGGGCGATCTGATCCACGAAATCTGTGTCGCAATGGAATTTGGCGCAGCCGCCGAAGACCTCGCACGCACTTGCCACGCCCACCCCACCTATTCCGAGGCCGTGCGCGAAGCGGCTCTCGCCTGTGGTGACGGTGCCATCCACGCATGACGCCAGAGGCAACACTGCTCATCGTAAACGCCATCTTTTTGGCGTTTGCGTATCTCTGGGTTTACCCAAACCTTACGACCAAGACGATCAATATGATCCTGCTTTATGACACCGTAATCAGCTGTGCCGCCCTTTTGGTGGCAGGGCTTCTATTTTGGAACAGCGGGGCGTCGTTCAATTTGATTTTGACAACCGGCAACTGGTTTGGGTTTTCAATCATTACGCTGATGATTATGGAACTGCCGTTGTTTGCATGGTTTGCCAAAAAACACGATTTGAATCTTTGATCTTCCAGTTGCCGTAAATACCGCGGGGGTTTGGGGGCTGGCCCCCATGCTACCCCTTCAGCATGCGCAAGCCTTGTGTAACATCCGTGCGAACAGCCAACCGCAATCCAGGCTCATCGCCTGCTTTAAGCGCGCCTAGAATCAAGCGGTGATGCACTGGCGGCTCTGTGCGGTTCAACCGACCATAAAGTGCACGCATGGTCGGACCCAACTGCAACCAAACCGTTTCGGTCACGGCCAACATTGCAGGGGCTTGGGCACGCAAATATAGTGTGCGGTGAAACTCAAGGTTCATCCGGATATAGCCGGTTGCATCATGGCGCGCGACCATCTGGCTGACACCGTTGTTGATCGCTTCCAATCTATCTATCAACGCAAAATGCGCCCGCGGCAATGCACGCGATGCCAATTCTGGTTCCAGCATTGCACGCAAACTAGCAAGCTCTTCAATTCGCTCATTGCTAAGTTCCGGTGTCGAGACCCGACCCGAATTTGATAGAAATAACGCGCCTTCCGCGACCAACCTACGCACCGCTTCGCGGGCAGGTGTCATGGAAACATCATAGGTTTTGCCGATACCGCGCAATGTCAATGCTTCACCAGGGGCAAGTTCGCCGTGCATGATACGGGTGCGCAAACTGCGATACACGCGTTCATGGGCGGCAAGGCCGCTGTCGATCTGGCGCGGGGGTAATGTCATGCCTCTTTGTGATCACATCGCGCGGCGGGGTCAATCACCCAAAATTCACGCGATGTAAAACATCCCCGTTTTTGCGCAGCCATGCCCGATGCATTTCATAGTCGGGGCAAATCTCTGCGACAACGGCCCAGAACGCGTTTGAATGGTTCATTTCGACCAAATGGGCCACTTCATGGGCGGCGACGTAATCCAGAATGGCGGGTGGTGCCATGATCAGTCGCCACGAATACATCAACACGCCTTCGGATGAACACGACCCCCAACGCGACCGCGTGTCACGGATACTTAGCCGTGAATACGACCGCCCGACCATCGTAGCATAACGATCAGATGCAACGGCAAGCTCATCACGCGCACGCAATTTCAAAAACGCCTTGGCGCGGACTCCCGCTGTATCTGCGGCAGGCACGTGCAATGCCCCATCCTTGATGGTGGTGCGTTTGACCTGCCCCGCGACAACGTCCAATTCCTCGCCCAAATACCGCACAGTGCCGCCAGCCTGCACCATCGCCTCTGGCGCAAGGCCGATCAGGTTTTGCCGCAGCCAGATTTCGCGGGTTTCCAGAAAATCGATCCCCTCGCGCAGCGGGCTACGCGTTGGCAATGTCAGCGTCACCTTACCATCAAGCCGCGAGACGCGCAGCGACAGTCGCCGCGCACGTGCGGAACGGCGCACGGTCACGTCAATCGGGGGGTTGCCATTTAGTCTATGAACGCTCATATCGCGCTTTCATCCAAGTCCTTTGCCAAAGGCTTTGACACTCCATGTTACCTATGGCAATGGGTCTTGATGCGCCACACGCGCCACCAGAATTTGAAGGGATAGCCAATGCCTAAGGAAGAATGGGGCACGAAGCGTCTTTGCCCGGAAACCGGCAAACGCTTTTACGACCTGAACGCAACACCGATCATCAGCCCGTATACAGGCAATGAAGTTGCAGTCGACACATCCAAGACACGCACAATGGTTGCTGACGCAGAAGATGCGCAGTCCAAAAAGGCGAAAGACGCCGAAGTTGAAGACGATCTCGTGCTTGACGATTCCGACGACGACGATGATGCAGATCTTGGCGATGATGTGCTTGATGACGACGACGATGACGATACTGTCAGCCTCGAAGAATTGGCTGACGTTCCCGCCAGCGACGACGACTAAAAAACTAACAGCCGGGCGAGGTTTTTATCTTGATCTCGCCCTGCTTGCTGCATAGACAGCACCCAATGATGGGGCCTTAGCTCAGCTGGGAGAGCGCCTGCATGGCATGCAGGAGGTCAGCGGTTCGATCCCGCTAGGCTCCACCATCATCCCCTTTTGCACAATGAACGCAGTTGTTGACCATGGGTCAGCATGGGCTGCCACATGCATGCCCAATTCGTGCCCAATTCCAGCATTATCGCAGCAAAGAACCGCAATTTTTATAGAAATTGCGCCCAACGATTATTTGTAGCCATCGCCTGCTCGCGTGGTTGTTTAACTGGAGCTGCCAAATGTCCGATAACCATGACCACGATCATGATGTTCACGAAGACGAACACGCCGCAAACCTTGATATTGCTGATGGCGCGACGCTGATCGATACTTACGCAGCCACACACAGCAACCTGCCGATTTATACCCTCGCACAGATGGCCGATGACATTGACAACTACTCTACCTGGTCTGCGGATACGGTCACTGTGTCCTTTCCCGTCGAGGAATCGACCGACTATATCGGCAACGGGCGCGAAGGCACATTGGAAGGTTTGACCCCCGCACAGATCGAATCTGCGATTGATGTTGTGGCCTTGTTTGGCGACCTGATCGACCTTGAATTTGTGATGACTGGCGATGATGTGGATGCGGAAATCCGGTTCCACAATTCGACATTGTCAGGGACGGCTGGCGGCTCTCCTGCGGGGACCGGTATTAGCGGCGATATCTGGATTTACAATTACGACGAATTGAACGCCACAGGGTATAATGTTGATCCCGGCACGTATCAGTACCACCTTCTGATCCACGAACTTGGGCATGTGATGGGCCTGTCGCATACATCGTTCGTCAGCGGATCAAACTACGAAGAGCGTGCGAACTATTTGCAAAACAACGCCGCATATTCCGCAATGAGCTATTTGACCGCTGGATCAGCTGGCTTGGCTTGGGACACGGGTTATTCTTCGACCCCGATGTTGGCGGATGTGGCCGCGTTGCAGTCGATGTATGGCGCGAACATGACAACGCGCACAGGCGATACTGTTTACGGTTTCAATTCAACCGCCGACCGCGGTGCGTTTGATTTTGATATGCTGCTGGACACCTTCGGCGAAATTGGCGCGATCACGATCTGGGATGCGGGCGGGACTGACACGCTTGATATGTCCGGCTTTACCGCAGACGCCTATATTGACCTGAACGACGGGACACATTCCAGCGTTGGCGGCTATGACATGAACGTCGCCATTGCCGAGAACGCGATTATCGAGAACGCGATTGGTGGTGTCGGATCGGACCGCATAGTCGGCAACGAGGTCGACAACGTGTTGGTTGGCGGATGGGGTGCGGATACCCTGACTGGCGACGCGGGCCATGACACGCTGATCGGTGATATCGCAATCGCCGCAGCTGCCCCTGATACGACACATGCCACTGCGGTCTTGGATGGCAGTGACCGCGTTGATTTTTCCGTAGACGGCACGGACCTTGACCAGATGACCGTCGAAATGTTGATTTCATTTGATCCCTCAGACACGTCAACACAGTGGTTTTCAGAACTCCCTGGCTCGATGTATTTTGTTTATGATCCGGCCAATCACGGGCTTTGGTTCCGGTCGGGTGGTCAATGGACCCACACTGGCGTGAACACAGCGACCGCGGCAGACGGAGATTTGCACCGTATCACAGTCACATATGACGGTGAAAACGGCGCGGCGCAGATTTTCTTTGATGGCGTGCTTGTGCGCACTGTGAACCCAGACAACGTCCCGTTGATGGACCTGACGATTGATGAAAACATTGGTCTGAACCACAACGGTGAGATCGCAGATATTCGCATTTTCAACGACATTCGCACAGCCGATGAAATTGCCAATGGCGCGTTGGTCAGCCTTCCAGCTGATACCGAAGGCTTGGTCGCCAACGTTGTGTTTGACGGCGGTGAAGCGGTCGATCTTGTTGCCGATACGCCCGTGGTGTTGTCCGCTGGTGCAACATTTGGGACGGTGACACTGACAAATGATGACGATGTGCTGAACGGCGGGGCTGGCGACGATACCCTTGTTGGTGGTCACGGCGCGGACGATATGACCGGTGGCACTGGCAACGATCACTTTGTAATCGGGACCAACACGGGCGACGATATCATTCGCGATTTTGAAATTGGTGCGGATGCTGCGACTGGTGACAAAATCGATGTCAGTGGTGCGGGCGTTACCTTTGCCGACATCACATTTACCCCATCCGCTGATGGCCTACTGGTCACTATCGGCGCGTCCACAGTGTTGTTGGAAAACGTGACGGAAACAACGCTCAGCGCCACTGACTTTATCGGTCTTGGCAGCCCTGCGGTGATGTCCGATCTTGGGTTTGAAACGGACTATGGGACTGCATTGTCACTCAATGCGACCGAATTGCTTGCCAATGATGGGGCCGACCTGACGATCACGTCCGTAACGGGTGCAACGCTGGCCGATGGTTTGATCACATTCGCACCGGACGCAGGTTTTGACGGTATGGCGACGTTTGAATACACCGCGACAGATGCGACAGGTGCGTCATCCACCGCAACTGTCCAAGTATCAGTCGGCAACACAACGACCGTATCTTCAGCCACTCAAACGGTTGTCACAACCTACGACAACGGTGGTCGGTCCCACCTTTTTGTATCTGACGATGCAGGGATACATGCTTGGGCAAACTACGAAGTCCATTATAACTTCGACGGTGACATCGACGGGCGCACCGTGAGTTACGACGACGGGCGTCAAATGGAAACGACCATCTCGAACGGTGCGATCACGCATTCATATCTAGATGATCGCGATGATCGGTTCACTTGGGACACGATCGACCGCATCTATATCGGCGGTGAGGTTCGTTCTATGTCCCGTACCGAGGATTCGGGCCGCGAATCCACCACCATCTATGAAAACGGGCTGGTACGAAGCGTCACGGTGACCGATGGCGGAAGCGATTATGCATGGCAAAGTTATCAAACTGTCAACGACATCAACGGCGACAGAACCAGCTATATTGTAAATTATGACGATGGGCGGGTTGTCACAAACAGCTATGGCCCAACTGGATTGACGCGGTCAGATACAACCGATGGCAACGATCAGTTTGATTGGGCATCGATAAACAAAACATACAATGCAGCAGGCGACATGACTGCGATGGTTCGCACCGACGACAACGGAGTCGTGCGCACAAACACCTATGAGAATAACAATCTCATAGGTGTGGGGATCGACGATACCGCAGATGCATTCTTGTGGGACACGATTGATCAAACCTTCAACACCGACGGGCTTATGACCCGATCCGTCTCGACCTATGATGATGGCCGTGTGATTGAGACTGCTTACATCAATGGGCAACGCGATACGCAAACCTATACGGATGCTGATGATCAGTTTAATTGGGCCACCTTGCATGACACATATGACGTGTCGGGTGCGCGGACATCACGGACCACCGTATATGATGATGGACGTGAAGTTGTCACAGTCTACGTCGAAGATTTCGCACTCAACTAATCCCATGATTTCAGCGTTGCATTTGGTGCAGTTGGCGGTGTCAAATGCCAGCAGGCCAGATGCATATGAAAGGCTGGGTCAATGTCACGATACGTCGCGCTTTTAGGCACAAAAGGCGGACCTGCCATCAGGACAGGTTCAACAATGCCGACGTCCAGCCTTGTTGTGTTGGACGGTCGCCAGATTGTCGTTGATTGTGGACTTGGCGTGACGCGTGGTTTGGTCGATCAAGGGATGCAGCTCAAGGATCTGTCCGAAATATTCATCACCCATTTGCATTCGGATCATTATCTGGAGCTGGGCCCTTTGCTGCATACGGCGTGGACGGCGGGCCTGAAAACGCCTGTCGATATTTGGGGACCAAAAGGATTAGGTACCTATTGGACCAATTTTGTCGCGTCCATGCTGGCCGATATTGATTTGCGCATCGCTGATGAAGGACGCCCCGATTTACGCGATCTGGTCCGCATTCATATCATCGACCGCCCCGACGTGATGCAAGATGACGCGTTGACCGTGCGTGCAATGCGCGTATCGCACCCGCCGCTTGTTGATTGCTTTGCCTTGTCGTTTCAAACACCTTTCAACCGTGTCGTATTTTCGGGCGATACGTCTTACTTTCCGGCTCTTGCAGATTTTGCACAGGGGGCAGATTTGTTGATCCACGAGGCCATGTTGCACGCGGCCCTTGCCCCGTTGGTGGCCCGTGTGGGCAACGGCGATGACCGCCTGATGCAGCATTTACTGAGTAGCCATTCAACGGCGCAAGAGGCCGCACAAATCGCTAAAATGGCAGGGGTCAAGGCACTTGCGCTGCACCATTTGTTACCATCCGATGACCCTGATTTTGGCCCCGCAGACTGGGATGCGGCCGTAAAACCGCATTGGGATGGTGCGTTCCACCTTGGCACAGATGGATTACGCATCGATCTGCCGTAACGTCCTTCGCTAAGGATCAGTCGTGATGTGATAGTGTCGCCCCCAAAGGGGATCAATCATGGATCATGCAGATGTCATCATCGTCGGTGCTGGGCTAGCCGGGCTTGTTGCGGCAGCAGAACTTGCCGACCGCGGAAAACAAGTTGTCATTATTGATCAGGAGCCTGAACAGAACCTTGGTGGACAAGCGTTTTGGTCCCTTGGCGGGTTGATGATGGTTGATACGCCCGGGCAGCGCCGCATGGGGATCCGCGATAGCCGTGAACTGGCGTTGAACGACTGGATGGGCAGTGCGCAATTTGATGGTCCCCAAGATTTCTGGCCGCGTAAATGGGCCGAGGCTTATGTGGATTTTGCGGCGGGTGACATGCGTGGCTGGCTGCACCAACTGGGTATGCGCTGGTTCCCGATTGTGGGTTGGGCGGAACGTGGCGGCAGTTTTGCAAATGGGCACGGCAATTCGGTTCCACGGTTCCATTTGACATGGGGTGTCGGCCCCGGCGTGCAGGCCCCGTTTGAAGCCCGCGTTCGGGCCCATGAGGCGGCAGGACGTATCCATCTAAGGTTTCGTCATCGCTGTGCTGGCATCATTATGGAAAACGGTGCGGCTGTTGGTGTGACCGGAGACGTTCTGGCTGCTGATACAAATGGCCGCGGCGAAAAAACCAACCGCGAAGTCGTTGACGGATTTGAGATACGTGCGGCATCAGTCGTTGTGGCGTCAGGTGGCATTGGCGGGAACCACGATCTGGTGCGCAAGGCATGGCCGCGTGACCGACTGGGGGAGCCGCCCGCCCGTATGATTTCTGGCGTGCCCGATCATGTGGACGGTTTGATGCAAGGCATTGCCGCAGACGCCGGTGGCAATCTGATCAACGGCGACCGTATGTGGCACTACACCGAAGGGGTGCGCAACTGGGATCCGATTTGGCCCAGCCACGGTATCCGTATTTTGCCAGGCCCGTCGTCAATGTGGTTTGATGCGCGCGGCAACCGTTTTGCCCCGCCCGCGATGCCCGGGTTTGATACGCTGGGGACGCTCAAGGCAATCATGGATACGGGGTTTGATTATTCGTGGTTCATCACAACGCAGAAAATTCTGAAAAAGGAATTCGCGTTATCAGGTTCAGAGCAAAACCCAGACCTAGCGTCAGGCAAGTGGGCCGAGGTGATCAAGCAACGGGTTTTGGCCAAGGGTGCGACAGCACAGGTCGAGGCCTTCAAATCCCACGGAGCTGATTTTGCTGTGGCCCACACCCTTTCCGACTTGGTGGCCAAAATGAACGCGATTGAAGGGGGTGATCTTTTGGATCACGATCACATTCACGCGCAAATCGCGTCACGCGACAGTCAAGTGACCAATCCGTTTGCCAAAGACGCACAGATTGCTGCGATCAATGCAGCGCGCCATTATCGCGGCGACAGGCTGTTACGCACGGCCAAGCCGCATCCGATTTTGGACCCTGCCAATGGCCCGTTGGTCGGGGTGAAGTTGAATATTCTAACGCGCAAATCGCTGGGTGGATTGGAGACCAATTTGGAAGGGCAGGTCATGGCCGCAAATGGGACGCCAATTACCGGGCTGTTTGCCGCTGGCGAAGTCGCGGGCTTTGGTGGTGGTGGCTACCACGGATACAACGCGCTTGAAGGGACGTTTTTGGGCGGGTGCTTGTTTTCCGGGCGGCAGGTTGGGCGGTCAACGACTGTGGCCTGATTTCGCCGCACTGCGTGCGTCGATCCGCCGGGGCCAGCCCCGGACCCCGAGGTATTGCGGGGCAAATGGAAAAGGGCGCCAGCTGATGCGGCGCCCTTTTGCAGTTTAGCTTGCGACGGCGGTCATGAAACGGTCGCGGATCACAACCGGATCTTTGGCGATAACGGGCAGTTTGATGTTGCCGCTGTCACATTTGACGACGATCACGGTCATCTTTTTGCTGTCGATGGCGGCTTGCAGGACCTTGCCTGTGTCGACGTCCTGACAGGTCACGACGTTTTCACAACCACATGCTGCGGCCACGGCCTCTAGCTTGGTTTTCTTGCCAGCATAAGTCGGCTGGTCGCCAGTGGAGCCGTATGATCCGTTGTCGATGATCATCAGGATGTAGTTGTCAGCAACGTTGTTGGCGATTGTTGGCAACGTGCCAAGGTTCGTCAAAACGGAACCGTCGCCGTCGATCGAAATGACTGTTTTCGGTTGTGCCAAGGCAAGGCCGAGACCGATGGAAGACGACAGGCCCATTGTGCCCAGCATGTAAAAGTTACGCGCATTGTCGTCGATCATATGCAGTTCTTGGGACGGCAGGCCGATGTTGCAAACAACAAGGTGCGGATTCAGGATTGGTGCGATTTCACGCAGGATTTCTGATCTGATCATTGGTCGCCGTAGCCTCCCCAGAAAGACGCATCCGTCAGGATCGCCACAGGTTTGTTGCACATGAATGTGTATTTCAGGATTGCGTCGAGTTCATCGGCGTCAGATTCCTTGTGGAAGTGGTAGGTCGGGATGTTGAGCTGGTTTAGCAGTGCCTTGGTATGCACGGCCATTTCGACCTGACAGGCCACTGGTTCGCGCAGCTCGCCACGGTAGCTGATGATCATTGGCAGCGGCATCCGGTAGTATTGCGTCAGCGTGGCCAGCGTGTTGATTGTCACACCGATGGCTGTGTTTTGCATGATGATCGCAGGGCGTTTGCCGCCCATGAATGCACCAGCGCAAAGGCCCATGCCTTCGTCTTCTTTGTTGGAGGGGATGTGGTAGATTTCTTTGCGGGCCTCTACTTCGTCAATCACACCAGCCAGCTGTTTGCATGGCACGGTGGTCACAAATGACACGTCGTTGGCGACAAGATCGTCGACAATTTTCTTGGATATGGACAAAGGGCTACTCCTCGTGGTCCGGGATGAAAACAATTTTGGGTGCGGCAACACGGCCCGCACGCAAATCCGAAAATGCTGTTGCACCTGTGTCCAGTGGCCGGGTTTCCACCCAGTCCAATGCACCAAGTGCGCCGTCGAAAATGGCCTGTGCCGTTTCACGGAAATCGGCCATCGTGTAGGTATAGGTTCCGATGAACGTGATCTCTTGCAATGTCATGCGTCGGATATCAAGCCCGCCTGCCCCCTCACCCAGCCCGATATGTGCGATGACGCCACCAGGATAGGCGAACGCAGTCGCATCCGCACGTGTTGCGGCATATCCGACCGCGTCGATCACGATATGGGCCATGCCGTCAAATTCACCCTGACCGACCGATGTAAAGCCTTCTATTTTTGCCAATGCCGCACGCCGCATATCATTGGGTTCGATCACTGTGATGTCGGTGGCCCCAAACGCCCGCAGTGCCAATGCCGCACCCACACCAATCGCACCGCCACCAATGACAACGCAGCGGGTTTGGTCAAGCGGTCTGTCGGCGGCTTCTTCGGCCAGCCGCACAGCGTGCCACCCGCAGGCGAGCGGTTCGGTAAGTGCGGCCTTTTCGAATGACACATGATCAGGGACGGTAACGAGATTGGTATCGGCCATTGCCACATATGACGCAAATGCCCCTTCACGCGGAGGCATCGAAATGATCATCCGATCCGGGCAAAGATTGTCACGCCCACGTTTGCAAGCGTCACAAGTGCCGCATGCCGCAAGCGGGTTGATCGTAACCCGCCGACCAGACCCAACAACAACGCCTGCCGCCTCATGACCCAAGATCAATGGGGCTGGGCGCCTTTCATCATGGCCCAGATAGGCATGCATATCCGACCCGCATAAACCCGATGCATGGATTTGCACCAACGACTGCCCCTCGCCCGCGACGGGGCGCGGGACATCGCGCATTTCGAGGGTTTCAACACCCGTGTAGACGAGTGCGCGCATCATTCTGTGGCGGACAAGTCGAAGTTTTCGCCAGGGAAGTATTTGGCAAGTCGCACATCGGCGGCGCGTGCGTGACCTTCCATGCCTTCAAGGCGGGAAATCCGTGCGGTTGCTTCGCCGACACGCTTGGACCCTTCGCGGGTGGCGCGCTGCCATGTGACGATCTTCATGTATTTGTGCACCGAGAGACCGCCAGTGTATTTGGCCGAACCCGATGTTGGCAGCACATGGTTCGTGCCTGACGCCTTGTCGCCGTAGGACACGGTCGTTTCTTCACCCAAGAACAATGAACCGTAGCACTGCAAACGGTCGAGCCACCATTCCAGATCGTCCGCTTGCACTGTCAAATGCTCTGGTGCGTAGTCGTCGGAACATGCGGCCATTTCTTCGCGGTTTGCGCAGACAATGACCTCTGCATAGTCGCGCCATGCAGCTTCGGCATTTTGGCGGTTTAGGTCTGGCAGATCGGCGATAAGGTCAGGAACCAGATCCATCACCTTGTTGGCCAAAACTTCATTATCGGTGACAAGCCAGACCGGAGAGTTGTATCCGTGCTCTGCTTGGCTGACCAAATCGACGGCAACAATCATCGGATCAGCGGTTTCATCAGCAAGGATCAGGCTGTCTGTCGGGCCTGCAATCATGTCGATGCCAACGCGCCCGAATAGAATGCGCTTGGCCTCTGCCACAAACTGATTGCCAGGGCCGACAAGGATGTCTGCCTTTGGCAAATCGAACAGGCCGAATGTCATCGCAGCAACGCCCTGAACACCACCCATCGCAAGGATTTTGTCAGCGCCGCACAAATGGGCCGCATAGACGATTGCAGGGGCCACGCCTGCGTCGGGGCGCGGTGGAGAGCACGCGACAATGTGTTCACACCCGGCAACCTTGGCTGTCGTCACTGTCATAATTGCACTGGCGATGTGTGAGTACCGACCGCCAGGCACGTAGCAGCCAGCCGCACGAACCGGAATCGCCTTTTGACCTGCGATCAGGCCGGGAACGATCTCTGTCTCAACATCAGTCATGGTGGATTTTTGCAGTTCGGCAAAGCGACGCACGTTGTCATGGGCGAACTGAATATCTTGCTTGAGCTTTTCAGGCACCAACGCTGCGGCAGCTGCAATTTCGTCTGCAGTCAGGATGACGTTGCCTTCGTATTTGTCGAACTTTGCCGCGTAATCCAATGCCGCAGCATCGCCGCCTGCTTCGATGTCACCAAGAATTTTTTGCACCGTTTCGCGCACATCGCTCGAATCGGTCATCGCAGTTTTAGTTGCCGTTTTCAGATAATTACGCGCCATAAGGTCAATCCAATCCTCGCCTCGAGATATCATTTTGTAAGCGCTTACATTGCAAATAGCAAGCGCTTGCATTACGTTTGGGAAATGGTCCAGAAACAGCGCCCCACTCTTCAAGATGTCGCCGATGCCGCAGGCGTTTCCACGGCCACCGTTAGCCGTGCGTTAAACGATCCTGACAAGGTGAAAAAGGTGGCGCGCGACCGGATCAACACAGCGATTGGCACGCTTGGCTACACCCCGAATTTTGGTGCGCGCGCACTTGCCACCAATAAAACCAATCTGGTTGGAGCAATCATTCCCACCCTATCGAACGCGATGTTCGCAAGCGGCATCCAAGCATTTCAAGAGGTGCTGACAGAAGCGGGCATAACGCTGCTGATCGGCACGACAGGTTACAATCCCGAACAGGAACTGCGCCAAATCAAAACCTTGGCAGCACAAGGGGCAGCAGGCTTTTTGCTGATTGGAAATGAGCGCCCCGACGAAACAACGGCCTTTCTGAAATCGCGGCAACTGCCTTATGTCATTGGCTGGTGTTTTGATACCGACCCCGACACCGCGTTCGTTGGGTTCGACAACTTTCATGCGGCCCAAGACGCGGCGCAACAAGTTCTTTCGTATGGGCATCGTCGTATCGGAATCATCGCAGGGGAATGCGAATCAAACGACCGCGCAACCGCCCGCCGTGATGGTGTGAAAACAGCCATTCTTGCGGCGAATGGCACAATCACAAACGCGATCGAAGCCCCCTACCGGATCGAGGCAGGCCGCCAGGCAGCGCGGGACATATTGAGCGATGCAAACCCGCCAACGGCCCTGATCTGTGGCAATGATGTTTTGGCTGCCGGCGCCATGATCGGCGCGCGCGAATTGGGCTTGGACGTGCCTAAGGATGTGTCCGTGGTCGGGTTTGACGACATCGGCCTTGCCTCTGTTGTGTCCCCGCCGATGACCACGGTGCGGGTCCCGCAGATTGAAATGGGACGGGAAGCTGCCGCCCTGTTGTTGGACCGTGTGGCGGGAAATACAACACGGCAAAGCGTGCGCCTTGAAACGCAGTTCATCACCCGAGGGTCACTTGGCCCCGCAAAGGGACACGGATGACCAAAATCACATTTCTTGGCATCGGGTTGATGGGCGGCCCAATGGCCCGCAATCTTGTGACGGCTGGCCATGATGTGACCGTTTGGAACCGCACCGCTTCCAAGGCGGGCGCGATCATTGGGGCCGCGCATGCGACAACAGCCGCCCATGCCGTGCAAGGTGCGGAAATCATTATATCGATCCTGTCCGATGGGGCGGCCACGGCCGAAATCCTTGATGATCCTGACTTGCAAAACTCTTTGCGTCGCGGCCAGATCTGGATCGACATGGCGTCGACAAAACCAGCCCAAGCGCGTGCGCAAGCAACGATGCTACGCGCATTTGACGTGGCTCATATCGACGCGCCCGTGTCGGGTGGCACCATCGGCGCCGAGGCTGGAAATCTGGCCATTATGGCGGGCGGCGATGCCACGACATTTGCCGCCGCCGAAGAGGTTTTGAGTGTTTTGGGCACGGCCGTTCTTGTTGGCCCGACTGGCACGGGGCAACTCGCAAAACTTGCCAATCAAGGCATCGTCGGCATCACGATCGGCGCAGTAGCAGAGGCAATGTTATTGCTGGAACGCGGCGGGGCTGATCCGGCTGCTGTCCGTCTTGCGCTGACGGGTGGGTTTGCCGATAGCACGATTTTACAGGTGCATGGCGCCCGCATGACGGATGGCGATTTGTCCGCACGCGGAAGTGCGGCAATCCAGCTAAAGGACATGAATAACATCATGGACGAGGCGGAAAATCTGGGGCTTAACCTGCCGATGTCGGCAGATACTCAGGCCAGATATCAAACGCTCGTCGAAGAAATGGGGCATGGAGGTTTGGATCATGCCGCCCTTTACCTTGAACTGTTGGCCCGCAATCAGTCGTCCTGACGCACGGATTGTTGCTGAAACCCCAACCCTGCGATTGATAAATCCATTTTATCACCAACCTTAAGGTAAACGGGGTCCGGCTTCATCCCCATGCCAACACCGGGCGGCGTGCCTGTAGTGATGACATCGCCCGGGTGCAGGGTCATCAATGTCGACAGATGCGCGATGATTTCGGCCACCGTAAAGATCATCGTGCCCGTATGCCCTGTCTGCATCCGCTTACCGTTTACATCCAGCGTCATGGCGAGATTTTGGGGGTCCGGCACCTCGTCCCGCGTTACCAACCACGGCCCGATGGGGCCAAAGGTGTCGCATGATTTGCCCTTGGTCCATTGGCCCGTCAGCTTGGTCTGGTAGTCGCGTTCGGACACATCATTCACGATGCAATACCCAGCAACGTAATCCAGCGCATCCGCCTGCGACACGTATTTCGCGGGTTTGCCAATCACGACACCCAGCTCGACCTCCCAATCGGTGGCGGTTGAACCGCGCGGCAATACCACATCGTCATAGGCGCCAACAATCGCGGACGTGGCCTTCATAAAAAGGATCGGATGGGCGGGAATATCCATGCCCGCCTCTGCCGCGTGATCAGAAAAATTCAAACCAATGCACAGAAATTTGCCGACATTACCAACACAAGGGGCAATGCGCGGGCGACCCTCAACAATCGGCAAATCGTTGATGTTCAGGTCACGCAGACGCGCGATGGTTTCGTCGGACAGTGCATCACCTGAAATGTCATCCACATGGTCCGACAAATCGCGCAACATACCCATGCCGTCCATCGTGGCTGGACGCTCGGCCCCGTGTTCACCATAGCGCAGCAACTTCATATCAGTGACTGTCCCTTGGCGTATTCTTGCGGGCGATGTCTTGGTATTTGTCGGCGTCGCGTAGGGTCATGCCCTTGTCGAATTGACCTGTCAGCTCGCGGAAATATTGCTGCCACGGTGTCTGACTTTCGGGGTGGGCATAGCCGCCTGCCGCGACCAGTTTCGCCGCGCGATCAGCCAGTTCGTCGAGTGGCACAAGCATATCTGCGATGCATTTATTCAAATCAATGCGCACACGGTCGCCATTTTGCAAAAGCGCAAGACCACCGCCATCAGCCGCCTCTGGCGATGCGTTCAAGATCGACGGGCTGCCGGATGTGCCAGACTGACGGCCATCGCCAATACATGGCAGCGCTTCGATCCCTTTTTTGATCAGATATGCGGGTGGACGCATGTTCACGACCTCTGCCCCGCCTGGATATCCCTTTGGCCCGGCGCCACGCATAAACATCACGCAGGTTTCGTCCAATGCCTCTGACGGGTCATCAATGCGGTGGTGGAAATCCTCGGGGCCGTCATAGACAACGGCGCGGCCCTCAAATGCGTTCGGATCATCGGGGTTTGACAGATACCGCGCACGAAACGCAGCACTGATCACGCTGGTTTTCATAATCGCGCTGTCAAACAGGTTGCCCGACAGATTGATAAAGCCCGCCTGTTCTTTCAGCGGATCGGCAACCGTCTTGATCACGCGGACGTCAAGGCTGCGGGTCGCGGTGCAGTTATCGCCCATCGACCGACCATTCACAGTCAGCGCGTCAGGATGCGGCAAACGACCAGCGGCGATGAGTTCGCCAACCACGGCGGGCACGCCGCCTGCTTGTTGATAATCCTCGCCCAGATATTCACCAGCGGGTTGAAGGTTCACCAGCAATGGCACGTCATGGCCGATGTTCTGCCAATCAGAGTTGTTCAATTCCACACCGATATGGCGGGCAATGCCGTTTAAATGGATCGGCGCATTGGTGGATCCACCGATGGCAGAGTTGATGACAATCGCGTTCTCGAACGCCTCTCGCGTCATGACATCAGAGGGGCGCAAATCCTGCCAGACCATATCAACGATACGCTTGCCGGTTTCATATGAAATCTGGCCGCGTTCACGATAAGGCGCGGGGATCGCGGCCGCGCCGGGCAGCTGCATGCCCAACGCTTCGGCCAATGAGTTCATCGTCGTCGCCGTGCCCATCGTGTTGCAATATCCCACGGACGGGGCGGATGCAGCGGCGATGTTCATAAATTCGTCATTGTCGATTTCACCGGCGGCCAGCTGTTCGCGCGCCTTCCAGATCACCGTGCCGGACCCTGCCCGCTCTCCCTTCCACCAGCCATTCAGCATGGGGCCAACCGACAGGGCGATCGCAGGGATATTCACAGTAGCAGCCGCCATCAACAGCGCAGGTGTTGTTTTGTCACACCCGATGTTGAGCACCACACCATCAAGCGGATACCCATGCAGCGTTTCAACCAACGACAGATATGCAAGGTTACGGTCCAGCGACGCGGTGGGGCGTTTTCCAGTTTCCTGAATCGGGTGAACGGGCACTTCGATAGGTGTGCCGCCAGCGGCAATGATCCCGTCACGCACACGCTTGGTCAGTTCCAGATGGTGGCGGTTACACGGTGACAGGTCGCTGCCAGTCTGGGCAATCGCAATGATCGGCTTGCCCGACTGCAATTCTTCACGGGTCAGCCCGTAGTTCAGATAACGCTCCAGATATAGGGCGGTCATCTCGGGGTTATCTTTGTTCATGAACCACTGGCGCGAGCGCAAGTCTTCGGTGCTGATTTTCTTCAAATGACTGTCCTGACCAAATGCCGTCGTTTTGCGGCCACTCTAAGCGGCGGCACCCAAATTGACTATAGCCTGAGCCGCATTTTATGCGGTCATTATTTCACGCCAGAAGGAAGGCGCAATCATTCCTCGCGCCCCAATGCACGGTTCATTTCTGTGTGCAATTCCGCCTCCCATTCGTCGCGCATTTCATTAATTTTCGCGATGAAGGCTTCGTTTTCATAGGGAGAGATGTTCGGGTCATAATGGGAGGCCACGGCGACCATACCCTTGCGATCAACTGTATTGAACGCATCGACGGCTTGCTCTGCCTGATCGTTTGATGCACCCAATGCCTGCAATGATGACCGACTGATCCGCAAGGAGCTGTCATAGGTTTCCCGGATGATGTCACGGCAACCCGCAAACCAAAGATCATAGACATGGTTGCGATCCACCGCACGCGCGACGATGTGCAGGTCGGGGTAGTGATGATGCACATATTTGACCAATTCGGTGATCTGATCTTTGCCATCAATGGCAATCACGAACAGCTTTGCGTCCGCAATACCAGCGGCGTGCAGCAGATCAGGTCGGGTCGCATCACCGTAATAGGCGTGCGCACCAAACCGTTTGAGCATCTCAAGCTGGGCAGAGCTGAAATCAATAACGGTCGGGCTGTATCCCGCCCCTTTTAAAACGCGGGTCACAATGCCGCCAACACGACCATGCCCCGCGATCAAAATGCGGCTGTCGTTTTCTGGCATGTCGTCCGCCTCGCGGGTGTCATCACTGACCATGCGCGGCACAATCACGCGGTCAAAAATAATGAACAGCAACGGGGTCAGCAACATTGAAATGGCGACGACCAGCAGCAGTTGATCGGCAATCGCGCTTGGGATCACGCCATTGGCAACTGTGAATGACAACAGGACAAATCCGAACTCACCCGCTTGGGCCAGCCCAAGGGCAAATAGCCAACGATCGGCCCCTTCCAGTTTGAACACCAGCGCCAGCACAAACAAGACCGCAGATTTCAGCGCGATCAATCCCAATGTCAGCCCGATAATCAGCGCCAGATTTTCGCCCAACAGACCAAAGTTGATACCCGCGCCGACTGTCATGAAAAACAGGCCAAGCAGCAGCCCCTTGAACGGGTCAATATCGCTTTCCAATTCGTGACGGTATTCTGAGTTCGCCAAGACCACACCTGCAAGGAATGTGCCCAGCGCAGGGGATAACCCGACAAGTGACATCAACAGCGCGATCCCGATGACAATCATCAGGGCCGTGGCGACAAACATCTCTCGCAGGTTTGCAGCGGCGATAAACCTGAATATCGGGCCTGTCAGAAAATTGCCAACCACAACAACCGCAGCAATCGCACCCAATGTGACAATCGCAACCTGCCAGCCAGCGAGTCCTGCAATCAAGCTAAGCCCGCTGCCGTGATCATCATCTGCCGCACCATGCGACGCTGCATCAATCAATTCCGGCAACGCCAATAGTGGCACAAGCGCCAGCATGGGGATGACCGCGATATCTTGGAACAAAAGAACCGAAAAACTGGATTGCCCGCCATCGGATTTCATCAATCCCTTTTCATTAAGGGTCTGCAACACAATGGCTGTGGACGACAGCGCCAATACCAGACCAACCGCCAAGGCAACTGTCCACCCCAGCCCAAATGCCAAGCCGACAACCGTGACCAGCACCGTGGTCAATCCAACCTGTCCGCCGCCCAAGCCCAACAACTTGGCCCGCATGTCCCAAAGCAGTTTTGGTTCCAGTTCCAGCCCCACAAGGAACAGCATCATCACAACGCCGAATTCCGCAAAATGCTGGATCGAGATCACATCCACATGCAGCCACGCCAAAATCGGGCTGATTAGAATGCCCGCGATCAAATAGCCAAGCACAGAGCCAAGCCCCAATCGCGACGCAATCGGCACAGACACAACGCCTGCAATTAGAAATACAAATGCAAGAAGCAGGAAATCGGTCATAGCGGGCACCTTTAATGGATTTGCCCAAGCCTACGCCATGTGCCGGAAATGAAAAGACCCCCCGCGTGACAAACGCGAGGGGTCCCATTTATTAATCTAAGCGAAAGGCTTAGTCGATGTCGTCAGGCAAGATCAGGTTCAGCACGATCGCCATCAGCGCAGTCGGTGCCACAGCGGATGTCGCAAGGATTTTCACAACACCTGGCAGATACTGAACGGCTGTTGGAACAAGGTTCAGACCAAGGCCAAATGCCAGCGAAACAGCAATGATAACCATATTGCGACGGTTCATGTTGATCTCGGACAGCATGTTCAGGCCAGCGGCCGCAACCATACCGAACATTACGATCACACCACCACCAAGCACTGGCAAAGGCATGGATGCGATCACAGCACCGATCTTTGGCAACATGCCGCAGATGATCATGATGATACCAGCGATGGTTACCACGTGACGGGACATGATGCCTGTCATACCAACGATGCCGACGTTCTGGCTGAATGATGTGTTTGGCAAACCGCCGAACACGCCAGCAACTGCTGTGCCCAAACCATCCGCATATGTCGCACCAGCGATTTCTGCGTCTGTTGCATCACGGCCAGCGCCTGCTTTGGTTGTTGCAGATGCATCGCCCACGGTTTCAATCGCGGACACAATGGAAACCAGTGTTACAGCAATCACAGCACCCAGGCTGAATTCAAAGCCGTAAGGCAATGGCTGAATGGATGTGATCCAAGATGCCTTGGCAACTGCGCCAAAGTTGACCATGCCAAGCATCCAAGCCAATGCGTAACCTGCCAGCAAACCAATCAGGATTGCAGACTGGCTTAGCGGGCCTTTTGTGAAGAACTTGAGCAGCAGCGAAACCACGATCACTGTCAAAGCGACTGACCAGTGCATCAATGAGCCAAAGCTTTCGGCGTTCATCTGGAAATCAGCAGCACCACCAGCGGCGTATTTGATCGCAACCGGGATCAGATACAGACCAATCGCAAGGATCACGAGACCTGTGACAAGCGGTGGGAACAACCAACGCAAATGCTGGATCACAGAACCAAGTGCAAAGTGGATAACACCACCGATGATACAAGCAGTCAGTGCAACGCCCAACCCTTGGGTCGCGGCAATACCTGCCAGAACACCGACAAACGCAAACGACGTGCCCTGCATAATCGGAAGACGTGCGCCAACAGGGCCCATACCGATAGTTTGGAACAATGTGGCAATACCTGCAAACAGCATGGCCATCTGGATCAGGTAAATCTGTTCACCGCTGCCGAATGCAAGGCCAGCGGCGCCTGCGACGATAACGGATGGTGTGACGTTGGATGCGAACATTGCCAACACATGCTGAAGGCCAAGCGGGATCGCTTGGGCCAGCGGCGGCGTGGTATTCGGATCTGTATAAGACGTTTCAGTCATTGTTTGGTCCCTCGTTGATGTTTGGCCTGCTTGTGCAGGACGTATAAGTTATCGAAGGGAACGTGATAAACGCATGTCGCCGACCAATGCGGTCAATCCAACACATTACTTTACCGTGGTGTGTGATCTCCCGTCACAACGCCCTCCCCGATTGCGCGTATCATACAGCAAAAATCCGCCGATCCGTTTCAAATAAAACTTGAAACACCATTCTATTTTCGCGGATTTCGCGATGATGTCACACTTTTAGACACAAAATCTACGTAGGCGGGTGTTTTGCGGGGATATATGTGCCCTAGGGTTGCTCAATCCGCTGACCTGTTTGGGCATCAAACAAGCTTAGGGACTGTCGCGCGATGTTTAGGCCAATCGGCGCTGTGCTGTCTTCATCCACGCGGCCAGGCACCTTGGCGGTCAAAGTGGCATCACCGATTTGGAAACTGATGTAGCTTTCGGCGCCCGTATTTTCGATCATGGTCGGAGTAACAGTAATATCTGCGGGACCATCGGCCAGTGACAGATGCTCTGGCCGGATGCCAAGTGTCACGCTCGGCGGCAATCCCGCCACATCCATCGGCAATGTCGTATCGCCCAGTTTTAGGCCACCTGTCACAATTTCGGCGGGCATCAGGTTCATCGGAGGTGATCCCATAAAATCAGCCACGAACGTATTGGCGGGGCGGTCATAGATTTCGGCCGGAGTTGCGATTTGCTGCACATGGCCGTCTTTCAGAACAACGATGCGACTAGCCAGCGTCATCGCTTCGATCTGGTCGTGGGTCACATAAACAATGGATGCACCGGTTGTCTTGTGCAGGCGCTTGATCTCGGCACGCATTTCAACACGCAGCTTTGCGTCCAGATTGGACAGCGGCTCATCGAACAAAAACAACGCAGGGTCACGCACCAGCGCGCGGCCCATCGCGACCCGCTGTCGCTGTCCCCCCGAAAGCTGACTGGGCTGACGATCAAGCAAATGATCAATCTGCAATAGCGTCGCGACCTCTTTGATCTTGGCATCCATCTGCGCCTTGGGCACACGGCGGATTTTCATGCCAAAGCCGATGTTTTCGCCCACCGTCATGGTCGGGTAAAGCGCGTAACTTTGAAACACCATTGCGATGTCGCGGTCCTTTGGTGGTTCTTGGGTCACGTCGCGGCCTGCAATCATCAGGTTCCCGCCTGTGATCTCCTCTAAGCCCGCGATGCAATTCAACAGGGTCGATTTCCCGCACCCAGATGGCCCCACCAACACCAAAAATTCGCCCGCGGCCATATCAATGTCGATGCCATGCAAAACCTGCACGTCGCCATAGGATTTTTTCAACGCGGATGTTTTCAATGCAAGTTTCTGGGTCATGTCGAGGGCCATGGTGCGGTCTCTCCTTTTGGGACGGGGCCAGATGACTGGCGCACTATCAGGTCAGCTTTGATCATGGTTTGGCTATCGGCAACGGACGCACCGCCCAAATGGTCGACCAAAAGATTGGCAACAGGCACACATGCATCGCGCAATGGCGCACGGGTGACTGTCAACGCCGGGTCAAAATTGACAGCCCGCATCAATGGCAAGGCATCGTCATGGGCCACGACCGATAAATCGCTGGGCACGGACAGCCCGGCGTCATTTGCGGCCCGCATGACACCTGCCGCGATCAGCGTTGATGCACACACGATCGCAGTCGGCCGCGGCACGTCGACCCGCGAAAGCATTGTGATCGCTTGGTCATAGGCATCGGCCTCATTCTCGGTGTCTGCTACAACAAATTCGGACGGCACAGGCAACTGTTTTGCCGCCATCGCAATCAAAAAACCATCCCTGCGGTCCACCGCGTAAGCATAGCGGATCTGCGCATTCATAAGCGCGATGCGGCGATGCCCAAGACCCGTTAGATGGGCGACGGCATCCGCGCAAACCGCACGGTTGTCGATGTCAAAAAACGGGTATGCGGCGCCTGCTTTTGTTTGCCCATGCAATACAAACGGGATCCCCCGTTTTTGCAGATAAGGGACGCGTGGATCATCCGTCACAGGCGCGTTCAATATAAACCCGTCCAAAATATCGCGCTCTAACAGTTTTTTAAACGGCTGGATCGGATCGTCACCTGAATCGACCGCAAGAACCAAGTCCGTGTCGCGCGCAGCAAGCGCGGCAGTCAGCCCTGTCAGCATTTCAAAAAACGTTTGGTCGGCGCTCATGTCAGGGCGAATTTTCACAACCATCCCGACCATGCCTGACCGCCCCGTTACAAGGCGCTGCGCGATCCGGTTTGGCTTATACCCTAGCCGATTAGCAGTGTCGCGGACCTTTTCTTTGGTGCCTTTCTTGACCTCGGGAAAATTATTCAAGGCACGGCTGACTGTGGCTACCGACAGCCCCAGCTCTAGTCCGATGTCCTTCAACGTGGCCACACCATGGTCTCCAAATCGTTTCAAATTGACGAAACGTCATGCGTCACGATCGCCCATAATTGGCACATTTAGGCAGCAAACTATGGCTCTGTCCAGAAATTAAAACGTTTTGAGAAATCAAATCACTTTGGTAACGTCCCCCTCGAATCAAGGAGATACTGAATGCGCGAATGGTGGCGAGATGCCGTAATCTATCAGATTTATCCGCGGTCCTACCAAGACAGCACGGATAACGGCATCGGCGATCTGGCGGGCATTACGCGGCGCCTGGATCATATTGCGGAATTGGGTGCAGACTGCATCTGGCTTTCCCCGATTTTCACCTCTCCGCAAAAAGACATGGGCTATGACGTGTCCGACTATATGGATATTGATCCGTTGTTTGGCACGCTTGCGGATTTCGATGCGCTGATCGCGCGGGCGCATGAATTGGGTCTGAAGGTTATTACCGATCAGGTCCTGTCGCATACATCCGACCAACACCCGTGGTTCCGTGCCAGCCGTGCCAGCCGCGATAACAGCCATTCCGATTGGTATGTCTGGGCCGACCCCCTTCCCGACGGCAGCCCGCCCACAAATTGGCACAGCCATTTCGGCGGCCCAGCGTGGGAGTTTGAGCCTGCACGTGGTCAGTATTATCTGCACAACTTCCTTGGATCACAGCCTGACTTGAACTTTCACAATCCAGACGTTGTGGATTCCATACTAGAGGTTTGTAAATTCTGGCTTGATCGCGGTCTTGACGGGTTCAGGCTTGATACAGTGAACTATTATTATCACGATCAAAAACTACGTTCGAACCCAGCCGCACAGGCCGCACCACAAGTGATGGCGACCGATTTGTACGGGATGCAGAACAATATCTACAACAAGACGCGCCCCGAAAACCTGTCATTTCTGGAACGCCTGCGTAAACTGACCGATCAATATGATGACATTATGATGGTCGGCGAAGTTGGCGAAATGGGTCGCCGTGCGATCGAAATTATGGGCGAATACACCGAAGGCAGCGACCGCCTGCATATGGCCTACAGCTTTGCGATGTTGGGACCCGATTTTTCACCCGAACATTTCCGCAACTGCATTGAAGGGTTCCGCAAAGGCGCACCTGAAGGCCACCCCAAATGGTCGTTCTCCAACCACGATGTTCCGCGCCATGTGACCCGCTGGGCCGATCACGCGGCTGATGAAGACGCGATTGCACGGCTCGCGTGTGCCATGCTGATGTCATTTGAGGGGACAATCGGGATTTATCAGGGCGAAGAGTTGGGCCAAACAGAGACGGAATTGGTCTATGACGAACTGACCGATCCACCCGCGCTACGGTATTGGCCGACAGTCAAAGGTCGCGATGGATGTCGCACGCCGATGGTGTGGGAAGCAGACGCACCAAATGCTGGTTTTTCAGACAGCAAACCGTGGCTACCCGTCAAAGCACCACAAGCCGCACGCGCCGTTGACGCCCAAGGCGCGGACAGCGTGTTGGCATTCTATAAAGAGGTTATTGCGTTTCGTAAAAACAGCCCCGCATTGTCATGCGGGGCTACGCAGTTTCGTGACGCGGCGGCGCCCGTGCTCATGTTTGAACGACAGTGCGCGGAACAGCGCATGACCTGCGCCTTCAACCTTTCGGCCACCACACAGGTTGTCGAAGTCACCAAGGGCCTGACAATTACCGGCCCTCATGCCGCAACCTTAGACGGTGAAAAACTGACATTGCCGCCCAACGGCTTTGCCTATCTGACGTAAAATTTCCATGGGAGGAAAACTGATGAAAAAGACACTATCAACAGCCGCACTTTTGCTGGCGACCACCGCACCCGCGTTTGCGTTCGAGGATGGTGCGATCACCATCTGGACCGGCAATAACCGCGACAAAGACGCACTGATGGAAGCCGTCGCAGGCTTTACCGAAGATCTTGGCGTCGATGTCATCGTCGAAATCGTTGACCCTGATTTGCCGCAAAAGTTTCAGCAAGCAGCAGCAACGGGCGATGGCCCTGACATCGTGATGTGGGCGCATGACCGTTTCGGTGAATGGGCCGGCGGTGGTTTGATCGCGCCTGTGTCACTGTCCGATGATTGGGCGGCTGATATTCTGCCGTCTGCACTGGAATCGGTCCAGTTTGGCGGCAAAACATGGGGTTATCCTATCGCGGTCGAAGCCGTGACGCTGATCTACAACAAAGACCTAGTGGACACGCCACCCGCATCATTCGAAGAAATCGCCGAAGCGGGCGCAGATAAAACCATTCTTTGGGACTACAACAACACCTATTTCACCATGCCAATTTTGATGGCTGGCGGCGGCTATGCGTTCCAAAAAGTTGATGGGTCGTATGACGGGTCTATGACAGGCGTGAACACCGATGGTGCGATCGCAGGTGCCGAAGTGCTGAAATCCTTGTTCGACGCAGGCGTCATGCCACAAGGCGTTGACTATGGCGTGATGGATGGCGCGATGAACAACGGCGAAGTCGCGATGGTTCTGAACGGTCCATGGTCGTGGGGTGCATTTGCGGATTCCGGCCTGAACATTGGTGTGGCACCGATCCCAACCGTCAACGGTCAGGTATCCCCGCCATTCTTGGGTGTGCAGGCGCTTGGCATTAACGCGGCATCACCGAACGCTGACCTCGCGGCAGAACTGATCGAAAACTATCTGGCAAGCGACGAAGGTTTGGCAATCTGGAACGCCAACAACAGCCTAGGTGCGTTGGCAGATGCGTCTGCGGCCGTGGCCCAGGACAACCCGCTGGTCACTGACATGCTGGCCGTTGCGGCAAACGGTATTCCGATGCCGTCCAACCCCGAAATGGGAGCATTCTGGGCTGCAATGGGCCCGGCACTGACAAACATTACGTCAGGCGCAGCATCCCCTGCTGATGCACTTAACGATGCAGCAGCGCGCATCTTGGGTGAATAAAACACATCGGGGCGGCGGGCATTTCGCCGCCCCAACCCAAAGGATAAATCTCAAATGACAGCCATACCCATCCCCCAAACATCTGCCCTTCCACGGCTGGTTTTTGTGGCATGTGTATGCGTGATCCTGCTCGCTGGATCATTCTATTTGTATCAACTGGGCCAGCCGTTATTCGGGGCAATCCTGTTAGCGCTGGCCGCAGGGTTCGGGATTGTTTTCGGCGCTTCGCGGTTCTATGGCGCGCGGTTCATTTTCCCCGGCGTGGCGGCGGTGCTGATCTTTATCGCGTTCCCTGTCGCCTATACGATTTATATCGGGTTCACGAATTATTCGTCGTTCAATCTGTTGACCTATGACCGCACGGTTGAGGTTTTGACCGCGCGCGGGTCCATCGACAAAACGACCGAACAGCCGTTTGCCGTGGCGCAAGACGGGGATGCATACCGCATTTGGTTGCCAGACACGGGGCTGTTGTCTGACCCTGTAACACTGACATCTGAGCAATCGGTCACCATGACCCCCGCGGCGGAACCCGCCACATTGTTGGCACGCCGTGATGCGATCAAATTGCGCGGCGGATTGGGCATGGTCACGCTGATAACACCAGATGGCGTGCAAATCCAAAACGCAGGATTGCGGACATTCGCAACTGTGACCCCCGATTATGTGCAAACCGGACCTGACACCTTGCAAGCCGCTGACGGCACCATCCTGACCGCCAATCACGACACCGGATTTTTTGAAACCATGTCGGGTGAACAAGTCCCACCGGGGTGGCGCGTCAACATCGGGTGGGACAACTTCAAACGTGTGTTCCAATCCGAAGGCATCCGTCAACCGATGGTGTCGGTGTTTATCTGGACGTTCTTTTTTGCGACGGCATCAGTTGTGCTGACGTTCGCGCTTGGGCTGACATTGGCCGTGATTTTGCAATGGCCCCATTTGCGGTTCAAGGCGCTTTACCGCATCCTTTTGATCCTGCCCTATGCTGTGCCAGGCTTTATTTCGATCCTCGTCTTTCGGGGGCTGTTCAACCAAAACTTTGGCGAGATTAACCTGATCCTTGAGGCGTTATTTGGTGTGCGCCCCAACTGGTTTTCAGACGGGACATTGGCGCGTACGATGGTGCTGATCGTGAACACCTGGCTGGGCTATCCATATATGATGCTGCTTGCGATGGGGTTCCTGCAATCTGTGCCAGAGGATCACAAAAAGGCTGCCGCCCTTGAAGGTGCCTCAGCCTTGCGTGTGTTTTTCACGATTACACTGCCTCAGATCATTCCGCCATTTCTGCCATTGTTGATCGCGTCTTTTGCCTTCAACTTTAACAACCTTGTGCTGATTTTCTTGCTCACCCGCGGGTTGCCAGACATTCCCGGCACGATCATTCCGGCAGGTGAAACCGATATTCTGGCGTCGTTCACCTATCGTTTGGCGTTTGATAATGCGGGCCAGCAATTTGGTTTGGCGGGCGCGATTACGCTGCTGATATTTGTCGTCGTGGCGGCAATTTCATACGCCAACTTTGTCGCGATGCGCCGCGCAGCTAGCAAAAGGTCAGGCCGATGATTGTTGAACGCCCACGCGATTTGCTGATCAAAAAGATTTTGGCCCACGGGTTCATGATCTGCTTTTTGGTCCTGATCCTGTTTCCGTTTTTCATGGTGCTGTCGATTTCGTTCCGAGAGGGTAACTTTTCGGTCGGGTCCATCATTCCGCAAAACCCGACGCTGGAACATTGGTATCTGGCGTTCGGGCTTGATTACACACGCGCCGACGGCACGGTTGTGACCCCACCCTATCCGGTGATGTTGTGGATGTGGAATTCGATCAAGATCGGGCTGATCGCAGGCGTGGGTGTTTTGGCAATCGCCACCATTTCCGCCTATGCATTCAGCCGTATCCGCGTGCGCGGCAAGGGCGCGATGCTGGATGGGCTGTTCTTGATCCAAATGTTTCCGACCACGCTGGCGCTGGTGGCGATTTACGCGATTTTCGATGCGTTGGGTGAGGTTAGCCCGATACTGGGCATCAACAGCCACATCGCGTTGATCATGATCTATCTTGCGGGTGTGACCCTGCATATCTGGACAATCAAAGGCTATTTTGACAGCATTGATACCGCCTTGGACAAGGCCGCCGCGATTGATGGCGCAACACCTTGGCAGACGTTCCGGTTCATATTCCTGCCGCTGGCTGTGCCGATAATGTCGGTGGTTTTCGTTTTGGCGTTCATCGGGTTCATCAATGATTACCCCATCGCGTCTGTTTTGATCCGATCTGAGGACAAAATGACGTTGGCCGTGGGATCACGGTTGTATCTCAACGAATTCAAATACCTGTGGGGCGATTTTGCAGCAGCAGCAATCTTGTCAGGTTTGCCGATCACGGTGGTGTTCTTGGTGGCGCAGAAATATCTGGTGTCTGGCCTGTCTGACGGAGCTGTAAAAGGATGATGGGTTAAAACCCATCCTACGCAGTTAGAATGTAATCACAAATTGTGCACCCGGCCCATCCGTGAGGGAAATTGACGCCCCCTGTGCAGCCAACATGCGCCGCACAATCGGCAAGCCCATGCCCGTGCCACCCGCATCGCGCCGTGTGGTAAAAAACGGATCAAAAATGCGGGATTGATTGCCAGCACTGACGCCCGGCCCGTTGTCTGCCACCATAACGCTGCGGCCCAGATGGGTGACGGTGACGCAGGTCGCACCATGGGCATGGGCGTTGTTGATCAGATGACCAAGCACAAGTTGCATCGCCACGGGGTTGATCGGAACCACGCCGTCCGCTTCCACGACTGCACCTTGCGCCACATCCGACAGCAGACAATTGCCATCGGGCATCGGGTCTTGTGCTGCTGCAAGATCGCGCTGCGCGTCCAACAACACTTCCATCCGTTTGGTAGAGGCGGCGATTTTCGCAAGCAGGTTGGCGCGGTCGTCCGGACCCAACGCGGGATCGGACAGCAGTTCGGTTGCGCCCGAAATAATGCTGAGTGGCGATTTCAATTCATGTGTCACGTGATCCGCATAGGACCGCAGAACATCAGCGCGCCCTTGCAGGGTTTCGGCCATTTGAATGACTGACCCGCCTAGTTGCGAAAACTCTGGCGTGCCAAAATGTTCTGGCGGGGTGGCGTTTCCACCACGCGCCATGGCCTGCGTATAGTCGGTCAATCGTTGCACTGGTCGCAGAACAAGTCGCCACAACAACACCCCCAGCACACCTGTCGCAATTAACGCCATCCAGCCAATCATCCAACTGGTTTCGGCCCATCCCAGCACGCCACCCGCAAGCCGGAAATACCCAACACCAATCAGCGGTAAAAAGAACACGGCCGCCAATGTGCCCCCAAGCACAAGCCCAAGGGCCGGACGCCATTTCGCGATTACCCGGCGCTGCATGGGCCCATCCGCACACCAACACCGTGCACTGTTTCAATCGCATCACTGCAACCGGCATCGGAAAGTTTGCCACGCAGGTTGCGCAAGTGGCTGTCCATCGTGCGGTCGCTGACATGGATGTTTGTGCCATAAACCGCATCCACCAATGCGGGGCGCGGCATCACGTTGTCGGGCCTGCGCATTAGCTGCACAAGCATCTCCATCTCGCGGTTGGTTAGCACGACGGCGGTATCCTTGACCAAACAGGCATGGCGGTCAGGGTCGACGCTTAAGACACCGCGCCGCAACACCTGACCCGTCGGGGCGGCAACTGTCGTGCGCTTCAAGATTGCCTTGATCCTTGCCATCACCTCGCGCGGGGAAAACGGTTTGGCAACATAGTCATCGCCACCCATTTCCAGCCCGACAATACGGTCAATTTCGTCGCCTTGGGCTGTCAGAAACAGGATTGGCACCATGCTTGATTTGCGGATTTCGCGGCAGACGGTCAGGCCGTCCATCTCGGGCATCCCGATATCAAGCACGATCAGATCAGGTTGCAGCCTGCCCGCAGCCTCGAACGCTTGTTGTCCGTCAGCCGCGCAAGACACTGCAAAACCTGCTTGCTCTGCTGCCATGCGCAGAATGTCACGAATACCTGCGTCGTCATCGGCGATCAAAATGTGCTGGCTCATAGCGATACCTGTGATTGCAATTCTGCAAGCCTATGGCGCAGACGGGCATTGCGGAACCCCCAATCGCGCAGGTCCGTTGGTGCTTTTATCGTGGGCTCAATATACCGGTCGGCGCAAAGGTCAGGCTCATGGGTTTCGACAGCAACAACAGCCCCTTGGCCCAGCTGACAGACATAGAACACATCAAGCGGGCCGGTGGTAAGCTGGTGGCGCGCGATATACCCCGCGACATTCATCAAGCTACAGCCATAAACTGCGATAGCGCCGATCCCGAATGCGCGCCGCAGCATCCAGCCCGCGTCATGTCGCCCGATGATTTGAAGGATCAGCACGACCAGCCCAAGCGCGACAACAGCCATCCAGACAAACGCGGCGAAACGCAGATGTGTCAGACCATAAGCATCCACATAAAGATCAAGCCGCAGGATCGATGACATCACCAACATCAACGTCTGGGCAATCCATACCAACAGCAACCCGCGCATCATGCGTCCGTCCAGCCATGGCTGGGCGAGCAATGCAAACCCGCCCGCAAGCAAGGCCGTGGCCATCAATGGATAGGCGCCGCGATGGGCGTAGGTGGCATATGTCATCCCGTCGGGCAGGCGCACACCACCCCAAAGGTACCCGATATCCATGATCGTCTGGGCGGCAAACAGGACGTTAAAGACAACAAGCGCCCGCATCACTGATCGCACATTGATCATCCCTGCTTGGCGGACCATCGCGCGTGGGCGCATTGCGGGTTGGTGCAGTGTTTTCAGGGCGGCCAACCGCAGCAGCGGCCAAATGACAATTCCAACTAGAAGCCATGCAAGCACACGTTCGATATCAGGCGCGTTGGAAAATTCTATCTCCGACACCCACGACATCACGATTGGGTTGGCATAGGCGAATAACCCCGCAAATACGCCGCCGACAACGACGGGCAATATCCAGTCAAGCAGGCTTGTGCGGTTTGGGCCACTGATGCGGGTGGTCACAAGGTCAGACCACGTTCTTGCCGCCCCTAATCCGGGCAGACGCGATGCGGCAAGCATAATGCGTTCGCCTGTCAGCATCACGGCGAATATCGTAAGCCCTGCCCAAGCAAGCGCGACGGATGTGAATTGCACCAGATCAATCGATGGAATGACCGACAGCAATAAAACACCCCAAGCGCGCATCGCGCGGGTCCGATCAACGGTTTGGCGCTCGGTCCAATGGGTCGCGGCAGCAAGGATCACAATCGTTACCCCGAACCCGATCCCAAGCCCGACGCGCAAGCAAAGCAGATCAACGCAAGCAATCAGCAATATCAACAATCCAAGGGGACGTCGCGATGTGATATCGGCCCCACGTCCCACGCCCGTTTGGGCGTCGGCGGCCATCCACCACGCATCTTTCTGCAATCCGCGTGGCAGTCCACGTACAGTCATTGGTGTCATATTCGCTGTCCCTATGTTGTTGTTACCAACATCAATACTGGATCAGCTGTGCACACCCTTTGGTCAGGATGTGCAGTTTTTGCGCAGATTATTCTGCCGCGTTGTCTTGGGCGGCTTTGCGGATATTGCGGATGTTTTCGCCATAGGGTGCGGGGTTGGCCACCGACCCACCACGGAAAACAGCCGAACCTGCGACAAGCACATCCGCGCCTGCCTCTGCCAAAACAGGTGCAGTTGTCGGATCGACACCGCCGTCAATTTGAATATGCACAGGGCGTTCGCCGATCATGGCGCGCAGGTCCGCAACCTTCAGCGACATATCGATGAATTTCTGCCCGCCAAAGCCGGGGTTCACTGTCATCACGCAAACCAGATCGACCATATCAAGCAGTTCTTCGACGACTGACGCCGGTGTGCCAGGGTTCAATGCGACACCAGCCTTGCAGCCCAGATCACGGATGTTTTGCAGCGTGCGGTGGATATGCGGACCTGCCTCGTAATGGGCGGTGATGATGTCGGCACCAGCATCCGCAAAGCCCTGCAAATACGCATCGACCGGCGAGATCATCAAATGCACATCCATTACGCTTTTCACATGCGGACGGATCGCCTTGCAGGTCTGCGCGCCAAAGGTGATTGCGGGCACAAAATGGCCATCCATAACATCAACGTGGATCCAGTCAGCGCCTTGGGCCTCGACCGCCTCGATTTCAGCACCGAAATTGGCGAAATCCGCGGCCAGAATGGACGGGGCAATTTTGATTGAGCGATCAAATGACATGGGCTTTTTCCTTTGTGCAGCAGGTTGCCAACGCCATAACTGCTCTGTGACGCTGCGTCTATGGCCGTTATGAATTCGGTGCCTGCGTTCCAAGATTGACCAAATGGTCAAAACTTGGCATCAGGTGCCATGTATGGCAGGCTATTCGCACCGCCAAGGAGGCCAGATTGCAAACCACACAAACCATATTGGACACCGCACAACTGCCGCAGGTGCATGAGCCCCGCAATGACGGTATGCCGCTTGATCTTGATTGGGTCGCCTCCGTGCAAGCCAACACATCTGCGATTGAGCGCCGCGCCGCGACCATTCCCGGTCGGCGCAGCGTCAAGAAAGAATATCAAGCCGCTTGGCTATGCAAGGCTGTCAGCCTGATGGATCTGACCACCCTGTCTGGCGATGACAGTGTCGGGCGCGTGCGTCGATTGTGCGCCAAGGCGCGACAGCCTGTATCGGCCGACCTGCTGAAAGCCATCGGTATGGATGGTCTGACAACTGGGGCGGTTTGCGTTTATCACGACATGGTAGAAACCGCTGTGGATGCGTTGCAAGGCACGTCGATCCCGGTCGCCGCAGTGTCGACAGGTTTTCCCGCTGGCTTGTCACCGTTCCACCTTCGCATTCAGGAAATTCGTGACAGCGTTGCGGCAGGCGCGCAGGAAATTGACATTGTTATCAGCCGCCGCCATGCCCTGACGGGAAACTGGCAGGCGCTTTATGACGAAATGGCCGAGATGCGCGAAGCCTGCGGCGATGCCCATGTCAAAGCTATCCTTGCGACAGGGGAATTGGGAACATTGCGCAATGTCGCCCGTGCCAGTCTGGTTTGCATGATGGCGGGTGCAGATTTCATCAAGACATCAACCGGAAAAGAACCCGTCAACGCGACCCTGCCCGTTACATTGACCATGGTCCGCGCGATCCGTGACTATCAGGACCGCACAGGCATTAAAGTTGGTTACAAACCCGCTGGTGGCATTTCCAAGGCGAAGGATGCGCTGGTTTATCTTTCCTTGATCAAGGACGAGCTGGGCGACCGTTGGTTGCAACCCGATCTGTTCAGGTTTGGTGCATCATCGCTGTTGGGTGATATCGAACGACAGCTCGAACATCATGTCACAGGCCAGTATTCCGCCGGCTGGCGGCACGCAATTGGATAAGGGTGTGCAATTGAGTATTTTGAAAAAAGCGAGACTGGGGTTCTGGACATGACCATCAAAGATATTTTTGAGACGATGGATTACGGCCCTGCCCCCGAAAGCGCAGCCGACGCGCTGGAATGGATTGCAAGCCGTGGCGGTATCGCAGGTCACTATATCGGTGGCAAATGGGGGCCGTTGCGCGATGACTTTGCAACGACGAACCCTGCGACGGGCAAGAAACTGGCTGGCGTGACCAAAGGCACCGCCGTCGAAGTTGCCCATGCTGTCAAAGCCGCCCGCAAGGCGCAATCCGCTTGGGCCAAGGACAGCCATGCCCGCGCGCGCGTTTTATATGCGATCGCGCGTTTGATGCAAAAACACGCCCGTCTGTTGGCCGTGATGGAAACGCTTGATAACGGCAAACCGATCCGCGAAAGCCGCGACATTGATGTGCCACTTGCGATCCGGCATTTCTATTATCATGCGGGCATGGCCCAACTGATGGAAGACGAGCTGCCCGACCAAGCCCCGCTTGGCGTGTGTGGCCAGATCATCCCTTGGAATTTCCCGCTGTTGATGCTGGCATGGAAAATCGCGCCTGCGCTTGCGATGGGCAACACAGTGGTGCTGAAACCTGCCGAATTCACGCCCATGACCGCAATGGTATTTTGCGAAATTTGCGAACAGGCGGGTGTGCCCGCTGGAGTGGTAAACATCGTCACGGGTGACGGTGAAACGGGTGCCGCCTTGGTCGATGCCGATGTTGATAAAATCGCCTTTACCGGCAGCACAGAAGTCGGCCGTATAATTCGCCAGCAAACGGCAGGATCAGGCAAGGCACTGTCGCTCGAACTTGGGGGCAAATCCCCCTACATCGTGTTTGACGACGCCGATATCGACAGCGCGGTTGAGGGGCTTGTTGATGCGATCTGGTTCAATCAGGGACAGGTCTGTTGCGCTGGCTCTCGCTTGCTTGTGCAAGAAGGGATCGCCGATGCATTCTATGCCAAGCTCAAGACGCGCATGTCGGGCCTGCGGGTTGGCGACCCGCTGGATAAATGCATCGACGTGGGTGCGATTGTGGACCCAAGCCAACGCGAGATGATCGCGAAATTGGTGGCCGGCAATTCCGAAGGCGAGACATACCAAACGGATGCTCCCGATGGGTGCTTTTACCCACCTACCCTGATCACGGGCCTGCACCCTGCGTCGCATCTGATGCAAACCGAAATCTTTGGCCCCGTGCTTGTGGCGACCACCTTCCGCACCCCGTCCGAGGCAGTCGAGATTGCCAACAACACCCGTTACGGGCTGGCCGCATCGGTGTGGTCCGAAAACATCAACCTTGCTCTTGATGTCGCACCCAAACTGGTTGCGGGCATCGTCTGGGTCAATGGCACCAACATGATGGATGCCGCCGCTGGTTTCGGCGGCGTGCGCGAAAGCGGCTTTGGCCGCGAAGGTGGTTGGGAAGGGCTGTCAGGTTACACAAAACCCAAAGCCGCCGCAAAACCGCGCAAGTCAGCCGCGCCATACCAAGGCGACGGCAAACCAAATGACCCGCTTGATCGCACTGCCAAATTGTACATTGGCGGCAAACAGGCACGCCCCGATGGCGGCTATTCCGATCCTGTCTATGGACCAAAAGGCGCGTTGCTTGGCCACAGCTCCATCGGCAATCGCAAAGACATCCGCAACGCGGTTGAGGCGATGAATGCTGCGAAGGGCTGGGGCAAAACCACCGGTCATCTGCGGGCGCAAATACTCTATTACATGGGTGAGAACCTGTCCGCGCGGGCAAGTGAATTTGCCGATCGCATCGGTGATCTGACGGGTAAATCAGGCAAAACCGAAGTTGCGGAGAGTATCAAGGCGCTGTTCACTTTTGCCGCATGGGCCGACAAATACGACGGTCAAGCACATGGCGTGCCAATCCGCGGTGTCGCGCTCGCGATGAAAGAACCCGTTGGAAAAATTGGGGTGCTGTGCGGCGATAATCCGTTGCTTGATCTGGTCACACCACTGGCCGCATCTATGGCGATGGGCAATCGAACCACGCTTGTTCCATCAATGGCCTTCCCACTTGCAGCAACGGATTTTATCCAGGTTCTTGAAACAAGCGATGTGCCCGCTGGTGTCGCCAATATCGTTACTGGCGATCACGCTGAATTGGGCAAAACCTTGAGCGGGCATTTTGATGTGGATTCCGTTTGGAACCTTGGCGACAGCGACAACAGCCAACTGCTCGAACATGAAAGTGCTGGCAACTTGAAACGCATCTGGGCGCCTAATGGCAGCCCATCGGCAAAAAGCTTTCTTCAAGCCGGGACGGAAATCAAGAACATCTGGATCCCTTACGGCGAATAACACTTTTCGACCTTCGGAAACGAAATTGGGGGGCTTAGCCCCCCAAAATCAAAAATGTCGTGGGCGCAGCCCGCATTTGTTTCAACGCCTGTCTTTGGCGCGCCACGTATCAAGCCATTTGCTCATACGGCCCCGGCGTTCTGCAATGCCTGCGCTTGCTTCATCATAACGGTCTCCTGCTGAATCCAGCATCGGATCAACGGCGCGCTCGCGAAATTGCAGCCACATTGCGCGGACAAACGCGAAACCGATGATCAGGAAAACAAAGAAGAATATGTTAAACCAAGGAATGACCCGCACGTCTGGTCCTTCCACAGTGCGCACCGCAATCGCATTGGGGTAAATCGACGCCCAGCGAATACGCCAGCCATAATGGGTCAGAACCGCCCAGTCATCCCCGCGCGCCGCGCTCGCGGCTTCGGCTTGCAAGTCAGAGCTGTCGAATTTGAAATATGGCGGCCAGATCCAGCCTGTATCCTCGTTGCGATAAACCATCACCTCGGTCGTATCGCGTGGCACGAAACCCAGCAGAAACGTCTTTTTCTTGTCTGTGTTGATCAAGCGCAAATCGCGCGTTGGCTGTTCAACCCCACCGCTGTCTGCTTGCGCATAAAAGATGCGGTTGAACCCGCTAAAATCTGTTCGGATGATTTCGGTTGAGCCAATGCGCACAATATCATGTTGCGGCAGGACGTAATGCAGAAACAAGCCAGCGACGACAAAGGCCAGAATACGAAAGATAATTTTCACACGGCGCATATTAGACCTCAATTCGCATTTGTTACATAGATGATGGCCGCAACCACGATTGTCGGCACGACATAGACCAAGCCGATCAGCTTGGGCCGGTAAGACGCATTATACGCTGCAATGCCTTTGGCAACAAACGCATCACGCGCAGCCAAATCAGTGCTTGCGGGGTTATCCTCGGCCCATGCTTTTTCCAGCTTTTCGCGGCGCACAGATCGGGAATAGACGGATATCGAAAGATAGATGACGCTAAGCGCCAGAAATCCGAAAACAACCAGTCGTACAAAACCCATAACCTATCTCCTTCGCACCGCGCCCCATGGGCCGACGGCTTCTATCATATCACGTTTACGCGGCGCGGGCTCTTTCAGCGGGGCATCATGCCCGAACAAGGCCGCCCGTGTGCCCGCCTTATCGACTTGGTATTCGCGATCCAAAAAGTCCACGACATAGCTGCGCTTTTTGTCGGGCCATGTGGCATATGCGGCATAGAACGCGTCCTTATGGCAGATAAACAGCTGCCGAATGTCCAGCGGGCACAGCTGCGACAACAGCATATTGACCAGATCAGCATCCGCATGATCGCGTGCGCGCAGTGTATAGAAATAGGCAGGGTGGTCCGACGTGATCCGTGGCCAGCTTCCATCTTCCTCGGCCCAGCGCACCAATGCCGCCAATCCTTGCCAAGCGGCCGGTAAATCATCTGCATACTGACGGCCCAATCGCCGCAAATCCCGACGCGAAGCCCCTGTCAAATCTTCGTTCATTTTCGCAGCAACCGACGCCACGATGAAATCCATTTTCTGCCGCAAGATCGCAGCGGCATCCAAGCCACGGGCCTCCACAATCGGTTCAACCAGATCATTGAGCGTCAAAAACTTTGCGATTGCTGATCGGTCATCAAAGTCGAACACGAAATCAATCGGAAGTTTGCCCAAATCATCTTTGCTGCCCGCCGCAATCACCGCGGGATGCGGGACATCTCGAAACACATACATGCCGTCAAAATGCTTGGTCCAGAAATTCATCTGGTCAAATTGCATCTGATCCAGCGTCACAGGGTTGCGGGTCAGGTCACCTGTTTCCTTTGCAAGCCCAATCATCTGTCCGATCAAGACATCATCGAACCACGCATCCTGTTTTGTCTTAAAGCGGTCGATCAACCCGTGAAGCTTGGCCGCCGTGCGTAATGTGCCATCTGTCGTATCAGCCTCGATTGTGACGCGCCGAATATCAAACAACTGCGCTGGTCGATCGACGCGGAACACCGAATTCACCAATTCTCCTGCCACGGCATCACGCGATGTCAACGCAAATAACTGTGCGCGGTTCTGTCCGATAAACTGTTTCAATATCCCACGACTTGTCGAGAATTTGGCATCCAGTAACGGCGCGGTTTCCTGTTCCGTTGTCAGTAAAATGAACTGTCGATTGACCCCGTTGTGGTTCAGATAAAGCGGATCGTTCAGCTCGTCCCCGACCTCGGGACTAAACCCTGATATGTCGATGTGAAATTCAGACAATGCTGTCTGCTTGCCCGTCAGTGATTGCAACGCACGGTTATAACGCTCGACCAACACGGGGCTGTCGACCCGGATCAGGTTGCCGAACATCAAGCCTTTTTCAATCAGTCTGTGCATTTCATCACCATACCTTTGTGACCCAATAGCGCGGCAAATTTGCCAGCGTCAGCACCATAATCGGCGCCCAGATGATCGCTGAAATCAGCCCCAACTTTCCAAAGAATAACACGTTCGCCGCCATGCCATAATCCGCAATCGCGGACCAGTTCACGCCCTGCCAGATATACAACAGGACAAAGAACACCGTGCTCAGCGTGAACAAGGCAAATGTCGAAACGGCGGCATTCAAGACCAACGGTTTCACACCCTCGGGCAACACAGCCGACAACAGCTTGGGCACCAGCCACGCCAGAAACGCGATGATTATTGCAGGCAGGAAAAGTCCGTCAGACAGCAGGCTCATTTCCCCTCCAAGTATCGCTTCTTGGCTTCTTCTTGCCGCCCGAAATCGCGCACCATCTGGTCAATCGCAACTTCATCGGATTTGTCTGCATAGCGGAATTCGCTGTCCGCATAGCGGTTGATTTCCTGCAAAACCATGTCGGTCGTAATCGGTTGGCGCAATTCGGAAATCATGCCCTTTTTGGTGTCGTAATCTTTGAACAAGAAAAGGTCGGGCTCTTCCATCCATTCATCAGGCAATTCAAAATCCATCGCGCGGACCTTCACTGCATCGGTGATGTTCTTGATCGCACGTCCGGTAAAGCGCTCGTCGGCTTCTTGGATACCCTTCAAATAGGTCCCCATTTTCGCAATCGTATCCAGATCGCCAATTTGCGACTGCACACGGTCGAACACGGCGATCAGCCCTTCTTCGTGCGGGCGGGCGTGACCTGCGAAACTGGCGGCCACGGCTTTTTTGATCTCTTGTGCAGAAAACACCTCGTGGTCACCCACTGGGATATCGTGGTTTTTACCCATCAACAGATACAGAATGTCGATATAGTCGTCGCGCGTTTGCGGCCCATCCACAAGGAACCGCGCACCAGCCCGTTGGCGCAATGCATCATCGACGTTTTCGGGATAGTTCGAAAACATCCCGAACGTGCAATTCCCGCGCACAACCGTATTGGCCCCTGCAAAGCTTTCCATCAGCACGGCGGTAATTTCCAGCTGACCCGCGCTTGATTGGCGGTCGCCGCGTTTACCGGCAAGTTGGTCAATATCGTCAATCGTGCCAAAGCCGATGACCGATGGATCGAGGATATTGTTGATAAACGCTTTGGCGTTTTGCCCCGATTTGCCCTGATAGCTGTCGATGTTATCGGTGCTGAGGTTTTGATATTTGAACGGATACCCAGCTGTCTGGCAGTAGTCATTCACCAGCCCCGCCATCATCTGGATCAGCGTCGTTTTACCCGTGCCCGGTTTGCCGTCACCCATAAAGGTAAAGATGAACCCACCCAATTCAGCAAACGGATTAAGGCGGCGGTCAAAGTCATAGGCCATCACCATCTTGGCCAGTTTCATCGCCTGATATTTCGCGATGTGGTTGCCGACCACTTCGTTTGGCTTTTTGAATGTCATGGTCAAGGTGGACGATTTGCCTTTGGTTGCGGGGCTAAACCCACGCACGGCAAAATCATCTGCCTCGACCCGCCACGCCGCTTGCACAAACGGGTCTAGTCCCGCCGCAGTGCTGGCGCGGGCGGCAACCTTGTCCATCAAAGCTTCTGCAAATGCCAGAACAACAGCCACCAACTTTGGCTCGTCTGTACCAAATGCGGCGATGTCGCGGTCCAATTCCCAAAGCACGCCGTGCAACGCAAGTTGGCCGTTATCAACCAACACCTCTTCTACATCGCCGATTTCGACGGTTTGTTCAGACGCATGGGATGCCAACAAAAACGCGGTTGCAGAGCCGAAGACATACAGCGTGACCAAGGCCTCGGCGGTCAGCAATTCGGAAAACTGCGCCTTTTGTGCGTCCGCCAGTGCGCCGTCAAGATTGGCGCGCTTGAGATCCTTCAATGGTGTGCGTTCAGCAAATTGATCGGCCACCGCAAGGGCAATCGCGATCGCGCGGCGCAATCCATGAAGCACATGCGCCTGCAATGGCGAGGTCAGACCATCGCCGCCATCCACTGCCTCAACTCGGGTTGTCAGCTGGATGCCTTCGGCCCGCGCAACACGGCGCGTCGCCAGTCCCGGTGTGGTCGACCGAAACCTGCGGCCCGACGAAATACCGGGTGATCGTTCGGCTGCTGGGGTCGCACCACCAGTCGCAATCCGCGGACTATGATCGAACCCGTCCAACAGATCCAAGGCCGCCGCATAATGGCTGCGAATTTCGTCTTCGCGCAGTTCCATCTGATCACTCGTCTGGCTCATGTTAATCCTCTTTGGCTCTTAAATATCTTTACCGGTAACTCAGAACACGTCCGTGGTCGGACACGACAAATTTGCGCACATCACGAAACCCGGGCGGGTTGCGTTCGGCCAAGGCTTGATAGGGGCGTTCGGGCATAATCAGACTGCGTTCCATGCGCGAAGCCCCCGCATCGGCGCCACCACCTTCAAACGGATCAAGCGCGAATATCTGGCGTTCAACCGTGCCAAACCATCCAGATTTCACCCGCTCTGCGCGTTCGGCCATCAGCTCTTCTTCGGTCCAGACCAGTGCCCAGTCTTCACCCACCGGACTGTTCGCCGCCTCTAACACTTCACGCAGCGGCCCCGATTGACGGGTAAACGCATTGGAATACATCGGGCCGATGTGGAAACGACGCAGACGGGTTGGATGCAAATCATCGAAATCTTCGTCAAATCCTTTGGCGATGGTCAAAAGTTTTAACCCGCCAACCGCTTGGGCCATCAAATGAGCCTGAACCTCGGGCCAACGGCGTTCATCCTTGGGCAGGCCAGTGCGACCCGTGTCTTCGACATCCATGATGTAGATCGTGGGCAAGTTTACCTGACTGTCGTATACCGCCCAGTGCACCTGAAAATGCCTACGGTCTTCGTCGTTGCGCACCCAAACGGCCTGCGGGTCATTTCGGGCCCAGAACATGCCGCCCTTGACCAATTCCTGATAATACAGCCGCTGTGAAAGCGCATATTGCAACTTGGTCGGGATCGTTTGATCACCCACAATGGTGCGCACCATCTGATCTTTTAACGCGTCAACTGACGGCATCGTATCTAGATGACGATCCGCCTGTAGCGCGTCATTCGCCATCTCAAGCAGCTCTTGATAGACGGGAAAGCCGCTTTCGACACGGTCAAACGTCAGCTGCCCTGCATGGGAAAACCGCCCAGAGAAATGATACTTATGTGCAAGCGCACGGAACGTCAGGTTCAACCCCAATAGGTAGCGCGCGATCACATCAATGTCGCGGCGGGCCAACCGCCCCTCGCCTTCCATCGTGCCAGCCACCTTCATCAAATGGCCAGTGATGCGCTCAAACTTGCCAAAATAGCGCCGCGTGATGCGGGTGTCTTCAAGTTTGAAATGGTCTTGAGACAGGTCAGTCTGCACCGAAATCTCCACCGTCACCGATAAGCCCATCCGAAGACGCTGCAACCGGTCGCTCTTTCTTATACGCCTTAACCACACTTGGGATCGTGGTGATCGCAAAGGTAAGCGCAAATAAAAGATATTCGCCGACCCACAAGAAACCCGCACACACTAACAACGTGAACGCTGTCACCATGATCCAATGCGCACGAAATCCATTGGCGCGCATGGCGATGATTTCTTGGGCGCTATACATCACTCTGCGCCGTATTGATTGCTATCGTGCTTCTCGACAATCTTTTGGAAACGACGCACGAAACGCTCGTCGGCTTTTGCCTTTTGCTCCAGCACTTCGCGGGCGAACACCATGTGGTCCTCGTGGGCTTCGAGCATATCGGCCATACGCGCGTTTGTGGCTGATCCGATCGCAGCCATTGCGGTCTGTGCCTCTTGATCGGTCTGCACACCGATTTCATTGATCTTATGCGCCACATCTTGCTGCTGCGCGGTTTTCAACGATTTGGTGAGCGCATCATAAAGCACGACACGCTGCTTGGTGTCTGTTTCCAGCTTGTTGATCAGCACCATCTGTGTGGCCGCTTGGTTCTGCAAACTGTCGATCCAGGTTTTACCCTTTTCGATATAGCGTTCCAGCGTCTGGGACTTTGCCAGTTTGACCTGCTCTTGTTGCACCATCTCGTTATAGCTGGTGTTCAGCCCTGCCAATTCAGATTCCAGCTTGGTGCGGGCAGCGGCATCCTGTTCGACGGAAATCTTGCCTTCCAGCGTGATGATCTTTGGATCAAGCGCCAGAATATCAGCGCGGATGGTTTCCAGCTCGCCGACTGTCGCTTCTCGTTCGTCCAATGTGCCGGTCAGGTTCGTTTCAACCTTGGTCTTTTGTTCGTTCAGCGTCGCCAACTGACCTTGAAGCAGTTTGGTAATCACGTCGGATTTTGAAATCAAATCCTGCAATTTGTCATCGACGGACGCGCTGCGCATGCGTTCTTCGCGCATGCTGTCGGACTTGCCACCAGAAAACCAACCAACGATGCTTTCCATCGTCGTCTTGGATCGCATTTCGTCGAAGTCTTTGGAAAACGCGGACGTCACATCATCAAGGCCCATAATCAGCTCTGCGATGTTGGCGTTCATCAACTCGGTGTGCGCGTGCACGTCTTCAAGCGATGCATTTTCGATATCGACAGAAATATCCGTGCCCTCTGCCATCTTTTGACGGGCTGTTTCAATCCGGCTGGTCAGCTCGGAAATTTTGGATTGTGCTTGTGCAACCTGTGCTTGGCTTTCTTGAATCTGTGTATCGAAATCGGCCATAAAAACTGTCCCCGGCTTATGTTACGTCTTTTTACATTTAAGTGTTATGCAGCAGGTTTTCAAACCCGCAACACGTGATTTGCGGGAAATATGCACGAAAATATGGGCAAGGTCATGGCGAAGATATGAAAAGACCCGCAACCAATACGGGTGCGGGTCATTTTGGTATCACAATGGAACGAAAGATTCCTCGATGGGCGCGTTGGGATCAACAGCATCAAAATCAGGCGGACGGTCGTTGGCCAGCGCCTCCTCACCGTAAACATCTTCTGGATCGACGCGTTTGGCAGGTAATTCCACACCACGACCAAAGTTTTCAGGATCAACCCGCAGCGATTCCGCCTCGGACCGAACATGCACCTTAATATCGGTTTCAACGGCATCATACAGGTGGATGATGTCTTGATTGAACATGCGGATACAGCCCGCACTTCCTGAATTCCCAATCGAGCCAAGATCATTGGTTCCGTGAATGCGGTAATATGTGTCGCGACCGTTTCGGAACAGATACAATGCGCGCGCCCCAAGCGGGCTGCGCAAGCCACCGGGAATACCTTTGGCAAACGGACCATAGACATCTGGTTCAGTGCGCAACATGTTTTGGGTCGGCGTCCAACCTGGCCATTTCTTTTTTAGACGGATGATACCGTCACCGCTAAAGCTGCGCCCTGCACGGCCAACCCCAACAGGGTAGCGCACAGCCGTGCCGTCTTCTTTCACGTGATACAAAAATTTCGCGTAAGGATCGACATCAATCGAATTACCGGGCGCCTCGCCCAGATAGATCCCCGACATCCGGCGGTTAGCGCCTTGGGTAAATTCGGACCCGATCCCAGGCAGGTCATAACCGGAGTCGAACAAGGGTTCATAGCCAGGATCATAAACCACCGGAGCCGGCAAATCGGAAGGCACAGGGTTCGAGACAGGGACACGAGGGCCACAGGCAGCCACTGACCCAAGCAGCAATGCGCCAAAGCTGCGGCGCGTAAAAGCATTCGAATCAATCATGTGGTGTGACCGCCAATCTAAGAACAAGCCGTATCGTTACCACATAAGGGCAAATTTGCAATTCAAGCCTTTGTCAGCATTATGAAATATGCTGTTTCCAAATTGGCAAAATGCGCAAAACGGCCCCCCGCTTTGCGCACCCTTGGGGTTTTAGCCCACCACGTTGGTTGCTGGGCCATAGGGGAATTTCGTGACATTTTCGTTGCCATCATCCGTGATGAACAAAATATCATGTTCCCGATACCCCCCTGCCCCTGCTTGACCATCGGGGATCGTCAGCATCGGCTCCATCGAAATCACCATCCCCGGCTCAAGCACAGTGTCGATGTCTTCACGCAGTTCCAGCCCTGCTTCACGCCCGTAATAATGGGACAAAACGCCAAACGAATGGCCGTAACCAAACGTGCGATACTGCAGCAGGTCACGTTCCTCAAAGAATGCGTTGATTTTGGCCGTCACCTCCGCACAGGTTGCACCGGGCTGCAAAAGCGACATGCCATATTCATGCGCCGCGACGTTTGCTTCCCAGATACGCAGGCTTGCGTCGTCAACTTCACCAACAAACAGTGTGCGTTCCAATGCAGTGTAATACCCGCTGATCATCGGAAATGTGTTGAGCGACAGAATATCCCCGCGCTGCAATTTGCGTGAAGTAACAGGGTTGTGTGCGCCATCCGTGTTGATCCCTGACTGGAACCACACCCATGTGTCACGATACTCGGCATCTGGAAAACGGCGCGCAATTTCTAATTCCATCGCGTCACGTCCCGCCATTGCGACATCTATTTCGCGCACGCCTTCTTGGATTGCATCGCGAATAGCAAAACCGCCAACATCAGCCACAGCCGCACCGTGGCGGATCAGGTCAAGTTCGGCGGGTGACTTATGCATCCGCTGGCGCATGGTTGCGGGTGCAAGATCGATCACCTTGGCGGGCTGCATGAAACCAATCAGCTTTTGATGTTGGGCAAGAGATAGATGGTCTTCTTCGATGCCAATAACACCGCCCGTGCCTGCAACCGACACAATCGCGCGCCAATAATTGTCCCGCTCCCAATCGGTATAGGTGATGTTGTCGCCAAAGCTGCGTCGCCACGGCTGTGCTGCGTCAATGCCCGCCGAAATAGTCACACATTCGGTCGGCGTGACAACCACGGCATAGGGTCTGCCGAACGCGCAATATAGAAAACCCGCATAATAGGCGATGTTGTGCATCGACGTGAATACCGCAGCCTGCACCCCTGTTTCGGCCATGATCTGGCGCAAACCTGCAAGACGGTTTTCATACTCGACATCATCAAACGCGAGCTGCTTTTCACCTTGGTGAAACCGATAAAACTGTGGACGTTGTGTCATTAAATTAGACCTCACATAGATGGGGTCTGATTTTGCAGACCCCGAAAGGTCCCGGCGTTCAGGACGAAGGGGGTATGACCCCCGAGCGGCAAATGCCTGTGACGACGCCATCGCCACATGCTCAACGCCACTGCTAAGGGAAATCAGACCAATCAGGCAAGCGTTAAATCAGGGGCTGACAACGCACCTTCTGCGCGGCATCATATCCACATGAGTATCTGGACCCGTATCCTTGCCGTTTTCAAAGCGGTCCCGCAGCCCGAACTGCCGCCCGCTTTGCCGGACGACAAACTCAGGCTTCATCTGTTTTCTGCTGATTTTGAAAATGCCGATGCAGCGATGGCTTATTGCTTTCAATCGGATGGCGACACGCCCGAAAAAATCACACTCGAACAACCCGGCGCATTTATTGACACTGGCTTTGTCGAAGTGGCCTTCAAAGGGGCCGAAAAACGGCTGACCGAGTTTTTACCGACCAAGGACGTTGACCGCGTTATCGCCAAGATGAAAGGCGTAAACACCTTGATCATCATCACCGAAGATGCGTTTGGCGGCTTTCCATACGTGCTTACGACAACCAAAACGGTATTCTATCACGGCCCTTTCGTGGTGGATGTCTGATGGACAAGGTTAATCTTGCGGACAAGTTGGCGACATTTTCCAACCACTGGTCGCCGCGCATCATCGGCCAATACAACGACAATGATTTGATGGTTGTCAAAGTGCAGGGCGAATTTGTGTGGCACAGCCATCCTGACACCGACGACCTTTTCCTATGTTTGGAAGGGTCCGTCGACATTGAATTGCGGGACAAAACAGTGACATTGACCGCGGGCGAATTATGCGTTGTGCCAGCAGGCGTCGAACATCGGCCCACCGCGCGGGGCGAGGCGCATTTGTTGCTGATCGAACCCAGCGGCACGCCAAACACGGGCGATCCGGAAACCGCCGTGCACAAGCCCACGATCTGATGCACAACCTGATCACCGATGTGCCAGGGCTTCTGGTTGGCAACGCTCACGACGCCCACGTCAAAACCGGCACAACCGTGCTGACCGCGGCCAAGCCGTTTACCTGCGGCGTGCACGTGATGGGCGGCGCACCGGGCACACGTGAAACCGATCTGTTGGCGCCCGATAAGCTGGTTGAACAGGTTGATGCGCTGGTGTTGTCGGGTGGCAGCGGCTTTGGCCTTGATGCGGGATCAGGGGTGGCCGATGCCCTGCGGACCCAAGGACGCGGATTTGTTGTGGGTGATATAACAGATGGCGGCCATGTGCATGTGCCCGTCGTGCCGGGTGCGATATTGTTCGATCTAACCAATGGCGGCGATAAAGACTGGGACAAGAACCCCTATCGGGAACTAGGCGCGACCGCATTTGCTGCTGCATCGGAAACATTTGATCTGGGCACTGCGGGTGCGGGCTATGGTGCAAAAACCGCAACGCTCAAGGGTGGATTAGGCTCTGCCAGTATGACGCTTCCGGGTGGTATTGTTGTGGGCGCGGTTGTGGCGGTCAACGCGATCGGATCTGCCAATGTCGGCGACGGCCCGCATTTCTGGGCCGCGCCGTTTGAACAAAACGAGGAATTTGGCGGCCTTGGCCCATCCCCGACATACCCCCAAGGCCGCCCCGCGACCAAAGGATCGGCGCGCAATACCACAATCGGAATCGTGGCCACCAATGCCAATCTGACAAAGGCGCAATGCCTGCGCATGGCCACCGCCGCCCATGACGGGATCGGGCGCGCATTGGTTCCCGCACATACGCCTGTGGATGGTGACCTGATCTTTGGGGTCAGCACAGGTGACGTCGCGGCCGATGATCTGCTGTATATCGGACATGCTGCATCCGTTTGCATGGCCCGCGCGATTGCGCGTGGTGTCTATCTTGCAAGGTCAACACCATTTGAGGACCCGCCCTGCTACGCACGGATGTTTAGCTAAATAGTGCCTGACACAGCGGGCTGTTTGCATCCGCCAATCCATCAATCACATCAAAATGATGACGATCAGGGTCAAGCACAGCCACACAGCCCCACGCGGTCCCCAATGTTTGTGCTTGTTCGATGAAAACAGGGCGTTCATCCGCGCCCACCCAGATCGTCACCGGCACGTCGGGGGCATCGGCGTTAATGGGGCTCTCGGCCAGTGCCTCATCCATAGTCAGCTGAAAATCGGCCTGCATTTTGGTTTGCATCAGCGGGACCAGATCGGTCACTGGGGAAATCGGCACAACGCGCGCCAATCGCCCGTCCCAATCCATCGTCGCAAGGCGGGCAACGATCTGTCCGCCCGCCGAATGCCCCGCCATGCGAATGGGGCCAGCCACACGAGTTGCCGCCAATGCAACGGCGTTTGCGACTTGGGACGTGATGTCTGAAATCCGCACTTCGGGGCACAGATCATAAGACGGCATCGCAACCGCCCATCCGTTTGCTACTGCCCCCGCCGCCAAATGCGACCAGTATGATTTGTCGAACATGCGCCAATAGCCACCATGCACAAAAACAACCAATCCCTTGGCCAATCGGTCAGGATAGAAAATATTCATCGTCTGGCGTGGACTGGGGCCATACGGGATATCCAGCTCACACATCGTAGCGTCACGAAACGCCTGCGCCGCAGCCGCCCAGCGCGGCGGATAGGCGGCCGCATCCACAATATACGCACCGTTTGCGAACCGATCATCCATATCCATTTTACGGCCTTTCATAGTGCCAGTGTCGCTTTGCGCTTTACCAACGCTAACTAGGAAGGTCAGATAGCGCAAATTGAATGGGAGCCCGCAATGCTTGATGACACAACTGACCTGAAATCCATGTTGACCCGCCCTGATCTTGTTTGCACCGATGCCTTTGTCGGTGGCGTATGGACAGCGGCTAAATCGGGCAAGACATTCGACGTGTCCAACCCCGCCCGTGGTGACGTGATCGCACATGTGGCTGATCTTGACCGTTCCGAGATCGCCGTGGCCATCGACGCCGCCCATAAGGCGCAAAAAGACTGGGCTGCATTGGCGGCCAAGGAACGCGCCAAAGTGCTGCGCAAATGGTTCGACCTGATGATGGAAAACCAAGAGGATCTGGCCATCATCATGACCGCCGAACAAGGCAAGCCAATGACTGAATCGCGTGGAGAAGTCGCCTATGGCGCGTCATTCGTGGAATGGTTCGGTGAAGAGGCCAAGCGCAACTACGGCGAAACCATCCCTGGTCATATGGCCGACAAACGCATCACCGTTATCAGCCAGCCGATTGGCGTGGCCGCAGCCATCACGCCTTGGAATTTCCCCAACGCCATGATCGCCCGCAAGGTTGCACCCGCATTGGCCGCAGGCTGTGCATTTGTCGTGCGCCCAGCATCGTTGACCCCGCTTTCGGCGCTCGCCATGGCGAAACTGGCCGAAGAGGCAGGTGTGCCAAAAGGCGTGTTGTCCGTGGTCACATCCACAGACTCGTCGGGCGTTGGCAAAGAGTTCTGCGAAAATCCCATCGTGCGCAAACTGTCATTCACCGGCTCGACCGAGGTGGGCCGCATTTTGATGAAACAGGCCGCCGATCAAGTGATGAAGTGTTCAATGGAGCTGGGCGGCAATGCGCCTTTCATCGTGTTCGATGATGCTGATCTTGATGCAGCCGTCGAAGGCGCCATTGCCTGCAAATTCCGCAATAACGGCCAAACATGCGTCTGCGCAAACCGCATTTACGTGCAAGCCGGAGTCTACGACGCCTTTGCCGAAAAGCTCAAAGTTGCGGTCGAGAACCTGACCATTGGTGACGGCCTTGTGGACGGGATCACAACAGGCCCGCTGATCGAACCTTCGGCCGTGGATAAGGTGCAAGAACACCTTGATGACGCACTGTCCAAGGGTGGCAAGGTGCTGACAGGCGGCAAGCCGCACGATCTGGGTGGTCTGTTCTTTGAACCCACCATCGTGACGAACGCGACCAAGGATATGCTGGTCAGCACGGACGAAACATTCGGCCCCTTTGCGCCATTGTTCAAATTTGAAGACGAAGACGATGTAATTGCATTGGCCAATGACACCATCTTTGGGCTTGCGTCGTATTTCTTTGCCAACGACCTGTCCCGCGTCACCAAGGTGGCCGAGGCGCTTGAATACGGGATCGTGGGTGTGAACACGGGCATCATCTCGACCGAAGTGGCACCCTTTGGCGGCATCAAGCAATCTGGTTTGGGTCGTGAAGGCAGCCGCCACGGCATGGATGACTACATGGAAATGAAATACATCTGCACATCGGTCTAATCTGCCGAAAATCACAATGGGCCCGCGTGGGCCCATTGCGACAGCTGACCTAATGGGGCGACATGCCACTGGCAATCATGATGTGATGTTGCTGGTGGTGTGCCCCGATCGTCATCAAGCCGAAAAATCCCAATCCCAACACCTCTGCCAATTCGTCGTCCGATGTTGTCATCACTGTCATGGTGGCCCCGTCAGATTGCAGTGCTGCGCGCACATCCCATCCCGATGCCTGGGCCAACATCGGGCTATGGGCCATCACCATGCGTCCAATGGATGCGGCGACTGTGTCTTCCCCTGTGACCGTGAATGTCACGTTTGACCCATCGACGGTGCGGGCCATAGACGCGCGCGTGGTGACATTGTCCATATCAACAAGGTGGGCGCGCAACGCCGCAATATCGACACGGGACCAATCGGTATCGTCGTCATCACGCAAGGCGGCGACGATCTGGGCGATAGCTGCAAACTGCGCCTGCCCCGTTTCTTTTGCTTCGGCGGATTGATGGGCGTGCTGTGCACTGGCCCCTGATGCCACGACCAAGAACAAGGCCACGATGTGATTGCGATACATGATGTCTCTCCTCTTTGTGACATCAAACTATCTAAACCGATACAAATAGTTTATGATTTGGATCATATGTTGAATGATCCTTTCTCCACGCTTCCCGCAACGGCCTGTCGCGATATCGCGATGATAAAAGGTGATGTTCTGTTTCGGCAAAATCAGCCGACATCGGGGATATTTCGGGTCTTGGCGGGCTGCGTAACACTGCAACGCACAGGGATTAGTGGCGAGGTTCTTACCCTGCATCGGGCAACAACCGGCGGACTGTTTGCAGAGGCATCGGTTTTTTCTGATACCTATCATTGCGATGCCATTTGCACAGAAGCCGGACAGGTCACCAAAATCGCCAAACACGATATTGTTGCGATGATGCGCACCGACCCAACCTTTGCCGAAGGGTTCACGCGGCTCTTGGCCGTTCAAGTGCAAAAATACCGCGCCCATATTGAGCTATTGGCAATCCCCACCGCAGCCGCCCGTGTTTTCGCGGCAATGCAGGCTGGGTATTTTGATGGAACAGTGACGGAGCTTGCCAGCCGGATCAGCCTAAGCCACGAGGCGTGCTATCGCGCGATGCGCAGCTTGTGTGACGACGGGTATGTGCGAAAAATCGGGCGCGGGCAGTATGTGATCGCGACTGAAAAACGATAATCGCCCTATTCAATGTGCGGGCGTGCGGCCAGCCTGAAATGCCCGTTCCCTGTCGGACCATGTCGACCGGATATAGGCCAGCACATCCCAAATTTGCGCATCCGACAACACCGTATCAAACGCAGGCATCGCACTGTTGAAGCCTGTGATCCCCCTTGCGTCTAACGCATCGCGCCCGCCCAGTTTGGTATAGTCGAACAGTAGATCGTCATCGTGATGCCAAGTGTGCCCGCTGCTGTCATGTGGCGGTGCAGGCAGGGTGCCGTCGGCATGCGGCTTTCGCCAATCTTGCTGTCCTTCCAGATTTGCACCGTGGCATGCAGCACAGTTTTCGGCATAAATTGCGCGGCCCGCATTCAGGTCACGATCATCCCAAGCGTGATCCGCCGCTGCGTTAGTCGCTGTCAGGGCAAACATCAAGAAACTGAATTTCATCATACGACATCGACCCATGTGCGCATTCCGCCCACCGCATGGCTTAGCATATGGCAATGCAGCATCCATTTTCCGGGGTTATCAAACACGCAGATAATGTCTTGGCTTTCGCCAGCGGCCACAAGCGTCGTATCGCGCAGGTCACCCAAACCACCAAGTGCGTCCACCTCGTAGAAATGATGACCATGCAGATGGATGCCATGCGGAAATGCAGTGTCGTTGGCAAATGTCATGCGGACCGTTTCGCCAGTCTTAAACGTGCCAAACGGCGTAGGGTGCAAATCCGACACATTGTTGAACGCCCAGATATTATCCCCCCCATGACCTGCGGCCATCGCGCCGCCCATCATCGACAATGTTAGATGCTGGCTAGGGATTTGAGGTTTTGGCACATCGGGCGGCGCAAGCGGCGCGATAGGTGCTGCAACCCGTTTGGTATTCTCGCCGTCAATCGTAATATCCCCCAAGCGATACGCCCCTTGGCGCGACACCATATCAATCCCAATCGGGCCTGCCACATCCACGATCAGGTCGGCGCGTTGTGCGGGTGCCAGCACAAGGTCAGACATCGCGCGCGGCGTGGCCAGCGCCATACCGTCCAGCGCCACAATCGCCCCGCGCCCCCCGCTAATGCCAAGCGGGAAAATACGGTTGGTCGCTGCATTGATCAGGCGCAACCGAATGCGATCCCCTGTTTTTACCAGTTCGCGGGATAAAAACGCACGGGCGAAATTACCCATATAGCCGCCGTGCGACACGCTGTGCATATCGGTCAGTTCATCCGAAAGACTGCCGTCGTCCCGCAACTGCCAATCAGACATAACGGCGATGATGTCATGGTCCACATCAGGGGGTGTTTGGTCTTCAACGATAAGCGCGCCCATCATACCGCGAGCGACTTGTTCATGCGAAATATAATGGGAATGATACCAATACGTGCCTTCATCAGGTGGGGTAAAACGATAGGTTTTAGTGGCTGTCGGATTGATCAAATCTTGGGTCAGGATCGGCACACCGTCCATCTGGTTGTCTAACCTGATGCCATGCCAATGCACCGCCGTCCCTTCTTCAAGGGCGTTCTCAACATCTATTTGCACAGGCTCGCCGCGTTTTAGGCGCAGGGTCGGCCCGGGCATCGACCCGTTAAATCCCAACATTCGTGTGGCACGTTGACCATCCGGCAAAATCTGTCGTGTGACTGCCTCTGCTCGCAAACGCAGCGCAGTTGGTGCGGCCAACACGGGCATCGGCATTATTGCGGCTGTGGCAGCGGTTGCTAAAAACCGTCGTCTGTTCATTGTGCGCCTCATGTTGGCAGGGTCAGGTATGTTGTCAGAATTGCCGTCACGCCAATCACCAAGGCGATCATGGCCCATTCAATCGTGATCGTCTTTTTCAGGTGCCGCGCGGCCGCGACATCCCCCGCGCGCAACGCAGGAACAAGGCGCAGTTTATTGACAGCTGCCAGCAAAAGCAGCCCGCCGACAATCGCCACTTTGACGATCAAGGCCTGACCGTATTGCGTGCCCAACAATGCACCAACCGACCCCACAATCTGATAGGCCATATAGCCGCCAACGACGATCAAAACCGGCACTGTCACAGATGCCAAAACACCAAACCTATGGCCTACATCCGCCGCTTTTGAAAACGTAGCGGGGTGTGAAGACAGACGGGCCAAAGGCGTCAAAATCCCGATCCAAAGCGCGGCCGTCGCAAGATGCAAAAACAGGCTTAGGTTCAAGATCATCGACCCTACAGCAGCCACATGTCCAACCAGCATAAACGACCAAATCACGCTGAGCGCACCCAAGGCCGCGATCCAAGTTCCAATCCTGCCTGTGAACAATCCACCGATCAGAAACCCAACCCCGACCAGCCGAAACGCCAACGTCGATCCGATTTGCGTGCTCCATAACAATGCCAGCATTTCGGGGTCTACCATGCCGCCAATGTCACCCGTCAGATTAGCCCCCTGCAACATGAACGCCAAAACCGTGGCGACAGCCCCGATTACGGCAAACAACAGCGTCATCGAACGGGTGTTTTCCAGCCGAAACATCAAGGTTGCCAGGACCGTGCCAGACGCAGTCAAAAGCCCGAGGTAGAGGGCAAATTTGACGACTATCGCAGCAAGTCCAAATCCGTCAGGCATGTCTATTCAACTTCGAAACTGAACGTGCCGTTCATCGGATGTCCGTCTGCCCCCAGACCCCGCCATTCCACAACATAAAAGCCCGCACCCATATCGTGCATTGGCAATGCGAATTCCTGCGCGAATGCAGTTTGCGTGCCAATCTCCATGTTCATGCTGTGTGTGTCAGCGTGGGTAATCGTCACGCGGGTCAGGCGCATGTCGCCTTTGAAATCCATCAAAACCTGGTCCGGCATGACGGCTACAATCGCCTTGTCAGCGGGTGTTGTGGCATCAAGCGGTGAATGGGCGACTGCGGCCGTGGCCATCAATCCGATCAACCCTGCGATCATCAAACTTTTCATTCCGGCATCCATCCTTTTGGTGGCCCAATCGGGCATCAGTTAATTCCGTTCGCGCGTTGCAGTTCGCGCACATAGGCCACAATCATGGCGACGTCACCGCGTGTCAGACCGTCAACCGCAGGCATGTTTCCAAACCGCCAGTGGTGGCTTTGCACACCCAGCGAAACGGCGCGCTGAAATGCCTCATCCCCATGATGGCTGGGTTCGTAAATGACGTGCACCAACGGGGGTGCCACGCCGTCTTGTCCTACGGCGTTTGCAGCGTGACAGGCCGCACATTTGGCATCGAACGCGACCTTTCCGATTTGCGCATTGGCCGACAACGCATCTGGCACGTCGATATCCACAAGCGCCCCGCCCACAGTTGCAATGCTGGTCTGGGGCGTTGTCCGATCTGACGACCAAAGATATGCCGCGACAGCCGCAAACCCGATCAGTCCAATCACAATAACACGCTTCATTGGGGCACTTTCTTTGAAACCTTTTTATCACCCTACGCCTTCCATCTACTGGAAGGTCAACAGGATTGTTCATCACAGCTTTGAGAGCATCCAGATGGCCATAGCGATCATCATTAGATTTTCGGTCAGTGATACAAACCCCAAGGGCACGTTGCTATCACCGCCGACACAGGCACATTTAAGCTCTCGCTTGTCGATATAGACCGCCTTGAACACGCTGACCGCGCCGATTGTTGCCACAAATAACGCCGCTGGTGCCGATGCCCATGTCAACGCGCCCGCCAACATCAAAAGACCTGCACCCGTTTCGACAAACGGATAGACATAACCATATCGCACCCAACGCTGCGCAAGCAGATCGTAATTCAGGAACATCGTCGAAAATTTTTCCACATCCTGAAGTTTTTGCAACCCAAGCAGAACCATCGCAATCGCGACAAACCATTCAATCGTACGCCCTGTGAAAATCACGCCGCTCGACACCCATGTGACCGCAACGGCCATCAACGCGGCAATCGCGAACAATGCGATGACGGGTTGATATGTCGTGCCATCTGCATTTGGTTCTGCCTTGCCGAAATGGATTTCCAGATCGTCATAACCGCCAATGCGCTTGCCTGCGATAAATGTTTGTGGCGTGGTCTGCACATCGTGTTCCGCCTTGAACGCATCGGTCTGCTCGCGTGTGGTCAGCAGGTTGTCGTCCACCTTATACCCCTGCCGTTCCAACAGGTCCTTGGATTTCAAACCATATGGGCAGGTGTGCTTATCCGTGACCATCCGATAAAGGCTGGCGGTTTTTGTCGTGGTGTCCTTGGGCATGGTCGCCTCCGTTTGAAATACTGATTGCTGCTAATGACCCAACAACATTCCCCAGCAGGAGGGTTCTGCATTTTTATGCGCCGTCAGAATCGCTTTGCTTTGTCTTGCCTATACACCTAATGTCTCCAGTAACTAGAAGGTCAAGGAGCGATCAAATGAACATTTCAGCCGCATCAAACGCCGCAGGATTACCTGTCAAAACCGTCCGCTATTATGCCGACATCGGCTTGGTCAACGCACCGTCGCGCACAGCGTCGGGTTATCGCACATATGATGAGGCCGCCGTGCGCAAGTTGACGTTTGTGCGACGGTCGCGCGAATTTGGTTTCTCGATCGAAGAATGTCGCGAACTGCTTGGGCTGTATCAGGATCAGGACCGCAACAGCGCCGAGGTCAAGAAAATCGCATCCGACCGATTGGCCCAGATTGAGCAAAAACAAAAAGAGCTGCAATCGCTGCGCGATGAGCTGGCCCATCTGGTGTCGTCATGCCGTGGCGACAATATGCCCGACTGTCCGATCATTGATTATTTGGGCTGATGCAGCCAAGCGCAAAATAAATTCAACATCCGGCCAAGGATTGACGCGACAGATGCGTCGAACCACCGTGATGCGTATGACAACAACAGACGAAGACTTGGCGACTGCGGCGGCCCTTGGCGATGGGGCGGCCTTTGCTGTGTTGTTGGACCGGCACTATGATCGGCTGTTCGCATTCTGCTTTCGCCTGACAGGGTCCAAGCCAGAGGCAGAGGATCTGACCCAAGACATCTGTGCCGCCCTGCCTGCAAAACTGCGCAGCTATCAAGGCCGTGCGCGGGTCACGACGTGGCTCTACCGTGTGGCCGTGAATGCCGCCCACGACAGACGGCGCAAGCAGGCAAGTTATGCGCGGGCCACGACAGGTTGGGGTGATTGGGAAATCGCCCGCGTGGCGGATGCAACGGACGCCAGCGACAAACGCGATTGGTTGACGCGCGCGATGAACAGCCTTTCGGATGAATTGCGAGATACGCTCGCGCTTGTGCTGGATGATGCAACCCACGCCCAAGCCGCCGAGGTGCTAGGCGTATCAGAGGGCACGATCAGCTGGCGTATATCAGACGCCAAAAAACGGCTTGCGGCACTGCGCACGCAGGAGGATGCACAATGACAAACCCGCTTGATGACCTCAAATCAGCCATGACAGACGTCACCCCCGCACCTGATGCTGCGCGCAAACAGGCAAACATTGCATTGGCGATGGAAAATTTCGCCGCCGCCCAAGGACAGGCCACACAACCACGTCACACTGCTGCAACCATTTGGACAGGAGTGACCACCATGTTTACGAAACTGACATCCCCCGCAGGGCTCATCACAACCACGGCACTTGTCGCGTGCGGGTTTTTGTTTCTATCACCCGCAACACAGGATCTGATGCGCGGACGCAACCAGCAGACGTTGGCAGAACGGCTTGCCGGGGCACCTGGCAACTTTCAAACGCCCGTGGCTGAGGTAGAGGTTTTGGACGACACCGATTTGATGATGGCGCCTGTACCTGCTGGCCGCGTCATCGCACCTGCCGCCGCACAAAAAAGCCTGTCGCTTGAAACCACAGCAGACCTGACAATCGTACAGATCGACCCGATTGCCCCTAACCCTGAAACTTTCGCGAACGGCCCAGAGAACCCCGTGACAGTCACGTCCCAAACCCCTGTTTCGACATTTTCGATTGATGTAGATACGGCCAGCTACAGCGTCATCCGGTCCGATCTTCGGCGTGGGGTGATGCCAAACCCAGATGCCGTGCGGGTCGAGGAAATGATCAATTATTTCCCCTACGACTATCCGCTGCCCACCGCATCAGATGGACCGTTCCGTCCAACGGTTTCCGTAATGCCAACGCCGTGGAATGCCGACACCCAGCTGGTTCATATTGCCATCGCAGGCAAGCCGCCCGTTACCGATGACAGGCCACCCCTAAACCTTGTGTTCTTGATCGACACCTCCGGGTCGATGAACCAACCAGATAAACTGCCGCTTCTTAAACAGTCGTTTCGCCTGATGCTTGGGCAACTCCAGCCCGATGATCAGGTGGCGATCGTCGAATATGCGGGCAGCGCGGGACAAGTTCTTGCCCCTACATTCGCATCTGACAGGACGGCGATTTTGGGCGCGATCGACGGGCTTGGCGCTGGTGGCGCGACCAATGGGCAAGGCGGGCTTGAACAGGCCTATGCCACAGCCCGCGCGATGGCAGAAGGCGGCCAGATATCCCGCGTTGTGTTGGCAACTGACGGGGATTTCAATGTTGGTCTGAACGACCCGAACGCATTAAAAGACTTTATCGCCCGCAAACGCAAAGACGGCACTTATCTGTCTGTTTTGGGGTTCGGGCGCGGCAATCTGGATGATGCAACAATGCAGGCGTTGGCCCAAAACGGCAACGGACAAGCCGCATATATTGATGATCTGACTGAGGCACAAAAAGTGCTGGTTGATCAACTCTCTGGCACGCTGTTCCCGATTGCCAATGACGTGAAAGTGCAGGTTGAATTCAACCCTGCTACGGTCGCAGAATACCGGTTGATAGGCTATGAAACACGCGGCCTGCGCCGCGAGGATTTCAACAATGACCGCGTCGATGCAGGAGAGCTTGGGGCGGGCCACACTGTCACCGCGATCTACGAGGTCACGCCCGTCGGCAGCCCTGCAACCTTGAACGACGATCTTCGTTATGGGGCAGCCGCAATCGCCGACACATCTGGCGAACTGGGGTTCTTGAAGTTGCGCTATAAAACACCCGGTGCAAATGACAGCCAGCTGTTGGAGATGCCAATCACACCTGATTTGACAGCAACCTCAGAGGTCCGGTTTGCAGCGGCGATTGCGGGGTTTGGCCAGCTGATGCGCGGTTCCGATTATCTGGGCGATTGGGCCTATGAGGATGCCATTTCACTGGGAAATACGAACCGCGGAGATGACCCGTTCGGCTATCGCACCCAAGCGGTTTCACTGATGCGGTTGGCCCAATCCCTGTCCGCGCAATGATGGGTTAAAACCCATCCTACTTTATCCAATCCAAACACAGGTCGGTGCGGTCGGCGGGGGTGTATTCCCCGCTGACCCACCCGCCGTATCCGTCGGAATCAAGCCGCGCGAAAAACGCGGCATAATCAATATCCGACTGATCAGGCGCTGTGCGGTGCGGGGTCTGGGCCACCTGCACATGCACAACCAGATCGCGCACGCGGCCCCATGTGCCCATCACATCGCCTGTAATTTTTTGCGCGTGATAGGCATCAAATTGCAGGCGCAAGTTCGGCGCATCAATTTCACGGATAATGTCAGCGGCCAAATCGAAATCAGCCAGAAAATATCCCGGCATGTCATCGCGGTTGATCGGCTCGATCGTCAAAGACTGATCTGGTGCCTGCGCCGCCGCCCAGCGCAGGTTTTCCACGAATGTTGCGCGCGCAACGTCGCCGTCGGCAACACCTGCCATGATATGCAAATGCCTGGCGCCAAGCGCCTTGGCATACCGCGCGGCACGTCTGAAATCCTGCTGAAACCGTGATCTGGCGACAGCAGCAAACCCGCGTTCACCGCCCGTATAATTCGGCGGCGGACAGTTTATCAAAGCAAGCGGCAGTTCATTGCGGCCCAGCATATCCAGCATGTCAGGCACAGCGACATCATACGGGAAAAGCACCTCGACCGCTTCAAACCCTGCCGTGCGCGCCGCGCCAAACCGTTCCAGAAACGGCAGCTCAGTGAAAAGCATCGTCAGGTTCGCGCAAAACTTTGGCATTACGGCAGCTCATCCGCCGGAATAATGCCAAAGAATGCACCGTTTGACGTCACACCGAACCAGTCAACGCCGTTAACGGCCTGCGTCACACCCACATCCACAAGGCGGTAAAACGACTTGCGATCAATCAGCGCCTCTAGATTGGACCGGACAAGAATATAGGGCGAAGGCTCTCCCGTTTCGGGGTCACGTTCCACGCGAATGGGGTGATCGGGGCCAGCGGCCACAAAATCCCCCACATTCGTCTCAAACACCAACCCGTCATCCACCGCGTTAAAATCCACCGCAACAAACGGGGCGTCATCCACCGTGATCCCCACCTTTTCAACGGGCGTGACGAGAAAATAATCATCTCCATCACGGCGTAGAATCGTCGAAAACAGCTTAACCAATTCAAACCGTCCAATCGGCGTGCCCAAATAGAACCACGTCCCGTCACGCGCGATCCGCATATCCAGATCCCCGCAGAACGGCGGATTCCACAAATGCACCGGCGGCAAACCGCCTTTTTTGGCAGCGCGCGCGGATGCAGCAAGGCTTTCTGCGCTTGGGGTCACGATCTTTTGTCCGGTCATTGATTTTGCCATTGGGGTTATTGGGGTTATCTGATGTTATAAGCATATAGCTGAAACAGGAGACTTGTCATGGCAAACCCCGATCAAATGGTCGCTGACATCGAAATTTTGCGTGGCAAGCTGGCGCAGGCACGGACCAGCATCGGCAAACGGTTCATCGGGCAGTCCCGCGTGGTCGATCTGACCCTTTCGGCGCTGATATGCGGTGGCCATGCTGTCTTGATCGGGCTGCCCGGTCTTGGGAAAACCCGCCTTGTGGACACGCTGTCGACGGTCATGGGGCTCAACGGCAATCGCATCCAATTTACGCCCGACTTGATGCCCGCCGATATTTTGGGCTCCGAAATTCTTGACACCAACCCCGATGGCACCCGCAAATTCCGCTTCGTTGAAGGGCCGATTTTCTGCCAACTGCTTATGGCAGACGAGATTAACCGCGCCTCACCGCGCACCCAGTCCGCTCTTTTACAGGCGATGCAGGAAAAAGAGGTCACAATCGCAGGTGAACATCGCCCGCTTGGCGCGCCCTTCCACGTTCTCGCCACCCAAAACCCGATCGAACAAGAAGGCACCTACCCCCTGCCAGAGGCGCAGCTTGACCGCTTCTTGGTGCAAATCGACGTGCCTTACCCTGACCGCGATACGGAAAAAGACATCCTGATCGCCACCACTGGCGCAGCCGAGGATGAGGCGACAGCCGTGTTCACCGCTGACGAATTGCTTGCCGCCCAAACCCTGCTGCGTCGTATGCCGATTGGCGACAATATCGTTGATATGATCCTCGATCTGGTGCGCGCTTGCCGCCCGGATGCAAATGCCCCCGCCGTTGTGCAAGAAAACGTCAGCTGGGGTCCGGGTCCACGGGCAGCGCAAGCCTTGATGCTGACGGTGCGCGCCTCCGCCTTGCTTGACGGCAGACTGGCCCCTTCCGCAGAAGACGTGATGAACATGGCCGTTCCCGTCCTTGAACACCGAATGGCCTTGTCATTCGCGGCGCGCGCACGCGGTATGCAAGTCACCGATGTTATCACATCTGTGGCGACGTCTGTTACCAATGCACAGGCCGCCGCGTGACAACACCGCTTTCCCTTCGATCTGACGCGGAAACACTTGCCGCACCTCTGCCTGCGCTCCTCGCTGCGGCAGACCAATTGGCGTCGACGGTCAATATCGGGGATCACGGGCGCAGACGCGCCGGTATGGGCGATACATTCTGGCAATACCGGCCCGCAGGCATGGGCGATGACGCCCGCGCAATCGACTGGCGGCGCTCGGCCCGCGCTGATGGCAATTTTGTCGCCGATAAAGAATGGCAAATCGCGCAATCGGTCATGCTTTGGGTCGATACCTCTGCGGCCATGCAATTCAACTCGGATGATAACCTTCCCACAAAACTCGATCGCGCCCGCACCCTTGGCCTGGCTGCGGCGATCTTGCTGTCGCGCGGCGGGGAACGGGTTGGGTTTTCGGGCAACAGATTGCCCCCCAAACGCGGCACAGGCCAAATTCAACGCATGGCAGATCTGATGTGCACCGCCACAGATGATGAATTCGGCGCGCCCGACACCGACGGACTCCTGCCCAACGGCAAAGCCATCTTTATCAGCGATTTCCTTGGCGACCTCAGCGCAACCACTACCGCTGTGCAAAAGGCGGCAGATACCGGCATCAAAGGCTGCATTCTGCAAATTCTTGACCCCCTGGAAGAGACGTTTCCCTTCCACGGTCGCACACATTTCCAATCTATGGGTGGGGCGATCAGCCACGAAACACTCTCTGCGGGCGACCTCAAATCGCGCTACCTCGATCGGCTTATGAGCCGAAAATCCGCCCTGCATGATCTGGCCCGCAACACCGGTTGGCAGTTCCACACCCACCACACCGACGCATCTGCAACATCCGCCCTCTTGTGGCTCTACCACGCAATCGAAGGGCGTCACTAATGCTTCCATTTGCCATCAATACCTCGGGGTCCGGGGCAGCGCCCCGGCTGTCCACAGCAAGGAACACCCTCTAAATGTGGACAATCGGCCCCCTTGGTTTCACAGCACCGCTGCTGCTGATCGGACTGATCGTGCTTCCGATCTTATGGATACTGCTGCGTGCTGTGCCCCCCGCCCCCATAAAACGCAGATTCCCGGGCGTGGCGCTGCTTCTGGGCCTGACCGACGACGAAAGCCAATCAGACCGCACGCCTTGGTGGCTTTTGCTTTTGCGTCTCATTGGGATCGCGGCGCTTATTATCGGGTTTGCTGGGCCGGTTCTGAACCCCACAGACACGCGCGGCGGCACGGGCAAACTGCTGATCGCACTTGATGGGTCATGGGCGGGCGCACCAAACTGGGCGGCACGTATTGCGCGGATCGACGGGCTTTTGGCCGATGCCATGCGCAGCGATCGACCCGTCGCCGTCATCAACCTGTCCGACTTGCCCGCAAACGCACCTATCTTTGCATCCGGGGCCGATTGGCAAGACCGGCTTGCGAACCTGCAACCGCAACCTTGGCAACCCCAAGCCGCGGCTGACTGGATCACTGCGCAATCAGACAGCTTTGAAACCTACTGGATGTCAGACGGTCTTGATTACCCCGAACGGTCCGCAATTCTCTCCGCTCTGGAAACGGCTGGGCCCGTCACTGTCTTCCAATCTCCGCGCCCGACATTCGGGCTGCGGCCTGCAACACTTACCGACGGCGCAATCACTGTGACCGCAACGCGCACCCCCACAGGGGCAAGTGCTACCGTGCCAATCACCGCCATCGGGCGCGATCCGGCAGGGGTCGAACGCCCGCTACAGGCCGTCGACCTGACATTTGCATCGGGCGATGCGGACGGCGCGGTGTCCTTGACCCTGCCACCCGAACTGCGCAACCGCATCACGCGCTTTGAAATCACAGGGCAACGCTCTGCGGGGGCCGTGACCTTGGCCGATGATGCCCTGCGCCGCCGGGAAGTCGCCCTGATCGCAGGCCGCGACGACCGCGAAGGGCTCGACCTTTTGTCGCCGCTTTATTACCTACGAGAGGCGCTGGAACCCACCGCTGACCTGATCAATGGCGCAATCGAAGACGTGCTGCTGGCCAATCCCGATGTTATCATTCTGGCCGATGTCGCGACCCTGACAGGACTAGAAGAAGACGGGCTGATCACGTGGATCGAAAACGGCGGCTTGCTGCTTCGCTTTGCTGGCCCCCGCCTTGCCGCGTCCGATCTGGGCCGCAGCGACGAAGACCCTCTTTTGCCTGTGCGCCTACGCGCTGGTGGCCGCAGCGTCGGCGGCGCCATGAGCTGGGGAGAGCCGAAATCACTTGCCCCTTTCACCGAAAACTCCCCCTTCTTTGGGCTCAGCGTGCCTGACGATGTGACCGTCTCGTCACAGGTCATGGCGCAACCCGACCCCACACTTTCGGAACGTGTAATCGCACAACTGGCCGATGGCACCCCCCTGATGACTCGTAAATTCATGGGTGACGGGCAGGTCGTGCTGGCCCATGTCACGGCCAACGCGGAATGGACGACTCTGCCGCTGTCGGGCCTGTTCGTGCAAATGCTGGAACGGCTTGCCATTTCCACACGCCCCGCCACCACGGACACGGCTGCGCTGGCGGGCACAACTTGGCTGCCAACCCAAGTATTGGACGGCTTTGGCAGGCTGCAAGACGGCGGAACGCTGGCTGGTGTTGATGGTGAAATTCTGGGTGACGGCGTTGCTGGCCCCGCGCTTCAGCCAGGGCTCTATACGGGTGCAGATCAACAGATCGCGCTGAATGTCGTGACCGCCGAAACCACATTGTCGCCTGCTGCATGGCCTTCGCGCATTGCCGTGCAAGGCTTGGCTGCCGTGCAGCAAACCGCCCTGAAAGGCTGGCTTTTGAACGCGGCAATGGGCCTTCTCTTGATCGACATCATCGCGTCCTTGGCGATCAGCGGACGTCTGCGCGGCCCACGCGCTGATGTGGCGGCGGCGATCATGCTACTGTTCGCCTTTGCCCCCGATGCCCACGCCCAAGACGACGCCGCAATCGCGGCCACCACCGCCGTGGTTCTGGGCCACATCATCACAGGTGACAGCCAAACCGACGATGAAGCTGGCGCAGGGCTGCTGGGGCTGTCGCAAACCCTGTTCCGCCGCACGTCGATTGAACCCAATGATCCGGTGGCTGTTAATCTCGAATCCGACGAACTTGCGTTCTTTCCATTCCTCTATTGGCCTGTCACAGCCGACCAACCGCTTCCCAGCCGTGAGGCGTATGGCAAGCTGAACCGCTATTTGCGCGGCGGCGGGATGATCTTGTTTGACACCCGCGACGCCGACACCGCACGTTTTGGATCAGGCAGCCCCGAAGGACGCAAGTTGCAGGCCATCGCACGCGGTCTTGATATTCCTGCGATCGAAACGATCCCCCAAGACCATGTGTTGACGCGCACATTCTACCTTCTCCAAGACTTTCCCGGCCGTTATGCCAGCCGCGACATCTGGGTCGAGGCATCGCCAATAAGCGCCGAACAGGTCGAAGGGATGCCATTCCGTAATCTCAATGACGGCGTGACGCCGGTGGTAATCGGCGGCAACGATTGGGCGCGCGCATGGGCCGTGGACCGGTTTGGCAACCGCATGTTCCCCGTGGGGCGCGGCACGGCTGGCGAACGGCAACGCGAATTTGCGCTGCGGTTCGGGGTCAATCTGATCATGCATGTGCTGACAGGCAATTATAAATCCGATCAGGTGCATGTGCCTGCATTGCTTGACCGTTTGGGGCAGTAGACGATGACTTCGACGCTTATCCTTGATCCGCTGATCCCCATGGTTGCCTTGCTGGTGCTGGCGGGTTTTGCCGCCGTGCTGATCGGCTTTGGCGCATGGCGGCGGTTGTCGGGGTGGTGGCTGCGCGCCTTGGCCGCAATCGCCGTGCTTGCGGCCCTTGGCAATCCGTCGATCTTGCAAGAAGACCGCGCGCCGCTGTCGGACATCGTCATCGCCGTGATCGACCAATCCGCCAGCCAAGTGATCAGCGACCGCACCGCGCAAACGCAAACCGCGCTCGACAACCTGCGGTCCGAGATTGCCCGCCGCGACAACACCGAATTGCGCGAGGTAACAGTGGGCGACGGTGAGGGTGACGCTGGCACCGAACTGATGACAGCCCTGTCCGCCGCCCTGTCCGAAGAACCCCAAGCACGGGTCGCAGGCATCGTGATGATCACGGATGGACGGTTGCACGACATCGGGCGCACACCCACCCTGCCCGCACCGATCCACGCAATTTTGACGGGCCGCAACACCGATTGGGATCGCCGGCTCATCGTGTCCAACGCACCTGCCTTTGCAATTTTGGGCGAAACAGTCACCCTGACCCTTAGGATCGAAGACCAAGGGGCCGCGCCCGCCCCCGACGCTATCGTGCCCCTGTCCATCGCGATCGACGGAGAGGCGCCAATCACATTCCAAGTGCCTGTTGGCCAAGACATCGAACTGCCGCTTGATCTGCCGCATGGCGGTATGAACGTTGTGCAATTTTCAACGCCGGCTGAGGCATCAGAACTGACCGACCGCAACAATGCGGCAGTGGTGCAGATCAACGGTGTGCGCGACCGTTTGCGCGTTTTGCTTGTATCGGGTGAACCGCATCCGGGTGAACGCACGTGGCGCAATCTTTTGAAATCGGACGCTGGCGTTGATCTGGTGCATTTCACCATTCTGCGCCCGCCAGAAAAACAAGACGGCGTGCCTGTGGACGAGCTGTCCCTGATCGCGTTCCCGACCCGCGAATTGTTTTTGGAAAAGATCAACGACTTTGATCTGATCATCTTTGACCGCTATCGCAGACGCGGAATTTTGCCCGCCGAATATCTGGATAATATCCGCAATTACGTGACCCAAGGCGGCGCCGTATTGGTGTCATCAGGCCCCGAGTATGGCGGCGCTGAAAGCATCTATCGCTCACCCTTGGGGGAAATCCTGCCCGGCGCGCCCACGGCACGGGTGTTCGAAGAAGGCTATACGCCGCAAATCACCGACATAGGTGACAGGCATCCGGTGACCGAAGGATTGGCCGCGTTTTCACCCGGCTCAAACGACGATGGGCCCGGTTGGGGGCGCTGGTTCAGATTGGTCGATGTGATCGTGCCAGAGACTGCGAAAACCGTGATGTCGGGTCTGGGCGGACGGCCATTGTTAACCCTAGACCGCATTGGCGAAGGGCGCGTGGCGTTGATTGCATCGGATCAAAGCTGGCTGTGGGATCGCGGTTTTGAAGGGGGCGGTCCGCAGTTGGAATTGCTGCGGCGTCTTGCACATTGGATGATGAAAGAACCCGATCTTGAGGAAGAGGCATTGTTTGCCCAAGGAAGCGGACAGACGATGCAGATCATCCGCCGCACGCTGAATGACACCGCAGACGACGTGACGATCACGCACCCCGACGGCACGCAAACCGTGCTGCCGCTTGAACAAACAGCGCCCGGTCGTTTTGAAACACTATGGGATGCACCTGATGTTGGTCTTTACCGCCTGAAAGAAGGCGAATTTGAAACCGTCACCGCCCTTGGCCCCGCTGCGCCACGTGAATTCGTGGAAACGATTGCCACTGGCGATGTGATGAAGCCAGTGGTTGACGCGGGACGCGGCGGGATTTTGCAGATCGCGGATGGGTCATTTGATGTGCGCATTGCCCGTGCGGGCCGCCCCGCAGCGGGCCGTGGTTGGATCGCGATCACCCCTCGCGGTGCGTTTCAGACCCAAGATATCAGCAGCAGTCCAATACTGCCTGCGTGGGCGTTTTTGGTGTTGGCGGCATTATTGTCGATTGCCGCATGGCTGCGCGAGGGGCGCAAGATGGGTTAAAACCCATCCTACTTTGTTGCGACCTCAAACACCGTGTCCGACCAGCCGTCAACGATACACCGCGACCGCACGAACACAACGTCCGGCAACGGCCCATCAATCGTGAAAGAGCGTGTGAATGGCTGTTCATTCACATGCGGGTGGCCCAAGACGCGCGTGCCAAGAATGACGCCATCTGCATCCTCCACACGCCAGCCATCGGCGTAGTGATCCCAGCCTGTATCGGGGTGCGTCAGCGTCACGTCAAAACGTCCACCGCTGACGGTGACATTGGTGATTTCGGGTGCATCGGCCATGGCCGTGCCCGCGATACAGCTTAACAGTGCAATCAGCTTCATGGATCTTCTCTTAGCAGAATATCGCGCGGGATCGATGCAAATTCCCGTGACCAGACTACCCAGATCACGACTGTAGCAGCAATGATCAGCGCCACAGGCCCAAGCAACCACGCAAGCGCGCCAATCGCAAAGTAAAGCGCACGCAGGCCGCGGTTAAAATTCATCGCAGCACGGATGTTCAGCTCGGCGGCTTGCTGCGCGCGCGGGTGCGCGACCGGATCATCAGGGTTGTTGGGCACAGCAGCCATAAGAACAGCGCAATAGCCGAACACCCGATTGGCCCAGACGAATTTCAGAAATGCATTCGTCAAAAACAGCGCCACAAACGCAAGCTTGATCTGGATCATCAGCACTGGGGTCATGGTCGCCGTGACCTCTTGGGCGACGCCCACCAACGGGTCGGTATTCTTTGCAAGCGCCAGCACACCCCCAATGGCAAAAATACAGGTGGATGCGAAAAACGACGTGCCTTGGCGCAAGCTTGCCAAGATCTGACTGTCGAAAATGCGCGGGTCGCGGTGCACAAAAACATGCATCCAGTCGCGCCGCCGTTGCGACATCAGCACCGTGACCGAGGGGCGCGATTTTGGCGGATGTTCAATGACATAGCTCAGGATCAGCCACATTGTGACAAGGTAAACAGAGGCAACCCAATCAAGGGGCTGCAACAAACGGACAAGGTCGATCATATTCATGCGGCCACGCTAACGCTGTGTGGTAAAACTTGCCATCCGCAAAAATTGGTTATATTTATTTACCAAAGCCACCCGTAGGAGAGTCGTCATGCAAATGCCAGCACCAGATACCCGTGTCTTGTACCGCAAAGACCAACTGGTCGAACGGCTTCGCACAGTGTTGCCTGCGGATGCGATCATTACCGAATTGTCCGAAACACGCGCCTATGAATGTGACGGGCTGACCGCCTATCGCTGCCCGCCGATGTGCGCTGTGCTGCCCGCCAATACAGACGAAGTGGCCGCCGTGATGAAGATTTGCCACGACATGAACGTGCCTGTTGTGCCACGCGGGTCGGGCACGTCACTGGCGGGCGGAGCATTGCCCACGGCAGATAGCGTGATCCTTGGCGTGGCGAAAATGAGCGGTGTGATCGAAACCAATTATGACGACCGCTATATCCGCGTGCAAACCGGGCGCACCAACTTGTCAGTCACAGGGGCGGTGGAAACCGACGGGTTTTTCTATGCACCTGATCCGTCAAGCCAGCTTGCTTGTGCGATTGCAGGCAATATCGCGATGAATTCTGGCGGCGCGCATTGCCTGAAATACGGCGTGACGACAAACAACCTGATGGGCGTCACGATGGTCATGATGGATGGCACGGTGGTTGAAATCGGCGGTGGTCATCTGGATGCAGGCGGGCTTGATCTGTTGGGTGTAATCTGCGGATCAGAGGGGCAGTTGGGCGTCGTGACAGAAGCGACCTTGCGCATTTTGCCCAAACCCGAAGGCGCGCGGCCCGTGTTAATGGGCTACGACAGTTCCGAAGTGGCAGGCCAAGTTGTGACAGACATTATTCAAGCAGGCGTTCTGCCGGTCGCGATCGAATTCATGGACCGCCCGTGCATTGAAGCCACCGAGAATTTCGCCCACGCGGGTTATCCGATGTGCGAGGCGCTTTTGATCGTAGAGGTTGAAGGATCGGACGCCGAAATTGATGCGCAACTTGCCCTGATCATGAAAATCGCGGCCAAGCATAACCCTGTGGAATTACGCGAAGCCAAAGACGCAGATGAAGCAGGTCGCATCTGGTTGGGGCGCAAATCTGCATTCGGCGCGATGGGCCAAATCAACGACTATATGTGTCTGGATGGCACGATCCCTGTGTCCGAACTGCCGTTTGTTTTGCGCCGGATTTCAGAGATGTCGAAAGAGTTTGGGCTGGACGTTGGCAACGTATTTCACGCAGGCGACGGCAACATGCATCCGCTGATCCTGTTTGATGCCAATAAAGAAGGCGATCTGGAGCTTTGCGAGGCGTTTGGTGCTGAAATCCTGAAGCTTTGTGTTGATGTGGGTGGCTGTCTGACTGGCGAACACGGGGTTGGCATCGAAAAACGCGACCTGATGCATGTGCAGTTTAATCAAGCGGATCTAGAGGCGCAGATGGCAATCAAAGATGTGTTCGATCCCAAATGGTTGTTGAATGCGGCCAAAGTATTTCCGCTTGATGCGTCAGAACCCCGCCGCGTTGCATAAGGGGGTTTTGACAAACCCCGCGGGGGCGTTGCCCCCACACCCCCACGGTATTTTCAGCCAAAAGAAGATCATATGACCCCTACATCAGAGACCGAATTGAGCGCGGCCATTCAATCCGCAAAAGGGCCGATCCGAATTGTTGGTGGTGGCACCCGCCCGATTGGGCGCGCGACAGGTGAAGTGTTGTCGATGGCTGGCATGTCGGGGATCACATTGCATGAGCCAGGCGCGCTGACGCTGGTGGCCCGCGCAGGCACGCCTTTGGCCGAAATTGAGGCGACGCTTGCCGCCCAGAACCAGCGACTTGCGTTTGAGCCGATGGATCATCGCGCGTTGCTGGGCACGGATGGCACACCGACAATTGGCGGTGTTGTGGCGGCCAATATATCGGGGCCGCGCCGTATCGCTGTTGGGGCGTGCCGCGATTTTTTGCTTGGGGTGCGGTTTGTGGATGGCGCGGGCAACATCGTGAAAAACGGTGGCCGCGTGATGAAAAACGTCACCGGTTATGACTTGGTCAAGCTGATGGCCGGCGCCTATGGCACATTGGGCGTGCTGACCGAAGTGTCATTCAAAGTGTTGCCGGCGGTCGAAGCCGAGGTGACTTTGGCATTGCACGGCTTGGATGACGCCACCGCGATAAAGGCGATGTCTGCCGCACTTGGATCACCATTCGAGGTGACGGGCGTGGCCCACGACCCTGCCCGGCAACTGACCCAGCTTCGCCTAGAAGGGTTCAAGGCATCCGTTGACTATCGCGCCGGGGCACTGGGCAAATTGCTAGCGCCATTTGGCGCGCTTGAGGAGGTGACAGGCGACTGGAAAGCGGTGCGCGATGTCACGGCATTTGCAGATCAGTCAGGCGACGTTTGGCGCATTTCTGTCAAACCGTCAGATGCGGCCACGCTGACCGCGCAGATCAGTGCAACAGCTGTGCAATATGATTGGGGCGGCGGATTGATTTGGGCGCTTTGCCCTGTGGGAACAGACGTGCGGAGGGCGATGGCGGGCACTGCGGGTCATGCCACATTGATCCGTGGGACGGGCGAGACATTTCACCCCGAACCCGCACCGCTTGCGGCCATCGCCAAAGGGTTGCGCGGCAAATTCGACCCACGCGGCATATTGAACACGGGGATCATGGGCTAATGCAAACGACATTCACACCACAGCAGCTGACCGATCCCGCGACCAAACGGTCCAACGACATTCTGCGGGCCTGCGTGCATTGCGGGTTTTGCACGGCGACTTGCCCGACCTATCAGATCCTTGGTGATGAACTCGACAGCCCGCGCGGGCGCATCTACCAGATCAAGGATATGCTTGAGAACGAGCGCACCCCTGATCCCAAAACAGTGATGCATATCGACAGATGCCTGTCGTGTCTGGCGTGCATGACGACCTGTCCATCTGGTGTGCATTATATGCACCTGGTCGATCACGCGCGCGCCTATATCGAAGACAACTACAAACGACCCCTGTCAGATCGCGTGCTGCGCTGGGTGCTGGCGCGCATACTTCCCTACCCGGGCCGGTTCCGGTTGGCCTTGCTTGGGGCCAAGATCGGACGTCCGTTTGCGCGGTTCATCCCCGACCCGCGCTTGCGTGCCATGATTGCGATGGCGCCATCGGTTATCCCGCCTGTGTCACGCAATGATGATCCACAAACATTCGCCGTGCCCGACCGCAAAATGCGGGTCGCATTGATGACAGGCTGCGCACAACGGGCGCTGAACACAGACATCAACGATGCAACCATCCGCCTTCTGACCCGTCTTGGCGCAGAGGTGGTTATCCCCGACGGCCAAGGCTGTTGTGGCGCACTGACCCACCACATGGGCAAAGAAAGCGAAAGCCACGCGACCGCCGCCAAAAACATTGCCGCCTGGACCAAGGAAATGGACGCAGGGCTAGACGCGATCGTGATCAACACATCGGGCTGCGGCACAACCGTCAAAGACTATGGTCATATGTTCCGCAACACTGATCTGGCCGCCGATGCCGCACGCGTGTCCGCCATTGCGATGGACGTGTCAGAGGTGCTGATGAAGCTTGACCTGCCCGAATTGCCCGACCGCCAGACGCGGGTCGCCTATCACGCGGCCTGTTCGCTGCAACACGGCCAGCAGATCAAGACCCACCCCAAAACCCTTTTGAAAAAGGCGGGGTTTACCGTGCTGGAACCTGCCGATAGCCACCTGTGCTGTGGGTCAGCGGGGACATATAACCTGATGCAGCCCGAAATTTCAGGCCAACTGAAAACCCGCAAGGTCCAGACCTTAGAGGCGCTTCAACCCGAGATTATCGCCGCGGGCAATATCGGGTGCATGATGCAAATCGGCTCTGCGACGGACACACCGATCGTGCACACCGTCGAATTGCTGGATTGGGCCACTGGCGGGCCGCGTCCTGCGGGCCTTGATGGACAGATGGGGCAAAAACCACCGGTTCCAATCTTGCGCTAATGCCTTAAAGTCGCCGCAAGCAGTGGTCATAACGCTGCAAACGATATGAGGGCGACGATGCGGGTCTTGGCGATACTTTTGACCATTTTGATGGGGTCTGTGCTGCACGCGCAAGACACCGGTCTGGTGACGTTGCAAACCCGCAATGATAGCAAGGGTTGGGAAGGTGTCGGCAGGCTCGACATTATCAACAAGGGGTTTTGCACCGCTGCATTGATCGAGCCCACGTTGATCCTGACGGCGGCACACTGTCTTTATCAAGATGATGGCACATTGATTGACCCTGCCCGTTTCCGGTTCGAGGCGGGCTTGCGCGATGGCCGAGCCGAGGCATCGCGCGGGATCAGACGCATGTTGGCCCACCCCGACTACAACCATATCGGAACCAACACAGACACGTCAGAGGTCGCCTTTGACATCGCATTGCTAGAACTGGATCAACCCATTCGGAACGGGCGCATCAATCCATTTGGCATTGCGCGCAAACCCGATGCGGGGGACCAGATCGGCATCGTGTCCTATGCCCGTGACCGTGCAAATGCGGCCAGCCTGCAAGAAATCTGCAGCGTGATTGATCGGCAAAACGGGGTCATTTTGATGAGCTGCGACATCGCCTTTGGCGCGTCAGGTGCGCCTGTGTTTACCATCCAGAACGGCGAGGCCCAGATCGTGTCTGTTGTGTCTGCAATGGCCGAAGTCGACGGCAATCGCATCTCGATCGGCACATCGCTCGAAATTCCGCTGGCACAATTGCGCGACAGTTTTAGCAGTCAAAGCATCGGCGGCGCACGCCAGATCATCACCAACGGCCAGCGCAGCGAAGGTGGCGCAAAGTTCGTGCGCCCATAGGCACAGATGATCGGGATCAGACGCGCAATATCGCCTGCCCCTTGAAACGCAATTCGACCATCCCCAATTATTGTTCAAGGGCGCCTGATGTCAGGGCCCTTTCACAACGGCCTGTCCAATTCCGGAAGGCCAAACACTTGTTATCGCTTGATAAAGGATGACCTATGCGTACTCTTGATTTGACACCACTTTACCGTGCAACCGTTGGTTTTGACCAAATCGCCGACCTTATGGATCGCGCACTTGCCAACGACACATCCAACACCAGCTACCCCCCATATAACATCGAAAAAACTGCCGATGACGCATGGCGTATTTCCATCGCCGTCGCAGGGTTTGGTGAAAACGACCTCGCGATTGAGGTCAAGGATCGCAATCTTCACGTCACAGCGCGCAAGGCTGATGACGAAGCGACCAAGACATATCTGCACCGCGGCATCGCGACACGCGCGTTTGAACGGCGCTTCCACCTTGCCGACCACGTCAAGGTCACAGGGGCTGCCCATGAAAACGGTATGCTGCATATCGACCTGATGCGCGAGGTGCCAGAGGCACTCAAGCCGCGCCAGATCAAGATCAGCAGCACCAGTGGCACATCCGACGCCAACCTGATCGAAGAGAAATCGGTCAACTAAAAAACTAAAAGGCCGCCCTGATCACGGGGCGGCCTTATACATTATCAATGCGTCAGAAATCACGCGTCGGCGTCAACCATGCCGGATTTGAACAGCAATCCAGCCAGACCCGCACCAATGATTGGTGCGACAATGAACAACCACAATTGGCCAATAGCTGTGCCACCTGCGAATAACGCTGGACCGATGGACCGCGCTGGGTTGACCGAAACACCCGTCACATTGATCCCGACCAAATGTATGACGACCAAAGCCAAACCAATCGCAAGACCCGCAAAACCAGCCGGTGCAGACCTGCTTGTCGCGCCCAAAATTACAACCATGAATAGGAACGTCGCTACGACCTCAAAGATGAACGCAGCCCCCATAGTGTATTCACCCAAATAGCCAGCACCCCAGCCGTTTTGGCCAAGCCCATTTGTCGCAACAGAATAGTCAGCCTTGCCAGTTGCAATGATCATCAAAACCAAAGCCGCAGCGATTGCACCCGCGACCTGGGCGATGATGTATTTGATTGCCTCTGGCACGGTCATGCGCCCGGCGGCGACCATACCCAGCGAAACAGCAGGGTTGATATGACAACCTGACACTGCGCCGATCCCATATGCCATACCAATCAGTGCAAGACCAAAAGCAAAGCTTATACCCGTCAAGCCTATGTCAGCGCCTGCAATGACAGCAGCCCCACACCCAAAAAGCACCAGCGTGAATGTGCCGATAAATTCCGCGATTTGCTTATTCATTTTTCCGTCCTCCCAAATTTTCAATAAGGGAATAATCGGACTGCAAAATTGCTAATTCTAGGGGAGAAAAGAAGCATTTCGCTCATGTACTGATCAGTGCGCCTCGGCCCAACTGTCGCCTTGGCCCGCGTCCACGGCCAGTTTTACGTCCAGTTTCACCGCAGGGTCAGATGCGTTTTCCATCACATCACGCGCCGCTGTGATCAAGTCATCTGCCGCCGCCGTTTCCACCTCGAAAATCAATTCGTCATGAACCTGCAACAGCATCTTGGCGGGAATATCCGCAATTGCATCTGGCATGCGCACCATTGCACGGCGGATCACATCGGCGGCTGTGCCTTGGATCGGCGCGTTAATCGCGGCACGCTTGGCAAAGCCCGCCTGCGGTCCTTTGGCGTTGATCTCGGGCGTGTTGATCCGCCGCCCGAACAACGTCTGAACATAGCCGTGATCTTTGGCGAATTTGACCGTGTCATCCATATAGGTGCGGATACCCGGGAACCGTTCAAAATATCGGTCGATAAAGCCTTGCGCCTCGCTGCGAGGAATACGCAAATTGCGCGCCAGTCCAAACCCGGAAATCCCGTAAATCACACCAAAGTTGATCGCCTTGGCCTGACTACGAATATCAGGCGTCATTTCATCAAGCGGCACATCAAACATTTCTGATGCGGTTTGCGCGTGAATATCAATGCCGTCCTTGAACGCTTGTTTCAGCGCATCAATCCCCGCGACATGGGCCAAAATCCGCAGCTCGATCTGGCTGTAATCAAGGCTGACCAGCACCTTGCCTTCGTCCGCGATAAACGCACGGCGAATGTTGCGGCCTTCCTCGGATCGGACTGGAATATTCTGCAAATTCGGATCGGTCGACGCCAGTCGGCCTGTGTTCGCACCCGCAATCGAATACGACGTATGCACGCGGCCCGTTTCCGCGTTGATATGTTCCTGCAACGCATCTGTGTAGGTCGACTTCAACTTGGACAACTGCCGCCAGTCCAAGATGCGCCGCGGCAAATCATGGATCGTGGCAAGGTCTTCAAGCACGTCAACACCCGTGGAATATGCACCCGTCTTGCCCTTGGCCGGTTTCTTGCCATCGGGCATTTCAAGGCCCAGTTCGTCAAACATAATCTCGCCCAGCTGCTTGGGTGATGCGACGTTAAATTTACGCCCCGCAAGCTCTTGGATCTCATCTTCAAGCCCTGCCATTTTCTGGGCAAACCCGTTCGACATCCGGCTGAGCGTATCGCGGTCCACCTTGACGCCGTGCATTTCCATCTGCGCCAGCACAGGAACCAATGGGCGTTCCAGCGTCTCATAAACGGTCGTCACCTTTTTGGTGTGCAGCATCGGTTTGAACTGCTGCCACAGACGCAGGGTAATATCAGCATCTTCAGCGGCATATTTCACGGCATCATCAATCGGCACACGATCAAATGTGATGGCCGATTTGCCTGTGCCCAACAGCGGTTTGATCGGGATCGGCGTGTGCCCCAGATAAGTTTCTGACAGCTTGTCCATGCCGTGATTATGGATACCCGCATTCATCGCATAAGACATCAGCATCGTGTCATCTATCGGGGCCACCGCAATGCCCACACGCGCAAAAATCTTGGCATCGTATTTCATATTCTGCCCGATTTTCAGGATGGTTTCATCCTCCAGCATCGGTTTAAGCATCGCCAGACAAGCGTCAAAGTCCATCTGGCCCTCGGCACGGGCATCAGACCCGAACAAATCATCTTGGGCCGCCGCCTTGTGGGTCAGGGGGATGTAACACGCCTCTCCTGCCTCCACGCACAGCGACACGCCAACCAGCTCGGCGCGCATTTCATTCAGCGCCGTTGTTTCGGTATCAACCGCCACATAGCCACGCGCATAAATCCGGTCGATCCAAGCTTGAAGCGCAGCTGCATCCGCGACCTTTTCATATTTGTCGGCGTCAAACGGGGCCACCTCTGCCGCGTCTGGTGCGGGGGCCACATCTTCGATCACGGGGGCCTCTGCGCCCAACCGGTCCGCGATGCGTTTCGTGACAGTGCGGAACTCCATCTTGGCCAAGAAACCCAACAGGTCATCGGCCACCGCGTCCTTGATCTCAAGACTGTCCAGATCAAACGGCAAATCCATCTCGCAATCCAGCTGCACCAGCCGCTTGGACAGCTCAATCTGGGCGCGATTATCAATCAGTGTCTGGCGGCGCTTGGGCTGTTTGATCTCGCCTGCGCGGTCCAACAACTGTTCCAGATCGCCATATTCGTTGATCAATAACGCCGCCGTCTTAATCCCGATCCCCGGCGCACCGGGCACGTTATCCACGCTGTCACCCGCAAGCGCCTGCACATCGACCACGCGGTTCGGGCCCACGCCGAATTTCTCAACGACACCGTCGCTATCAATGCGCTTGTTCTTCATCGGATCCAGCATTTCCACGCCGTCACCCACCAACTGCATCAAATCCTTATCCGATGACAGGATGGTGACACGCCCACCCGCATCGCGACCCTGATGGGCAAGGGTCGCGATGATGTCATCCGCCTCGAACCCTTCGATTTCTTCGCAAGCGATGTTGAACGCGCGGGTCGCCTCGCGGGTCAGGGGCATTTGCGGGCGCAAATCCTCTGGCATGGCATCGCGGTTTGCCTTGTATTGGTCATACATATCGTTGCGGAATGTATGGCTGCCCTTGTCAAAAATAACGGCCACATGGGTCGCGGCATCGGGGCCGGTGTTGCCCTCGATATAGCGTTGCAGCATGTTCACAAACCCGCTGACAGCGCCCACAGGCAGACCGTCAGATTTGCGGGTCAATGGCGGCAACGCATGATAGGCGCGGAAAATATAGGCCGAGCCATCAATCAGGTGCAGATGGCACCCCTTGCCGAATTGCTGTGTCATGTGATGGCCCCCTTATGCGTTGGGGCCAATCTGCCAGATATGGCGGTCCGCTGCCAGCGGTTATCCTTCGATCATATCCACGCGGGTGGCATGGCGACCGCCCTCAAATTCAGTGGACAAAAACGCATCGACGATATCCAACGCAAGGCCCTTGCCGATCACCCGCGCACCCATCGACAGCATCTGCGCGTTGTTATGTGCACGGATCATACGGGCGGAAAACGTGTCAGAACAGACACCACAGCGAATGCCCGCCACCTTATTGGCCGCCATCATAATGCCTTGGCCTGTGCCGCAAATAATGATGCCAAGATCAGCGTCGCCATCCGCAATCATCTGCGCCGCTGCTTGGCCATGCTTGGGATAATCCGTGCTGGCGTCAGTCATCGGGCCAATATCGGTCACGTCATAACCGGCGGCCTGCACATGGGCTGCAATCGCTTGGCGTAACGGTATGTCGGCGTGATCAGACGATATCACAACACGGGTCATACTTTGCCCTCAAAATCGGCATGGACCAGCTTGACATCGCAATACGGGCATTCGACCCAGCCGTGTTCATTCGGGATTTGCAGCCAAACGCGCGGGTGGCCCAGCGCACCTTCGCCGCCATCACAGGCCACGCGGTAATCATGTACGATCTTGGTTTCTGGGGCGGGTCTGGTCATATCCGGTCCTGTCTGGTTGCCGCGGGCCCACGCCCGCCTTAGATGTCTTTTACATAAACCACGCGGCGGGGGAAAGACGCACATGACATCGAATGCGATTGAAATTGTTGGCTTGAAAAAGACCTACGCCGCAACAGGCAAGTCAGAGGCGAAAACCGCACTGCATGGGATCGACCTGAACATCCCGCGCGGGGCGATCTTTGGGCTTTTGGGGCCGAATGGCGCAGGAAAATCCACACTGATCAATATCCTCGCGGGTTTGGTCACAAAATCCGCAGGATCGGTCAAAATCTGGGGCTTTGACCAAGACACCAACCCGCGCCAGTCGCGGGCCTCTATCGGGATCATGCCGCAAGAACCGCACCTTGACCCGTTCTTTACACCCGCAGGGTCGCTTGATGTGCAAGCAGGTCTTTACGGCGTTCCGAAATCACAGCGCAAAACCACTGAAATTCTCGAACTGATCGGACTGACGGACAAGGCCAACGCCTACGCACGGTCGCTGTCTGGCGGAATGCGGCGGCGCTTGCTGCTGGGCAAGGCGCTGGTGCATTCCCCTCAAATCCTTGTGCTTGATGAACCGACCGCTGGGGTCGACATCGCGCTGCGCAACATGCTGTGGGACAATGTGCGTGACCTCAATGCGCGCGGTGTGACGATCATTCTGACCACACATTATCTGGAAGAAGCAGAAGCCATCTGCGACGACATCGGCATTATCAACCACGGCAAACTGATCGTGCGCGATAGCACCGCAAATCTCTTGGGGCGGCTCGATCACAAAACGCTGGTGATCACACCCGCGCGCGACAGCACCCTGCCTGCCCTGCCCGCAACAATCACCGGGGCAAAACGCGACAACGGCCAACTCGCGTTCACCTATCAGTCTTCTGTCACTAGCGCCGATGCCGTGCTTGACCTGATCCGCAACGCGGCCATCGAAATCAAAGACATCACAACCGAACAATCAGACCTCGAAGACGTCTTCTTGGCATTAACCAAAAATTAACCCGCCTCGCTTTTTTGAAAATACTCTCGCCGTCAGGCGAAACTAGGACGCGGGCAACATACGCCCCAACTGCTTGCCACCCAGAATGTGCAAATGAAAATGCGGCACATCTTGCACGCCATGGGTGCGGGTATTGGCAACCGCGCGAAACCCTTGGTCAACACCCGCCTCACATACGGCGGCAACAGCGGCAAAAAACCCGGCCTGTTCTTGCGGCGATGCATTGGTCGCAAAATCGTCCAAACTGACATAAGCGCCCTTGGGGATCACCAACACATGAACCGGGCACTGCGGGTTGATGTCGCGGAACGCCAATGCATGATCGTTCTCGAACACCGTGTCATTTGGAATTTCGCCACGCAAAATCTTGGCAAAGATATTCTGGTCGTCATAGTCAAACGTCATGGGGTGGGCCTTTAATCTACGAACAAATATGGGGTTTCGGCGATCTGACGCGCGGTATCATCATCGACGGACAAAAACCGCGCCAACGGATCGGCATTGTCTTGCGGTGAATTGCTCTCGGAAATACGGGCATAATTGTCAAACCCCGCATCACGAATGCGGTCACTTTCAAACAACACGTCATAGCGGATGGTGGGCAGCAACTGCGCCAATGTCTCGTCCGACGTTTGATCCCCGGCAAGCCCGACACGGCGGGCATGGCCTGAAAGATATTCATCCGTCAAACTACACTCGATTTCCAACAGCTTGGTTGTGGACCGATCCGAAAAGAAATCCTGCATCAGATCAAGACTGGCTGTATCCAGACAAATGATCAGACGGTTCGTTTCATAATAATCGAACAACATCCGCATCAGCGCACGCCGGTGGCGGGTCCGTTTATCAAGGTTGCTCTGGATACCCCCCAAATCCGGCAGGGATGCATCTTGTTCGTTGAACAAATACTCAATCGTCGGAATATCCGTATGCTGCCGGATCGAACTGACCAGCCGCTTTGCCACATGCCATTTCTTGCAAGCGACAATCAGCAATTCACGTTCACGCCCCAGCGACGATTCCGATTCCCAAAACCGCGTGGCAAAGCGACGACCAATCCGGCCACGGCCACTCAAGAATTTGAACAACCCGCGCCCTTCGTTCGATACCTTGAAATCGTCCCGACCCGAGGCATAAAGCTTGCCCAATCTGGTCTTCAATTCCGTGGCTTCGGGGCTGATCTTGCGGGCAAACAGGCTGTCTTGGGCCAGCAACAGATCATAGTGGTCGTTATAAAACGTCACCGGCATCCCATAGTCGGTGAACATCAAAAACGTCATCGTGCGTGTTTTGATTTCATTGCCAGGAACCAGATGGCGCACAAGTGTTTGGAAAAATGTCTCGTCGGGAATCCATGTCGTGCGGAAAAACCGCATCACATCTTTGCGCTTTTTGGTGAATTCGATGATCCATTCAATCGTGCGACGGCGCAAAACCCACCACTGCGATCCGATCATCACCTGAATATCCGCCGGCACCTCTCGCGTGATGCCAAACCTGCGTTGGAACCAAAACGACCAATAGAAACGCCGCTTTTGCGTGCGCTCGTTAAAGAAGTGACGGTAAATCAGGCGCTCTTCTTTGAACCCAGTCTTGATCCAGTCACTTTCAAAATAGTCAAAACTCTCAACGTAATCGACGTCATTGTCGTCTAGAAACTGATGGGCAAACTTTGCCGATTTGATCGCCATGCAATCGCCAGACACCATATAAAAATGGGTGGCGCGCGGAAACGCATCAACGGCCGCCTCCACAGCATAAAGCGTGGCTTGCACCAACGACCATTCACCCCAGCCGCATTTGATCCGTTTTTTGGCAAATACGACGTTGGGATTGTCGGCCAATGCGGTCTTCATCCGCTCATACGCCTCGATCGGGGCGCGCGCATCAAAGTGAATCGCGATGAAATCACCCACAGCCGTCAGCTGCTGCGCCTGCTGGATAATCGCGTCGGGGTCTTTATGACACAGAAGAATGAAAGCTATTTTTGCCATATCGGAAACAGTTTACCTTAGAACCCGTGTTTGTTTACACCTCATACCGTGAACAGGCGTTGAATATACAGGATTTCTTTGCTCTTTGGGGTCAACAATGATCTTAGCAGCATGTTAACATGTCCTTGGACGATGAATTGGAGACGATAATATGGGCTTTCCCGGCACTTGGATGACCGAAAGCGAAAGCGTGGTTTACCGCGTTGTGCCCAAATGCGCCTGCTCGACCATCGGGCAGATCATGTATTATTCCGACCATGGCGAATTTTTCGACGGCGACATCCATGACGCAAAAGGTGGCATGCACAAATGGGCGATGGACGACAGCCAACCGCTGATCACGGCCAATGTCAAAGCCCACGAAAGCTATTCGTTTACCTGCGTGCGCAACCCCTACACCCGTATCCTGTCGTCTTTCTTTGACAAAATCTGCGGCATCCAGCGAAACGGGCGTCGATATCGCGGCAACCTTGTGCCCCTTCTGATCCAGAAATACGGCATTGAAGTTGGCGACCCGGAAACCGGATTTGAATTTGACCAGATCAAATCATTCCGTCGTTTCTTGCTTTTTGCGCGCGACACCATCCGCTGGCGCCGTCCAATGGAACCCGACATCCATTGGTCCGCTATGTCCGGCCATATTTCTACGTTCATCGTGAACGGCGGTCACTACGACAAGATTTTCTGGACCGAACAATTCAATGACGGCATGCAACAGGTGCTCGATAAAATTGAAACACCGTCCAAGGTCGATCTGGCCGCCATCCCCCGCTTTAACGAAAGCGAAGGACACGGCCCAAAACGCCTGCACCCCGTCGAAGATTACTTTGACGATCTGTCGATGCACCTGATGTGGGAAATCTACAAAAAAGATTTCCAACTGTTCCAGTACGACTTTGAAAATCCGGGCAACAAGATGCCAATCGGTGAAATCGACCTCAAAGAAGTGCACGCAAAACTGGGCGAATAACACCCGCAACAGGCGTCCATAAACATGGAATGGCGCGTCAGCGCCGCCTTTAGGTCACTGGCCGCGAGCGCAAAAACAGATACAGCGGCAATCCACAGCTGACACCGATACAGAATGTTGCAGGAATAGCGATCAGAGCTGTCCAGTTACGGCGCACCGCAACCTCGGATACGATAAATACGGTCAACGCAATCGCAGCAATCGTCAGATCCCAGACCAGACCCGATGTTGCGGCATTCACGTGCCACGCATCCACCATTGCGCCCAAATCAAAACCGTTGTCGCGGAACCAAGCGATGAAATAATACATCGGATGGACCGCGCCCCAAACGGCCAGCGCCAGATATACCCAGCGGATCATGATCCCACGCTGATCGTAATCGGCCCGTTTGTAGCCCCCACAGTCGCGGTTGGCGTGATACCGTTTGGCCCGATCGACAGGCCCAGATTACCTGTTGGGGTAAATGGCGCGCCATCAGCACCACAGCCCGCCAGAGCCGCCAAAATCAACATTGCACTTACTATTTTCATACCAGTTTCTCTTTCCACTCTGCGATCCGCGCGCGCACTTCGCTTGGGGCAGTGCCGCCAAAGCTGACCCGCGACGCGACCGAATTCTTCACACCTAAAACATCAAACACGTCTTGGGTGATACCATCATGTACCGATTGCATCTCTGCCAAGGTCAAATCAGGCAGGTCGGCGGATTTCGCCTCTGCCATTGCGACCAATGTGCCTGTGACATGATGCGCGTCACGAAACGGCATACCCAACACACGCACCAGCCAATCAGCCAAATCCGTCGCGGTCGAAAACCCTGTGGCTGCGGCGGCTTCCAGCGATGGCACATTGGCCTGCATATCCGCCACCATGCCCGACATCGCGGCCAGCGCCAGCATCAGGTTATCGGCGGCGTCAAATGTCTGTTCCTTGTCTTCTTGCATGTCCTTGGAATAGGTCAGCGGAAGCCCCTTCATCACCGTCATCAACGCAACATTAGCCCCGAAAATGCGGCCAATTTTGGCGCGGATCAGCTCTGCCGCGTCAGGGTTGCGTTTTTGCGGCATGATGGATGAACCGGTCGACCATTTGTCCGACATCTTCACAAATCGGAACTGTGCAGACGACCAAATCACCAGTTCTTCGGCCAAACGGGACAGGTGCATCGCGCAAATGCTGGCCGATGCCAAAAACTCCAACGCGAAATCACGGTCCGCCACAGCATCCAGTGAATTGGACATCGGGCGGTCAAATCCCAAGGCATCTGCCGTCATATGCCGATCAATCGGGAACGATGTGCCCGCCAATGCCGCAGCCCCCAAGGGCGATGTGTTCATCCGCGCACGCGCATCGGCAAACCGCGACCGATCCCGCGCGAACATTTCGACATAGGCCATCATGTGGTGGCCCCATGTGACAGGTTGTGCAACTTGTAGGTGGGTAAACCCCGGCATGACCCAATCGGCCCCCGCCTCTGCCTGCCCGATCAGGGCGTTCATCAACGCCAGTAGTGCCGCATCCACCGCATCACATTGGTCGCGCACCCACAGGCGGAAATCGACGGCAACCTGATCATTGCGCGACCGGCCTGTGTGCAAACGCCCGGCGGGTTCGCCGATCAAATCACGCAAACGCGCCTCTACGTTCATGTGGATGTCTTCCAGCGCTGTGGAAAACGGGAAATCCCCTGTTTCAATCTCTGACAAGACGGTGAGCAGGCCTTCCCCAATCGCGTCCGCATCGCTATCTGAGATAATACCACAGGCCGCTAACATGGCTGCGTGGGCACGTGACCCGGCAATATCTTGGGCGGCCATGCGACGGTCAAACCCGATGGAGGCATTGATCGCTTCCATGATTGCGTCTGGTCCGGCGGCGAAACGGCCACCCCACATCGAATTGGCGGTCTTGGTCATGTTATAAAGGTGCTTTCATGCGCAAGTTAAAATCAGTTCTGCTTTATACGGCCCTTGGGCTGCTTGCAAATGCTGCTGTGGCAGACATCGCCGACCTGCGGGAAGGCGATATGCGCAAATTGACAGTGCATGAAACCCCGCTTGATGGAACCGACGTGCCATTCTTGTCCCAAGACGGGGACGAGATGACATTGGCCGATCTGAACGGGCAATACACATTGCTGAATTTCTGGGCCACATGGTGCGCGCCATGCCGCAAGGAAATGCCTGCGCTGTCTGCATTGCAAACCGAACTGGGCGGTGAGGATTTCCAAGTCGTTACAGTTGCGACCGGACGCAACCCGCGCCCTGCGATGGAAAAGTTTTTTGCTGAAATCGGTGTCGATAATTTGCCGCTGCACACCGATGCGCGGCAATCATTTTCACGCGCAATGGGCGTGCTTGGCCTGCCCGTGACGCTGATTATTGATCCCGACGGAAATGAAATTGCCCGCCTACAGGGGGACGCCGATTGGCATTCCGACAGTGCCGTTGCGATCATTCAGGCGCTCATCGCTCCGCCGCAATAGTTTCGCATGCGAAACAATCAGGCGTGACCCGCCGTTGACGACAAAAGGTGCGGTGTGACGCCAAGTGTGGCCAGCGCCGCCTCCCACTTCACGGCATTGTCTGCACCAAAAACAATGTCGTGGGACGCGTCGCAGGTCAGCCAGCCGTTCTGCGCAATCTCGCCTTCCAGCTGCCCTTCGCCCCAGCCCGCATAGCCGATTGCAAGCAGCGAAGTCTTGGGCCCTTTGCCTCGCGCGATGTCTTGCAAAATGTCGATCGTGGCAGTCATGCTGATGTGGTCGGCCACGTCTTGTGTGCCGCCTTCTGTGCGGTAATCGTCGGTGTGCAACACAAACCCGCGCATGGTTTCCACAGGCCCGCCGTAATGCACATCAGCCTCGCGAACGATGCCTTTTACCTGGATTTCGAGCTGTTTGAGCAGGTTGAAAAACCGGATTTTGGGGCGGGGTTTATTGACGATCAGACCCATCGCGCCTTCTTCGGAATGGGCGCAAATATAGATGACAGAGCGGTCAAAACGCGGATCACCCATATCAGGCATCGCGATCAAAAGCTTGCCGACAAGACTGCTATCTTCATAATCCATTAACCTATTGTGGGCAGCCGCTGGCATTGACGCAAGGGGAAGATGTGTCAATCGGCGCACAAGCATGTGACTTTCTAATGATCGTCAGATTGCCTATGGGTGGGGCCATGAAATTCTTGATCGCATTGGCCCTGTTGGGCACACCCGCCATTGCTGGCCCGTTGGACCACGCCACCACGTTGACCGTTTTGACGGGACAGCAAACCGCGCGCGGAAGCGTTATGGCGGGCTTGCGCATTGATATGGCTGAAGGGTGGAAAACCTATTGGCGCGCGCCGGGTGACGCGGGCATTCCGCCTTTGGTGGCATGGAATGGGTCCGACAATGTCGCCTCAATCGCGTTCCATTGGCCCGTGCCAGAGGTGTTCGACCAAGACGGGATGCGGTCCATCGGATACCACGATACCGTCACGATCCCTGTCGAGGTGTTCCCCAACGACGCTGGCGACATCCGATTGGCCGGCACAATGGACATTGGCGTTTGCGAAGAGATTTGCGTGCCGGTATCGCTGTCATTCGACACAGTGCTGCCCCGCGATGGTGGGCGCAATGCGGCGATCAACGCGGCCTTGCTCAACCGTCCGATGACCGCGCAAGAGGCATCCGTTGGCACGGTGTCCTGCACGATAAACCCCATCCGCGACGGGATGCAGATTACGGCGCAAATCCCCCTGCCGCAGCGCGGGCAAGAGGCTGTTATCATTGAAACATCCGACCCGCTTGTCTGGGTGTCAGAACCCGATGTGACACGCACCGCCACGCATATCACGGCAACTTCCGATCTGGTGCATGTCGATGGCACATCATTCGCGCTGAACCGGTCCGGTGTGCGGATTACGGTGTTGGGGCAAACCCGATCCGTGGATATTCAGGGCTGCAAAGCGCCGTGATTATTTGCGCCGTTGGTGTTCATCCAACCGCGGCATGATTTCCACGAAATTGCAGGGCTTGTGGCGGTAATCAAGCTGTTTGACCAAGATGGCATCCCACGCATCCTTGCAAGCGCCCGGACTGCCCGGCAGGGCAAATAGATATGTGCCATTTGCCACGCCACCTGTGGCGCGTGATTGCACTGCACTTGTGCCGATCTTTTCCATGCTGACGATGGTGAAAATCGTGCCAAATGCGTCGATTTCTTTTTCATAGACATCGCGATGCGCCTCGACCGTCACATCGCGGCCTGTCAGACCCGTGCCACCGGTTGAGATGATGACATCAATCGCATCATCGCTGCACCAATCACGCAGCTGATGGGCAATATCGACCCGTTCATCGCGGATGATTTTACGGTCCGCGACCAGATGGCCAGCGGCGGTGATCCGGTCCACCAGCACGTTGCCGGATTTGTCATCATCAAGGGTGCGTGTGTCGCTGACTGTCAGCACGGCAATTCGCACAGGGATAAAGTCGCGTTCCGTCATGATTTACCCTTTGAGCTTGGCTTGCACGGCCAACAGATCAGCCCAAGCATCCCGTTTGGCGATTGGCGTTTGCATCAGCTGTGTCGGGTGCATCATGGGCATTGCGGGGCGGCCAAGCACCTGCGCCCAATCCCCGCGCAGACGCGATACGCCCGCTTTGCCCAACAACATCTGACAGGCCGTATTGCCCATTAGAATAAGCACATCCGGGTTTGCCAAGGTGATGTGGCGTTCCAAAAATGGTGTCAGGATCGCCATGTCAGATGCGGTTGGCGGCACGGAACCCGCGGACCACGGGAATGCGCCCGCCAAATAGATTTGCTGTGCGTCATCGGCATGATCCACGCCCATGCCGATGGCCGCGAACATTTTGTCCAACAGCACGCGAGCGTCACCGGCAACAGGCAGACCTGCGCGGTCTTCGTCCCTTGTGGGGGCTTCTGCGATGATCATCAGGCGCGCGGATGCGGCGCCTTCGGCAAACACCAGATTACGCGCGCCACGTTTCAGATCACAGTGGTCGAATGCGGCAATCGCGGCATGTAGTGCGGGCAGATCAGCGGCGGCTTCTGCGATCTTTTGCGCCTCGGCTGCGCCATCGACTTTTACAGCGACAGGCACAGGCGGCGGGCCTTTTTTCGCCTGTTCGAGCTTTGGCTTTGGCAACGTATCGGGGACCTCGTAACGGTCCAGCGGCGCGTCCAAAATCGCCTCTGTCACGCCCATTTCGACCTGCCATTCCAGCGCAGCCCGATCAGCCCAATATGTGTCCATAGAATCCATTAACCTCACCCTATATCCAATTTTCGTCGCGTGTAAGGTGGTGCTTGCCCCCTTTGGGCGCGTTTCATATAACCGCCCAAGGCCACTGACAGGAGAAGCGATGACATTCCGCGCACGGCATCTTTTGGGGATCGAACATCTGCATCCCACAGAAATCACCACCCTGTTGGATTTGGCCGACAAATACGCCGATCAAACCCGCAACGGCACTGTCGATAAATCGGTGCTGGCGGGTATGACGCAGATCAATATGTTCTTTGAAAATTCGACCCGCACGCAGGCCAGTTTCGAGATTGCAGGCAAACGGTTGGGTGCGGATGTGATGAACATGGCGATGCAGGCCAGTTCGATCAAAAAGGGGGAAACCCTGATTGATACCGCGCTGACGCTGAACGCGATGCACCCTGATTTGCTGGTCGTGCGCCACCCCAATTCAGGCGCCGTTGATCTGTTGGCGCAAAAGGTGAATGGCGCTGTGCTGAACGCCGGTGACGGCCGCCACGAACACCCGACACAAGCCTTGCTTGATGCGCTGACAATCCGCCGCGCCAAGGGGCGTTTGCACCGCCTGTCGATCGCGATTTGCGGCGATATCGCCCATTCCCGTGTGGCCCGTTCCAACATCATGTTGCTGGGCAAGATGGAAAACCGCGTGCGCCTGATTGGGCCGCCAACCTTGATGCCATCAGGCATTGATGAATTCGGCGTAGAGGTTTTCGACAACATGGAAGAGGGTCTGAAGGACGTCGATGTCGTGATGATGCTGCGCCTTCAAAAAGAACGTATGGACGGTGGCTTCATCCCGTCAGAGCGCGAATATTTCCACCGTTACGGGCTGGATGCAGCGAAGCTGTCCCATGCCAAGGACGACGCGATTGTCATGCACCCCGGTCCGATGAACCGCGGCGTCGAGATTGACGGCAACATTGCAGATGACATCAACCGCAGTGTGATCCAGACCCAAGTTGAAATGGGTGTCGCCGTGCGCATGGCCGCGATGGATCTGTTGGCGCAAAACCTGCGCGAAAGCCGCAAGGCCGAGGTGACCGCATGATCCACGTTCCCACAAATGACCACGGCGCGATTTATGTGCTGGAATTGAACCGGCCCGATCCTGATGGGCTGGATGACAAAACAGATGCGGCGATGATGGCGGTCTTTGGCCCTGTTGTGGTCAACACCGATTATGTCGATGCAATCACGCCTGGCATGCTGACCGACATGACCCTGCCCGATCTGATCCAGAACGGATACGAGATGCCCGTCGATGCGGCCACGGCCGAGGAATTGCGCGGCTTGTTTGGCACGGTGATCCTTGTGATGTCTGCCGCGTTTGGCGGGGCCGCGATGGACATTGATCTGCCCAGCGATGTGCGATTGGTCACGGTATTGCGCGATGCGCCCGTGATGAACGCACCGCGCCCGATTTCATCCAAAGCCGCCAAGGGCGCATTGCCGCCCGCCCGCAAAAAACCATCCGATGCTGCCATGTCGGGCCGCATCGCGACCTATGCCCTGCTCGTGTTATTTGCCCTTGTGGGCCTTATGATTTGGATCGCCGCATGACCGATACGATTTTCATCAATGCCCGATTGATTGATCCTGTGGGGCAGACCGACAGCCTTGGGGCATTGCGGGTGCGTGACGGCATGATCGCCGAAGTTTACGACGACCCGAAACCGGACGTCAAAGGCACGGTTGTGAATTGCGCGGGCAACTGTCTGGCCCCCGGTATTGTCGATATTGGCGTCAAGGTGTCCGAACCCGGTGAGCGTCACAAGGAATCGTTCCGCTCGGCCGGACGTGCGGCGGCGGCGGGTGGCGTGACAACGATTGTGACGCGCCCCGATACGCTGCCTGCGATTGACACACCCGAGACGCTTGAGTTCGTGGCCCGTCGCGCTGGTGCGGATGCGCCTGTGCGCGTGCTGCCAATGGCCGCCCTAACGAAGGATCGCGCGGGCCGCGAGATGACAGAGATCGGGTTTTTGCAAGACGCGGGCGCCGTTGCGTTCACCGATTGCGACCGTGTCGTGACAGGCACCAAGGTCTTTAGCCGCGCACTGACATATGCCAAATCGCTAGACGCGCTTGTCATAGCACATGTGCAGGATCCCGGCCTGTCCGAGGGTGCCGCTGTCACGTCAGGCAAATTTGCATCCTTACGCGGACTGCCCGGTGTGTCGCCGATGGCTGAACGCATGGCGCTGGACCGCGATATTGCCTTGTTGGAAATGGCGAACGCGCGCTATCACGCCGATCAGATCACAACCGCCCGCGCCCTGCCCGCGCTGGAACGCGCCAAGCGTAACGGGCTGAACATCACCGCGGGTGTGGGTGTGCATCACCTGACGCTCAATGACATGGACGTCGCTGATTACCGCACTTTCTTTAAGCTCAAGCCGCCCCTGCGGTCCGAGGATGACCGCTTGGCCGTGGTGCAAGCCGTGGCTGATGGTCTGATTGATGTGATTTCATCCATGCACACCCCACAAGATGAAGAAAGCAAGCGCCTACCCTATGAGGAAGCGGCAAGCGGCGCTGTTGGTTTGGAAACACTGCTGCCTGCTGCGCTACGCCTGTATCATGCCGAAATGATCAGCCTGCCGCGATTGTTTGCGGCACTGTCGCTGAACCCGTCGCGCATCTTGGGCCTGCAATCAGGTCGCCTGCGCGAAGGGCATCCTGCTGATCTGGTCTGGTTTGATCCAGATGCGCCGTTCCTGCTGGACCGGTCCAAGCTGAAATCCAAATCCAAAAATACTCCGTTTGATGGGGCACGTATGCAGGGCGTTGTGCTTGGCACGTGGGTCGGCGGCAATCTGGTCGGGGGACGCGCATAATGCCTGAACTTATCACTTCATTTTACGCGCTGGGGGCTTGGGCCATTGCGGGCTACCTGCTGGGGTCGATCCCGTTTGGTATGATCCTTGCCCGTGTCATGGGGTTGGGCAACTTGCGCGATATCGGGTCGGGCAACATCGGGGCCACGAATGTCCTGCGCACCGGCAACAAAAAGGCCGCCGCACTGACGCTGTTGTTTGATGCAGGCAAAGGGGCGGCCATCGTTCTGTTGGCCCGCAGCATGGCGTCAGAGGACGCCGCGCAAATTGCAGGGCTTGCCGCGTTTATCGGGCATTGTTTTCCAATCTGGCTGCGGTTTCGCGGCGGCAAGGGTGTTGCGACATATTTCGGCATCATGCTGGCATTGGCCCCGCTGATCGGCGTTCTGGCGGGTGCAATCTGGTTGCTGGTCGCCGCCTTGAGCCGATATTCATCATTAGCCGCGCTGATGGCCGCTGGCTGGGCACCGATTATTTCCAGTCTGATGGGACAAGGCGAATTGTTTGTGCTGGCCGCAATTCTGGCTGTGCTGATCTACATTCGCCATGGTCAAAATATCGAACGTTTGCGCAAAGGCACGGAAACCAAAATCGGATCTAAATGACTGACGCACCGCGCCCCTGTTTGAGCCAATAAAGCAGCGCACCACCGCCAAGCATTTGCCCACCGATCCCGATTTCGGTTCCGGTCATATAGAACATGGCGACAGTCAGCCCGATCATCACCGGAAGCCGCGCAAGCGGGCGCAAAAGCTGTCCGATTGATCGCAAGCCAAGCGCCCACAGCAGGATCATCAAAGGTGGCCCGACGATCAGCACACCTGCCCATGCGCCCATCACAAACGCGCTGGCCCCATGCGGATGCACAACGGCCCCGCCTGCCAATGGCAGACCGATCAGCAACAGCATCGCAAAGCGTGGACTAAGAAACATCGGCATGATTGGCCCCTTTCACTGTTTCCAGTTAGGGGACAATCACGGCATGAATATGGCAAGTATAACTTGTTTCACCGTTTCATTCACTGCAATCTGTGGCCGCATTAACCTAAAATGGATTGGACAGCCCGATGAATATTCAAACAGCAACGCGTATCTGCTTTCAGAAATACGCCGACTTTACTGGCAGGGCGCGTCGTGCCGAATACTGGTGGTTTGCATTGGCCATCTTTCTGATCTCGTTGGTTTTGACCGTGGTCGATGTCACCCTGTTTGAAGGGGTGGCCGAAGAAATCGGAGTTTTCGCCACTATTTTCGGGTTGGCCACGATGATCCCGTCGTTTGCCGTGGGTGCACGCCGCTTGCATGACATTGGCCGTACTGGCTGGTGGCAGTTGCTGTGGCTGGTTCCCATCGTTGGATGGTTGGTCTTGCTGTATTTCTTGGTCAAACGCGGGGACGACGGCCCCAATCAATTCGGCAATGATCCGATTGTAGACTGATATGAGGGGCGCCCATTGCGGCGCCCCAATTTATCAATAGCTGTATTCGCCATAGATGCGCGACAGGTCGCCGTTCCAGTCGCCGTGGTAACGGTCTAGCAATTCATCGGCAGGCGTTTTGCCTGTCTCGATGCTTTCCTTGAGCGCGTTGAGGAAGTGGGTTTCATCAGGGACCAAGCCGCCAGCACCGGGCCGTGCGCGTGCCTTAAGGCCAGCCTCGGAAATCGCGACAACTTCGCGGGCCAGATCATGCATGTTGATGCCATCCACCTGTGCCTGAAGCCCGTCAACAGAGGCCGCAACGCGCAAGGCGTCACGCTGTTCGGCAGTCCAGTTTTTGCAAAGGTCCCATGCCGCATCAAGGGCTGTTTGGTCATACATCAGCCCCACCCAGAACGCGGGCAGCGCACATAGCCTGCGCCAAGGGCCACCATCGGCCCCGCGCATTTCGATGAATTGTTTGATCCGCGCCTCTGGGAATACGGTTGTCAGGTGGTCGGCCCAATCAGACAACAGCGGCTTTTCACCTGGAAGTGCGGGCAGTTCACCGCGCAGAAAATCGCGGAACGACATGCCCAGCGCGTCGATATATTTGCCATCGCGATAGACGAAATACATCGGCACATCGAGCACCCACTGAACCCACGCCTCGAACCCGAAACCATCGTCAAACACAAACGGCAACATGCCTGTGCGGTCTGCATCAAGATCGCGCCAGATGCGCGAGCGCCAAGATTTATGCCCGTTCACCTGCCCCTCAAAGAACGGTGAATTGGCGAACAAGGCGGCAGCAACAGGTTGCAGGGCCAGCGCCACGCGCAGTTTTTGGACCATGTCGGCCTCTGACCCGAAATCAAGGTTCACCTGCACGGTGCAGGTGCGGCGCATCATGGCGGTGCCCATGGTGCCAACCTTTTCCATGTAGTTGTTCATCAGCTTGTAACGCCCTTTGGGCATCAGCGGCATTTCGTCGTGCGACCATTCGGGGGCGGCCCCAAGGCCAATGAATTTCACGCCGATGTCGTCGGACACGGCCTTGACCTCGCGAAGATGGTCGTTCACCTCGTCACAGGTTTGGTGGATGGTTTCCACAGGCGCGCCCGACAGTTCCAACGCGCCGCCCGGTTCCAAGCTGACGTTTGCCAGCCCCTTGGTCAGGCCGATGATTTTGCCTTCTTCCTCGACCGGGGCCCAGTTGAACTGATCCCGCAGCCCTTCCAAAACGGCTTGGATCGAACGCTCCCCTTCGTAGGGAAGCGGTTTGTGGGTGTCTTTGCAGTAGCCAAATTTTTCGTGCTCTGTCCCGATGCGCCAGTCTTCTTTGGGTTTGCACCCTTTGGCGAGCAGCTCCGCAAGCTGGTCGTGGTGTTCGATTGGGCCGCCGCCGGATTGTGGAATGGACATGGGGTAGGCTCCGCTTATTTGGGACAAGTGTTGGGATTATCGGTGGCGCGTTCGGGCGCGGGTGTCAATGTAGCAGGGTGGGTGTTTTTTCCCAGACGGTGACGCGCACATCAGGTGTTTGTGATAGCGCATCAAGCAGGGCCGCTGTTTGGATCCCCTTGAGGCTGCTGAAAAGATCGAACAATGCCTCTGCATTCTGCGCATCGACGGGGATCGACAGGCTGTCACCGCCGATTTCTGTCAGCACCCAAGTGGCGGACGGGTATGCGCTTGGGTCCAGTTCAAGCCGTATCAGGTTGGCGATGTCCATTTGCCCGCCATTCAGCGGACCCATATAGGCCAACCTGCGTTCCGCCACCTGCACCACGCCCGGCCCCTGCCCGCCTTGGCGAAAACGCGCGCGCTGGATACCTGCGATCACAAGGATCACCGCGCCGATGGTCATAACAATGCCAATCGCCCGCACGATGCCAAAGCTGCCAAGCGTCCACCAAAGTCCGATGGCAGTCAGCCCCAGTCCCGCAAGCGTTTCGCGCCAGCGCCAGAGTGTTGCGCGGGCTTCTGGGCGCATGAAATCAGCCATGTATCACCTGTGGTTTGTCAAAAAGAATGATCATGAATTGCCCGACCTGTTGAAAGCCAATGGCAATATACGCCGCCGCCGCCGCGACATTTGCCGCCGAAAGAACAGCCGTTTTGATACCTGTTTCACGCGCCTGTGCCAGATGCATGGAGACGGCGGCCCGCGCAAACCCACGCCCGCGCAACGCTGATGGTGTATAGACACCGCCGATCATCACGGTGTCGTCCACAACGGAATTGAAACCCGTCATGGCCACGGGTGTTTGGTTGTGCAACAGGACCCGGTGCTGTCCCTTTTGGATCATGTTAGCCACGTCTTTGGCCGCTTGTTTTGCGGCAGCGTCCGACGCCATATCAAGCGCATCGATACCATATTGGGTGCGCCATGCGATCAGCAAATCACGGTCAATTTGGTCGGCTGGAACCAGCGACATGCCAGCGGTTTCGGGCTGTTGCAGTGCGTTCAGCTCAAGTTCGAAATGAGGCTCAACACGGTGAAGGTCACCTGTTTTTAGTTGCAACACATTGTGCATGGCTGCGACCTGATCGGCCTGTCCGATGATGCCCGCGATGGGCGTGCGGGTCAGGGCATCGCGCGCCTGATCCACGCAATCCGTGGTGAATACGGGCAAGACGATGCCCGCATTGGTGCGACACAACACATCGGTGATTTTACCATTGGTTTTCACGGCCCAAACGGACATTGATCTGGGGTGGTCGCCGTCAATTCCGTGATCGCGCAGGTTAACGATTGGAAACATCGCAACGGTTGATCGCGACAGCAGAAACGGCATGACGTCGGCCGCATCATGCACGCGGATCACGCCCAATCCCCCATTGCGTTTTGCCACAACGTCAGTGCGGCAACGGCGGCGGTGTCCGCGCGCAAAATGCGGGGGCCAAGGCTGACGGGGTGGGCGCAATCCATGCCGCGCAAGCGGTCGCGTTCCCGGTTTGAAAAGCCGCCCTCTGGTCCGATGAATATCGCCCACGGACCCGTCAAACCTGCATCCAAGACCGAAGCTTTGCCCAACATCGTTTCATCGCAGAACATGATCTGTCGGGTCTGATCCCAGCCATCCAGCAGCTTGCCAAGTTTCACCAGATCATCAACTGCCGGCACGAAGGTTCCGCCGCATTGCTCTGTCGCCTCAAGCGCGTGGGCGCGCAGTTTATCGACGCGCAGGCGGTCGGCGTTATTGGTAAATTCGGTCTGGATCGGGCAAATACGCGCGGCGCCAAGTTCGGTAGCTTTTTCCACGATGAACGCCGTGCGTTCCTTGCGAATGGGCGCAAACACCAGCCAGACATCAGGGGGCGTCTGAAGGGGCTGCGTTTGGGATTGGCACAACAGGATGCCGCCTTTTTTGCCCGCCTCGACTACTTTGGCGTCCCATTCACCATCTTTGCCGTTAATCAGCGACACAACCGCGCCCACGGGCAGCCGCATCACCCCAAAAAGGTAATGTGCCTGATCCCGCGACAACGGAACCGATTGCGCCGACCCCAGCGGGTGATCTACAAAAAGACGTGTTTTAGAAGCCATGGACCAGACATATGACCACCAACAGCCAGATGCCAGAGGGTGTCGTTGCAGATAGTGCCGGAAATTGGGTGGATCGGTCCGCGCCCGCCGCGTGGCGGCCGTATTTGCGACTGTCCCGTGCGGATCGTCCCATTGGCACGTGGCTTTTGTATATTCCTTGTTTGTGGGCATTATCGCTGGCAATTCTGGCGGACGGGCGGTTTGGCGCGTTTGATGTCTGGATCATTGTATCCGCCGGTGTTGGCGCGTTTTTGATGCGCGGCGCGGGCTGCACATGGAATGACATTACGGATCGCGACATTGATGCATCGGTTGCGCGCACGCGGTCGCGCCCAATCCCGTCTGGTCAAGTCGGCGTGCGGGCCGCGATTGCATGGATGCTGGTGCAGACATTCGTGTCGCTGCTTATTTTGCTGAGCTATCCGGGACTTGCGATTTTTCTGGGGGTTTTATCGGTGATCCCTGTCGCAATCTATCCGTTCGCCAAACGGTTTACGTGGTGGCCGCAAGTATTCCTTGGGATTGCGTTCAACTGGGGCGCGTTGCTGATTTGGGCAGCGCATAGCGGATCAATCGGCATGGCCGCCTTTGCGCTTTATCTGGCAGGCATTTGTTGGACGCTATTTTATGACACGATCTATGCCTATCAAGATGTCGAGGATGACGCCTTGATAGGCGTGAAATCGACCGCTCGACTATTTGGCGACAAGGCCAAATCATGGCTGCACGGATTTTTGACAGCGACGATTGTCTTGATGGCCATTGCCGTGATTTTTGCGGCCAAAGAACGGTCCGTCCTGTCGTTGGTTGTCGCGTTGGCTGGGCCGTGGGCGATGGGCTGGCATCTGGCGTGGCAAAACATGCGGTTTGACCCCGCCGACGGGGCCGGATTGCTGCGATTGTTCCGGTCAAACCGCGATGCGGGGCTGATCCCCTTGCCGTTTTTTGCCGTTGCAGCGTTCCTTTGATTGAACAAGCGCGCGCATCAGCATATTTACACACTTAACAATATCGAATTGAACGGATGCAAATGCGCCTTTCTGCCCTTTTCCTTCGCATTGGTGTTTTCATCTTTGCAGCCATTATTTCGGTTCTTGCCGCCCGTGCGACGGTCGCGGTCGTGGAAGACCGGTCTGTCGTGTCGGTCCGCGAAACGCTTATAGATCGTGGATATGACTGGGCATCTGTGCTGGGCGACGGGCTTCAGGTGATCCTAGAGGGCGAGGCCCCGACCGAGGCGACACGATTCCGCGCGATCTCGGCCGCTGGCGGAATCGTGGATGCAAGTCGCGTGATCGATAACATGGGTGTCGCCGAATCGGGCAACATCGCAGCCCCTGATTTTGCCATCGAAATCCTGCGCAACGACAGTGGTGTATCCCTTATCGGCCTGATCCCTGCGGATACAGACCGCGAGGCGCTGGCAGATCGCATCGGTGACATCGCCAAGGGTCAAAGCGTCACCGACCTTTTGGAAACCGCTGATTATCCTGTGCCCGACACATGGCGCGATGCCCTGACCTATAGCTTGCGGGCGTTGGAAATGTTGCCACGTTCAAAAATCTCTGTCGCGGCGGACCGAGTGTCGATCAACGCGATTTCCGACAGTGCGGCAGACAAGGCACGGCTTGAAACCGCATTGGCACGGTCCACACCCGATGATGTGCGCCTCGCGATTGCGATCACAGCGCCGCGCCCCGTTATTTCCCCATTCACCACTCGGTTTTCCAAAGATGCTGATGGTGTGCGGTTTGACGCCTGCGCCGCCGACAGCCCAGAGGCAGAGCGCACCATTATGGCCGCCGCTGCAAACGCCGGTTTCATCGGGAAAAGCCCATGTGTGCAAGCATTGGGTGTGCCGTCGCGCACATGGGGTCAGACGGTCGCATTGGCCATTGGTGCGATCAACGATTTGGAAGGCGGCACTGTGACAGTGTCCGATACCGACATCGCACTGGTCGCCCCAGAAGGCACAGAGCAAGGCACATTTGACCGCATTGTGGGTGAATTGGAAAATGCATTGCCCGAGGTGTTTGCATTGGATGCCGAATTACCCGCGACGCCCGATGCGACCCAAGCCGGGCCACCGCAATTCACCGCCACCCGCAGCCCGGAAGGGGCCGTGCAACTGCGTGGCCGCGTGCCCGATGATCTGGTGAACACCACGGCAGAAAACTATGCGATGGCCAAATTTGGCCGCGCGAATGTAACAATGGGCACGCGCGTTGTCAGCGATTTGCCATCCGGTTGGTCCGTGCGCGTTCTGGCCGGGATCGAAGCCCTGTCATCGCTGTCAAACGGTGCCGTGATCGTGGAACCTGACAATGTATCCGTGCGCGGCAACACCGGATCGGAAACTGCACAGGCTGACATCACCCGCTTGTTGATTGATAAGCTGGGTCAGGCCTCTGATTTCGAGATTGATGTGACATACGTCAAACAGCTTGATCCGATCGCAGGTCTGCCAACCCCTGAGGAATGCGTCGCCCAGATTGATGCCGTCACCGAGGCGCGCAAAATCCTGTTTGATCCGGGATCAGCATCGATCACTGCCGACACCCAGCCGGTTGTTGATGACATTGCCGAAATCTTGAAAAAATGTCCTGATCTGCGCATCCGCATTGCAGGATATACCGACAGTCAGGGCCGTGAAGAAATGAACCAACAGCTTAGCCAACAGCGCGCCAGTGCCGTGCTTGATGCGCTGCGCGTGCGCCGCGTGCCTGTATCATCATTCGAGGCCACCGGATTTGGCGAAGCGGACCCGATTGCAACAAACGACACAGAAGCAGGCCGCGAGGCAAACCGCCGGATTGAGTTTTCGCTGATCGTGCCGGAAACTACGCCCGAAGAACCCACCACATTGGAAGCGGTCGAAGCCGCCCCGTCTGAATAAAAGCAGGACAAGACCTTGAACAGAACCGAATTCATTATTGCCACTGCGATCATCCTGTTTGTCGCTTTTATGCTGGGCTGGTTCGCCAGCTGGCTGGTCAACCGCTTTACTCGCGTGACCAAGGCCGAAATCGGTGAACTTGATAAAATGGCACAAGCCCTGCACGAGGCTGAAGAAACCCGTGATCAGGCGATCACCTATTTGCAGCAACGCGAAGCCGAGATCACAAATCAACTGTCCCAGACAGAAGCAGAATTGCGCGCCGCTATGGATGGCCTGCGCGAGGCCCGCCAAGAGGCAGAAGAACTGCGCAGCTATATCGAGCGTCAGCAGGGATAATTGCGCCCTGCCCCGCGGGCTAGGGGCAGAGCAGGCATACCTTATTCGTCGTGGGCAGATGCGCGCATCCGGCCAAGATGGTCATCCCACCCCTTATCAAGCGCAAGCGTAAGCCCGAATGCGGCCTCTCCTGCTGGCAACCCTTCGTGCCGTAATGACAGGCGCGTGCCGCCGTCGATTTCATCCAACTGCCATTTCACTGTGCTGGTGGCGTCCCCCATGGGCGTGATCGTGAATGTATATTCCAATCGGCTATGCGGTTCCGACACCAACACGGTTCCCCACATCAATTTGTCGCCGCTTTCGGTCCCATACATCGCGTAGTCCCCCATCGCCAAAGTGGATTTGGGTTTGTGAAACCAGATGCCCAGCTTGTCCGGGTCCGTCAGATAAGCCCAAACGTCAACTGGCGCGGCCTTTAGAAATATCGTTTTTACAATCGCTGTATCGGTCATGGGGTGTCCTTTTCGATTTCTGATTTGAGCTGGGCAAGGCGGTCGTCCCAGAAGGTGTTGAAAAAGTCGAACCAGTTGAAAACCTGTTTGATGCCATCAACATTGATCGAATTGATCTTGGTCCGCCCATCAGAGCGCACACAGATCAAACCGCCATCATTCAGGATTGAGAGGTGCTTTTTCACAGCGGCACGGGTCATTTGAAAATTCTCGGCGACCTGCGCAATCGTCATATCGCGATCCGCCAGCAAATGCAGAATGTCACGCCGTGTCGGATCAGCCAGCGCCCGAAATCCCATTTGAACTTGAGAAGACAAATCAACAATCCTTATGTGATACCTTTTGGTATCATCACAAATAGATACCAAAAGGTATCATGTCAACTAGCCCGTTGCACCTCCGCCTCGCTTTTTACTTAAATACTCAAAGCGCTCCGCGATGATGCAAAATACGCCCGATGATATTGAGTAATAGCTGGGCTGCCAAAATTGCCGTGCCGCCTGTCTGGTCATAGTCCGGGGCCACTTCGACCAAATCAATACCTACGATGCGCTGGCGCTTTGCCACGGCGGCGATCAATTCGAGCACCTCGTAATACAAAAACCCACCGTGGCTGGGCGTGCCCGTGCCAGGCGCGATCGACGGGTCAAATCCGTCAATGTCGATGGTCAGGTAGATGTCGGCATCCGCTGGAATACGATCAACAACGGCCGCGACGCCCAGCGCACGGATCTGGCGCACGGACAGAATATCAGACCCCATTGCGCGAGCGTCCTCGTATCCGTCCTTGGCTGTCGAAGACACGTTGCGGATGCCGAATTGCGATAGGCCTGTCACGTGGTCTTGTTCGGCTGCGCGGCGCATCGGGTTGCCGTGACCGTGTCGCACACCGTGGCGTTCATCAACAAAATCCAGATGCGCGTCGATCTGCAAAATGTGGATTGGTCCAAGGTCGTCGAATGCACGCACACAAGGGATGTTGATCGAATGATCGCCACCCATCACGACAGGCAGTGCACCTGCGGCGCGAATGGCGCGCACGGCGGCTTCGATCCTTGCGTGGCTTTGCGCTGTATCGGTGTGCACGATGTCAGCGTCACCGATATCGACGATGCGCGTGCCCTCGCCCAGATAGGTCACATCGTCTTCGTGGTCATAGGCGCCGGCATGACCAAAGGCGAACAGCGTCGATGCCTCGCGAATGGCCCGTGGACCAAACCGTGCACCGGGGCGCCATTGCGTGCCAAAATCATAGGGTGCACCGACAACGGCGACATCCGCATCAATCGCAGACCAATCAGGTTGGTAGTCATATTTGCCAAAGGTCGCGATGCCCACAAAAGGCAGGTTCAATCGCCCTGTTTCATATCCATGCGCCATACCAGCCCCCTTAATCGCGGGGCGCGGCAGCCCTGCGTAATCTATCGTTGATCGCTTTGCCCAAACCATGATCGGGTATCGGGGCTACGGCAATATGTTTCGCGCCGATCGCATCCAATCGGTGCAGCATCTTGAACAGGTTTGCCGCCGCCTCGATCAAATCACCCGATGGCGACAGGTTAAGATCAGCATCAACAGCCCCGAACCCAAGCCATGTTTCATGCGCATCTGCGTAGGGTGCGTTTAAACGCACCTGCCCCGTCGGGGCATAGTGTGATGCAAGCTGTCCAGGCGACATCGGCGCATCAGAGTCTTCATCACGGGCCAAGGAGTGACCAAGACAGGCTTCTATCGCCTCAACAGGAATTCCGCCTGCCCGCAACAGGGTTGGCATGCCGACACAGGACACAATGGTCGATTCCACGCCGACATCACATGCGCCGCCATCAACGATACCGTTGATCCGCCCGCCCAATCCTGAAATCACATGGGCCGCAGTTGTCGGGCTGATCCGTCCAGACGGATTTGCCGAAGGTGCAGCAATCGGCCCGTCAAACGCGGCCAGTACAACGGATGCAACAGGATGATCCGGTACGCGCACGGCCAAGGTCGGCAAGCCCGCGGTGACCAGCTTCGAAATACCCGCATCTGCGCGCAGCGGCAGCACAAGCGTGAGCGCGCCAGGCCAAAACGCATCGGCAAGACGCTTGGCCATATCCGTCATTTCGACATAGCGCGACACGACATCCACATCGGCGACATGCACGATCAGGGGATTGAAACTGGGCCGCCCTTTTGCCGCGTATATTTGTGCCACGGCCGCGTCATTTGTGGCATCCGCGCCCAGCCCGTAAACTGTTTCGGTCGGAAACGACACAAGACCGCCATCCCGCAGAATTGAACCTGCGCGGGCGCATCCTGTGGCGTCGGCGCCTAAGATTTCGGTCTTGATCGGATTCATGACGCTGCGTTTCGGTTGATGGGGGCGGCCGCTAGGATACCCTGTGTTCAGTTATTAGCGTCATACGTGCGGCAGCACCGCTTGCCAAGCCGCAGCCCAATTTTCGGAGAAACACCCCATGCCATACCGCGCCCCAGTCAGCGATTACCGCTTTATCATGGACACTGTTGCAGGGTTCAAATCCGTCACATCCACAGATCGTTTTTCCGAGGCCACCGATGATATGGCCGACGCGATCCTGACCGAGGCCGCGAAACTTTGCGAAGAAATCCTGTATCCGCTGAACCGCAATGGCGATTTGCACCCTGCCAAGTTGGAAAACGGCGTTGTGCGCACGTCGCCCGGATTTGGGGACGGGTATAACGCAATCGCTGAGGGCGGCTGGATCGGCATGTCGGCCAGCGAAGATGTGGGCGGCATGGGCCTGCCGATGACGCTGACCACTGCCGTGAACGAAATGATGGCAAGCGCGTGTTTGTCGTTGCAGCTGAACCCGCTGATGTCGCAAGGCCAGATCGAGGCGCTTGAGCATCACGCATCGGACGCGATCAAGGACGTGTATCTGCCCAAGCTGATATCCGGCGAATGGTCGGGCACAATGAACCTGACTGAACCACAAGCAGGGTCTGACGTCGGTGCGCTGCGGTCCAAGGCAGAACCAAACGGCGACGGATCCTATGCGATTTCGGGACAAAAAATTTACATTAGCTGGGCGGACAATGATTTCACGGAAAATGTCTGCCACCTTGTGCTGGCCCGCCTGCCCGACAGCGTGCCCGGCACCAAAGGGATCAGCCTGTTCATGGTCCCCAAGCTGATACCAAACGAGGATGGCACATTGGGCAAGCATAACGACCTGCGCGTCGTGTCGCTTGAACATAAGCTGGGCCTGCATGGGTCGCCCACGGCTGTGATGGAATATTCCGGCGCGCAAGGCTGGCTTGTTGGGCCTGAAAACGGCGGTATGGCCGCGATGTTCACGATGATGAACAACGCGCGTCTGGGTGTTGGTGTGCAAGGCGTCGGTGCGGCAGAGGGCGCGTATCAACATGCGCTGGCCTATGCGATGGACCGCAAACAGGGTCGCGCTGGTGGCACAGGCACGATTGTGGAACACGCCGATGTGCGCCGGATGCTAGCCGGCATGAAGGCCGATGTTTTCGCAGCGCGGTCCATCGCGCTGATGAATGCCGTTGCGATTGATATGGCCACGGCCACGGGGGATGCCGCGTGGTCCGCACGCGCCGCGTTCCTGACACCGATTGGAAAGGCATTCGGCACGGATGTTGGAATCGAGGTCGCGAATACTGGCGTGCAGGTGCACGGTGGCATGGGGTTTGTCGAAGAAACAGGTGCGGCGCAATACAGCCGAGACGTGCGTGTTTCCGCGATTTATGAGGGCACTAATGGTATCCAAGCAATGGACCTTGTGGCCCGCAAGTTGATGGACGGCGGTGAGGCCGCGTTTGCCATCCTCGACGAAATCGAAGCAGGTGCTGACACGGCCAAGGCCACGCACCCCGAACTGGCCAGTGCTGTTTGGAATGCAGCGGCGTCATTGCGCGAGGCGACGGAATGGCTGGTTGAACAAGATTTGACCGACCGCTTTGCGGGGGCTGTTCCGTATTTGCGCGCCTTTGCCCGTGTCTTGGGTGGTCATGCGCATCTGGCGGCGGCAGTTGCAGGTGATGCAGCACGCGAACGGCTTGCGACATTTTATATCAAACGCCTGTTGCCGGAACACGCCAGCCTTTTGGCGCACACGCGCGAAGGCGGCGCGGATCTGATGGCGATTTCCATTGATGATCTGGTCGCCTAGGTGACCGCTGGAATCCGCTACCCGTTTCCCGAACCGCCCGAAATGGGCGAGGCAATCGAGGTCGCGGCTGGTGTGCTTTGGATGCGGTTGCCGCTGCCGATGGCATTGGATCATGTGAATGTTTATGCGCTGGATGACGGCGACAGCTGGACGCTAATCGACACAGGATTTGACACGAAAAAGACGCGCGGCATATGGGAAAAGCTGTTGGCGGGGCCATTGGCCGGCAAGCCTGTTGGCCGTGTCATTGGCACGCATTACCATCCAGATCACATTGGTCTGGTCGGTTGGTTCATGGAGCAAGGTGCCACGTTTTCGACACCGCGCACCGCTTGGCTGATGGCGCGCATGTTGCAGCTTGATCCGCATGATGTGCCCACGTCCGAGACCCTGCAATTCTACATCCGGTCCGGCATGGACGCAGAGGAATACGCCCTGCGCAAGGCCGAGCGTCCGTTCAACTTTGCCGATTGCGTCGCGCCTATTCCGTTGGGGTATACCCGCCTGCAAGACGGCCAGACCATTCGCATTGGTGGCCGCACGTGGGACATTCGCATGGGCGACGGCCACGCCCCTGAACATGCAACATTCTGGAGCCGCGACGACAATCTGGTGATTGGCGGCGATCAACTGCTTCCGTCGATCAGCGCCAATCTGGGCGTTTATGCAGCCGAGCCTGAGGCCGATCCCGTTGCCGAATGGCTGACATCCTGCGAGGCGTTCAAACCCTTCGCGCACGACGATCAATTGATTTTGGGCGGGCACAAATTGCCGTTTACGGGGCTACCGCTGCGGCTTCACCAGATGATCGAGAACCATCACGGGGCGCTGGATCGTTTGATGGAGCATCTGTCAGAACCGCGCACGGCTGGTGATTGCTTTGTCCCGCTGTTCAAACGGTCCATCGGGCGCGGTGCATACGGGCTGGCCTTGGTCGAGGCTGTGGCCCATGTGAACCACTTGTTCCTTGCGGGCAAAGCCAGTCGCCGTTTGGGTGACGATGGCGCGTATTACTACGCGGCCTTGGCCCGCGACACACAAGGCAGCTCAAGAAGCTGATTTGGGGGCACTTCTGTCCAACGTCCGGGCGTGCCACACAATGGCTCTGACGCGAGTGCGATACCGCCGCTATCAAGCTGACCTGACATATAAAGCGTCGGGCATTGCCCGTCTGATGCATAGCGGTATGCGAAAAGCTGAACACCGTTAGAAAACACACAGGTCAATCTGATCGGGCCTGCATCCGTGGCCGGCCCAAGCGCCTTGAGTGTTTTGGCGAACGCGCGCTGTGGGTCATCGTCCAACCCGTTTGCAAGAAGCGTCAAGAATATCATTTCGCTATCGGTTGAGCCGCGTCGCGCAGCATATAGCGGGTCAGGCAACGCCGCCTCTAGCTGCCGTTCAATCAACGGGAAATGGGGAACCTGCCCGTTGTGGCAAAACGACCAATTCCCATGACTAAAGGGGTGGCAATTTGTGCGATTGGTTTCGCCCATCGTGCTTGCCCGCACATGCGCAATGAAATGATGCGACCGCACCATCCGGCAAAGACTGGTCAGGTTGCCATCGGCCCATGCAGGCAAAACATCGCGGTAAACGCCGGGTGCTGAATCGTCCCCATACCACGCAATTCCAAACCCATCCCCGTTCACCGCAAGCTTGGCCTCTGTCGCATGTTGACTTTGCTCTAGCAAGGAATGGGCGGGGCGCACGATAATGTTTTCAAGCGGGATTGAAGGCCCTGTATAGGCTGCGATCCGACACATCAGTGGCGGCTTTGCATGCGAGCGGTTAGGCGGCCGAGAATGCGGCTGGCTGTTGTTTCACACAAGGCCGGAACGATTGCGTGCACCATTGCCGCCATTGCCGCGGCGAACAACCAAAATGCGAAACCAAAGGCGAAGCGCATGTGACCAAAATAGGTTTCATTCACTGACGCCGGATGATTGGTGAAAAGCACCGCAAGAGGGTTGCGGCGGGCTGTGGTGTTGATTGCGTCTGACATGGTGGAATCCTTTTTGGTTTTGAGAAACATACCCCAGATGCATGGTGAATTGGTCCCAAAGCTGATTGCCAATCTTAACTAATTTGGGATACTGTCCCAACATGACGCATACCCTTGATACAGTAGACCGCAAAATTCTGAATATTTTGCAAACGGATGCCACCCGGTCGGTTGATGACATCAGCAGCCTTGTCGCCCTGTCGCGCAATGCCTGCTGGCGGCGCATAAAGCAGATGGAAGCTGCGGGTGTCATAAAATCACGCGTGGCCTTGGTCGATCCAGCGATTGTGGGGTGTGGTCTTCAGGTGCTGGTGATGATCCGCACTAGCGCCCATGACGCAAAATGGATCGCGGAATTTCAATCTGCGTTAAAAACAATGCCAGAAGTTGTCGGGGCATATCGCATGTCGGGCGATCTGGACTATGTGTTGCGTGTGCGGGTGGCCGATGTGCCTGCCTATGACGCATTCTACAAAAGGCTGACATCACGGATTTCTGTTTCGGATATTTCTGCCAGCTTTGTTATGGAAGATTTGAAAGACACAACAGCGGTGCCCTTATGACCAATACCCAAGACCAAATCGCCACATCTGCCGACGCAATGGAAGACGCGCATTTGCCAGAATTACATGAAGTGCACGTCACCGCGCCAAAGGGCGGCCGCCACCAAGAATTGCCCAAGGCGATGAAAGAACCCACGGGGAAAAAGAGCCCCGCGCAATGGGCCTATGAGCGGATCATCATGTATATCAAAAAGTTCGAGGAAACCTTGGACAATGATCACGAGGTCGGGCTTGGCTTTGCTGGCGGTGATGCAGGTGTCATCAAGATCGAAGGCTTGGGATATTTCGAGCCCGATATTGTCACCTATTACGGCACCAATGGTGCGGGTGCGACGACACAGCTGATCCAGCATGTCAGCCAGCTTAACGTGATGCTAACCGCGAGCCCTAAACATATCGACCAAGAGGAGCCTGTGCGCATCGGGTTCCGGCTGGCCCAAGAATTGGACCGCGAAGAGCCTGCGACAACAGAGCCCGCGTGACAAGCCCGCCAAGATGGGCTAATCCACGGCAAACATTCACAGACCACATAGAAGGATTCCTTTGATGGCTGATCACAAACACGGCGAAATGGACACTTCGGTTCAGGAAAAAACATTTGATGGCTTCATCTCGATGGTCACCAAAGGCAGCATTATCATCATTGTCGCCCTGATCCTGCTTGCGCTGATTAACGGCTAAACCGTGGATCGCCGCGCATTTATATTCGGCGCCCCATTGGTGCTGGCCGGATGCGCGGGGCAATCTGTTTGGGCCCCCGACGACGTGGTGAATGCTGCCGCATTTCGGACCAACGGCCCAAAATCACTGACCCTTTATACCATGCGTAACGCGGGGTCAGACAAGGGTGCGCATTCCGCGTTGCTTGTGGATGCAAGCCAAAGGGTCATGTTTGATCCGGCTGGGTCCTTCAAGAACCCGTCGATCCCAGAGCGCAATGACGTTTTGTTCGGCATGACCCCAAGGGTCGAGGCGTATTACATCAGCTATCACGCGCGATTGACGTATTACGTTGAGGGGCAAAAGATCTTTGTTTCCGACGACATCGCGGAACAGGCGCTGCGGCTTGTTCTGGCACATGGTGCTGTTCCGAAAATGGGCTGCACGCGGGCTGTGTCTGCTGTGCTTGGCCAACTTGACGGCTTTCGTTCATTGAAATCCACCTTGTTTCCTGAACGGCTTGCCGATCAGTTCCAGACCCTTGGCGGTGTAGAACGCACCATCTATCGCGAAACGGACGCAGACGACAAATCCATTGCGGCAGCCCAAATTGATGCGGCGCTCAGAGCGCCCCAGTAGCGAATAAACCCGCGTAAAACACCGCAATACCAGCGCCCATGCCCCAAACCACATTGCGCCGCCTATAGGCGACAATGACCGCCACCAATGCAGCGGCAAAGCGTATCGGGTCAGGCTGCGCACCCGCCCCCAAAAGCAGCGGAGCGACCATTCCAGGCAGCACGGCAACAGGCGTGAACCGCAACATCCGCGCGACCAATGGCGGCATCGGCTTATCCCCGATCAGCCCAAGAAACGAAAACCTGATGGCAAATGTGCCAACGGCCATGATCCCGATGATCGTCCAGATTTGGGCAGTTGAATACATCATGTCCGGCGACCCTCTATCCATGTTTCCACGATGACGCCCGTGCCCATCGCACAGGCCGCCGCGATCAAAAGCCCACTGCCTGACGGCATCCAGACCAGCAACAGCGCCACGACAGCTGACACAAATGCCGCCGCTACATGCGCCAGCGATTTGATCATCGGTGCGACCATTGACAAGAACGCAATCGGCATGATGAATTCAATCTGATAGCTTTCGGGTATTGCCGCGCCGATCAATGCGCCCACCAACGTAAAACCGCACCACAGCGGTGTGATCGCCGATGCAACACCGATGAAATAGGCGACCTTGGCAGGCAATGGCATGTCGGGGGTTTCTTCGTATTTCGCCACGGACGTCATGTAAGACTGGTCAAAATTGAGATAGCCAATCAAAATGCGCTGCCATAGCGGAGCCGCCCCCAAATGCGCCGCAAGTGACGCCGAATACATCGCCATACGCAAGTTCACAGCCAATGCCGCTAGCAGGACAAAACCTATCGCTGCATTTTCAACCATCAACTGCAATGCCGCAAATTGCGATGCACCCGCGATCACCAAAATGGTGAATGCCATCGTTTGGGCCAACGTCAGCCCCGCTTCAATCGCCACCACGCCGAACAGCATCGCAAACGGCACAACCATCACGATAAACGGCAAACCGTCGCGAACCCCTGCAAGGTAGGCGGATTTGGTGGTGGTGGCGGGCATCAGATCATCCTATCTTATGTCGGAATACACCCGCTTTAATCCTGCCTGTTCGGAAAGACAAATCAGCATGCGTGATGCGCCCCACAAGTTTCTGATCGCGCCCGATCCGGACGCGGAACGGTTGACGCAGCGCGTGACTGGCACAGATCAAACTGGCGCATCGGTCGACATTCAGGTTGTCGAAGAACGCCCGCTGACGATTTTCCTGAACGCCCAGGAAATCGTCACTGCAATGACAATCGGGGATTACCCCAAATACCTCGCGCTTGGATTTTTGCGCAATCAAGGCATGTTGCATGACGACGATATCATCACTGGCGTCGACTATGATGAAGATCTTGAAACAATCGTCGTGCGCACAAAAATCGCCACGAACTACGAAGAAAAACTCGCGCGTAAGACCCGCACCAGCGGTTGCGCCGTTGGCACCGTTTTCGGCGACATGATGGAAGGGCTGGACGAGATCAAGCTGCCCAAATCCCAAATCCGCACTTCTGACCTTTATGCGCTGGCAGCCACGATCAACACCACCCCGTCGCTTTACCTGAGCGCGGGCGCAATCCACGGCACGGTCCTGTGCCAAGGCAGCACCCCGCTTGTCTATATGGAAGACGTGGGCCGCCATAACGCCGTTGACAAAATCGCGGGCTGGATGCTGTCAGAAGGCGTCACAGGCGCGGATAAAACCCTTTATACGACGGGCCGGCTTACATCTGAAATGGTGATCAAATGTGCGCAAATGGGCATTCCCGCACTGACCTCTCGCTCTGGATTCACCGCATGGGGCGTTGAGATTGCGAACCAAATTGGCCTCACCCTGATCGGCCGCCTGCGCGGTCAGCGGTTCATGTGCTTGTCTGGCGAGGATCGTCTACAACGCGATGCCGATCCAAAATCCATCCAAGAAGAGCCCCGCAAATCCGGTCGAAAGGCAGGCGCATAATGCTTCCAGTTGCCCCAAATACCTCGGGGGAGGCCGCAGGTCGGGGGCAGCGCCCCGATCAACGGTGCACGCGATGAAACAACCCGTCGGTGTCATTCTGGCTGGTGGGCAGGCACGGCGCATGGGTGGCGGCGACAAAAGCCGCCTGTTGCTTGATCACCAAAGCATCCTGTCGCACGTGATCGCGCGGTTTGATCCGCAATGCAGCCAGCTGATTATGAATGCCAACGGCGACACACAACGCTTTGCCGATCTTGGATTGCCCATTGTCTGCGACAGCATCGGCGGATTTGCCGGCCCGCTTTGTGGTGTTCTTGCGGGCCTCGATTGGGCCGCGGATCATGGCCACGATCATATCGTCACAGCCTCTGCTGACACGCCTTTCCTGCCATGTGATCTGGTGCCGATGCTGCAAATGGCGGCAGAGACCACGCCACTTGGCCTTGCGCTGGCCGCATCCCCCAGCGGGCGCCAACCAACGTTTGGCATTTGGCCCGTTGCCCTGCGCGAAGACTTGCGTGCGGCCCTCAACGATGGGCTGCGCAAGGTCGTGATGTGGACGCAAAAACACGATGCAGCGACAGCTGAGTTTCCTGATGATGCCAGTTTCTTTAACGTGAACACGCCCGATGATCTGGCACAAGCAAGGCAGATGCTATGAATGTTTTTGGCGTGGTTGGTTACAAGAACACAGGCAAAACCGGCCTGATGGAACGGCTTGTGTCCGAAATCACAGGCCGCGGGTTTTCCGTATCAACAATCAAGCACGCCCATCACAGCTTTGATGTCGATCATCCGGGCAAAGATAGCTATCGCCACCGTAGCGCCGGCGCATCGCAGGTTCTGCTGTCGTCCGGCGCACGTTGGGCGCTGATGTCGGAATTGCGCGGGGCAGATGAACCCGATCTGGATGTTTTGCTGGCCCAGCTAGACCCCGTCGATCTGGTCTTAATCGAAGGATATAAAACCAACCCGCACCCAAAGCTCGAAACTTTTCGCGCCCAAACCAAGGGCAATTTACTGGCCCCGCACGACCCCACGATCCTTGCAGTGGCGGCCGATTGCGAAGTGACCGCATCGCAGCCTCGGTTTGATCTTGATGACACGACTGCCATCGCCGACTTTGTCCTCGCAAGGGTCGGGTTATGAGTTTTGACACCTTTGTCATGGTCGATTGGTCTGGTGGGAATGATCGCGGATTAGCCCCCAAATCCGACGCGATATGGGCCTGTGTTGCAGGCGATGCCCCGATCTATTTCCGCAATCGTCAAGAATTTGAACCGTGGATTGCTGCGCTTTTCGAATCCGAAATCGCGGCTGGCCGCCGTGTTCTGGCGGGGTTTGATTTTCCTTTCGGCTATCCCAACGGGTTCGCGCAGGCGGTCACTGGATCGTCTGATCCGCTTGATCTGTGGGCATGGTTTGCGAGCCAGATCGAGGACGCGCCAAAACACAACAACCGCTTTGATGTTGCTGGAAAACTGAACGCCCTTTTTGACGGTATTGGACCATTTTGGCCGAACGCGCTGAAGCGTGACATTGCCCATCTTCCGCGCAAGGGGCTGGCCCGCACTGACAACCCGTTTCCTGAAAAGCGCCACGTCGAAACGCTGACCAAGGGTGCATTTACGTGCTGGCAGTTGGCGGGTGCGGGGGCAGTTGGATCGCAAGTCATGATGGGTCTGCCTGTTTTGCACCGCCTGCGACAGGTGTTTGCACCGGACTTGTCGGTCTGGCCATTTGAAGACACCCAATCGCCGATCACTTTGGTCGAAATCTGGCCCACATTGTTTGCTGGCCCCGCCCCGGACGGCATGATCAAGGACGCCCATCAGGTGCAGGCCACCGCCGCCCATTTTGCCAATATGCCACCCGACGATTTGCAAGACCTGATGGCCATTCAAGCACCTGAAGAGGGGTGGATATTGGGCATCCCCGCCCCTGTTGCACCGCCATTGCGAAACGACTGTTTTGCCATGCCCCAAGGCGCGCATTGGACACCTGTTGATGATGCCTTGGATCATCTGAGACAACACCTTGCGGTGGTTACGGGCACGAAAGTAAAACCAGTGGCGAAATCAGCGGGCCGCATTTTGGAACATGATGTTACGGCGCTGCGCTCGCATCCTCCGACGCCCAATTCTGCGGTCGACGGGTATGGATTTGGTGGTGCGGCAGCGGATGGCCTGCATTCCATGCCTCTGGTGAACGGGCGGGCCGCTGCGGGCGCGCCTTATGCGGGATCTGTTCCCGATGGATTAGCCATTCGTATTCTGACGGGCGCCGCCCTGCCCCAAGGCGTTGATACGGTGATCTTGCAAGAAGATGTCGCTGCCACAGCAGACACGATATCGTTTCACGGCCCGCTTAAAGCGGGGTCAAACGCCCGCCGCGCGGGTGAAGATATGGTCGCAGGTGACGTGATAATGCGCAAAGGGCGCAAGCTGACCCCTGCCGATCTGGCCACGTTGGTTGCCGCGGGAATTGGCGATATCGCTGTGCGCAAAAAGCTGCGTGTCGGGGTATTGTCCACGGGGGATGAACTTGCCCAAGCTGGTGATCCCGCCCGCCCCGATCAGATTTATGATGCCAATCGCCCGATGCTATGTGCGGTGGCAAAAGCATGGGGTCATAAGGTGATTGATCTGGGGTGCGCGCCCGATGATCGCCCTGCCTTACAGACCATTCTGAACGATGCCGCCGGACGCTGTGATGTGATCCTGACATCGGGCGGCGCGTCCGCAGGGGACGAAGACCACATGTCGGCACTGCTGTCCCAGACGGGCAGTTTTGCGCTATGGCGTGTTGCGATGAAACCGGGCCGCCCGTTGGCAATGGGCGTTTGGCAAGACACGCCGATTATTGGCCTGCCGGGAAACCCTGTGGCCGCCATGGTTTGCGCATTGGTATTTGCCCGCCCCGCCCTGTCGGTATTGGCTGGCGGCGATTGGGACATGCCCCAAGGCATGATGATCCCCGCTGCATTTACAAAGTCCAAGAAAGCGGGCCGCCGCGAATTCATCCGCGCGCGATTGGTTGACGGCAAGGTTGCGGCGTTTGCCTCCGAAGGGTCGGGCCGCGTGTCGGGCCTGTCGTGGGCCACAGGGTTGGTGATGCTGGGCGACGACGCGGCGGACATCGCAAAGGGCGATTTGGTCAACTACATCCCGTTTGCGAGTTTTGGCCTGTGAACATCGACCTTGGGTTTTCGGCGGAGGAAAAGCCGCGTATTGCTGCCCTGTATTGGGATGCGTTTGGTGCAAAGCTGGGGCGCGTGATGCACCCTGTTCCCAAGGCGATGGGTTTCATCGAAAATGTGTTGGACCCCACCCATGCGCTATGTGCGCGTGATCCCGATGGGACATTGTTGGGCGTCGCTGGTTTCAAGACCTATGAGGGTGCGCTGGTTGGCGGAACGTTTCGCGACCTAAGCCACGCATATGGCGTTTCAGGCGCGATATGGCGTGCGATGCTGCTGCAACTATTGGAACGTGACACCGAAAATGAGCGGTTCCTGATGGACGGCATTTTTGTTGATCCTGCCGCCCGTGGGCGGGGTGTTGGCACGGCACTACTGGATGCTGTTTGCCGCGAGGCATCGCGCAGGGGTTATAAAGAGGTCCGCCTTGATGTGATCGACACAAACCCACGCGCCCGCGCCCTATATGCACGCAGTGGGTTTGTTGCGACCGAGACCCATCAGTTGGGTGTGCTGCGCCATCTGTTCGGATTTCGCGCAGCCACAACCATGGTGCGCAGTGTCTAGCCCGAACCGATGATGACACCTGCTGCAAAGACAAGCGCACCCCCGACAACAACCTGAAACGCAGCCCGCAAGAACGGCGTTTGCATATAGCGGTTTTGAATCCACGCGATCGCCCAAAGTTCGACAAACACCACGACCAAGGCAACAGCTGTCGCGGTCCAGAAATCCGCGATCAGATAGGGCAATGCGTGGCCCAATCCGCCCAACGTGGTCATCACACCCGCCGCAATCCCGCGTTTGATCGGTGATCCACGGCCAGAGATTTGCCCGTCATCTGACGCGGCCTCGGTAAAGCCCATCGAGATGCCCGCCCCGACAGACGCCGCAAGCCCAACAAGGAACGTTGTCCATGTGTCTTGGGTCGCAAAGGCGGTCGCAAAAATCGGCGCGAGGGTTGAGACAGACCCATCCATCAGCCCCGCCAACCCAGGCTGCACCCACGTAAGAATGAACTGCCGGTGTGCGGCGCTTTCCTCGGATGATTTGGCGTCTTCGTTCAGGTGGGCGTCTGATAGGCTGTCCGCGCTTTGGGCGTGGCCCGCCTCTGCTGCGGCGAGGTCGCCCAAGAGTTTACGGGTCGCAGCATCGGTGGTTGCGGCGGCGGCGGCACGGTAAAACCGTTCTGCATCGCGTTCCATTTGCGCGGCTTCATCGCGAATGCGGTCCAGCCCGAGGTTTTCAACAAGCCAGACGGGTCGTCTTGCGTAAAAACCTGAAACGTGTTCGCGCCGGATCAACGGGATCACGTCACCAAACCGTTTCACGTGCAGGTCGATCAGGCGGCGCCTGTGTTCGTCTTCTTCCTGCGCCATCCCGTCGAAGATTGCAGCAGATGCGGGGAAGTCCGCGCGCAGCATTTCGGCGTAACTGCGGTAGATACGCGCGTCGTCCTCTTCGGATGAAATGGCAAGTGCTACGATGTCTTGTTCAGACAGGTCGCGAAATCTGCGGCGGTTGGCAAATCCTGGGATCATGGCGTTGCTCCTGTATTTAGAATGATTCTAAAGTAACAAGACCAGTGCGAATTACAAGGCCGCGATATGGTCAAAAATCTGACGCTCGGGCGCTGTGATGTCATCTGTTTCACAGCCCATGGCACGCCCGTTTAACCCGTAGGAAAACGCAGTGTCGGTCTGTGCATCATACCAAGCACCCCCAATAAACCCGTAGGCATTTCCAAAATGCCCGATCAATGGTCGTGGGTAGAAGGTGGGTTTGTCAAAGATTTGCACCCCCCAGCCGTAGCTTTCGTAGGCGCCGCCAACGGTGTCGAAGCTGCCCATATGCGGCAACCAGATCGGGTCGTGGGGCGTATTTCGTAAGGTCGCGGCCAAGTTTGTCATGCCTCGCAAGGATGTCCGCAACCCGCCTTGTGGCGACCATCGTGCGGGGTTGATGCCATCGGGGGCCGAGGCGCGGGGTGCATCGATTTGCGGTATGAACTGGCCGTCAGCCAAGCGGTATGTCGCAAGGATTTGCGCGTTTTCATCCACGCCAAACCAGTTGAAGCCGCCAGCGATAGCGTGGATTTTTTGAGAGTCTGCTGTCAGATGTTCAAAGCCCTGCCCGCTGATTTGTTCGGCAATGGCCGCGAGCAGAACGTAGCCTGCGTTGCTGTAAGAAAATGTTGCACCGGGTCGCGCATCAAAGACGTCAGCATTGAAGAACGATGCTAAATCGATGTCGGGTGGCACGACAAAATCGCGTAGTCCTGCGGTGTGACCTGCCAGCATTTGAACTGTGACGTCAGTGTCGTAATGGCGCAGCGGAAAGCCGAGGAATTCGGAAGCATCGATCGGGGATGATGGGTTAAAACCCATCCTACGCAGGGCCGCCAAGGTCACAGCGCCTGTCACAATTTTAGAGAGCGAGGCCACGCGGAACAGCGTGTTTTCATCGGCCTTGGCAGGATGGGTCGCGTGGTGCCCAAAAGTGGCCGCGTTGCCCCCTTGCTGCACACCGATCCCGCAGAACGCAAAAGGCCCAGTCAATGACTGGGCCAGTTGTTGAAGATCGGGGTCGATCAATATTCGACCACGGCCCGAATGGATTTGCCTTCGTGCATCAGGTCAAAACCATGATTAATGTCTTCAAGCTTGAGCTTGTGGGTGATCATGGGGTCAATTTCGATTTTGCCGTCCATATACCAGTCAACGATTTTGGGGACGTCAGTGCGGCCCGATGCCCCACCGAATGCCGTGCCACGCCAGCTGCGTCCTGTCACGAGTTGGAACGGACGGGTGGAAATTTCGGCACCTGCGGGTGCGACGCCGATGATGATGCTTTCGCCCCAGCCCTTGTGCGCGGCTTCGAGTGCTGTGCGCATGACGTTTACGTTGCCTGTAGCGTCAAATGTGTAATCCGCACCACCGCCAGTGAGTTCAACAAGATGGGCGACCATGTCGCCATCAACTTTTGACGGGTTCACAAAGTCGGTCATGCCAAAATGACGACCCATCGTTTCCTTGTCATCATTAAGGTCAACGCCAACGATTTGATCTGCCCCTGCAAGACGCAAACCCTGGATTACATTGAGACCAATGCCGCCTAGACCAAACACAATCGCGCGGCTGCCGATTTCGACCTTGGCCGTGTTAATGACAGCGCCGATGCCAGTGGTCACGCCGCAACCGATATAACAAATCTTGTCAAACGGCGCGTCCTTGCGAACCTTGGCCAATGCGATTTCAGGCACAACTGTGTGGTTGGCGAATGTCGAGCAGCCCATGTAGTGATGGATCGGCGTGCCATCGAGCATGGAGAAACGGGTGGACCCATCAGGCAAAAGCCCTGCCCCTTGGGTCGACCGGATTTTCTGGCACAGGTTGGTTTTCGGGTTCAGACAATAGTCGCATTCGCGGCATTCTGGCGTGTAAAGCGGGATGACGTGATCGCCAACCGCAAGGCTGGTAACGCCTTCGCCAACTTCGATCACGACGCCTGCGCCCTCATGACCGAGGATTGCGGGAAAAATACCTTCTGGATCGTCGCCAGAACGGGTGAATTCATCGGTGTGGCACAAGCCTGTCGCCTTGATTTCCACCAAGACTTCTCCTGCGCGCGGCCCTTCCAGGTTCACGTCCATGATTTCAAGAGGTTTTCCAGCGGCAACAGCCACGGCGGCACGGGTGCGCATCATTTGATCGTTCCTTTTGCAATTTGGGACAGGTTCCCCGAAACACAGCGTTATTTCAAGCAGCCGATTGCCCAAACGGGGACCAATTACGACATTTGCAGCATTGCCAAGTCCGTATCGGACCGTGCAATACTGCCCATATGAAAAAATTGTTTGTATTGCTGGCGCTTGCCGCCTGCGCGTCGCCGCGTGTTTCCGTGGACCCTGTTGTCGGGAATCCGTTACCCACTGGACTTGATGATACATGTGGGGCCGTGCGGTATCACACGTTGCTCAAACAAGATGCCACCAATCTGGAACGCATTATGATTTTTGGACAGGTGCGCATGATCCGCCCCGATACAATCGTCACCCAAGATTATCGCCCAGAACGGATGAATTTTCATGTGGGCGCAGCGGGCAAGATCATTCAGATCAGCTGTGGCTAAAAATTTGGGGATAAGCGAAAGGCCCTGAAGAGGAACACTGGGTGGGGGCTATAACGAACCCCTTCAGGAACCTAAACGCTATGACCTATGTTTGGCGGTTGACCGTGGCGGCATCAGGGACGTGGTGTGACCTTATCGCGGTTCTTTTGCGGTATGATTGTGGCAATGGCTTGATTTCGGGACATTTCGGCGCAAATCTGGTCGTATGACAACACAGCCCCCTATCCAACTGCACCCGACCCCACCCGAAAAGGTGGCGTTTCACCGGACCGAACTGGCCCCGTTGATGGGTCTTTACGGGCGCATGGTGGCCGCCGGAGAATGGCGTGATTACGGGCTGTCGTTCCTGCGTGATGTGGCGGTTTTCTCTGTTTTCAAGCGTACAGCCGAAAATCCGATTTACCGCGTCGAAAAACGCCCGAAACTGCGGATGAAGCAGGGGCAGTATGCCGTTATCGGCATGGATGGGCAGGTATTGAAACGCGGTAATGATCTGCGACAAGTTTTGCGGGTGCTTGACCGCAAGTTGATCCGGTCGGTTGATTAAAGCCGTTTATGCGCAAGCAGTTCGCCTTCGCCCTGTGCCTTGATCCGTAAAATTGCCTTATCTATCGGTTCATAGGCGGTGGCCATGTGATGCGCGTTGGCGTGGATCATTGTTTGGTCGTCAACCATGATGCCAACGTGCCCTTTCCAGAACAGCAAGTCCCCCCGCTGAAAGTCACCTGTCACATAGGTCCCTAGGGTATCGCGCTGGAATCCGCTATCATCGGGGCATTCAATGCCGCAGGCCCGCAAGCCTGTCGACACCAGCCCCGAACAATCAATCCCAAGGCTGGAATTGCCACCCCAAAGATACGGTACACCAAAATGAAGCTGGGCAACCGTGACCGGATCGGCAAAGGGGTGATCCAATGCGCGCAGATGTTTTTTGGAGATGAAACCGACGTTGGTTTCAAAAAACTTGTGGCGTTCATCCAGCACAGTGACCTGTGCGCCGAATGGTAAATGCATCAGGTCACGCGACTTGAAGCTTTCCGTCTCAAACGCGTGTGTCGCCAAGGTACTGACCATATGAGTTGGGGCGGGCACGTTTGCACCCAATGCCCAGGTCGGCACATGGCCCGTATATCCGGTCGCCGATGTGACCGATGACAGGCTGCCATCTTCGCCTGTCACGTTGACCTTGGCGCCTAGCAATAACTGGCGTTCGCGCGCGCCCGAACCGCCGATTATATCGACAACGGGTTGCGTGACTGTGCGCAATTCAAACATGATCGGTCAAATATCCAACAGCTCTGGCAAGGCGGACAGGATCGCCCGCGCACCCATGCCGACACCCCCCTTGGGGCGGGCCGGCGCGGCGGTTGGGTTCCAGCCGTAGATGTCGAAATGCATATAGGGGCTTTCGACAAATCGGCGCAGGAACAGTGCGGCGGTGATGCAACCTGCAAATCCACCCTTTGGCGCGTTGTCCAGATCGGCGATACCGGGTTCGATCATCGCCTCGTACGGGGTGTGGAACGGCAACTGCCAGACTGGATCAGCAACCTTGGCCCCTGCCCGCGCGATGGCTGCGGCGTGATCGGTATTGTCAGTAAAGAATGGCGAAATATCAGGACCAACAGCCACGCGTGCGGCCCCCGTCAGGGTTGCCATTGAGATTACCAAATCAGGGGTGTCTTCGTCCGATAAGGTCAGTGCGTCTGCCAGCACAAGCCGCCCTTCGGCATCGGTATTGTTGATCTCGACCGTCAGCCCCTTGCGGCTGGTCAGGATGTCTTGGGGGCGGAAGGCGTTGCCGTCGATGCTGTTTTCAACGGCGGGCACAAGCACGCGCAGTTGCAGCGGCAGACCAAGCCCCATGATCATATGCGCAAGGCCCAGCACAGTGGCCGCGCCGCCCATATCCTTTTTCATCAAGCCCATCGACCCGCCGGGTTTGATATTCAATCCGCCAGTATCAAAACACACGCCTTTGCCCACAAGGGTCAGTTTCGGCCCCGATGTGCCCCACCGCATATCTAGCAAGCGCGGCGGTCTTGTGGACGCGCGCCCAACGGTATGGATCATCGGGAAATTGGCCGCTAACAAATCGTCGCCTGCGATCACGTTCACGTCTGCTTCGTGTTCTTTGGCAAGGGCGCGGAACGCCTCTTCGAGCTCGTAGGGGCCCATATCGGACGCAGGGATATTAATAAGGTCGCGGGTCAATGCCTCGCCCGTGGCGATCACTGCGATTTGGGCCGCGTCGACCCCATCAGGGGCGACCAGTTGCGCGGCAGGTGCTGCCGGACTGGTGTAGGCGTCAAAGTTATAGGATTCCAACAGCCAGCCAAGTGCTGCATCTTCGGCCTCTTGCAACGGTAGATCGGTTTTTATCCGGTATGTCGCTTGGGGCAATTTGCGCGCGGCGGCGCCAACATGGAAACGGCCACGCGCCCGCGATTGTGCTGTGCCATACCCAACCAATGCCATCGCGATTGTCCCGTCTGCACCCGGAACGGTCAGCGTTTGTCCGATTGCGCCGCGAAATCCATTTTGATCTGCCCAAGCCTGTGCCGTTGCAGGAATGGCATCCAAGTTATCCGAACTGATAACAAACAGGTCGATCGCATCGGCATCATCGGTGGCAAATGTCAGGGTCATAGCGGGCTTTCACTGGTTATGTTGTCGCCAGATTAGCCCGTTACCCCCCCGCCGCAAGTCGATAGCACATTACGGCCGGTTTTCGCGAAATTGCCAGATGTCGGTGACCGCCGCGTCAAACGCGCGTTCCAGCCGTGACATTGTGGCATTCAGGCCAACCCCGTCTTCGTTATCGGCGGCGTCTGCAACATGGGACGCAATCCGCGACACATCGACCAGCCCGACCTGAGCAGCGACGTGGGTAATGCGACGCGCGGGTTTGGCGATGCTTGGAAACGCATGGCCGTCTTTTGCGACTTGCAGGCTATCAAGCCGATAGGCAATGTCTTCGAGCACACGGCAAATAATCTCCTCCGCCTCGGGCTGCCCCTTGGTCGCGATAAGGTGTTCAATCGGCTCACCATCAATGTAATCAGATGTATGACACTGAAGAACAGTGATGGCAGCGGCGGTGCGGGTCATATCGGCAAGCGCCGAAATTTGAGTGAGTTTATGTTCCATATGACGACACTAGCGCATGATGGTTTTTAGAAGGTTGAAGTGAAGAATTGAAACTTCTCAAAATTCATGAAAATGAGATATAACCTTAGGGAAATTATGACGGAGCCGACCACATGCAATCTGCCCGCCCGCTGCCAGAGTATCTGATCAAACGCTATCATGGCTGGAAAGCCACGACATATGCGGAAAACAAGGGCTGGTATCGCCGCCTTGCCGATGAAGGACAGCGCCCCCGCGCGATGGTCATATCGTGTTGCGACAGCCGCGTGCACGTTACCGCGATTTTTGGAGCCGATCAGGGTGAGTTTTTTATTCACCGCAATATCGCCAATCTTGTCCCGCCCTATCAGCCAGACGGATTGCAGCACGGCACATCGGCAGCTGTGGAATACGCAGTGACAGCCCTGAAGGTAAGCCACTTGATCGTGATGGGCCATTCGGGCTGTGGCGGCGTTGAGGGCTGTTATAATATGTGTTCAGGCCAAGCGCCGGAGTTGGAAGACAAGTCCAGCTTTATCGGGCGGTGGATGGATATTTTGCGCCCCGGATATGATCGATTGCCCGAAGGCGACGACACCACCCGTAAAAACGCGCTGGAAAAAGAAGCCGTGCTGGTATCGCTTGAAAACCTGATGAGCTTTCCATTCGTGAAGGCCGCAGTAGAAGCCGAGAAATTGTCATTGCACGGTGTCTGGAACGAGATCGGCGACGGCGAACTGGAAGCCTATGACCCAACCACATCAGAATTTGTGAAAATCTGAGGACACAATGCCAAGCCTGTTTGAACTGGCAGCCGCCAATCTGATCTCACCTATCATTCTGAGTTTTGCATTGGGTTTGCTTGCCGCGATGCTGCGGTCTGATTTGACGATCCCAGAGGCCGTGGCCAAGGGCATGTCGATCTATCTGTTGTTTGCTATCGGGTTCAAAGGCGGTGCTGCTGTTTCCGCCCACGGTGTTGATGGCACGCTGGTTGCGTCGGTGATGGCAGGATTGGTTCTGTCGTTCGGGTTGCCATTCATTGCATTTGCGTTGTTGCGCATCATGACGGGACTGGACCATGTTGATGCCGCGGCGGTCGCGGCGCATTATGGCTCCATCTCGATCGTGACCTTTGTTGCCGCGTCGTCGGTGCTAGAAAGCCAAGGGATCGGTGGCGAGGGCTATATGGTGGCGGTGGCCGCCGTTATGGAAGCACCCGCGATTTTGTCGGCCCTGTGGCTGGTGGCCCGAAGTGGGGCAAAAAGCGGCGGCATGGACGTTAAGTTACTGCGTGAAATCATGCTGAACGGATCTATTGTGCTGTTGGTGGGTGCGTTTGTGATCGGGGCTGCGACAGGGCAAAAAGGGCTGGATGAAATCGCCCCCTTTATCGTCAGCCCGTTCAAGGGTGTGTTGTGTCTATTCCTATTGGATATGGGTCTGATTGCCGGGCGTGGATTGCAGCAGGCGCGTGGCTTGATCCGGTTCAACCTAGTGGCATTCGGTATTGTGATGCCATTGATCGGCGCGAGCATTGGCCTTGGCCTGGGGATGCTTGTCGGGCTAAGCATTGGTGGCGTGGTGCTGATGATGGTATTGGCCGCTTCTGCCAGTTATATCGCTGTGCCCGCTGCAATGCGTGTGGCGTTGCCCAAGGCGAACCCTGCCATTTATCTGACACTGTCGTTGGGTGTGACGTTTCCGTTTAACCTGACAATCGGCATTCCGCTTTATCTTGCGGTTGCACAAACCATTACGGGAGCGATCTGATGGAAATGCATGACGCAAAACGTGTGTCGATTGTGATCGAAGCCCCGCTGGAAAGCCGCCTGACAGATGCGCTGACCGAGGCCGGAGTGACGGGATATACCATCATGCCCGTGATCGGAGGGTCGGGGCGATCTGGCCAATGGACCCGTGACGGACAGGTCGGGCGGTCCGGCATGGTCAATGTGGTTTGCTTGATCAAGCCAGAACGATTGGATGGATTGCTCAAAGCAGCCTTTGCCGTGGTGGAGCCGCATATCGGCGTCGTATCCGTGACAGACGCGCAGGTTTTGCGAGCTGAGCGGTTTTAGGGATCGACCCGCGTTGCGGGCCGAACCGCCGGGGCCAGCCCCGGACCCCGGAGTATTTTGAAAAAAGCGAAGGGGTTGGATGCTGGAAGCCTGAAGTGCCAATGAAAAAGCCCCACCAAATGGCGGGGCTTGATTGGTATTTTTCAGGCGGGCGTTCAGCCTTTTTTCAGGCACTCGCGGCCAAGCGTTTCTGCTATTTGCACGGCGTTCAATGCCGCGCCTTTGCGCAAGTTATCTGACACACACCACAGGTTGAGACCGTTTTCGACGGTGACGTCCTGACGGATGCGGCTGACGAATGTTGCAAAGTCGCCGACGCATTCGATGGGTGTGACGTAGCCGCCATCTTCGCGCTTATCGATGACCATGACGCCCGGTGCCTCGCGCAGGATGTCGCGGGCTTCATCTTCGTCGAGGAATTCTTCGAATTCGATGTTTACCGATTCGGAGTGGCCAACAAAGACCGGCACCCGCACGCAGGTTGCTGTCACCTTGATGGACGGGTCGATGATTTTCTTTGTCTCGACGACCATTTTCCATTCTTCTTTGGTGTCGCCGCTGTCCATGAACACGTCGATATGCGGGATCACGTTGAATGCGATCTGCTTGGTATAATGCTGTGACGCGGTGGCGGTCGGATTGTAGATCGCCTTTGTTTCGTCCCACAGGCTGTCGATGGCTGCTTTGCCTGATCCAGACACAGACTGATAGGTGCTGACAACGACGCGCTTGATTTTCGCGCGGTCGTGCAACGGCTTGAGTGCGACAACCATCTGCGCGGTGGAGCAGTTCGGGTTGGCGATAATCATCTTGTTCTTATAGCCGTGGATCGCCTCTGGGTTCACCTCTGGCACGATCAGGGGGATGTCGGGGTCGTAGCGGTAAAGCGACGAGTTATCGATGACAACGCAGCCCTGCTTGGCCGCGACAGGCGCGTATTTCTTGGTCGCGTCGGAGCCCACGGCAAACAAAGCGATATCCCAACCCGTGAAATCAAACGTATCAAGGTCTTTCGTCTTTAGCGTTTTATCGCCAAAGCTGACTTCCGTGTTCAGCGATTTGCGGCTGGCAAGCACTTCGATCTTGTCGATCGGAAAGGCGCGCTCTGCGAGGATGTTCAGCATTTCGTGGCCCACGTTACCAGTGGCGCCAACGACGACGATATTATAACCCATTTGTTGCTTCCTTGATTAGAATGCCGCCTCTTACCGTGGTTACGGGGTAAGGGAAAGACCCTACGCGTTGGGGCTGTCGGTGGACCACAGATAGGCAATCAAACCGATGGTCACGATAACCCCGAAGATCGCGAACAGGACCGTGTAGGCATCCGATGGTGTGCCCGTCACGTTGGCCGCGTGAATAGGACCAGTTGCAAACTGCATCACACCCGCACCGCCGATGCCAAACAGGTTCATCAAAGTCACACCGCGCCCTGTCAGGTGGGCGGGAAAGAACGCTTTGCCGTGCGCAATCAAGATGGGAAACGTCGAGCCCGCGATGCCGATAACCGCCAGCATGAAAGTTGCGAAAACGATCCCCTGTTCGGGCAGCACATAAAGCGCACACAACGCCAATGCCCCCGCCCCGTTGCCCGCAAATATAACCCATTTGCGCGTTCCAAGCAGCCGCTCTAACGGGCCGTAGGCAAAACTGCTGGCGATCATGGCAATCGCCATGACCAGTGTAACCCGCCCGATCATGGCCGTATCTGCGCCGAATACATCCGCCACATATGGCCCAGCCCACAGCCCGCGCAATCCGGCAGCGGGCGCGTAATTGACAAGCATCAAGGCAAAGATCGGCCAAAGCGCGGGCATCCTGAGAAGCGTCAGGACGGACCCTTTTTGTGTGGATTCAACAGGATCGGGATCTCGGATAAGGGCGACGAGGGATAACCCGACAAGCCCTGATAACGCGGCAAGCCCAAGCATCGTCATACGCCAACCGTAGGCATCCACGGCCCAAGCCATTGGCGCGGACCCTGCCAGGTTGCCGATAGAGCCGATGCCGATCATAGCACCCGCCAATGTGCCGAACATGGCCGCGGAAAACCCGCGTGCAATGATGAAATAGGCAGCCATCAAAACTGGGGAGCAGCCGACACCCAACAGGGCCATCGCCCATAAGATATGTGAAGGTGTTTGTGCAAAGGCGAACGCCAATGCGCCGCCCGCCCCACCGATGATAAACAACAACGACGCGCTGCGTTTTGGACCGACCCGATCGAGGGCCGCACCAACGGGGATTTGCATTGCAGCGAAAACCAGAAACCATAGGCCCGAAGCCCGAGCCAAATCATCTGCTGTTGCCCCGATTTCTACCGATAGAACAGGCGCCAGAACGGGCAGGAACGCACGATAGAATTGCGAGAGAATATAGGCACAAAGTAGTGCGATCAGTCCGCGCGTCATATGACGGCCCCTTTGGGTGAGAATAGTTAACGCGAGATCACATGTTGCGGCTCGGATTAGCAAGCCCTTGTTTCTGACCAAAAAGCCCCGCCCACCTGGTCAGGCGGACGGGGCAAAACTTTTATGCCTCCGGCAGAGGTATTTTAGGCAAGAGGAAAAGCTTAGACTGTGCCGCCCAGAGAGCCTTCGAGAGATGCGAGTTCTTCTCCGCCTGCCATCATGTCCTGTAGCTGTTCAGGTGTAATTTCGCCGCGCACAGCCGTGCCCAGCGTTTTACCGCGGTTGAGCACCGTGAAGCGGTCGCCCACGGCCATCGCATGGCGCACATTGTGGGTGATGAAGACAACCGCGATCCCTTGTTTGCGGACCTTGTCGATTGTCGCCAGCACGTTTGACGTTTGCCGCACACCCAGTGCGGATGTCGGTTCGTCCAAGATTAGTACTTTTGCGCCGAAGTGCACGGCGCGGGCAATTGCAACTGTTTGGCGTTCGCCGCCCGACAGCGTGCCAACCGCTTGGTCAGGACCGCGCAGGTTGATGCCCATTTTACGCATCTCGGCCATTGTGATTTCGTCGGCCAAATCGCGGTCGAGAAACGGGATGCCGGCGATTTTCTTGACGGGTTCGTTCCCCATAAAGAAATTGCGGCTGACAGACATCAAAGGGATCATCGCAAGGTGCTGATGCACTGTGGCGATACCGGCAGATATAGCATCGCGCGGATCATTGAACTGCATGGGCTGCCCTTCGAACAGGATTTCGCCTGCTGTGGGTTGGTGCACGCCCGACATCGTTTTGATGAACGTCGATTTACCCGCGCCGTTGTCGCCAAGCAGACAGTGACATTCGCCAGGGATAACGTCGACCGATACCCCTGCCAGCGCGATCACGCTGCCAAAGTGTTTTTCGATGTTTTTCATCTGGATGATTGGTGCGGTCATATTAACGCTCCCCCGTGATAACGCGACGAATGTAGGTGTTCAGGATCACAGCGCCCAAGAGGATCACCCCAAGGAACACGCGGAAAAGCGAGCTTTCCACACCTGCAAAGAACAGGCCTTGTTGCACGACGCCAAAGATTAACGCGCCAAGGGCCGCGCCGATCACCGAGCCGTAGCCACCCGTGAGCAAAGCGCCCCCAATCACAACGGCGATGATCGCCTCAAATTCTTTGAGCAAGCCGCGGTCCGCCCCAGCGGAGCCAAACTCCATCACCTGACAGGTGGCAAAGACGGTTGCGCAGAATGCAGTAAACATGAACATCGAGATTTTGACACGGCTGACTGGGACGCCAGAGTTACGTGCGCTTTCTGCGTCGCCGCCTGCGGCAAATATCCAGTTCCCGAAACGTGTGCGGGTCAAAAGAATGTGCCCGACAACAACAAGCCCAAGCGCCCAAACGATCAGCATTGGCACACCTTCGACCAATGGCTGTCCTTCAAATTTGCCGCGTGTGCGCACCGCAATGACGCCCATGTCGCCCAGCCATTGGAAGAAACCGGTAAAGATTTTTGCGCCAAATATCGGGGCGAGCCAGTCACCTTCTGCGGCCTCTCGGATACCGCCGATGATTGTTTTACGCTCGAGCGTTTGTGGGATGAAGATGGTGAAGCCGCGCAAGATGAACAGCGTAGCCAAGGTTACGATAAAGCTGGGCAGGCCCGTTCGCACAACGATGAACCCGTTTATGGCGCCGCACGCGATGCAGATAACGAAAGTGATAATAATAGCAGCCCATATCGGCCACCCAAGGGTGATGCCAAAGACGGCAATCATCATGCCGGCAAAACCGATCATGGACCCGACGGAAAGGTCAAATTCGCCCGCGATCATCAGCAGACATGCACCCACGGCGATGATCATGAATTGAGCGGATACAACAGACCAGTTCAGCACACCTTGGGCGTTGAACATGCCGCTATCAAACGCGAACAAAAGGAAGAATGTGAAGACCGCGACCGTGCCAACCATACCACCAAGTTCAGGGCGGATGAGCGCCTGACGGAAGCGGGAGGTTTCTTTGATGCGTTCGTCTTGGGTTGTGTCGGACATGCCCCGGACCTTTTTGATGTGAGGAAATTATGGATAAAAAAAGGGCGACCACGACCATCGCCGCGGTCGCCCCAATTCAGATGGATTTAGCGGAATTCGCCAGCGAATTCTTCAACTTTTGCCAAAGCGTCAGCAGTCACGAAGCCCGGGCCAGAGTTGATGTTGTTGCCTGGCAGAACGCCGTAGCGGTCATAGTTGGTCAGAACAACAACCGGCAGATATGCCTGCAGGAATGGCTGTTGGTCGATGCCCCAAGCGATTGTGCCAGCCTTCAAACCTTTGACGATTTCTTCGCCAAGGTCGAATGTGCCGAAGTAGATATCGCCAGCCATGCCGTTTTCATCCAGCGCAAGCAGCGTTGGGTCAGCAGATGTTGGCCCAAGTGTCAGGATTGCGTCGGTTTCTGGGTTAGCAGAAAGATAAGCCAGAACACGGTTTTTGATTTCCGCTGGATCCTGACCGGAATCGATCATCTGGTTGCCCAAATCTACACCCAGACCGTCAGCAAAACCTTGGCAACGCTCTGTAGAAGAAGGTGAGCTGATGTAGTGGTTCACGCAAAGGAATGAGCCAACACCGTCACGCGCAGCGCGCTGACCAGCAGCAAGACCTGCATCATATTCAGGCTGACCAACATACATCAACGCGCCAACTTCTGCCGCCTGTGCTGGTGTGCCGGAGTTCATGATGATCACGTCGATACCAGCATCAACAGCTGCCATGATTGGCCCTTTCAACACGTCGTAGTCGGACAGTGTTGTGATGATGCCATCAGGGTTGGAAGCCGCAGCCTGTTCGATGATGCGTGCCATATCAGCAAGGTCACCTGTTGGCGGGTTGCGATATTCGACGTTTACGCCCATCTGCTCACCCGCGAGGGCGATGCCGTTCTTGATTGTGTTCCACCAGCTGTCAGAGTCTGGCGCGTGGCTGACCAATACATATGTCAGGTCATCACCGTGGCCGTCAGCAGACGCCATCAGCGGAGATGCAATGACGGCGGCCGTCAGCATCAGCTTTTTCATAATGGATTTCATTTTGATTCCTCCCAAGGATACCATTTTTATTGGCAAAAAGAGCAGGCTTTGCCCGTCTCAAGAATAGACAACCACGGATTCGTTTTTTTTGCAACCGGTTGCAAAATGGTTTTTGGTTTTTCATGCTGTGTCGACTATTCAACTATTGTAAGAAAGCCTGACAAACCTGTGCTACGGATGACGCCACCATGAATGCCACCCTCAAAGATGTCGCAATGCGCGCGGGCGTTTCACGTTCTGCGGTGTCACGCACATTTACCGATGGCGCGTCCGTTTCCGAAAAAATGCGCCGTAAAGTTGAAAAAGCGGCGGCTGATCTGGGATATAGCCCTAACCTGTTGGCCCGCAGCCTGACCACACGTCGCACCAAGATGATCGGATTGATTTCCAACAACTTCCACAATCCGATTTTTCTGACGGTGTTTGACCAGTTTACCCGCGCCTTGCAGGATCGCGGCTTGCGTCCGCTTTTGGTCAATTTATCCGATGAAACCGATCCCGAAAATTCGGTGCGTATGATGCGGGAATATTCGGTCGATGGGGTGATTGTGGCGTCGTCCACCCTTCCCCCCGGCTTTTCCAAGGCGTTCCGCGATCAGGGTATGCCTGTTGTCCATACATTTGGCCGCTATTCATCGGCCCCTTCGGTGCATGTTGTGGGTATTGATAACGTCGAATGCGGCCGCATGGCGGCGCGCACATTAATTGCACGTGGTCTGACCCGCGTGGGTTTCATGGGCGGACCGAAATCCGCGACATCGACCCAAGACCGTCAAACAGGCTTTGTCGAAGAAATCGCCAAACACCACGATGTGCAATGTGATGTCGCATATGCGGATGCGTATTCATTTGATGCGGGTCGCCGCGAGATGCTGCGCCTTTTGCAAAACGACCCGGCCCAAGCGTATTTCTGCGGGGATGATGTTTTGTCGATCGGCGCGCTGTCGGCATTGCGCGACAGTGGTTTATCCGTGCCTGATGACGTGGGCATCATCGGATTGAACGATATGGAAATGGCAGGATGGGAAAATATTGATTTGACCACCATCCATCAACCCATCAAACAGATCATCAATTCGTCAGTTGAGCTGATTGTTGCCATGCTAGAAGAACCCGACCGTTATCCAGAGGCGCGGATTTTTCCATGTGATATTGTCGAACGCGGAACACTGCGGCCACTGGCCAAAGACTAGGAGCTTAGAATGCTAAAAACGATCACACTTTCTGTTGCTATGCTGGCAATATCAGGCGCTGCTGCGATGGCCTGCACCCCCGAAGATGTGCAAGCCCGTCAGGGCCCGCTTGTTGCGGCTGTGCAAAACCTGTTGGCAACCGATCCGGCCAAGGCCCAAGCGATTGTTATCAAAATGCAGGCCGATCTTGATCAGGCTGCAGCAGATGGCGACGAGGCCGCCACCTGCGTGATTATGGATGAAGCACTGGCAACAGCGCAGAATTAATCCCGAAACATTGGGGGGCGTGCGTCTGTCCACGCCCCATCGTTTTTGGCGGATGCAACCGCTTGATGCACGGCGGCCATAGACCGCAATCCATCCTCAGCTGTGGGCAAACCATCGCGGACCTCGCCGCGAATTGTTGCGGCCAAATCGACGTAGATGTTCGCCACTGCCAGCGGGAACCCTTCTGGATGGGCAATGGCCACGCGGCTTAGGCGGCCCGCCTCGTCTGACAAAGTCCCGTCGCCTTTTTCCATGATCTGCGTGCGGCCACCCACGGGGGTATAATAAACCTGATTGGGCTGTTCGGACGCCCAGCGCATCCCGCCCGTTTCACCAAACACCTGAATTTCAAACCCGTGCTGCCGCCCGATCGCGACAGAGCTGGTCCAAAGCCGCCCGACTGTGCCGCCTTCCATGCGGAAATTGACCATTGCGTCATCCTCCAACTCGCGGCTTGCGATCGTGCTGGCAAAATCGGCGGACAAGCTGCGCACTTCGTCCCCCGCGATAAAGCTGGCCATGTGCAGTGCGTGGATGCCGCAATCAGCAAACTGCCCCGACACACCTGCCATCGCCGGATCATAGCGCCAGCGCACGCGCGGATTGTCGGCGTCTGTTGCATCACCGTGGTGGCCGTGGCTGAAGTTTGTCACGATCAAGCGGACCTTGCCCACTTGCCCCGTGCGCACCATTTCACGCATTTCACGCACCATTGGATAGGCGGAATAGCAGTAGTTCACGGCGCATGTTTTGCCGGACTTGGCCGCGATTTTGACGATCTCTTCGCCCTCTTCCACGGTCATTGTCATCGGTTTTTCGCACAAGACGTTGAAACCTGCCTCTAGAAACGACTTGGTGATTTCAAAGTGTGTGGAGTTTGGTGTGGCCACCGTGACCAAATCAACGCGGTCATCGCGCGCTGTTTCGCCCGCCAGCATTTCGCGCCAGTCGCCATAGGCGCGATCAGCTGCAACGCCCAAGGATTGTGCATAGGCGCGACCCTTTTCAGCATCATGGTCCAATGCACCAGCCGCCAGAACAAAGTTCCCGTCGGCTTGCGCGCCAAGGCGGTGGGCCGGTCCAATTTGGCTGCCTTCGCCGCCACCGATCATGCCCCATTGTAGTTTTGTCATACGTTTATTCCTTAGAAGCCGATGGATTGCAGATATTCGCGGTTCGCTTGTGCGTCTTCCAGCGGGGTGCCGGGCATGGACGGGTCACAGTCTTGTTCAACGGTGCACCAGCCTGTGAAATTGTTGTCAAGCAGGACCTGACGGACCGCTTCAAAATCGACGTCGCCTTGGCCCAAGTTACAGAAAATGCCCTGACCACATGCCTTGTAAAAATCCGTGCGGTTGGCAACAACATCGGCCTTTACCGCAGGATCAATATCTTTGAAGTGCATATAACTGATGCGGTCGATGTGTTTTTTCATGAACGCGACAGGGTCAAATCCGGCATAGGAATGATGGCCTGTGTCGAAACAGATTTTCAGGATGCTTTCGTCGACCTCGTCCAGCAGACGTTCCAATTCCGGTTCAAAATCCATGAAGCCTGCAGCGTGGGCGTGAATGCCAACGGTGAGGCCGTATTCCTCTGACCCCAGTTTGGCGATCGCCGCGATGCGGTTGCGGTAGGCTTTCCATTCGTCCTTGTCCATCTGCTCGGCTTCGCTTGCGCGACCAGCGGTGGGCGCACGGCGGGGGCTGATGCTGTCGATGAGAACCAGATGTTCGGCACCGTGGGCCACTAGCGCCTTGCAGGTGCGTTGGGATGCATCCAGAACCTCATCCCATTTTTCTGCATCGTGGAAAGGGCGGAATACGACGCCGCCGATGATCTCTAGATCATTTTTCTCCAACTCGGGGCGCAGCACGTCGGGGTCTTCTGGCATGTAGCCGATGGGCCCAAGTTCGATCCCCTTATACCCTGCACCAGCGCATTGTTGCAGCACCGATTGCCAGCTGGGATAGGATGGATCAGACGCGAATTCTATGCCCCAAGAACAGGGCGCGTTGCCGATACGGATTGTCATTATTGTCGTCCTTTAGATGTCTGCTACTTTGACCCACGCCTTTGTGTCTGATGACACAAGGGCCGCGGCCACGATTTGATTTACCGCCACGCCGTCTTGGAATGTTGGCCATTTATTCTGCCCTGAGGCGATTGCCTCAAGGAAGTCTTTTGCTTCGATGATGATCTGATCCTGATAGCCGGTGCCATGTCCCGGCCCCTGACAAAACGGCAGGTAATCGGGGTGCGCAGGGCCCGTCAAAATCTTGGTGAAACCGCGCTGCGCCTCTGGCCCGTCCATCTGATAAAGCCAGATCGCGTTCTGGTCTTCTTGGTCAAACCGAATGGCGCCTTTGGTCCCTGTGATTTCATAGGCGTAGCCCATTTTGCGCCCCGTCGCGATACGGCTGAAATACATCGCACCCATTGCGCCATTGGCAAACCGGCACATCATTTGACCGTGATCGTCGTTGGTGACAGCCCCGCCGGGACGATCCGCATGCACGGTCTCAACCTCGGCAATCAGGCTCGTGATTGGGCCGACAAGTGCTAGCGCCGCGTTCAGCATATGCGGGGACAAATCCCCCATCGTGCCATTCGCCATGCCTGTCGTGCGCCATGTTGCAGGGGCGGTTGGATCAGCCAGAAAATCCTCTGTGTGTTCGCCGCGAAACCATGTGATGTCACCGATCACACCATCCGCAATCAGTTGCCGCGCGTATTGCGTGGCGGGCGTGCGGATGTAGTTGAACGCGGTCATATTGATCGCACCCGCATCATCGGCGGCCTTTGCCATTGCGCGGCTGTCATCTAGCGTGGCGCCCATCGGTTTTTCGCATAAGACCGGTTTGCCCAGCGCAAACGCCGCCTCAGCTATTTCGCGGTGCGTGGCTTGGGGGGATGCGATCACGATGGCTTGGACCGCGGGATCATTCACCAATTCACGCCAATCCGTTGTGGCGCGATTAAAGCCATAAGCATCGCGATATTTTGCGGCAGAGGCATCTGACGTCGCGCAGACCATTTCCAATCGGGGCCGCAGTGCCGTTTCAAACACCGCGCCGACAGCCGACATCGCAACGGCATGCGCCTTGCCCATATAGCCGCCGCCAACGATCCCGATTCCGATTTGTGTCATTGCGCGGTCCTATTTTTGAAATACGGTTTGCAACCGGTTGCAAAATTAGTATCGTAAGAATCGAATAACCGTCAATACAGATACGTCTGGATCACTGAATGAATACCGTCACATTGACCACGGCGCAGGCCATCGTTCGCTATTTAGCTGCGCAATTCACCGTTATAGACGGCAAAGAAACCCGCCTGTTTGGTGGTGGTTTCGGCATTTTCGGGCATGGCAACGTGACCTGTCTGGGCGAAGCCTTGTATGACAACCGTGACGCATTGCCCCTTTATCGCGGCCAGAACGAACAGGGCATGGGATTTGCTGCGGCTGCATATGCGAAATACCACATGCGCCGTCGCATGATGTTTTGCACGGCCAGCGCGGGCCCTGGCACGGCGAACCTTTTGACAAGTGCTGCATTGGCACACGCCAACCGGTTGCCGATGTTGATGCTGTGTGGTGACGCATTCCTGACCCGCCTGCCCGACCCCGTTTTGCAGCAGTTGGAACATTTCGGCAATCCAACGCTGGGCACGAATGACGCGTTCAAGCCCGTGTCGCGGTTCTGGGATCGCATCACGCATCCCGCGCAGATTATCCAATCGCTGCCCGCCGCGATTGCGACGTTGATTGATCCCGCCGATTGCGGCCCCGCGTTCTTGGGCCTGCCGCAGGATGTGCAGGGCTGGACCTATGATTATCCGACGTCATTCTTTGACAAGCGTGTCCATCGCATCCGGTCGCAAGCCCCTGATACAGCAGAGGTTGCCGATGCGATTTCGTTGCTAAAAACCGCCAAGCGCCCGATGATCATTGCAGGCGGTGGCGTGCAATATGGTGATGCGGTGGCCGAACTGACCACATTTGCCGAAGCCACGGGTATCCCCGTTGTGGAAACCATCGCGGGCCGCGCCAATTTGTTGGATACCCATCCGCTCAACATCGGGCCGATCGGGGTGACTGGATCGGACAGCGCCAACACCATCGCAAAAGAGGCTGATGTCATCCTTGCCGTTGGCACCCGCCTGCAAGATTTCACCACAGGATCATGGACTGCGTTTTCCCATGATGCCAAGATTATCGGCATGAATGTTGGACGCCATGATGCGGCCAAGCATATGTCGCTCACGGTTGTGGGTGACGCAAAGCTCTCGCTGCCGGCACTTGGTCTTGATTACAAAGCCCCCGCCGACTGGAAGGCCCGCGCCCAAGCGGAACGCGCAAAGTGGACAGCATATGTCGCTGAAAACGTGCGCCCTGGAAATCGGCCCAACAGTTACGCCCAAGCGATTGGCGTCGTGAACGCGCTTTGCGGTCCGCGTGATCGGGTGGTGGCCGCAGCGGGCGGACTGCCGGCAGAAGTGACCGCAAACTGGCGCACGCTGGACATTGGCACGGTGGACGTTGAATTCGGTTTTTCATGCATGGGATATGAGATTGCGGGCGGCTGGGGCGCGCGCATTGCCCAATCCGAATCCGAGCAGGACCAAGACACCATCGTTTTCACGGGTGACGGGTCATACATGTTGATGAATTCTGACATATATTCATCCGTTTTGACCGACAAAAAGCTGATTATCTGTGTGTTGGACAATGGCGGATTTGCCGTCATCAACAAGCTACAGAACAACACCGGCAACGAAAGTTTCAACAACCTGATTGCGGACACGCCCACGGCGACCAATCAAGTGACCGTCGATTTCGAAGCGCACGCGCGATCAATGGGGGCAAATGCCGAAACGGTTTCAAACCCCGCAGAAATGGCAGACGCATTCAAACGCGCAAAGGCAGCCGACAAAACGTCTGTTATCGTAATGAATGTGGACGCCTATGAAGGCTGGACGACCGAAGGCCACGCATGGTGGGAAGTCGGCACACCGCATATCACTGACAACCCAAAGGTGCGTGACGCCCACGAAGATTGGGAATCCACCCGCCCCGAACAGCGTAGGGGCGTTTAACCGATGGATGTGATGAACGGCATCGCCAAGAACAACTTTGTCGTCGTTGGCCGCGTCGGGATGGATCTTTATCCTGCGCCCGGTGTCGGCATTGAAGATGCCGATCATTATACCGCCGACATGGGCGGTTCATCTGCAAATATCGCCGCCGGGATTGTAAAGCTGGGCGGCAAGGCGGCTTTGGTCACACGCGTTTCTGACGATGCAGTCGGGCGGTTTTGTCTGAAGAAATTGGCCCATTACGGGGTTGATGCAACTCACGTAACCCCGGTCGGAGGAGAGGCGCGCAATTCAACAGCATTCTATGAATCCCGCATCATTGACCACCAATCCGTCATCTATCGAAACGGTGCCGCGGATTTCGAAATGACCATCGCGGATGTCGAAGCCGTAGACTACAGCCAATTCGGCGCACTTGTGACAGCTGGCACCGTTTTTGCAGCCGAACCATCGCGCACGGCCGCATTCCGCGCGTTTGAACTTGCGCGTGCAGCGGGTCTGCCAATCATTTTTGATGTCGATTACCGCCCGTATTCATGGCCAAGCGCCGAAGTCGCTTCTGATGTGCTGTCACGCGCGGGCGCGCTGTCAGATGTCATCGTCGGCAATGACGACGAATTCGGCTTCATGGCGGGCTCCAAGGAAAAAGGGCTGCAAAAAGCCCGTGATCTTGCGGGCAGCACTGCCGCGATTGTGGTCTACAAAATGGGCGAACACGGCGCGATCACATTTGCCGAAGGGTCCGAAACCCAAACCGGTATCTACCGTGTGGATGCCCTTAAACCAACAGGTGCGGGCGATAGTTTTATGGCCGGACTTCTGACATCCATCGCGGATGGTCATGATCTTGAAACATCCGTTCTGCGTGGTTCTGCTTGTGCGGCAATCGTTGTTGCCAAACCGGGGTGCGCCCCTGCCATGCCCTACCCCAATGACCTCACCCAATTCTTGGCCGACCACGCCGGTCCATCTGCCAACCAAAAGGATTAATCCCATGCATATCGCGCCCCACGACAACCAAAACAAGCCGATTGTTGATGCGGATGATCCAACGGTCCCGCTTAACTATTTCAACATCGTAAAGCTGAAAAAAGGCGAAGCGTTTCACTACCAAGTGCCCAACTATGAAACCTGTATCGTGCCGGCCACCGGGTCGGTAACAGTCGAAGTTGAAGGCATCACCTATACCGCACTGGGTGGGCGCGGCGTGGATGTCTGGGATGGGGACCCACAGGGCGTTTACATTCCATCTGGCGCCAAGGCCACGATCATCTGCGAAAGCGACGAGACCGAAACATTCATTGCTGGCGCGCGCTATGACAAGGTGCTTGATCCGTTTGACGTGCGCGACCACGATTTTGTGCAATACGGATCTGATGACACAAAAACGCATCGTTGCATCAAGCATATCTTGGGCCAGAAACAGCACGATAAGGTCGGCCGCTTATTGGTGTCGGAATTGTTCACAGTTGGGCAAGGTGGCTGGTCGGGTTTCCCCGCACATAAACACGACACTGACCGTAAGGATGACGCCGGCAACATCATCGAGACCCGCCATGATGAAACCTATAACTTCCGCTTTCGCCCCAACCACGGGTCGGCGGTGCAAATCATCCAACACGAAGAAGGCGTGCCAGGCGATGCCTATCAACTGATGGATCGGTCCACAATCTTGCTTGGCTCTGGCTATCACCCTTGTGTCGTGATGCCAGGCTATCAGATGTATTACTTCACGATCCTTGGTGGTTTGTCACAGCGCAGCCTCGTGCAGTTTTTCCAACCCACCCATGCCTATCAAGTCGAAACAATCCCCGGCATCAAAGACATGGTGGCCAAGTTCAAATAGCCGCCTCGCTTTTTTCAAAATACTCCCGCCGGAGGCTCCGCCACTGGCATCACGAATGGACATCTTATGCCTCTCGTTACCCTTGCAGATGTGCTGCAACCTGCTCTGAAAAATGGCCATGCGGTCGGTGGTCTTGTGACCTTGGGCTGGGAAGACATGCGCGCCTATGTGACCGCAGCCGAAGACCTTGGCTGTCCGGTGATCTTGCAAGCAGGACCGGGGTGTCGCGAACACACGCCCCTGCCCGTTCTGGGTGCGATGTTTCGCCATTTGGCCGAAGGTGCATCGGTCCCTGTCGTCGCCCATCTTGACCATGGATATACCTTTGAAGACTGCAAAATTGCGCTTGATGCGGGCTTCACGTCCCTGATGTATGATGGGTCGCGTAAACCTTTGCAGCAAAACATCGACGAAACCGCGGCCATCGCGGAAATGGCCCACGCTGCAGGCATTTCCTGCGAGGGCGAGATTGGTTTTGTTGGCTATGCAAATGGCGAAAACTCCGCTGGCACCGACCCTGAAGAGGCCGCAATTTTCGCCCGCGACAGTGGTGTCGATGCAATGGCCATTTCCGTGGGCAACGTGCATTTGCAACAAGACAAAGAAGGCGGGCTTGATATGCCGCGTATTCGCGCGATTGAGGCTGTGACAAGCGTACCGTTGGTGATCCACGGCGGATCAGGTGTACCCGTTCACCAACGCCGCGATCTGGCTGCACATTCTGCGGTTTGCAAATTTAACATCGGTACAGAGCTGCGGATGGCGTTTGGTGCGGCTATGCGAAAGGCTGTGAACGCTGATCCCGACAGGTTTGACCGCGTGACGATCCTCAAAGAAACCCATGACCCCGTTGTTGCAGCCACCAAACAGGTGTTGCAAGCCTTCGGCGGTGGCAAAGGATAAAACCATGCTTAATATCGCAATCCTCGGCTGTGGTCGTATTGGCCAAGTGCACGCGGCGACCATCAAATCCATGTCGACGGCACGCGTGACAGCCGTGGCCGATGCCTTTCCCGATCCTGCCAATGCACTGGCCGAGAAACTCGGCTGCGACGTGCGCGATGTTGACACGATCATGGCGAGCGACGACGTCGATGCCGTTGTTATCGGCACACCGACAACAACGCATTACGACCTGATCCATGCGGCGGCAAAGGCGGGCAAAGCGATCTTTTGCGAAAAACCTGTCGACATGTCAGCAGACCGCATTCGGGACTGTTTGGCCATTGTCGCTCAGCATGACGTGCCATTTCTGACGGCGTTCAATCGACGGTTTGACCCCAGCTTTGCCGCCGTGCAATCACGGATCGCCGCGGGCGAAGTCGGCAATGTCGAATTGGTCACGATCATGTCGCGCGATCCTTCCCCGCCCCTTGTCAGCTATATTGAAACGTCAGGCGGATTGTTTCGCGACATGATGATCCATGATCTGGATATGGCGCGATTTTTGTTGGGCGAAGAACCCGTCAGCGTGATGGCGATGGGCGCAGCCCTTGTTGACCCTGCCATCGGCGATGCCGGTGACGTGGATACTGCCGGCGTGATGCTGCGCACCGCATCCGGCAAAATCTGTCAGATCAGCAACTCGCGGCGCGCATCCTACGGGTATGACCAGCGGATCGAGGTGCACGGATCAAAAGGTATGTTGCGGGCCGAAAACCACCTTGAAAACAGCGTCGAGATCGCGACGGAAGACGGGTTCCGCCGCGCACCCGCGCAGCATTTTTTCCTTGAAAGATACGAGGCCGCCTACCGCGCAGAGATGGCTCATTTCGTTGCTGCTGTGACGGGTGGGACTGCCCCGTCCCCGTCAGGTGATGACGGCCTGCGCGCACAGATGTTGGCAGACGCAGCGACACTGAGTTGGGAAACAGGGGCGCCAGTCGATCTGACGTAGGATGGGTTTTAACCCATCTGCCTGACAGGCAATGCAGTCGTCTGGCGGACCGTGCGCAGGGCAAACGAAGACTGCATTTGCAATACGCCGGGCAATGTCGCGAGGTGTTTGCGGTGTATGCGGGCAAAATCTTCGGTATCGCCTGCCACGACCTTTAACAGGTAATCTGCCGTGCCAGCCATCAAATGGCATTCCAAAACATCAGGGACTTTTGCGACCGCCTTTTCAAATGCGTCGAGCACTTCATCGGCTTGTCCGGACAGGGTGATTTCGACGAAAACCGTTGTGGGCCGCCCCACCTTGCGCGGGTTCAACAACGCCACATAGTCGCGGATATATCCGTCTTTTTCCAACCTTTGAACGCGGCGGTGACATGCGGACGCGGATAGGTTCACGCGGTCCGCCAGTTCGGCATTGGACATGCGTCCTGTGATTTGCAGAACCTCTAGGATTCGACGGTCTATGCTGTCAATTTCCATTTCTCACACGATCCTTGCGCTTAATCACCTGAATTCACAAGAAACTGCCATAGATAACGCTAACAGCCAAGCCGTTCATTCATGTAATTGCGTCTAGATCGGCAGATAGTCACCTCAATCATTTCAGGGGAGGGAGACCCAAATGCACATCGGATGCCCAAAAGAAATCAAGCCACAAGAGTTCCGCGTCGGCCTGACACCCAATGCCGCACGAGAGGCCATCAATGCAGGCCACACCGTCACGATGGAAACAGGCGCAGGCGCAGGCGCGGGTTTTACAGACGAAGACTATACATCTGCGGGGGCCGCCATTGTGGGTGCCGCGTCTGATGTATTTGCGTCTGCCGACATGATCGTGAAGGTCAAAGAACCACAGCCCGTTGAACGCAAAATGCTGCGCGACGGGCAGATCTTGTTTACTTATCTCCACCTTGCACCCGACCCCGACCAAACCCGCGATCTGATGGCGTCGGGCGCGACCTGCATCGCCTATGAAACGGTGACAGATGACCGCGGCGGCCTTCCTCTTTTGGCGCCGATGTCCGAGGTTGCTGGGCGTCTGGCGCCACAAGTGGGCGCGTGGACCCTGCAAAAGGCCAATGGCGGTCGTGGTGTTCTGATGGGCGGTGTTCCCGGAGTGGGACCGGCAAAGGTTCTGGTCATCGGCGGCGGGGTTGTGGGCACCCATGCCGCCAAAATCGCCGCAGGTATGGGCGCAGATGTGACGGTATTGGACCGTTCGCTACCACGGCTTCGCTATCTTGATGACGTGTTCGGCGGCCAGTTCAAGAACGGCTACGCCAACGCGGGCAACACGGCTGAATTGGCAGCACAAGCTGATCTGATCATCGGCGCAGTCCTGATCCCCGGTGCAGAAGCCCCCAAGTTGATCAGCCGCGCTCAGCTTGCTGATCTGAAACCGGGTGCGGCGCTGGTGGATGTGGCCATTGACCAAGGTGGCTGTTTTGAAACGTCGCGTGCCACCACACATCAGGACCCTATTTATGAAGTGGATGGGATTATGCATTATTGCGTGGCCAACATGCCCGGCGCGGTCGCCCGCACATCGACAATCGCGTTGGGCAACGCGACGATGCCTTTCATGCTGGCGCTTGCGAACAAGGGCTGGAAGCAAGCATGTGAAGACGACGCCCACCTGTTGAACGGGCTGAACGTGCATGCAGGCAATCTGACATATTACGCTGTCGGCAAAGCATTGGGCATCGACGTGATGTCGCCCGCATTGGCCCTGCGCGCTTGAGGCGCTCTCCAAAAAACAAAAGGCCCGCAGCGATCTGCGGGCCTTTTGCATTTTTAAGCAGTATCGAAGATTACTTCTTCAGCTCAACCAAGATCTGCGCAAGCAACTCTTCCTGAGTTGGACCCGCTGGTGCGGCTGGAGCTTCTTCTTCTTTTTTCTTCATGTTGTTCACAGTGCGAACCAGCATGAACACAACAAAGCCGATGATCAGGAAGTTGATGATCGCCATGATGAAGTTACCGTATGTAAATTCAGCTTCGCCAACCTTCGCTGACAGACCAGCAAAATCAACGCCGCCCATGAAGATACCGATCAATGGATTGATCAGGTCAGCAACAAGTGAGCCAACGATCGCAGTGAACGCAGCACCGATGATGATACCAACAGCCATGTCCATGACGTTGCCTTTGGCGATGAAATCTTTGAATTCTTTAAGCATAGTAGTCCCTCTTCAGTGTTTAGGCGCCTCGATCTTATGCCGATTGCGCATATGCGCACACCAATAGCCCAAGTTTTGCACGCTGCAATGGGTTTTCTTGCGCCCAATTTCCCCTAAATCATGGTGTGAGTCATTTTTGCAATCCATTGGAGACCCCCATGTCTGACCTTTCCGCCTTTCCAATTACCTCCCGTTGGCCCGCCAATGACCCGTCTGTCATCCAGCTTTATTCGTATCCCACACCAAACGGCGTAAAGGTATCTATCGCACTCGAGGAAATGGATTTGCCGTATGAACCTCATTTGGTCACGCTGTCAGACAAAGACGTGAAAAGTGATGCGTTTTTATCCCTTAACCCCAACAACAAAATCCCGGCGATCGTTGACCCCAATGGACCAGAAGGGAAGCCAATGGGGCTGTGGGAATCTGGCGCGATCCTGCTCTATCTATCTGAAAAATCAGGTAAGTTTGGTGGCAGCAGTGCATCAGAAAAGGCCCAGATCACGCAATGGCTTATGTTCCAGATGGGCGGTCTTGGCCCCATGTTTGGCCAGCTTGGGTTCTTTTACAAATTTGCAGGTAAAGACATTGAAGATCCGCGGCCAGTTGACCGTTACATCGGCGAAGCAAAGCGCCTGTTGGCCGTGGTCGACCAGCAGTTGGAGGGACGTGATTGGATCGTCAATGACTTTTCCATCGCCGACATCGCGATTGCGCCTTGGCTGAATGCGTTGGATTTTTACGGCGCGAAAGACGCTGTTGGCTATAACGACCTGAAAAACGTGCCATCCTATGTCGAACGGTTCTACGCCCGGCCAGCGGTTGCACGAGCCAAGCGGATTCCTGACCCTAGCTAGGCAGTTGTCCGTTCAAGACGTATTGCAATATCTGAACCACCTGCTGCGGCGTCTGCACAACTGCAAGCGCCGCGGCATCCACCTCTTTGAGCGCATGGGCATGTTCATCTTGGTGCATCACAATCAGCGACTTGCCCAAAGCGGCGGCCATGCCAGCATCAAAGGCGGCGTTCCACTGTTTGTATTTCTCGCCAAACCGCACAACAACAATGTCAGCATTTCCAATACCGTGACGGGTCCGGATCGCGTTGAGTTTAGCGCCCTTATGATCGTGCCAAAACTTGTTCGGCTCGTCGCCCATGATGGCCACGCCGCAATCGTCAGATGCACCATGATCGGTCACCGGCGCATCAAAGCTGACCTCAAGCCCCTTTGCTGCATCAATGATCTGGTCACGCCAATCGGTGTGAATCTCGCCTGACAAATAGACTTTCATCGGTTTGCTTCCTTTGATCTAAGCGCGCAGCGTTCCGCCTGTGGCCTTGGTGACTTTTTCAACAATCTTGGCGGCAATCGCCTCAATCTCGGCATCCTTGAGCGTCGCATCTTTGGGCTGCAAACGCACAGTAATCGCGAGCGATTTCTTACCCTCTCCCAGCGATCCACCGATGAATTCGTCAAATACCCGCACGCCAGCGATCAATGCCTTATCTGCACCAGCCGCCGCATTCACAAGCGTCAGCGCCTCAACCTCTGCATCGACGACAAACGCAAAATCGCGTTCGACCGCTTGCAGATCAGTGGCTTGCAGGGCTGGTCGGGCCGCCGATTTCTTTTTCGGCAATGGCACGTCTTCTGGATACAGAACAAAGGCAACAGCCGGTCCCTTGATATCCATTTCGCGCAGCACCTTAGGATGCAATTCACCAAAGACACCCAAAACCTTTTTCGGGCCAAGGCAAATCTTGCCGTGACGACCGGGGTGCCACCACGCATCTGCGCCACGCATGATCTGCACCTTTGCGGGGGCGCCGATTGCGGACAAAACAGCTTCTGCATCAGCCTTGGCATCAAAGGCGTCGACGGCGCGGGCCTCTCCCAAAACATCCTTAGGACCAGTGCGACCGATCAGAACGCCCGCAATTTGGATGTGTTGTTCACCCGGCTCACCGCCGTGGAATGCATGGCCGACCTCGAACAATGCCATATCGGCGAAACCGCGCGCCTGATTGCGCGCCGCGGCCCGTATCAGCCCGGGCAAAAGGCCAGGACGCATGTGGGACATATCGCTAGAGATCGGGTTCTCAAGCATCGTTGCATCATCGCCGCCACCAAACATCGCAGCCGCATCGCGATCGATGAATGAATAGGTAACACATTCGTTGTAGCCGAGCGCAGCAGCAGTGCGTTTCGCGGTTTGTTGGCGCATCTGCATTGGTGTCAAAATCGGCTTTGGCACGCCAGCCAGTCGCGGCAATGGCATACCCACAAGCTTGGTCAGGGATGCGATACGCGCAACTTCTTCGACCAAGTCAGCCTCTCCTTGCACGTCGGGGCGCCAGCTTGGGACATGGGCCATATCGCCCTCCAAACGGAAACCAAGGGCCGTTAGTGTCTGGCGCTGTGTGCTTTCGGGGATGTTCATTCCAACAAGCGAAATCACCCGTTTTGCATCCAGTTTATAGGCGCGGGCAACATCAGGCACCTTACCTGCGACGATCAATTGGGATGCTTCACCACCTGCGTGATCGACGATCATGCGGACGGCATGTTCCAACCCGTCAGGGGTAAACGCAGGGTCAACGCCGCGTTCAAAACGATAACGCGCATCCGAATGAATTTTCAGCGCGCGCCCCGCATAGGCGATTTGCACAGGATCCCAATACGCGCTTTCGACAAAGACGTTGACGGTTTCATCAGTGCAGCCGGTGTCCAAACCACCCATGATACCCGCAATGCTTTCTGGGCCGTTGTCATCAGAAATGACCATTTGACCAGCCTGCAAGGTATACTCTTTTTCATCAAGCGCGGTGAGCGTTTCACCACCTTCAGCACGGTGAACGCGCAAATTGCCTGCAACCTTATCCGCGTCGAAAACATGCAGCGGGCGGTTTTGATCGTAGGTGAAATAGTTGGTTACATCGACGAGGAAAGAGATTGGTCGCAGGCCGATGGCGCGCAACAAATCTTGCAACCATTCCGGGGAAGGGCCATTTTTGACACCCTTGATCAAACGGCCTGTGAACACAGGGCAGCCGTCGGTGGTGTCGTTGTCGATGCTTACAGACATGTCTGCTGTGAACGATGGCTCGACAATCTCTACCTCGCAAGGCTTCATCTTGCCCAACCCACGTGCGGCCAGATCGCGGGCAATGCCGCGCACGCCCAATGCATCGGGGCGGTTTGGTGTAATCGCAATTTCGATCATTGGATCGACCTTGGCGGGGTCATTCTCGGCCAGCCAGTCAACAAAACGGTCGCCGACATTGCCCGACGGCAGCTCAATAATGCCATCGTGTTCGTCAGACAATTCCATCTCACGCTCGGACGCCATCATACCATAGGATTCGATGCCGCGGATTTTGCCAACACCGATGGTCGTGTCGATACCAGGCACGTAGACGCCGGGCTTGGCAACAACAACTGTGATGCCTTCACGCGCGTTCGGTGCGCCGCAAATGATTTGCAATTCGCCTTCGTCGGTGTCGACCTTGCAAACCCGCAGCTTGTCCGCGTCGGGGTGCTTTTCGGCATGATTGACGTAACCGATGGTGAAATCGGCCAGCTTTTCAGCAGGATTTTCAACGCCTTCAACTTCCAGACCTAGATCAGTCAGTGCCTCGCAAATGTCGGCAACGGATGCATCCGTTTCAAGGTGGTGCTTTAGCCAAGAGAGTGTGAATTTCATGATGAAAGCCCCCCGTGCAGCGTGGGCACATCAAGTGATCGAAAACCGTAATGGCGCAGCCAGCGCAGGTCGCTGTCAAAGAATGCGCGCAGATCGGGAATGCCGTATTTCAGCATGGCGATGCGGTCGATCCCGACGCCAAAGGCAAACCCTTGGTAGACGGATGGATCGACGCCAGCGGCCTGAAGCACCTTGGGATGCACCATGCCGGAGCCCAAGATTTCGAGCCAGTCGTCGCCTTCGCCAACCTTCAATGTGCCATCTTCCCATGAACAGCGAATATCGACCTCTGCTGATGGTTCTGTGAACGGGAAGTGGGACGCGCGAAAGCGAAGTTCCACATCATCGACCTCAAAGAACGCCTTAACGAATTCCTCAAGCACCCATTTCAAGTTCGCCATTGAAATGTCTTTGTCGATGGCCAGCCCTTCGACCTGATGGAACATGGGCGTGTGGGTTTGGTCGTAATCTGCGCGGTATACGCGGCCCGGGCAAATAATGCGGATCGGTGCGCCGTTTGCCTCGAGGCTGCGGATTTGTACCGGGGACGTGTGTGTGCGCAACACGTGCGGCGGGCGGTCATCGCCGTCTGCGCGGTGCGTATAAAAGGTATCCATTTCAGCCCGTGCGGGGTGATGGCCCGGGATGTTCAATGCATCAAAGTTATACCAATCGGATTCAATTTGCGGCCCCTCGGCAACACTGAAACCCATATCGGCAAAGATCGCGGTAACCTCTTCTGTGACTTGGCTGATCGGGTGAATTGAACCCATCGGACGGCCACGCGCGGGCAATGTCACATCCAGCCATTCCCCACGCAGCCGCGCATCCAGCGCAGCATCTGCAAGGGCGGATTTTTTCGCAACTAATGCGCTGTTGATCTCGTTCTTGAGCGCGTTCAGCGCAGGGCCAGCCGTTTGGCGTTCTTCTGGCGTCATTTTGCCAAGCTCACGCATTTGCAGGCTTATCTCGCCTTTTTTGCCCAAGGCCTGCACACGCAGTTCTTCCAGCCCGTTTTCATCACCCGCATCAGCGATCAATGTCAGGTATTTCGATTTCAGATCGTCCATTGCGGGCCTCTTGCATATCCAGCCTATCGGTTAGCGAATGGGGCCATGGGTTGCAAGTATTCCGGCCTAACTGGGCCGCATTTTGGCGATCTCTGATCGGAAATAGGCAAGGGTGACTGTCGCGCGGTTACCTGCGTAGCCGTGATATTTCGATTTCCCGTTTGTTGTCGGCAGACCCGCCCAGATCGCAGCAAGATTGTTGATAAATGCCTCCGTTCCTAAACGGCCAGCCATGAACTTTGACAGGCCCGCGTCTTCCAACAGGACATCTGCGAGCTGGTCTTGCAATTGGGGTGAAAACTGATCGCTTCGGCGTGCACCCGTTTTGGTCGCGACGCGCCGCAGGGTCGCAGGAATAAACTGATACCGTCCGATGGCGTGAGGTTGCCCAGGGGTGGCAGCGATCCAGTCGTAAATTTCGCCAAGCGTCATTTGCGTGGGCCGTTTGGCTGGTTTCACCCGTGCCCCGTGTTGCACCGCATCGTATCCGGCACGCGGCGATTCAGCCCGCCCGATCACATGCCGCAGCCGATCCACGGCGGTGTTGTAAATTGGCGGAGCGATCGCAGGGGTCGATCTAGCGGGCACAATGCGCGCGGGATAAGGCGCCAAAAGCGACCCTTTGGCAGCGCCGATAAACAGGCTTCCTGGGCGACCAGCAATCGCGGGGGACGGTGGACCCTGCGGGCGAATTAATAAAGACCCCATGTCGGACGCCCCGACAGACGGCCACATCAACATAAAAACCACGAATAACAGACGCATACTGACCCTATTTCAATTCGACAGGGTCATCATCCTTCAAAATTGTTTCGTATTCGTTTCTAAATCACAGTTTCTTATAACCCTGCGCCAACCGATTGTTCGTCAAACGCAGCATGAATGCTATCATCCGCGAAGCGTGGGCTGTCGTCATCTGTCACCATGACAAGGACATTATTATCTTGGATCTGATCCGGAGTGACGCCAATCAAAACGGCGTGGCCAACACTCGCATCTTGGAGATCGCCGGCGAGTGATTCATCTTCAACCGCCGGCACGACAAGCGTGGCCATCCCAGCACTCGTTTCAATTTCACTGAGCGAATATCCAATTTCGAGGGTGGTCGTGCCCGCTTCGAAGTCAAAGCTTGTGACATGAACGCCCAGTAGAATTTGATCTGTGGCAGGGTCAAAGTCCGTTATGACGGCGACCGGATCGTTATCCTCGACACCAAAGTCCGAATGGATCATGACATCATCTGCCCCCTCACCGAGAGAGATAAGCGCCGCACCCTGACTGACATAAATTGCATCGTCACCCGTGCCAGCGGCAACAACATCAAATGTATCAGGTTCAAGTTCCGTCTCGTATACATGCGCGGAATAGATGGTGTCATCTCCGGTGCCACCGTAGATCACATCAGCACCCTGACCGCCGACGATCAGATCAGAGCCGTCGCCTCCGACAAGCGTATCGTCCCCTTCGTCGCCATGCATTTGCTCTGCGCCGCCTTCCCCAAACAGCACATCGTTGCCTTGGTCGCCAAAGATCACCTGATCGTGCTCTGCGCCAAAGACGACATCATCACCTGCACCCGCAAACGTGACCTCGACATCCGTTCCTGCAAGGATGATATCGTTCCCGTCAGTCCCTTCGATTTCGACGGCACCTTCTGGACCAAAATCATCGCGTACTGCCTCTGTGTCGATAACAGCAGCACCGTCTTCGATTTCGCCCAAAGCACCCGCCGCAAGCGTTTCAGGAAGCGTGTCATCAAGAAGGTCGAAACCGCCGTCGTTGTCGATATCGTTGAGCGTATCGACATCGTCGTCACCCCAAAGATCAAACATCGTTCCAACAAGGGCAACGGTGGCAACTGCGGACAAAAGCAATAGTGGCAACATGCGAAAACCTTTTCAAAATACACCCTCAGATTGCACAAGCATCCAACCATGAGTCAAGGTTACCACCATTCCATTCTTTGGCGACGCCTGTTCAAAAGCTTGGGTTACTCTACTGATGAGAACGTGAATTGATCTGAGGCGTTTGAAATCTGTCGGGTCACGTCGGCAAAACGATCCCTTGCAGAATTGGCCATGCGTAAAGAAAAAAGGCCGCCCTGTGTTATCAGAGCGGCCTTTCAAAAATTGCAAAACGGTTGGCTTAAGCAGCCAGCGCGTCTTTTGCTTTGCCAACGATTGTCGCAAACGCTTCTGGTTCGTTCACGGCCAGATCAGCAAGGACCTTACGGTCGACTTCGATACCAGCAAGAACCAGACCGTTGATGAACTTGGAATAGTTCAATGTCTCGTCTACGGAACGCACACCAGCGTTGATCCGCTGGATCCACAATGCGCGGAAGTTCCGCTTGCGATTGTGACGGTCGCGTGTTGCGTATTGGTTCGCTTTTTCGACGGCCTGTTTGGCGACCTTGAAGGTCTTGGACCGGCGATCGTAATAACCTTTTGCAGCGTCGAGAACTTTCTTGTGACGACGATGCGTGACTGTACCACCTTTAACTCGCATATCAAATTCTCCTTATCGCGCGTAGGGCATCATGCTCTTGATGATTTTCGCATCAGGAGCTGAAAGGGTTGTCGTGCCGCGTGCGTCACGAATGAATTTGTT
>CBFHME010000003.1:0-305174 GCA_965656885.1 Yoonia sp.
CGGGTCGAAACCATAAATGTGGCATCAATGTGGCGCCTATTTGACCATTTTGGCGACATTTTCCCACTAGAAATTGTGAATTTCTCCAGATAGTGTGGTCTCAATTAAAAAAAGCACACGTCCATGATGGCGGTGCAATGAGGCGGAGTATAGTAGTATGTCAGCGATTGAATTCGTTGTTCGCGGTGACGCGGGCGTGGTTGAGCGTGGGTCCATTGCAGGTGCAAGCGGCGACACAAGCATTATAGTTGGCGCGGGTCAGGACATTTCCCTGAACCTTAGCCGCAGCAATGTCCTTTCATATGTGCGGCAGGGTCAAGCCTTGCAGGTCACGCTGGTCAACGGCGAGACGATCACAATCGAAGGCTTCTTCAGCCCTGAAGGCATCGCTGAAAATCAGCTCTTTATTTCTGCAAGCGGTCAGTTGGCCGAGGTTGATCTGGTCGCTGGTGAAGGCAACCTGATCTTCGCACAATATATCGACTCCGATGATTTTGGTAAGTGGTCGCCAGATGACGCGCTCTACTTCACTGGCGCATCTGATATGCAGGTTGCAGGCGTTGTTGCTGCGGACGAAGCTGGCATGATGTTCTCGCCATTGCTTGGTGGTCTTGCTGGTATCGCGCCAGCGATCGGTGCGGCTGGTGCTGCACTTGGTGCTGCGGCAATCGCGGGCGTCGCTGACGGCGGCGGTGGCGGCGATGATGATGACGATGGCGACGAGATGGTGATGACGGTGAAGAACCGGTTGTAGATCCCGATCCGCTTGTTGTTGCGGTCACTGGCGGCACGCAAGGCGCAGGTCACCTCGTTGATGGCGAAGATTACGCTGACGGCATCGAGATTTCCGGCACAGGTACTGCGGATACAGACGGTGTTATCACGGTTGGCGATGTCAGCCAGGAATTCACTGTCGATGGCGATGGCAACTGGTCGGTTGTGTTTGATGACACGCAGCTTCCGGGTGGCGAATACGAACAGGACGTGACCGTCACGCTGACATCTGGCGATCAGACAGTCAGCACAACAGACGTGCTGGTTGTTGATACTATCACCGACGTTTCCGTTGCGGTTGATATTGTTGAAACAGATGGTGTGATCAACAACGCAGAAGAATCCGACGGCTTTGTTCTGACAGGAACAGTGCAAGAGGGGTCAACTGTTGTGGTGACAGTGGACGGCACAGATTACGATGCCGAAGTCACGGGCGGCACATGGACAGTCACACTTGATGAAGGCACGATCGCCCAAGGCGAATATGACCTCGAAGTCACCGTGACCGCGACCGATGAACATGGCAACACAGCCACGTCATCCGGCACAGTTGCTGTTGATACTGTCACAAACGTGACCGTTGATACTTCCGTCGCTGGCGGAAACGGCACCGTGAACGAGGTCGAACACGCAGCAGGCGTATCGGTCAATGGCGTGGCAGAGGCGAACGCATCAGTTGTGGTGACCTTGGGCACAGTATCCCAGACCGTCACGGCTGACGGTGCGGGCGGTTGGTCTGCGACATTTGCATCTGCCGATGTGCCGACAGGCACGCTTGAATTGCCAGTCACAGCCGTATCCACCGATGCGGCAGGCAATACAGCAACAGCGTCAGGCACCGTGCAAATTGACACCGATCTGGACGTCAGCGTGCAAACCGCAAACGTCGAAGGTGACGGCACAGTCAACGCCATGGAACATGCCGACGGTGTTATGCTGTCAGGTACGGCTGACGCGGGCGCACAAGTGACCATTGAATTTGGCACAGGCACACGGGTCGTGACCGCAGGGTCGGACGGTACGTGGTCCGCAAACTGGACAACAGCCGAGGCGCCGACAGGCGAACAAAACGCAACTGTTTCTGTGACAGCCACAGACAGCGCAGGCAACATCGCCACAACAACCGGCACCGTTGCGATCGACACCGTTATTGGTGCGACAGTGAACACAGCCGGTCTTGCGACTGATGGTGTGGTGAATGCGGTCGAACACGCAGGCGGCGTTATGCTGACTGGCACCGCACATGGTGCTGACAGCGTCACGGTCAACTTTGGCGGGGTCGTGCACACGACGTCTGTCAATGCGGATGGCAGCTGGTCGTCAAACTATGCCACGGGCGAATTTGCGACAGGCGAAACCACCGTGCCTGTGACCGTCACATCCACCGATGCCGCTGGCAACAGCGCAAGCGCATCGGGCACTGTGGTCGTCGATACATATGTGAACGAACTGGCAAACGTCGGCGTTGTCGAAGGCAACGATGTGGTCAACATCAACGAGGCAAGCGATGGCATTGTCCTGCGCGGCGTTGTTGAAGCAGGCTCGACCGTCACAGTCGAATTCGAAGGCACAACCCGCACAGCAACCGTTGACGGTTCTGGCAACTGGAGCGTTGGCTTTGCAGCCTCAGAAGTGCCGGGCGGCACCTATGAAACAACTGTGCAGATCAATGCCACTGATGCGGCGGGCAACGTGGCCAACATCACCGACACCTTCCTTGTTGATATGGATGCACCTGACACTGCTGACATTGAATCGGTCACAACAGCGGATACCGTGACACGTGGCTTCTCAATGCTGAACGTGGCTGACGGCACATCTGTCGATGTCACCGAAATGGTTGATGGCGCGGCCACTGCAACGGATGTGGATGGCGGATCATACGTCAATCCGCTGAACGGCGAATTGCAGCACCTGTTCGCCTCTGGCGCAGAGGTTCCAGATGGTAGCCACCTTGTTGTCACAACCGAAGACACATCGGGCAACACCAACTCAACACTGGTTGTGCTGGATGAAGACGGCAACTCTGTCGTGGATATGTCTGCGGCGGCGCTTGGTGACTTCAACATCGGCGCGATCGACATGGAATTCGCGGACGACAGCGAACTGACATTGTCTGTCTCTGATCTGGAAGCCCTGTCTGACAACGACAACTCTCTGATCGTGCATGGCGGCACAGATGATACACTGACGTTGAACGGCGTGGCGAACCACACAGGTACGCAAACGATCAACGGTCAGGATTACGATGTCTACACAGTTGGCGACGCAGGTGGCGAACTGATCGTGAACCAGGACATCGACTTCAATCCGTCGACAGTCATCTAAAACAGACGAAAACGCGGGCCGGCAACGACCGGCCCGTGACCCCTTTGCACAATAAAAATAATGGCGGGGCAGGCAAAGTGTATCTTCGGGACGGCATAAAGGTAACAGCAGCGGTATGTGCGATCTCGGTTCTATCGGGATGCATGGGCTCTGACGCGGTCACGCGCAGCCCGATGTCGATGCTTGGCCTTGGCGGGGATAAATCAACCCCCGCCGCTGCACCCACATCCGCGCTCGATCCGTCACTGCAAAACGGCACCCAATCCGAAATTATCAATGGCCTGTTAAACCGTCGCTCCATGCTGGGTGCGGGGCCATATTCCCAAGTTGCAGATGCCGTGCTTGCCGCGAACTCCCGCGCGGCAGAGGCGGATCTGCGCGCCGCGAAACTGCGCGCCGAAGCCCGCGCCAGCAACTGGCTCCCGACCATTGGCCCTTCTATTTCGCTCACATCGCTGGGGGCGGTCGTGTCCTCAATGGTGGTCGAGCAGGTTCTCTTCGACAACGGTCGCAAAAAGGCAGAGCATGACTACGCCGCCGCCGATGTTGAGGTCGCCGCCGTCACGCTGGCCCAAGACACCAATGACCGCGTGCTCTCCGCGCTTGAGCTGTATTTGACAGCCCAAGGTGCGCAGGCCCGCGCCCAAGTCAACAACGCCGCGATGGAGCGGATGCGCCATTTCGAATACGTCATGTCCGAGCGTGTAAAGGGCGGTGTGTCTTCCCGCGTTGATCTGCAAATCGTGCAGCAAAAACTCAACCAGATGCAGTCCGACATGGCATCCGATTCAGAGGCCGCGACAGCCGCCATGTCTGAACTGAACGCAATGTCCGCCACGCCGCTGACTGGCTTGACAGGGCTGTCATCATTGACGGATGCGAACGTCGACACAACGCCACTGACCGTGATGAAAGCCCGCGCCGAAAGCAGCCGCGCCGTGGCCGAAGCAACTGTTGCACGGGCAGGGTTCCTGCCCAGCCTGACAGCGGGCGGCAGCTTGGGCAAAAACGGGTCGGGCCTTGGCCTGAACATCGGGGCTGCCAACGGCATCGGCTTTGGCATGGGCGCATCGCTTGATGCCATCGACGAACAAAAGGCAGCCGCCGCCGCGCGCGTCGGCCAAGTGCAAGAAGACGCCAACCGCTCGCTTCGCGCGCTAGAGGGCGAGCTGGCATCACTGCAACGCCAAGGCGCACAGGCCCAGTCACTGGCCGAACAAGCCGCTGGCAACTACGAAATTTACGCGGCCCAACAACGCGAAGGCCAACGCGCCGTGCCTGACGTGGTCGGCATTTTTGAAACCAAGGTCCGCACAGAACGTGAAGCCGTGAGCCTCAAATTCGAAGTCGCCCGGGTCCAGTTGAAAATCGCGGCGCTCAAGGGCGCTTTGGTCAACGGTGAACAGATATGACGGGTCCGGTTCTTTCCTTTGACATGAACGGCACGCGGGGCGGAAAACTGTCGCGGATCGAACCTGTAAAGGTCGAAGCCGCCGACATTGCCAATGATGCACCCACGCCCACATCGCGGTTTTCCGAAAAGGCAACGGCACGCGCTGAAATCGCCTCGCTTTATGCGGGGCTTTTGGGTGTGGAACTGCAACGCACTGACCTGTTGGAACGGTTGACTGCCGACAGCGGCGAAGACCTGTCATCGGATGCGATTGCTGCTGCATTGTCAAACGTCGGTCTGATCGCCAAGGTCAGCAAGGCCCGCAAAATCACCGCCAAATTGTGGCCCGCATTGGCCGAAATGACATCTGGCCAAGTGATCCTTGTGATGGCGCAGGAAGGTGACACGCTCACCGTCTACGACACCACACAAACAGGAAATCAGGCAGAAGTGCCCGTGTCCGAATTTGCGCCTGTCTTTACAGGGCAGATCATCCGCGCCGATGTCGCCGTCGAAGAATTGACCCGCCGCCATGCCAGTAAAGGTGCGGCAGAACACTGGTTCTGGGGCAAGATCAAATCCTATCGCCGCATCATTTTCGAGGTGGCGCTGGGGTCTTTCATCGCCAACCTTTTGGCCGTTGCTGTGGCGCTGTTTTCCTTGCAGGTCTATGACCGCGTGATCCCGCATCAATCGACCGCGACCCTTTGGGTGCTGGCGATTGGCGCGGGCCTTGCCATGCTGCTCGAGGCGTTCTTGCGCATCGCACGTGCGCGTCTGATGGACGGGGCAGGTCGCCGGATTGAGCTGCAAATTCAAACACTTCTGATGGATAAGTTGCTGGGTATGCAGTCGGGCCAAAAAGGGCAGACACCATCTGGCACATTCGCCGCCGTGCGCGAATTTTCCGCAATCCGCGAATTCTTTACCGCGTCCACCATCGGCACATTGACCGATTTGCCGTTCATCGTGCTGTTTCTGGCGCTTGTCGCCTCCATCGGCGGCAACGTGGTCTGGGTGTTGTTCATCGGGGGCATCCTGATGGTGCTGCCATCGTTCTTTATGCAAAAGAAAATGATGGAACTGACGATGGCGACCCAAGGCGCGTCGACTAAATCCAGCCGTCTGCTGCACGAGGCGATCTATGACGCCGACACGATCAAGGCACAGCGCGGCGAAGACCGTTTCAAACGCATCTGGTCCGAGCTGACAGCCCTGTCATCATTGGCCACATCCGAACAGCGCAAGCTGGCCACCACCCTGACATTCTGGTCCCAAGGCGTGCAGCAAGCGACCTATGTATCTGCGGTTGTCGTGGGCACATTCATGGTGTTTCAGGGCCAGTTTACGGTCGGCACAATCATTGCCGTGGGCATCCTGACAAGCCGCACATTGGGGCCGTTGACCCAGCTTGCCAGCACATTGGCGCGGTGGTCCAACGTCAAGGCCGCACTCGAGGCGCTTGATCAAATCGCGGACGCCCCCCAAGACACCGAAGAGGGCCGCACATACCTGCGCCGCGAGGTGATCAACGGCGAATTTGAACTGCGCGAACTGTCCTACACCTATGACGAAGGCAGTGCCGCAACGATTGATATTCCCGCGCTGACCATCAAAGCAGGTCAGCATATCGCAATCCTTGGGGCGAACGGGTCTGGCAAGTCCACGTTGCTTAAGGTGCTGTCCGGCTTGCACAGCCCGACTTCGGGGCGTGTGATGATTGATGGCGTTGATATGGGTCAGGTTATGGCCCGGGACCTGCGCCGTGGCATCGGGTATCTCAGCCAAGAGGTGCGCCTGTTCGCAGGCACATTGCGCGAAAACCTGAACCTGACATTGCTGGAACGCGACGATGACCGCCTGCTGGCATCGCTTGATTTTGCGGGTCTTGGCCCGTTTGTGCGCAACCACCCAAAAGGGCTTGATCTTGATATCCGCGATGGCGGGGAGGGGTTGTCGATCGGACAACGCCAATCCATCGGCTGGGCGCGTTTGTGGCTGCAAGACCCGCGCGTTTGTCTGCTGGACGAACCGACAGCAGCACTTGATCAAACGCTCGAGGCGACGTTGGTCAGCCGCTTGGAAACATGGCTCAAGGGGCGCACCGCAATTATCGCAACGCACCGCGTGCCAATCCTGCAACTGACAGACCGCACCATGATTTTGCAAAACGGCCGCCTGACGGTTGATGGGCCCCGCGATCAGGTGTTGGCGCATATGCGTGATAAGAAAAAGGCGGCAAGCTGATGGCAACAATCGACGCAGAATTTTCAGGCCGCATGCGCGGATCGTCCATGACGATCTGGCTGGTTGGTGCAACTGTGCTGATCTTTTTGACATGGGCTAAATTTGCGTGGATCGACGAAATCGTGCGCGCCAATGGCGAATTGGTGTCCGCATCGCGCCCCCAAATCATCCAAAACCTCGAAGGTGGTATTCTGGCTGAATTGCTGGTGTCTGAAGGCGACATCGTGCAGCCCGGTGACGTGCTGGCACGTCTGCGTGGCACAGGTTTTCAAACATCTGTGGCCGATCTGGAAGATCAGATTTTAGCCGCCGAAATTCGCCGCTTGCGGCTTGAGGCAGAAATCGAAGGGCAATTTGATTTTTCTGTGCCGGTCGAGATCGCACAGCGCAGCCCCAACATCGTGGCATCCGAGCGGGCGCTTTTGAATGCCCGTCAGTCTGATTATACCAGTAAGGTAGAAGGCGCGCGGCGGGTCAAAACCGAAACAGCCCGCGAACTTGCGCTTATGGAAGACATGCTCAAGCGCGAGATTGTCGCACTGGTCGAAACCACAAAGGCACGCAAAGCCCACGCAGACGCTGAAATCCGCTACAATGAGATCGTGACAGGCGCCGAGCTGGACCGCGCGAGTGCCTATTCCGACACGCTGCAAGAATTGGCGCAACTGGGGCAGAACCTGCGCATGGCCAATGACCAACTACAGCGCACGGTGATTACGTCGCCCATGCGCGGCATCGTCAATTCGCTTGGCATTACAACAATCGGTGGCGTTGTGCGCCCCGGTGAAGAAATCGCGCAGATCACGCCCTTGGGTGACGAACTGTTTGTCGAGGCGCAGGTCAAGGTCGAAGACATCGCCAATGTGATCCCCGGCCAAAAGGCCACGATCAAGTTCAGCGCCTACGACTATACAATCTATGGCAGCCTTGACGGGTTGGTGCAGTTTATTTCTGCCGATACGTTCAAGGACGAACGCCGCCCCGATATTCCACCGCACTACAAAGTGACGTTAGCGGTTGATCTGGACAATCTTGATACGCGGCAAAGCAAGATCGCGATCCGTCCCGGTTTACAGGCGTCTGTAGAATTGCACACAGGCGAAAAGACCGTGCTGCAATATCTGACCAAGCCGCTTTACCGGTCGCGCGAGGCATTGCACGAACCATAGAAAGATGGGTTAAAACCCATCCTACGTGACTGCGGCCCGGATCTTGAACTGCGGTTGATCCCACGTCGCATTTTCCATGATATCACACAGTATATCGGCGGCGCGGCGTATGTCGGCTTCGTCGAGATACAGCGGCGTGATGCCAAAGCGGATGATGTCAGGTGCGCGGAAATCGCCGATGACGCCTTGGGCAATCAGGGCTTGCACGATTGCGTAGCCGTCCGCGTGGTGGAACGACACTTGGCTGCCGCGCATGGCCCCGTCAGCGGGGGATGCCAAACGCAGATCGGGGCATCTGGATGTGACCTCTGAAATGAGTATTTCGGAAAATGCGAGACAGGTGTCGCGCACATCGTGCATGTCGACGCCAGACCAGACGTCCATTGCGGCATCAAGCGCCGCCATTTGCAGCACCGGCGGTGTGCCCACGCGCATCCGTTCAATACCAGTGCCAGCCTCGTAGGACAGATCAAACGCAAAGGGGGACGCATGCCCAAGCCAGCCGGAAAGCGCAGGTTTGGTGTTCTCGATATGCCGTGGGGCCACGTAGATAAAGGCAGGCGCACCGGGGCCGCCATTGAGGTATTTGTAGGTGCAGCCGACCGCGAAATCGGCCTTGCACTCCGCAAGATCGACGGGGATCGCGCCCGCCGAATGGGCAAGATCCCATATCGTGATGATCCCTTTTTCATGGGCGGCGGTGGTGATCGTTTGCATGTCGTGCATGCGCCCTGTGCGATAATCCACTTGGGTCAGCATCAGGACAGCCACGTCGTCGGTCAGCGCATCAATCACGGCATCGGGTGCGACGGTTTTCAGGGTATGGCCGCGATCCAGTGACGCCAACAGCCCCTCAGCCATGTAAAGATCGGTGGGAAAGTTGCCGGTGTCCGATAAGACCACCTTGCGACCGGGGTTGAGGTCAAGGGCGGAAGCGAGGGCTTGGTAGACCTTGATCGACAAAGTGTCGCCAAGCACGGTATGCCCTGCCTCTGCGCCAATCAGTTGACCAACACGGTCGGCAAGGGCCGTAGGTTGCGCCATCCAGCCCGCCTTGTTCCAGCCAGTGATCAGCATGTCGCCCCATTCATCACTGACGGTTTGCGCGATGCGGGTCTTGGCGGCGATGGGCAGGGGCCCAAGCGAGTTCCCATCAAGATAGATTATGCCGTCTGGCAGGTGAAAAAGCGCCTTGGTCGCGGCAAAGTCGGTCATAGGCCCAGCCAAACCGCGACAATAGCAAGGAGCGCAGGGATAGTTTGGAAATAGAGCGCCTGTTTGATCCCGCCGCTGGCAGCATAAAGCCCCGCGACAGTGACGCAGGCCAGCAAATAGATCGTCATTGGCGTGATCGACATGACAGCAGCCACGACCAAGCCCAGTGCCAGAAACCCGTTATAGAGCCCTTGGTTGGCAGCCATCACCTTGGATTCGCTTGCGAATTCGGCAGTTGTGCCAAAAACGGCGCGGGTGCGGGGGGCCTCCCATTTAACCATTTCGAGATAGAGGAAATAGAAATGGATCGCTGCGACAAGCAGGGTAAGGATGAGTGATAGCATTAGACTTGGCCCCCAGAAATTTGGATATTTTGCCCGTTGATCGACCGCGCCCCGTCAGAGCAAAGCCACATCGCGGTTGCGGTTGTTTCGTCGACTTCAAGCAGACGCCGATGGCGGTTGCCCTTGGCAATGGCGGCAATCGCGCCCGCCTCATCCACGTCAAAGCGGCGCATCAGGCCGGGGATTTGGTTTCGCACAATGTCAGTGTCGACATAGCCGGGGCAGATGGCGTTGAACGTGATGGGCAGACGCATGAATTCCTCGGACAAGCCACGGATCAGGCCGATGACGCCGTGTTTCGTGACCGTATAGGGAATGGCGTTTTTCAACCCGCGCACACCCGCGATCGAGCTGATCACAATCATCCGGCCCGCCATATCGCCGGGCAGGGTGGCCATGGCTGCTTGGAACGTCAAAAACACACCGTCCAAATTGGTGGCCATTGTGCGCCGCCAATCTGCCAGTGACGTGTCGGCAAACGGCCCCCCCTCTGCGATGCCTGCATTGGCGACACAAATCTGGATCGGGCCATGGGTGTCTGCCGCCGATTTTATACCGTCACGGGTTGATGCCTCGTCTGCGACATCCATGACCAGCGCATGCAGGTTCGGGTGCTTTGCCGCGACCTGTTCCAGCTTGTCGGCACGGCGGCCCGTGATCGTGACGGTTGCACCTGCCTCGGCCAAGGCGATGGCGATGCCTTCGCCAATGCCGGATCCGCCGCCTGTGACCAGCGCATGTTTCCCGCTGTGTTCCATAATGTGTCCCCCTGCTTTCGACAGCCATGCTAGCGCCACGGCATTTGGGCGCAAGCAGGGGTTTCACCATGACGTTGCGAAAACGGGGGCGATGTTAGCGTGTGACATGACGTTTCATTGTGAAACCTTCTTGTGAAATATTATTGCGCGGCCTACCAATGCCGCACTGCAAAATCGCGTAGGAGGGTCGTGCCATGAAAATCGGGACACCAAAGGAACTGTTTGAAGGCGAAGATCGCGTGGCAATGACGCCAGCATCCGCCAAGGACTTACAAAAACTCGGATACGACTGCGTTATCGAATCCGGTGCTGGGGCGGCTGCTGGCTTCTCTGACAAATCATACAAAGACGCAGGCGTGACGGTCGTGAAAACCGGCACTGCATTGTTCAAGGCGGTTGATATCGTCGCCAAGGTGCGCCCACCCACAGATGCAGAGGCACGCCGCCTGCGCCCTGATCAGACGCTGATCTCATTCTTCTATCCAGCCCAGAACGAAAAGCTGATGGGCATTGTAAACGGCAAGGGTGCGACCGCGATTGCGATGGATATGGTGCCACGCATCTCTCGTGCCCAGAAAATGGATGCGCTTTCATCCATGGCTAATATCGCGGGCTACCGCGCGGTGATTGAGGCGGGCAATAACTTTGGCCGGTTCTTTACAGGCCAAGTGACGGCCGCTGGTAAAGTGCCGCCCGCTAAGGTGCTTGTCGTTGGCGCTGGCGTCGCAGGATTGGCCGCCATCGGCACGGCCACATCACTTGGTGCAATCACCTATGCCTTTGACGTGCGCCCAGAAGTGGCCGAACAGGTCGAAAGCATGGGCGCCGAATTCGTGTTCCTCGATTTTGAAGAAGATCAGGCAGACGGTGCTTCAACAGGGGGCTATGCCGCTGTGTCCAGCCCCGAATTTGCGGCGGCACAGCTTGCCAAATTCCGCGAAATCGCCCCTGACATCGACATCGTGATCACCACGGCCCTGATACCTGGCCGTGACGCGCCAGAGCTGTGGACCAAGGATATGGTCGACAGCATGAAGCCTGGATCGGTGATTATTGATTTGGCGGCTGAACGTGGCGGTAACTGTAAACTGACCGTGATGGACGAGAAAATCGTCACAGATAACGGTGTGACGATCGTGGGCTACACCGACTTTCCAAGCCGCATGGCCGCACAGTCATCCACGCTTTATGCGACCAACATCCGCCATATGATGACAGATTTGACGCCTGAAAAGGACGGCAAGCCTGATCATAATATGGACGATGACGTGATCCGCGGGGCGACGATTACCCATGCGGGCGCTGTGACGTTCCCACCGCCGCCGCCGAAAATTGCGGCGATTGCGGCGCAGCCGAAAAAAGAAGCCCCAAAGGAGCTGACCGCCGACGAAAAGCGCGCGGCAGAAACGGCGGCATTCAAGGCGCAGACCCGTAATCAGGTCACGCTTTTGGCTGTGGGCGGGGCGTTGCTTTTGGCCGTTGGCCTTGTCGCACCTGCCAGCTTTATGCAGCACTTTATCGTGTTTGTGCTGTCGGTGTTCATCGGCTTCCAAGTCATCTGGGGGGTCGCGCATTCATTGCACACGCCACTGATGGCTGTGACCAATGCGATCAGCTCGATCATCATTCTGGGGGCCTTGGTGCAGATCGGATCAGGGTCATTCCTTGTGATCCTGCTGGCATCGCTTGCGGTCTTTATGACGGGGATCAACATCTTTGGCGGGTTCCTTGTCACACGGCGCATGCTTGCCATGTTCCAGAAATCTTGAACGGAGGGCTGAATAATGGAATTCGGTTTCACAACAGCAGCTTATGTGGTTGCAGCGGTCCTTTTCATCCTGTCGCTCGGCGGGTTATCTGGACAAGAGAGCGCGAAACGCGCGGTATGGTATGGCATCGCGGGCATGGCATTGGCCGTGGCCGCAACCTTGATGGGGCCGGGGGCAGGGCTTTGGTTCTGGTCACTGATCCTGATCGCCGGGGGCGGCGTGATCGGCTACCAACTGGCGACAAAGGTGCAAATGACGCAAATGCCCGAACTGGTGGCCGCGATGCACAGCCTTGTGGGTTTGGCCGCCGTGTTCGTCGGCTTTATCGCACATTTTGAGATTGGGAACGCAGCCGCTGGTGGCGATCTGGGCACATTCGCCGCGATGATCGCTAAAAAGTCTGCGGTCGAGATCAACATCCTGCGGGTAGAGCTGTTCTTGGGCATCTTTATCGGCGCGATTACGTTCACAGGCTCCATCATTGCCTACGGCAAACTTGCGGGGCGCGTGGACAGCGCGGCCAAGAAATTGCCCGGTGGTCATCTGCTCAACATCGCAGCGGCGGTGATCTCTGTCGTGACCCTCGTTTGGTATTTCAATGCGGGCGGCTTCTTCCCATTGTTCATCATGACACTGGCGGCATTGTTCATCGGCTACCATTTGATCATGGGCATCGGCGGGGCGGATATGCCTGTCGTGGTTTCCATGCTTAACAGCTACTCTGGCTGGGCGGCAGCGGCGATTGGTTTCTCCCTCGGGAATGACCTGTTGATCGTGGTTGGCGCGCTTGTCGGCTCGTCGGGTGCCATCTTGTCCTACATCATGTGTAAGGCGATGAACCGCAGTTTTGTGTCGGTGATCTTGGGCGGCTTTGGCGGCCCTGCTGGCGAACAAATGGCGGTCGAGGGCGAACAAGTTGCCATTGATGCGGACGGCGTTGCCACGGCCCTGAACGAGGCGGACAGCGTTATCATCATCCCAGGCTACGGCATGGCGGTGGCACAGGCGCAAACAGCGGTGGCCGAACTGGTGCGAAAATTGCGCGCGCAGGGGAAAAATGTCCGCTTTGCGATCCACCCTGTTGCGGGGCGTTTGCCCGGTCACATGAACGTGCTGCTGGCCGAGGCCAAGGTGCCATACGACATCGTCATGGAAATGGACGAGATCAACGAAGACTTCCCCACCACGGACGTCGCCATTGTGATCGGGTCCAATGACATCGTGAACCCAGCGGCCCAAGACGATCCCAACAGCCCGATCGCAGGTATGCCTGTGCTGGAATGCTGGAAGGCCAAGCAGGTGTTCGTGTCAAAGCGCGGCCAAGGTACCGGATATTCCGGCATCGAGAACCCGCTGTTTTTCAAGGAAAACACGCGCATGTTCTATGGGGATGCCAAGGCGTCACTCGATACGCTACTGCCCAAGATCGACTAAACCACCAAAAGCCCCGCACACCGTTGCGGGGCTTTTTTCTGGCTCTGACGCGTCATCGCACTACGTCCCTCCTCAATGAAACTCCGGGGGACAGGACGCATGAAGTTACTCGCACTCGTAACTTGTTTGATCGGCTCAACAGCTGCGGCGGACATCAACATCAGTTTTCGTGACGGCGCGCCAGTGGACACTTTCCGCTTTGCCCCGACCGACAGCTGCCTGACCGCACAGATGGAACTGTTCATCGACCTTAGCGGGTCAACGGCAGGTCTGATTTTTGACATCACAGACGCAGGGGCAGGGGTCGAGGTGTTTCAACCGTTCGTGCCCGTTGCAGGCGGCGACACATTGATCAGCGCGTCGGATGTGGGTGATGGCGACACTGGGCTGACATTGCTGCTGTCCGAATTGACCGCGCCCTTTGCATTCACGATTGATCTGGATGATACCATCGGTCAGCGTGAAATCACCGTGTCAGGCGCGGAAATTGCGGGTGCTTCGGTCGTGATGACCATGGGCGATGCAACAATGGCTGGCACTTTCGACAGCACCGGCAATGCCGTGATCAAAACACCTGATTGCGCGACCTAACCGTCAATCCATGTGCCAGACGGAATTCCATCCAGCGTCCAACTGCCAATGCGCCACCGCACAAGCCGCAATGTCGGAAATCCGATATGCGCGGTCATGCGGCGCACCTGACGGTTGCGGCCTTCGGAAATCGTGACCTCGATCCAGCGATCAGGAACCGATTTACGAAACCGCACTGGCGGGTCACGATCCCAAAGGTCGGGCGGATCAATCAAACGCACTTGTGCGGGCTTGGTCGGCCCGTCCTTTAACGTCACACCATCGCGCAGCGGTTGCAGGTCGGCATCTGTCGGGTCGCCTTCGACCTGCACCAGATATGTTTTGGACATCTTGTGCTTTGGGTCGGCGATCTTGGCCTGAAGCCCGCCATCATCCGTCAGCAACAGCAACCCTTCGCTGTCGCGGTCCAAACGGCCGGCGGGGTAAACCTGCGGCACATCGACAAAGGCCGACAGCGTGGGGCGGGCGGTTGGGCTTTTGGTGTCGGTGAATTGGGACAAAACACCAAACGGTTTATTCAGCAAAATGATTCGGGCCATGGCCCCCTGTAGCGTAAAAATTGTCATACGCAAAGACGACGCATTGTGTACGCAAATCATACGCCCGAAAATTTAATTTCAATGGGTGCATTTTGGGGATTGCGCGAATCCAAAATGGGTCTAAATGGGCGCTCATAGAAGCCAACGCACGCGCCTCTGGCCAGTGACAGTCATCACTCGTGTTTACGTAGCGACGGTAACTTCTCCCTTGGAACTGAGCGGTCTCTTTTGTGGGTGAAATCCACACTTATGGCCGGGTCTTTTGGAGACGATAGATGACTGTACATGCTTCGCCCTTTGTGGCGTCAACCGATATTGCTATGCCATCCCGATTGGACGCCTATTGCGCGGCCAATACCTTTGACCAGCCAACGCTGGTAATGGATGTGGACCGCGTCGAGGCGCAGTATCGCGCATTGGCAGCGGGCCTTGGCCGCGCCGACATTCACTATGCGGTAAAAGCGAACCCTGCGGATGCGATCATCGCCCGTCTGGTGCGTCTTGGGTCGCATTTTGATGCAGCCTCAAAGGCAGAGATTGCACTGTGCCTTGGTCACGGTGCCGACCCTGCGCATGTGTCGTTTGGCAATACAATCAAACGGTCGTCAGATATCGCATGGGCCTATGCACAAGGCATTACGCTGTTTTCTGCGGATGCCGATGAAGAACTTGAAAAGATTGCACAAAACGCCCCTGGCGCATCGGTCTACATCCGTTTGATCGTCGAAGTCTCACAGGCCGATTGGCCATTGTCGCGCAAATTTGGCTGTGACCGTGATACAGCGATCCGCCTGTTGGGATACGCAAAATCACTGGGCCTCAATCCGGTCGGTTTTTCGTTCCACGTCGGGTCTCAGACCCGTCAGGCGGCCATGTGGGGCGCATCTTTGGATGCCTTGGCCGCGATCTGGCAAGCCGCAAAAGACGCAGGTCATGACCTGACGCTTTTGAACATTGGTGGCGGGTTTCCAGCATTCTATGGCGAAGCAATCGAAGCACCCACAGCCTATGCCGCTGCTGTTATGGCGCAGATCAGCGCGCGCTTTGGCGATGTGCCTCAGATCATGGCAGAACCAGGCCGCGGATTGGTCGCTGAGGCGGGCGTCATCGTGGCCGAGGTCATGTTGGTCAGCCGCAAATCAGAACGCGATATGCACCGCTGGGTTTACCTTGATATTGGCCGTTTTTCGGGCCTTGCCGAAACCGAAGGCGAGGCGATCCGTTATCAATTCCAAACCGCCCGTGACGCCGACCCAATGGGCCCCTGCATCATGGCTGGCCCTTCATGCGACAGCGCCGATGTGCTCTACGAAAAACGCCCCATGATGATGCCCATGACACTAAAATCAGGCGACCGCGTTTTGATCCGCAATACGGGTGCATATACCTCGACCTATTCAAGTGTTTGTTTCAACGGGTTTCCCCCGCTGGCGGTTGTCGTCATCTGATATGTATACTTTGGTATGCACATAAATATCTGAAATATAACGATATTTTGTTTACACATGCAGTGATTTACGTAACGTGGCCCTATCAACAAATGCGATAGGGCCATCTTAGATGTCAGGAATTGCCGATCACCCATTGCGTTACGCAATGACCAACGAGCTTCATGCGCGGCCCTTTCCGACGCTGGCTGCTCCTGCGCATGGGGCGTATCTTGCGCTTGCATCTGAACAGCTGGATCAGGCCGCACAGCGCGCGCATCTGATCGCGTTATTGGACCGTCATGGCGCGGACCACCCAACGCCCGATGCCACGCATTATACCGGCCAAATCGGACGGTATGTGGTGAAATGGGAAGCCCATTCCGAATTCGTGACCTATACGGTTTTTTGCGCTGGTGCGGCCGATCCGACATTCGACGCAAACGTGTTTTCTGTGTTCCCTGATGACTGGTTATCGCAAGCCGACGGTGTGCGTATCACAAGCGCATTGATCCATGTTGCCCGCTGTGATGATGACGACGGGATCATTGCAAGCTCGCAAAACTGGTTTGTGCCCGAAAGCCTTGCGATTGCCCGCGTGTTGGAAGATGAATTGGTCGTTGCATCTGATTTCAGGATCGACACGGCAGGGCATACCCGGATCGCCATTTTCGCCCGCAATGGCACGGGCGACCGCAGGATTGGCCGCGTTGTTCAACGCCTCTGCGAGATTGAGACATACAAGGCGATGGCCATGTTGGGGCTGGCAAAGGCGCGCGAAATGGCGCCGGGACTTGGCGCATTGGACGCACAGCTGACGGCCCTTGTTTCGACAATGAATGCCGACCAACTTGGTGCCGATGATCGGTTGCGTGACCTGTTGCAAATATCAGCGCGGCTCGAAAACGAAGGGGCGCGGTCCGCATATCGGTTCGGCGCGACCCAAGCCTACGAAGCAATCGTGAACCAACGGATCGAGATTTTGCGAGAGGAACGGTTCTTGGGCCGGCAGACGTTTGGTGAATTCATGATGCGGCGGTTTGACCCCGCGATGCGCACTGTCGCCTCTACCAAATCGCGGTTGGAAAATATGACAACGCGGGCGGCGCGGGCGTCTGATTTGCTGCGCACACAAGTGGATGTGGAACGCTCTGCGCAGAATCAGGATTTGCTGACGTCGATGAATGAACGAGCCGCGTTGCAACTGCGGCTTCAGCGCACCGTCGAAGGCTTATCAGTCGTCGCCATCAGCTATTACGCGGTCAATCTTGCGCTGTATTTGCTGGGGCCGGTTGGCATCGACAAGGCCGTCCTTGCAGCAGGGGTGACACCTGTTGTTCTTGTGCTGGTTTGGGTCGTGATCCGGCGCATTCATCGCCGGATGCACTAAAGGCCGCGAATGCGCGGATCAAGCGCGTCGCGCAGCCCGTCACCGATGTAATTCACGCTGAGCACGGTCAATGAAATCGCAAGACCGGGCCAGATCACACGTTCGGGAAATGATGTCATCCGGTCAACGCTATCAAACAGGATTTTGCCCCACGTCGGGAAATCCGATGGAAAGCCAAGGCCAAGGAAAGACAGCGCACTTTCGGTAATGATCGCCGTGGCAAGCCCAAGCGTGGCCGACACCATGATGGGCGACAGCACATTGGGCAGCAGGTGGCGCGTGATCATACGGCGGGCAGGGGTCCCGATGGACCGGGCGGCCAGCACAAATTCGCGTTCCTTCAATGCCATGACATCACCGCGCACAATACGCGCCGTTTGCATCCATGACGTAATACCAATGCCCGTCACAATCAGGATAAAGATACCTTGTTCGGGGCCAAACGCGCTGCGCAATGGGTCACGGAACAGCAGCATCATTACCAACAACAGCGGCAACAGCGGCAGCGCCAGAACCAGATCGGTAAAGCGCATCAGCAAACCATCCAGCCGTTTGAAATACCCTGCAAACACGCCGATGGTTGTGCCGATCAACAGCGCCAAAATCATCGCGGTCCACCCCACGGCAAGGCTGATGCGTCCGCCTTGCATAATGTTGGCCATAATATCGCGCCCAAGGTTATCTGTGCCCATTGGATTGGCCCAAGCAACCTTTGCGTCGCTGTCCCACAGCGCATTTATAATGGGGCGCAAGTTCTTGTTACGGATGTTCAATTTGCCAGGGTCCACGTCCCATACAATGGGGCCAAGGGTGCAGAACAGCGTGATAAAGATCAGGAACCCAAGGCCCAAAACGGCCCCTTTGTGGGTTTTGAACTGGTCCCATACATCCCACCATTGGCTGCGTGGTGCGGCGGTCATTTCCAAGGCGTTATCAGTCATAGCGGATCCTCGGGTCAAGCACACCGTATAGAATATCGGCAATCAGGTTCATCATGACGATCAGCACCGCCAGTAGGAATGTAATGGTCATCACCATGGGAATATCATTGCCTTGCAGCGCGATAATCAACAACTGGCCCAGTCCGTTCACCTTAAAGATTTGCTCGGTAATGATCGCGCCGCCAAAGATTGCGGGGATACCCAGCGCAATCACTGTCACAACGGGGATCATGGAATTGCGCAGCACGTGTTTCATGACCACTGTGGCCTCTGACATGCCCTTGGCACGGGCCGTGCGCACGTAGTCTTGGGTCAGGTTATCAAGCATGGACGCACGCATATAACGGCTGACTTGGGCCGTGGTTTGCAGGGCCAAAACCATCACAGGCATAATCATCTGTTTCAGCTGGAACAGGAACGTATCCCATGATGTCACCACATGGGTCGTGTCATAGATTGACGGCAGCCATTTCAGTTGCACCGAAAAGATCACGATCAACAGCACACCTGAAAAGAAAGGCGGCACGGAAAACCCGATCATCGACACGAATGTGCCGGTTTGGTCAAACACCGAATACTGGCGATAGGCGCTGATAATGCCGATGGGCAGGGCAATCAGAACGCCCACAACATAGGACATGCCAACCACCCACAGCGTCTGTGGCATCCGCTGCGCGATCACATCGAACACGGGGCTACGCGATTGGAACGAAATGATCCGCTGGGCACCATCGGCAAAGTTTGTGCCGAATGCGCCATCAATCCAATACTGCGGCTCCACGATGAAAAACTGCTTGAGCCAAAGTGGAAAGCGGACCCACCAAGGTTCGCCTAGCCCAAGTGCCAGACGCATCTTTTCTTTGACTTCGGGCGGGATGGTCAGCGGCATTTGTGCCATCGGGTCACCGGGGGCAAGCTCTAGCAACATGAAAATGACAAACGCGATGAACAAAAGCGTCGGGATCGACAAAAGCAACCGGCGGATTGTGAAGGTAAGCATATGATCGGCGCCTTGGTTCAGAGCGGTGTGAGTGTGGTGAACGGGGGGCAGGGCAACTGCCCCCCGTAACGTAGGATGGGTTTTAACCCATCATCTTAGTTACCAGTGCGGTACCAATCAGCGACATTCCAAAGCTCGGAATCCCACGTGTTCAGGACAACGCCGCCAAGTGTGTTGGCCTTGGCAGATACACGACCACGGTCAACCAATGGCACGATTGTCATCGTGTCTTTGGTCAGCATGTCGTTCATCTTACGCATCAGATCACCACGTGCGCCAATGTCGGCAGTCGCACCCAATTCATCGATCAGCGCGTCATAGGCTGGATCACAGAAGCGGTTGATGTTTTCACCCTGCCACTGGCTGGATGGCTTCGGCTCGTTGCCACAGCGATACATGGACAGGTATGCCTGTGGGTCTGTGCCGTCGAAGTTGTTGGCATACATTTCAACGTCTGCATAGAACTTCTGGAACGTGTCAGGCGAACCTGGATCACCACCAAAGAACACGGACGCATCAAGGTTGCGCAATTCGGTTTCAACACCGATTTCGCCCCACCACTCTTTGATCAGCGCTTGGAAATCCTGACGCACAGCGTTTGTGGATGTCTGATAAAGAATACGCAGCTCAACACCGTCTTTGTCACGGATACCATTGCCGTCGCTGTCGGTCCAACCGGCTGCGTCCAACATGGCTTTTGCGCCGTCGATGTCCTGTGTCAGGCAACCAGTGTTATCCGTGGATGCATAGATTTCCGGACCAGGCACAAGGTTACAGGTCGGACGACCTGCCTGACCATAGCCAACTTCAACCAGCAATTCACGGTCGATCGCCATGGACAATGCGCGGCGGACCGCTTCGTCGGACAAGAACGGGTGTGGTTCTGCAACCGTTGCACGCACATCTGCCGCCAAATCGGACGATGGGTTTGTCAGGTTCATTTCCAGACGCTCAACCAATGTACCAAATGCGGATACTGGTGTGCCAACGCCGCCTTCGGCCATGCTTGCCAAGACATCAGGTGCAAGCTGCATGTTCCAAGCGTAATCAAATTCGCCTGTTTCCATCACAGCACGACCAGCCGCCGTTGCGTCGCCGCCCCCTTTGAAGGTCACGGTTGCAAACGCCGGCTTGCCAGCTTCACGGTAGTTTTCGTTTGCTTCCATCTGGATCACGTCATTCGTGCGGAAGTCAGTAACAACAAATGGACCTGTGCCAATCGGGCCAAAGTTGGCGTCGGTGCATTCAGGTGCTTTTGCGCCCATACAATCAGCAAACTGCGCCGCTTGGATGATCGGGGACTGTGCGCCCGCGAACGGGCCATACGGGTTTGGCTTGGCGCTGCTGAACGTGACTTTTACAGTCAGGTCGTCCATAGCCTCGACAGAGGAAACACCGTCAAATTTGGAAAGCTGCGCACAGCCACCCTCTGGGTCCATGCAGTAGTTAGCCGTGAAAACGACGTCTGCGGATGTCACAGGTGTGCCATCGGACCAAAGCAGGCCGGACTTGAGTTTCCATGTGATGGATGTCAGGTCCTCGGACACGCCGCCATTGTCGACTGTCGGGATTTCTTCGGCCAGATATGGCACCAGCGCGCCGGTTTCATTGTAGCGGGCCAGTGGTTCAACAACCATTGACGCGGATTCCAGATCCTTGGTGCCGCCGGACAGATACGGGTTCAAGATCGAAGGCGCTTGCCAATAGATAATGTTCAACTGGCCGTCACGGCCACGCTCGCCCTCATGACCGTCGGCCATCGCCATCGGTGCAAAGGCAAGGGACGCAACAGCGCCCATCAATGCGGTTTTCATTTTCATTTTCTTATCTCTCCTAGTTGGTGCTCTTGTTATGACCTCAGCGCCTGCATGTTGTCCCGCAGGCTGTTGTTGTTATGTCGGGTCGTGAAGGTGGCAGGCCGCGAAATGGCCCGGTTCAATTTCACGATATGTGGGTTCGTCCGTCTTGCAAATGTCCATCACGGCAGGGCAGCGGGTGCAGAAATTGCACCCCTTTGGCGGCTTTGACGGGGACGGCACATCGCCTTGCAAAATGATCCGTTCGGATTTGCGCGCAAGTGATGGATCGGGTTCCGGCACAGCGGACAACAAGGCTTGGGTATAAGGGTGCTTGGGGTTGGCAAACAGTGTTTCGCGGTCGGCAAGTTCTACGACTTTGCCCAGATACATCACCGCAACGCGTGTTGCGATATGGCGTACCATCGACAGATCGTGGCTGATAAACAAATAGGTCAGGCCGTATTTTTCCTGCAAATCCTCAAGCAGGTTGACCACTTGCGCTTGGATCGACACATCAAGGGCGGCAATCGGTTCGTCGCAGACGATGAATTTTGGGTTCAATGCAAGGGCGCGGGCGATCCCGATCCGCTGTCGTTGACCGCCAGAGAATGCATGCGGATAGCGCCCCGCAAATTTCCGGTTCAGCCCAACCGCGTCCATCAATTCGGCAACCTTGTCACGCTTTTCCGCCGCCGTCAGGGTTGTGTGTTCGTCCAAGGGTTCGCGGATAATCGCTTCTACGGTCATGCGCGGATTCAGCGATGCTTGGGGGTCTTGAAACACCATCTGCATCATAGGGCGCAGATTGCGCAGTTGGCTTTGCGGTGTGTCGCCAATCGCGTGGCCATCAATTTCGATCTGGCCAGACGTGATGTCGTACAAGCGCAGAACAGACCGGCCAGCGGTGGATTTGCCACAACCGCTTTCGCCCACAAGACCAAGTGTTTCACCCTCCATGACATCAAAGCTGATGCCGTCGACGGCCTTTACCTCTCCGACGCGGCGCCGCAATAGCCCTGCATAAATCGGGAAATGCATTTTAAGATCGCGGACCGACACAAGCGGCTTGGATGTATTATCCAGCATGGGCGACCTCCAACGGATCAGCAAGGAAACAGGCCGCGTCATGCCCGTCACCCACATCGTATCGTGGCGGAACCTTGGCCGCGCAAACCGGCATCGCATGGGCGCAGCGGTCGCGGAACGGGCAGGCGGCGGGCGCCCCCATTACAAGCGGCGGCTGCCCTTCAATCACGGTCAGGCGTGCGGCACGTTCCCCCGCAATCGACGGGATCGTTTTGAGAAGGGCCGCGGTATAGGGGTGGCGCGGGTTGGAAAACAATTCATGCACAGGGGAATGTTCAACAACCTGACCGCCATACATCACCATCACACGGTCAGCGATGCCTGCGATCACGCCCAGATCATGGGTGATCCAGATCACGGCCATGCCAAGTTTGTCGCGTAGCTCTTTCATCAGTTCAAGAATTTGCGCTTGGATTGTGACATCAAGCGCTGTTGTCGGCTCGTCCGCGATCAAGACTTGCGGGTCGCAGGCAAGCGCGATGGCGATCATCACACGCTGGCGCATCCCGCCCGAAAACTGGTGCGGATAATCCAGCAGGCGCTGTTCCGCGTCAGGGATACCAACCAATTCCAGCAATTCGCGCGACCGCACAGCCGCCGCTTTTTTCGACAGCCCCATGTGTTTGCGCAAAGGTTCAGCAATCTGGTGGCCGACAGTGAACACAGGGTTCAGCGATGTCATCGGGTCTTGGAAAACAAACCCGATGCGGCCGCCGCGCACGGCGCGCAATTCACGGGGCGCAAGCGTCAGAAGGTCCTGACCTTCAAACATCACAGAGCCGTTGCGGATTTCAGCAGGGGGAACAGGCAACAATCCAAGAAGGGACATCATCGTCACCGACTTGCCTGATCCGCTTTCGCCGACGACGCCCAAAAGCTCGCCCTTACGCAACGAAAAGCTGACGTCATTGACGGCGTGAACTTCCCCGCCGCGCGTGTTGAACACAGTTTTCAGGCCTTGGACATCCAAGACAGTCGCGTTGCCATTCGGCATTCAGAACCTCCCAAGTGGTTCGTATCGTTTGTTTTTATGTCGAACCCGTCTTACGCAGATCCAAATTTTGACCAAACGGTAACATGGTTTGCAAAAGCCGCAAGCCGATTCCTATTTGCGTGTCGCGGGGATTGGCGCAATGGTTGGAAAACCCGACAGCCCTAACCCAATGGATGATGACAATGGAAATGACAGCCCGCGCCCTGATGGAAAAACTGATCAGCTTTCCAACCGTCAGCCGTGACAGCAACCTTGATCTGATTGATTGGGTCGAAACCTATCTGGACAGTCACGGTGTCGCGTCGACCCGTGTGCCAAATGATGATGGGACCAAGGCGTCGCTTTACGCCCATGTCGGCCCGCAGGTGGAAGGCGGCGTTGTTTTGTCGGGTCACACGGATGTTGTGCCGGTTGACGGGCAGGCATGGGACACCGACCCGTTTGTCGTCACCCAAAAGGACGGCAAACTATTTGGGCGTGGCACCTGTGATATGAAAGGGTTTGATGCATTGGCCCTGTTTGCCGTGCCCTTGGCGATCAAGGCAGGCATCAAACGGCCTTTACAAATCGCCTTGTCCTATGACGAAGAGGTGGGCTGTTTGGGTGCGCCACCGATGATCGACCACATGGTCAGCCACGGCATGCCCCGCGCCGATACCGTGCTGGTGGGGGAACCTTCCATGATGCAAGTCGTCACCGGGCATAAGGGCGGCACGGGCTGGCACATGCATGTGCGCGGTTTTGAGGTCCATTCATCCATCGCCTACCAAGGCGTCAGCGCGATTATGATGGCCGCCAAGTTGATCGACTGGGCCAATCAGGTGAATGCCGACAATGCCGCCCAAACCCCAAGCGACATCAACGCGCCATTTGATCCGCCTTATACGACCCTGCATTGCGGCACGATCAGCGGTGGCACGGCCAACAACATCACGGCCAAAGATTGCCGTTTCAGCTTTGATATTCGCGTGGTGCCCGGCGACAGCGTGACCGATTGGCAAGACCGCGTCATGGCAAAAGTCGCCGCGCTAGAGGCCGAGATGCAAGCCGTGCAACCGACCACAGGCATTGATGCGGTCCCCTTCTTTGGCTTGCCTGGATTGGTCCCTGAAAACATGGGCAAGGCAGAGGAACTGGCACGCCGCATGACAGGTGACAATGCGACCCATGTGGTCAGCTATGGCACAGAAGCCGGACAATTTCAGGAACGTGGCTATTCCGCTGTGGTCTGCGGGCCGGGCGACATTGCCCAAGCCCACCAGCCCAACGAATTCATCACCATCGACCAGTTTGAACAGGGCGAGGCGTTTATGCACCGCCTTGTCGCAGCACTTGCTGAATGACGTTCCCGTTTCAGCTTCAAATGCCGCCTGAACATGGCAAGCAGATCCCGACCAAGGCCGATGTCGTTGTGATTGGCGCGGGCATCATCGGGGTGATGACGGCTTGGGAATTGGCGAAATCGGGCTTGCGCGTTGTTGTCGTTGAAAAGGGCCGCGTTGCAGGCGAACAATCCAGCCGCAACTGGGGCTGGATCAGAAGCCAGGGGCGCGATGCGGCCGAACTGCCGATCATGGCAGAGGCGGCGGCGATGTGGCGTCAGATGGCCGCCGAATGCCCCGAAGATATTGGCCTGCGCAAAATTGGCGTCAGCTATCTGGCGGCAAAACCTGACGAGGTTGGCCGCTATGAAGACTGGTTGCCACATGCCCGCGAACACGGGCTGGATAGCGAAATCCTGACCGCCAAACAGACTGCGGAATTGATCCCACATGCGACGGCGGGATGGGCAGGGGCCTTGCACACGGCGTCTGATATGAAGGCCGAACCATGGATCGCGCTGCCCGCATTGGCGCGCGCGGCTGTGCGCGATGGCGTGCAGATCATTGAAAACTGTGCGGTGCGCACATTGGACATTGTTGCTGGGCGCGTGGCGGGTGTTGTCACCGAACACGGACCCGTCAAAGCGTCCCAAGTCGTGTTGGCAGGGGGCGCATGGTCAAACCTGTTTTTGCGCAGGCACGGCATCACTATCCCACAGCTATCTGTGCGGGCAACTGTCGCGGCCACGGCCCCGCTGCCGCAGGTGTTTGAAGGGGCCGCCGTGGATGATCGCCTAGCGTTCCGGCGGCGGGCTGATGGTGGTTATACGCTTGCCCCTTCGGGGTTTCACGAGCTGTTCATCGGTCCAGACGCGTTCCGCGCGCTCAAGGGATATACCAAGGCGCTGTTGGCGGACCCATTAGGCACGAAGCTGAAAATTGCCGCTCCCGCCGGGTTCCCAGATGCATGGGGCACAAAACGGCGCTGGGCTGCTGATGACATCACCCCGTTTGAGCGTAACCGCATCCTCAACCCCGCCCCCAACATGGCAAAAGTCGCGCAAATGGCGCGTGATTTTGAGGCGACATTTCCGACCGTGGGGCAGGTTGAAATCAAACACGCTTGGGCGGGAATGATTGACACAATGCCTGACGTTGTGCCGGTTGTGGATCGTGCACCGCTGGATGGGCTTACGATTGCGACAGGCATGTGCGGGCACGGGTTTGGGATTGGGCCTGCATTCGGGCGTATTGTTGCGCGGATCGTGCGCGGTGAACCCACGGGATACGATATGCACAGGTTTCGGTTCGGGCGGTTTACCGACGGATCAATGCTGACCCTTGGGCCTAACCTGTAAGTCCGCTTGCACTTCGCGGCGGGCTGGATCAGGCTGCAACCGAAACATCCACCGGAGCCCCCCCCCATGCCTGTCAAAAACCGTTTTGCCGAACTGCTTCCTGAAATCACTGCGTGGCGTCGCGATCTACACGAACACCCGGAGATTTTGTTTGAAACGCACCGCACATCTGCGGTTGTGGCTCAAAAGCTGGGCGAATTCGGCTGTGACACCATCGAAACGGGTATCGGGCGCACGGGCGTTGTGGGGGTGATTAAGGGTAAGACCAATACTTCTGGCAAAGTGATCGGGCTGCGTGCCGACATGGACGCGTTGCCAATTCACGAGGCGACAGGGCTGGATTACGCGTCAAAAACCGATGGGGCCATGCATGCCTGCGGCCATGACGGGCACACGGCGATGTTGCTTGGTGCGGCGAAATATCTGGCCGAGACCCGCAATTTCGATGGCACTGTTGTGGTCATTTTCCAACCCGCAGAAGAGGGTGGCGGCGGTGGGCGCGAAATGTGCGAAGACGGCATGATGGATAAATTCGGTATCCAAGAGGTTTACGGCATGCACAACTGGCCCGGCGCACCTGTCGGGTCGTTTTCCATCCGCTCAGGCGCGTTTTTCGCCGCCACCGACCAGTTCGAAATTGTTGTAGAAGGCAAGGGCGGCCACGCGGCCAAGCCACATGAAACCGTCGACAGCGTGCTGGTTGCGGCCCATGTGGTCACGGCGCTTCAATCAATTTCCAGCCGCAACGCGGACCCCGTTGATCCCGTTGTTGTGTCGGTCACATCCGTTGAGAGCTCATCCAAGGCGTTCAACGTCATCGCCCAACGCACGACGCTGAAAGGCACAATTCGCACCATGTCCAAGGACATGCGCGCATTGGCAGAACAACGCTTGCGGGCCGTCACATCGGGCATTTGCGACACATTCGGCGGGGCGGCAGAGATCACATTCTACCACGGCTACCCGTCGATGGTGAACCACGCGGAACAAACCGAATTTGCGGCATCAGTGGCCGCATCGGTATCAGGTGATTGCGTGGAAGCCCCCATCGTCATGGGCGGCGAAGACTTCGCCTACATGCTAGAAGAACGCCCCGGCGCCTATATTCTGGTCGGCAACGGCGACACAGCATCTGTGCACCACCCCGAATACAATTTCGACGACGAAGCCATCCCTGCAGGATGCAGCTGGTGGGCGGGGATTGTAGAAGAGAGGATGCCTGCGGGGTGATTGTAGATCGGGGTTGGGAACAGCGAATAATTGCAACCACGTGTAGGCCAAAAATTTCAAAAACTGCTCGAGTTTTGAGCGGGGCTTTCCGCCGTTGTGAATATGCGGCTTGCAATTTGATCGCAAGAATAATTGCTCTTTTCTAGGTTGGTGACCGCGACCAAAAATTCTGGCTTCGCAAAGGGTTAGTTTTGATTTCGCCTAGCGCCTTCGATGGCTCGTTCAATCCGCTCCAAGCTTGTTTTGATGAGTCTGGTTTGCTCTCTATGAGTCTTGGAATCAAATATTATTGTATTACTAACATCAACCAAATCTCCTAATTCGTCGGCTAACGCCTCTTCATTTGGAAACCTATTTGACGAAATTTGCGCTTGCATATTTAGTGACCATATTCTCAACGCGTGTAGACTTTTTGTAAGATTTTGGTCTTGCCTCTTGTAAGAAGCAAATTCTTCCCGATCAAAATTTACTGCAAAAGTGCCAAAACAAGGTTTGCATTCGAAGTTGTTCGATTGAGTGCGTTGCTGTTGTTGTTCAAATATTGTCTCTATGCGCTCGAATGCTAGACGTAGATCCCGTGCGGATTCTTCGATATTTTCATATACTTGGCTCGAAATATCGCGCCGTATGTCTCTTCGATTGGTATCTTTGCGAGAATTAATTGCAATGATTGCCTGAATGACAGTGGCGACAGTGCTTATAGATGTCAAAGCCAGCATTGAAACCGTAAGAAGGTCGGGATCAATTTCATAGTCTACTGGGAGGGGACAATTTTCTCGCACTTTTCATTCCTGATTGTCTTAGGTTAATTGCACGAGCATAAGCCGATTGTTCTAGCAATCAAGTTTTGAGACTTTGCTTTGACGGCTATAATGGCCATATGTTCACCCGCCCGTATGCGACATATGCCGACTGACCTGTCCATCAACCTGCTGACGGGAATAGTCGAAATCGTGGCCTTTGGGCTTCAGGCCGATTGCGGCGCGGATCGCGTCTTCTAACACGGCGTCATTTTCGGACGCACGCAGGGGGCCGCGCAGGTCGGAATGGCCTTCTTGACCAAGGCAGGTATAGATCTCTCCGGTGCAGGTGATCCGCACGCGGTTACAGCTTTCGCAGAAATTATGCGACAGTGGCGTGATAAAGCCGATTTTTTGACCCGTTGCATCCACGCGCACATAGCGCGCGGGGCCGCCGGTGCGGTCAGGCAGGTCCGTCAGGGGGCCACGGGTTTCTAACTGGGCCCGCAAATCCTTGAGCGACCAATATTGGCCGATCCGGTCTTCGTTGCCCAAATCGCCCATTGGCATCACTTCGATAAAGGTCAGGTCAACATCGCGCGCCGCACACCAGTCTGTCAGTGTGAACAGCTCGTCTTCGTTAAAGTCCTTGAGCGCAACGGCGTTCAGTTTCACCCGCAACCCAGCCGCTTGGGCCGCATCGATGCCGCGCAAAACTTGGGGCAGGCGGCCCCAACGGGTGACACGGGCAAATTTCGCCTCGTCCAATGTATCAAGCGACACATTCACACGTTTCACCCCGAAATCCGCAAGCTGCTGGGCGTATTTTTCCAACTGGCTGCCATTGGTTGTCAGTGTCAATTCTGTCAACGCACCTGACGCCAAGTGCCGCGACATGGCCTCAAAAAACGTCATGATGCCGCGCCGCACAAGCGGCTCTCCGCCTGTGATCCGAAGCTTCTTCACGCCCATACGAATAAAGGCGGAACACATGCGATCCAACTCCTCGAGGGTCAGAAGCTCCTTTTTGGGCAGGAACGTCATGTTCTCGGACATGCAGTACACGCAGCGGAAATCGCAGCGGTCCGTGACGGACACGCGCAAGTAGTCAATCGTGCGGGCAAATGGATCAATAAGAGGTGCTGTCATGCACTGAACCTAAGTCCGCGCAAAAGCCTGCGCAAGGCGCATCAATCGGCTTGCGCAGCTAGATTGCCAAGAATACGTTCACGATCATGAAATATGCCCTTCTTATCCCCGCCTTTGCCCTTGCCGGTTGCACGTCGCAGCAGTTTCAAGATTTCTTTGCGGCCCCAACACCCGATGGTGCGGCCCCTGTGGTTGAAGCGGTTGTCGAGGCGCCCGTTGTCGAAACGCTTGATCCGACGCCACCGCCACCACCCCCGCGTGAGGCACGCACAGTCGAACAGTTCGATACCACCACCGCCGAAGACCGCGCCGAGGCCGTTGCAGCCCCCGAACCCGCAACCGAAACCCGTTTGGGGACAACGATTGCGACATTGGGATCACCCGCTGATCCGGGCATTTGGTTAAAGACACCGTTGGTCACAACCCTTGTGGCCGGGCGCGTTGTGTTTGGCGCAAACGGCAAGTCAGTGAACCTTGAATTGCGCCCATCGGGTGGGGCCGCGGGGTCGGGCAGCCAGATTAGTCTGCCAGCGATGCGCCTGTTGGATGCACCGCTGACAGGATTGTTGGAACTGACCGTCTATAAAGACTGATTAGCCAAGATTACGGCTGGCTTCTTTGGCCGCAAATTTTTTCATATGATCGGCATTGGCGAACATAAAGTTCGCCACGCGGTCATGGTCGTGCTTGGATAAATCGCGCAGCCAGCCTGCGATTGCCGTTTGCATCATAAAATCATGGTCCACGACCAGATCAGCGGCCCATTCCATCACGCGGTCGCGCACGGCAATATCCACCGCTTTGGGGTGGTTTTGCTTGGTCCAGGGCAGCGTAAATGTGAATGCCGCGCGACGGGTCCACATATGTTCAGATGCAGTCCAGCCCGCAACCGTTTCAAGACGGGACGGATCGGCGACAAGACGCTTTTGCCCTGCCACAGCCACCAGATCGGCAATGACACGTTCGTCAAACTGCGGGACCCAGCTACAAATCAGGTCCCATGCGGGGGCATCATCGGGGCGAATACGGGCCTGCGTCAGCAGCTTGGCGGCAGCAACGCGCCCTTCGTGGATATTGCTGTCCCACAAGCCAGAGGCGAGGGCCAGCCGCGCGTCCAGATCAAGCTCTGCGCGCCACGACTTCACGACCTTGTCCACATCGGCGGTTGCGACACCTAAATAGCGACGCTCTACCTTGTGATAGTTGGCCATTTTGACGGCGTTTTGCGGATCAGCGCCAAGCTGGGCGATGGCTTCATCAGGCGTCATTCCACTGTTACCGATTTGGCCAGATTGCGGGGTTGATCGACATCAGTGCCTTTGGCAATCGCCGTGTGGTAGGCCAGCAACTGCGCGGGCACAGCATACAGGATCGGCGCAAGGAAATCGTCGACTTCGGGCATTGTGATAATGTCCCAAACGCCGTGACCTGCCTCTTCCGCGCCCTTTTTGTCGGTGATCAAAAGCACTTGACCGCCACGCGCCATGACCTCTTGCATGTTGGACACAGTTTTTTCGAACAGGTGATCGCGCGGCGCCATGACAATGACAGGCACGTGTTTGTCGACCAAGGCAATCGGTCCATGCTTCAGCTCGCCCGATGCATAAGCTTCGGCGTGGATGTAGCTGATTTCTTTCAGCTTTAGCGCGCCTTCGTGTGCAAGCGGATACATCGCGCCACGGCCCAAGAACAGGATGTCGCGCGCTTCGGCCAGTTTTGATGCCACGTCGCGTGTCTTGTCTTCGATCGCCAATGCCGTGTTCAAAACCCCTGGTAAGGCGCGCAATGCGGCCAGTTTTTCCGCAAGGTCTTCGTCAGAGATGCGGCCCATGTCCTTGGCCGCTTTCAACGCGAGCAGTGCAAGCGTGGTCAACTGACAGGTGAACGCCTTGGTCGATGCAACGCCGATTTCGGCCCCCGCCAGAATTGGCAGCGCAAGGTCGCTTTCCCGCGCGATTGAGCTTTCGGGAACATTCACGACCGAGATGATTTTGTCGGCCTTGCCTTGGGTATAGCGCAGCGCGGCAAGCGTATCGGCGGTTTCACCCGATTGGCTGACAAACAGGGCGACCGTGCCCTTGGTGATCGGTGGTTCACGATAGCGGAATTCAGATGCCACATCGATTTCGACGGGGATACGGGCGACCTGCTCGAACCAATACTTTGCGACGAAACAGGCATAAAACGCCGTTCCGCAAGCTACCATTGTCAAACGCTCGACCTTGGTGAAATCAATGCCGGGGTCGGGCAGGGTCACGCTTGTGGCGTCGGGATCAATATAATGGGAAAGCGCGCCTTGCAGCACAGTTGGCTGTTCGGCGATTTCCTTGGCCATAAAGTGTTTATAGCCGCCCTTATCAGACGATGACGCATCAATGGTGATCGTTTTCTGATCGCGGTTGGCAAGTTTGCCGTTGATGTCGCGAATTTCAAGCGACGTGCGGGTCAGAACTGCCCAGTCGCCTTCGTCAAGATAGGTGACTTGGTCCGTCATGGGGGCAAGCGCGATGGCGTCAGAGCCAACGAACATTTCCCCATCACCGTGACCAATCGCCAGTGGAGAGCCCTTGCGCGCCGCGATGATCAGGTCGTCTTCGCCTTCAAACAAGAAACACAGCGCATATGCGCCTTCCAGACGTGCGATTGTGGCTTGGGACGCCTCGATCGGGGACATGCCTTGATCGCGGTAATACTGCGCCATCAACGCGACAGTTTCTGTGTCGGTATCTGTTTGATAGCTGATGCCGTTTTCAGCCAAAAATTCACGCAATTCGCGGAAGTTTTCGATAATCCCGTTGTGCACGACAGCCACGCCGCCAGCCTGATGGGGGTGGGCGTTCACGACATTAGGCACACCGTGTGTGGCCCAACGCGTATGGCCGATGCCGGATTTGCCAGCCAGCGGTTCGTGCACCAGTTTGTCCGACAGGTTCACCAGTTTGCCAATCGCGCGGCGGCGTTCCAATGTCGTACCGTTGATCGTGGCGATGCCCGCACTGTCATAGCCGCGATATTCCAGCCGTTTTAGCGCCTCAACGAGGATTGGCGCTGCTTCGTGTTGTCCAAGGACCCCTACAATTCCGCACATTTTACGATCCTTTTCCTTGTTTGGCCTTCAAAGCCTTTAACTTTTCGAACATTCGCACAGCAAACCCGTCTTTGTTCTCTTGTCGTGCGCGCCCAACGCCAAGTGCGCCGTCAGGCACGTCTTTGCTGATGACAGACCCGCTGCCTGTCATGGCGCTGTTGCCGACTTTGACAGGGGCCACCAGCATTGTGCTGGACCCGATGAATGCGTCCGCCCCGATGGTCGTGCGATGTTTGAAAACACCATCATAATTGCATGTGATCGTGCCTGCGCCAATATTCGCGCGCGGCCCGATATCCGCATCTCCGATATAGGTCAGGTGGTTGACCTTGGCGCCTTCTGCCACGATCGCGTTTTTGATTTCGACGAAATTGCCGATATGCACATTTTCCTGAAGCTCCGCACCGGGGCGCAAACGGGCATAGGGGCCGACGGTTGAGCCTTGTGCAACGTGGCATCCTTCAAGGTGGGAAAACGCCCGAATGCGCGCGCCTGATTCCACCGTAACATCGGTCGCGAACACCACGTTTTGTTCCACGATCGCGTCCCGCCCAATGACGGTGTCGTAGGAAAAGAATACAGTGTCGGGGGCCATCATGATCACGCCGTCTTCAAGCGCCTCGCGGCGTGTGCGGGCCTGAAAATCGGCCTCCGCAGACACCAGTTCAGCACGAGAGTTCACGCCAAGTGTTTCCGCCTCGTCACAGGCAACCACGGTGGCAGACAGCCCCTTGGCTCGCCCGATGGCGATGATGTCAGTCAGATAATATTCGCCTGATGCATTGTCATTGCCAACGGCGTCGATCAGGTCAAATAGTACATCCGATTTTGCCATGATAACACCGCTATTACAAAGCGTTACGGCGCGTTCTCCATCGTTTGCATCCTTGAATTCGACGATGCGTTCCAATGTATCACCGTCGGTGATCAAGCGACCATAACGGCCCGGGTCGGCGGCATGGAACCCAAGCACGATAATGTCGTGTTGGGCACGCGCCGTTGCCATCGCCTCAAGCGTTTCGGGGCGAATAAACGGTGTGTCCCCGTACAAAACAACCGCGTCACCTTCAAAACCTGCAAGCGCATCTTTGGCCTGTGCGACCGCATGGGCAGTGCCCAGCTGTTCGGTCTGCAAAACGGTTTGTGCATCGGGGTCATAATCAAGCGCCGCTTTTTCGACCAAAGGCGCGCCGTGCCCCGCCACAATAATCGTTTTCTCAGGCGACAATCCCGCCCCAGCGCGCATGGCATGCACAATCATAGGTGCACCGCCAATAGGGTGCAGAACCTTGGGAAGGTCCGATTTCATGCGGGTGCCTTTACCAGCGCCCAGAATAATTAACGACGTCGTCATTTTAGATAATAATCCACTAATTTTCAGCGTCTTCTATCTGACCAACCGATTATCGCAAGTGTTAGGGGTTCAAATCTGATTTCGGATCGTTACAGATCGTGGGGTAAAGTTTGAAAGGTGCCAAAATGCCCACAGTTGTGTTTGATCTCGACGGGACGCTTGCCGACACAAGCGGCGATTTGCTGGCAGCAGCCAATGCCTGTTTTCGCGATCTTGGCTTGGGGGATTTGCTGGGGCCCGATGACAAGGGGGCTGCGCTCAAAGGGGGGCGGTCGATGCTGCGGCTTGGGTTTTCGCGTGTCGAAGGTTTTGACGAAACCCATGTTGACGCACAGTATGATCCGCTTTTGAAGGCATATGCCCGCGATATTGATCGCCATACCTTCCTTTACGAAGGGGCAATGGACGCGGTGCGCGACCTCAAGACATCCGGCTATAAGGTCGCGATATGCACCAACAAGCCCGAAGGTTTGGCCGAAACCCTGATGACCAGCCTTGGTGTGCGCCATGAATTCGGCGCGCTATTGGGCGCGGATTCGCTGCCTGTGCGCAAACCTGATCCAGAACACCTGTTTGAAACAGTGCGCCGTGCAGGGGGTGATGTGGACCGCTGTTTGTTGGTGGGCGATACGGCCACGGACCGCGATACATCCAAAAACGCAAGGCGCCCGTCCATTCTTGTGACATTTGGCCCGTCGGGGGATGATATGGCCGCGCTGGAACCTGAGGGCATGATTGATCATTACAGTGAGCTTATGGGCCAAGTGCAGCGGTTGATTGGCCCTGCTTAAATCCCCATTGACGAAGGAGCCAACCCATCCCAATGTCGCGCCATGACCAAAGATTTCACAGGTAGTTTTACCCAGCAAGAACCGATCCCCCAAGCGGGATTAGACGCGGCTATGGCCGTGATGCAGCATGGCCGTTTGCACCGCTACAACACGGCGGGCGATGAATTCGCCGAGGCTGCACTGTTGGAAGAAGAATTCGCCGCCCAAACAGGGGCGAAATACTGCCTTGCTGTGGCATCTGGCGGATATGCGATGACAACGGCGTTGCGGGCTTGTGGCATTGGCCACGGCGACCGGGTTTTGACGAATGCATTTACGCTGGCCCCTGTGCCTGGTGCGATTGCAGCGGTGGGCGGTGTGCCTGTGTTTGTTGGCGTCACAGCGGATCTTGTGATTGATCTGGATGATCTGGCGGCCAAGCTGGATCAGGCCTCGGTCCTGCTTTTGTCCCACATGCGCGGGCACATCGTCGATATGCGCAAACTGATGGCGATGTGTGATGCGGCTGGCGTCACAGTGATTGAAGACTGCGCCCACACGATGGGCGCATCTTGGGACGGCGTTCCATCGGGGCGCTGGGGCAAATTTGGCTGCTATTCGACGCAAACCTACAAACACGTGAACTCGGGCGAGGGCGGGCTGCTCATCTCGGACGACGCAACAGGCATGGCCCGCGCGATTATGCTGTCGGGAAGTTATATGCTGTTTGAAAAACACCGCGCCGCGCCGCCACCCGAAACTTTTGCCCAAATCAAATATGAAACGCCCAATATCTCTGGTCGGATGGATAATTTGCGCGCTGCAATCCTGCGACCCCAGCTGCGCGACTTGGATACCCAAGCGAGACGCTGGAATGATCGCTATGCGGTTTTGGCGGATGGTCTGGCCGATACCACGGGTCTGACGCTGCCGCATCGCCCTGACGCCGAACGCTTTGTCGCGTCGTCGTTCCAGTTTTTGCTGCTTGATTGGGACAAGGACAAGGTCCAGCAAGTTTTACAACGCTGTGCCGCGCGCGGGGTCGAATTGAAATGGTTTGGCGGGGCTGAACCCACTGGTTTCACGAGCCGTTACGATAGCTGGCGCTATGCGGCTTCAGAACCGTTGCCGGCATCCGACAGGATCTTGGCTGGTATCGTGGACATGCGTCTGCCGCTGACTTTCAGCCTTGATGACTGTGCCTTGATCGCACAAATCATCAAGTCAGAGGTCAGCGCAGTCTATCAATCCGCCTGATACAACGGGATCGTTGAGATCGACATTTTCGCCGACCCTTGGGTCAGTTCAGTTGCATGGGCAAGATAGATCAAGACGTTGTTTTCTTCGTCAAAAATCCGTTTCACGCGCAACGATTTCAGGATGATCGACTGGCGTTCTCGGAACACGTTTTCACCGTCATCGGACCGGTCGATATCGCCAATCACAATCGGGCCGGTTTGTTTGCAGTCGATTGACGCGTTGGATGGGTCTTCAAACCAGTTGCCGTTGGACAGACGGTCAATCAACGAGCGTTCAAAATAAGCCACATGGCAGGTCACGCCTTGCACATCTGGGTCGGCGATTGCGTTGACGATGATGTCGTTTCCAACCCAATCGACGCCCACGCGCCCCACTTCTTCGGACGTGGCTTGGGTGGCAAAAAGGGCGAGGGCGGCGGCGCTGATAATATGTTTCATACTGCCGTAACGCGCCACACGCCAATGCGTTCCAAAACAGGTGTGTTTTTACTGGACTCTTTTGAACCTCGTGGCCTACAAATGAACAACTGTTCAATTAACGGGGAGCGCCGCGATGTTTAACGCCACTATGACCTTTGATCTAGGCGAGGAAACGAATGCATTGCGCGACATGGTGCACACTTGGGCGCAGGCCCGTGTCAAACCAATGGCGGCCAAAATTGACGCGGACAATCTATTCCCGTCTGATCTGTGGTCCGAAATGGGTGAATTGGGCCTGTTGGGTGTCACCGTGCCAGAAGAATTCGGCGGCGCGGGCATGTCGTATCTGGCCCATACGGTCGCTGTGGAGGAAGTCGCCCGCGCAAGCGCCTCTGTCTCTTTGTCGTACGGGGCGCATTCCAACCTGTGCGTCAACCAGATCAAACTGAACGGCACGGATGAACAAAAGGCCAAATATCTGCCGCGATTGGTGTCAGGTGCACATGTCGGCGCCCTTGCCATGTCAGAGGCGGGGGCAGGGTCCGATGTGGTGTCGATGTCGCTGCGCGCTGAAAAACGCAATGACCACTACCGTTTGAACGGCAACAAATACTGGATCACCAATGGCCCCGATGCCGATACGCTGATCGTCTATGCCAAGTCCGACCCGGACGCAGGCGCCAAAGGGATCACCGCGTTCCTGATCGAAAAGGAAATGGTCGGTTTTTCAACCAGCCCCCATTTTGACAAGCTTGGAATGCGCGGGTCAAACACGGCCGAGCTGATATTCGACGATGTGCAAGTGCCGTTCGAAAACGTGCTGGGCGAAGAGGGCAAGGGCGTGCGCGTTCTGATGTCCGGTCTTGATTACGAACGGGTTGTGCTGGCGGGTATCGGCCTTGGGATCATGGCGTCCTGTCTAGACGAGGTGATGCCCTATATCGCGACCCGCAAACAGTTCGGCCAACCGATCGGTAATTTTCAACTGATGCAGGGCAAGATTGCCGATATGTATACAGCGATGAATTCAGCGCGGGCCTATGTCTACGAGGTGGCGCGGGCCTGTGATCGTGGCACAGTCACACGTCAGGATGCCGCGGCCTGCTGTCTATATGCGTCTGAACAGGCGATGGTGCAGGCGCATCAGGCCGTGCAAGCAATGGGCGGGGCAGGGTTTTTGAACGATGCCCCCGTCGCGCGTATTTTCCGTGACGCCAAGCTGATGGAAATTGGCGCGGGCACATCCGAAATCCGGCGTATGTTGATTGGCCGTGAAATGATGGGTGCGATGGCATGATACGCCCGATCTGGTTTTTGCCTGTGATGCTGATGACCGCTCTTGCGGGTTATCTGGGTTTTCGCATGGGGCAAAACGTGTCGGAAACCTATGTCATCGAAACCTATGCAGACTATTACGCCAGCAAGCACGGTGGAAACCCCACCGACTGCGTTGGTCGCCCCAGCGCGAATGCAGCTGTGTTCATTGAGGTGGCCTGTGTTGGACCATCAGGGGACGGTTACGTTTTTGACGTGAATGATCGTGGCCGCCTTTTGGCGACACGTGTCATCGCACAGGCAACAGCATGAGGGTTGCGTCCGTGGCCTTGCTATCAATCCTGTTGCCCTTGCCTGTGGCGGCGGACGTGGTGTTTGACCACAAAGCGACCGAAACCTGTCTGGCCCTTGGTGGGGATCAAGCGCAGTGTATCGGTGCATCCGCATCCATGTGCATGGAGCAAAGCGAAGGCGGCGGCTCTACCGCAGGGATGGGCGGATGCCTTTGGGCAGAGCATGACTACTGGGACCAGCGGCTCAATGCCAGTTACGCGCGCGCAATGGCACAAGCACAAACACATGACGCCGATTTGGACATAAATGGCGAACCATCAAGCCGTATTGCAGACGGGTTGCGTGCGATGCAGCGTGCTTGGATACCATTCAGGGATGCCGCGTGCGATTATGAACGCGCACTTTGGATGGGTGGCACTGGCGGCGGTCCAGCCACGGCGCAATGCATGATGCAACTGACAGCGCAGCAAACGCTTCGGATAGAGGGTAGGATCATCCCATGACACGCCAAGCCCACCTAGATGCCCTTGCAGATATAGAGATCGCCGCATCCCAAGCGGCGGCAGGCGGCGGTGAAAAATCGCGCGAACGACATCTATCGCGGGGCAAGATGTTGCCGCGTGATCGGGTGGCCAACCTGCTTGATCCTGGATCAGCATTCCTAGAGGTCGGCGCAACAGCCGCCCACGGCATGTATGATGGCGCGGCCCCCTGCGCGGGTGTGATCGCGGGGATCGGCACGGTGTCTGGGGTTCAGGTGATGGTGGTGTGCAATGATGCCACTGTGAAAGGCGGCACCTATTACCCCATGACCGTCAAAAAACACCTACGCGCCCAAGAGATCGCGGCGGCTTGTCACCTGCCGTGCATCTATCTGGTCGACAGCGGTGGTGCGAACCTGCCCAACCAAGACGAGGTATTCCCCGACCGCGATCATTTCGGCCGCATCTTTTATAATCAGGCGAATATGTCCGCCGCGGGCATTCCGCAAATCGCTGTTGTCATGGGCAGTTGCACAGCGGGTGGGGCCTATGTGCCTGCCATGGCTGATGTGTCGATCATTGTGCGCGATCAGGGCACGATTTTTCTGGCCGGTCCCCCGTTGGTCAAGGCCGCCACAGGCGAAGTTGTCAGCGCCGAAGATCTGGGCGGCGGCGATGTGCATACCCGACTGTCGGGCGTGGCCGATTATCTGGCCGAAGATGACGCGCATGCGCTGGCCTTGGCCCGCCGCGCTGTTGCAAACTGTTCCGTGGCGACCCACGCGCCAAAACGCCAAACCCCGCGTCCGCCAAAACTGGACCCCGATACGCTGTTTGACGTCGTGCCGGCCGACCTTCGCACGCCCTACGACATACGCGAGGTGATCAAGCGCATCGTCGACAACTCTGACTTTGATGAATTCAAGGCCCGTTTTGGGGATACGCTTGTCACCGGATTTGCCCATATTGATGGCTACCCCTGCGGGATCGTCGCCAATAACGGCGTGCTGTTTTCCGAGGCCGCCCAAAAGGGCGCGCATTTCGTCGAACTGTGCAGTCAGCGCAAAATCCCGTTGATTTTCTTGCAAAACATCACCGGCTTTATGGTCGGTCAGAAATACGAGAACGAAGGCATCGCGCGCCACGGGGCCAAAATGGTCACAGCAGTTGCCACCACATCTGTTCCGAAAATCACGATGGTTGTCGGTGGGTCATTCGGGGCGGGCAACTACGGCATGGCGGGTCGCGCCTATAGCCCCGATTTCATGTGGTCGTGGCCCACCAGCCGCATCAGCGTCATGGGCGGTGAACAGGCCGCCGGCGTTTTGGCCACGGTCAAACGGGATGCGATTGAACGCAAGGGCGGCGCGTGGACCAAGGAAGAAGAGACCGCATTCAAACAGCCCACGATTGATATGTTCACTGAACAATCCCATCCGCTTTATGCCTCTGCGCGGCTTTGGGATGATGGCATCATCGACCCGCGCAAATCGCGCGAGGTATTGGCGCTGTCATTGCGTGCAAGCCTCAACAAGCCGATCGCCGATACGCGTTTCGGCGTGTTCCGGATGTAACGCATGGATGCCACCGGATTTGCATATGCTGTGTTGTTGCTGGCGGCCCTTGTGGGCTTTGCCAACTGGGTGTCGCCACACGCAAGCCTGACTGCGTCAGGCTGCACCCTCAATTACGTCTATGATGGGGACACGGTTGCTCTTGATTGCGCAGGCGGGCGCAAAACCGCCCGATTGGTAGGCTTTGACACACCAGAAACCAAAGACCCCGGCTGTGCGGCCGAAAAGGCGCTGGGCGACCGCGCGACAATGCGGTTGCGCGCATTGTCAGCGGCGGGTGATATCGCGTTTGATGGTCAGGGATATGATAAATACGGGCGCGTTTTGGCGGTGATGACCGTGGATGGTGTTGATGTCGGCGATACGCTTGTGCGCGAAGGGTTGGCGATGCCTTACCGCGGCGGATCGCGCATCAACTGGTGTCGGAAATTGGGAGGACCGTGATGTTTGATAAAATCCTGATCGCCAATCGCGGCGAAATTGCCTGCCGCGTGATGCGCACAGCCCGCGCGATGGGTGTGCAAACTGTTGCCGTTTATTCGGATGCCGATGCGGATGCCTTGCATGTGAAAGCCGCCGATCAAGCGGTGCGCATTGGTCCTGCACCCGTTGCCGACAGCTATTTGCGCGGTGATCTGATGATCCAAGCCGCCTTGGACACAGGTGCCGCCGCGATCCACCCCGGATATGGGTTCTTGTCAGAAAACCCTGATTTTGTGGATGCCGTGGTTGCCGCAGGGCTTGTGTTTATCGGCCCGTCAGCTGACGCGATCCGCGCGATGGGGTTAAAAGACGCGGCCAAGGCGTTGATGGAAAATGCAGGCGTGCCCGTCGTGCCAGGCTATCACGGTGCGGATCAAACCCTAGCCAGCCTTGCCGATCACGCCGCCAAAATCGGGTATCCCGTTTTGATCAAGGCCGTGGCGGGCGGCGGCGGCAAAGGCATGCGCTTGGTCGAACAGGCGGCTGATTTTGCGGATGCGCTGGGCTCTGCCCAGGCAGAGGCGAAAACAGCCTTTGGCAATGCCGACGTTTTGATTGAAAAATACGTGACCCACCCGCGCCATATCGAGGTGCAGGTGTTTGGCGATGGCGCTGACGCGGTGCATTTGTTTGAACGCGACTGTTCGCTGCAACGCCGCCATCAAAAAGTGATCGAAGAAGCCCCCGCACCGGGCATGACCGATGCCATGCGCAACGCAATGGGCGACGCGGCTGTCAAGGCGGCGCGCGCAATCGGATACGCTGGCGCAGGTACAATCGAATTTATCGTGGACGGCGCGGACGGTCTGCATCCTGATCGGTTCTGGTTTATGGAAATGAACACCCGCCTTCAGGTCGAACATCCGGTGTCAGAGGCGATTACGGGTGTTGATCTGGTCGCATGGCAGCTGCACGTCGCGGCGGGTGGCACCTTACCCGCGACCCAAGACCAGCTATCCATCAACGGCCACAGTTTTGAGGCCCGCATCTATGCCGAAGACGTGCCAGCAGGTTTCCTCCCTGCAACGGGCACCTTATCGCATCTGCAATTCCCTGATGATGCGCGTGTTGATACTGGCGTCGCTGCGGGGGATACGATTTCGCCGTGGTATGACCCGATGATCGCCAAGCTGACGGTGCATGGGCCTGACCGCGCAACAGCATTGCGCAAATTGCAAACAGCGCTCGCCGCGACCAAGGCGGCTGGCACGACGACAAACCTGAATTTCCTGCGCGGCCTTGCGGCTCAGCCCGATTTTGCGAACGGCGATGTTGATACCGGACTGATCGCGCGCCACCAAGACACGCTTTGCGCTGATCCGATGCCAATCGGGGTTGATATCGCGGTGGCGGCGCTGGCGGCATTGGGGTTGGACCAGCCACCATCGTGGGAAACAGGTTTCACGCTTTGGTCACCAATGACACAATCGGTCGCGCTGCGGCATGGGGACCGCCAGTTCGATGTGCATGTGACGATGATGTCGGATGACACTGTCAGGGTCGGTTGGGATGACCTAGATCATTCTTTGCATCACAGTGGCGGATGTTGGGCATTGGATGGACAGCGCCGGCCCGTGCATCTGGCAAACCAAGAGGTGCATGTATTTGGCCCGCGCACGATCAAATTTGCGGTTATCGACCCGCTGGATCGCGATAGCACGACAGGCGGCGGTGATGATGTCAGCGCGCCGATGCCCGGCCTGATCCACGCGGTTGCAGCGAAATCAGGCGATCAGATCACCCAAGGGCAACGCCTGATCGTGCTAGAGGCGATGAAGATGGAACATATCCTGCGCGCCCCGCGCGACGGGGTGATCCAGTCCTTGACTGTGGCCACGGGCGACCAAGTCAGCGCGGGTCAGGTTCTTATCACGCTAGAGCTAGCCAAATGAGCGATTTTGTCACCCTGCACGAGGTTGGCCCAAGGGACGGGCTGCAAAACGAGCCTGCATTGATCCCTGTCGCGGACAAGCTGGCGCTGATCAATCTGCTGGCGACCTCTGGTTTGCGGCATCTTGAGGTGGGCAGTTTTGTCAGCCCCAAGTGGGTGCCGCAAATGGCCGATACGGATGCTGTGCTTGCGGGGATCGCGCCAACATCCGCGCAACTGGCTGTGCTTGTCCCTAATATGCGGGGCTGGGACGGGTTTGTCGCCGCGCAGCAGCCTGATTTTGATTATCAGGTCGCGGTGTTCATTTCAGCGTCCGAAGGGTTTTCGCAAAATAACCTCGGGTGCGATATTGCGCAAAGCGTGCAGCGGCTGCGCCCTGTTGTGCAAGCAGCCCAAGATGCAGGTGTTGCCATCCGCGGTTATGTGTCTTGCGTGACCGACTGCCCGTTTGATGGCCCCACTGATCCTGCGGATGTGGCGCGGGCTGTCGCATTGCTGCGCGATGTGGCCCCGATGCCTGTGTCGCTAGGCGATACGATCGGGCAGGGGACACCGCATACCGTGGCTGCCATGCTGCGGGCTGTGCTGTCAGAGGCGCCAGCGGGTCAACTGGCGGGCCATTTCCACGACACAAACGGGCGGGCGATTGATAACATCTACCTCAGCCTTGATATGGGGCTGCGGGCGTTCGACACGTCTGTCGGTGGCCTTGGGGGATGTCCCTATGCGCCCGGTGCGCCCGGCAATATCGCGACCGAATTGGTACTGGCGCGATTGCATGGCGACGGGCTGAAAACGGGTGTCGACGAAAACGTGATTGCTCGCGCGGCCGAATTTGCAAAAGGAATGCGCACATGACTGTGACACTGACAACCGATGCGCGTGGTGTGGCCCAACTGACTTTGGATCGGCCCGACAAGCATAACGCGATGTCTGCACAAATGATTGATGATCTGGCCGATGCTGCCGCTGAAATTCGCGCAGACCCCGCCATACGGGTGGTGGTGCTGGCCGCCAACGGCAAATCATTTTGCGCTGGTGGCGATCTGAATTGGATGCGCGACCAGATGGCCGCTGACACAGCGACGCGGCGGGCAGGGGCCACGAAGCTTGCCAATATGCTCGGTGCACTCAATACGCTGCGGCAACCTGTGATCGGGCGATTGCACGGCAACGCCTTTGGCGGCGGTGTCGGGCTGGCTTGCGTGTGTGATGTGGCCATCGGGGTGACGGGGGCAAAGTTTGGGCTGACCGAAACGAAACTGGGCCTGATCCCCGCAACCATCGGCCCCTACGTGCTGGCCCGCATGGGAGAGGCCGCCGCCCGCCGTGTCTTTATGTCGTCGCGCATTTTTGATGCGGCCGAGGCGCAATCGCTCGGCATTATCGCGCGGGCCGTGGACCCGGACGCGCTTGACGCGGCGGTCGCGGCAGAAGTCGCCCCCTATCTGAATTGCGCGCCCGGTGCTGTGGCTGCGGCCAAGGCATTGGCGCGGTCATTGGGCCCCGTTATTGACCAGCCGACCGTAGACAGATCCATCAACGCGCTGATGGCCGCGTGGGACACAAAAGAAGCGGCAGAGGGAATCGCCGCGTTTTTTGCGAAAGAACCTGCACCTTGGGTCAAATAGCGGCGTAAAAACGCACCCATTCTTGGGTCTGCGATGGTTGACCCTCTGGGGGTGCAAGGGTAAGTGTGGCGCAACAGATTGCGGCGCTGCCTGACGCGGTGCCACCTGCCTAAGGATAGAGCCTTGCAAGAGATGCTGACCGAATACCTTCCGATCTTGATCTTTTTGGGGCTGGCGATTGCGCTGGGCCTGATTTTGATCATTGCTGCTGCGATTGTCGCGGTGCGTAATCCCGACCCTGAAAAAGTGTCCGCTTACGAATGCGGGTTCAACGCATTTGATGATGCGCGGATGAAATTTGATGTGCGGTTCTACCTTGTGTCGATCCTGTTCATCATCTTTGACCTTGAGGTCGCGTTCCTGTTCCCATGGGCAGTCGCGTTCAAAGACATCTCGATGGTTGGGTTCTGGTCGATGATGGTCTTCTTGGGCGTGCTGACAATCGGCTTTGCATATGAATGGAAAAAGGGAGCACTCGAATGGGAGTGATGACCGGGGCCAATACGGCTGGCGCAGATAAAGAAAGTGCAACACTCGCACTGAACGCGGAATTGCAGGACAAGGGTTTCCTTGTGACCAGCACCGCTGACATGATCAACTGGGCGCGGACAGGGTCCTTGCACTGGATGACATTCGGTCTGGCGTGCTGTGCTGTCGAAATGATGCACACGTCCACACCGCGTTACGATCTGGAACGGTTCGGCACTGCGCCGCGCGCGAGCCCGCGTCAGTCTGACTTGATGATCGTGGCGGGCACATTGACCAACAAAATGGCCCCAGCCCTGCGCAAGGTTTATGACCAAATGCCAGAGCCACGCTATGTGATCTCTATGGGGTCCTGCGCAAACGGTGGCGGCTATTACCACTATTCCTATAGCGTTGTGCGCGGTTGCGACCGGATCGTGCCTGTGGATGTTTACGTCCCGGGTTGTCCGCCAACTGCCGAAGCCTTGCTTTACGGCATCATGCAACTGCAACGCAAAATCCGCCGGACAGGGAACATCACGCGATGACAACTGCACTGCAAGAACTGGGCACCCACCTTGAAATGAAACGCACCGATTGCGTTTTGTCATGGGAGGTCGCCAATGACGAACTGACGGTCACAATCGCGCCGTCCTCTCTCGTTTCCTTCGTCGAGTTTTTGAAAACGGATGGCGCTTGCCAGTTTTCATCCCTTGTCGATATTACGGCTGTTGATTACCCGACACGCGCCAAGCGGTTTGACGTGATCTACCACTTCCTGTCGATGTATCAGAACCACCGCATCCGTCTGCGCACCCAAATCCGCGAAGACGAGATGGTCCCGTCGATCATCGACGTGCACCCATCGTCCAATTGGTTCGAGCGCGAGATTTTCGACATGTTCGGTATCTTGTTTACAGGTCATCCAGACCTGCGCCGCATCCTGACCGATTACGGTTTCCGTGGCTTCCCGCTGCGCAAGGATTTCCCGACCACAGGCTATACCGAAGTCCGTTACGACGAAGTGCAAAAGCGCGTTGTCTATGAACCGGTATCCTTGGTGCAGGAATACCGCCAGTTCGACTTTATGTCGCCGTGGGAAGGGGCCGAATATATCCTGCCCGGTGATGACAAGGCGAAAGAGGCGTCTAAGTAATGGCGCAAACGACGCGAATGTTGGTCAGTCTGGGTGCGCAAAAGGCCGCAACCACATGGCTGTCACATTATCTTGCGGATCATCCGCAATGCGCGCGCACGCCGCTAAAAGAAACGCATTTCTTTGACTACCACGATCTTGGCGTGGCTGGCGCTGGCCGGTCTCGGATTGCGGCACGCCGTCGTAAGCTGGTGAAAAAAGGCAAGGCACAGCCGCAGTTGAAAGCCACCCCAGATTTCAAACGCGCGAAAAAGTATTTGGACGCACGCTTGGCCGTGATCGATTTGGGCGCACCGACCTACACAGACTACGAGGCGCTGATTATGTCGGCAGCCAACTCTGATACAAAAATCATCGGTGAAATCACGCCAGCCAATGGGTTGTTAAGCGAAGACCGGCTGCGCAATATTGCCGGTTTGGAAAACAAGCCCCTGTTTATCTTTGTGATGCGCGATCCAGTTGACCGGACTTGGTCTGGTATCCGTATGGTCGCCAAGCGCAAATCAGACGATAACACGTTTGAAAAACGCGCGCGCGCGGACCTTACCAAATTTCTCGAATCTGACAGTGGCGCCACCCATATGCGCAGCGACTATGCGACAATGCTGACCAAGGTTGACGCGGCCATTCCTGCCGACCGCGTATTCATCGACTTTTTCGAAGAATTCTTGAACCAGCCCAAGATTGACGCGCTTTGCGATTTTCTTGGCGTTGACCACCACCCCGCTAAGCTGGACGCACCGCGACTGTCGGGCAAGTCATTAAAACTGACCGATCAAGAACGGCGCGCCCTCAGCGCCAAGTTGCGCCCGATCTATGATGATGTTGAAAAACGCATGGGGCGCTTGCCAGATCGCTGGATTGAAAATAGGGATGCGGCGTAATGCGCAATGCCAGTTATGATAGGGCTGCCAAAGCGGCGAAAATGCCCGTGAACCTGAAAAGGGAATACAAATGATGGACGGCGATATCCGCGTGAACAGATATGACGACGGCACATCCGACGCGATGACCGGCGAACAGACGATCCGCAATTTCAACATCAACTTTGGCCCGCAGCACCCTGCGGCCCACGGCGTTTTGCGTCTGGTGCTGGAACTCGACGGTGAGATTGTTGAGCGTTGCGATCCACATATCGGCCTGCTGCACCGTGGCACTGAAAAGCTGATGGAAAGCCGCACTTACTTACAAAACCTGCCGTATTTCGACCGGTTGGATTACGTGGCCCCGATGAACCAAGAACATGCTTGGTGTCTGGCGATTGAAAAGCTGACAGGCACGCAAGTGCCGCGTCGTGCGTCGTTGATCCGTGTGCTTTATTCCGAAATTGGCCGTGTGCTGAACCACCTGTTGAACATCACCACGCAGGCGATGGACGTGGGCGCGATGACCCCTATCTCTTGGGGCTTTGAAGAACGCGAAAAGCTGATGGTGTTCTATGAACGTGCCTGTGGCGCGCGACTTCATGCCGCGTATTTCCGGCCCGGTGGTGTGCATCAGGATTTGCCAGCCCAGCTGATCGAAGACATCGACACATGGGCTGTCGCATTCCCGCAGATCATCGACGATCTGGATACGCTGTTGACCGAAAACCGCATTTTCAAACAACGTAACTGCGATATTGGTGTCATCACTGAACAGGAAATCCAGGATTGGGGTTTCTCTGGCGTGATGGTGCGTGGCTCCGGCCTGCCTTGGGATTTGCGCCGTGCGCAGCCGTATGAATGCTATGACGAATTTGAGTTCACGATCCCTGTTGGCGTGAACGGCGATTGCTATGATCGTTACCTGTGCCGCATGGAAGAAATGCGCCAGTCCACATCAATCATCCGCCAAGCCTGTGAAAAGCTCCGCAATGAGCCGGGCGATGTCATGGCGCGTGGCAAAATGACCCCGCCCGCACGTGGCGAGATGAAGACATCAATGGAAGCGTTGATCCACCACTTCAAACTTTATACCGAAGGGTTCCATGTGCCTGCTGGCGAGGTTTACGCCGCGGTTGAAGCCCCGAAGGGTGAATTTGGCGTGTTCTTGGTGGCCGATGGGTCCAACAAACCTTACCGCGCCAAAATTCGTGCGCCGGGATATCTGCATCTGCAAGCGATGGATCACATCACAACGGGCCACCAGTTGGCTGATGTTGCTGCGATCATCGGCACAATGGATGTCGTATTCGGGGAGATCGACCGATGATGCGCCCTGTTGTGGTTCTGTCGGGTGTTTTGGGCATGTCTGCCTGCACCGCGATCACCGATTTCCGCCCATCGCTTGGTAATCTTGGCACGCCCGCACCTGTGACACCTGCTGTAGCCCCCGCGCCACAGCCGCAAATTCTCACCGCAAAAGAGCGTTTGATGAACGCGATCGAAGCACAGGGCTGTGAACTCAATGCGGTGAATGTCGGGTCTGTATTGACGGCCGCCGTCATCACACGAGAAGAGCTTTTGCAACTGACACCGCAACTGCAATCCGAAGGACGGGTTGAAGTTGCAGGCAGCGGCACAATCCGATCGACATCTGTTGTTTGTGCAGCGACCTAGGAAGGGGCGATTATGAAGATCATCAGCACTTGTTTTTGTGCGATTGCATTGCTTGGGGCGGCCAGTTGCGCAGCACCCATTGTCTTGGATACCTCTGTTCCGATTGCTGTTCCAGAAGGGGCAGATCCAAATCTGACCGAAAATGAGACCAAGATGATTTTGGCGATGCGTCAGAATAACTGTGAAATCCGCAATAATGATGGTTCAGCCGCAAAACGTGTTCTTGCACCGATCGGATTTATCCCATCGACGGCAAAATCCGCCCTGCGAACAATTCGTGACAAAGGGTATGCTGTCGACGACCGCGATGCGTCGGGCAAAATGCTTGCCGTAAAACTCAAACCAGAGGTATGTGCCTAAAATGCTGCGCAGACTTTACCATGACCAGCCCGAAACCTTTGCGTTTACACCCGCAAACCAGCAATGGGCCGAAGCTCAGATCACAAAATATCCGCAAGGCCGCCAGGCCTCTGCGATTATTCCGTTGCTGTGGCGCGCCCAAGAACAAGAAGGCTGGCTGACCCGCCCCGCAATCGAAAGCATCGCAAAGATGCTTGATCTTGCGTATATCCGCGCGTTGGAAGTTGCATCGTTCTACTTCATGTTCCAGCTACAGCCCGTTGGCTCCGTGGCCCATATTCAGGTCTGTGGCACGCTGTCTTGCATGATTTGCGGTGCAGAGGATCTGATCGGCATTTGCCGCGAAAAGATCGCGGATAAGCCACACACGCTTTCTGCGGATGGTAAGTTTTCGTGGGAAGAGGTGGAATGCCTAGGGTCTTGCGCAAACGCGCCAATGGCCCAGATCGGCAAAGACTATTACGAAGATCTGACCGCTGCGCGCTTCACGGAATTGTTGGACGAATTGGCCGCGGGCAAGGTGCCGCTTCCTGGTCCGCAAAACGGCCGCTACGCCGCTGAGCCGCTCAAGGGTCTGACATCGCTGAAAGATTATGACAGCGGCAAAACCCAATATAATGCGTCCGTTCAGCTGGCGGCTGATATTGGCGACACAGTCAAACGGATTGATGGCACAGAAGTTCCTATCCTGACACCGTGGCTAGGCAAGGGCGACAAGCCCGCACCAAAGCCAAAGAAAACAGCAGCCAAAAAAGCCGCGCCCAAACCCGCAGCCAAGGCCAAGGCCGATGCAACTGGCGTGACCAAACAGGCGGCAAAAGCCACATCAAAGGCGAAGCCTGTCGGTAAATCGAACCCCGCACCAAAAGCCACGCCAAAGGCAGCATCTGCTGCGGTGACAGCATCTGGTGCAGGCAAAAAGCCACGCACAATGACCGCGCCACGCAAATCCGGTGCCGATGATCTGAAGCTGATCAGCGGTGTCGGCCCCAAGTTAGAGGGTGTGTTGAACGGACTTGGTTTCTGGCATTTTGACCAGATTTCCAAGTGGACGTCCGCAGAAATCGCGTGGGTTGATAGCAACCTGAAGTTCAAAGGCCGCATCGAACGTGACGATTGGGTGTCTCAAGCCACGGCATTGGCCAAGGGCTGATGCCTAAATAAAGCAGTTTGGACATAAAAACCCACTAAATAGGGTATTTTTGTGCGAAATCGCTTCATATTTGGGACGCGAGGCGGTTATCGTGCCCACGCAACTGTGTGCGATGGCTGTCACCAACGCGGAAGAGTTGTGAAACAGATGGGGCAATGCGCTGGGATAAAGTGCGCCCGAGGGAGATAGAAGACAATGAGTAATACTGCCCCAAAAAGGAACGGGATTTTTGCGATCTCAGCCTTGTTCGGCCTATTGGCCGCTGCTGTTGCATTGTTCGCGTTTGCATACAGCCTTATTGGCGCGATTTTGATTGGCTTGATTGTCGCGATTATCGTGGCAATCATTCTTTGGCTTGGATGGCGTGATGAAACGGCAGCGACGCCAACAAGCACGACAGCCACCTCACATTCAGCCGCAACTTCCGGTTCAGCCGCGATTGTAGGCGGGGGCGCCGCAGGCGCTGCTGCCACGGCAACAGCAGCATCAACATCCGATGCCGTTGCTACTGCGCCAACCGCAACACCTGCTGCGGTGAAAGCGGCCCCAGCAAAAGCACCTGCTGCTGCGAAGCCAGCGGCAAAGGCTACTGCGAAACCAGTGGCAAAGGCTGCTGCGAAACCAGCGGCAAAGGCTACTGCGAAACCAGCGGCAAAGGCTGCTGCGAAACCAGCGGCAAAGGCTACTGCGAAACCAGCGGCAAAGGCTACTGCGAAACCAGCGGCTAAGGCTGCCGCGAAACCAGCGGCTAAGGCTGCGGCGAAACCAGCAGCTAAGAAGGCTGCTGCGAAACCAGCTGCTAAAACTGCGGCGAAAAAAGCAGCGCCAAAGGCTGCGGCGAAACCAGCAGCTGCAAAGAAATCCAAGGCAGCTGCAAAACCAGCGGTTTTGAAAAAGGCACGCGCAGGCGGTCCCGACAATTTGAAAATGATCAAAGGTGTTGGTCCGGTTCTGGAGAAAGCCTTGCACGAAACAGGCGTCTTCCACTTTGACCAAGTTGCGGCTTGGACAAACATGGACGCCCGTTGGTTCGACGACAATGTCAAAGGCGCGAACGGTCGCGTTGTGCGTGACGGTTGGATCAAGCAGGCGCGCATCTTGGCAAAAGGCGGCACAACCGAGTTTGCCAGCAAAGTGAAGAAGGGCGGCGTTTACTAAACGCGGGCTAGAAAAGAATGGCGCAGAATCAAAACGTATCCGGCTCAGGTCAACGCATCGCTATTGTGGTGGCCGCGACAGGGATACTTTGGATCTGCGCCAATGTTGCGGGTGAATTTTTGGGCCTGTCCATGCGGACACGGGCCTTTTTTGATCTTGTAGCGCTGGCGGCTTTTGGATTTGCGCTTTATATGACATTCAAACTTTGGCGCGCGCGCCAACACGACAAGGATGACGGCTGATGCTGAAAGACCAAGACCGGATTTTCACGAACCTTTACGGCATGCACGACCGGACCCTGAAAGGGGCCCAAGCGCGTGGTCACTGGGATGGCACAGCCGCGATCATCAAAAAGGGTCGTGAATGGATCGTCGATGAGATGAAAGCATCTGGTTTGCGCGGACGTGGTGGGGCAGGGTTCCCAACCGGGTTGAAGTGGTCTTTCATGCCCAAGGAATCCGATGGACGCCCTTCGTATCTGGTTGTGAACGCTGACGAATCCGAGCCGGGCACATGCAAAGACCGTGAAATCATGCGCCACGATCCGCATACATTGATCGAAGGCTGCTTGATCGCGTCTTTTGCGATGAATGCGAACGCTTGTTATATCTATATTCGCGGCGAATATATCCGCGAGAAAGAGGCGCTTCAGAACGCGATCGACGAGGCTTATGCCGCGGGTCTCGTGGGTAAGAATGCCGCCAAATCCGGATGGGATTTTGACATCTATCTGGCCCATGGCGCAGGCGCGTATATCTGTGGCGAAGAAACAGCATTACTGGAATCGCTTGAAGGGAAAAAAGGCATGCCACGCATGAAGCCGCCGTTCCCTGCGGGCGCTGGTCTGTATGGTTGCCCGACAACCGTGAACAATGTGGAATCGATTGCAGTTGTTCCGACCATTTTGCGTCGCGGCGGCAGCTGGTTCTCTGGCATCGGGCGCGCCAACAATGCGGGCACAAAGTTGTTTGCGATTTCTGGTCACGTCAACAACCCATGCGTTGTTGAAGAGGAAATGGGCATCACATTTGAAGAGCTGATCGAAAAACACTGCGGTGGTATTCGCGGCGGTTGGGATAACCTTAAGGCGGTTATTCCGGGCGGTTCATCCGTGCCAAACGTGCGCGGTGAAGACATGCGTGATGCGATTATGGATTTCGACGGTTTGCGCGATAAGGGATCATCCCTTGGCACCGCTGCTGTGATCGTCATGGATAATTCCGTTGATATGATCAAAGCCGTTTGGCGTCTGTCGAAGTTTTACAAGCACGAAAGCTGTGGCCAGTGCACACCATGTCGTGAAGGCACAGGCTGGATGATGCGTGTGATGGCGCGTTTGGTCGAAGGCAACGCAAGCGTCGAAGAAATTGATATGCTGCTGGACGTAACCAAGCAGGTCGAAGGCCACACAATTTGTGCGCTGGGTGATGCGGCCGCGTGGCCGATCCAAGCTTTAATCAAGAATTTCCGTGGCGATATCGAAGACCGGATTGCCCACAAACGTAGCGCAATCGCGGCTGAATAAGCCATGATGGTGCGCCACCTTTGGGACGGGTTTCTCAGCCTGATTGCCGCGTTTGCGACAGCTGTCGTGTGCGGAATTCCTGCGTGGTTTACCTTTCAAGCGATCACGCTTGGCATTGCGCCGCTTTGGGCCTGGATCGGTGTGATCGGCCTTGGGTTTGTCGGGATCTTGATGATGTTGAGCTTCCTTCGCAAAGCAGCAGGTGGCATCAGCCCGTCACGTGAACGGCGCCGTCGGTGATGGGTCAAGACCCATCCTACGCAGATGCGCCAAGGCAACATTTGGCAGAGTTGAATATCGGCCGTTTGATTGCCCCGCACGATGACCCGCGTGTCGCTGATTTTATGCAGAACCTTGACCTGATCAACGGACTTGGCAAGCGGATGCCGGGCTTTGTCTGGATCATGGAAGGTGAACCGGGCGAGGGGAATACGGCCACATCCATTGACGGCGATCCGCTTTATATTCCGAATCTAACGGTCTGGGAGACAGCGGCGCAATTGGAAAAATTCGTGTTTCAAACGCTGCATGCAAAGTTCATGGAGCGTCGTGCCGAGTGGTTCGAAGTCTTGGACAAAATGCATTTCGTGATGTGGTGGGTGCCAGAGGGGCATAAACCAACATTGGCAGAAGCATTGGACCGGTTGGAACATTTGCGCGCTTATGGCGACAGTGATTCAGCCTTTGGTTGGGATTATTTGCGCGCCCAAAAACAGGTTTCGGCATAAACGTGCGCGCAAACTGGATTGTTATTGCATAACACAGCCAAAGCCCCAACATTCATTGGCAAGCGGGCGATTTGTCCCAGACAAAATAGAAAGTTTGTAACGATGAAAATGAAAAGTTTGGCAGCTGTTTTTGCGACCCTGACAGTGACAGCGATTGCGGGCAGTGTATCTGCAAAACCCGCGCTGAAAGATGTGGCCTACGTGCGCGAAGGCATCATCGCGACAGGCATGGCTTATGAAATTTCCGAGCAGTGCAGCACGATCAGCGCGCGCCGGATTCGTGGGATCAACTATCTGTTTTCACTGCGTTCGCATGCATTTGATCTGGGCTACACCCGCGCAGAAGTTGACGCCTATATCGATGACAAGGCCGAAGAAAACAGGCTCAAAGACATCGCCTACGGACGGCTACGCGAGCTGGGCACAGTTGCCGGAAACGAGGCGACGTATTGTGCGGCGGGGCAATCTGAAATCGCAAAAGACAGCGCAATCGGGCGTCTTCTGCGCTAAGCCGGCACCGCCTGATACCAAGCAAACAGTCAACCGCCCCAAAAGATGCGTCTTTTCGGGCGGTTTTTTTGTCGATCTGACTGGCATCGCAGGCAATGTCGCGTTAGAACCCGAACAAACTGTGCCCCATGAATTTGGGTGCGTGGTGCAAAGGGTTAAAAAAGGCGCGCTATGTCTGATCTTCGCAAAGTTGTTATTGACGGAAATGAGGTTGAGGTTGACGGGGCAATGACCCTGATTCAGGCCTGTGAACAAGCGGGAATTGAAATCCCGCGGTTCTGCTATCACGAACGTCTTTCGATTGCTGGCAACTGCCGCATGTGTCTGGTCGAAGTTGTCGGCGGCCCGCCCAAGCCTGCCGCATCCTGTGCGATGCAGGTGCGTGATTTGCGCCCCGGTCCAGAAGGCCAGGCCCCGGTCGTGAAAACCAATTCCCCGATGGTCAAAAAGGCCCGCGAAGGTGTGATGGAGTTCCTTCTGATCAACCACCCGCTGGATTGCCCGATTTGCGACCAAGGCGGTGAATGTGATCTTCAGGATCAGGCAATGGCTTACGGCGTCGACTTTAGCCGTTTCCGCGAACCAAAGCGTGCGACAGACGATCTGGATCTGGGTCCATTAGTCGAAACCCACATGACGCGCTGTATTTCCTGCACACGTTGCGTGCGGTTCACGACCGAAGTTGCGGGGATTCATCAGATGGGCCAAACGGGTCGTGGTGAAGATGCCGAAATCACATCCTACTTGGGTGAAACGCTCGACAGCAACATGCAGGGCAACATCATTGATTTGTGCCCTGTTGGTGCGCTTGTGTCCAAGCCATACGCATTTACCGCCCGTCCTTGGGAGCTGACGAAAACCGAATCTATCGACGTGATGGATGCGCTTGGGTCCAACATCCGTGTGGACACCAAGGGCCGTGAAGTCATGCGCTTCTTGCCGCGCAACCATGATGGCGTGAACGAGGAATGGATTTCCGACAAGACACGTTTCGTCTGGGACGGCCTGCGTCGTCAGCGACTGGACACACCCTACATTCGTGAGAACGGCAAACTGCGCAAAGCAGGCTGGGACGAGGCATTGACCGCCGCCGCCGCCGCGATGAAGGGCAAAAAGGTCGCGGGCCTTGTGGGTGACCTTGCCCCGACCGAGGCCGCATTTGCGCTGAAAGCGATGATCGAAGGGCAGGGCGGTCACGTCGAATGCCGCACCGATAACGCAGCACTGCCAGCGGGCAACCGGTCTGGTTATGTTGGCACTGCCGCGATCGAAGACATCGACAGCGCCGAAATGATCATCCTGATCGGCACAAACCCGAAACTGGAATCACCTGTCTTGAACGCGCGTTTGCGTGCGGCATGGTCACGCGGCGCCACAATCGCACGGATCGGCACACCTGTTGATTTGACCTATCCGGTTGTCGAACTTGGCACAGGCCGTGAAGCACTCGCGAATTTGGCCGCAATGGATCATTCCGACAAGGCTGATAAGGTTGGCGTGATGATCGTTGGCATGGGCGCATTGACCGAAGCAGACGGCGAAGCCGTGCTGGGCACCGCGATGCAAACGGCAGCTGCTGGGTCATCCAAGTTTATGGTTATGCACACAGCCGCTGGTCGTGTGGGTGCAATGGATGTGGGTGCTACCACTGATGGCGGCATGAAAGCAGCCGTTGCCGATGCTGACGTGATCTACAACATGGGCGCAGACGAGCTGGACATCGATGCCGGCCCGTTCGTGATTTACCAAGGATCGCATGGCGACCGTGGCGCGCACCGCGCTGACATCATTCTGCCAGCCGCCGCCTACACCGAAGAAAACGGCTTGTTCGTGAATACAGAAGGACGCCCGCAGCTTGCGTTGCGCGCATCGTTTGCACCCGGTGAGGCCAAGGAAAACTGGGCCATCTTGCGCGCCCTGTCCGCCGAACTGGGCGCGACACTGCCATTCGACAGCCTTGCCGCCTTGCGCACAGCCATGATCGCGGCGCACCCGCACCTTGGTATGGTCGACGTTGTGGCGACCAACGATTGGACACCGCTTAAGGCCAAGAAAATGGGCAAGGCGGACTTCCGCTATGCGGTCACCGACTATTACCTGACCAACCCGATTGCACGGGCCAGCCAGCTGATGGGCGAATTGTCGGCAAATGCAAAATCGCGGGCCACTGCTGCGATGGCTGCTGAATAAGTGATCCGGTTTGCGATCATATCCGCGCTTGCGCTGACAGGCTGTGCGATGTCCGAACCTGATGTGACGCGCGGGCCAATGTCGCCGTCATACGACGGGATCGAAACACGATTGCTTGATGGTGATTTGGTCAACTTCCGTGTGTCGATGACAGGCGCGGACACAGTCGAACAAGTCACGAAATACGCTGAATGTGCAGCGGCCCAATATACGCTGATCCGTGGTTACGGATTTTTGCGCCACGTGCGCACACAAGCCGCAGAAGAAAACGGGCTTTGGTCCGCAGATGCTGTTTATACGATTTCACCGGCCTTGCCGCGTGGATTAAAGACTATTGACGCCGAAGTAGTTGTTGCCGATTGCGGCACAGCTGGCATTCCAACGGTGTAAGGGAACGAAGACTATGGTTGAATTTTTCACCAACACCAATCTGGGCATCGTGCTTGTGATTTTGGGTCAGTGCCTATTGGTTCTGATCCCGCTTTTGCTGGCGCTTGCATTCTTGATGTATGCCGACCGTAAGGTGTGGGCAGCGGTGCAGATGCGCAAAGGGCCCAATGTCGTGGGCCCATTCGGATTGTTGCAATCATTTGCCGATTTCCTGAAATACATCGTCAAAGAAATCATCGTGCCTGCGGGCGCGGACAAGTTTGTGTTTTTCCTTGCGCCAATGATCGCCTTTGTTCTGGCTGTGATCACTTGGGCAGTTATTCCGTTCAACGATGGCTGGGTGATTTCAAACATCAACGTGGCAATCTTGTATGTCTTCGCGATCTCAAGCCTTGAAGTTTACGGCGTGATTATGGGTGGTTGGGCCTCCAACTCCAAATACCCGTTCCTTGGGTCGCTGCGGTCTGCCGCCCAGATGATCTCATACGAGGTGTCCATCGGCCTGATCATTATCGGTGTGATTATCTCGACAGGGTCCATGAACTTTGGTGATATTGTTGCCGCCCAAGACGGCGCTGGCGGCTTGTTCAGCTGGTATTGGGTCGCGCATTTCCCGATGCTTTTCTTGTTCTTTATCAGCGCCTTGGCTGAAACCAACCGCCCACCGTTTGACCTGCCAGAGGCGGAATCAGAACTGGTTGCGGGCTATCAGGTTGAATATTCATCCACGCCGTTCCTGCTCTTTATGATCGGTGAATTGATGGCCGTGGTGTTGATGTGCGCACTTGTGTCGCTGCTGTTCTTTGGTGGCTGGTTGTCACCTGTCGGCTTCTTGCCAGACGGTATCTTCTGGATGGTGCTGAAAATGGCCGCGTGCTTCTTTATGTTCGCGATGGTCAAGGCGATCACGCCGCGCTACCGCTATGACCAACTGATGCGCATCGGTTGGAAGGTGTTCCTGCCGCTGTCCCTGTTCTGGGTCGTGCTGGTCTCTTTCTTGGCAAAATACGAAGTACTCGGCGGCTTTTGGGCGCGCTGGACAATGGGAGCTTAACCAATGAGCCGACCAATGGATTACACACGCGCCGCGAAATACTTTTTGCTCAGCGATTTCTGGGCCGGGTTCCGCATCACGATGCGTTACTTCTTTTCGCCCAAGGCAACCGTGAACTACCCCCATGAAAAGGGGCCACTCAGCCCGCGTTTCCGTGGTGAACACGCCTTGCGCCGTTATCCCAATGGCGAAGAACGCTGCATCGCTTGTAAACTGTGTGAGGCCGTCTGCCCCGCCCAAGCGATCACAATCGACGCCGAACCACGCGATGACGGCAGCCGCCGGACCACACGCTATGACATCGACATGACCAAATGCATCTACTGCGGTTTCTGCCAAGAAGCCTGCCCGGTAGACGCGATTGTTGAAGGTCCAAACTTCGAGTTTTCAACAGAAACACGCGAAGAACTGTATTACGACAAAGACAAATTGTTGGCGAACGGCGACCGTTGGGAAGCCGAGATTGCGCGCAACCTTGAAATGGATGCGCCTTACCGATGACCGACAAGAACCCCTTTGAAGCGATGATGACCATGGGTCAGGATTTAGCCGCACAGCTGAACCCTGCGATGGAATCATTTGTGGGCAAGGGGTTTGAAGACCTGTTTCCAACGATGTCCAAGGACATGATGGAACAGTTCATGGGCAAGGGTTTGAACCCCGATGGATTGGACGCCAAGACAAAGCTGCTGCTGACGTTGAACGCGCTGACGATCATGGGGGCACATGCCGACACCCAGATTAAATTGACCGTGCGCCACCTTGTGGAAGCAGGGGCGACAGAACAGGAAATCGCAGAAACGATCGCACAAGCGGCGATGTTCGGCGGTGTGCCTGCAATGACAAAAGCGATGGAAATCGCCACCGACGTGATGAAAAAGGACGCATCTTCATGACCGTTGCCGCATTCACATTTTACCTTTTTGCGATTTCAACAATCGCAGGCGGGCTTATGACAGTGTTAAGCCGAAACCCCGTGCATTCCGTGCTCTGGCTGATCCTTGCATTCTTGTCATCGGCGGGGCTGTTTGTGCTGCTTGGCGCGGAATTCGTCGCCATGTTGTTGATCATTGTCTACGTCGGCGCGGTTGCGGTGCTGTTCCTTTTTGTTGTGATGATGCTCGACATCGACTTTGCCGAGCTTAAGGCAGAAATGGCGCGCTATATGCCGCTGGCCCTGCTGATCGGGGTGGTCATTCTGATGCAGCTGGCGATGGCGTTTGGCACTTGGGGCTACGCCGATGCGGTTGCCGTCAATAGTGCGGCCCCAACGGGTGATGCGCAAAACACGGCGGCGCTTGGCCTGTTGATCTATGACAAATACATCATGCTGTTCCAGTTGGCGGGCTTGATCCTGCTGGTGGCGATGATCGGCGCGATCGTTCTGACACTGCGCCACCGCGTGGATATCAAACGCCAGAACGTCATTCACCAAATGCACCGTGATCCGGCGAAAGCCATGAAGAACATCGATGTCAAACCAGGGCAGGGGCTTTAATCATGATCGGTATTGAACATTACCTCACCGTATCTGCGGCGCTTTTTGTGATTGGCATCTTTGGCCTCTTTCTGAACCGCAAAAACGTGATCATCCTGCTGATGAGCATCGAATTGATGCTGCTGGCGGTGAACATCAACTTTGTCGCCTTCTCCAGCTTCCTTGGGGATCTGGTGGGTCAGGTGTTCACGCTTTTCGTGCTGACAGTTGCCGCCGCCGAGGCCGCGATTGGTCTGGCGATCCTTGTTTGTTTCTTCCGCAACCGCGGGACCATCGACGTTGAAGACGTCAACGTGATGAAGGGCTAACCCAATGGAAACCATTATCCTTTTTGCCCCACTGGTCGGCGCGCTTATCGCGGGCTTTGGCTGGAAAATGATCGGGGAAACCGCAGCACAGTGGGTCACCACATCGCTGTTGTTCCTTGCGGCGTTCCTGTCATGGATCGTCTTTTTGTCATTCGACGGCGTGACAGAACATATCCAGATATTGCGCTGGATTGAATCTGGCACACTCAGCACCGATTGGGCGATCCGCATGGACCGTCTGACAGCCATTATGCTGATCGTGATCACGACTGTTTCCGCGCTCGTGCACCTGTATTCATTCGGCTACATGGCGCATGACGAAAACTTCGGCGAAGGCGAGCATTACAAGGCGCGCTTCTTTGCATACCTGTCGTTCTTTACCTTTGCGATGTTGATGCTGGTGACAGCCGACAACCTTGTGCAAATGTTCTTTGGCTGGGAAGGGGTTGGCGTCGCGTCATATCTTTTGATCGGCTTTTACTACAAAAAACCATCCGCCAACGCCGCCGCGATCAAGGCGTTTGTCGTCAACCGTGTTGGTGACTTCGGCTTCGCGCTTGGTATTTTCGCGCTCTATATGATGACGGACAGCATCAAGTTTGATGACATCTTTGCAGCCGTGCCCGCCTTGGCCGACACGCAGTTGACGTTCCTTTGGACTGACTGGAATGCCGCAAACCTGATCGCCATCTTGTTGTTCATCGGGGCCGCGGGTAAATCGGCACAACTGGTGTTGCACACATGGCTGCCCGACGCGATGGAAGGGCCGACACCTGTGTCCGCGCTGATCCACGCGGCGACAATGGTAACCGCCGGCGTCTTCCTCGTGTGCCGCATGTCGCCATTGCTTGAATTTGCTCCGGAAGCGAAAAACTTTATCGTGTTCATGGGTGCGACCACCGCGTTTATGGCCGCGACGGTTGGCCTTGTGCAAAACGACATCAAGCGCGTCATTGCCTATTCCACGATGTCCCAGCTTGGCTATATGTTCGTGGCCGCTGGTGTTGGCGTCTATTCGGTCGCGATGTTCCACCTTCTGACACACGCGTTCTTTAAGGCGATGTTGTTCCTTGGGGCAGGATCCGTGATCCACGGAATGCACCACGAACAAGACATGCGAAACTATGGCGGCCTGCGTCACAAACTGCCCAAGACGTTCTGGGCCATGATGATCGGCACATTGGCGATTACCGGCGTGGGTATTCCGTTCCTCTATATCGGTTTCCCTGTTGGGTTCGCTGGGTTTGTGTCCAAGGATGCAATCATCGAATCCGCCTATGCCGCCAACGCAGGCTACGCATTCTGGATGCTGGTGATTGCGGCATTCATGACCAGTTTCTACAGCTGGCGCCTGATGTTCCTGACGTTCTATGGCAAACCACGCGGCGACAAACACACGCATGAACACGCCCACGAAAGCCCGAACGTCATGTTGGTCCCACTTGCCGTGCTTGCCATCGGCGCGATCTTCTCTGGCATGGTGTTTTACAAACCGTTCTTTAAGTCTGACAAATACGTTGGCGAATTTTTCGGAGTGTTGGAAACGTCAGCTGACTATTCCGACGCTGGTTTCTCGTTGGTATCACCTGCATATGCGGCAGGTGCCGAGGATGACAAAGAAAGCGACGATCACGGCGCTGACTGGCCTGCCGTTCCGGGCAAGGGGGCGATTTTCAAAGCACCCGACAACCACGTCCTGCACGAGGCGCACAGCGTCCCCGCTTGGGTCAAACTGTCGCCGTTCATTGCGATGCTGGCGGGTCTGCTGCTTGCGTTCCAGATGTATATCCGCCGCCCTGATCTGCCCGCAAAACTGGCGCGTCAGCAGGCACCGCTTTACAACTTCTTGCTCAACAAGTGGTATTTTGACGAGCTTTACAACGTGATCTTTGTCAAACCCGCGATGTGGGTCGGTCGCTTCTTGTGGAAACAAGGTGACACCAACACGATTGACGGCGGCATCAACGGTGTCGCGATGGGCATCGTGCCATTCTTCACCAAATGGATGAACCGTGCACAGTCCGGCTACATCTTCACTTACGCCTTCGCCATGGTGATCGGGATCACGATCATGATCACATGGGTATCTATGACCGGAGGGGCCAACTAATGGGCAACCTACTTTCGCTCACCACGTTTATCCCTTTGCTTGGGGCCGTCATTCTGGCGATCTTCTTGCGCGGCGATGATGCGGCCGCACAGGGCAACGCCAAATGGGTCGCGATGGCGACAACGGTGGCGACGTTTATCGTATCGCTGTTTATCCTGTTCGGGTTTGACCCCAGCAACACAGACTTCCAGATGGTTGAGAGCCGTGAATGGCTGATGGGCATGAACTACAAAATGGGCGTCGACGGTATTTCGATCCTGTTTGTGATGCTGACCACATTCCTGATGCCGCTGGTGATTGCGTCTTGCTGGAATGTGACAACACGCACCAAGGAATACATGATCGCCTTCCTGCTGCTTGAAACACTGATGCTTGGTGTGTTCATGGCGCTGGACCTCGTGCTGTTCTACCTCTTCTTTGAGGCAGGCCTGATCCCGATGTTCCTGATTATCGGTATCTGGGGCGGGGCGAACCGCATTTATGCGTCGTTCAAATTCTTCCTTTATACGTTCCTTGGCTCTGTGCTGATGCTGGTGGCGATGGTCGCGATGTTCTCTCAGGCGGGCACAACCGACATTCCAACGCTGATGACATTTGCATTCGGGTCTGAAAACTTCAGCATCCTTGGCGTGCAGATTGTCGGCGGGATGCAGACCTTGATGTGGCTTGCCTTCTTTGCGTCATTCGCAGTGAAAATGCCGATGTGGCCTGTGCACACATGGTTGCCTGATGCACACGTTCAGGCGCCAACAGCCGGGTCCGTTGTTCTGGCGGCGATCCTTTTGAAAATGGGTGGCTACGGATTTTTGCGGTTCAGCCTGCCGATGTTCCCTATCGGATCAGAGGTGATGGGCCCACTGGTTTTGTGGCTGTCGGCCATCGCCATCATCTACACGTCGCTGGTCGCACTGGTGCAGGACGATATGAAAAAGCTGATCGCCTATTCATCCGTCGCCCACATGGGTTACGTGACAATGGGTATCTTTGCGGTCAACCAGCAAGGGATCGACGGCGCGATTTTCCAGATGATCAGCCACGGCTTTATCTCTGGCGCGTTGTTCTTGTGCGTGGGCGTGATTTACGACCGGATGCACACACGCGAAATCGACGCTTATGGCGGTCTGGTAAACCGGATGCCGGCCTATGCGCTGATCTTCTTGTTCTTCACAATGGCGAACGTCGGCTTGCCTGGCACATCAGGGTTCATCGGTGAATTCCTTGTTCTGATGGGCATCTTCCAAGTGAACACATGGATTGCGATGTTTGCGACAACAGGTGTGATCTTGTCGGCAGCTTATGCACTGTGGCTATACCGCCGCGTTGTGATGGGCGACCTGATCAAGGAAAGCCTGCGCACAATCACCGACATGACAACCCGAGAGCGTTTCATCTTTGCGCCGTTGGTTGTCATGACACTGTTGCTGGGCGTCTATCCCGCACTGGTGCTTGATATTATTGGGCCAAGCGTTGCGGCGCTGGTTGAAAACTACGACGTGGCGACTGCGGCAATGACCGCAGCGGCGCAATAAGGAACGGGTCACATGATCTCTGCTGATATCCAAATCGTCCTGCCAGAAATTATTCTGTCGATCTATGCGATGGGCGCGTTGCTGCTGGCCGTCTACACAAGCAAGGACGCGATGGCGCCACTGCTGACGTGGGTGACATCTGGTCTGTTCGTTGTGTTGGCGTTCTGGATTGGCACGGGGGCAGGGGACACGGTCACTGCGTTTGACGGCATGTTCAACAACGACGGCTTCGCCCGCTTTGCCAAGATTGTGATCTTGTTGTCGGCTGCGGCCGTGCTGGTCATGTCACAAGACTATATGCAAAAGCGCGGATTGCTGAAATTCGAATACCCGCTGCTGGTGGCGTTGTCCGTTGTGGGCATGATGGTCATGGTGTCGGCTGGCGACCTGATGGCGCTTTACATGGGGTTAGAGCTGCAATCCCTGGCGCTTTATGTGGTTGCATCCCTGCGCCGCGACAGCGTGAAATCCACAGAAGCGGGTCTGAAATACTTTGTTCTGGGCGCGTTGTCGTCTGGTTTGCTGCTGTATGGCGCGTCACTGGTTTACGGCTTTGCTGGGACGACACTGTTTTCGGGCATCATCGCGGCCACGGCGGATGGCTATTCCATCGGTCTGCTGATCGGCGTTGTGTTCCTGATCTCTGGCTTTGCGTTCAAGGTATCCGCTGCACCATTCCATATGTGGACACCAGACGTCTACGAAGGCTCCCCCACACCTGTCACCGCATTCTTTGCAACCGCACCCAAGGTCGCGGCGATGGCGATGTTTGCGCGTGTTGTGCATGACGCCTTTGGCGGCATTGTGGGTGAATGGCAGCAGATCGTGGCATTCTTGTCCGTGTTGTCGATGTTCTTTGGCGCGATTGCAGCGATTGGTCAGCGCGACATCAAGCGCCTGATGGCCTATTCATCCATCGCGCATATGGGGTTCGCCCTGATGGGCCTTGCGGCTGGCACGGCGTTTGGCGTGCAGGCAATGCTGATCTACATGGCGATCTATGTCACCATGAACGTTGGCACCTTTGCGTTCATTCTAGGCATGGAACGTGATGGCCGCCCTGTGACCGACATCAACGCGCTCAAGATGTATTCCAAGAAACAGCCGCTGATGGCGCTGGTTGTTCTGGTGATGATGTTCAGCCTTGCCGGTGTGCCACCGCTGCTTGGGTTCTTTGGCAAATTCTACGTGCTGCGCGCGGCCTATGACGCGGGGCTCGGCTGGTTGGCTGTTGCTGGCGTGATCGCATCCGTGATCGGCGCATTCTACTACATCCGCATCGTCTACTTCGTCTACTTTGGCGAAGAAAAAGATAGCTTGGACGGCAAAATGTCACCCACACTTTGGCTTGCGGCGGTTGTGACCGCGGCCATCGTCGGTCTGGCGTGGATCCCAGGTATCAACCTGTTCGGGATTGAAACCGTTGCCCAAAATGCAGCTGCAACACTTGTCAACTAAGGCGGACTGGCCCGCAGGGGTCGATCGGATCGTCCTTGATAGTGTCTCCAGCACAATGACCGAGGCCGCACGCGTTGCGGCCTCTCTCACATCACCGACATGGATCATGGCGCATGTGCAAACCGATGGGCGCGGGCGCCGTGGTCGGGCTTGGGTCACGCCGACAGGCAATCTGACAGCCACGCTTGTCTACCGGCCCACCGCATCACCAATGCTGGCGTCACAGCGGTCATTTGTGGCGGCGAATGCATTATATGATGCGCTGTCCGCATATGTGCCGTCTGATGCGCTGTCGCTCAAATGGCCGAACGATGTCTTGCTCAATGGTGGCAAGGTGGCGGGCATCTTGCTCGAATCCGCGGGCAAGCAGGGTCAGATTGATTATCTGTCTGTGGGCATCGGCGTGAACCTGCAAACAGCACCTGATGTGCCTGACGCGGCCTTTGCGCCCACCAGCTTGCGGGCGGCGGGTGTCGATGTGTCGGCAACCGATTTCCTGACAACGCTCGCATCAACCTACGCCGCGCAAGAGGCATTGCTGATGGCAGAAGGGTTCGCCCGGACCCGCGCAGATTGGCTGCGCCACGCGGCAAAACTGGGCGAGGTGATAACAGCCCGCACCACACAAGACACCATCTCTGGTATATTCGACACCATCGACGAAAACGGCAACCTTGTGTTGATCACAGGGGCAGGGGCGCAAACCATCCCCGCCGCCGATGTCTATTTCTAAAGGAAGACGCTGATGCTTTTGGCTATTGATTGCGGCAACACGAATACCGTTTTTTCGATCTGGGACGGCTCTGATTTTATTGCCACATGGCGCACCGCGACAGAATGGCAGCGCACGGCTGACCAATACTATGTCTGGTTGTCGACTTTGATGAAGATCAACAAGATCGACGTGCAAATCGACGAGGTCATCGTGTCGTCCACCGTGCCGCGCGTTGTCTTTAACCTGCGTGTGCTGTCGGACCGGTATTTCAACTGCCGCCCCTTGGTTGTGGGCAAGGCCGATTGCGCGCTGCCCGTGCCGCCGCGTGTGGACGCAGGCACAGCCGTAGGGCCGGACCGTTTGGTCAACACGGCAGGCGCATTCGACAAATTTGGCGGCAACCTGATTGTTGTCGATTTTGGCACGGCCACGACATTTGATGTGGTCGATACAGATGGCGCCTATGTCGGTGGCGTCATTGCACCCGGTGTGAACCTGTCGCTCGAGGCGCTGCACAACGCCGCCGCCGCATTGCCCAATGTCGATATTTCCAAACCACAATCTGTCGTGGGGACCAACACAGTCGCCTGTATGCAGTCGGGTGTGTTTTGGGGTTACGTCGGGCTGGTGCGTGAGATATGCGCACGCATTAAGGCCGAACGGGACGTGCCCATGCAGGTGATATCCACCGGCGGGCTTGCGCCATTGTTTGGACAAACAGAGGCGCTATTTGATGCCTTTGAAGATGATTTGACGATGCACGGGCTGACCGTCATCCACCGCTATAACAAGGAAATGAAATGAGCCGCAAAAAAGCAGCTGACCGCCTGATTTATCTGCCCCTCGGTGGGGCCGGTGAAATCGGCATGAACGCCTATGTCTATGGATACGGGCAACCGGGCAAAGAGAAACTGATCGTTGTCGATCTGGGCATCACGTTCCCAGACATGGATAGCACGCCGGGCGTGGATATCATCCTGCCCGACATCACATGGCTAAAAGAACGCAAGGCCGACATCACAGGCATCTTTATCACCCACGCCCACGAAGACCACGTCGGCGGCATCGGCCACTATTGGGAAGATCTGGGCGCGCCTGTCTATGCACGCCCCTTCACCGCCAATATCGCACGCCGCAAACTGGCCGAACACGGCCATCCTGAAAGCGTTGTGAACGTCGTGGATGTGTATCCGCAGATGATCGACTGTGGCCCGTTCAAGGTGTCTTATGTGCCGATCTCGCACTCCATCCCCGAAAGCGCGGGACTTTTGATCGACACACCAGAAGGGCGCGTGCTGCACTCTGGCGATTTCAAAATCGACGAAACCCCGGTTGTTGGTGACCCGTTCAGCCACGCCCTATGGGAAGAGATTTCCAAAGATGGCGTCAAGGCATTGGTCTGTGACAGCACAAACGTATTTTCCGAAGCACCCGGCCGGTCCGAGGCCACGATCGGCGACGCGATTGCCGACATGATGCGCGAGGCGACAGGCTGTGTGGTTGCGACAACATTTGCATCCAACATTGCCCGCCTGAAAACACTGGCGCTGGCTGCCGAAAAATCGGGCCGCACGGTGTGCCTGCTGGGGCGTTCCATGCGCCGCATGGTCGAAGCTGCGACAGAAACCGGCCTGCTGACAGGCTTTCCATCAACAGTTTCGCCCGAGGATGCGCTGAACCTGCCGCGTGAAAACCTGATGTTGCTGGTCACCGGATCCCAAGGCGAACGCCGGGCTGCGTCCGCGCAGCTGTCACAAGGCAAATACCTTGGCCTGACATTGAAGGAAGGGGACACGTTCCTGTTTTCCTCCAAAACGATTCCGGGCAACGAACGCGGCGTGATCCGCATCATGAACCAACTGTCGGAAATGGGCGTTGACGTGATTGATGACGCAGGCGGCAAATACCACGTATCCGGTCACGCGAACCGCCCTGATCTGGCAACGCTGCACGAGATCGTGAAGCCGCAAATCCTGATCCCGATGCACGGCGAACACCGCCATTTGCGTGAACATGTGAAACTGGGCGCAGAGCGTGGTTTGACGGGGATCGTGGCTGTAAACGGCATGATGATTGATCTGTCAGGCAATGCGCCGACCGTGTGTGAACATGTTGAAACAGGCCGCACTTATCTGGATGGATCGGTGCAAGTGGGACAATTCGACGGCATCGTGCGTGACCGTATTCGTATGGCCTTGAACGGCCATATGATCGTGACGCTGATCTTGGATGAAAACGACGACCCGTTGGGTGACCCTTGGGTCGAGCTTTCGGGGCTTGCCGAAACGGGGCGGTCAAATGCATCCGTGGTCGAGGTTGTCGAGGCGGATTTGGCACAGTTCCTTGGCCGTGCAAACGACAAGACATTGGCCGATGATGTGAAGCTTGAAAAAGAGCTGCGCAATGTGGCCCGCCGTGCCGCCCAAGGCGAGATTGGCAAAAAGCCAGAAGTCACAGTGATCGTATCACGGCTGAGCTAGGGCAGGTGGGTCAAGACCCACCCTACGCAGTTGCGTGTCCTATCAGTGGACAACGAAAAAGGCCTCTCCTGATCGGAGAGGCCTTTTGTATGTTAGCCCTTGGCGCGTTCGACAAAGCTTTTTGCAATAAAGGCGGGTGTATCTTCGCCCAGTCCGACAACTTTATTGTCGTTGCGGCCGCGATCGTTGTTGTTGCGGTTGCGGTTTTGCTTGGGCTTATCGTCGCGTTTGCGGCCCTCGTCTTTCTTCGGCTCGCGCTTTGGCTTTTCTTCTGTCTGCGGCTTGTCTTCGACGACAGGTTGCTCCGCTGGCTTTGGCGCTTCTGCCTTATCCTCGCGTGGTTTGCGGGACCGGCTGCGACTGCGCTTCTCTTCCTTTGGCTTGTCTTCGGTTTCCGCAGGCTTTGCCGCTGGGGCATTTGACTTGAGCGGATTTTCAAGGCGCGGGATTTCGGCCTGCACAAGACGTTCGACGTCTTCAAAGTTCTTTTCGTCGCGGCCAACGCAAATCATGATCGCAGTGCCCTTGCGCCCTGCACGACCCGTACGACCAATGCGGTGCACGTAATCTTCGGCATGGCTTGGCACATCAAAGTTGAACACATGGGTCACGGCAGGAATATCAAGCCCGCGTGCGGCCACATCTGATGCCACCAAGAACCGCAATTCATTGTCGCGGAACGATTCCAACGTGCGGGTCCGGTGCGACTGATCCAGATCACCGTGGATCGGGGCGGCGTTATAACCGTTTTTGTTCAATGATTTGGCAACGATATCCACATCCGACTTGCGGTTGCAAAAGATGATCGCGTTGGTGCAGCTGTCGCCTTCGGCGTCAATCAAGGCGCGCAAAACCGCACGCTTTTCGGATGGTTCTTTTGGTTTGGAAGACCCACGGAACATCAACACGCCTTGTTTGATGTTGTCGTTCGTCGTGGCCGCGCGGGCGACTTCGATCTTGGCAGGGTTTGACAGGAACGTGTTGGTGATCCGCTCGATCTCTGGCGCCATTGTCGCCGAGAAGAACAAGGTCTGGCGCGTGAACGGCGTGCGTTTGAAGATTTCTTCAATGTCGGGAATGAAACCCATATCCAACATACGGTCGGCTTCGTCGACAACCATGACTTTTACATCGGTCAGGATCAGTTTGCCGCGCTCAAGGTGGTCAAGCAAACGGCCGGGCGTTGCGATCAAAACGTCGACGCCTTTGTCGATCAGCTTGTCCTGATCCTTGAATGACGTGCCGCCAATCAGCAATGCCTTGGATAGCTTGGTATATTTTGCATAAGCGTCAAAGTTTTCGGCAACCTGTGCGGCCAATTCGCGCGTCGGCGCCAGAACAAGGCTGCGCGGCATCCGCGCCCGTGCCCGTCCGCGCCCAAGCAGCGTGATCATCGGCAGCGTAAAGGCAGCGGTTTTGCCTGTGCCTGTCTGGGCAATGCCCAAAACATCGCGGCCTTCCAATGCGGGCACGATGGCACCGGCTTGGATCGGGGTGGGGGTGTCATAGCCGGTTTCGGCCACAGCTTTGAGAACCTTGGCATCAAGGTTAAGATCGGAAAATTTAGTCAAGTTTGCCCTTTCAATATGTAGCGGCTTTCCGGCCGCTCATATCGCGCGGCCCGCCTGACCGAATTGTCAGGTCGTTCGACTGGGAAAACCCATAGCGATTAGGGCGGTTTAGGTCAAGGAACGGGCATTTCAGGCGCGGTCGTTGGCTGATCCGAAAGCGCATTGGCAAAGACGATTGATGGCACGCGGGCCAAATAATCGCGGCGCTTTCCGTCGATTGTGATCGTCATGCCGGTCGCAGCCGCCTTTTCAAATGCCGCACGAGTTAACGTGATTGCCCCGACCTCTGCCTTGTGACACCCATCAATGCAGAAGGTTTGCAAACGATCATGCCTTTGATATGGAACGGTTTTTCCGTTGTGCTGCATGGCTTGGATGTGTGGCCCGTTTGGTCCGCCACGCAACACCGTCAGGGACAGATAATATCTGTGCGTCCCCTGCTTTTCCAAGATGATGGCGCGGACATTGACGTGGTCGCGGCCGTCACGGAACACTTCGGTATCGCGCGAAACGGTTTGGAACATCTGCGCATGATCGACAAAATGCCGCTTATTGCGGTCGCTCGGCGCGCAGGCAGACAGAAGAATCAGGGCAATCAACAGGCGGAACATTAACCGAACGTCGGCGAATAGGGTTAACTATGGGTTACGTGCACTGTCATGAAGCACAGGTCGGTAGCCACCAGTCAAAACCTGCACCATCGGTTTGGGCGTCATCACCGTCACCTGCCCACAACCGCGACGCGGAACAGGCGCAAGATATCCATCAGGCGAATAGGGCAACAAATCATGATCGCGAACCAAATGAGGATGCCCGTCGTGCAAAATGAATGTGCCAGTGGGAAGGGTCGTCAGCAATGCAAGGTGGGTCACCTGAGATCGGTCCCGCCGCACGCGGGCAGGATGTAAAACCGCATCCATGTCAGGCGCACGGGGGCGGGTGCCAGTGGATGTCGCCCAAGCATCGGTAAACCGCTGATAGGTGCTTCGCCTGCAATACCCGCAAGGGCGGTGGCCCGCGGCCATCGCCACAGCTTCATCAAGGAAAAACAGCTCGGTCCAGTTGCGGCCCGTCATCACCTCGCGCTTGCGACCTTGCCATTCAAGCTCGCAGCAAATCCAAGCCTTATGCGACCAGCGTTTGGTCGCCAGCATGCGATCTGGCCCGTGAATGATGCCACGGTTGCCCGTCATCGTGCCGCGTGCGGGAACAGCCAAAATCTGGCCGTCCGGCTGCACGCGGTTTTGCAGGGTCACACCATCATTTCCTTGGTCGCGGACAATGTGACATCTGGATAATCGCGCGCCACGCGGTCGATGTCCCATTGTAAGCGGGTCAGGAATACCGTGTCGCCGTCGTTGTCTGTGGCGATATGCTGTTTGTTGGCTTCGGTAAATTTATCCACCGCCCCTTTGTCGCCCAAAACCCAACGGGCAGAGGTGAACTGCGACCCTTCAAACCGCACGGGCAGGCCGTATTCCATCTCGATCCGGCTGGCGAGCACTTCGAACTGCAACGCGCCCACAACCCCCACGATAAAGCCGGAGCCGAAGGTGGGTTTGAACACCTTTGCCGCACCTTCTTCGGCAAATTGCATCAGCGCCTTTTCCAGGTGCTTGGCTTTCATCGGATCACCGGCGCGGCAGTTTTGCAAAAGTTCCGGCGCAAATGACGGGATGTTGGACACGCGGATCGCCTCGCCCTCGGTCAGGGTGTCGCCAATGCGCAGCTGGCCGTGGTTGGGGATGCCGATGATGTCGCCGGCCCATGCTTCTTCGGCCAGCTCTCGGTCGGCGGCCAGAAACAGCACTGGGTTCGATACGGCCATTACCTTTTTCGATCGCACATGCGTCAGCTTCATACCGCGTTCAAAATGCCCCGACGCAAGACGCACAAACGCCACGCGGTCGCGGTGTTTGGGGTCCATGTTGGCTTGCACCTTGAACACAAAGCCGGTGACCTTCTTTTCCTCTGGCGCGACATTGCGCGGGGATGCGGTCTGCACCTGCGGTTCTGGCCCGTAATTCGCGATACCATCCATCAATTCCTTCACACCAAAGGAGTTCATGGCAGACCCAAACCAGATCGGCGTCATCGACCCATTCAGCAGCGCCTCAGGGTCAAGCGCGGGCAGCAATTCGCGCGCCATCTCGATTTCCTCAAGAAACTTTTCCAGCAAATGCGCGGGCACATGTTCGGCCAGTTTCGGGTCATCAAGCCCGCTGATCTGGATGCTTTCGGCAACCTTGTTGCGGTCGGCGCGGTCCATCAATTCCAGCTTGTCGCGCAGAATGTCATAGCAGCCCATAAACTCGCGGCCCACACCAATGGGCCAGCTGGCAGGGGTCACGTCGATGGCAAGGTTTTCTTGAATCTCGTCGATAATCTCAAACGTGTCGCGGCTTTCGCGGTCCATCTTGTTACAAAACGTCAGGATCGGCAGATCGCGCAGGCGACACACCTCGAACAGCTTTTGCGTCTGGCTTTCCACGCCTTTCGCGCCATCAATCACCATCACAGCCGCATCAACAGCCGTGAGCGTGCGATACGTGTCCTCGGAAAAATCCGAGTGCCCGGGCGTATCAACCAGATTGAAGCGGTAGTTTCCAAAATCAAACGACATCGCCGACGCGGAAACCGAAATCCCGCGGTCTTTTTCCATCTGCATAAAATCTGACCGCGTGCGGCGTGCCTCACCCTTGGCACGGACCTGTCCAGCCATCTGAATAGCGCCACCATAAAGCAGGAATTTTTCAGTTAGCGTCGTTTTACCAGCATCCGGATGCGAGATGATCGCAAAGGTGCGGCGACGGGCAATTTCAGGCGGGAGATCGGGGCGATTGGTCATGCGGCAACCCATACTGCGGCACGGACAAAAGGGCAATTAGGGATGACGTCATTGCAACGGTTGCGTGTATTTGGGTGATTACACTTCTTGCAAAGTGGTGAAGCCAAACAAAGTTGGTTAAGTATTTGTTAATTACACGAATCGACATTCTAGGGAGTTAAGAGTGAATATTTTGAATAAGTTGGCAGTATTGTCATTGGTTGGTGGAACGCTGACAGCATGCGGTGGGACATCCATTGGTGATCGCGCAGTGGCCCAAGCCGAGCGTTTTGATGCATTGGCATTGCGGAATGCAAATATGACATCATCTGGTCCGCGCGTGGTTGATGAAACCACAGGCCGTGCAAACTTTTCGGGGGCGGCTGCAATCATCGAAGGCAACCAGTTTGATTTCTCTGTTCTGGTCGGCGATGTCGACATGCAGATCAACTTTGACCGCGCGAATGCAGTATCGGGTGACATCACGAATATCACAGGTGCCGCGAACCTAAGCGATTTCGACCCGACCGTCGGCGAGTTTGACAGCTATTCAGGTGGAATTGACCTGACAGGTGGGTCGGTTGGATCTGGTAATGCGCTTAGCATCGACTAAGAAGGCACGATCCGCGGCAACGGTGAAAGACTTGTCTTGGACGGCACAATGACGGGCGAATTTGCGGGCAACCCGTCAATTCGGTCGCTTTCCGCATATGATTTTGCGGTTGGCACGAACAACGGTTCGTCAACGTCCTACGAAATTATCGTGGTAGCAGAGCCTGACTAAATCGAAGCTATCGCATGAGTTTAAGGGCCGCCCGCAGGTTTGCGTGGCGGCCTTTTTCGTTGTGGTTAATGCTTGATTAACTCTGGTGGCTGACTGTGTGGGGCATGGATAAGGGTATAATTTCTGTCGTGGCGATGCTTTGGATCGCGGGCTGTGGCACATCGGGTTCGCAAGGTGGCACTGGCACATTGTCAGAACAGGCATCTCTGATGATGCAGGTGCAATCGGGCGAAAACATATCTGATCCATCGACGCTGCCGACATCGGGGCGCGCCAGATATGCAGGTTACAGCACACTGGATTTACCGCAAATCGGGGCGCAAACAGGGCAGATGGATCTTTTGGTGCGGTTTGGCGATTTCGGCGGGTCGGTGACGGGATCAATGCACAATTTTGAAAACCTGAACGGGATATTGCAAATTGGTGATGGGCGCCTTTTTCGGGGGGCAGATGTCGGCGTGGACTATTTGCTTGGCGCGGATGTCACGGGCACGCTGGATGACGCAAGCGGCATTTATGTGATCGACGCTGAATTGGCTGGCGATCTGCGTGGCAGGTTTCAAGATGGTGTCACCGGCGTTGTTTTCGGCACAGTCACCCACGCAGGCGTTGATGTGATTTTCGAAGGTGAAGTCGTGGGCGAACGAACCAATTAGGTCGATGACGCCTTGCGCAGCAATTCAACCGCATCGGGTTGTTCCAACAGCTTTTCCTGCACTTCGTAATCCAGATGTGGGCGGTGTGCATGGGTGTCGCGTGTGCCGCTGGCCGCGCGCACATCATCAGGCACAGCCGCGCGGGTGCGGGGATCAATCAACAAGGATTCCGCAGCAATTCCTTCGGCATAGATAATCTGGTGGTCGTCAAACAGCAGTTGGAAATAGTCGACAAAGCCGCCGTCGCGTCGATAGACGCTATCGCCATTCACCAAATGCCGGACTTTGACCAACACCTCTGAACGGCCCGCGCCCAGTTTATCTTCGCGCTGATAAACAAACAGGCGGTGATCGGGGCTGACAAGCAGGTCATTTTCGTTGTGCAGCGCGCCCTTGGCAATCACGATCGGGGCAAATTCTCCAACAGCGCGTAGGGTGGTTTCACCAATCCAACGAATGGCTTGTGGGCCATCGTCGCGGGTCAACACCTTGTCGCCAACGGACAGGTTTTCAATCGCGCGCTGTTCGCCGGATGCCATTGTGATGTGGGTTCCGCGTGTAAATGAAACGCAGGCCACCTCGGCAAATCGGGTTGTCGCGGCATCGCGGTTCACACCGACCAGACGATAATTCTTATCGGCCTCAAGATTGGCAAGCGGCAACAAATAGGTCGCTTCCAGCGCACCGTCCTCGACCTCAACCAGCACCAACACCTCGTAGGTGGTGCTATCGGCGCCCATCAACGTGATGCAGCTGTCCAGATAAACGTGGTTGCCCGGTTTCCCGATGGCTGTGGCCGGATCAATAATGAACCCGTTTTCGCCATCACGGATCGCAAGGCTGAGCGGGATGCGTGTTGACGATTTGGAAAGCTGGAAAATGTCATCCATGACAAGTTCATCAGCAAAGGTGATCCCTTCACCCTCGGCGACGCCATCAGTGACTCGAAAATCATCGGATCGCATCACCGCAACGGTCTGCATCGTCGGAAGGGAAGTCGCGTCTGACATAGAAACCGTTTCACACCTAAACTTCAGGATTTGTATGGCCTGCTGACGCATAGGTCAACGCGCCGTTTGGCCGTCATTGCCATTGCTTGCGGTTTGAAGCAATAATTTGTTTGGAATAGAACACTTATGGACAGGAATATCCCATGGATCTTGGTATCGCGTCGAAAAAGGCACTGGTTTGCGCCTCCTCAAAGGGGTTGGGCCGTGGCTGTGCAGAAGCCTTGGCCCAAGCGGGTGTAAATCTTGTGCTGAACGGGCGAACGGCGGACACGCTCGAAACCACGGCGCAGGCCATCCGCGACACATACGGCGTGACGGTCGACTGTGTTGTGGCAGATGTGGCGACCGAAGACGGGCGCGCGGCACTGCTGGCTGCGGCAGGAGATGTTGATATTTTGGTCAATAACGCGGGCGGCCCACCGCCAGGTATGTGGTCCGATTGGGACCGCGATGATTTCATCGCAGCACTTGATGCCAACATGCTGGCCCCGATCGCGCTGATGAAGGCACTGCTGCCGGGTATGATCGACCGTGGCTGGGGGCGGGTGGTCAACATTACGTCTGGCTCGGTCAAGGCACCAATTCCTCAGCTGGGTCTGTCAAATTCGGCGCGCGCTGGACTGACGGGTTATGTTGCGGGCACGGCGCGGCAGGTTGCAGAATATGGGGTAACGATTAACAATATGCTGCCGGGCATCCATGCCACCGACCGCGCCGAAAGCCTGGATCAGGGCGTGATGGACGCACAAGGCATTGACCGTGACACGGCACGCGCACAGCGACAGGCGACCATTCCGGCGCGGCGCTATGGCACGTCGGCTGAATTCGGGGCGACCTGTGCGTTTTTATGTTCCCAGCACGCGGGCTTTATCGTGGGGCAAAACATCGTGCTGGATGGCGGCGCGATCAACGCGACAATCTAAAAATGGCGAAGGGAGACAGCCTCGCTGACCAGCTGTTTAACCGTGACACGGTCACACAGCTTGGTAATCATTTTGAGCGGGCAGGCATATTTGATGCAGGCCCGTTCGTCGCAGATGTCATGGCAGAGCTACAAAGCCATGAGCTCAAGGCGCGGATCAGTTTTATCGCAATCGTGCTTGGGCGCTATTTGCCTCAGGATTTCCCCCAAGCAGCAAGCGCCATTCAAGCAGCACTGCCACCGCCGTTGAACCCGCATTTGCAGGATGATGACTTTGGCCACTTCATCTACGCGACCTTGGGCGTTTATGTTGAAAATGAGGGGCTTACGGATCACTTTTCAACCAGTTTGGACCTGCTAGAGGCATTGACCCAGCGGTTCTCGATGGAGTTTTCGATCAGGGCGTTCCTGAACCATAATCAAGACGCCACACTGGACCGGATGGCGGTTTGGGCCAAGCATGACAACTATCATGTGCGGCGGCTGGCATCAGAAGGGACGCGTCCGCGTCTTCCGTGGGGGCATAATGTTGGATTAACGACAAACGACACGCTTCCGATCTTGGATGATCTGCACGCCGACCCAACCCGTTTTGTCACCAGATCTGTGGCTAACCACCTGAATGACATCGCAAAAACAGACGTTGATGCGGTGGTTGACCGGTTGGAACGGTGGCAAAAACTGGACCGACAATCAGCCAAGGAACTGGATTGGATCAAGCGTCACGCATTGCGCGGCGCGGTCAAGGCGGGGCATCCAAGGGCGATGGCGCACCTTGGCTATGATCCTGATGTCGCGCTCTCCTCTGCGACCATCGTGGTTCCAAAGCACATCAAAATGGGCGACAAGGTTCCTGTTGCGGTCAAATTGACACCCGCAGCGCCATCATCATTGATGATCGACTACGTGATTGATTTTGTGAAATCTCGCGGAAATTCTGCGCCAAAAGTGTTCAAAATCAAATCGCTAAAGGCAAAAACGAATGTAGAGGTATCGATCGAAAAGACCCACTATTTCGACAACACTGCAACGACATTTCGCATGTATGCAGGTCAACACCGCATCCATTTGCAGGTGAATGGACGTATCGTCGCGTCCCAGAACTTTACGCTGAGCTGAACCTTGCCCCGCCTGCGCGGGCTTGTTAGGTGAATACCCAATGCTTTTACTCAGGGAATGCCCGAAAACATGACCGCCGCCCGTTTGGACATTCGCAATATTACCAAATCATTTGGTGGCCGTCGCGTTGTTGATGATGTCAGCCTTGGCGTGATGCCGGGTCAAGTGACCTGTCTTCTTGGGCCGTCTGGCTGCGGGAAATCAACGACACTGCGCATCATTGCGGGCGTCGATAACCAAGACAGCGGCTCAATCCATGTCGATGGTCAGTTGGTCTGCGATGGCACAACGCGCATCCCGCCAGAGGGGCGCTCAATCGGGTTGATGTTCCAAGATTTCGCGTTGTTCCCGCATCTTTCAGTTGCCGAAAACGTTGGGTTCGGTCTTGCGGGCGGGACCAAACGCAATGCAATGCGGATTGCAGAGCTGTTGGAAAAAGTCGGCATGTCGCGCCACATCCACGCCTATCCCCACGAACTTTCCGGTGGCGAACAACAGCGCATCGCATTGGCCCGCGCATTGGCGCCGCGTCCCAAGGTGATGTTGATGGACGAACCTTTTTCAGGGCTTGATGACCGTTTGCGCGATGATATCCGCGATGAAACCCTTGCCGTCCTCAAGGAAGAAGGCGCAGGCGTCCTTTTGGTCACCCACGAACCCCACGAGGCGATGCGCATGGCGGATGAAATTCTGTTGATGCGCGGGGGCCAGATCGTGCAGCGTGGTGCGCCTTACAATATCTACAACGCGCCAAAAGACAGAGAAGCGGCAAGTTTCTTTAGCGATATCAACGTGATCAATGGCAAGGTGTCAGGCGCATTGACGGATACGCCATTTGGCCAATTCCTTGCGCCGGGTGTCCCCGATGGCACAGATGTGGACATCGTCATCCGGCCTCAACATCTGAAAATCGACTTTGACCGGGCAGGGCGCGGGCCCAATCCGACACCCGTTGATGGCACGCCCGCGCGCGGCATCGTGCAGCGGGCACGGTTTATGGGCAACGAAAGCCTTGTGGAATTCAAAATGGATTTTGACGGATCACTGTTGAAAGCAGCAGTGCCTTCGGTGTTCTTACCCAAGGTTGGCACACCGCTGTGGCTGATGATCCGGCGCGACCGCTGTTTTGTATTCCCGCGCTAGGTCGCGTTGCGTTTTAGCCGTGCGGCCCGACCGCCGCGTCGCTGCGTGATCTGACCTGCACGTGTGGGCAATTCCTGCATAATCTCGGATCGCACTTCGGGGGTCATACGCGACCACGCACCGATTTCATCAATCGTGCGCAAACATCCCGTGCAAAGCCTGCTTTGCGGATGGATCACACAGATTTTGACGCAAGGGCTTTCGACTTCGGCCCGTTTCCAAATCTCGTCGGTCACTTATGCATCCTTCAGATGAGACAGCCGATCTAGCAGTCCTTGCAAGATAAACCCTGCGGCGACGTGATCAACCAGCTCAGCACGACGTTTTCGGGACATATCCGCCTCAAGCATCGCGCGTTCAGCGGCCACAGTGGACAGGCGTTCGTCCCAGAACGTGATGGGCAAGTCGGTCAGCTTTTCCAGATTGCGGGCAAAGGCGCGGGTTGCTTGGGCGCGGGGCCCCTCGGACCCGTCCATGTTACGAGGCAAACCCAGCACGATGCCTTTGACATCGCGGGCCGTGGTTAGTTTCAGCAATGCGGCTGCATCAACCCCGAATTTCTTGCGCTTGATCGTCTCGATCGGGGTGGCCACACTGCGCATCAGGTCCGACATCGCAACACCGATGGTCACAGTGCCCAGATCAAGCCCCGTAATCGCCCCGAAAGGCGGCAAGGTTTTCACAAATTCTTCGGGCGTTTCGCAGATCATTCAATGATGCCCGCCGAATTTGCCGCCGTGCGCAAAAGCGCAATCGCACTGTCAGACCCCGCAAACACGTTGCGGGCCTCGTTCCAGATTGCGGTGGCTGCGTCAGTTTCGCCCAACACGCCGTATGCCGTAATCAAACGCGCCCAATCGGATGCAGGCCCGCCTTCGGTCGCAAGCCGGTCAGACAGGCCAGCCACCATATTGGCAATCATCGCCGTGCGATCCGCCTCGGACATATCGTTTGCGTTGGCGATGTCGTCTGCGGTTGGGCCGCGCAGATCGGGCAAGGTGTAGTTTTCGCCAGCGCGGAATGCAGCATCTTCGATCTGCGCGCGCGCAGCCTCGGTGTGATAGGCGGCAGGATCCCCGTTTGCGACAACAGGGCGCCACATCCGCAAGGCCACGTCAGGGCGATCGGTCTGATTATACAGCGCACCCAGATAATAACGCGCCACAAAATCATTGGGGTCGTTGGCGAACAGGTCTGCCAGAATAGTTTCGGTCTCTGGCGACACAAGCCCACCAGCCGCCGCCACCAGCAGATCGACCAACCGATGGGTATCACCAATCGTCGCGTCCGGCCCTTTCAAGGCGATTACACGGGCCTGCGCATCGGCGGCAGCAGTGTAATTGCGCAGCTGCGCCTCGTGAATGGCAAGCAAACTCCACCCTTGCAGATCATCGCCTTGGGTCGGGACAATTTCGCGCAGCTGGTTGATACTGGCCATATATTCGTCCGTCACATCGGGCGGGGGCGGCGACAACGCAACGGCAGCCATTGCCGATTGTGACGGCCTGTTTGCCCGCATATCGTCAGACGCCGCAATCCGCGCCTTCAGCGGCATATCATCATAGCCAGGCGCACCAAGATAAGCATAGGAAATCAGGCCGAACACAGCGATGATCGCAACCGCTACACCGCCCAAAACGGGTGCGGGTTTATCACTGTGGAACTGCGGCGTGGCTGTGTCCGCCGCGATCAGGCGCCGCGCGATTTCGGTGCGCGCGATGCTGGCCTCTTGTGGGGTAATCAACGCACGGTCGGTGTCACGGTCCAATTCCGCAAGTTGGGCGCGGTAGAATGCAACGTCAGGGTCAACACCTTTCGGTGTTGTTTTGCGCAACAACGGGGTCGCGACAATCAGTCCAACAACGACCGAAAGTGCCGCGCAAATTATCCAGAAAAGCATGTGATCCCCCATGGTGTTGCTTGTTATCTAAAGGTTGCTGGCTGCGGTGAAAAGGGGCTGCGACGATTGCGCAATTCACACCGCCCAATGCATGTCGTAAACAGACATTGGAGTGACGCGGGGAGTATCCTTTCCTTGCGGGTTCCACTGCACAACCAATTCAAAGACCCCGCTGCCATTTCCGAAGGGATTCGCCACCATGAAACGCTATTCCGCTTTTGCCGTCGCGCGCGAAGCCATGCGCCACCACACCGGCTGGGACCGCGCATGGGCCAAGCCCACGCAACCCAAAAAGAAATACGATGCGATAATCGTGGGCGCGGGCGGTCACGGCCTTGCGACAGCGTATTATCTGGGCAAGAATTTCGGCATCACCAATGTGGCGATCTTGGAAAAGGGCTGGCTTGGCGGCGGCAACACAGGGCGGAACACAACAATCATCCGCTCCAACTACCTTCAGGATCCATCAGCCGCGATCTACGAAAAATCGCGCAGCTTGTATGAAACCATGTCGCAGGATTTGAACTATAACGTCATGTTCAGCCCGCGTGGTGTGATTATGCTCGCGCAAACGCAGTCAGAAATTCGCGGCTATCAGCGCACGGCACAGGCCAACGCATTGCAGGGCGTCAAAACCGAATGGATCGGCCCGCAGCGCGTCAAAGAGCTGTGCCCGATTATGAACATCGACGGCCCGCGCTATCCTGTCTTGGGCGGACTTTGGCAATCGCGCGGCGGCACGGCGCGGCACGATGCGGTTGCTTGGGGGTATGCGCGTGCATGTTCCGATATGGGCATGGACGTGATCCAACAATGCGAGGTCACAGGCGTGCGCACATCCGGCGGCAAGGTCGTGGGCGTCGACACCACCAAAGGCGCGATTGATTGCGACAAGCTGGGCATGGTTGTTGCGGGTCATGCGTCTGTTCTGGCGGAAAAGGCGGGCTTCCGACTGCCGATGGAATCTGTCGCACTTCAGGCGCTTGTTTCTGAACCGATCAAACCTTGCATGGACATCGTTGTGATGGCGAACACCGTGCACGGCTATCTGTCACAGTCCGACAAGGGCGAGATGGTCATCGGCGGCGGCACAGACGGCTATAACAACTACACCCAGCGCGGCTCGTTCCACCACATCGAAGAAACTGTGCGCGCCTTGGTCGAAACATTCCCGATGTTGTCGCGCCTCAAGATGCTGCGCCAATGGGGTGGGATCGTGGATGTGACAGGTGACCGGTCTCCGATCCTGTCAAAAACCCCTGTCGACGGTATTTTCGTGAACTGCGGCTGGGGCACTGGCGGGTTCAAGGCGATCCCCGGTTCTGGTTGGGCCATGGCCGAACTGATGGCAAAAGGCGAAAGCCCGCTTACCGACGAATACAATATGTTCCGCTTCCGCGAGGGCAAGTTCATCGACGAAAGCGTCGCAGCAGGGGTGGCCCACTGATGTCATACGCAAAGACGACGCAAAGACGACGCAAATCATACACCAAATTTCCGACCATTTCTGGGGGTGCAACATGCTGACCTTAAATTGCCCATATTGTGGCATGGACGTCGACGAGACTGATTTGCACGGCGAAGGCGAGGCGCATCTGAAGCGTTTTGGCCCAGAGTCTACGGATGATGAATTCCACGATTATCTGTTCCAGCGTCAAAACCCGAAAGGCGTCCACTTTGAACGCTGGCGGCATATTTACGGCTGCGGTAAATTCTTCCACGCCGCCCGTTGCACCGCCACGCTAGAGGTGTTCGGCACATATCCCGCCCAAACGCTGGAACCACCACAAGACATCAAAGACACCATCACGGCCAAACGACCCGGCTGGACTTGGGGGAATTTCTCATGAGCACGCGTCTTGCGAATACTGGCCGTTTGGTCAACAAAAACAAAGCGGTATCGTTCAAGTTTAATGGTAAAAACCTGACAGGTTTTGAAGGCGACACACTTGCCTCTGCATTGCTTGCCAACGATCAAATGCTGATGGGGCGTTCGTTCAAATACCACCGCCCGCGCGGCGTTGTGGCGTCCGGCGCAGAAGAACCCAATGCGCTTGTGAACCTTGGCGAAGGGGCGGAATTTGAACCCAACCAGCGTGTGACAACGACCGAATTGTTTGACGGTCTGACAGCCACGTCCCAAAACCACTGGCCATCGCTGGAATTTGATGTGGGCGCTGTGAACAAGCACCTGTCGCGGTTCCTACCTGCCGGTTTTTATTACAAAATGTTCATCCACCCGCGTCCGTTCTGGAAATACGTCTACGAGCCCATCATCCGCCAATCCGCTGGTCTGGGCAAAGCCCCGAAGGGCCGCGATGCGGACACTTATGAGCATTTCAATATCAACGTCGATGTCATGGTTGTTGGTGGCGGCATTGCTGGCCTTTCCGCGGCGCTGGCTGCGGGTCGCACAGGTGCGCGTGTGCTGCTGGTTGAGCAAACCGCCCATTGGGGTGGTCGGGCGGTCGTTGACCAGCCAACAATCGACGGAATCGCCGCCGAGGAATGGGTGAATAACACCTTGCAAGCCCTTGAAGATATGGACAATGTGACTGTTCGCAATCGCATGCAGGGCTCTGGCGTTTATGACCACGGCTATGTGCTTGCCTATGAACGCATCACCGATCATGCGCCCGAAATGGACGCCCCGCGCCATCGTTTGTGGCGCATCCGTGCCAAACAGATTGTGACCGCAACAGGCGCGATTGAACGTCCACTTTCATTTGCTGGCAACGATATCCCCGGCGTGGTTTTGGCCGCCGCTGTGCGTGATTATGCAGTGAACTGGGGCGTGTCGATGGGCGACCGCACAGTTGTTGTCACAAACAACGACGATGCCTATCGCACGGCGATCACCTTGAAAAATGCAGGGCTGGACGTGCCCGCGATTATCGACGCGCGCGATGATGCAACGGGCGATCTCATCGATCAGGCACGCGGCCTCGGTATCCGCATTGAATTCGGCAAAGGCATCGCCAAGGTCAAAGGCGGCAAGCGCGTGACAGGCGTCAGCATTTGTAACCAAGCGGGTGAAGGCGCCGAACTGGAAGAAATCGCCTGTGATTGCGTCGCCATGTCGGGCGGCTGGTCACCTGTTGTGCATCTTTGGTCCCATTGCGGTGGTAAGCTGAGCTGGGACGATGCCCAAGCGATGTTCCGCCCCGATCCTGACCGCCCGCCGCTGGGCGCAGACGGGCAGGGCTTTGTCATCACGGCTGGCATTGCAAACGGCCATCTGTTCACCGCCGAAGGCATTGCCGATGGCTTTGCGGCTGGTCGGTCCGCTGCGAAAACGGCCGGTGCGACAGGCAAGGCGGGCGATGCCCCAACTGGCGAAGACGCGGGCGAAGGGGCGATCAGCCCCGTCTGGTTGATGCCGCAAGGGGCAAAGCAGGCGCTGCGGTCCAAGGCATGGTTGGATTATCAGAATGACGTGAAAGTCAGTGATGTGCAGCTTGCCGCCCAAGAAGGCTTTGAAAGTGTGGAACATGCCAAACGCTATACGACACTTGGCATGGCCACGGATCAGGGTAAGTTGAGCAACATCAACGGCTTGGCGATCCTGTCGAAATCGTTGAACGCGGATATTCCGAATGTGGGCACAACCACATTCCGCCCGCCATACACGCCGATTTCCATGTCATCTATTGCGGGTCCGGCACAGGGCGATTTGTTCCAACCGATCCGCATGACACCAGTGTCTGACTGGTCAAATGCAAACGGTGCTGACAACGAACCTGTGGGCCAGTGGCGCAGGCCGTTTGCCTATGTCCGTGACGGCGAAACGGTGCATGATGCGGTCAACCGCGAAGTGAAAAACACCCGCGACAACCTTGGCCTGCTGGATGCGTCCACATTGGGCAAGTTGGTCGTGAAAGGCGCCGACGCAGGCAAGTTCCTTGATATGATGTATACCAACATGATGTCGAATTTGGCCGTCGGAAAATGCCGCTACGGTCTGATGTGTTCGGAAAACGGTTTCTTGTCGGATGATGGCGTGGTTGCGCGTATCGACGACGACACATGGCTTTGCCACACCACGACTGGCGGGGCAGAGCGTATCCACGCATGGATGGAAGACTGGCTTCAGTGCGAATGGTGGGACTGGAAGGTCTATGTTGCCAACGTCACCGAACAATATGCACAGATCGCCGTAGTTGGCCCCAATGCCCGTAAGGTCTTGGAAAAGCTGGGCGGCATGGACATATCCAAGGATGCGCTGCCGTTTATGCAATGGCGTGATGGCACGATCGGCGGCTTTGATGCGCGGGCCTACCGGATCAGTTTCTCGGGCGAGCTTTCGTATGAGATTGCCGTGCCCGCCAGCCAAGGTCGCGCGTTCTGGGATGCGTTGATCGAAGCGGGCCAAGAGTTTGGCGTCATGCCTTATGGCACGGAATGTCTGCATATTTTGCGGGCTGAAAAAGGCTTTATCATGATTGGGGACGAAACCGATGGCACGGTGATCCCGCAGGATTTGAACTTGCAATGGGCCTTGTCCAAGAAAAAGGACGACTACCTTGGCAAACGCGCCCATGCCCGCAGCCACATGGCCGACCCGAACCGCTGGAAGCTGGTCGGCTTGGAGACGATTGATGGATCGGTGCTGCCGGATGGGGCCTATGCCGTGGCTGACGGCAACAACGCCAACGGTCAACGCAATGTGCAGGGCCGCGTGACATCAACCTATTATTCCGCCAATCTGGAACGCGGGATTGCGATGGGGTTGGTGCATAATGGCCCCGACCGCATGGGCGAAGTGATCGAATTCAACAAAGTGGACGGATCGACAATCAAAACCAAAATTGTCGATCAGGTTTTCTATGACAAAGACGGGGAGAAGCAAAATGTCTAATGCTGTCAGCGCATTGCAGGGCGCAGTTGCCCCCGGTGAAGTCACGATCCGCGAGGCGGGATTGCAAGGCATGATCACCCTGCGCGGGGATTTGTCCAACAGTAAGCTCAAGTCGGTTTGCAAATCCGTCACGGGTGCGGCGTTTCCTGCGATGGGCAAGGTCAGCATGGCGGGTGACAACGCCATTTGCTGGATGTCACCGGACGAGGCGTTGTTGCTGGTCCCGCATGGCGACGTGGCCGCAGGGATCGCCAAGATTGAAAAAGCCTTGAATGGGCAGCATTTCTTGGCAAAAGATTTGTCAGATGCACGTGCATTGATTTACGTTGAGGGCACATTCGGCCGCGAGGTCATGGCGAAACTGGCGCCTGTTGATCTGCACCCTGATACGCTTGGGGTTGGTGATTTCCGCCGCACACGTTTGGGCCAAGTGGCGGCCGCGTTCTGGATGAAAGACGACGATACATTTGCCGTGATCTGTTTCCGGTCGGTGGCGGATTATACATTCCGATTGCTTGCGTCTGCGGCAAAGGGCGGGGCGGTCGGTCACTTCTGACCCTTGACCTGCGCTGCCTGTGTGACATGTATCAGGGCAATCAACCCTCAAATCAAAGAGAGAGAAACACCATGGCTTTTGAACTTCCTGATCTGCCTTATGCCCACGATGCGCTTGCGTCCAAGGGCATGTCCGCTGAAACGCTCGAGTATCACCACGACCTGCACCACAACGCTTATGTCACCAATGGCAACAAAGCGATTGAAGGCACCGAGTGGGAGGGCAAGACCCTCGAAGAGATCATCAAAGGCACGTATGACGCGAATGCAGTGGCCCAGAACGGCATCTTTAATAACATCAGCCAGCTTTGGAACCACAACCAGTTTTGGGAAATGATGGGCCCGAACGACAGCGCAATGCCGTCCGAGCTGGAAGCGGCGATCAAGGACAGCTTTGGCTCCGTGGATAAATTCAAGGATGATTTTTCTGCTGCTGGCGCGGGTCAGTTCGGTTCTGGCTGGGCGTGGCTGGTAAAAGACACTGACGGCGGACTGAAGGTCACGAAAACCGAAAACGGTGTGAACCCCGTTTGTTTCGGCCAGACAGCTTTGCTCGGTTGCGATGTTTGGGAACACTCCTATTACATTGATTTCCGCAACAAACGCCCTGCGTATTTGACCAACTTCTTGGACAATCTGGTGAACTGGGAAAACGTCGCATCCCGCATGTGATACGGTTCATAATCTTAGTCGATCAGGCCCGTTGCATCCCGCAGCGGGCCTTTTTGTTTGGGAAATGCGGGAACCGCATGTCGTGTCACCGTGTTTGAACAATAACCAAACACACAAAGGAGACCGATCAATGGCCGAAGAGAAAAACCACAAAGATCAGCCGCCAAAGATGGACGAAACCACATCAGTTCCAGGTGCCCACGGGAAGCCTGAGGACGATGATCCACTGGTCACCGGCGTCAGCCACAGCCGCAAAACAGCTGACGAGATTGCACCAACAGAGGGGCATAACAATGACGTCGATTAAACATGGCACATGGGTTTTGGTCGCTGATGGCGAAAAGGCACTGTTCCTTCAAAACCAGACCGACGGTGAAAACCCGCATTTGCAGGTCGTGCGCAAGGAAGAACAGGACAATCCCAAGGACATCGATCAGTCCGCCAACCGCCCCGGCAGCATTGGCCGCAGCGCAGGTCACGGGTCAGACAGTTATGACGACACGGATTGGCATGAATTGGCAAAGGAACGGTTTGCCGCTGATCTGGCCGATATGCTTTATGAACGGGCCCACAAGGGCAAGTTTGACGAAATCGTTCTTGTGGCGTCCCCAAATGTTTTGGGCGAATTGCGCGACAAGTTGCATCAGGAAGTAACCGATAAGGTTGTTGGTGAAATCGCCAAAACCTTGACCAATCATCCGTTGAACGACATCGAAAAAATCGTAAAGGCTGATCTGGCGGCATAAACCACCGGCTTAGCGCTTGCACAGCAGCCCCCTTTCGTCGCCTATGATGCGGGAAGGGGGCTTTTTCATGCGTGACGATCAAAAAGGCGTTTTGGCAATCATCACGGCCTGCACGGTCTGGGGATTGTCGCCGCTGTATTATGCCCAAGTCACGCACGTCCCCCCGTTAGAGGTGCTGTGTTATCGCTGCCTTTGGTCGCTGGTGTTTTTTGCGCTGATCCTTGCGGTGCAGGGGCGACTGACAGAGGTTATTCGCGCCATCGCCAATCCGCGACAAATTGGGCTGATCTTCGCGGCCTCGGTTATGATTTCTGCAAACTGGTTCGGCTTTATCTATGCGATATCAACGGGGCAGGGGATCGAGGCATCGTTGGGGTATTACATTTTCCCGCTGGTGGCCGTTGTGATCGGCATGGCCGTCTTTGGAGAGGTGCTGCGCCGCGCCCAGTGGTTTGCGGTCGCAATCGTGGCTGTTGGTGTGCTTGTGCTGACGGTGGGGCTTGGCGTGGCGCCTTGGATCGCCTTTGGCCTTGCTGGCACATTTGGTATTTATGGCATGATCAAAAAGCAGCTTCCTTTGGGGCCCGTTGTTTCTGTCACGGCAGAAGTGGTTTTGCTTGCGCCATTGGCGGTATTGTGGATCGTTTTCCGTGGCACAGGCGCGGGTGGGGACAACGATATTGCCACCCATGCAATCCTTGCGCTGTCGGGGCCGCTTACGGCCAGTCCGTTGATTTTGTTCAGCTTTGCCGCGCGCCGTGTCAGAATGGCGACCGTGGGGCTGGTGCAATACCTAAACCCGACCTTGCAGTTCGGCTGTGCCGCGTTGGTCATGGGTGAAGTGGTGACCGTTTGGCATGCAGTATCATTCCCCATCATCTGGGGCGGCTTGATTGTATATTCGGTGTCTGTCTGGCGTCAGGACAGGGCCGTCGCCAAACCTGCGCGCAATGCAGGCACGTCGTCGGCCACCTGAATGAAACCGCGCAGCGATGGATCGGCAAAGCCTTCTGCGATGAAGTGATCGATCAGCCCAAGCAGGGGGGTCCAGAACCCAGCCGTGTTCAGCACAAATATCGGCTTTTTATGCAGACCCAGTTGCCGCCATGTCAGGGCTTCGAATAGTTCATCCAATGATCCCGCACCGCCCGGAAGGATCACAACGGCGTCAGCGTTCATAATCATCACCTTTTTACGTTCGTGCATGGTTTCGGTGATAATGAATGTATCCAGATCCCGCTTACCCACTTCCCAATCCAAAAGATGTGTGGGGATGACGCCAAATGTCTTGCCGCCCGCTGATTGGGACGCATTGGCCACACGGCCCATCAGCCCCACATCGCCCGCGCCATAGACCAAGCGCCACCCTGCATCTGCAAGCATTGCGCCCGTATCATCAGCCGCTTGTGCATAGGCTGGATTGGTCCCGTTACGCGACCCGCAATAGACGCAGACCGATTTATGCATATTTGCCATAGTGCCGCCCTTGTTTTCTTGATCCCTTTGACCGGTCATATCGGTGTTGTTAAGGTCTCTCAACCCGCAGGTTGCGGGCATTGGGGTTAGGAATAAATCATGGCTGTTTCGAGTGCTGTGCAAATTGGCATGGGCGTTGTCGCTGCGGGGGCGGTGGCCGTTGGTGTGGTCATTGTCGCACCGATGATTATATCCACGCCAGACCCCGCGCCCGAGGTCGTTGAGATCGCGACACCTGAAACACCTGCGGTTGTGGCTGATGTGCCTGTGGTTGACGCGCCAGCATCAGACCCCGCGCCCCAGATTGCGCCCAGCCTTGATACGTTTCGGATTGAACCGGATGGAAGCACCGTCTTTGCCGGACGCGCAGCCCCGATGCAGACCGTCGATATTATGTATAACGGGAAGCCGATTGAGCGGGTCGTTGCGGATGCCAGCGGGAGTTTCGTGGCGTTCCCACAGTTACCGTTCTCTGACCAATCAAGCGCCATTACGTTGCTTGCTGATCCAGACGGCAATGCTGTCCCATCAAGCGAAACTTATCTGATTTCGCCGATCATTGCGCCTTTTGAAACTGTGGCCGAGGCGAAGCCAGTGGCAGAGGCAGAGCCTGCACCAAAAGCAGAGCCTGCAACACCTACAGAGCCGGAGCCAGTTGTAGAGGCACTTCCAGAGCCTGCGATCGTCGCCGAAGCGCCGAAGCCAGACGTCCCCGTTGCCAGCACCATCGACATCGCCGTTCCAACCCCAACGCCAGAACCTGTTCAACCCGCTGCACCAGCAATATTGGTCGCGGATCAGACCGGCGTGCGTGTCGTTCAGCCTACAATCAGCGATGCGTCGCCTGATGTTTTGTCCAACGTCGCCTTGGACAGCATCACCTATGATCCCAGCGGCGAGGTATTGATCGCAGGTCGCGCATCGGGTGGCGGTTTTGTGCAAGTCTACCTTGATAATCAACCCGTTACGACATCTCGCATCGCCCAAGGTGGGAACTGGCGCACTGATTTGCCTGACATTGACACAGGGGTCTATACGCTTCGGATTGACGAAATTGATGCCCAAGGGGATGTCGTGTCGCGGGTTGAGACCCCATTCAAGCGCGAAGAACCTGAAGTTGTCGCACAAGCCCTTTCGGTCGAGACCGAACAACCTGAATTTCAGGTCGCGATGACCACCGTACAGCCTGGAACCACGCTGTGGGCGATTGCAAAGGATCAATTCGGCAGCGGTGTGATGTATGTTGAGGTGTTCGAGGCAAACCGCGACCGTATCCGTGACCCAAACCTGATTTACCCCGGTCAGGTGTTCAGAATGCCGCAATCAGATCAGTAAACCGCTGGTAATTCCGTGCGCAGCTTCCTAGGTAAAGGAACTGCCATTGTCGGAGACACCCATGCGCCGCTTGTCCAAAACTGATGCCAACCTTTCCAATACACGCGTGCAGGGCTGGAATGTCATCCGCAGCGTGATCCCTTACCTTTGGCCTGATGGAAACACGGTTGTTAAGGTGCGAGTGATTGCGTCACTCGCTGCGCTGTTTCTGTCGCAAATCATTGCTGTTCTGACCCCGCAATTCTTTAGCCAAGCCGTTGATGCGCTGGCGCCCGAAGAACCAACCGTCGCCACCTATCTGGGGCTTGGGGCGGTTGGCCTGACACTGGCATATGGTTTTGCGCGGCTTATGTCAGTCGGACTGCAACAGTTGCGGGACGTTATTTTCACCCGTGTGGGGCAGGGCGCGTTGCGGTCGCTGGCGTTGGAAACCTTTACACATATCCACCGTCTTTCGATGCGGTATCACATCACACGCAAAACCGGCGGTCTGTCGCGGATCATCGAACGTGGTGTGAAGGGCGTTGAATTCCTGCTGCGGTTTTTGTTGTTTTCGGTCGGTCCACTGATCCTGCAACTGCTTATGATTGCTGCGGTTTTATTCTTTACCTTTGATGTTTGGTATCTGGTGGTCGTGGTTGTCACAATCGGCCTTTATGTCTGGTTCACGTTTGCCGTGACGGAATGGCGTGTGCGTATCCGCAAGGAAATGAACGACCAAGACACCGACGCCAATCAAAAGGCGATTGATAGCCTTCTCAACTTTGAAACGGTCAAATATTTTGGCGCGGAACAGTGGGAAGCAGACCGTTACGACAACGCCATGCGCCAGTATGAAGTCGCCGCGGTCAAAACCAATTATACGCTCGCTTTCTTGAATTTTGGACAGGCATTGCTGATCACAGGTGGCCTTGTTGCTGTGATGGTGATGGCTGCAATCGGTGTGCAAAATGGCACGTTGTCTGTAGGCGATTTTGTTCTGGTGAACGCTTACATGATCCAGATTACGATGCCGCTCAACTTCCTTGGGACCGTTTACCGCGAAATTCGCCAAGCCCTGATCGATATGGGCGAGATGTTCGATTTGTTGCAGCAACCGGCCGAAGTTGTCGATAAACCCGATGCAAATGTTCTAAAAGTGCAAGCGGGTGAGATCGTTTTGGATGATGTTCACTTTGGCTATGATACCGAGCGTCCGATTTTGAAGGGCGTGAGCTTGACTGCCAAACCGGGTCAAACGATTGCGATCGTCGGCTCGTCGGGGTCGGGCAAATCCACAATCGGGCGGTTGTTGTTCCGGTTCTATGATGTTTGGTCAGGCGGGGTGCGCATTGATGGACAAGATTTGCGTGATGTGACGCAGACAAGCCTGCATTCCCAGATCGGCGTGGTCCCGCAAGATACCGTTCTGTTCAACGACACTGTGCATTACAATATCGCCTATGGCCGCCCCACCGCGTCCGAGGATGAAATTATAGCCGCTGCAAAAGCCGCCAAAATCCACGATTTCATCATCAGCTTGCCGGACGGGTATCAAACCACTGTTGGCGAGCGCGGTTTGAAATTGTCGGGCGGGGAAAAACAGCGGGTCGGTATTGCGCGCACATTGCTTAAGAACCCTCCGATTTTGCTTTTGGATGAAGCGACGTCTGCCCTTGATACAGAAACCGAGATGGAGATTCAGGCCGAGCTGAAGGCCATGTCAAAAGGGCGCACCGTCATTACGATTGCGCACCGTTTGTCCACGATTGCGGAATCCGATTTGATTGTTGTTCTGGAAGACGGGGCAATCGTTGAGCAGGGGACGCATGATGCGTTGCTGGCGCGCGATGGTCGCTACGCGCATCTGTGGAATCGCCAGTCCGAAGACGAAGGCCTACCAGCCTGATTTAACACCGCAATGGATGCTTGTGCGGTGGTATCCGCTGATCACCGGTTGTCGGGCCTTGGCAATCGGGTTCAAATGGCGATATGAACCTTTTAACAGGTGCGGTTAACGCCGCTATGCACAAGGATTACGGGCCGTGAGCGATACAGACAGCTTTATCAACGAAGTCAGTGAAGAAGTCCGCCGCGATGCGCTTTTTGTCTATTTGCGCCGTTATGGATGGATCGCGGTGCTTGCGGTTGTTCTTATCGTCGGTGGCGCCGCTTGGAACGAATACAGCAAGGCGCAGGCACGCACGCTTGCCCAGCAAACGGGCGATCAGATGCTTGATGCGTTGTCCGCTGACGGCCCAGAGGAACGCGCCGCGGCCTTGGCTGAAACAACGATTGATGGACCTGCTGTTGCCGTTTCGCTTTTGCTGACGGCCGCAACACAGCAAGAAGCAGGCCAGATCCAAGACGCGGCGGCAACATTGGGCACACTTGCGACAAATATGGATGTGCCAGAGATTTACCGCGAATTGGCAGCGATGAAGGCGGCCATGCTGCCGACAGATGATGCCGACGCACGCAGCGCATCGCTGGCTGCATTGGCACAGCCCGGCGCACCATTTCGACTGATCGCTTTGGAACAGCTTGGCCTGATCGAGGTCGAAAACGGTGATACGGAGGCTGCGATTTCAATTATGCGTCAGATTTCAGAAGATGCAGCCGCGACACGGGGCTTGCGCGAACGGGCGCAAACGCTGATTGTGGCGTTGGGTGGTGACGTGAACGCGCCAACCGCGTCCGAATAACAAACCGGCAAGGGGTTCAGGTTCAGTGACAGCCAAAACGATTTTCGCCGCTGGCCTTTTGGTCGCTTTGACCGCCGCCTGTGGCGAACGTGATGTAAAGCTGGTGGGCGAGCGTGTGGATATCCGCGCTGACGCCGCTGCATTCGAAAACCAATCGCCTGCCTTGCGCCTGCAATCGGCGCGATCCAATGCAAACTGGACGCATCGCAATGGTGGGGCAGGGCATACAATCACGCATCCCGCCTTAGGCACAACATTGTCGCAAGTCTTTGCCGTCACCATCGGAGAAGGTGATAGCCGCCGCGCGCGCATCACAGCCGAACCGGTGGTCAGCGGCGGCATTGTTTACACCCTTGATGCCCGGTCCCAAGTGACAGCAACCTCTACCGCTGGCGCGCCGGTTTGGACGATCAATATTGCCCCGCGCAACGATGGTCAAAATGATGCATCCGGCGGCGGTGTCGCGGTCAGTGGCGATACGGTATATGTGACAACTGGTTTTGGCGAATTGACCGCATTAAATGCGGCCACAGGTGCAGAACGCTGGACCCAAGACCTTGATGCGCCTGGCACATCTGCGCCGACCGTGCGCGATGGCTTGGTTTATGTCGTGGCCCGCAACAGCACCGCATGGGCGCTTGATGCCACCAATGGCCGCATCCAGTGGCAGCTCAGCGGCACCCCTTCAATCGGTAACTTTTCTGGTGGGGCCGGTGCGGCTGTGTCAGGCGATTTGGCTGTGTTCCCATTCCCGTCCGGCGAAGTTGTCGCGACGTTCCCACAAGGCGGCACGCGCCGCTGGCAGACCGTATTGTCAGGTGAACGCTTGGGCCGCGCGGCGGGTTTGATCACCGATATTGCGGGTGATCCTGTTATTTCGGGCGACCGCGTCTATGTCGGGAATTTTGGAGGCCAAGTCGCCGCCCTAGATGCGTTCAGCGGTGACCGCATCTGGACACTGAATGAGGGCGCGCTTGGCCCTGTTTGGCCAGCTGGCAATTCCGTATTTATCGTCAATGACGTCAACGAATTGGTGCGGATTGATGCGGATTCGGGCGCACCGATCTGGCGCACGCCCCTGCCGACTGCGGTTATCGAAAGCAGCAATCGCCAACCTGCTGTTGCTGCCTATTTCGGTCCGGTTCTTGCGGGTGGCCGTTTGATCGTGGCTGGGTCTGATGGTGTTTTGCGCCAGTTTGACCCTGTGTCTGGTGCGCTTGTCGGCACGGCGCAGATCCCTGGTGGGGCCGCGTCTGCGCCTGCGGTCGCAAACAACACCCTTTACGTCATTAGCAAGACAGGGCAACTGGTGGCTTTCCGTTAGCACCAGATTGGTGTAACGGCTGCGACTGAACCCCGTCCAGGAGCCTGAACCGATGTCCTTTACCCTAGCCGTTGTTGGCCGTCCCAATGTCGGAAAATCTACGCTTTTCAACCGTTTGGTTGGCAAAAAGCTTGCGTTGGTCGATGACCAGCCGGGTGTCACGCGCGATTTGCGCGAAGGTGCAGCACGACTGGCCGACCTGCGATTCACGGTGATCGACAGTGCGGGCCTTGAGGATGCGATGGATGACAGCCTTCAGGGGCGTATGCGCCGCCTGACCGAACGGGCCGTCGAAATGGCCGATGTGTGCCTGTTTATGATCGACGCGCGGGTGGGTGTCACACCAACCGACGAAGTGTTTGCCGAAATTCTGCGCAAGAAAAACGCCAACGTGATCCTTGCTGCCAACAAATCCGAGGGCAAGGCAGGGGATGCAGGCTATCTTGAGGCATATGCCTTGGGACTTGGCGAACCGATCCGCCTGTCTGCCGAACACGGCGAAGGTATGGACGAGCTTTATACAATTCTGATGCCATTGGCCGATGAATTTGACGAACGCGCCAAGGCAGATGCACCCGAAGTCGACGTGGAAGTATCCGACGATGACGAAGATGCACCACGCCAGCTGACCCAAGACAAGCCGCTTCAGATTGCGGTTGTGGGCCGCCCGAACGCGGGCAAATCCACATTGATCAACCAGATCATCGGCGAAGAACGTCTGCTGACAGGGCCAGAGGCGGGTATCACCCGTGACGCGATTTCCGTGCAAAAGGATTGGGCCGGTTCAGACGGTGTGCCCGTGCCAATGCGTATTTTTGATACCGCAGGGATGCGCCGCAAGGCGAAGGTGCAGGAAAAACTGGAAAAACTGTCGGTGTCCGATGGTCTGCGCGCGGTGAAGTTCGCCGAAGTTGTCGTGGTGCTGTTGGATGTTGAAATCCCGTTTGAACAGCAAGATTTGCGGATCGCGGATCTGGCAGAGCGGGAGGGCCGTGCCGTTGTGATCGCTGTCAACAAATGGGACATCGAGACCGACAAGCAGGACAAGCTGAAGGAATTGAAAGAAGAATTCGCGCGGCTTTTGCCCCAGCTAAAGGGTGCGCCTTTGGTCACTGTGTCGGCCAAGACAGGCAAGGGGCTGGATCGTTTGCAAGAAGCGATCATGCGCGCGCATGAGGTCTGGAACCGCCGGGTCACAACAGCGCAACTGAACCGTTGGTTGACGGGCATGTTGGAACAGCACCCGCCACCCGCACCGGGCGGCCGCCGCATCAAAATGCGTTATGCAACGCAAGTGAAAACGCGCCCGCCGGGGTTTGTTGTTATGTCATCGTTCCCCGATCTCGTGCCTGCCAGCTACACGCGTTATCTGGTCAATGGTCTACGCGAAGATTTCGACATGCCGGGCACTCCGATCCGTCTGACGTTGCGCGATCAGGGCGACAAAAACCCCTATAAAAACAAGAAGAAATCGCAGCCATCGCGTCTGTCAAAGCACAAGAAAAAGCCAAGCGGGGATTAAACCGCTTGGGCTGGTTGCCACCATTTCACGGTGGCAATCAATAGTGCGATGATCCCGACAACGGCCATTACGGATACGCCGATGATCAGGGTCGTGTTGGCCACGATAATGCCGACAAGTGCCCAAACGATTGTAAGCGCATATTCGGGGGCTTGTGGTCTGCGTGCCAAAACGGACAGTCCGACCACCAGCGCGATCGCGATGCCTGTATATGCCCAGCCAAGGCTATCCATAACGATGCCATAGCCCGCCATCGTGCTACCGATCGACACACAAGAGGCGGCGGTCAACCACCCTGCGTATATTCCAATGGGGGCTTGCAGCCACCAGCGGTCGAACAGTGGTGCGCGCAACATCGCCCAAATTGCCGTGATCGCCATTAGGATAATCGTGATTGTCGCCCAGATCGGGCTTTGGTTCGCGATCCACAGCCACGGTGTGCCAATCGCAAGGCTTAGGATCAGTGGCCCACGTGCATGGTCCCATGACGCGCTGTCGGCCCGTTTGATCACGCCGAAAATGGCGCTGACGGCCAGCCAGCCATAGATCAAGCCCCAGATTGAAAACGCATATCCAGCGGGCTGGATTGGCGGGTCGATCTGCGGATTTGGCAGTTGATCGGCCGTAAATCCCATGAATGGGCTTGTGATTGCGGGAGAGACGACAAACGTCGCGGTGAATAAAAGCGTGAGCCATGCATATGTATTTTTCATACCCTTTGAACGCACAGAAACGGGTTTGGTTCAACAAAAGTCTGGAAATACTGACTTGACCCAACGGCTATCAATTCGCAGGCTGGTCGCATTTTAAGGATTTATTATGAAACGTATCGCGATATTTATCGATGGAACATGGAACCGTCCTGATGCCGAGCATCCAACAAATGTGGTGCGCCTGTCGCGCTGTGTGCAACATTATGATCGTGACACAGACACCGCCCAAGTCGTGATTTATTCGCCGGGCGTCGGGTCAGGGCGCGGGAACACAGCGTTTGGCCGCAGACTTGACCGCACGTTTGGCGGCGCGTTGGGTTGGGGGCTTTTGGACATAATCGAAGAAACCTACCGCAATCTTGTTTACGCGTATGAGCAAGGGGACGAGGTTTTTATCTTTGGCTTTTCGCGCGGTGCGTTTGCGGCAAGATCACTGGCTGGTATGATCCGGTCTTGCGGGATTTGTCCGCGCAGTCATCTTGCCCGCATACCAGAGGCAGTGGCGCGATATGTCAGCCGCGAACCCGAAACACACCCCGAACATCCGCACAGCTATGCGTTTCGCGCGGATTTTGCGCCCGATACAGCGACAAGCCGTGCTGAATACAACTGGCGTCGCGCGGCAGGGCCAACTGATGCGATCCAGCTGACACTTCCATATGTTGGGGTTTGGGACACGGTTGGCGCGCTTGGCGTGCCCGCTTTTTTGCCGTTCGCGAGCAAGTTCAACGCGAAATATGCGTTCCACGACACCAAACTGTCATCGTCGGTTTTATCCGCACGACATGGGGTTGCCTTGGACGAAAGGCGCAAGACGTTTCCGCCGCATCTGTGGTCGAACCTTGATGAATTAAATGCACGATACGCTGTGGAAAGCGGGCCACAACCTGCGCCAGCCTATGCGCAGCAGTGGTTCCCGGGCAACCATGGGTCTGTGGGCGGGGGCGGGAACCGCATCGGGCTGTCGTCGATTGCGATGCATTGGATCGCGATGGGCGCAGAAGACGCAGGGCTTGCGATCAACTGGGATGATTTTGACAGGCAGGCGTGGCGCTTGGATGTGTCAGAGGCGTTGGTGAACAAGTTTGGACCAAAAGGGCTGACGGGGGCGATGATGGGCGCTGTGTCCCAAGACCGCAGCGGACCGTCAGCGGTATCGGATCTGTCGCTGGCCGCACTTGATCGGTTTCGCGCAGGCGGATATCGGCCCCAATCGCTGGAACAGGTTTTCCATGATTTATACGCGCTGTCGGATAAAGAATGGGGCGATACACGCGCAATGATGATTGCGCGCGATCAAGGTGCGACACATGATCTGGACACGCGTGGACGGCCCAGAAAACGTGATTTTTAGACCATGACGCCATCTGCGCTGATGGCTGTTTTGCCGCGCAAATAGGGGTGCAATGCCGTTGGCAGCTGGACGGACCCGTCTTCTTGCTGACCGTTTTCGAGCACGGCAATCAGGCAGCGCCCAACAGCAAGGCCTGATCCGTTCAAAGTATGCACAAACGCTGGCTTGCCGCCTTCGGATGGTTTGAAACGGGCGTTCATCCGGCGGGCTTGGTAATCGCCACAGGTTGAGATCGACGAAATCTCTCGGTAGGCGTTTTGACCGGGCAACCAGACTTCGATGTCGTGGGTGCGGCGTGCACCTGCGCCCATATCACCAGTGCACAGCACCACCGTGCGGTAGGCAAGGCCCAGCTTTTCCAAGATACCTTCGGCACAGGCTGTCATGCGCAGGTGTTCGGCATCCGAATGATCGGGGTGGCAAATTGTGACCATCTCGACCTTTTCAAACTGGTGCTGGCGCAACATGCCAGACGTGTCGCGGCCTGCTGATCCTGCTTCGGACCGGAAGCACAGCGTGTGGGCCGCAAAGCGGCGGGGCAGATAGCTTTCGTCGATCGTCACACCGTTCACGATGTTGGTCAGTGTCACCTCTGCTGTGGGGATCAACCACCAGCCGTTTGTGGTTTGATAGCTGTCTTCGCCAAATTTCGGCAACTGGCCTGTGCCATACAGCATTTCTTCGCGCACCAGCACGGGGGTGTTGGTTTCGATCAGGTCATTTTCTTCGACATGGGTGTCGATCATGAACTGCGCCAAGGCGCGGTGCAGACGGGCCACAGCGCCCGACATCAGGACAAAGCGGCTGCCGGACAATTTGGCGGCTGTTTCAAAGTCCATACCCGGCACAACGCCAGCGATGTCGAAATGCTCGACCGGTTCAAAGGCAAAGTTGGGGATATTGCCATGTTTCTTGATTTCAACATTGTCGGCCTCATCCGTGCCATCGGGGATGTCGTCGTAGGGCAGGTTGGGCAGTGTCAGCATCAGATTGGTCAGCGTAACGTCTGCTTCTTTTGCCTCTTCGTTGAGAGATGCGATCTCGGCCTTTTTCGTGGCGACCAGAGCGCGCAGGCGCTGAAATTCATCCTCGTCACCGCGTCCCTTCGCGGCGCCGACTTCTTTTGCGGCTTTGTTGGCTTCGGCTTGGGCGGTTTCGGCGGCCAGAATTTTGGCGCGGCGTGCCTCGTCCAAGGCAAGAACTTGCGACGATACACCATCCATTCCACGACGGGACAGCGCCGCGTCAAAAGCGGCAGGGTTGTCACGGATCATGCGGATATCATGCATTGGTCAGGTCCTTTGGTTGGTAAATTGTCGTCATGCCCCCATATGCCGTAAACATGATGGTCTGTGAACCTCTGAAATGCGGCCATTCTGGTTGCCATTCCCAAGGGGCGGCCATAATGTGCGGCGACTTTGGCCCCCATTCTGTCAGGGCCACATTAACAAACGACAAGGGACTACCATGCAGGGTATTGAATCACTTATTCCACTGATCCTGATCTTCGGGATCATGTATTTTCTACTTATCCGTCCACAGCAGAAAAAGCTGAAGGAACACCAGATGATGGTGGCCGCATTGCGCCGTGGTGATCAGGTCATCACACAAGGTGGCATCATGGGCAAAGTCGTGAAGGTCAAAGACGAAGCATCCGAGGTTGAAGTCGAAATCGCATCCGGCGTGACAGTGCGCGTTGTGCGTTCCACAATCGCGACTGTGGTCAACAAAACCGAACCTGCGAAATCCTAAACACTTTCGCCTTGGGGGCGTGTGACTGATGCTGAATATCTCTCCGATCAAGCAGGCGATGATCTGGCTGACGGTGGCCGTTGGGCTGCTGTTAGCTATGCCTAACGGGTTCTACACCAAGGTTGAGGCGCATAATGATGCGATCGCAACCGGGGTTGAGGACACAAGCTGGCCGTCATTCCTGCCGTCCGGTCTTGTGAACCTTGGGCTTGATTTGCGCGGTGGCGCGCATTTGCTGGCAGAGGTGCAGGTCGCAGATGTTTACACGTCTGTGATGAACGGACTTTGGCCCCAAGTGCGCGATGTGCTGGCGGCTGAACGCGATGTCGTTGGCTTTGTCACCCGCGAAGATGGCCCCGATAACGTGTTGCGCGTGCGTATTTCGAACGAGGATGGCGGGGATCGGGCCGTCACATTGGTGCGCGGTCTGGCACAGCCTGTCGCGTCGCTTGCAGGGGCAGGGCAGAACAACATTGAGGTGTCACGCGACGGTGCGATCCTGACTGTGTCGCTGTCTGCTGCCGAACAGCAGGCGGTTGATGACCGCACGATGGCGCAATCGCTGGAAATCATCCGCCGCCGTATCGACGAGGCGGGCACACGCGAACCCACTATTCAGCGCCAAGGCACAGATCGCATTTTGGTGCAGGTGCCAGGCGTGGGGTCGGCCCAAGAGGTCAAAGACCTGATTGGCAAAACCGCCTTGCTGACATTCAACCCAGTGGTCAGCCGCACAAGCGATGCCGAAGCATCCGCAGGCGCAGGCAACACGTTGGTTCCGTCCATCGACGAGCCGGGTACATTTTACATTCTGGAGCGTAGCCCCGTTGTATCGGGCGAAGATCTGGTTGATGCGCAACCCGCATTTGACCAAAACGGGCGCCCTGCGGTGAATTTCCGGTTCAACCCAACGGGTGGCCGCGCGTTTGGCGATTATACGGCCGATAACATCGGTTCCCCGTTCGCGATTGTGCTTGATAACGAAGTGATCAGCGCGCCAACGATCCAATCCCATATCTCGGGCGGGTCGGGCATTATCACAGGGCGTTTCACGGTCGAAGAATCCACCAACCTTGCCATTCTGCTGCGTGCCGGTTCGTTGCCCGCGGGTCTGACATTCCTTGAGGAACGCACAATCGGGCCAGAGTTGGGCCAAGACAGCATCGACGCGGGTAAGGTCGCTTGTATTGTCGCGGGGCTGTTGGTGCTGGTCTATATGGCGCTGTCCTATGGGCTGTTTGGTGTGTTTGCCAATGTCGCGCTTATTATCAACGTGGGTCTGTTGTTTGGCCTGTTGTCGATGATCGGGGCCACGCTGACGTTGCCCGGTATTGCGGGGATCGTTCTGACCATCGGCATGGCTGTCGACGCGAACGTCATCGTATTTGAACGCATCCGAGAGGAGCTGCGCACGGCCAAAGGGCCGGCACGCGCCATCGAGATGGGGTATGAAAAGGCGCTGTCGTCAATCATTGATGCCAACATCACCACATTCATCACGGCCACGATCCTGTTTGTTATGGGCTCTGGCCCCGTGCGTGGTTTTGCGATCACGCTGGGTCTTGGCATTATTACATCGGTATTCACCGCCATTTTCGTCACACGTGCGTTGATCGTGCTGTGGTTTGCGCGCAAGCGCCCTAAGACAATCGAGGTTTGATATGCGCCTGAAACTGGTTCGCGACAAAACATCTATCGACTTCTTTTCAAAGGCGCGGCTGTGGCTGGGCATTTCCCTTGTCATGATGGTTGTGGCGTTTGGGTCATTCCTGATCCAAGGGCTGAATTTTGGCATCGACTTTCAAGGTGGCACAAGCATCCGCACACAGTCCGAAGTGGCCGTGGATGTGGGCGCATACCGCGCGGCGCTGGAGCCGTTGGCATTGGGCGATGTATCCATCACTGAAGTATTCGACCCCAACTTTGCCGATGATCAAAATGTCGCTATGGTGCGTATCCAAGCCCAAGAAGGCGAAGAAAGCGTAACGAATACAACGATTTCCGCTGTGCAGGACGCATTGCGCGGCGTATCCCCGAATATCACATTTCCATCCGTGGAATCGGTTGGACCAAAAGTATCGGGAGAGCTGATCAAAACGGCGTTCATCGCAGTCGCAATGGCTGTCGTCGCGATCCTGCTTTACATCTGGTTGCGGTTTGAATGGCAATTTGCGGTGGGCGCTGTGCTTGCGCTGAGCCACGATGTGATCCTGACGATCGGCGTGTTTTCCGAACTGCAAATCAAGTTTGATCTGGCGATCATCGCGGCCCTTTTGACCATCGTCGGTTATTCGATCAACGATACCGTTATTGTGTTTGACCGCGTGCGGGAAAACCTGCGCAAATACAAAAAGAAGCCGTTGAAGGACGTTCTAAACCTGTCGATCAACGAAACTTTGGCGCGGACATTGATGACATCGCTGACCACAATGCTTGCGCTGCTGGCGCTGTTTGTGTTGGGTGGTGACGTGATCCGCGGGTTTGTCTTTGCGATGATGTGGGGCGTTGTGATCGGGACGTATTCATCAATCTTCGTGGCGTCCGCCGTGCTTTTGGTGCTTGGTGTCAAACGCGACTGGTCCAAGCCTGACAATACAACGGGCAATCAATTTTCGAATGTGGACGCCTGATGCGGCTGAACGAAGTCAATTATGATAATAGCAAACCTGTCGATGGTTATGGCCCCGGCTTTTTCCGAATTGGCGGACAAGTTCACGAAGGCGCTGTGATCGTTGCCCCGTCAGGTGTGACGCCATGGGCTGGTTTCACGGACACGCAATCATTGTTGGCACTTGCGGGGCAGGTTGACGTGATTTTCGTAGGGACAGGCGCAGAAATTGCGCATTTGCCTGCGGATTTCCGCACGACATTTGAAGACGCAGGAATCGGTGTGGAGCCGATGGCATCACCTGCAGCCTGCCGTACCTACAACGTGCTGTTGTCAGAAGGGCGGCGCATCGCAGCGGCGCTCTTGCCGGTCTAGGGCGATGCTGCAAGTCCGCGATCTTGCCGTGGCGCGCGGCGGACGGACGGTTCTGGAAGGGCTGACCTTTGATTTGTCAGCGGGCGAGGCGTTGATTTTGCGCGGTGCAAACGGGGTTGGCAAAACCACATTGCTGCGCACCTTGGCAGGTTTACAAGACCCGGTTGCAGGCACTTGCACCTATCCCGAGGACACGGCCGCTTATGCCAGCCATGCTGACGCTGTCAAAACGGCGCTGACCGTGCGCGAAAACCTAAGTTTCTGGGCAAATGTTTATGGCAACGCCGTGCCTGATGCGGTGTGGGATCAATTCGATATTCGCGACCTGCAGGACCGATTTGCAGGCACATTGTCTGCTGGACAAAAACGGCGGCTGGGGCTTGCGCGGCTTGGTGTGATTGGTCGTAAGGTGCTGTTTTTGGATGAACCGACCGTGTCGCTTGATGGATTCTCGGTCAAGCTGTTCGTCGATTATCTTCGCGCTGAGCATCTGGAAAAAGGTGGCGTGGCTGTGATTGCTACCCATATTGATCTTGGCCTTGATGCCCCGACACTTGATCTGGATGGTTTCGCTGCAACGGCGGGGCAAGCATCAGACAGCGACGAGGCATTCTTGTGATTGCCTTGCTTCGCCGTGATTTGATGTTGGCTGTGCGGGCTGGCGGCGGTTTTGGCCTTGGGCTTGTATTTTTTCTGATTGTTATTGTGCTGGTCCCATTTGGCGTGGGCCCAGAGACGAGCATTTTGTCGCGCATCGCACCAGGAATCTTGTGGGTTGCAGCGTTGTTGGCCGCGCTTTTGTCGCTCGACCGCGTCTTTGCGCTTGATCACGAAGATGGGACGCTGACGCTTTTGGCGACGGCACCGTTGCCATTGGAAACGGTCTCGGTCGCCAAGGCCTTTGCCCATTGGCTAACGACGGGTCTGCCGCTGGTGATTGCGGCGCCATTGCTGGGCGTGTTGTTGCAGTTGAAACCGGACGGTTTTGCGCCAGTCGCGCTGTCGTTGTTGATCGGGACGCCGGCACTGTCCGTGATCGGCACGTTCGGGGCCGCACTGACCGTCGGCATTCGGCGCGGTGGGCTTTTGCTGTCGTTGTTGGTGTTGCCACTTTACGTGCCGACTCTCATTTTTGGGGCAGAGGCCGCACGGCGCGGGGCCGAAGGGTTGGACCCAACGACGCCTTTTCTAATGCTTGGTGGAATCACGGCAGGGGCGGTGGCGTTATTGCCATTTGCAACTGCGTCAGTATTGCGCATGAACCTGCGTTGAATGGCGCACTGAAGAAAGATACATAAAGATATGTCGATGTGGGAATATGCAAATCCAAAACGGTTTATGGGCTGGACCAGCCCGGTCGTCCCTTGGGCGTTCGGTTTGGCCGCAGTCTGCCTTGTTGTGGGGCTGATCTGGGGCTTTTTCTTTACGCCAGATGATTTCCGCCAAGGATCGACGGTAAAGATCATCTATTTGCATGTGCCATCGGCGCTGATGGCGATCAATGCTTGGGTGATGATGTTGGTTGCATCGCTTATCTGGCTAGTGCGGCGACATCACGTATCAGCCCTTGCGGCCAAGGCGGCAGCACCTGTCGGTGTGGCAATGACGCTGATTGCATTGGCGACCGGCGCGATTTGGGGTCAACCGATGTGGGGGACATATTGGGCGTGGGATCCACGGCTGACGTCTTTCCTGATCTTGTTTTTGTTTTACCTTGGTTACATGGCGCTTTGGGCTGCGATTGATGACCCTGACACAGCGGCAGATCTGACGTCTGTTTTGTGCATCGTCGGGTCCGTATTTGCGTTTTTGTCACGCTATGCGGTCAATTTCTGGAACCAAGGGCTGCATCAGGGGGCGTCTTTGTCATTGGACAAGGAAACCAATGTGGCAGACGTGTTTTACCAACCGCTTTTGTTTTCTATCGCGGGGTTTGTGTTGCTGTTTTTCGCGTTGGTCTTGATGCGAACCCGCACTGAAATTCGCCGCCGCCGTTTGGGCGCACTGCTGCGTAAGGAGGGGCAAAATGCCTGATCTTGGGAAATATGCCGTCGAAGTCTTGTTGGCCTATGGCGTCAGCCTGACGCTGCTTGGGGCCATCGTTTTGCTAAGCTGGCGCCAGTCGGTGCGCACCAAGCGGGCGCTGGCCGCCGCAGAGGCGCGGCGCAATGGCTAAGTTGTCGCCGATGATGTTGGCCCCGCCCGTCATGTTTGCGGCCCTTGCCGGGTTGTTTTTCGCGGGCATGATGCGCGACAACGTGAATGATTTGCCTTCCACGCTTATCGGGCAGGCGGCCCCTGATGTCGCGCCGGAGCCCGTGCAAGGCACCAATCTGCTGACAGGTGTTGATTTACGCAGCGGGGAGGTGACGGTATTGAATTTCTGGGCAAGCTGGTGCCCGCCGTGCCGTGCCGAACATCCCACACTGCTGGATCTGTCTGCGAACGGATACCGCGTTGCTGGACTTAATTTCCGCGATGATGCGGACGCTGCCGCCGGGTATTTACGTGATGACGGCAACCCGTTTTTTGCAACCGGATTTGACCCCAATGGCCGTGTCGCGATCGACTGGGGTGTGACCGCACCACCAGAGACATTCATTGTGGACGGGGATGGAACCGTGTTGTTCCGTTTTGCAGGGCCATTGATCGGTTCAGACTATGAACAGCGGTTTCTGCCAGCCTTAAAAGCAGCCACAGAATAAAAAAAGCCCCGGACGCAATGCCGGGGCTTTCTTTTGTTTGCAATCGCTTAGGATGCTTTTGCAAGATTGCGCAGCACATAGTGCAGCACGCCGCCGTTTTCGATGTATTCAATCTCAACAGCTGTATCGATGCGGCATTTGACGGTGATGTCTTTGACGTCACCATTGGCAAATGTGATCGTTGCAGTGGTTTCCTGCAGCGGCTTGATCGTGTCGAGACCAGTGATTGACACTGTTTCGTCACCCGTCAGGCCAAGGGTTTTGCGTGTATCACCGCCGGTGAATTCGAACGGAACAACGCCCATACCAACAAGGTTGGAACGGTGAATACGTTCAAAGCTTTCGGTGATGACCGCTTTAACGCCCAGGAGCGCCGTGCCCTTAGCAGCCCAGTCACGGGACGAACCCGCGCCATACTGTTCGCCGCCAAAGATGACGAGCGGTGTGCCAGCCTCTTGATGCGCCATCGCCGCGTCAAAGATGGACGTTTGTGCGCCACCCGGACCTTTGGTGTAGCCGCCTTCAACGCCGTCGAGCATCTCGTTCTTGATGCGGATGTTGGCGAATGTGCCGCGCATCATGACCTCGTGGTTACCACGGCGCGCACCGTAAGAGTTGAATTCGCGCACAGGCACCTGACGTTCGATCAGATACTGACCCGCAGGTGTTGTATCCTTGAACGAGCCCGCAGGGCTGATGTGGTCGGTTGTGATCATGTCGCCCAGAACGGCCAAAACCTTGGCGTTTTCGACGTTTTTGATCGTGCCTGCGTCCTTGGACATGCCTTTGAAATACGGCGGGTTTTGCACGTATGTCGATGTCGCAGGCCAGTCGTAGGTTTCAGAATCGGTGACCTCAACAGCTTGCCACTTTTCGTCGCCCTTAAATACGTCGGCGTATTTCTTGAGGAACGCTTCACGGGTTACTGTTTTCTCGACCAGTTCGTTGATTTCCGTGGAAGTTGGCCAGATGTCTTTCAGGTAGACATCATTGCCGTCACGGTCTTGGCCGATTGGGTCGGACGCGAGGTTGATGTCCATCGTGCCTGCCAGCGCATAGGCCACAACCAACGGTGGGGACGCGAGGTAGTTCGCGCGCACGTCAGGTGAGATGCGACCCTCAAAGTTGCGGTTACCGGACAGAACAGATGTCGCGACCAGATCACCTTCGGCGATGGCGTCGGACAGTTCTTTCTGGATAGGACCAGAGTTACCGATACAGGTCGTGCAGCCGTAACCAACAAGGTTAAAGCCAACCTTATCAAGGTCTTCTTGCAGGCCAGCGGCCTCAAGATACTCGGACACAACTTGGGAACCCGGGGCCAACGACGTCTTAACCCAAGGTTTGCGATCCATACCCAAAGCGGCCGCCTTGCGCGCCACAAGGCCCGCGCCGATCATCACATACGGGTTGGATGTGTTGGTGCAAGACGTGATGGAGGCGATAACAACCTTGCCGGATGACAATGTGTAATCTTCGCCAGTGACAGCCACCTCTTTGTCCATCGGACGCTTGAAGGTATTCTCCATCTCGTTCGCGAATGCGGATTTTGCGTCTGTCAGTGCCACGTAGTCTTGTGGGCGCTTTGGACCGGAAATCGCAGGAACGATTGTGCCCATGTCGAGTGACAGGGTGGTTGTATAGACAGGGGCGTAATCCGCGCCGCGCCAGAAACCGTTTTCTTTTGCGTAGGCTTCGACCAATGCGATGCGGTCTTCGTCGCGGCCAGTGTTACGCAGGTAACGCAGGGTTTCGTTGTCGATCGGGAAGAAGCCACAAGTCGCACCGTATTCAGGTGCCATGTTGGCGATTGTTGCACGGTCGGCCAGTGGCAGAACGTCCAAACCAGCGCCGTAGAATTCGACGAATTTGCCAACAACGCCAAGTTCGCGCAGCATTTCAACGACTTTCAGCACGAGGTCGGTGCCGGTGGTGCCTTCGACCATTGCGCCTGTCAGCTCGAAGCCAACGACTTCTGGGATCAACATGGAAACCGGCTGACCAAGCATCGCGGCCTCGGCTTCGATCCCGCCGACGCCCCAACCAAGGACGGCCAAACCGTTGACCATGGTTGTGTGGCTGTCTGTGCCGACGAGCGTGTCAGGGTAGGCCACTTCTTCACCGTTTTGGTCGGTGTCTGTCCAAACAGTCTGGGCCAGATATTCCAGGTTCACCTGGTGGCAGATGCCTGTGCCCGGTGGCACAACGCGGAAATTGTTGAACGCGCCCTGGCCCCATTTCAGGAACTGGTAGCGTTCCATGTTGCGTTCATATTCGCGGTCCACGTTCATCTGGAACGCACGTGGCTGGCCGAATTCGTCAATCATAACAGAGTGGTCGATGACCAGATCAACGGGGTTCAGCGGGTTAATCTGCTGGGCGTCGCCACCCAAGGCCACGATGCCGTCGCGCATGGCGGCAAGGTCAACAACGGCGGGAACGCCGGTGAAATCCTGCATCAACACGCGGGCAGGGCGGTATGCGATTTCGCGCGGGTTCTTACCACCGTTGGTGGCCCATTCGGAAAACGCCTTGATGTCGTCGGTCGAGACGGAGAAACCACCGTCTTCAAAACGCAGCAGGTTTTCCAGAACCACTTTCAACGCGGCAGGCAACTTTGAAAAATCACCAAGGCCAGCTTCTTGAGCAGCAGCGATGGAGTAATAAGACACGGATTGTGACCCTACGGTCAGTGTCTTGCGGGTTTTTGCGGTATCGTGGCCGACTGTAATCGTCATTGGCTATTCCTTTAATAGGCGCGTGAAAGGATGAATTAGGTGGCTTTTGCCTCATACGGGGGCTGTAATCAAGGGCTGCATGTCATTTTGTATACCATTGCACACCGAAACTTTCATTCGTGAGATTTTTTTGCGAAATTGAAACATCGCTCGCGAAACGCTCGCATTTCGTTGATTGGTCATTTCAGAACTTTCCAAATAGAAAATGAAGACACACTCGGAATTTTGGAATGATCATGCGGCAATTATTGACAGCACTCGCCTTGTTGGGCGCGATGGGCGCAACACCTGTTATCGCACAAGACAACAAAGTCGTTGTCGAGCTTTATACATCCCAAGGGTGTTCGTCTTGTCCGCCTGCTGATGCGTTGTTGCATGATTTGGCAAAGCGCAACGATGTCATCGCATTGGCGTTACACGTTGATTATTGGGATTATCTGGGCTGGAAAGATATTTTTGGTAGCAAGGCCAATACCACGCGGCAGCACCGCTATGCCCAAGCCGCGGGGGCCACGACCGTATACACCCCCCAGATGGTGATCGGCGGCAAAGATCACGTGATCGGATCAAAAGGCATGGAGGTCATGGGCCATGTCATGGCGCATCGGTCCGCACCCGATCCTGTTTCCATTTCCATCGCGCGCAGCGGTGGATCTGTTCAGATCAAAGCCACATCAAACGCAGGCCGTATCGGTAACATGGTGGTGCAGGTTGTGCGTTACACACCAGAAGAATCGGTAAACATTCGGCGCGGCGAAAATGCAGGGAAAACATTGCGTTACAGCAATGTTGTCACCTCATGGGAAACCGTGGGCGATTGGAATGGCGCCAGCCCGTTGGCGATGACTGCGGCGGCGCGAGGGAATGACCCCGTTGTTGTCATTATTCAACGGGATCGGCACGGTCCGATTCTTGCGGCAGCCGAGATTCGTTAAAGCCTGTTATTTCCAGCGGCGGTGAACCCAAAACCATTGGTCAGGGTGATCAGTGACCTTATCGGTCAATCTGTCGGTCATGTCCTGCATCATTCGAACAGGATTGCTGCGCAGGATCGGGGACAGGACCTCAACCTTGAACGATAGGCCGTCAGGCTGGCGCGTCCCGAAGTAGGGGACGACGATTGCATCAAGTTTGATGGCCAAATCGGCGGCTGATGTTGCTGTCTTGGCGCTTTGCCCCATGAATTGAATTGGCGTTCCGCTGCTGCTTGCGACATCAAACAATAACGTGCCCATCCCGCCGGATTTAAGGTGACGGGCGAAACCCATTGTGCCGCGCCGCCCTTGTGCAAAGACCGGACCACCCCACGCGGTCATGGTGGGGGCATAATGGGCATCAAAATACGCGTTGGTCATTGGGCGATAAAGGCCACCGACATCATAACCCATACGGGTCAATACATGGCGCGGAGTCTCGTGATTTCCGAAATGTCCGGTGACAAAGATAACCGGCTGTCCGTCAGATTTCGCCCGCGCGATGTGTTCCAATCCGCTTCCTGTGGCATCAGTGGTCGCCAATCGCTTGCCCAACTCAGACCAGCTGTAATTTTCGATCAATGTGCGGCCAAAATTGTCGCAAACACCGTCAGCAACGCGGCGGCGCACATCGTCTGGCATATCGGGATAGATATACCCCAAATGCGACTCGGCGCGGCGCCGGTATCCTGCAAGGGGTCCGATCACGCGGCGCAGTGCAGCGCCCATAAACGGCACCCGCTGCGCATAAGGCATACGCATTGCCGTACCAATCAGCCCGCGTAGCGCGCGGTCGACGGTCCAATCGGCAAACGATCCTTTGGGTTTGGGCACTTGGGTCATCTGCGTCATCTATGCGGGTGATGGCTGTCAGGCAAGTGAAGTCGGCGATTTCGGAAGGCCAGTGCCAATCATGCTGTCGCGTGTGACCAAATGGGCGAGGTCAGCGACAGACCAGCCATCTGTGCCCTCAGGGCGGGCGGGGATCACGATGTATCGCATGTCCGCGGTGCTGTCGTGCACGCGAACTTGCGTATCATCAGGCAAAACCACACCAAATTCTGCCAAGACGCTGCGAGGTTCACGCACTGTTCGGGACCGGTAAGCACGGGATTTATACCAATCCGGCGGCAACCCCAAAAGATTGCGGGGGTAGCAAGAGCAGAGTGTGCAAACGACGACGTTGTGCAGTGTGTCGGTGTTTTCAACTGCAATCAGTTTCATCGGGCCAATGTCAAAACCCATTTCAGCTGTGGCAGCGCTTGCGTCATTGCGCATGGCTTCACAAAATGCGGGATCGGTCCACATGCGGGCCACAACCGCCGCACCATTTGCGGGGCTACGGCTGTCCATTGCGTCGATTTGATTGGCAACATCCGCAGCTGTAATGACGCCTTTTTCAATCAAAAGCTCGCGGATCGCGATTTCCATGCCCTGCCAATAGCTAAGCGGGCGATCGTCATCCGCGCGGTAGGGGTGACCCGACGGGGACAAATGGTCGGCATGATCATGTGGCATCGACAGGCTCCAACCAATGGGCGTAAATTTCGGCTTCTATTGTGTCATTGGGGTAGGCGGCGGCGTTGCCCCAAACTTCGGCCATTGTGAACCGGACGCGGTGCAGGGGCAGGGGCGTGCCCGCGTGCCTGTAGGCCAGTTCCTCTGGGTTGGGGAAGGGGCCAAGCGTGCGTTCGATCACACCGGTTTTGCCACGCAGATACGTTGGCGTGCGGATGTGACCGGGCGGCATGTCAGTGCGGACGCGGACCTGTTCACCCATGAGCGGCATCACCATAAGTTGGACCGCGGGTCTGGATTTCCGACATGCGCTGGCCAATTTCAGCTGTCGTCAAAACGCCAGCCTCAACCAAATTTTGCCCGATGGAGGCGATCCAGCGTTCATAATATGTCATGGTTTCAAAGCTGTCAGGTGGCATGTCTTCGAGGACACGGCGCAGCCCGTCCACCGTGAAATGCCCCTTTGCCGAACACAGGATCATCAGCGCATCCACACGTTTTTCCCAAATGGAAAAGTCGTGTTGGTCGTGGGGCACGGGCCCTGCCGCTTCGCCGCCCATATCGTGCCAGCGGCGCCCGTCAGTAGGTGTGTTTGTTTGGGTCATTTCCAAACAGTATGCAGGCCAGATTGGCCTGTCTATGCCTAGTCGTCGGATTCCTCATCTTCAGGAGAGATCAATGTGATGGATCCGTCATCAGCAAGCGCCCTGATGGCAGAGGACAATTCGCGCATCGCGTCTTCTGCAACTTTTGGTTTGATGGTGCCTTTTTCTTCGGCCTCTTCGCGGATTTGGGCCGCCATTCGTTGCGAAATATTTTCCAATATGAATTCGCCTGTCTTTTTCAGATCCTCACCGCCAGTCAATGCACCCGCGATTGCGGTTGCCAGAACGTCAGCGGCCACACCACGAATGCAGGCCGGAATGTCTGTTGGGGCAAGCCTGTCGGGGATATCCTTAAAGGTGAAGATGGACTTGCGCACATTGTCGGCAAAGGCGGGGTCATCGTCGCCCAAGCCGTTCAAAACAGCCTCTCTCGTCGCTGCGGGGCTGGAATTAAGGATCGCGCCGACACGCGCATCGGGGGCTTTTTCAAATGCGACAGGAGTTGATTTACAATGGTCACGCACCAGCGCCGTGCCAATGCGGGCGACCATTTCGGGGGCAATTTTTTCGGTTTGGGCTACGGCATATGCGATGCGACGTGCCATATCGCCCGAAAGCTTTTCCAGCATAAGTGCTGCGCGTGCGACAGGCAGTTTGGACAAAGCAACCGCGCTGATTTCCGCGCATTGCTGTGTGAGTATTGTCAAAAACCGATCGTCAGGAAGTGCCAGCAACGATATCCAAGGATCGCGACCAGCGGCATCGGCCCGTTCAGCGCGCAACCGCGCTGTCAAATCCGCGCTTAGGTGGGATGACAATGCCTCTATCGCGCCATCGGCCCCGCCGGGTGATGACAGCCCCACAGACCCCAAATCTTGCGCAAATTCCGCAGCGATTTGATGCACGGTGTCGCGATCAACAAGCCGGATGGCCCCCAGTTCCCGTGCCAGCAATATCTGTAAATCATCGGGCAGTTGGGACAATTCCAGTTTGCCGCCATCCCCGATCAGCAGTTGCACAATGACCGCCGCCTTGCGTTTACGGCTAAGCGGGACGGCGCGATCGGCAAGCGGGGCAAATGCTGTATCAGTCATGCCACCACTAGTGGCACGACATGATAAACGAAGTCTTAGCGTCTACTGTGAATGCGTATATTTCACCGACATTTTACGGAACTCGTCGCTGACTTCGGGCGACAGGCGATCCAGCTTTGCGGTAATGTCATGCAAACGGGTGATGGCATCGCAAAGTGTTTTTTCCTCGTCGGGGGTAAATTCGCGGTCGGGGCGGGCGAAGCTGCCGATGCTGCGGCTGTCGTCCACTTCGCGGGCGCAGGTGCGACCATGGACAAGCCCGTATTCGGCTGCTTTTGACATGACGCCTGCGGTGTCCTGATCTGCCAGTTCGGACCAGTTGATCGCGCCGGTGTTAGAAAACCCCCACGCGACAGTCGGGTCAGACATCACGAGCCCGTTTTGAGAATAGTAGTCCAACCAGTCTTTTGGATAGGTTTGGAATAGAAACGTCGGCGTCGTGAAACGGATATGAAACGCAAGCGCGAAACCGCCCGTAGCGATAGCCTGTAATTCAGCGAGCGTTTTTTTTATTTCAAGTCTGGCAGTCATTGTTCTAACGTCTTCCTTACGGCTTTTACATTATCACTATTACGACTAATTAATTCACTTGGTATAACTTTCTCGTTAAGTGAAGCGGACGCAAGCTACGTTTTAGTATAGCTTGCAGCTTGAATAGGCGATGCAATGCAACGAATTGGCCCTGAACAACTCAAAGAGCTCGCTCCGGTGGGCCATTATATTGCGTTGAGAATCGGTTTTGCATTTCCCGTGGAAGAAGTGAATGCCCTGCCGCCGAATTGGGTTGATCACTATACCAAAAATAGTTTCATGCTTTTTGATCCAGTGATCCGCTGGGCGTATTCCAAGGTTGGCGCGTTGCGTTGGTCGGAAATCGATATTGAAGATCCGCGCAAAATTATCGCGCAGGCCCAGAATTTCGGTTTGCGGTATGGGGTGGCTGTGTCCGTGTTTGACGGCAATGCCGAAGGCCAGCGGTCTTTTGGCTCGTTTGTGCGTTCGGATCGCGACTACACCGATTTGGAAATCAGCCTGCTACATGCCTATGTCAAACGGCGACATTTGGAAATGGCGCCGCCCACCAATCTGACCATGGCAGAGTTAGAGGCGTTGGGCATGGTGCGTGACGGTAAGCGATTGAAAGAAATCGCTTTTGACCTTGGCGTGACCGAGGGGGCCGTGAAACAACGGCTTAAGAATGCCAAGCTAAAACTGGGTGCCAAAACGGGCACACAAGCGGCCGCCCTAGCGAGCCAATACGGGCTTATTTAGCCCCTTACTCCGCAAAATTCATCTTTTATTAATGATGCATGAAAAGTGCAATTTTGGCCGAGCGCTCCTAACAATCGTAAGGTGCAGTGCTATAATTTACTCGCCATAAAGGAGAGTATACATGGAACAAATTACATTTAATCTTGCACAACTTCACACCTACGGGACTGCTTTTTATGACTTTCTTGGTCTGAGAAAGCGATTCTTTGTCGACAATCTTGGTTGGGATATTCCGCACGATGATGAGGTGGAAATGGACCAATATGACAACCCGACCGCATTTTATTCGCTTGTTTTACGTAATGGCACAGTTATCGGCGGCGCGCGCGCAATGGCGACGACTGCCAAATGGGGCACGCATAGTTATATGTTGCGTGACGCGTTGAAGGGCAAGCTGATCGACATCCCACCAAGTGTCATGGCGGCAGATGTCGAAACCAATGATATGTGGGAATGTACGCGGCTGGTCATGTCGGACGATGTGGATACCCATGCCGACCGCAGCCAGTGTTTGGGGCTTATCGTGCAGGGTCTGGTTGATGTCGCCGCAGATCAGGGCGCATCGCATCTGATGTCACTGTCGCCACTGGCGTTGATGCGTGCGTTGCGTCAGCTGGGTTTTGACGCCGAACGCATTGGCGATCCGTATTTGAACGAAGGTGACGGTCGCCGCTATGCCGTGTTGTCGATGCCTGCGAAGCGCACGATGCCGCATGTACCACGCGCGACGCACCGCCCGCAGCCACAGCCACTGCACGCGCCAAACGTCGCCTAAACTGCTGCTTGGACAATCGACCTGGCGCTGGGGTGCCAGGTCGATCTTAGGTTATTAGCTTTCGCCGAATACGCGGATGAAAATCGTATCAACGTGTTTGGTGTGATAGCCGAGGTCGAATTTTTCTTCGATTTCTTCGGCTGACAATGCTTTGCGCACATCTTCGTCGGCCAACAGTTCGGTTTTGAAGTCGGCGTTGTTGTCCCACACCTTCAGCGCGTTGCGCTGCACGTATTTATAGCTGTCTTCACGGCTGACGCCGGCTTGGGTGAGTGCAAGCAAGACACGCTGCGACATAATCAAACCACGGAACTGGTGCATGTTTTTCATCATGTTGTCCGGGAAGATCAGCATCTTTTCGACGACACCAGCCAAACGGTTCAGAGCAAAATCAAGCGTGATAGTTGTATCCGGCCCGATCGTGCGTTCCACGGAGGAATGCGAAATGTCGCGTTCATGCCAAAGTGCCACGTTTTCCATCGCGGGGATCACGGACATACGCACAAGACGCGCAAGGCCAGTCAGGTTTTCGGTCAGGATCGGGTTTTTCTTATGCGGCATTGCAGATGATCCTTTTTGACCAACGGCAAAGTATTCCGCGCCTTCCAATACCTCTGTGCGCTGCATGTGGCGAATTTCAACAGCCACGTTTTCGACGCTGGAAGCAATCACACCGAGCACGGCAAAGAACATCGCGTGACGGTCACGCGGGATGACTTGGGTGCTGATGGGTTCAGGTGTCAGGCCCAGTTTTTCGCAAACGTGTTCTTCGACACGCGGGTCAATATTGGCGAATGTGCCAACGGCACCGGAAATAGCGCCGGTCGCGATTTCGGCACGCGCTGCAATAAGGCGGGCGCGGTTACGGTCCATTTCTGCGTAAAAGCGTGCGAATGTCAGGCCCATCGTTGTAGGTTCTGCGTGAATACCGTGGCTGCGGCCGATGCGCGGTGTGTCTTTGTGTTCAAAGGCGCGGGTTTTGAGGGCGGCCAACAGACGATCCATATCCTTGATCAACAAGTCGGCGGCGCGCACAAATTGCAAGTTCAGGCAGGTATCAAGCACGTCGGATGATGTCATGCCCTGATGCACGAAACGCGCCTCGTCTGCGCCGACGTGTTCGGCCAGATGGGTCAGAAATGCGATGACGTCGTGTTTGGTCACGGCCTCGATTTCGTCGATACGGGCCACATCGAATTCAACGTCTTTGGCTTTCCAGACCGCGTCTGCGTTTTCGCGTGGAATCACGCCCAGATCGGCCATTGCATCACATGCGTGTGCCTCGATCTCGTACCAGATTTTGAACTTTGTCTCTGGGGACCAGATGGCAACCATGTCGGGGCGGGAATAGCGCGGGATCATAAGCGGAAAACCTTATTTTGTGATTGGGCAGCGATTACGCCTTGCGTCATAAGGGGGAGGGAGGCAGGTCTCAAGCCTGTGACGCGAAAGAGGGATGAAATGCGCATAAAAGTAGCAGATTTGATCGGTTTTGCGCCGTTGCTCGACTGTTCCAACCAACTTGCCTGCGTGTTTGGGGGAATCGCAGGTTTGCAATGGGGGGCACGGCAATGCTGACGTTGTCAGACTTTGCCGGTGAATGGCGCCTGTCACGTAGCATTAAGGACCTCAAATTCGGGCAGGATGGCACCTTGATAGGGCAGGCAACGCTGACGCCGGATGGCGAAAACCTCTGCTATTGCGAAACGGGCACCTTGACGCTTTTGTCGGGGGCTGTGATGGCCGCTCAGCGCGGCTACCTTTGGTCGCCAGACCAAACCGGTATCTCGGTATTTTTTGAAGACGGATCGCCATTTCACCGTTTTGACCCCACAGGCGAGGCCATTGGTTCAACCCATCTGTGCGGGGCTGATACATACGATGTTACATATGATTTTAACGGTTGGCCGCATTGGTCGGCCACATGGCGGGTGACGGGGCCGCGCAAGGATTATACCTCAATTAGCCACTACATTCGTCCTTGATATTGCGTCCAGCCTTGCACACCGGCTTCCGCTAGGGCAAAAACGTGTCAAACAACCCAAGAAGGAGAGCGGCACATGGCCCTCGCATCACAAGATAAAGTTCTGATTGAAGCCATCGGTAACACCGAAGGGCGTATGCAACTGGCGAAACAAGCCATTCTGGTTCTAGTCGGGATCGCGGCATTGGCCATTTTTGCAAAGATCAAAGTACCGATGTGGCCTGTGCCAATCACAATGGGCACATTTGCGGTTCTGACGATCGGTGCGGCCTATGGCCCGCGTCTGGGTCTGACAACGATCCTTGGCTATATGATTGTTGGCGCGCTTGGGTTCGACATTTTCGCCAATTCAACGGCTGAAGCGAATGGCCTAACATATATGATGGGCGGCACTGGCGGTTATCTTGTCGGGTATGTTCTGGCGACATTGGCGTTGGGCATGGCGGCACGTGCAGGCTGGGACCGTTCATTTGGTAAAATGGCGCTGGCGATGTTGATTGGTAACGTGCTGATTTATGTGCCGGGCCTGATCTGGCTGGGTCAGCTTTACGGTTGGGATCAACCGATCCTTGCATGGGGTCTGACACCATTCTTGGTCGGTGACGCGCTGAAACTGGCACTGGCTGCCGTTCTGGTTCCAAGCCTGTGGAAGATGCTGAGCCGCGCACGCGGTTAATTAGAAGAATTCAGAAAAGGGCGCGTAGGCAATCGCTTACGCGCCCTTTTTCATGCGCTACACAAGCTGTGATTTTATTTGAGAGCTTTGTTCCAGCGTGCGGTGAACGGGGCATCTGTCCGCGATTTCCAAAAGGCGCGAGCGGTCCGCCTCAGACAGATCACCTGTCAGATGGATCAAGCGTTCGAACACATCGACCTTGGTTTTTGCTTTTGTTTCTGCATCTTCAAAGTGGCTTTTGCCGTGGGTGATATCAACCCGGACATGGGTAAGCGGCATCTTTTTGCGGCGGGCATACATGCGGATCGTCATGGATGTGCAAGCGCCCAGTGCCGCCGACAAAAAGCCGTATGGCGTCATGCCTTTGTTGGTTCCGCCAAAGAATACAGGTTCATCAGCAAGCGCCGTGTGATTGTCACCCGACTGGATGTCTTGCAGAAACCCGTCGGGATCAGACTCTGACACGCGCAAGACACCTTCTGGGATGTTTGCGTCGGCATTCTTTGGGGCGGGGGGCAAATACCGGCGTGCCCATGCCGCGATAACATCGGCCGCATATTCGGCGTCATCAACATCACTGATCAAATGATCCGCGTCATCAAGTGTTACAAAGCTTTTGGGATGCCGCGCCGCGAGGAATATCTGGCTGGCGTTTTCAATGCCAACGGTTTGGTCAATCGGGCTATGCAGAACCAAAAGGGCCGCGCGCAGGTTGGCCAAACATGCGTTCAGTTCGGTTGCTGCAACATCTTGGACAAAGTCATGGCTGATCGTAAATGGACGACCGGCAAGAGACACCTCTGCCTTGCCGTTTGCGGCTATTTCATCAAGCGAGGTTCCAAAGTTATGGACCACATGGCCGGGATCAGACGGGGCGCCAATTGTTACGACGGCCGTGATCTGGGGCAGGTTGGCCGCGGCTTTTAGCACTGCCGCGCCACCAAGCGAGTGGCCGATCAAGACTGTCGGGGCCATGTCCCGTGCCGTCAAACTTGCCACTGCCGCGTAAAGATCGGCGACGTTTGAGGTGAAATTTGTGTTCTCGAACTCTCCATCCGAATGGCCAAGCCCTGTGAAATCAAACCGCAAGACGGCAAAGCCCATTGTGGTCAGTCGCGCGGCGATGCGGCGTGCGGCGGTAATATCCTTTGAGCAAGTGAAGCAATGCGCAAACACGGCTGTCGCCAAATGCGGGCCGCTTGGCAGATCCAGACGAGCGGCCAGATCATGGCCACCATGTCCGGGAAAAGTGAATCGTTCGGTGTGCATTGTGCGGCCTTTCGGTGGTGTTGCTGTCCGATTAGCCTGCGCCGAATGTGTTGGCAGGTGCAACAGCGCCCGCCCATTGTCACGATCTAGTGTCCCATCAACGCGGCATCATGTGGATATTTGGTCAAGTTTTCAAAGCCGTCTTCTGTAATCAGCACTTGATCCTCCAACTTGATAGAAAAATCGCCACCTTCGGGACTGATGAGCGCCTCAACACAAAGTGTCATGCCTGCCTGCAATTCGTAGTCAAACGCGCCATCGACCATCTGATCGGGATAGGCGACAAGCGGCCATTCATCACACAGGCCAACGCCATGCATCATGCAACCGTATTTCAGATTTTGGTAGTGTGCGGGCAGTGGGTGGCAGTTGCGGCTAAGGTCTTGGATGTTCACCCCAGGTCGGAGCATTTGCATATTCTTTTCAATATGTTCCACACCAATTTTCATGGCATCAATCATATCTTGCCGCGGCTTTTGATCGCCAATCCACCACGTGCGGCTGATGTCGATGCAGATGCCATATGCACCCACCAGATCAGTATCAAACGCGACAATTTCGTTGTTTTGCACAATGCGCGGGCCACATTCCTGAAACCAGGGATTTGTGCGCGGACCTGACGAAAGCAGACGTGTTTCGATCCATTCACCGCCGCGTCTGATATTTTCAGCGTGAAGCACGGCCCAGATGTCATCTTCGGACATATTGCCCTGTGGCACGCCAGCGCGCGCGGCGATTTCCATTTCGTAACAGGCGATTTCGCAGGCAACCGATGCGCACCGCATGGCAAGGATTTCGTCGGGTCCTTTGATACTGCGGGCTTTCTCGGTCAATTCCTCGCCCGGGATGACGTCAAATCCCTGTGCTTCCAGCGCGCGCAAGCCGTGGATCATGATTTTGTCGACGCCCAAACGCGGATTAGCACCACCATGTTCTGCAATAACAGCGCGGACTTGGTTGGAAAATTCATCCGCGGCCACGTCAATTTTGTCGCCACGATCGAAATAGAACAGGTCCGCGCCCGACCGCTGTTCATTTACCAGATGGTTGAATTTACTCAGAAACATTGCGTTTTTATAATCCCAAACGACCATGTATCCATCAGCACAAACCAAACAGGCGCGGAATGCGTTATGGGTGTTCCACAGCTGCATGTTTGTGCTGTCGGTCGCATAGCGGATGTTGAGCGGATCGAACATCAAAATACCGCCGTAGCCACGCGAATTCACCGCATCAACAAGGCGTTTGTGCCGATATGCGCGCATCGCATCCAAATTGGGCAGGGCAAGGCCTGCTGCCTCCCATTCGGAAAACGCGAGCTGGGTTGGTCCAATTTCCACACGATCGTTGTCATTTGGCGACCCGTCAGGGAGCCGTGCGCCGCGGGTCGGGTCGATTTTGCGGATGTCGCGATGATGCGTGTTCATAGATAAGCCCTTCGTTATCGTTTGAGGTTGCGATGGGTGAATGGCCCTGTCAGGTTTGTTTGCGACATATCAGACAGGCGAAAAACGACGCATGACGACGATCTTGCAAAACTCCATCCCCTTCGAGCCAAGGTTTGGCGCATCACTGCCGGGTATTTCACCGCTAGATGCCGATGGATGGATCATCAAAGATGAAGCATTTGCCGCGCAAATGGCCTTGCGGGACACGCTGTTGGAACATTCCCTATCGCAGGTGCATGCTGATGTAGGGGCCGACCCAGCGGCCAAGTCAGAAGTATTGGCGCAAGTTTTGGATGTCATCCGCAATCGAGATGGATACGAAATCAGCGATGACGGTATTATCCGCCCTGACGGTGTGCGTGTTGCACTGGATGATGATCCAATGTTGGTCGCAGCACGCCTTGTGCAAGAAGATCTATGTCTGCATGAAAAGCGTGGAAACGAGCATGTTCTGACGGCCGCCGTCCTGTGTTTTCCAGCGAGCTGGACACTGTCGGAAAAAATCGGCAAGCCGCTGACTGCCATTCACGAGACAGTTCCGGAATTCGACGCACAAATCGCCAAACGGGTGCAGCGACTATTTGATGGCATACAGGCCGATAGACCGCTGTGGCGGTATAATATCATGCGATACCGAAGCCCCGAATTATTCCATCCGCGCAAAATGACATCCCCGCGTGAACAAAATGAGGGAGGAGCGTATTTGCGTAGCGAGCATCAGGCGTTTGTGCGGATGCCAATATCACGTGCCGTCTTATTCGCGATTCACACTTACGTTGTCAGACATCCCCAAACGATTGCCGGAGAAACGGATACAAACATCGCTTAGCCGAACGATGAAGCTATCCAGCGCGACAAAACATTGGCGCAGGAACGCAACACTTGGCCGATAACGAAAAAGGGCGCCCGAATAGGGCGCCCAATTCCAAATATTCAACTGCTTAGCAAGAGTAATACAGCTTGTATTCCACTGGGTGTGGGCAGTGCTCATATTCGAACACTTCTTCCCATTTCAGTGCCATGTAGCCTTCGAGCTGGTCCTTAGTGAACACGTCGCCTTGCAGCAGGTAATCGTGGTCAGCCTCAAGTGCTTCGAGTGCTTCGCGCATGGAACCACAGACAGTTGGGATCGCCGCAAGCTCTTCTGGTGGCAGGTCATAAAGATCCTTGTCAGAAGCAGCGCCCGGGTCGATCTTGTTTTTGATGCCGTCGATGCCAGCCATCAAAAGTGCAGCAAAGCACAGGTAAGGGTTGGCTGCTGGATCAGGGAAACGTGCCTCTACGCGCTTTGCCTTGGGGGATTCGGCCCAAGGGATACGTACAGCACCGGAACGGTTGGACGCAGAGTAGGCGCACAGAACTGGTGCTTCAAAACCCGGGATCAAACGCTTGTAAGAGTTTGTGGATGGGTTGGTGATCGCGTTCAAGGATTTCGCGTGCTTGAGAATGCCACCGATGAAGTACAATGCTTCTTGGGACAGATCAGCGTATTTGTCGCCTGCGAACAATGGCTTACCATCTTTCCAGATGGACATGTTCACGTGCATGCCTGTGCCGTTATCGCCAGCGATCGGCTTTGGCATGAATGTCGCGGATTTGCCGTAAGCCTGAGCCACGTTGTGGATCACATACTTATACTTTTGCAGCTCATCAGCTTGCTTGGTCAATGTGCCAAAGATGAGGCCCAGTTCGTGCTGGCAAGACGCCACTTCGTGGTGGTGCTTGTCAACTTTCATGCCCATGCGCTTCATCGTGGACAGCATTTCGCCGCGCATGTCGTGCGCATCGTCGATTGGGTTTACTGGGAAGTAACCACCCTTAACGCCTGGACGGTGGCCAGAGTTGCCCATCTCGAACTCAGTGTCTGTGTTCCAAGATGCGTCGATTGCGTCAACTTGGTAGGACACTTTGTTGATGCCAACAGAATAACGCACGTCGTCAAACACAAAGAATTCAGCTTCTGGGCCAAAGAATGATGTGTCGCCGATGCCTGTGGATTTCAGGTAGGCTTCTGCCTTTTCTGCTGTGCCGCGTGGGTCACGTGCGTAGGCTTCGCCTGTGTCTGGCTCTACCACGTTGCAGTGGATGCAGATCGTTTTTTCAGCATAGAAGGGGTCAACATAGGCTGATGTGGTGTCAGGGATCAGTTTCATGTCGGATTTGTCGATGGATTTCCAGCCAGCGATGGACGAGCCGTCAAACATAAAGCCTTCTTCAAGGAAGTCTTCGTCAACAAGGTCGTTCACGATTGTTACGTGCTGCAACTTACCGCGTGGATCTGTGAAACGGATGTCGACGTATTCTGCGCCTTCATCTTTCATCAGTTTTAGGACGTCTTTCGCGCTCATGGCGTTTCCCTTCAGCTTTAGAGATAGAAATTTAACGGATTGTTATAGTGCGTCGTCGCCGGATTCACCGGTGCGGATGCGGATGGCTTGTTCAATCGAAGAGACGAAAATTTTGCCGTCCCCGATTTTGTCTGTTTTCGCGGCTGCAACGATTGCTTCGATTGCGGCATCGACCTGATCGTCCGCAAGAACGACCTCGATTTTGACCTTTGGCAGGAAGTCGACGACGTATTCTGCGCCACGGTACAATTCGGTATGACCTTTTTGACGGCCAAAGCCTTTGACTTCGACAACGGAAAGACCTTGCACACCGACGTCTTGAAGCGCTTCTTTCACTTCGTCGAGCTTGAATGGCTTGATGATCGCTTCAATCTTTTTCATGGCGCGATTCCCTTTGATGCGTTGCTTTGATCAGGGTCAGAACATTTCTGCGGGTTTGGGACAATTCCGTGCAGTCAGGGCAGGGCGCACAGAAGGCCGAAAAAACACGTGATGCACAAAAATTAGGCACATTGCCGCAAAAGGTATCGTTTTTGAATCTGTCGGTTTTCGGGGATTCGACAACGAAAAAAGCCGCCCAGATATTTGGGCGGCTTTTCGTCTATTATATAGTCAGGCTTAAACTGCGGCGGAAACAACCTCGACACCGTCAGCATAAAGAATGTGTTCGCGGTCAAAAACCAGATCGAAAACTTTGATTTCGCGGCTTGGCTGCTGTGACAGAAACTCACCATCTACAAGGCGGTGGGCTTCTACTGTGGCGGCTGCTGCCCCGAACAGTGCCTCTGCGCGCCAATCGCGGATGTGGATGCGTGCACCAGGGGACACGATCATGTCGCGATCTGGGCGTGTATGGCCCAAAGACCCTGCTTTAATGCGGATCGGCTGCATTTTCACGTCGCGAGAGTTGATCGCCTTTACAACGGACATGCCGCTGTCACGTGTGATAACGCGATCACCGACCGACAGGTGTTCCACCGGAATTTCGCCGTCCAGCGTCATAATTGTTGTCCCAGCGCAAAGGCCAGATTCGATTGTTGATACTGCAGCAGCCGTGGCTGTGCGTGTGATAGTTCCCATGTGCATGGCGTGTTTCCCGCTCTTGCTGATTTCTGCCTCAAGTATTCTTCCAACAATAAGGCAAGAAAGTGTTACGGTCTTGCCTTTTTTTGGGTCATTTTTCCTCTCGCATCTTAGTGTTGCCTTTGTTAGACACCCCGCAACGACGGGGTAAGTGTTCGCTTGCCCCGTTCATGTGCGGGTGTGGCGGAATTGGTAGACGCACCAGATTTAGGTTCTGGCGCCGCGAGGCGTGGGGGTTCGAGTCCCTTCACCCGCACCACATGTTAGAGAAGAAAAAGGAAATTCCATGCAGGTCAAAGAGACCCTGAACGAAGGCCTGAAGCGCGGTTACGCGATCACGGTCACTGCGGCCGAGTTGGACGCCAAAGTAGAAGAGAAGCTGAAAGAAGCGCAGCCAGAAGTCGAAATGAAGGGCTTCCGCAAGGGTAAGGTCCCTATGGCGATGATGCGCAAGCAGTTCGGCCAGCGCGTGATGGGCGAAGCAATGCAAGAAAGCATTGACGGCGCTATGGCAGAGCACATGGAGAAATCCGGTGACCGTCCAGCGGCCCAGCCAGAAATCAAAATGACAAACCCAGACTGGAAAGAGGGCGACGATGTTGCCGTTGACGTTTCCTACGAGCGTTTGCCTGATGTGCCTGACGTTGATTACAAGAAAATCAAACTTGAGCGTATGAAAGTTGAAGCTGACGACGCAGCGGTTCAAGAAGCGCTTGATAACCTCGCGGCATCCCCGCAGGCGGTCACATACGAGACAAAGAACGGCATGGCCAAAGACGGCATGCAGGTTGTGATCGATTTTGTTGGTAAAGTAGACGGCGAAGCATTCGACGGCGGCACAGCCGAAGATTACCCGCTGGTTCTGGGTTCCAACTCTTTCATCCCCGGTTTCGAAGAAGGTCTGTTGAAGGCCGTTGCTGGTGAAGAGCGTGACGTTACTGTGACGTTCCCTGCTGAATATCAGGCAGAGCACCTTGCTGGCAAAGAGGCCGTGTTCTCTTGCACAGTGAAAGAAGTTCGCGAAGCCAAGACACCAAAGCTTGACGACGAGCTGGCGAAGAAATTTGGCGCAGAAGACCTTGCAGGTTTGAAAGCCCAAATCACTGAGCGTCTGGAAGCTGAATACACAGGCGCATCACGTGCGGTAACTAAGCGTGGCCTGCTTGATGCATTGGATAAAGCCGTATCTTTTGATCTGCCATCATCCTTGGTTGATGCAGAAGCCGGTCAAATTGCCCACCAGCTGTGGCACGAAGAAAACCCTGACGTTCAGGGCCATGATCACCCTGAAATCAAACCAACTGACGAGCACAATTCATTGGCAGAGCGCCGCGTGAAGTTGGGCCTGTTGTTGGCTGACATCGGCCAAAAGGCTGAGGTTCAGGTAAGCGATTCTGAAATGACCCAAGCGATCATGAACCAAGCGCGCCAGTATCCTGGACAAGAACGCGAGTTCTTTGAATTTGTGCAGCAGAACGCACAGTTCCGCCAGCAGCTTCAGGCGCCAATGTTTGAAGACAAGGTCGTTGACCACATTCTGGAGAACGCAACTGTTGCAGAGAAATCTGTCAGCAAAGAAGACCTGCAAAAAGCAGTTGAAGCGCTCGAAGAAGAGTAAGTTTTTTAGAAATCAAATTGAAAAGGGCGCCTCAGTCGGGCGCCCTTTTTTTGTAGTTTACTGATCGTTGACGCAGTTTTCGTAGCGTGCCAACCGTTCACGGTAGGGGCGCAAGGCGACTTCTGGATCGCACTGAACACGCACATCCCGTTTGCATTCGCTGACGACACCCGCCTTGACACCAGCGGCCATAAGCCTGACAGCGCCGCCAAAGAACCCGCCCATGCTTTCGCCTACGTTATCAACGGCGCCAATGATGGCTGAACCTGCCGCGTCCCCTGTGTTCGGTTGGCGACCTTGTGCAACCGCAGTTGCTGCTGAGCATGCCGCGCCGTTCATTGCGCCAGTCATTATGCGGGTATCTGCCCCTTCCAACGCTTCGCCGCAGGCGACCTCTGCGACACCTGCAACGGTGCAATTGGACAATCGTGTTTTGATAGCTGAGGAAGAGCATGACAACCCAGCCGGTCTGGATGGGATATTTGGCCGTTTTGGGCGCGTTCCGCATTGGCGCGGTGGCGTGACGACAGGTGCGGTAACGCGCCAATCACCTGCGATGGTTGCGCGGGCGGTATCAGCAATATTTGGTCCACCATTCCCAATATAGACTGTCTTACTTAGTTTGGCGGTCGCGAGAATTTTTCCGCCAACCCGATCCCTTGAATTATAGCTCATGATGCGATCGCGACCATAGACTGTTACAATTGACCCCGTGCAGGCATCCCCACGAATGATATCTTCTTTATAAGTTGCATTGGTGGCGCGTTCTTCAATGAGAGACCACCGCGCGACACAACCTAGATTGGTATAGGTCGCCCGCGCGCCATTGGGGTAAAATGTAGCCAAAACTTGGATGTTTTGTCCGCTTGAAAGGCTTCCGATGCCCGACCATGTTTCGCCGTTGATTTGGCGGGCGAAATCCTTAATAGCAGGTGGCTTTGGCGGAAGCGTCGGGGCAAGTTCAGGGGACCCACATGCAAAAAGGGTGCTGGCAACGGCCAGCGTGAGACAAAATCTTTTCATTTCAATTTCCAAAAACAATGGCAATTCTGGGTGAAATTACACCCGCCCTCAGCTTATGAAGTCGTCTTTGTGATTGCAACGACAGCCTTTAGGACCGCACCGTAAAGGCGCGGCGGAATACCATATCTGCGATTTGTGCGCCGACTCGCAAACCTTCGGTGTTGTCGGATTCCCAATGCACGCCGCCATATTCACGGCTTGCGCCGTTTTCGGCGGCTGCGGCTGAAAGGCTGGACCATGATCTGCGCACGCCTGTCAGCTGGGCTGGCCAAAGCTGTGGATCAGGCGAGGTGCCGGAAAACGACACGGCATCTGTTCCGATGATCAGCGCAATCATACGGGCCGATGCGCCACTGAACATCGAGTGCCCAGATACATAGGCGGGAAATGCGGGGCTTGGGATCAGCGGCTGCCAATTTGTGCTGCCTGAGGCGCGGATCGCGGTTTCGGGGCGCAAGACATCGTATTTGTATTTGCTGTCCCACGTGACAATCGCGGCGTCTGCTTGGGCCATGCTGAGCATGGACATTGCGCGTGCATATTGCAGTGTATCAAGACCGCGTTGATCCAGAATACGCATGGCGATCAGTTGCCAATGACCCGGGGGCGTCACGCCGCCAAGCCCGTCTTCCCAGAAAAAGGCAGTTTGGGTTTGGTCGGGGGTGCGTTGCGCGCTGTTGACGCCGCCGATTGCACGCACCTTGTTGAATTGGCGGCTGTATTCCGCACTGTTTGCCGATGGGAATGGGCGCGGGCGGAACTGGCTGGTTTGGCCCATGGCCCAAGGACGCACCTTACCCCATCCCGGAAGCAGGGCAGGGCGACCATTTCCGGTTGGAACCCAGCCCATCGAATCCATCATTTTGGGATAGGCGACAGTATCAAGCGTGCCTGCATTGCCGGACCCATCATGTTGGCGATGGCTGCCAAAGAAATTGCCCACATTGATGCCCCATGAAAGCGCGCGTTGGTCGGAAATTCCTGACGATTGGATGAATTGTCTGAGCTGTGGTGTGAAATCACGGCCCAAAGCATGGCCTGCTGCTGTCGCGGCGGCGGCTGCAAAGGCCGCATCGGTGTTTGCACCCGATGGGCCGTTACCAACGGCATAGGGCACACCATAACGCTGATTGGTACCGTTGGCCGCGACAAAGCCTGCGGTGTGCATCATTGCAAATGCACGGGTCGCGGCAGGTGGCGGCACGGAACCTGCGCGAACGGCGTTGAGGATCAGATTGGTCCATTGCCCGACCGGTGAAGTGGCGGATCGGCCAACAGAAACCGAAGGCGTATCGCAAGCGGCCAGAACACCCGCGCACGCGATTGATTGCAGGGCGCGACGCCTTGTCAGGGCGGGGAATACACTAGGGTTGGTCAAAACGGCAGCCTCGTTCACAAAATATTGTGGGCAGACTAGCAATGAGATGGTGCAAGGGCAATAAAATGCGCCACGAAAAAGGGGCCACGCTGTGTTTCAAGCGTGGCCCCTTTTAATGTGGTAAAGGGTCGATTAGTCCTCGTCGGACGCGTCGTCTTCTTTTGGTGCTGGTGCGGCATCGTCGTCACCGAAATCGTCCATTGCAGCGCCGCCGATGTCATCGAACAGCTCCTGAATTTCGAATTCCGCTTCTGCTTCTGCTTCTGCAGCCAGTTCGGCCACAGATTTACCAGCAGCTTGCAATTCTGCTTCTTCAGCAGAGCGCGCGACGTTCATTGTGATCGTTGCGGACACTTCTGGGTGAAGAACAACTTCTGCGTTGTGTAAGCCAAGGTCTTTGATGGTCGCGGCCAGAACAACCTGACCTTTTTCAACTGTGAAACCAGCTGCTGTTGCTGCTTCTGCTGCGTCACGGGTTGTGACAGAGCCATAAAGCGAACCAGCGTCGGACGCAGAACGAATCACGATGAATGTTTCGCCGTCCAGCTTTTCTGCCAATTTCTCGGCTTCTGCTTTGGTTTCAAGGTTGCGTGCTTCCATCTGGGCTTTTTCAGCCTCAAAGCGAGCAAGGTTAGCAGCGTTGACGCGCAGGGCTTTGCCCTGTGGCAGAAGGAAGTTACGAGCGTAACCTTCTTTGACCTTCACGACTTCGCCCATTTGGCCAAGCTTAGCGACACGTTCAAGTAGAATGATATCCATAATCTCGTGTCCTTACTTTACAGCGTATGGCAGCAGGGCCAAGAAACGGGCACGCTTGATCGCACGAGCGAGAGCGCGCTGGTTCTTTGCACCAACAGCAGTAATACGGGCGGGAACGATTTTGCCGCGCTCAGAGATGTAGCGCTGCAAAAGGCGAGTGTCTTTATAGTCGATCTTTGGAGCGTTTTCGCCCTCAAATGGATCGGACTTACGACGGCGGAAAAATGGTTTTGCACCCATGATATAAGGTCCTTTCCTAATCTAAATTAGCGACGTTCGCGGCGTTCGCCACGTTCTTCGCGTTTTTGCATCTGAACAGATGGGCCGTCTTCGTGGGCGTCGACCTTGATGGTCAAAACGCGCATCACGTCGTCGTGCAGGCGCATCAGGCGTTCCATTTCCTGGATCGCTGTCACAGGCGCATCAGTGCGCAGATACGCATAGTGGCCCTTGCGGTTTTTGTTGATTTTATAGGCCATCGTTTTGACGCCCCAGTACTCAGAATCAACCAGCTTGCCGTCGTTGTCAGCAAGAACAGATCCGAAATGTTCGATAAGGCCCTCAGCCTGTGTATTAGACAGGTCCTGACGGGAAATCATAACATGCTCATATAGCGGCATGTGTGCTCCATTCATTTTCTCAGCGCATTTCATAGGGAGGGGATAAAACGCTTACCGACCCCACCCACGAGAGACTACGCGGTTCATATATTCACGGTAAGATGCGGCCTTATACATGCGCATGCCTGTGATGCAACCAAAACAAGGCCAAAATGCCAGGTTCTTTGCTGGGTTAACGAAACCTTAACTCCACCACGTCTTCGCCCCGTTTGTGCCTGATTTCAAATCCAGATTGTTTGTAATCAATAAGAGGGTAAAGAAATGACAGATACATCCGGTTTTCAGCCACGCAGCAGTGAAACATCGGCATTTGACGATTTTGGCGGGCCAACGCTGACTGAGACTTACTGGGGCTTTACCGTGCGCAAAACCCGCCAGTTGCCATCTTGGATTGTTTTGTCACAAGTTGTGTCGTTTGTTTTTGGCGCAGCTTTCTTTGCCGCCGCATTGGGTTTGTGGTTCGTGCCTGATGGGGCATTCCAGTCTGAAACCCTGATGATGCGCGTCGGACTATGTTCGATATTCGCCGCAGTGGGCGCGGTTTTGGTGAATTACGCAAATCGCGGCGTTGATGCAGAGCTTCAGTTCGATCGCAATCTGGGCGAAGTGCGTGAAGTATTGCGCAACCGCCGTGGCACGGCGGTTTTGGTCACCCATTTCGGTTTTGATGCCTTTTCATCCTTGGTCATTGACCGGTCGAAAGGCTCTTCCTCGGCTGTCCGGTTGATCTTGCGGCATGAAAACGGCTTTAACAACTTTATCGTTGCTGAAGGCACTGAAGCACAGATTGGTGCGCTTTATGCCCGTATTGACCGCGATATGCTGCGCAGTGCTGCACCGCGTAAACATGCCGCTGTCATGCCAACCTTTGGCTAGCCAAATTGGCGGTGAACAGCCTATGTTCATTTTTGCATAATTGCCTTGCGTGAAAACAACCCAGATTAATGGCATCAGTTTTCATTCAGGAGCGAACAATGTTCAAATCACTTTCAACAGCGGCCCTATTGCTGGCCGTTGCTTCACCCGCAGTTGCATCCCCAGAAGCCTATGTTCTGGACGCAAGTCACAGCCAGATTGTGTTTTCTTATAACCACTTGGGCTATTCCACCACTTACGGTATGTTCTCTGGTTTTGAGGGCGAAATCGCCTTTGACCAAGAAGATCCTGCAGCGTCGTCGGTCAATGTATCCTTTCCCGTCATGTCGATGATGACCGGATGGGAACAACGTTTCGGTCACTTTATGTCGGGCGATTTTTTTGACGCGGCAGAGGATGAGATGGTCACGTTCACATCGACGGGCATCGAAGTGACTGGCGACAATACGGCCATGATCACAGGTGATTTGACGCTGAACGAGGTAACAAAATCTGTCACGTTGGATGCGACCATGAACCAAGTTGGAGACCACCCGATGGCGGGAAAGCCTTGGGCAGGTTTTGATGCCACCACTACAATTCTACGCTCCGACTTTAACGTCGGGAAATTTGCCCCATTCGTGAGCGATGAGGTCGAGATCATGATTTCCATCGAGGCGATGAAGGCCGAATAAGCGTTCGGAACAACCTATTTTATGGGCCGCGCCATCGATTTGGCGCGGCCCTTTTTGTTTAGCGGGTCGCGGTCACGCTGATCTGCACGTCCACTGCAAATCCAAGATTGCTTTCGTCCGCCATGCTTTCCCCGATTGCATAGTTGCGGCGGTCAAGCTGCACCGCGCCGGACATTGTGGCTATATCGCCTTCGACCGATACCGAAAATGGCATGGACACGGGGACAGTGGCCCCTTTGATGGATAAGGTTCCATCGGCCACATATGCGCCGCCGTCGCGGATAAGGTCGGCTTGGAAAACAGCGTTTGGAAATTGGGATTGGTCAAAGAAATCCGCGCCCATGGCCTGTGATGTGACGGTGCCCAGCTGCAATGATCCAATGTTGATCGTTGTTTCGACACTGCCCGCGACTACCGGGGCGTTTTCGTCAAACGTGATGACGGACACCCAATCTGTGAACTCGCCTGACACATCATTGCCAAGCTGCAATACGTTAATGCCAATTTTTCCGTCGGTGACTGTCCAATCAGATGCAACGCCCGCAAGGGCAGGGGCGGTATTGGTTGAATGGGTCAACATTCCCCCGAATGCGCCGCCCGCGGCGACCGCCGCAAATATGCCTGCGGCGATAAATGCGGGAAGGCGCGGTGTTTTTCGCTGTTGAGTGGCAACATCAGATCCGCCGAACCACATACGCCGCAATGTTGCGTCCTTGTCGATGAAGTGATGCTTCATCGCGCCCGCAAAGTGGAGCAATATTGAACCGACCATGATCTTGGACCACAGCCAGTGCAGCCCGCCAAAGGCATCCGAAATGGTCGGGTCTTGGGGCACGAACGGTAGGTTTTGTAAGAATGGCAACCAGATCGGGGCCGCAATAGCCGCGGCAGAGTGATGGATCCATCCGCTTAGCGGGACAGCCACCAAAGAAATATAGAGCAACCAGTGCACGATTTCGGCAAGAAGGGTCTCTGCCTTTCGGTCGGGATGCAAGTTCGCGGGTTTTGATTGGGTCAATGCATAGGCAATGCGCAATATTGCCACGATGAACACGGCAATCCCAAGTGTCTTATGCAACGAAAACAGCATGGTTTTCGTAGCGACTTGTGCGTCTGTGTCGATTGGCAACCGCCCTGCGATCACGCCAAGTGGAATGATGGCAATAATCAAAAGGGCAGTTAGCCAATGAAAGGTTTTGGTCGTAGTGGAATACGCGGTGCTGGTCATCGGGGCGCCCCTTTGGAAGTGATTTTCAGAACCATAGGGCAATGCAGTGGCATCACGAAAGCCAAGTTTGCGCAAATGACCTGTGCACTTGCGCGCAACCTTGTGTCGCGCGGCTGCGCGGGTTAACCCAAGGTAACAAAACCAAAACACTGGAGAGCACACGTGAGAGCATTCGTATTCCCGGGACAAGGCGCGCAGACAATCGGAATGGGCAAGGCTTTGGCCGAAGCATACCCGGCTGCAAAAGCCGTCTTTGAAGAAGTTAATGATGCTTTGGGCGAAGATTTGTCCGCGCTCATTTGGGACGGCGATATTGAAACGCTGACCCTAACCCAGAACGCGCAACCTGCGTTGATGGCAACATCGATTGCGGCGCTGCGGGCGATGAATGCGGAAGGCGTGGATGTAACGGCTGCTGATTTTGTGGCCGGCCATTCGCTTGGTGAATACACGGCCCTTGCCGCCGCGGGCAGCCTGAGTATTGCGGACGCGGCCCGCCTTTTGCGGACACGAGGGCGGGCGATGCAAGATGCTGTTCCAGTTGGCGTTGGCGCAATGGCTGCGCTGCTTGGGTTGGATTTCGCAACTGCTAAGGCCGTGGCAGAAGAGGCAGCCCAAGGTGAGGTATGCCAGGCGGCGAACGATAACGACCCCAGCCAGGTGGTTGTATCCGGGCATAAGGCGGCGATTGACCGTGCTATTGTGATTGCAAAAGAAAAGGGTGCAAAACGCGCGATGCTTTTGCCAGTGAGCGCACCATTTCATTGCGACCTGATGGCCCCAGCTGCATCGGTCATGGCAGAGGCATTGGATGCGGTGAATTTGACGGCCCCGACAGTACCGCTAGTTGCCAATGTGACAGCCGAGGCGGTCACGGACCCCGCAATTATCAAGGCCCAGCTGGTGACCCAAGTGACTGGCTCAGTGCGCTGGCGCGAAAGCGTTGCTTATATGGCCGCTCAAGGCGTGACAGAAGTATGGGAAATTGGTGCGGGCAAGGCGCTTTGCGGGATGATCCGCAGAATCGATAAAACACTGACAACTGCTGCCGTAGGCGGACCTGATGACGTGGCCGCCGCTGCCGCGACATTGGCGTAATTATAAAAAGGACAAGATATGTTTGATTTGACTGGGAAAAATGCCCTCGTGACCGGTGCGTCTGGCGGGATTGGCGGCGCGATTGCCAAAGGTTTGCATGCGCAGGGGGCGACAGTCGCATTGTCGGGCACGCGTGTTGAGCCGCTGGAGGCATTGGCCGCGGAGTTGGGTGATCGGGCCCATGTTCTACCTTGTAATCTGTCCGATGCTGAGGCGGTCACAGCACTGCCAAAGGCCGCAGCGGATGCGATGGGATCGCTGGATATTCTGGTGAACAATGCCGGAATTACCCGCGACAACATTTTCATGCGCATGTCTGATGATGAATGGTCATCTGTTTTGGATGTGAACCTGACATCCACGATGCGCCTATGCAAAGGGGCCATTCGCGGCATGATGAAGGCGCGTTGGGGCCGGATCATCAATATCTCGAGTGTGGTTGGTGCGACGGGGAACCCCGGTCAGGCCAATTATGCGGCGTCCAAGGCGGGTATGGTCGGCATGTCCAAATCAATCGCGTATGAAGTGGCAAGTCGCGGGATCACGGTGAACTGTGTGGCCCCTGGGTTCATCACAACAGCAATGACCGAAAAGCTGACCGACGATCAAAAATCGGGCATTTTGACCCAAGTGCCAGCGGGGCGTATGGGCGACGCAGAGGAAATTGCGGCAGCTGTCGTGTTCCTTGCCAGTGCTGAGGCTGCTTATATGACGGGCGCGACCTTGCATGTGAATGGCGGCATGGCCATGTTGTAGGCAACGGGCGCACTGTCTGTTGAAAGCATTTGCCAATAACAAAATACCTGTTATAGGCCACGCAGAATTGCCGGTCGGCGCATTTGACGTCACGTCATCCGTTGCTATTGACCGACAAGGGCGTCCCGTGTAGAGGCCCATTATCCGCCCACTCTGGGCAACCAAACTGGGCACATGCCTGAAAAGAACTCTGGGTTTTGCCCTGATAAACGTGAGGAAATTGACATGAGCGACGTCGCAGACCGTGTACGCAAGATCGTAGTAGAGCACCTTGGTGTGGAAGAAGACAAAGTTGTCGAATCCGCGTCTTTCATCGATGATCTGGGCGCTGATAGCCTCGACACTGTTGAGTTGGTCATGGCTTTCGAAGAAGAATTCGGGATTGAAATCCCTGACGACGCCGCAGAGACAATCCAGTCTTTTGGCGACGCAGTAAAGTTCATCAGCGAAGCACAGTAAGCTTTTCCATCTGATGTATAAAACGGCGCCTTAGGGCGCCGTTTTTTGTGCGCGGACGGTATTCTTCGGTGTGATTGACCGAAGCGATTTTACGAAATCGGATTTCAGCGTCACATTGAACGTGACACCGCAGAATTGGGGGTTCGCCCATTGAATTTTGCCAACCTTCCATTCGTTTTGCAGATAGATTTCGCAGATATCGCCCAGGGCAGGCGGGGCATCGCGCCCATGCCGCAGCTTTGCACCATTGCAACTGATATCCAGAATGATTGTTTGTGTTGTTTCCGAATGCATTGAAAACTGGGTTTTATGATGTGTCTTGTAGCGTTTCGCACGTCGGATTTTGCGTCGCTGAAAGTCTTGCCAAAGTTTGACCAATGCGATCACGCAAATGCACCCTGTAATCAATAGTATCAGGCCTAGCCCCAAAGACACGTAGTTGATTTTTTTAGCCGATGGCGTGGAATTCGGTTTCTTTGTTGTGGGCGCGTCGTTTGCGACCGCCTTTGGTGCGTTCTGCACATTGCATTGCAATTCAGCGACGATCGTGCCGGTTCGTTTAATGATGCTGTCGAAATGGGGTGAGTTCAGGCTCTTGAAAAGATCCGTTCGCCGATTGGCGCCAATCAGCCCTGCGTGCCGTTGGGCGTAGACGGCAAAAAGCTGAATCGTCGCAATATCGTCTTGTGGCATTTTGCCATCAAATCGCAATGATATGGCTGCACCGTCAAGTCGAGGTGCATGTTCGATGATGGCTGCTAAGTCGAGGGCAGTGGCGTTTGTCGCCGAATTTTCGATTAAGCGGATCTGGGCAAATTGAAGCCGCTCAAGAACGATTGCAATATCACAGGCGGTTTGCGCCACCCCGATGTTCGGCCACAATGCAAACCAAAGAAGAAATATGGTTGGTCGCAGCAACGTTCGCATCCCCAAAAGCCCCCGATTTCCCTAAATTAAGGCTGTTCCATTAAGGTTAAGTGAAGCCCATGCAGAACATGGCGGGAAAGCGCCCGTTGCTCTTGCTCCTATGGCTTTGGGTGGGGTATCAGGGGGCGAGAGCCGAAAAAACAGGTGAGGGCAGAATTATGCGTCGTGTCGTTGTAACAGGACTGGGATTGGTAACACCGCTTGCCGATGGTGTTGAGGAAAGCTGGAGCCGTATTCTGGACGGCCAATCGGGTGCTGGGCCGATCACCAGCTTTGATGCGTCTGCGCTTGCCACGACATACGCGTGCGAAGTGCCGCGCGGCGATGGCACGGATGGTACGTTTGATGCGGCCAAATACATGGCCCCAAAAGACCAGCGTAAAGTCGATGATTTTATTTTGTTTGGTATCGCGGCAGCGCAGCAAGCGGTTGAAGATTCAGGTTGGATGCCCACCGAAGATGCTGATTTGCACCGCACCGGCGTGTTGATCGGGTCGGGCATTGGCGGACTGCAATCCATCGCCGAAACCGCTGTAATGATTAAAGAAAAAGGTCCGCGCCGCGTTTCCCCATTCTTTATCCCGGGCGCGCTGATCAACCTGATTTCGGGTCAGGTCGGGATCAAATACGGGTTCAAAGGGCCGAACCATTCGGTTGTAACCGCCTGTTCGACAGGGGCCCATGCAATCGGTGACGCGACCAGATTGATCAAATACGGCAATGCCGATGTTATGGTGGCTGGTGGTGCAGAGGCTGCGATTTGCGAAATCGGGATTGCGGGTTTCAACGCATGCAAAGCCTTGTCTACGAAACGTGCAGATGATCCAAAATCGGCATCTCGTCCATATGACGCCGACCGCGACGGGTTTGTTATGGGGGAAGGTGCAGGTATTGTTGTGCTGGAAGAATATGAGCACGCAAAGGCGCGCGGCGCAAAAATCTATGCTGAAGTCCTGGGTTACGGCCTGTCTGGTGACGCTTATCATATCACTGCTCCGTCCGAGAGCGGCGAGGGTGGTGAACGCTCTATGCGCATGGCGCTTGATGATGCGGGCAAAACACCTGCAGATATCAATTATATCAACGCGCACGGCACATCCACGATGGCCGACACAATCGAATTGGGCGCAGTTGAGCGTATGATGGGAGATGCAGCCGGATCGGTGACGATGTCATCAACAAAATCGGCCACGGGTCACCTTTTGGGAGCTGCGGGCGCAATCGAAGCGATTTTCTCGATCCTTGCGATCCGCGATCAGGTCGCGCCGCCAACGATCAACTTGGATAATGTCGCGACAGAGACCAAAGTTGACCTTGCGCCAAACGCCAAGCGGGAACGCAAGATCAATATCGCATTGTCGAATTCGTTTGGCTTTGGCGGCACGAATGCCAGCGTATTGTTCGGGAAAGCTGACTGATGTGGCGACATATTGCGTCTAACGCGCTGACGTTTTTTATCGTGGCATTGTTTTTGATTGCTGGCGTGGTCAGCATTGGTGCCAAGCAATACGGCCAACCAGGCCCATTGGCGCAGGCGATATGTCTGCAGGTTGATCGTGGATCCAACATGCGGTTCGTGTCTCAAAACCTTGAAGACGAAGGTGCCATTGCCTCTGCGGCGGTTATGCGGATCGGGGCGGATTACGCCGACAAAACAGGCGATCTGAAGGCGGGTAGCTTTCTTGTGCCTGAAGGCGCGTCAATGGAAGAGATCGTTGATATTGTGACACGCGGTGGGCAGAACACCTGCGGCACAGAGGTTGTTTACCGTATTGGTGTCACCCGCACGCAAATCCAAGTCAGGGAATTGGACCCTTCGACCAACCGTTTTGTTGAAATCGCGGCGTTTAATCCTACCGAGGACGAGACACCAGAAGCTTATGCAACGGTCAAAGAGCAGGCAGATACCCGATATCGTGTTGCTATGGCCGAAGGTGTGACAAGCTGGCAAGTTTTGGACTCTTTGACAAATCTGGATTTGTTGGAGGCCGATGTGAGCGAAACACCTGCCGAAGGGTCGTTGGCGCCTGACAGTTACGACTTCAAACCTGGAACAACAGTGTCTTCGATCATCAATCAGATGACATCTGCGCAGTCGCGTATTCTTGCGCAGGCTTGGGCAGAGCGGGCTGACGGCCTACCTTTGGCGTCGCCAGAAGAGGCGTTGGTGCTGGCAAGCATTGTTGAGAAAGAAACGGGTCTTGCGGAGGAGCGTCGGCAAGTTGCTTCTGTGTTTGTGAACCGTTTGAACCAAGGCATGAAGCTGCAAACTGACCCAACAGTGATCTATGGCATTACCCAAGGCGAAGGCATCTTGGGTCGTGGACTGCGACAAAGCGAACTTCGCCGTGAAACCCCTTGGAACACATATGTAATTTCTGGGTTGCCACCAACGCCGATTGCCAACCCCGGTGAGGCTGCGATCAAGGCAGCATTGGACCCTGACGGGTCTGATTATATCTTCTTTGTTGCTGATGGCACGGGTGGCCATGCCTTTGCTGTGACGCTGGCGGATCACAACCGAAACGTCCAAGCGTGGCGTGCGATTGAGGCTGAACGCGCCAACAACGACGGCGGCTAAGATACTGCTAAAATTAGGGAATTGTTAATTGGGGCGGTCGGTGGATCGCCCCTAATTCGTTGACTTGGCAAACGCCCTAAGCTACAAATTGTTCCATGCTAGAGGGCAAAAAATGACACGATGACCGTGTTGAGACCCTTCGTTTGTATCGGAAGTTTCCATACAGGCAGACCCACACCATGACAAAATCGCAAGACCATCCGAGCACGGATGAGCAAGCAGCAATGGACCGCATTGCTGTGATCGAAGACCAATTTCAAGCCATCGCTGATGTACTGAACGTGTTGATGGCCGACATCGGCAAGGTCAACGGTCAAACGCCCAAAGCTATCGTATCAAAATTGATGGAACTACAGACCGTCCATTTGGCCGTCATTAAGGCACAAGAGGCATTTCATGAAAAATTCAAAGAAGCAGACGTCAAAGACGGCGTCGATTATGACGACATTCGCCGCGAAATCGGGGGCCAAATTGATCGCATCCGCGCCACGTTGGAGGCAAAAGGCATTTCTTAAGGGGTTGGATGACGACATGCTTGCGGCGCTTCCATACCTGTTTGATTTCTGGGCTTTGCCCCATCAGGTTCCCCCACTTGGGAATTGGCGGACTTGGGTCATCCTTGGGGGGCGCGGGGCAGGTAAAACCCGTGCTGGGGCGGAATGGGTGCGTGCGCAAGTTGAAGGGATTACACCCCTAGCGGCGGGTCGCAAAAAGCGGATCGGGCTTGTTGCTGAGACCTATGAACAGGCCCGAGAGATCATGGTTTTTGGCGACAGTGGCATATTATCGGTTTGCCCGCCTGATCGCAGACCCGTTTGGTTATCAGGGCGCAGGATGCTGGAATGGCCGAATGGGGCGACGGCACAGGTGTTTTCTGCCCACGATTCAGAGGCTATGCGCGGACCACAGTTCGACGGCGTTTGGGTGGATGAATTTGCCAAATGGCGCAACGCAGAGGACGCATGGGATATGGTCCAGTTCTGTTTGCGCCTAGGTCATGCGCCGCAAGCGTGTGTGACAACGACGCCGCGCAATACGGTTGCATTGCGGAATCTATTAGACCGCGAAACGACTGTCATGACCCATGCCGCGACCCAAGCCAACCGCGCAAACCTTGCATCTGATTTTCTGGATGAGATCGAAGCCCGCTATGCTGGCACGCGTCTGGGGCGTCAGGAAATCAGTGGTGAGCTGTTGAGCGATGTCACTGGCGCATTATGGAGCTTTGCGCAGCTTTCTCAGCTCCAGATAGAAGCGGCAGGACAGCAGGATCGTGTGGTCGTGGCCGTTGATCCGCCTGTCACGGGCAAAGCGGGGTCCGACGACTGTGGCATCGTTGTTTGCGGCGTAAAACGACACGACGACATGCGCAAGTGGCAGGTCACGGTTCTGGAAGACGCAAGTGTTTCTGCGGCATCCCCAAGCGTCTGGGCACGTGCGGCTGTCGATGCGGTTGAGCGTCATTGCGCGGACCGTCTTGTGGCCGAGGTGAACCAAGGGGGCGAAATGGTCGAGGCGGTATTGCGCCAGGAGGCACCAATGATCCCGTTTCGCGCGGTGCATGCGACCAAAGGGAAAGTCGCGCGCGCCGAACCTGTTGCCGCACTGTATGAGCAGGGAAGGGTGCATCACTTGCGCGGGCTGTCATCGTTAGAGGACCAGATGTGCCAAATGACAACGGCCGGATTTGAAGGGCGCGGATCCCCAGACCGTGTGGATGCGCTTGTTTGGGCCATTCAGGACTTGATCATTGATCCCTCGAAGAATTGGCGCGCCCCGCGCGTGCGTCACCTTTAGTTGCAGCTGTTGCGCGGCCCAACGTGCGGGCCTGTCGCAGGTTCCTAAGACATAAAGCCTAGAACTGTATTCAACGATCAGCGGCCACCAATAAGGGTATCCCGATCAAGGAGTGTTTGATGTTTGATTTCCTGAACCGCCAAAAATTTGAAACTGCAAATGATACGCCACAGCAATCAAAGGCGTCGGCCACTGGACATGCGATTGCGTGGCCGGGTGCTGGTCGTGTGGCATGGAGCCCGCGTGATGTTGTGTCACTGACGCGCACTGGTTTCACCAGCAATCCCATTGGCTTTCGTGCCGTCAAAATTATTGCCGAGGCAGCGGCTGCTTTACCAGTTGTCTTGCAGGATCAGGAACGTCGCTTTGATACGCACCCGATCCAAGCATTGCTGGCGCGTCCAAACGCCGCCCAAGGGCGTGCTGAAATTCTGGAGGCGCTTTACGGTCAAATTCTGCTGACGGGCAATGGTTATCTTGAAGGTGTGGGCGAAGACGGGTTGCCGGTTGAGCTGCATGTGCTGCGTTCCGACCGGATGAGCATTGTGCCAGGGTCAGATGGTTGGCCTGTTGCTTATGAATATGGTGTGAACGGGCGCAAACATCGCTTTGCCGTTGCGCCAAATGATACCAAAGTTTGCCATATCAAAAGCTTTCATCCGCAAGACGACCACTATGGGTTTTCACCACTTCAGGCGTCGGCGTCTGCGATTGATGTGCACAACGCTGCATCGCGCTGGTCCAAGGCATTGCTGGACAATGCGGCCCGTCCATCGGGTGCGATCGTGTATCGTGGCGCGGATGGTCAATCGTCGCTGAGTGCTGACCAATATGATCGTCTTTTGAGCGAAATGGAGACCCAGCATCAAGGCGCACGCAATGCAGGCCGCCCGATGTTGTTAGAGGGCGGCTTGGACTGGAAACCAATGGGGTTCAGCCCATCAGACATGGAATTCCAGAAAACCAAAGAGGCTGCCGCGCGCGAGATTTCTGTCGCATTTGGTGTGCCGCCTATGCTGCTCGGTATTCCAGGGGATGCGACCTATGCCAATTACCAAGAGGCCAATCGCGCGTTTTACAGGCTGACCGTTTTGCCGCTGGCCACGCGGGTTTTGGGCGCAATTTCGGATTGGTTGTCGGATTTCACAGGTGAAGTGGTCAGCTTGCGCCCTGACCAAGACCAAATTCCGGCGCTTGCCACTGAGCGAGAGGCGCAATGGCGCCGCATCAGCGACGCAAGTTTCCTGACGGATGCTGAGAAACGTAATTTGCTGGGGCTGCCAGTATTGGAGGTGGGCGATGCCGGATAATGTTGTCGACCTGAAGGCCAAAGGCCGTGTGAACACACGCCCGCCGGTGTCGGATTTTTGGTTCGCCCAGCTTGATGTCCGATTGGGCAAAATCGAATTTATGGTTGCCCGTTTAGAGTGGCAAATCTGGATCATCGTATGCGCTGCTTTTGCGCTGATGGTTCTGGAAATAGTGAACGCCGTTTCGGCGCACTGAATTGGAGAGATAGATGTCATTAGAACGCAAATTCTGCCAATTAGATGGTGATCTTGTCGTCACCGATGGAGCGAACATCGAAGGCTATGCGTCGTTGTTTGGCAAGGCCGATCAGGGTGGCGACACCGTGCTTTCGGGCGCATATCGTGCATCGTTGCTGCGCAGTGCGCGTAAAAAAGCATCCATTAAGATGCTTTGGCAACATGACCCTTCTGAGCCGATTGGTGTTTGGGATGAAGTCCGTGAGGACGAAAAGGGGCTTTGGGTCAAAGGGCGTATTTTGAATGACGTCAGCCGTGGCCGTGAAGCCGTCGCATTGATTGATGCAGGTGCGATTGATGGCCTTTCAATCGGCTATCGCACTGTGAAATCCCAAAAGAATGACAAGGGCGGACGCCTTTTGTCAGAGCTGGAGCTTTGGGAGGTGTCATTGGTCACTTTCCCGATGCTTCCTGATGCGCGCGTTGGTGCAAAGGGCGACGACCCCACGACCAATGCAATGCGCGATATGGCGGCCGTCTTTTCCGACGCTCGTCGCTTTTTGGCGATGGATTAACCGCCGCCATACCATCCATCAAGAGGACCGATTGATGAGCAAACCTGAGACGAAGGCTCGGGTCGGGGAAGATGTGTCTCCGGCCGATGAACTGAAAACCGCAATTTCCGGTTTCATGAGCGATTTCAAAGACTTTTCTAGCGGCGTGAATGCCAAATTTCAAAAACAGGATGACAGAATGAACAAGTTGGACCGTAAAACGATGATGACATCTCGCCCCGTGCTTGCCGCGAATGCCCACGAGGATGCCCCACACCAAAAGGCGTTTGCCGCCTATCTTCGCTCTGGCGATGATGATGGTCTGCGCGGCCTTGAAATGGAAGGCAAAGCGCTTGGCACGACTGTTGCTGCGGACGGCGGATACCTTGTGGATCCACAGACATCCGACACGATCAAAGGCACGCTTAGCTCTACCGCGTCGCTGCGTGCGATTGCAAATGTTGTCAGCGTGGATGCGACATCATTTGACGTGTTGGTCGACCACTCCGAGATGGGTGCAGGTTGGGCCACAGAAGCCTCTGCGGTGGGTGAAACAGACACGCCACAGATTGACCGTATCACGATCCCGCTTCACGAATTGTCCGCATTGCCAAAGGCATCACAGCGTTTGCTGGATGACAGTGCATTCGACATCGAAGGTTGGCTTGCTGGTCGTATCGCGGACAAATTTGCGCGTTCCGAGGCATCTGCATTCGTCAACGGCGATGGCATTGATAAGCCAACGGGTCTGCTGACATATCCGACTGTCGACAATGACGTTTGGGCTTGGGGGAACCTTGGCTATGTGGTGACCGGCGCGGATGGCGCATTGGCCGACGGCGACCCGATTGTCGACCTGGTTTATGCTTTGGGTGCGGAATACCGCGCCAATGCCAGCTTTGTCATGAATTCCAAGACGGCTGGCACTGTGCGCAAGCTGAAGGACAATGACGGTCGCTTCTTGTGGTCTGATGGTTTGGCTGCGGGTGAGCCTGCGCGTCTGATGGGCTATGCCGTGCTGATCGCTGAAGACATGCCAGACATTGCCACAGGTGCAAACGCGATTGCGTTTGGTGATTTTGGTGCGGGTTACACCGTGGCTGAACGCCCAGATCTGCGCGTGCTTCGTGATCCGTTCTCTGCCAAGCCGCATGTTTTGTTCTACGCGACCAAGCGTGTTGGCGGTGCAGTCAGCGATTTCGCTGCGATCAAGCTGCTCAAGTTCGCGACCAGCTAAACACTGGCGTGAAGGGGTGCTGGTTCCACGTGGACCGCACCTAACCCGGGCGCGCATGTCATGTCTGTGCGTTGTCTAGCTGCTCCCTTCCGACCGAGCAACGCGCGGTTTGTGCGCCCGGACCCAAAACCAACCCCAGCGCGGGTCAAGATCAATGAATTTTGGAGTGTTCCATGATGTTAGTCGAAGAGACCACCGTGCCGCAATCGGCCCTGCCGGTCGCCACGTTCAAAGACCATATGCGTATGGGATCAGGTTTCTCGGATGATGGCATCCAAGATGCTGTTCTTGAGGGCTTCTTGCGCGCAGCCATTGCCGCGATCGAGGCCCGCACAGGAAAAATCACGATTGAACGCACGTTCAGCGTATCGTTCACGTCTTGGCGTGATCATGCATCGCAGCCCTTGCCGCTGGCACCTGTGCGTGCGGTGATTGATGTCACATTGCTGGATCGCAACGGTATTGAAACGATCGCGTCGTCAGACACATATCAACTTGTGCCAGATACGCACCGTCCGCATTTGAATGCGGCATTTGCAGCTCTGCCGCCGATTTCAACCGGAGGAGCCGTGCGCATTCACGTCAGCGCGGGATATGGCCCCGATTGGGCTGATCTGCCTGCGGATATGGCCCAAGCGATCTTGATGCTTGCCGCGCATTTTTATGAATTCCGCCATGACAGTGGTGCCTCGGCCCAATCTATGCCTTTTGGCGTGAATGCCTTGATCGAACGGTTCCGCAACATCCGCATGTTCAGTGGTGGCCGGTCATGAAGCGCCCGCAACTCAACCGACATCTGATGCTGGAACAAGAAACCCAAGTGCCTGATGGGGCAGGCGGTTACTTGCGCGAATGGTCCGTTCTTGGTGCCCATTGGGCAGAGATCAAACCAGGCAGTGGTCGCGAAACATCTGGCCCTGCCACACCCCTTAGCCGTGTGAGTTTCCGCATCACCGTGCGTGCAGCCCCAACATCATCGGACGCGCGGCCACGCGCGGGCCAACGGTTTCGCGGACACGGGCGCATCTATGCGATCCAAGCTGTCGCGGAGACTGGCACAAATGGCCGCTATCTGTTGTGCCACACATCAGAGGAGACAGTCGCATGAGCTATGGTGTATCCGCCGCCCTGCAAGAGGCGATTTATCAACGATTATATAATGACGCGGCACTTATGATGATTGTTGGCACGCATGTTTATGATGCGTTGCCGTCCGGCACGCTGCCGCCGCTTTATGTCGTGCTTGGCCCTGAAACGGTCAAGGATTTGTCCGACAAGACGGGTTCAGGTGCGTTGCACGAATTGACAGTTTCCGTTGTCACGGATGCGGCTGGATTTGCCCAAGCAAAATCTGCAGCAGCGGCAGTTTCGGATGCCTTGGTCAATGCCGATCTGGCGCTGATGCGTGGAATCCTTTTGTCGATGCAATTCTACAAGGCAAAGGCGGCCCGCGTCGGCACAGGCGACGTGCGCCAGATTGATCTGATTTTTCGTGCACGTGTTGCAGACAGCTAATTCACTTACCCAATTCTTTTTTTAAGGAGTGCTCCTCATGGTAGCTCAGAACGGCAAGGACCTTTTGGTCAAAATTGATATGACAGGTGGCGGACTTTTCGAAACAGTGGCCGGTCTGCGCGCCACGCGGATCAGCTTTAACACCGAAACTGTCGATGTGACATCACTGGAAAGCACGGGCGGCTGGCGCGAGCTTTTGTCTGGTGGGGGCGTCAAAACGGCGGCGATTTCTGGATCAGGTGTTTTCAAAGACGAGACCACTGACGAACGTGCCCGCCAGATCTTTTTTGACGGCGAAACGCCGAATTTTCAAATGATTGTGCCAGATTTTGGCACAATGGAAGGCCCGTTCCAGATCGCTTCGATCGAATATTCCGGTTCCCATAATGGAGAGGCAACATATGAGTTGTCCCTTGCGTCAGCGGGTGAGCTGACATTCACGGCGGCGATCTGATGGCAAATCCGCTGACAGGAGAGGTTGAAGTTATCATCGACGGCACCCCCCACATTTGCAAGCTGACTTTGGGCGCATTGGCCGAGCTTGAGGCCGCAATGGGTGCTGACAGTCTTGTTGATCTTGTGCAGCGGTTTGAAGCCGGAAAATACACCAGCCGCGATGTGATGGCATTGATTGTTGCCGGATTGCGTGGCGGTGGATGGGGTGGCAATGCAGCTGATCTTTTGCAGGCTGACATTGCTGGTGGTGCGGTTGGCGCTGCACAGGCGGCGGCACAGTTATTGGTCCGCGCCTTCACGCCAGCCGCATAGCCCAATCAGATGGATTGGCCCAGTCTTATGCGTGCAGGCTTGCACGATCTGCGCCTGCGCCCCGATCAATTCTGGGCGCTGACGCCAGCTGAATTGCAAATCATGCTTGGGCTCGATCAACGATTGATGCCCATGGCCCGCGATCAGTTTGATGCGCTGCTGGCGCAATACCCAGACCCCTAAAGGAGAGCCCGATGAGTGGACTAGACGATATTGACGCCCTTGACGGTGAGATTGGCGCCTTGGAACGCACACTTGGGGATGCCGCGGCGATGACGTCCGCATTTGACAGTCAGCTGCGCGACATTCAGGGCACATTGTCGGAAACGACCCGTGATCTGGGAAACCTGGAACGTGGATTCTCTGGTGGGTTGCGCAAGGCATTTGACGGTTTGGTATTTGATGGCCTCAAGCTTTCGGACGCTTTGGGCATTGTTGCCAAATCGATGATTGATACGGCTTATTCCGCAGCGATTAACCCAGTGATGAAGCATCTAGGCGGCGCTTTGGCACAAGGCTTGAACGGGGCGGTTTCGAGTATCATGCCATTTGAAAACGGCGCCCCATTTTCCCAAGGTCGCGTCATGCCTTTTGCCAAGGGTGGCGTCTTGAGTGGGCCAGCCACGTTCCCGATGCGGGGTGGAACTGGACTGATGGGCGAAGCCGGGCCAGAGGCGATTATGCCACTGACACGCGGTGCGGACGGGCGGCTTGGGGTGCAATCCCAAGGCGGTGGCGCGGTCACTGTGAACATGTCGATTTCAACGCCTGACGTTCAGGGTTTTCAGCGCAGTCAGGGCCAAATCGCAGCACAGCTGTCGCGCGCCTTGGGCCGTGGCCAACGCAACCGATAATCAGGAGGGATCACAATGGCATTTCATGAAATTCAGTTTCCACCATCGCTTAGCTTTGGCTCCGTTGGTGGGCCAGAGCGACGCACCGAAATTGTGTCACTGGCAAACGGTTTTGAAGAACGTAACAGCCCTTGGGCGCATTCGCGGCGGCGCTACGATGCGGGCCTTGGGTTGCGGTCGCTGGATGACGTGGCCAAGATTATCGCCTTTTTTGAGGCCCGCGAAGGGCAACTGCACAGTTTCCGCTGGAAAGATTGGGCTGATCACAAGTCCTGTGCGCCACTTAGCAACCCGACTGCTTTTGACCAGTTGATTGCTGTCGGTGACGAGGTGACCCGCGTGATCCCTTTGATGAAGGTCTATCAATCGGGGCTGCAAAGCTATGCCCGCCCGATCCAGAAACCCGTGGAAGGCACGGTGCGCGTTTCGGTTGGCGGGGACGAGCTGCAGGAAACGATTGATTACACGGTTGATTTTGTGACAGGTGAGGTGATTTTTCCGCATCCGCCAGATTTGGATGCTGAAATCCGCGCGGGTTATGAATTTGATGTGCCGGTGCGTTTTGACACTGACAGCATTCAGACATCGGTTTCCAGTTTCCGCGCGGGCGACGCGCCCAATGTGCCTGTGGTTGAGGTGCGGGTATGACTATTGCTGACTTAAACGGCCACCTGAAAACTGGCACGACACATGTATGTTTGTGTTGGTCACTTGCGCGCAAGGATGGCGTTGTGTTCGGCTTTACCGACCATGACCGTTCATTGTCATTTGATGGCGTTGAATTCACCCCCGATAGCGGCATGGCCGCCAAGGCGCTGACCAGCACAACAGGGCTGTCTGTCAATAACACAGAGGCCTTGGGCATACTGTCGTCGGACGCAGTGACAGATGCTGATATTGAGGCAGGCCGATATGAAGGTGCTATTGTCACCACTTGGCTGGTTCAGTGGGATGATGTGAGCGCCCGCCAAATCAAACTTCGCGGTTCCATTGGTGAAATCGTGCGCGAAGGCGGATCATATCGTGCAGATCTTCGTGGGTTGACTGAAATGCTCAATCAACCACAGGGGCGGGCTTATCTAAAGACGTGTAGCGCCGTGCTTGGGGATGAGGGGTGCAAGTTCAAGACGAATGCAGCGGCTTATCAAACCGAAGGTTCGGTCGGAGCAACGAATGATCGACAAACGATTGATGTCGATTTTGAAAGCACGTTTACGGACCGCTGGTTTGAGGGTGGTTTGCTGACAGTTCTATCGGGCGCGGCCGTTGATGTGCAGGCAGTCATCAAACGCGATGAAGCCATTGCAACGGGTCGTCGGCTGACGCTTTGGCAGCCACTTCCAGCCGAGCTTGTGTTGGGTGATCAGGTTCGCATCCTTGCCGGATGTGACAAGCGTGCAGAAACATGCCGTGTGAAGTTTGATAATCTTATCAATTTCCAGGGGTTTCCTGACATCCCAGGGGATGATTGGTTAACAAGCATTCCGCGATCCGAAGATGAAAACGACGGCGGGAGCCTGAACGCGTGACGGACCATGACGTGGTGCAATCTGCGCGCGCTTGGATCGGCACCCCTTATGTTCATCAGGCATCTGTCATGGGGGCTGGCTGCGACTGTCTGGGGTTAATCCGCGGTGTTTGGCGCGATGCCTATGGGCAAGAGCCGCAAAAAATCCCCGCGTATTCGGCGGATTGGTCCGAACCGCAAGGCGATGAGGCGTTGTGGCGGGCGGCGCGTTTACACTTATTGCCTGCACCAACGGCCAAGATTTGCGAAGGCGACGTACTGCTATTTCGCATGCGGCGTGGGGCTGTTGCCAAACACCTTGGCATTGCGTCCGGTCCTGAAACCAACATGCATTTTATCCATGCCTATACAGGGCATGGCGTCGTCGAAAGTCCGCTTTCTGACCCGTGGCGCAACCGCATCGTTGCGCGATTTATATTTCGATAAGGAACCTGTCTTATGGCCACAATCGTTCTTTCTGCAGCTGGTATGGCCCTTGGCGGGTCGATTGGTGGATCTGTTCTTGGGCTGTCGATGGCCACAATCGGGCGCGCAGCCGGTGCCACCATCGGGCGGGTTATTGACCAGCGCATTTTAGGCGCAGGCAGTGATCCCGTCGAAACGGGTCGCGTTGACAGGTTTCGTCTATCAGGCGCAAGCGAAGGGGCCGCGATAGCGCAAGTCTACGGTCGAATGCGCATTGCAGGGCAGGTCATTTGGGCCACGCGGTTTAATGAAACCTCGACGACCTCGGGTGGCGGAAAAGGGGCGGGGCCAGCGCCCGCCACGACTGAGTTTTCCTATAGTGTCAGCCTTGCGATGGCGCTTTGCGAAGGGGAAATTACCACCGTGGGCCGGGTCTGGGCGGATGGCGTGGAAATAGCGCCTGCCGATCTGAACATGCGCATCTACACCGGACGGCAAGATCAAGCCCCAGACCCCAAGGTCGTCGCTGTTGAAGGCACAGACCATGTGCCTGCTTATCGCGGAACGGCCTATGTCGTTCTGGAAGATTTGGAGTTGGGTCAGTTTGGCAACCGCGTGCCTCAGCTGACGTTCGAAGTGATGCGCCCGTCTGACGCGCAGGCACTGTCCGATGATGCGGTGGCCGACATTGCCCATGGTGTGCAAGGGGTGGCCATGATCCCCGGCACGGGCGAATACGCATTGGCGACAACGCCTGTTTATATGGCGGCCAACTATGGCGAGCGTATCGCTGCGAATGTAAATTCACCCGCTGGCGGCACAGATTTTGAAACCTCGCTCAACGCGCTGAATACCGAACTGCCAAATTGCAAATCAGCGGTATTGGTTGTGTCATGGTTCGGGTCAGATTTGCGGGCAGGCGACTGTGTGATTGAGCCAAAGGTCGAACAGATCGACGTTGATGGTGACCCTGTGCCTTGGGTTGTCAGCGGTCAACCGAGGGATGCGGCGAACATTGTGCCCCGCGCAGATGATCGGCCAGTCTATGGCGGGACCCCTGCGGACGCATCCGTGATTGAGGCGATTACCCATATGCGAGACACTGGCGTTGATGCGGTATTTTACCCATTCATCTTGATGGAACAGATGGCGGGCAACACATTGCCGGATCCCTACACCGGCGATCCAGGACAACCTGTTTTGCCATGGCGCGGGCGTATAACAACGGCGCTTGCACCCACGCAACCCGGAACGACAGACCAAACAGCCGCCGCAGAGGCTGAAGTTGCTGCGTTTATGGGAATGGCGGCACCTTCTGATTTCACAATCTCTGGCACGACGGTTAGCTATTCTGGCCCAGCGGAATGGAGCTATCGCCGTTTTATCCTGCACTACGCCCATTTGTGCGCAGCGGCAGGTGGCGTGGCTGCATTCTGCATCGGGTCCGAAATGCGCGGTCTGACACAGATCCGCGGGGCAGGCGGCAGCTTTCCTGCTGTGGCGACGCTGAAAGCATTGGCGGCCGATGTGCGGGGTATTTTGGGGGCAGATTGTAAGATCAGCTATGCCGCCGACTGGTCGGAATATCACGGGTATCAACCGGCTGGCACTGGTGACAAGCTGTTCCATCTTGATCCGCTTTGGGCCGATCCAAACATCGATTTCATCGGGATCGATAACTACATGCCGCTTAGCGACTGGCGCGATGGCGTTGGCCACATGGATGCTGATGCGGGGTCGATTTATGACCAAACTTACCTGCAAAGCAATATTGAAGGCGGGGAAGGGTTTGATTGGTATTATCATTCGCCCGAGGCGCGCGATGCCCAAATCCGCACACCGATCACTGACGGGGATAATGAACCTTGGGTCTGGCGCTATAAGGACATGCGCGGTTGGTGGGAAAACCAGCACCACGATCGCATCGGCGGCGTGCGTGTTGCGGCACCCACCGATTGGCTACCGCAAAGCAAACCGATCTGGTTCACCGAGCTGGGTTGCGCGGCTATCGACAAGGGCACCAACCAGCCAAACAAATTCCTTGATCCGAAATCATCGGAATCGCAATTACCGCATTATTCCAACGGGATGCGGGATGACTACATGCAGGTGTCCTATTTGAAGGCCATGTTTGGCCACTACGGACAAGTCGCGCATAATCCCGTATCCGTGGAATATGGCGGTCCGATGATCGATTTGACGCGCGCCCATGTTTGGGCGTGGGATGCACGGCCGTTCCCGTATTTCCCTGCGACAGCATCGCTTTGGTCTGACGGCGATAATTATGGGCGGGGTCATTGGCTGAACGGGCGCACATCAAGCCGCACATTGGCGAGCGTGGTCACCGATATTTGTGCACGATCAGGTGTGACCCAGATCGACGTGACAAGGCTTCATGGCATTGTGCGTGGATATCTGGTGGATAACATCACGACTGGACGCGCGGCATTGCAACCGCTGATGACGACGTATGGGTTCGACGCAGTTGAACGAAACGGCGTGCTGGTCTTTGAAAACCGCGATGGTCGTGCCGATCATATCATTGACGAAAACCATTTGGCCCTAAGTCCCGACAGCGAAGCGCCGCTTACACTGACGCGTTTGCCCGAGGCAGAAATTTCAGGCCGCGTGCAGCTTGGCTATGTTGATGCTGATCTGGACTACGGAACCCATGTGTCAGAGGCCGTGCGCCCTGATGATCGCACTTACGGCATTGCGCGAAACGAAGTGCCGCTTGCCCTGACACGCGGAGAGGGTGCGCGCATTGTTTCGCGCTGGCTTATGGAAAGCCAAGTTGCGGTTGATATGGCCAGTTTTGCGCTGCCACCATCGCAGAACGCTGTCGTGGTCGGGGATGTCGTGGATTTGGACGCGCGTGGTCACAAGGGCCTTTACCGGATCGACCGTATGGAGGAATCTGGGTTGCATATGGTGGAGGCGTCGCGCGTCAATCCAGAGGTGTATATTCCACAAGAACTCTATGAAGACGGGGCGACATTGGCGCCTTTCGTAGGGCCAACACCTGTTGAAATGCTTTTCCTCGACCTGCCATTGCTAACGGGTGACGAAGTCCCGCACGAACCGCATGTTGCCGTCAACGCGCGTCCTTGGCCGGGGTCCGTCGCCGTTTATAGCAGCGCAGTCGACAGCGATTATACGCTGCAATCGGTTTTGCGTCGGCGTTCAGTGGTTGGGCAGCTAACAGATCCTTTGACCGTTGGGCCATTGGGTATCTGGGACCGTCAAGCCCCGGTCGGGGTCCGCCTGATTAGCGGCGCATTTTCGTCGCTAGACCCTGCTGCGGTCTTTGCGGGCGGAAACACAGTGGCGATTGGTGATGGTGTGTCCGACAATTGGGAAATCGTGCAGTTCGCCCAAAGCGAGCCGACGGGCAAACGACGCTATAATATCAGTATGTTCTTGCGAGGGCAGTTGGGCACGTCAGCCATGATGCCAGCGGTTTGGCCCAAGGGGTCGATCATAGTGGCGTTAGATGGGCGACCAGAACAGTTGACGATCCCAACCGCCTCTCGTGGGTTGGATCGGCATTATCGCTATGGACCAGCAAAACAATCTGTCGGTGCAGCAAGCTACAAATACACAGTGCGCGCTTTCAAAGGAAACGGATACCGCCCGTATCCGGTTGTCCATTTGAAAACACACGAATCCGCAGGTGATATTGACGTCAACTGGATCAGGGCCACGCGCATAGAGGGGGATATCTGGTCATCAAGCGAGGTGCCGTTGGGGGAAACAAGCGAAAGCTATTTGGTTAGGGTCAGGCAAGATGGTCTTATTCGGCGTGAGACCACAGTCGATCAGCCAAGCTGGACTTATACGCAAGCGCAGATGGCTTCTGATCTGGGGGTTGGCACGTTCCAAGTGTCAGTCGCGCAAATATCAGAGCGTTATGGCGCTGGGCCAGCGGCCACTATCATCGTCGATCAGCCATCATAATGCGGCCTGTGCATTTAACGGATCTAAATATTGTGGTGCGCACGCTTCTTGCCTGTCCAGACGATGAGCGGGTTGAGGTTATGCGCACTATTCGGAACGCCGCGCAAGTTGCTGATAAGTATCAGAAAAAAACTGGACTATCGCATCGTGAATTTGGTTCTGGTCGATTGGCGGACGCGTGTCGGTCAAGGGAAAAGGTTCCGATGCCCGACCACTGCACTGCGGAATATTTGCATGCCCTTGGAACGGTTGTGGCATGTCTTGTCTCGCAAAATCATCAAAACCCGTGATTGTAACGATCACGGGTTTTTTCTTGGTGGTTTGATATTAGGTGAGTTAGAAGCACAAAGCACAACGAAGGAATGACGCGATGGCACTTTCACCAGCACCCGTGGCCGAGATTGATCCCGTTTGGACACGTATCCAACGCGAGGCAACCCGCGCCGTCGCAGACGAACCATTGATGGGTGGGCTGATCCATAGTGGCATTTTGCATCATGCAACGCTGGAATCTGCGCTTGCGCACCGGATTGCGATGAAACTGGCTTCATCCGAAATGTCCGAACAGATCCTGCGTGAACTTGCCAATGAAGCGATCGCGGCGGACCCTGATATCGCGGCTGCAACGCGCGCTGACCTTGTGGCGATCCTTGATCGTGATCCGGCCTGTCACCGTTTGATGCAGCCATTGCTGTTCTTCAAAGGTTTTCAGGCGATCCAGTCCTATCGACTTGGGCATTGGCTTTGGAAGATCGGGCGGCATGATCTGGCTTACTTTATCCAGATGCGTGTCAGCGAAGTGTTTGGTGTTGATATTCATCCCGGTGCACGGCTTGGGCGGGGCGTCATGATTGATCACGCCCATTCCATCGTCATCGGGGAAACGGCTGTCGTGGGTGATAACGTGTCGATGTTGCATTCTGTCACTTTGGGCGGAACCGGCAAAGAAGACGATGATCGTCACCCAAAAATTGAAAACGGGGTTCTGATTGGCGCTGGTGCAAAGGTATTGGGAAATATCACCATTGGACACTGCAGTCGCATTGCAGCGGGGTCCGTCGTGCTAGAGGCCGTGCCGCCAATGAAAACGGTGGCTGGCGTGCCTGCCAGGATTGTAGGCGAGGCGGGATGTGCACAGCCATCGCTGTCTATGGATCAGCTGCTCAATGGCTGTAACGGCTAAATGAAAAGGCCGGACAAAATGCCCGGCCTTTTTGCTTTCGGTCCACAGTCGGGCTTAAGCCAACATCACCATAGGGTTTTCAAGGTTGTCCTTGATCGCATTTAGCAGATTGGCGCCAAGCGCCCCATCGATGACACGGTGATCAACCGACAGCGTGGTTGACATAACAGTCGCCACAGCGAGTTCGCCATCAGAGCCGACAACTGGTTTCTTTGTGCCAGCACCAACCGCAAGGATCGCAGCGTGGGGTGGGTTGATAATCGCGTCAAAGTTATCAATCCCAAACATACCAAGGTTCGAGATTGCAAAGCTACCGCCTGCATACTCATGCGGTGCAAGCTTGCGATCACGGGCGCGGGCTGCCAGATCTTTCATCTGCGCGGACAGGGCCGAAAGCGACTTTGTATCGGCATCCTCTAGGACGGGTGTAAACAAGCCGCCCTCGATTGCCACTGCGACCGCCACATCGGATTTTTCAAACTGCAATGTCCGATCACCGGCCCAAACGGCGTTTGCTTCTGGCACTTGTTGAAGCGCCAATGCACAGGCCTTGATGATAAAGTCGTTCACCGACAGTTTCACACCGCGTGGTTCCAGCTGTTTGTTGAGCTGGCTGCGGAACTTGAGCAACGCATCAAGCTGAATGTCGCGGCGCAGATAGAAATGCGGGACGGTCTGTTTGGCTTCGGTCAGGCGGCTGGCGATAATTTTGCGCATACCATCAAGTTTGATTTCCTGGTGCGGACGATCGGCGTAGGTTTTGAGAACCGCGTCAGTCGCCGGACCAGCTGCCAACGGAGCTGCTGCCGCCGCCGGAGCAGGTGTTTGCGCTGTCGTTGCCGTTGAAGGTTGTGCGTTCTCGACGTCTGCCTTCACAATGCGTCCGTGCGGACCGGAGCCCTGCATAGTCTTCAGGTCGATGCCTTTATCGGCGGCAATGCGGCGTGCTAGCGGTGTTGCGAACACACGCGACCCATCCTTGTTTGGTGCTGCTGGGGCAGGGGTGGCGGCCTTATCGGGGCCCCCAGCGGGGGCCGCCTCTGCGGCCGCGGCGGGCGCGGACGCCGCCGGAGCCGCATCAGGTGTTGCGGCCGCGATATCGTCGGCGCTCTCTCCGTCCTCGAGCAAGACGGCGATAGCGTCGTTGACCTTCACACCCTCGGAGCCTTCGGGGATCAGGATTTTTCCGATAACACCCTCATCAACGGCCTCGAATTCCATCGTTGCCTTGTCGGTTTCGATTTCGGCCAGAATGTCACCAGATGAAACGGTATCACCTTCTTTGACGTGCCATTTGGCCAATGTGCCCTCTTCCATCGTAGGCGACAGGGCAGGCATTAGAATCTGGATTGGCATCAGGAAATCTCCTCTACGATGATGCTTGTGAATGGCGGAACAATCGGTGCGCCCTCGGGGCGGGCATTGAGGATGTCCGACAGGTTGTCTTTCACCCAAGCCTTGCGCAGTGTTTCGTCCGCGCTTTCGCCACACACGTCGTCGAGGACGTCCTGAGGCACGGTGAACCGGTATTTCGTGTCGCCATCGTTGACCGTAAAATAAATTTCACGGCCTTCGTTGCGGCTACAGAGAGGGGATTGTTTCATAATCCACTCCTAGCGATATGTGACTTGCTTAACAGCATCGACAACCTCATCAGCGGTCAGCAATGCATGTTTTTCAAGATTGGCAGCATAGGGCATTGGCACGTCTTTGCCGGTGCATGTGATCACTGGCGCGTCGAGATAATCAAACGCCTGTTGCATGATGACAGAGCTGATGTAGCCACCAACAGAGCCTTGGGGCCAGCCTTCTTCGACAGTCACACAACGGTTGGTTTTGCGCACGGACGCGAGGATCGTTTCAGTGTCCATCGGGCGCAAGGTACGCAAGTTGATCACTTCGGCATTGATACCTTCTTCGGCAAGCTTTTCAGCGGCTTGCAGGGCGTAAGTCATGCCAATTCCGAAGGACACAATCGTCACATCATCGCCGCTGCGTTCAATCTTGGCCTTACCAAACGGAATGGTGAAATCATCCATGACAGGCACGTCGAACGACTTGCCATACATAATTTCATTCTCGAGGAAGATGACGGGGTTGGGATCGCGGATCGCGGTTTTCATCAAGCCTTTTGCATCGGCCGCAGAATAAGGCATCACAACCTTTAGGCCCGGGATCTGCATATACCAAGCGGCGTAATCCTGAGAATGCTGCGCACCAACACGTGCAGCAGCACCGTTCGGACCACGGAATACCATAGGCGCACCCATCTGACCGCCAGACATATAAAGCGTCTTGGCAGCAGAGTTGATAATGTGATCAATGGCTTGCATGGCAAAGTTAAAAGTCATGAACTCGACAATCGGCTTGAGCCCACCAAAGGCGGCGCCTGTCGCGATCCCTGCAAACCCGTGTTCGGTAATTGGCGTGTCAATCACGCGCTTTGCGCCGAATTCGTCCAACAGACCTTGGGAGATTTTATAGGCACCTTGGTATTCGCCTACTTCTTCGCCCATCAAGAAGACGTCTTCGTCGCGGCGCATTTCTTCGGCCATCGCATCGCGCAATGCTTCACGCACGGTCGTTTGCTTGACCTCAACATCTGGTCCCCAATCGGGTGTCGTGTCGGCAACGGGGGCTGCGGGTGCGGCGGCAGCTAGTGCTTTTTCAGGCACTGCCTCTGGCGCGCTTGGCTCTGACGGTGCGGCGGCGGGGGCCGTGTCTGGCACGTCTTCGCCTTCTTCAACCATAATTGCGATGGCGGTGTTTACTTTCACGCCTTCGGTGCCTTCTGCGATCAGAATTTTGCCCATCACGCCTTCGTCGACGGCTTCAAATTCCATCGTCGCCTTGTCGGTTTCGATTTCGGCCAGAATGTCGCCGGATGAAACGGTGTCACCCTCTTTGACCATCCATTTAGCAAGCGTGCCTTCTTCCATCGTCGGGGACAGGGCGGGCATCAAAATTTCAACAGCCATTATACAGCCTCCTCAGCGTAGATATCGGTCCACAACTCTTCCAGTGCGGGCTCGGGGCTTTCTTTTGAGAATTCAGCGGCGTCGTTCACGATGCCTTTGATTTCTTTGTCGATGGCTTTCAGATCGTCTTCGGACGCGTGCTTGCCAGTCAGGAGCATATCGCGCACCTGTTCAATCGGGTCACGTTCATCGCGCATTTTCTGCACTTCTTCGCGTGTGCGGTATTTTGCGGGGTCAGACATGGAATGGCCGCGGTAGCGGTAAGTCTTTACCTCAAGGATATAAGGCCCTTTTCCGGCACGGCAGTGGGCAACGGCGCGTTCGCCAGCTTCTTTCACGGCCAGCACGCTCATGCCGTCCACTTCTTCGCCTTCAATGCCATATGCCTTACCACGTTCCCACAACGATGGGGACTTGGTTGACCGTTTGACGGATGTGCCCATGGCGTATTGGTTGTTTTCGATCACAAAGACGACCGGCAGGTCCCAAAGTTCAGCCATGTTGTAGGTTTCGTAAACTTGGCCCTGGTTTGCAGCGCCATCGCCGAAATAGGCGAACGTCACATTGTCGTTGCCTTTGTATTTGTCAGAAAACGCAAGGCCTGCGCCCAATGGCACCTGTGCTGCGACAATGCCGTGGCCACCGTAGAAATGCTTTTCTTTAGAAAACATGTGCATAGAGCCGCCTTTCCCCTTGGAAAAGCCACCTTCGCGCCCGGTCAATTCTGCCATGATGCCGTTGGGGTCCATGCCGCAGGCCAACATGTGGCCGTGGTCGCGGTAGGATGTGACGCGTTTGTCACCTTCTTTCGCCACGGCCTCTAGACCCACAACGACGGCCTCTTGGCCGATGTAAAGGTGACAGAAACCACCAATCAAACCCATGCCATAAAGTTGGCCCGCCTTTTCTTCAAAGCGTCGGATCATCAGCATTTCACGGTAATGTTCCAGCAGTTCTTCTGCTGATACATTCGGTTTCGCGGCGGCTTTCTTGGCTGACATGCAGTTCCTCCATCGGGCGGGCAAAGTAGTTTAGTGTTAAACTATCTTTATACCATCATCACACGGATGCCCAGAGTCAATGTGACGCTTAGTCAACCGCTGAAGTCATAGGTGGGTTCCGCTTAGCGAATAACTATTTCGTCCGCACGGATCAGGCCAAGCACATCGCGGGCTTGTTGATCCAGTAAATCAAGGTCGAGATAGTCGTCAGACAGGCGATGGGTCAGGTTTTCCATCGCGGCAACTTGGGTTTCCAAAAGAGCAAGTTCGGCCGCAAGTGCACGCTGGTCGGCCAACACTTCTCCACGACGGAACACGCCGTAGTCACCCTGCACTGCGGCAAAGGTGAAATAGAGGCCAAGCAAAATGGCCCCCATACAAAAGAAGATTGGCCCAACAGAAGGGCGGTTGCGTCGGTTCATTGGTCTGCCTCAATGCCAACTCTAACGGTCGGCTATAAGACAGATTCGCATATTTGATTCGCCATGTGAATCCCCTTTCTGCAAGGGGCGGCGTTTTTATGCGACGGAAGCCGCATAAATTGAGTCAATCGTTTGCGCGATGGTCGCATTAAAGCTGGCATCGGGCTGCTGTGCGGTCAGGTCTTCTGTCAGCGCACGGCTGAACGATGCAATCACGCCGTGGTTCTGGGCCAAGCGTGCATTGGCCTCATTGCGGGTATATCCGCCAGACAGGGCCACGACGCGCAAAACGCGCGGATGGTTGACGCAAGGCGCGTAGTGGTCGGCTTGTTCGGGCAATGTCAGTTTCAACATCACCTGCTGATCGTCGGAAAGGGCTTCAAGATGGTGCAAGAGTGCGACAAGCAGCATGTCTTCTGCCTGCGCCTTATCCGCGATGGAAATCGTAATCTCAGGTTCGATGATTGGGACCAAACCATGTGCGATGATCTGTTTGGCAACTTCAAACTGCTGGGCCACGATCGCTTCAATACCATCCGCATTGGCCGCTGAAATCACGGACCTCATTTTCGTGCCAAACATGCCTGCCGTAACAGCGCGGCCAAGCAATGTGTCCAAGCCGTCGATGGGTTTCATCAGCTGCACGCCGTTGTGCGGATCCATCAAGCCCTTGTCGACCTTCAGGAATGGCACGACATGCTGGTCTTCCCACAGCGCGGCAGCGGCGGGTTTGCCGTCAATCTGGCGGTCCATTGTCATTTCAAACAAAATGGCACCGACAACGCGATCACCGGTAAATGCTGGGGCATGAACAATGCGGCTGCGCATCTGGTGGATCAGGCTGAACATTTCGTCGTCATTGGCATAGGCATCTTCGGTGATACCATATGCGCGCAATGCTTTGGGCGTTGATCCCCCGCTTTGATCCAATGCTGCAATGAAACCTTTGCCAGATTTGACCTGCGCGAGCTGCTCTTGATTGATCATGGGGTAGCCTCCTAATGACTGTTATACAGTGATTAGAAGGCTTATTTTATTGAGGCAACCGTGGTTACGCTAACGTTAGCGCAATCAAGTTTGGAGTGCGGCAACACCAGGCAAATCCTTGCCTTCCATCCATTCAAGGAACGCACCACCAGCCGTAGAGATATACGTGAACTGATCTGCAGCACCCGCTTGGTTCAGAGCCGCGACGGTATCACCGCCACCAGCAACGGACGTCAGTTTGCCTGCTTTGGTCAGCTTGGCCGCTGCTTTTGCGGCTGCATTTGTGGCGGCGTCAAACGGAGCGATTTCAAACGCACCCAGCGGACCGTTCCAGATCAATGTTTTGGCATTGGCCAGCACGCCTTCGATATAGGCGACGGTGGCAGGGCCTGCGTCCAAGATCATGGCATCAGCGGGGCAGGCGTCGGGGGCAAGTGTTTCATTCTCCGCACCCGCCTTGAATTCACGTGCCACCACGATGTCGCGCGGCAGGATAATTTCGCAACCAGCAATCTCGGCTTTTGCCAAAATCTCTCGTGCGGTGTCGGCCAGATCGTGTTCGCATAGCGATTGCCCCACATTGATGCCCTGCGCAGCAAGGAATGTATTGGCCATGCCGCCACCGATCACAAGGTGGTCAACCTTGCCGACCAGATTGCCAAGCAGGTCCAGTTTGGTCGACACCTTGGCCCCGCCAACAACCGCGACAACAGGGCGTTTGGGGGTGCCAAGCGCCTTTTCCAGCGCCGACAATTCTTGTGCCATTAGACGGCCAGCACAGGCAGGGCGCAAGGATGCAATCGCATGGGTGCTGGCGTGGGCGCGGTGGGCTGCGGAAAACGCATCGTTCACATAGATGTCGCACAGTGTCGCCAGACGTTTGGCAAATTCCATGTCGTTTGCTTCTTCACCGGGGTTAAACCGCAGGTTTTCCAGCAAAAGGACTTCGTCGCCTTGCATTTCTTTCACGGCATCGCGGTAGTCGCTGTCGGCAAATGTGACAGGCACGCCCAGCTCATCAGCGACAAACGGGGCCACGTGGATCAGAGACATCTCTTCGACGACTTTCCCCTTTGGACGGCCGTAGTGGGCCATCAGGATAACCTTACCACCTGCGTCTTGAATGTCGTATACCGTGTCGGCAATCCGCTCAATGCGGGTCATGTCGGTGACTTCGCCGTTTTCCATCGGCACATTGATATCCACACGCACCAGCACGCGTTTGCCGTTCAGGTCCATGTCGTCCAGCGTCTTCCAAGCCATATCAGCCCCCATCGTTGTCTATTTATGCGGTCTTTGCGGCACAATTGGGCTGGGGTCAACCGCATGGCTTGTCCATCGGTGGATTGGGCCATATGTAGCAGGGCAACGCATTAGAACCCTACAGGAGCCCAAAATGGCCGAGATCAAAGATCCAGAAAACACAATCATCATGACACTGACAGGCGGCGAAGTTGTTATCGCGCTTTTGCCAGATGTCGCACCCGCGCACACAGCGCGTATGAAGGAACTGGCCCGCGCCGGTGCATACGACAACGTCGCGTTTCACCGCGTGATTGATGGCTTTATGGCGCAAACAGGCGATGTGCAGCACGCGAACATGGAAAAAGACTATAATCCGGGTCGCGCTGGCACTGGTGGCTCGGACATGCCCGATCTGCCCGCTGAATTTTCCAAGATCCCCCATGCACGCGGCTCTTTGGGTGCTGCGCGCTCTGCGAACCCGAATTCTGCGAACTCCCAGTTCTTTATCAACTTCAAAGATAATGACTTCCTGAACGGTCAATATACGGTTTACGGCAACGTCATGTCTGGCATGGAACATGTCGATGCGATTGCCAAGGGTGAACCACCCGCGAACCCTGATCGCATGATCAGCGTTAAGGTTGCAGCAGATGTCTAATCGTCTGCCATTGCTGGCGGTCGCTGCGATTGTTGTGGTTGGTGCAGGGTATTTCCTGACCAATCGCGGTAATGACGTAACTCCGGTCGTCGCCGAAGCACCTGCAGCTGACGCTGTTGCGGACTATGGGCTGGAAATTGATGTCGCAGGGCAGGCCAATGGCACGATCGTCATTGACCTGTTCGAAGACATTGCACCATTGCATGTGGCACAAATCACGTCGATTGCGGCCAATGGCGGCTATGACGGTGTGGTCTTTCACCGTGTGATCGAAGGCTTCATGGCGCAGACAGGCGATGTGCAGTTCGGCAAGGGCACAGACCTAAGCCGCGCGGGTATGGGTGGGTCTGACCTGCCTGACATTCAGGCTGAATTCTCCGATACCCCGTTTGCGCGTGGCATCGTCGGCATGGCCCGAAGCCAGAACCCGAACTCTGCCAATTCCCAGTTCTTTATCATGTTTGACCAAGGCGATTTCCTGAACGGCCAATATACCGTCGTCGGCGAAGTCACATCAGGCATGGATATTGTCGATCAAATCAAACTGGGCGAGGGGCCAAATGGCGCTGTGATCGGCGACGCCGACAAAATGGCTGCTGTGCGTGTAACCCAGTAACGAAAACGGCATGGTCCCCTCACGATTGTGCGAGGGGGCTATGCGATCGCATATGCATTGTTGCACTCTGACGCTGAACAAAGCCCGGAGAAACCAAATGCGCCTGTCCCTGACCATTGCCGCCCTTTGCACCGCCGCCAGCACAGCCATCGCTGATCCGACATTCTGGGTGCATGAATGGCCCAATACCGACTTTGAAAACACGACTGTGACAAACTGGGTGCAAATCCTGTCCGGTGGCCCACCCAAAGACGGGATTCCCGCCCTCGATAACCCGGACTTCCTCAATGCAGCCGACGAGGACCGCCTGACACCCCGGGAACCCGTTATCACCGTCGAAATAGAAGGCGAGGTGCCCCGCGCATATCCCATCCGCTATCTCACATGGCATGAAATCGTGAACGATCAGGTTGGCGATATTCCGATTGCCGTGACATTCTGCCCGCTGTGCAATTCTGGCATCACTTTTGACAGACGCACCGAAATGAAGGTGCTGTCATTTGGCGTATCTGGCAAATTGCGCAACTCTGACATGATCATGTATGATCGCGAAACCGAAAGTTGGTGGCAACAAGCCATCGGAGAGGCGATTGTCGGCGACCTGACAGGCACAGAATTGACCAGCCTGCCATCATGGATGGAAAGCTGGGAAGTATTTAACGCCCGCAACCCCAACGGCTTGGTCATGGATATGCCCAACTATGGGCGAAACTACGGGGCTAATCCCTATGTGCAGTATGACAGCTCATTTCGTCCGTTCCTGTATTCTGGCGAAATGCCGCCCCATGATATCCCCGCATTGGCCCGTGTTGTGCGTGTTGGTGACGCGGCATGGCCACTGACCCGATTGGCGGATGAAGGGGTTGTCACAGAAGATGGCGTCACCCTGTCGTGGTCAGCAGGACAAGCATCCGCGCTCGATACAAATCGCATTGCGGCGGGTCGAGACGTGGGCAACGTGCGGGTGCGTGACGCAGACGGCAATGATCTGCCTCATGATGTGATGTTTGCCTTTGCATTTCACGCATTCTGGCCCGAAGGCGATTGGATGCTTGGCGACGGTTGACTTGGCCCCACCAGCCGCCCTAGCTGGCGGGCATGGATCGTAAAACAAATATCGACACTTTTGGCGCTGTCGCCCTAACTGGGTTTGCATTCTTGTTGGCCTTTAATCAGGTGGTGATCAAGGTCACGAATGGCGGTCTGCATCCTGTGTTCTTTGCCGGTTTGCGGTCAGCTGGCGCTGTGATCTGCGTTTACGCCTACATGCGCTGGCGCGGTATACCGCTGGACTGGGCTTCGGGCACAAAACGATGGGGCGCTATCACTGGTGCTGTTTTTGCATTTGAATTCTGGTGCTTATTCACTGCACTTGACCTAACAACTGTTGGACGGTCTGGCGTTATTTTCTATTCGATGCCGCTTTGGATGGCTGTGCTTGCGCATTTGTTTGTGCCAAGCGACCGCATCACGCTGCAAAAAGGGATCGGACTGGTCTGTGCGTTCTTGGGCGTTGCATGGGCAATTTTGTCGCGTGATGATAGGACTGCAAATATCTGGGGCGATCTGGCGGCACTTGGGGCGGCCATCGGCTGGGCTGTAACTGCGCTGTTGGCCAAGGCGTCCCCACTTTCACGGGTCAAACCAGAGATGCAGCTGATGTGGCAAATCGCCGTGTCCGCACCAATACTGCTGTTCGCATCGCTCTTTTACGGTGAATTGATCCGAGACCTTGCGCCCATCCACCTATGGGGGTTGGCATTCCAGATCGTCGTGGTTGTCAGCGCAGGATTTGTGTTCTGGCTGTGGCTTTTGTCGATCTATCCCGCAAGCGGCGTGGCGTCATTCAGCTTTCTTTCACCTGTATTAAGCGTGGGGCTTGGCTGGTTACTGCTGGGCGAAGATGTCGGACCAAACCTGATTGGCGCCCTTGTGCTGGTAGCCCTTGGCATCTTGTTGATTAACCGGCCTGCTAAGTCCCGCAAAATGTCCGCATAACCCGCTCATCCTGTGCGGGCGCAGCGGCATAGGTGGCGTTGGCCGTATAGGGCTGAGTGACAGCCGCCAGCAATGCATGAAACGGCGCGAAATCACCTGATTGGCCCGCCTGAATGGCCGCTTCGACCTGATGGTTGCGCGGGATGACCTGTGGGTTTGCAGCAGCCATGATTTCGGCGTCCGGCCCGCGTTTTTTTCCACAAGTTGTTCCAGCTTGCGAATGCATCGCGGTCTGCAAATTGATCTTGCGTGTTTGGGGCATTGAGGTTGGCAAATACATTGGTGAAATCCGCTGTGTCCCGTTGCATCAGCGTCAGCAAATCTTCGATTAAATCGCGATCATCCTCTGACGGGTCGACCAGCCCCAATTTGGCGCCAAACTCTGCGATCCAATCAGCCTCGTAGTAGGTGGGGAACGCGTTGATAACGGCGGTGAACTCTTTAATCGCCGCATCTTGGTCAGGCATCAACGGGATCAACGACGTAGCAAATTGCGCAAGGTTCCACACCGCGATGCGCGGCTGGTTTTGATAGGCATAGCGCCCATGCTGGTCTATCGCGCTGAACACGGTTTCAGGGTGGTAGGTATCCATGAACGCGCAAGGACCGTAATCAATCGTTTCACCCGCAATCGACACGTTGTCTGTATTCATTACGCCGTGGATGAACCCAAGCGACATCCATTTGGCGATAAGCTGTGCTTGCCGCTTGGTGACAGCTGTCAACAACTCTGCAGGGGTTGATGCATTGGGATAGTGTCGCGCGATCACGTGGTCGAACAAGGCGGACAGGGCGTCAATATCGCCACGCGCCGCCATCAGTTGGAATGTGCCTACACGGATGTGGCTTTGTGCGATGCGGGTGATGATCGCTCCGGGCAGGGGTGTTTCGCGCATCACTTGATCGCCTGTCGTGACCGCCGCCAGCGCCCGTGAGGTTGGCACACCCATTGCATTCATCGCCTCTGACACCAGGTATTCGCGCATCACGGGCCCAAGTGCCGCGCGCCCGTCGCCGGACCGGGAATAGGGCGTTGGGCCTGATCCTTTTAGCTGAATGTCGCGGCGAATACCGTCTGTGCCAATCACCTCACCCAAAAGCAATGCACGCCCATCACCCAAACCGGGGTTCCAGTTGCCAAACTGATGGCCAGCATAGGCGGCGGCGATCGGGTCTGACCCATCCGCAACCTGATTGCCCGCAAACACAGCAAGGGCTTCGTCACTTTGCAGCCATGTGGGATCAATGCCCAGCACGTTGCCTAACGCAGGGTTTGTCGCAATGAATGACGGGTTCGACACGGGCGCTGCCGCCTGCCGCGTGAACATCTGCGCGGGCAAGGTGGCATAGCTGTTGTCGAAAGGGATCATCCCAAGATGTCCGTCATGATTTTGGCATCTTGGGCCGGTTTGAACCCGACACGAGCGCAAAATGATGCTGCGCGCGCATTGTCATCCACCCGCACCTGAAGCCCTTTTAGACCCGCGTGCCCCAATGATACGGAGACGGCGTGTAATACCTCTGTCCCGATGCCGCGGTTGCGTACGGAGGGGCGGATAAACACCTCTTCCACCCAGCCCGTCATGCCGCCAAGCGGCACCGACCAGCCAAAGCTGACCAGCACATAGCCAAGCGGTGCGCGGGCAGGGCCGATCAGCCAAGCAGCGCCCAAGGGAGACCCTTCAAGCAAGGGCGCGGCAACTTGGGCGCGGTGGTTGTCGTCATAGGGCAGCCCGCGTTCTTCGTGATAGCGTGCCATCAGCGACAAAAGGCGATCATCGTCAGCGGGGCCAGCAAGGTTGATTGCAGTTGTCATAGGCGGGCCAACCGATCAGTCAGCAGGGCAAAGAAGCCATCAGCATCCAGATCCCCCATGAACATCGCATTCGCGGGCCTGTCAGTCACACGCCACCAATCGGCCACAGTCATGCCAAGGGTCAATTCGGATGTAGTTTCGATTTCGACGTTCACATGACGACCTGTGAACAAATCAGGCTGGATCAAATAGGCGATTACGCAAGGGTCATGCAGTGGTGCGCCCTCTGATCCGTATTTTTCCTTGTCGAACCGTTCAAAGAAGTCTGTCCAAGCGGCCACCATATCACCCACGTTGGTGCCCATCGCACGGAAGGCATCGACACGCGCGCGGGTGGTTAATGCCTTGTGCGTCACATCGAGCGGCATGACGACGATCGGCACACCGCTGTTAAACACGATCTTGGCGGCTTCGGGATCGACATAAATGTTGAATTCGGCGGCAGGTGTGATGTTGCCTACCTGAAAATAGGCGCCACCCATCAGGACGATTTCTTGCACCTTTTCAATAATATCGGGGGCGTTGTTAAATGCGGTTGCGATGTTCGTCAGTGGACCCAGCGGGCACAGCGTGACCGTGCCCGCATCATGTGCGCGCAACGTGTCGATGATGAAATCAACCGCGTGTTTATCTTGAAGCGGCATCGTCGGATCAGCCATTTGCGGGCCGTCCAGTCCGGTTTTACCGTGCACATGTTCTGCCGTGACCAGTTTGCGCGCCAGCGGTGTATCACACCCCGCAAACACAAGCGTTTCGGGTTTGCCCGCCAATTCACACACGATGCGCGCGTTTTTCTGGGTCAGCGGCAGGGGCACATTGCCGGCCACTGCCGTTACGCCCAGAACGTCCACATCTTCGGGTGATGCGAGGGCGAGTAAAATCGCGACCGCGTCGTCTTGGCCTGGGTCCGTGTCGATTATGATTTTGCGGGGGGGCATCTGATTTGTCCTTTTGGTCAAGACGCACAGTGCCTTGCGCGGATGGGCAGGGCAAGGGGGTCAGATCCGGCCATGCGCGGCCAACCGCCCGTGCAAGGTCTTGGTTTGCTCATGCCCCATTTCGAGCGCGTAGATAAATGCGTGGGTCAGGAAAAAACAGGTGGTATCCGTGTCGCCCGCCTGATCTGCCGCGGCGGTATATAGGTCCACTAACGCATCCTTGTCATCGCGGTCATGTGCATCAAGCAAGGCTGTGTTCAAGTCAAACTGTGGCACGATGGGCCTGCACCTTACCTGCGACCCAATCGTGGAAGTTATGGGTTGGACCATCCATAGCAGGGCTGAAACGGCCCCCGTCAAACAAGGGCGAATGGCGCCCCTTTTGCATGCCCTCAACGACAAAGATGTCTTCTTCGAACACGGTTTTCCATAGGTGTGCGTTGCGGCTGCGCATGTCCTCTGAAATGTCGGGTTGCGCGTAATACAGGTGGATATGCTCTGTCGTGGATGTTTGCGTGTTGGGTTGCAGCACAATTGCGAACGTATGGTCGCGCTGTGCGCCCAGCAGGACATTGGGATAGACGGCCACGTATTCCGCGCCCGTATCCCATTTGTTGGACAAGCCGTCAAAATCGGGGAATACAGCGTCGTCTGGCCCTTTAAGCTGTTGATAAACAAGCGTGCCTTGGCCTGAATATTTGTTTTGCGACTGGATGTGGTAGTGATCTTCCAGTCGGGAATAGCTGTTCAATCCCGGGTGAACCCAAGGCAGGTGATAGCTTTCGCAGTAGTTTTCGACCGCGAGTTTCCAGTTTGTCGTGACCTCTAGGTCGAAATGGCTCTCGGGTCCGCCGTGATACATCGGTTTGTCAAATTCGGACCAGCGTTCCAACAAATCGGCGTGCACCACCTCGAATGGATCAGCTTTGCCATCCACGTTGATAAAGACAGTGTCGAACCAGATGTGGCTGCGCACTTCTGTCAGTCCAAGCTCGTCTTTGTTAATCGCGTCGTGCGTATTATGGCCCGCGCCGCCCACATGGGGGGTGCTCACCAGTTTGCCAGCGGTGGAATAGCACCACGAATGATAAGGACAGCGGATCGCGCCTTCGATCTTTTTGGGCTCCGACACAAGGATCATACCACGGTGACGGCAAGAGTTCTGGAATACGCGCACCTGATTTTCGCGGTCGCGTACCAGCAAGAGTGGGATACCCAGAAATTCAATTGGTTTGGCATCACCGATTTCAGGCACATCGGCCGCTACTGCCAATCCTGCCCATGACGCAAACAAGACCGCATGCTTTTCTTCATCGAAAATAGTCGCGTCGATGTAGTGCTCGTTGGGCAGCCCTTGTGCGCGCTCAATCGGTTGGCGCACGACGGACAGATCGTTTTGAACGTGGGTGTTGGCCATGGGATCAATCCTTTTGCGGGTATGCGGGTATTTTACAACGAATTGGCTTAAATCCTTGCCCCTTGGCGACAACGGTTTGAATTGCAGCGACATGAGGCGGCAGTTTTTGGCCTGCAATCGGTTGGTTTTTGCCCAAATCAGCGCGCCTTTGAAACGGGCCTAGATCAGCCGATAGCTGGGTCTGAAACGGGCGGGGGTGTGCTGATTTTCGCTCTCATCACTGGCACTGCTGGAATTGTATCGGGTGGATTGGTCAGGGTGATGTCAGTGGCGATGAAGCCGCAAACCCTTCCTAAGGAGAGACCCATGAAACTGCGTAATACATTGTTTTCACTGCCAGTTGCCCTGCTTGCCTTGCCCGCTGTGGCCCAAGACGCGACCGTCGACGTGAACGGTGACGGAAACTACAGTTTTCCCGAATTGCAGGTCGCGATGCCGGATATGACCATCGACGATTTCACAGCGCTTGATGCAAATGGTGACGGGTTGCTGGATGCAGACGAGATTGCAGTCGGCGTTGAAGCAGAGCTTCTTCCCCCAATGGACGGCTGACAATGGGGCAGGTCCCGCGTGCCGATCCAACACGCGGGGCCGCTTTTTATTCAGTTGCCGCGGGACAGGGCCGCCACGCCAGTGCGCACAACTTCGGTCAAGCCCAGCGGACGCATCAGGTCGGCAAATGCGTCGATCTTTTCAGAAGTGCCGACAACCTCAAACACAAATGATTCCAGCGTGCTATCGACGACATTGGCGCGGAAAATATCGGCCAAACGCACGGCCTCGATGCGCGCGTCACCTTTGCCTGCGACCTTGAACAGGGCCAGCTCACGTTCCACAGACGGGCCTTCGACGGTCAGGTCATTGACCTGATGCACGGGCACGATGCGGCCGATCTGAGCCTTGATTTGTTCGATCACTTGCGGTGTGCCAGAGGTGACGATCGTAATCCGGCTGAGATGCCCTTGATGATCGGTTTCGGCGACTGTCAGGCTTTCGATATTGTAACCGCGACCGGCAAACAGGCCGATCACGCGGGCCAAAACGCCCGGTTCATTCTCCACCAGAATGGCGAGCGTGTGGCGTTCAACCGTATCAGCATACCCTGCCTTGAGGTTGTAAGCAGAATGGCTGGTAGAGCCTTTTTTGATGTTTAGTGCGGACATGTGATGCGTCCCTTTGTTTTGGTCTGTGTCATGGGGTGGATGGGGCTGGGGTTAAACCAGCGCACCACCTGCACCTTGAATGGCGTTGGCTGTGTCGGCGTCTTCGCCCAGCAGCATATCATTGTGGGCTTTGCCCGATGGGATCATGGGGAAGCAGTTTTCATGCTTTTCCACCAGACAATCAAAGATGACAGGGCCGTCATAGTTGATCATTTCCATAATCGCATCGTCCAGATCATCGGGGTCCGAACAGATAATGCCCTTGGCGCCGAATGCCTCTGCCAGTTTGACGAAATCTGGCAAGCTTTCGGACCAGCTGGATGAATAGCGTTCACCATGCAGCAATTCCTGCCACTGGCGCACCATGCCAAGCCGTTCGTTGTTCAAGATAAACTGTTTCACAGGCAGGCCGTATTGCATGGCCGTGCCCATTTCTTGCATGTTCATCAGCCATGATGCTTCACCAGCGACGTTAATCACAAGGCTATCGCGGTGGGCCATCTGCACCCCAATAGATGCAGGCGTGCCGTAACCCATCGTGCCCAGTCCACCAGATGTCATCCAGCGGTTGGGGTCTTCAAAGCCCAGATATTGCGCGGCCCACATCTGATGCTGGCCCACTTCGGTGGTGATGTAGCGATCGTGGCCCTTTGTCAGTGCCTCAAGCCGTGTCAGCGCGTGCTGTGGTTTGATAATCTTGCCTTTTTGCGTGAATTTCAGGCAATCCACCTTGCGCCAATCGTTGATGGTATCCCACCAGTTTGACAGACCTTCGGCGTTTGTTTTGCGGCCGCGGGATTTCCAGACCTTCAGCAGATCTTCAAGTACATGGGCGATGTCACCGACGATAGGGATGTCGACGTGGATCACCTTGTTGATTGAAGAAGGATCAATATCGATATGCGCTTTTTTGGAATTCGGGCTGAATTTTTCGACAACACCAGTGATGCGGTCGTCAAAGCGGGCGCCGATGTTGATCAGCAGGTCGCAATCATGCATCGCCATGTTTGCTTCATACAGGCCATGCATGCCCAGCATCCCCAGCCAGTTGTCACCAGACGCAGGATAGCAACCCAAGCCCATCAGCGTTGATGTGATCGGGAAATTTGTGGCCGCAACCAATTCGCGCAACAGCTGTGTCGCGGCATCGCCGGAATTGATGACGCCGCCACCTGTGTAAAACACAGGGCGCTTTGCTGTTTCCATCGCCTTGACCAGATCAGTGATCGCGTCGATGTCGCCTTTAACCTGCGGTTGATAGTGGGACTTGCGCGCGGTCTTTTCCGTATACGTGCCTGATGCGAACTGCACATCCTTGGGGATATCGATCAAAACAGGGCCGGGGCGACCGGACGTTGCGACATGGCATGCCTCGTGAATTGTCGTGGCCAGATTGTCGGTGTCTTTGACCAACCAGTTATGTTTGGTGCAGGGGCGGGTGATGCCAACGGTGTCTGCCTCTTGGAATGCGTCAGACCCGATCATGAATGTTGGCACCTGACCGGTCAGCACCAAAATCGGGATGCTGTCCATCAACGCATCTGTCAGGCCAGTCACAGCGTTTGTCGCACCCGGACCGGACGTAACCAAAGCAACGCCCAGCTTGCCTGTGGAACGGGCATAACCTTCGGCGGCGTGAACCGCACCTTGCTCATGGCGCACCAAAACGTGCTGGATGTGGTTTTGCTGGAAAATTTCGTCGTAAATCGGAAGGACGGCACCACCGGGGTATCCAAACACGACATCCACGCCTTGATCTACCAAAGCTTGAACTACCATTTTTGCGCCCGTCATGGCTTTCGTCATATCACTCGCGTCCTTTGCGATTTTCATTTCGTTTACACATAAAAAAACCCCCGATTGTGTCGGGGGCGCATGGGAACCTTATGGTTAAACCGTTACCGGCCCATGCGCTTTTTTCCTAGAAGTACGACGACATCGATCATCAGTTGGGTTCCTTCGTGTTGGCGTGACCTTACGAAGCCGTTTTCAGAGGGTCAACAGGCGAAGTGGAGAAAAGTTCGTCTGGGCGATAATTCTAGCAACTTTATTTCGATTGGTGGGGTTGAGTGCAATGTGGACCATAGTAAGTTGTGCAGCGAACGGCAGGTCTGAGCCCAAAGTGACCGTCGTGATGTCTTGCTGCGCGCGCGCACGTTGAAAAATTTGTCGCGCCCGTGCGGTTGGCTAAGCGGTCATTCATTCCAAGCGCAGCGGGCTTTGAGAACGAGATCGCGTGGGAAAAACTTGTTCACGGGTTGATTGCTTGACCCAAAGAAGGCGCAGGATTTGTGGTAAGGTTCGCTTGCCCAGTCTGTGCCATAGCGATGCTCATCTCATCGCTGATTATGTCCCAAAGCCGATGCAGTCCCGGCTCTCCTGCCGCCGCGATGGCGAACTGCAGGATGCGGCCCAAGAACACGAAATCTGCGCCTTGCTGCAGAGCACGCATGACATCCTCGCCAGACCTTATGCCACTGTCGAAAAACAATGGATAATCAGGGCCAACTTCTGCACGTATGCGCGGCAGCATGTCTATCGGGGTTGGCGCGCTTTCCAACTGGCGCGCGCCGTGGCTGGACACTTGGATGGCATCTACGCCAGCTTTCTTAAGGTTGGCCGCATCTTCTACATCCAGCACCCCTTTGACGACCAATTTGCCGGGCCACATGTCACGCAATTTAGCAAGCGTGTCCCATGTCGCTTTGGCGCGGCTTTCAGTCCGGTTAAAATCATAACCGTCCATCTCAAAGTTGGCCATTTGGGGTTTGCCGGCTGCAAGCTGCGTCAGTGACCAGCGAGGGTGCAGAGCAAAATCAATAAACTGGCGCGGCCCGATTGAGAACGGCATTTTGAAACCGTGCCGCAATTCGCGCGGGCGGCGACCAACCTCTGGCACATCGACTGTTAGGACCAGAGTAGTGTAACCAGCGGCCTTGGCGCGTTCGACCAACTTAAACGTACCGATACCATCCCCCGAAAAGTACAGCTGAAACCAAGCGTGCCCATCCGCCACTTCGATGATCCGCTCAAGGGTCGTGGACGCCACGGTCGATACACCGTGAGGCACTTTGTATTTGGCGGCCAGACGGGCGAGCATAAGGTCAGCACCGGGCGTGCTGAGGTTGCACATGCCCATTGGGGCGATGCCGAAGGGACGTTCGGCTTGTGCTCCGAATAGTGGGACACTTAGGCTGCGGTTGGAAACATCGCGTAAGATACGCGGTCGCAACGTCGTGGCGTCAAGGGCGGCCCGATTGCGCGCCGCCCCCGTTTCGGCCCCAGCGGAACCGTCAATATAGTCGAACACCATCCAAGGCAGCCGACGCTTGGCCAAACGGCGCGCGTCGGCCGCGGAATGGATCGCGCTTGCCGGCATTTAGGCCTCGCGCCCAGCGGCGCGGATCATTTGGCGACAGCTTCCATGAAGCGGTGTCGGATCACGACCGGGTCCAGCGTGATAACCGGCAGCTTGATGTTGCCGCTGTCACATTTACAGACGATGATGGTCATCTCGTCGCTGTCGATGGCCGCCTGCAACACAGGGCCAAGGTTCTTGTCCTGCACTTCGACCACATTTTCACAGCCACAAGCACGCGCCACATTCGTCAGGTTGGTTTTCATGCCCGCATAGGTCGGTTGATCACCGGTAGAACCATAGGACCCGTTGTCGATGATCAACAGCGTGTAATTGCCCGTCGCGTTGTTGGCGATGGTGGGCAGAGTGCCAAGGTTGGTCAAAACAGAACCATCCCCGTCGATCGAGATCACAGGTTTATCCTGCGCCAGTGCCAGACCAAAGCCGATGGAGGATGACAGACCCATTGTGCCGAGCATGTAAAAGTTACGCTCGTTATCGTCGATCATGTGCAGCTCTTGGCTGGGCAGACCGATGTTACACACAACCAGGTGCGGATTAAGGATCGGGGCGATTTCTTTCAGAATTTCAGAACGGATCATTGGTCGCCATAGCCTCCCCAGAAGTTGGCGTCCGTCAGGATCGCCACAGGTTTGTTGCACATGAATGTGTATTTCAGGATGTTGTCGAACTCTTTGACGTCATCTTGCCAGTGGAAGTGATAGGTAGGGATGTTCAGCTGCGCCAACAATGCCTTTGTGTGCACGGCCATTTCGACCTGACAGGCCACGGGTTCGCGCAACTCGCCACGATAGGAAATGATCATCGGCAAAGGCATACGGTAGAATTGCGTCAGCGTCGCCAGCGTGTTGATCGTGACCCCGATGGCCGTGTTCTGCATGATGATCGCAGGGCGCTTGCCGCCCATGAACGCACCAGCGCACAGGCCCATGCCTTCGTCTTCTTTGTTGGAGGGGATATGGAAAATGTCTTCGCGTGCGTCGACCTCTTCGATCACACCAGCGAGCTGTTTACACGGCACGGTGGTGACGAAAGAGACGTCGTTTGCGACAAGATCGTCCACGATCTTCTTGTCGATGTTCATAAGAAAAAAGCCTTTCTGATTGGGTAGAACTGTTGTGAGTAAGCCCGCGTCAGGCGCTGCGGTAAACGTGCACGGCGCAGGGGGCGTGCCGCACAACACGTGCGGCAGTGGAACCCAGCAAATAGTCGCTGAACCCCGGTTTGTGTGATCCCATCACGATGCAATCAATGCTGTGCGTCGCAGCATAATCAATGATGGAGCGATAGGTATGTCCGATCACCATCTCGGCCTTCACGCCACTTAGGTGTTCAGTCTTGGATCGTAGTTCGGCCCGCGCCCGCGCAAGCCCTTCTTCTTTGATTGCATCATCCACATAGGCCTGAACAGACCCTTGTGGCGCTTCATAGACATGCAGGGCGATGATCTCACCAGTGCCGCCGGTCAAGGCTTTGGCAATTTCCAAGGTGCCTTGGGACACACCGTGGTCAAGCGCCATGGGAACAAGGATTTTTTGATACACGAGATTGATCTCCGGTTGGGCCATCGTTGTTAAGACCAAGGGTTCAGAATGATTTTTGGCGTCGCAACCTTGCCCGCGCGCAGATCGGCAAAGGCCGATGCTCCGTCTGCCAAGGGGCGGGTTTGTGTCCAGTTCAACGCGCCCAGACGCCCATCGAACAGGGCAGCGGCCGTGTCGCGGAAATCGACGGCAGTGTAGGTGTAGGTGCCGATAAACGTGATCTCTTGCAGGGTGGCGCGGCGCACGTCCAGACCGGGGCCATCGTCGCCCAAACCCACATGCGCGATCACACCGCCGGGCTCTACAAGGCGGGTGGCAGAGGCACGCGTCACCCCGAAGCCAACCGCGTCGATCACCACTGGATAACTTTGGTCTGTCTCAGAAACCGCGGTTTGACCCGCTTGGTCACACAAAAAGGCGCATCTGGCGGGATCAGGCTCCACGATTGTCACGTCGTCCAGCCCCATCGCCTTCAGCGCAAGGGACGCGGCCAGACCGATGGCTCCACCGCCGATCACCAACGCACGACGGTCCATCGCGGGGTGCAGCGCCTCAAGCGCCAGTCGCGCGGCGTGCCAGCTGACGGCCAATGGTTCCGCCAATGCGGCTTTTTCCAGCGGCACATGATCCGGTACTTCGACCAGATTGGACATCGGCATCGCCACATATTGCGCAAACGCGCCTTCGCGTGGCATCATTGAGATGATCTGCCGCTCAGGGCACAGGTTTTCGCGGCCTGCCTTGCAAGCAGGGCACACGCCGCATGTCACCAGCGGGTTCACGGTCACACGCATACCATCATGGGTGCCGCCCACAATTGTACCTGCCGCTTCATGGCCCAGAATAAGCGGTGCGGGTCGGCGAGCGTCGTGGCCGAGATAGGCATGCATATCCGATCCACAGATGCCAACGGCCTCAACCTTGATCAGATGTTCGCCCGTCTGGGGCACAGCATCAGGTACGTCCGTGAAACCAAGCGTTTCAACACCTTGATAAACCAGCGCTTTCATTTTGCAGTGAACCCCCCGTCAACCATCAGAACCTGTCCCGTGACGAAGGCCGAGGCGTCCGAACACAAAAACAAGATCGGGCCGTCCATGTCTTCCAATGTCCCGTTGCGACCGATACAGGTTTGCGCGGCATTGCGGTCGGCACGCGCAGGATCGTCAAAAACCGCCGCGGTCAATTCCGTTGGGAAAAAACCCGGCCCGATGGCATTGGTGTTGATCCCGTGGGCGGACCACGCCTCGGCCATGGCGCGGGTCAACTGGCTGATGCCGCCTTTGGTCGCGCCATATGCAATGCCGCCGGTGAAGGCCCGTGTGCTTTGTAATGAGGCAAAGTTCACAATGCGCCCCCAGCCTTTGGCCTTCATCGCAGGCACAAAGGCCTGAGACAAAAAGAATGGCGCATTCAGGTTCAGGGCAATCGTTTGATCCCATCCCTCTGGTGTCACATCATCCGCCGCTTGCCGCGTGTTGACGCCCGCCGCATGGATCAGAATGTCCGGTGCGCCAAAAGGGGTGGAAACATCACTTACGATTTGCGCATGGCTTTCGCGGTCTGCCACATCGGCAACGACACGCGCGGCGTTTGGGCCGACTTCAGCACAAAGACTATCCAAAGCCTCCACCCGTCTTGCAATTCCCACAACCGACGCCCCCGCTGCGGCCAAGGTGATCGCTGCGCGACGTCCAAGGCCGGAACTGGCACCTGTAATACAAGCAACCTTGCCAGACAGGTCAAAAAGGGGAGCGGCGCGGGTCACGTGTTTAACCTTCAGCTGTCAGATCAAAGTTCTCGCCGGGGAAGTATTTGGCAAGGCGCACGTCTGCGGCGCGCGCGTGCCCTTCCATCCCTTCAAGCCGCGAAATACGAGCCGTTGCAATCGCCACATCCTTGGAGGCTTCTTGCGTGGCGCGTTGCCATGTGACGATTTTCATGTACTTGTGCACAGACAGACCGCCCGTGTAGCCCGCCGCACCAGAGGTCGGCAGCACGTGGTTGGTGCCCGACGCTTTGTCGCCATAGGACACAGTCGTTTCTTCGCCTAGGAACAGCGAGCCATAGCAGGTCAGGTTTTCCAGCCACCAATCAAGGTCTTCGGCCATGACGGTCAAGTGTTCTGGCGCGTATTCATCGCTGCATTTGGCCATATCAACGCGGTCAGCACATACGATGACTTCTGCATAATCGCGCCACGCGGCAAAGGCGTTGTCGCGGTTCAATTGTGGCAGGTCCTCGATCAAGTCAGGCACGCGCGCCATGACGTCTTCGGCCAAGGCGCGATCATCCGTTACCAGCCATACCGGAGAGTTGTAGCCATGTTCGGCTTGGCTGACCAAATCTGTTGCGACGATGTGCGGGTCGGCGTGTTTGTCCGCAAGGATCAAGCTGTCAGTAGGGCCCGCGATCATGTCGATGCCGACACTGCCGAACAAGATGCGCTTGGCTTCGGCCACGAACTGGTTGCCGGGGCCGACGAGGATGTTTGCCTTTGGCAACCCGAACAGGCCGTAAGTCATTGCGGCCACGCCTTGCACGCCGCCCATGGCCAAGATCTTGTCAGCGCCACAAATGTGCGCCGCATAGATGATGGCGGGGGCCACACCGACGCCGGGGCGCGGCGGTGAACAGGCCGTGATGTGCTTGCATCCCGCAACTTTTGCTGTGGTGACGGTCATGATGGCGCTTGCGATGTGGCTGTAGCGCCCGCCGGGCACATAGCAGCCCGCTGCATCCACCGGGATCGCCTTTTGGCCTGCGACATAGCCCGGGCTGATCTCCATCTCCACATCGGCAACGGTGCTTTTTTGCAGCTCGGCAAAACGTTTCACATTGTCATGGGCGAACTGGATATCGGCCTTCAGCTTGTCCGGGACCATAGCGCTGGCCGCCTCGATCTCTGCTTGGGTCAACATCACGTTGCCTTCATATTGATCGAATTTCGCGGCATATTCCATCGCCTTCGCGTCGCCGCCTGCTTTGATGTCATCCAGAATAGAAACAACCGTATCGTGGACGTCCGATGCGCCGGACGCCGAAGTCAGCGTCGCTTTCTTGAGGTATTCGCGTGTCATTGTTTTGAGGTCCTACTTGTAGATATCTGGAAGCAAAGTTGTTGAAACGGCAGGCACATAGGCGATGAACAAGACCACGACAAACATGCACAATACAAAAGGCACGGCGCGCGCGGCGATCTTGAGGATTGATTCACCCGTGATACCAGAGACAACAAAGAGGTTAAGGCCCAGCGGTGGCGTGATGAAACCCACCCCAAGGGCAGTGATCATCATGATACAGAACTGGATTTCGTTCATGCCAATGTTCTCGGCCAAAGGCTGAAGGATTGGGGCCAAGATCACGATGTTGGGCGTGGTTTCCATCACACAGCCAGCCGCGATCAGGATGCCGATCATCAACAGGATCAAGAGCCACGGCTCATTGGTAAGGCTGGTGGCAGAGGTTACAAAGCCTTGCGGCACACCCATGATCGCAAGCGCTTCGGCCAGTGGGGCAGAAAAGGCGATGATTGGAAGGATCACACCATTGACCTTGGCAGAGCTGACCAGCATCGCGGGAAAGTCTGCAAAGCTCAGCGTTCTGAGGATAAAGCCCATCAAGATGGTAACCACGACGGCTGTTGCACCGGCTTCTGTTGGCGTCAGGCGGCCCGAGAAAATCCCATAAAAGATAATGCCGGGCACGATGAAGGCATACCAGCCGGATTTAAGGGACCGGCCAAGGTTGCCGAGCCACTCCATAAACGTCAGATTACCGCCGCCTTCATAGGCGTAGATCCGGTTCACAACGAGGTTGGTGATCAGGATCGCAAACAGGATGCACAGACCGGGGATCAAGGCCGCGAGGAACAAAGTGGAGGCCGAAACACCCAGCACAAGGCCGATGATGATGTACGCAATCGAGGGCGGAATAAGGATACCAGTACAGGCACCCGCAGCCACCAAAGCGCAGGCATAGGGGCGTGGATAACCGGCCTCGACCAGACGGGCGATCGTCATGCGACCCACCGCAGCGGCACCCGCAGCGTCAGAGCCTGAGATCGCCGCAAACATACCGCAGACCAGGACCGTGGCAGAGCCGAAACCACCTTTGGTAAAGCAGGTCAGGGCTTCGGCCACATCAAGGAATTTACGACTGAGCCCCGTTCGAACCAACACATCACCGGTCAGGATGAAGAGGGGGATCGCGGTCAGGGCGAAGGCGTCAATACCGGTGAACAACCGCTCGCCCACAAGGCTAAGCGGCAGGTCGCCTGACATCAGCAACATCAAAATGGCAGACGATCCAATCGCCGCCCACACGGGCACGGCCATGGCGATAAGCGCCACGAAGACGATGACGGGCACATAAAAGTCCCAGCCCAGCTCAACCGTTTGCGCGACAGTGTTCCAAAGCATAGAGTCGCTCCTTAATCAAACAGAGTGTCGCCCTCATAGACGGGCTTGCCGGTCTTGAGGGAAATGAAGTCGCGGCGCAGCGATTGCAGCAAGCGCCAGATCATTAGGCCAAAACCTGTCGGGACGGCCATGAGGAACCAGACCTTCGAGATGCGCAGACCATCCGTTACAGAGCCGAACTTCCATGACACATGGACGGATTCGAACGACCAATAGAGCGCGATCACGGCGACAATCATCATCACGATATCGCCGAACATATACAGCAACGCTTTGGGGCGTTGTCCGAGATAGTGCATGATCACATCAATCCGGATGTGCGCGCGTTCCTTAACGGCCGCGGAGGCACCGATCCACGCGAGATAAATAAATGAATACCGCACAATTTCTTCGCCCCAGATTGACGAATAAGCGAATATTTCACGGCGCAAGACTTCGACCGCCATGGTGATGACAAGCATCACGTAGAAGGTCAAAAGCAGCCAGCGTTCCGCGTTTTGATCAAATTTGCGCAGGAATTCCATAACTCATCCATTCGGTTGTCATGCAAACAGACAGCGCATCCTGTGCGCGAACCGTTTTGCTTGTCGAAGAGAAAGGGTGTCGGACGCCACAGCGGCGTCCGACTGGTTCGTTTACGCGTCGTGGACGTAATATTTGCCCTGCGTGCCAGCGGCTTCTTCCATCTGGGCAAAGGCATCCATGGACCCGGCCAGCTCGACCTTGAACTCGTCCCATTCGGAACGCTGGTAGCCGCCTGCAGCCTGCCATTCGGCCAGCTGGTCATCGCTCAGGCTGTGGAATTGCACGCCGGCCTTCGCCAGTTCCGCCATCGCATAGGCGCGCGCGGATGGCACTTTGGCAAGGTTCTGGTGGGCCGTCATCTCGGACCCCCACATGATGCCTTCCTGAACGTCGGCAGGCATGGAATTGAACCACTCTAGGTTACAGGAATAGACCTGACTGTCCGGCACAGCCTGCGTGAAGGTCACGTGGGACAGCATGTCCTTGAACCCGAACACGAACAGCGCGCCAACAGATGGGTCGAGCGCATCAGCCACGCCCTGCTGGATCGCGGAAGGTGTTTCACCCCATGCGACCGGCGTCGGGTTGGCACCTACCATGCGGTAGTACTGCTGCAACATGGCGGAACCTGGCACGCGGAACTTGACGCCGTCCAAATCGCCTGGCGTCAGCACAGCGCCGTTGCCGCCTTTACGAACCGCAACAACACGGGGGTCAATGTTGACGTAGAACAGCGGCTTGAAACCATTCTCTTCGATCTTTGGTGTCACATTGGTGTTCCAGAAACCAGAGTTCACAAGGTTGGTGAACCGCTGGTTGGAACCGCACAGATACGGCATGTTGATAAGATCAACCGTGGACGCAAAAGGTGCAAAGTTGGACAACGAGTGCTGAGCCGCTTGGATCGTACCGCCCTGAACGGCCTGTACCAACGCCCCGCCTGCACCCAACTGACCACCGGGGGCCAGTTTGACATAAACTTTGCCGTTTGTGGCATTCTGAATGTTCTCTTTGAGGTCCAGCTGCATGATGGGATAGCTGCGCGATGCGCCCAGGACATAGGCTGTGGCGATCGTCATTGTGTGCTCGGCGGCGGCCTCCCGGTCACGCTCCTCTGTGGCGGACTGCGCCGCGGCCTCTGTGGACCAAAGCATGCCTGAAGCACCTGCGACCAATGCGGCTGTGAAACCTGCGCTTGATGCGACTTTCAGAAAATTCCGGCGCTCTACTGACGCGAGCTCTTTGCGATCTTTGTGATCCATCTGGATCTCCTCCCTTTAGGCTTATGCGCTGTCGTCTTTCTTGGACCGATCAGCTTCTCTTTTTAAAATGGCGACGACGAACAACACCGACGCACAAGACAGAACCACCATTTCCCCAACGTCCCCAAGAAACGAAGCATCGGCAAAAGCGCCCAAAGCCACGTTCAGAAAAAACACCGCGAATACAAAAACTGCACCTACGAGAAACATGACGCGCCTCCCTGCTGTCTGGTTCCACGGCAAGTGTAAGCGCTTAAAAATCAATAATGCAAGCGTTTACATCTTTTATCCGAACATTTGTTATCTTAGGCTAGACCGAAGAAATAACGCCAAGGCCTGTCCTTAAATGCATGCTTTACCACGCATTCCTACGTTGGATGATGTCGCGAACGCCGCTGGTGTTTCGACAGCGACGGTGTCGCGTTGCCTAAACGAAAAGCAAAAAGTGTCGCCCAAGACGCTGGCCAGAGTGATGGAGGCGGTAGAATCACTTGGCTACACACCGAACTTCAACGCGCGGGCAATGGCAGCCAAACAGTCCCGCACTATCGGCGCGATTATTCCCACAATGGAGAACGCGATTTTTGCCCGCGGCTTGCAGGCTTTTCAGGAAAAACTTCTTGAACAAGGATACAATTTGCTGGTCTCAAGCAGCGCTTATCAGCCCAAACTGGAAGCCCAGCAAATTCGCGAACTTGTGGCGCGGGGCGCAGATGGCCTGCTGTTGATCGGCTATGAGCGAGACGAGGCGGTTTATGAGTATCTGGCCCGACGTGGGATTCCTACAGTGTTGGCATGGGCCTCGATACCAGATTCGGAACACGCCTCTGTGGGGTTTGACAACCGCGCGGCAATGCGGCTGTTAGCGGACAAGGTCATCGACATGGGTCATAGGCAGATTGCTGTCATTTCCGGCATTGTTGACGGCAATGATCGCGCCGCGGAACGACTGGCTGGCATACAAGACAGCTGGCAGGCCCATGGCTTTCATCTAAATGACCTCCCCACCATTCAAACGCCTTATGAAATTGAAAACGGCGCTACAGCTTTTGAACAGCTGGTTCAGGCGGACGTTAAACCGACAGTCATTATGTGCGGAAACGATGTTCTTGCTGCCGGGGTGATCTCAAAGGCACGCGACTTGGGTTTCAATGTTCCAAATGATATTTCAGTCACCGGATTTGACGATATTGAGCTGGCCAAGCACGTCTTTCCAGCCCTTACCACAGTGCATGTTCCGCACCGCAAAATGGGTCGCGTAGCGGCTGAAAGTTTGATCGACTTGATCGAAAATCGAGTGGAAAAAGTGTCTCATCAGCTGGACGTATCGATTGAGATGCGCGCGTCTTTGCAAAGGGTCCAGGAAAGAACCAAACTGTAGAAAATGACAAGGTTGCGCTGCAAATGTGCGGAAATGGAGCGCCAACAGAAGCCATGATCGCGCAAAGCGGCGCTTGCCCCGCGTTTGGCTGGTCTGACCAGATTGAAGCGAAAGTGTGGTTTATGTGCGGGCGAAATCGATGCCGACGAATGACCGGATTGGCGATTCGTGCTGCGATGCAAAAACAAGCGTGATGTAGATGCAAAGTGATGCTGCATCAGCGAAGGTTGTATATCTAAGGTCGGGTTTGTCCCGCATAGCGGACCTCGAGACAGAGCTCTGCGAACGGCAGCTCTTTGCCATGACGCTCAGTCTGCCCCCGCAATATGTTTTACACGCGCGAGGGCAGGGAGCACCTAGGACTGCGCCGCTTCAATCTTATCCTGCGTGTTCGTTTCAAAATCCGCAGCAGAGTGACGCTCGCGTAGTTGGCCCTCGAGCGGGCCCATCGCTTTGTTCACCATCGCGCCGCGTTTGTATGCGGGGCGGGAGCTTACCAGATCATTCCAGCGGATGACGTTCTTGTATTCATGCACAGACAGGAATTCGCCCGCATTATAGGCCTCACCTTCGACCATGCGGCCATACCATGGGGCTGTGGCCATATCGGCAATCGTGTAATCATCGCCTGCAAGGTATTTGTGATCGGCCAAGTGACGGTCAAGAACGTCGAGCTGGCGCTTGGCCTCCATCGCGAAACGGTTGATGGGGTATTCAAACTTTTCCGGTGCATAGGCATAGAAGTGACCAAAGCCGCCGCCGAGGTATGGCGCAGACCCTTGCAGCCAGAACAACCAATTGAGCGTTTCCGTGCGCGCTGGGCCAGATGCAGGCAGGAACGCCCCGAATTTCTCGGCCAGATACATCAGGATCGCACCGGATTCGAAAACACGGCTACCGGTGTCATGGTCGCGCAGGGCAGGGATTTTGGAGTTTGGATTGATGTCGACAAAGTCCGACCCGAACTGCTGACCTTCCATGATGTTGATTAGCCAGGCATCGTATTCTGCATTGTGACCTGCTTCTAACAACTCCTCCAACATAACGGTGACTTTCACGCCATTGGGTGTAGCCAGTGAATAAAGCTGAAGGGGGTGTTCACCGACTGGCAGATCCTTGTCATGGGTAGCACCTGCGATAGGGCGGTTGAGTTTCGCCCATTCGCCGCCATTTTCGGCGTCCCATGTCCAGATTTTTGGTGGGGTGTATGTATCGGCCATCGGATCGTCCTTATGCAATGCGTATTTTGTCTGATCTAATCGGTAAGGGGACAGATTCAATAGGACAAGCGGCGGCGGGAATCATTGCCTTCTAACATCTTGATTTGATTGCATGGCACAGGTCGCGGTAAAAAAACTTTACCAAATGCCCGAAATTTGGGCAACTTTGGCCGTATTAGCTATTCACACATCCATAACCCGCCGCTAGTCTTTCCTGACGAACAACATATCGTCGGACCGCGCGGGAGGAGCTGCGCAGTCTGATGACCACATCTTTTTGGGAGGATACCTTATGGACCGTCGTTCATTTTTGAAAAACTCTGCGCTGGGCGGCACTGCTGCCGCGGCAACAGCGCTTGCTGCACCTGCCTATGCGCAAGGTAACCGCACGCTGACTATGGTTACATCTGTGCCAGACGGCTTTGCGATCTTTGATGACGCAGCTGTAAAGTTCATCGACTTGGTCAACACAATGTCCAACGGCGAGCTTGTGATTGACAAGAAATCCGCAGGCCAGCTGGTCGGCGCATTCGAAGTGTTTGATGCGGTATCTTCCGGTCAGGCCGACATGTATCACTCTGCCGATTACTATTTCGGTGGCCAGCACCCAGGTTATTACTTCTTTACTGCTGTGCCATTCGGCGCAACAGGCGGCGAAATGATCAGCTGGTACCAGCACGGCGGCGGTAAGGAACTGCACGACGAGCTGGGTCAGATCTTTGGTCTGAAATCGTTCATCGCGGGTAACACCGGTCACCAGCCAGGTGGTTGGTTCAACAAGGAAATCAACTCTGCTGCTGACTTGCAGGGTCTGAAATTCCGTATGCCGGGTCTTGGTGGCAAGGCGCTGGGCCTGACAGGTGCGTCTGTTCAGAACGTTCCTGGAGGTGAAATCTATCAGTCCCTCGCGTCTGGCGCGATTGACGGTGCAGAGTGGATCGGTCCATTCGCTGATGAACGTCTTGGCCTGCAGGAAGTCTGTGACTACTACTACACAGGTGGTATGCACGAGCCGGGTTCTGCCCTGACAGCTGCGATGAACCGCGACGTGTGGGATTCGCTTTCTCCGCACCAGCAGACCATCATTGAAACTGCTGCAATGGCGACACACCACTGGTCCTTGTCCCAGTCGAATGCCAACAACGGTGCTGCACTTGAGCGCCTGAAGGCACAAGGCACCAAGGTTCTGCAATTCCCTGACGATGTTTGGGATGCATTTGGTAAGGCTGCTTCCGAAGCGCTTGATGAAAACATGGATGACGAGCTGTTCGCGCGTATCCGTGCAAGCCAAGAGGCATCCGTTGCGTCCACATACAGCTGGACCAGCATCTCTGACGGTGAATTCCAGCGTCAGCGCGCGCGTTACAACGCCGCCAACGGCTAAACGATCCGCGAAAGCCCCTGCAAGTTCGGGGGCTTTCGCACACCATTGTTTCCAACAAATGCAGCAGGGGGATGGCTGAATGGGTCTTGTCGAGGCATGGGGTGGCAATACGCTGGGGTGGTTTGCAGCCCAACTGATTGAAGCGCCTTACAATATTGTTGTTGCGTTGATGAACACGTCCACATGGTTGGCGTGGGTTCCGCAAATTCAACTCAAGGGCAAATTCGAAGATCCCGAAGTCGCAGAAAGCCTGATCCGGTTCATTTACTACGGCGCCTCTTGGCAGCTGTTTTTTGCGCTAAGTTTCCTATTCATTGTGGTCACCGTTATTGGGCTGATCAGCAATCAATTCATGTGGTCCTGCGTGCGCGGGCTCGAAAAATTTGGCAACACCGTCGGTCGCATCGCGGCTTGGGCTGGCTTGCTGATGGTCCTTCAGCAGGTGCTGATCGTGTTTGTGCAGCGGGTGTTTGCCGTGGCCGAAATCTCGCTTGGGTTCGGGATGACATTTACACATGACGTCAGTTGGTGGGCCGAGGAACTGAAGCTCTATAACGCGATGATCGTCTGTCTTTGCGTGTCATACACATTCATCCAAGGCGGACATGTGCGCGTCGATCTGGTGTATTCGGTCGTCAGTTACCGCGCAAAACGCATCATCGATATGATTGGGTGTCTGGTGTTTATGATCCCTGCGGCGCTGGTCACCTATTTTTACGGCTGGTTCTTTATGTGGCGCACAATGGTGACGCCGAAACTGTCCGCATCCGACACGTTCAAAGACATCGACAAACTGTTGCCCAAGGCGCGGGCATTGCGCTGGAACGTGGAGACCATCGGGTTTTCGCCCAACGGGTTCAACGCTTACTTCCTGTTCAAGATCCTGCTGCTGACGTTCGCATTGCTGGTCATCTTGCAGGCCATCGCGTTCTTTTACCGGTCCTATCTGGAACTGCGCGAAGGGCCGGCCAGCGAAGGCAGATACCTTGATAAAGACACGCTTGGCGATCCTACCGCCGAACTTGCTGCAAAAATTCACTAAAGACGGGCGGAGTAGAACATGCTTTTCGGATTAGATGGCGTCGAAGTCGGCCTGATTATTGTTTTCCTGACCTTGTTTGGCGGGATTTTATCGGGCTTTCCGGTCGCGTTTGCGATTTCGGGTGCGGCTGTAATTTCATTTGGCGTGATTGCCGCCCTCGATAGCAGTGGGTTGCTGACGCATTACGCGGTCGATCAACGATCCGCAGAATATGTCGCTGTGATTGCGGAAGGGGTCAGGCCCGAGACAATCTCGGTCTTCCGCTATCCAGACTTGCCACGTTATGCGACGCAGCTGTTCCCGAATGGTTGGGAACAGGCGCTCGACCGCAACGTCGGTTTCTTGGTCAACCGGATGAATGAACGGGTATTGGCGGGGCAATCAATTGAAACCCTGCTCGCCGTTTTGATGTTTGTGATGATGGGCATCGTTCTGGAACGATCCCGTATTGCGGATGAATTGCTGACCACAATGGCCAAAGTATTCGGCCCGTTGCCTGGCGGTCTGGCCGTATCCATCGTGATTGTGGGCGCATTTCTTGCGGCATCCACAGGCATCGTGGGTGCGACCGTTGTGACGATGGGCTTGCTGGCGCTGCCAACGATGCTCAAAAACGGCTATTCGCCAGAACTGTCGACAGGGGTCATCGCGGCTTCTGGCACATTGGGGCAGATCATTCCGCCATCGATTGTGATTGTTCTTCTGGGCACGCTTGCGGGTGATCTGTATTCCGCCGCCCAAGAAGACCGCGCGCAGCTGGCTGGATGCACCGATGCACTGACCTATCTGGGCGAACCTGCTGTGGTATCGGTCGGCACATTGTTCCAAGCGGCCTTGCTGCCCGGCATCCTGTTGGCTTTCCTTTATGCCGGCTACGCGTTTGTTTACGCGCTTTTCAATCCATCCAAGGCGCCGCCTGTGCACATGGGCAAATCGTCATCGGGTGAGGTGATCACACGCAGCGGTGCGTTCACTTGGTTCCTGATCGTGCCCGTTGGGGCAATTGCATTGATGATCGCGTTGGGACAGGTCGGCGTCGTCGGCAGCCAATCCGTGATCGTCGACAGCTATACCGATTCCGGAGAAGCGGCGAGCTTGCGCACCAACGTCAGCGATGATTGTGCGGCATCCATGCAAGAACTGCACGGAGAAGAAGCATGGGCAACAGCGGTGGCACAACAGGCAACCATTAACGACGCTGGCGGTATCACCGAAGCCCGCGAGCTGAGCGATGAAGAACGTGCCGAGGCCCGCATCCAGAAAATTGCAGATGCACCCAAGTTGGGCACTGGTCTGACATTGCTGGCGCTGTTGATTGGTCTGGCCTTGGCGCTGGCGCGCGGCGTTGCCCCAGGTGCTGATCACAGCAGATTGCTCACTGGTGCCGTTGGTGTTGGCTTATTGCTGCTTGTCGATGCGTTCCTCATCAACGCGGTCACGTCGGAAGGGACCACCGTTCTGCTGATTGCGATCCCGCTTTATATTGCGTGGATTGGTTTGAAATCAGCGGTGGGAATGCTGGGCAAGAACGAAATTTTGCGCGTGGTCTTTCCGCCACTTGTTTTGATTGTCGCGGTGCTTGGCTCCATTTTGGGAGGTATCACAAACCCGACACCAGCAGCCGCATTGGGCGCGGGCGGGGCAATTTTGCTGGCGACTTACCGCAAGCTTAAGGATGAGGGGCGTTCTGGTCGCGGCGTGATTTGGACAGCATTTGCGATTGTGATCATGCTGGTGATTGGCGTGAACTTTGACATGCGCATGGGGCAGGAAACAGTGCTGCTAGAAGACCGTATCGGCTTTATCGTGGCGTTTGGGGCATTCTTGTTCGCCATGGGCGGCCTGATTTGGTCCTGCTGGGTCCTGTTCGCAGGTGGCGTGCTGTCGCCTGTGGTGCGCGAAACGGCCAAGGTCACATCAATGGTGTTCACCATCCTGATCGGTTCGCAGCTGTTGAACCTTGTGCTGATTTCATTTGGCGGGGAACATTACATCCAACAATTCCTGCGGTCGTTCGATAACGAATGGCAAGTCTTCTTGCTGGTGATGTTGGTGCTATTCGTTCTGGGTTTCGTGCTCGATTTCCTTGAGATCATCTACATCGTGATCCCGATCGTTGGGCCCGTAATTTATGGCGGCACGTTTGATCCCAAATGGGTCACGATCATGATCGCCGTGAACCTGCAAACTTCGTTCCTGACGCCGCCATTTGGCTTTGCGCTATTTTACCTGCGCGGGGTTGCACCAAAATCTATCACTACGGGCCAGATCTATCGCGGTGTGATGCCATTCATCGGCATTCAGGTTGCGGGTCTGTTGCTGCTGGCGCTGGTGCCGGGGTTTGTAACGATTGTGCCAAACCTGCTGAACTGATCCACGCATAAAAATGCCGCGCTTTCCGATCATGGAAAGCGCGGCATTTTGCGTTTGTGTCGTTATGACTGGGCGAGATCGGGAAGATTGATTTTGGCCACCTGTTCGGCAATCGGATCGGTCGAAAGCGGGTGCAGCGCGGAATCGTAATCGTCATCTTCACGGATCGGGGACCATCCACCGTTGCGGTAAACTTCGACACCTTTGAACCGTGATTTATAGCCCATTTTGGGGCTGCCCGGCACCCAGTAGCCCAAATAGACATATGGCAATCCAAGATCACGAGCGATGTCGACGTGATCTAGAATAATTTGTGTGCCCGGGCTGTCGCATTCAATCGACGGATGAAAGAACGAATACACCATCGATACGCCATCTTCTAAGATGTCGGTCAGACAAACGGCCTGCAGTTCCTGTTCGGTTTTGTTGGAGGTGTATTCGATCAATCGGGTGCGTACTGGAGTTTCTTCCACCATCGCAGCAAATTCAAACATGTCCATATCTGCCATTCCGCCCGTGGCGTGGCGATGGTCAAGGTAGTCGCGGAAAAGATTGTATTGTTCTTCGGTGGCCCAAGGCGACCGCGCGCGGCGCGTCAAATGGGCGTTGCGTTTCAATACGCGTCGCTGGCTACGGCTTGGCGTGAAATCGGCAACCTTGATACGAGCCGACATACAGGCCGCGCAATCTGCGCATGACGGACGGTAAAGCACATTTTGTGATCGACGAAATCCCTGTTTGGACAGGGCATCATTCAGAACTCCGGCGCTTTCACCTTGTAAGGCTGTGAACAACTTACGCTCCATCCGCCCCTCAAGATAAGGGCAGGGCTGCGGCGCGGTCACATAGAACTGTGGCGCAATAGGGAGCGAGTGACGCATAGACGGTTTCCGATTGTGTTAACAAACCCTAACGGTTGCCCCCACGAACACAAGTCCCCCATATCTGGCGGGTCAATCGGCTGGGCGGTTTAGTGCTGTCGTGCCTAGCAGAAGGTCTGTTAAGCCTTGCTTACGATCGGTGACAATCATCATCAAAACCGAGATCAGCTGTAACGGTGCCACTGCGACACTGATGGTATATCCCAGCGTATGCCCCAACGCCGTGCCTGATTGAAGACGCAGCCCGTCATGGTCGCGCAATTCAATACCCATCATCCGCATGCCCCAGGTAGATGAACGCCCCGCGATGGTGAACCAGCGGTAAATAAACCCGACAACCAACATCATCAGCGGAAAGATGAAAATGCCTAGGAATGCGGTAAACGGCAGGATCAACAAACACAGCACCGCGATCATCACGACATCAATGATCCACGCCAATGCGCGCTTCATCAATACGCCTTCGTAGAACTGCGGCTTCAGGGCGGGGTCGGGCAAACCAAGGTGCATAGGGTGGGCGGACATCGGATTTCTTTCTTTGGGTCAAAGCATGGTGGCCCCGTTTCCACAGGACCACCACACTAGGGGGAGGGTTTCTTGAATTATGCAGGCTCGTTGGCCGCGTCATCAGCTGTGTCGTCTTTCTTGGCCGCGCGGTCGTCCATGAACTGGTCAAACTCTGCCTTGTCTTTTGCTTCGCGTAAACGCTCAAGGAAGGCTTCAAAGTTGTTTTGCTCTTCTTCGAGACGGCGCAATGTATCGGCCTTGTAGGCGTCAAAAGCGGTGTTGCCAGAAGAAGCCATCATAGAATGGCGGTGGCTGCGGCGGTGGGTGCGACAGGATTGGGATTTGCTAAACATGCGTTTGCTCCAGATCATATAAGCCAAAAGGGCGAGACCAACGGGCCAAACAAAGATAAACCCCAGCACCATGGCTGCAATCCAAGCGCCTTTGCCGCGCTCATCCAACCAGTTTTCTGTGCGGGTGAAAAAGCCAGGACGCTGTGCGGTCAGGCTCATCGGGGCAGTGGATGTTGCGGTGGCGGTGTTCATTTGGGTGGCTCCTTGTTTGGTTTTCGTTGATGTGAATGCTTTTCACATTACCAATATCGGAGCGGTCCCGTCGTCATGCAAGTCTAAATGTGAATGTTTTTTACATTAACTTTTATTTTACAGTAAAATCAGTATGTTGGGCGTTTGAAATTTCTTCCAAATCCGTGGGCGAGATTGCAAAAATATGCCTTGGTGTTCCTGCGGCGGCGTAAACAAGCCCGAAATCATGTAGGCGCGGGTCCATAAATGCCTTGATCGGGTTAAGGTGCCCGACAGGGGATACCCCACCAATGGCAAACCCTGTCTGCGCACGCACGACGTGCGGATCTGCGCGGCCCAATGGCTCTTTGGTCAAGACGGCGGCTTTGTCAGGGTCGACTTGCTGACCGCCCGCCGTGATGAACAAATAGATTGCGCCGCTATCAATGCCCGCAAAAATGATCGACTTGGCGATTTGGTCGACGTCGCATCCCGCCTCATTCGCGGCCTGCTGCGCTGTGCGGGTCTCTGATGGCATCTCGATCGCGATTGTGCCGTGACCTGCAGCGGTCAGTGCATCCATCACTCTGTTCAAACTCTTGCTCATCTCGTCCTCGTGAATTTCTGATGCCGTTTCAATCTATCGCGTTACCGCCCGTTGACCAGCCAGCTTGCGCCGCACAATATAACCACATGAGTTTTACCAAAAAATTGACCCGCACTGTGCGCCCCTTTGATCCCGACCATGGGGCCGATGCCGTGGCGTCGTTACATGGTTTGGACCCAGTATTGATTCCGTTGATCGCGGGGGCAGGCGGGTGCAGCCCGTATTTGCGCGGATTGATGCAGAAAGAAGCCAGCTGGATCGTGCCCGCAATGGATGCACCCGATGCGGCGGTAGCCACGATTTTGGAAATGTTGGGGCAAGTACCGCTGGACGATCTGTCCGACGCGCTACGGGTTGCGAAACGCCGCATCGCGTTGTTGACGGGGCTCGCTGATCTGGGCGGGGTATGGCCGTTGCAAAAGGTTACTCAAACCTTAACTGATTTTGCGGACCGCGCGGTTGATGTCGCGGTCAAGGCCTTGGTCGCCGTAGAAATCAAGCGTGGCAAACTTCCTGGCATGACAGACGACGATGTGGCTGATGCAGGTGGTTTGATCGTATTGGCGATGGGTAAAATGGGCGCGGGAGAGCTGAATTATTCTTCCGACATCGACCTGATCTGCCTGTTTGACGAAACGCGTTTCGCGCCTGACGATTACCATGATGCGCGTGCAGCGTTCATCCGCGTGACGCGCAAAATGACGTCAATCATGGCCGACGTCACAGCCCAAGGTTACGTTTTTCGCACTGACCTGCGGTTGCGGCCTGATGCGTCCTCTACGCCTGTGTGTATCAGCACCGAAGTAGCTGAGCGTTATTACGAAAGCCTTGGACGCACATGGGAACGGGCTGCATTCATCAAGGCAAGGCCGTGCGCGGGCGACATTGCGGCGGGTGAGCGGTTCTTGAAAACACTGCATCCATTTGTTTGGCGCAAACACCTTGATTTTGCGGCGATCCAAGACGCCCATGACATGCGGTTGCGGATCAGAGATCATAAACAACTCGGTGGCAAACTGGTTCTTGCGGGGCACAATATGAAACTGGGGCGCGGCGGCATCCGCGAGATTGAATTCTTTACCCAGACCCGCCAGCTGATTGCGGGGGGGCGCGACCCAAGCCTGCGTGTGCGCACGACCAAAGACGGGCTAGATGCTATTGCCGCCGCCGACTGGATTCCGCTGGACGCAGCACACAGCCTTTACGATCACTACGTGTTCCACCGCGAGATTGAACATCGTTTGCAAATGGTCAACGACGCCCAAACGCATAGTTTGCCCAAGGATGGCGCTGGTTTTGACCGTTTGGCCGCGATGGTCGACATGGACAGCGCTACCCTGCGCGCCGATTTGGAACGCAGGTTGGAAGACGTGCACGCGACCACAGAAGGCTTCTTTGCCCCCGACGCGCCCAAAACTGTTGATGCATCTTGGGGGCGCGAGATTACAGCCCGTTGGAAAACCTATCCAGCCTTGCGGTCCGACCGCGCAGAGGAGATTTTTCGCAGGCTACTGCCAGAAATCCTGACCCGTCTGCAAGCGGCAGCAAAGCCCGAAGAAGCATTGCTGCAATTTGACGGGTTTCTGCGCGGATTACCTGCGGGCGTGCAGTTATTTTCCCTGTTTGAGGCCAACCCACAACTCACACAGTTGATCGTCGATATTGCGGCGACATCGCCTGCGCTGTCGGCCTATCTGTCCCGCAATGCCCAAGTTTTGGACGCCGTATTGGGTGGGTCGTTCTTTGATGATTGGCCCGATCCTGCGGACCTGACCGCGAACCTAACAGATGTTTTGGCCGCAGCGGGCGACTACGAGGCACAGCTTCTGGCGGCACGTGTTTGGGGCAAGGAATGGCATTTCCGTATTGGTGTGCATTATTTGCGCGGCCTCACGGATGCCGACACGTCGGGACGACAGTATGCCGACCTTGCGGGGGCGGTGCTGTCGGCGATGTGGCCCGTCGTGGTGGCTGAATTTGCACGCAAACACGGACCCCAGCCAGGGCGCGGTGCGGTGATCCTTGGCATGGGCAGCTTGGGTGCGGGGCGGTTGAATGCTGTGTCTGATCTGGACTTGATCGTGATTTATGACGCGCAAGGTGCGGATACATCTGATGGACCGCGCCCACTGTCCACGCGACCCTATTATGCGCGCTTGACCCAAGCACTTGTCACCGCACTGACTGCACCCATGGCCGAAGGGCGCATTTACGAGGTCGATATGCGCCTGCGTCCATCTGGGCGGGCTGGCCCAGTGGCCACATCGCTACAAGCATTCGAGGCCTATCAAACCGATGAGGCATGGACTTGGGAACACCTTGCGCTGACCCGCGCGCGCGCCATTGCGGGCGACAAGGGGCTTGCCCATGACGTAGAGGAATTCCGCCGCAAACTGATGATTGCCAAACATGACGGTCCCGCAATCCGGTCTGATCTTGCTGACATGCGCGACCGGATTTCAGCGGCCAAACCCCCAGACGGCCCTTGGGATGCCAAGATTGGTGCAGGGCGACTGCAAGACACCGAACTGCTTTGTCAGGCCGCTGCACTATGTTCGGGGAGCCCTGCGCGCGAAACAGGCGATCAATTAGCCGCAGGTGTCGCGCATGGCTGGTTGAATGCCGCAGACGCAAGCGCAGTTGCTACGGCCACAGGGCTTTTCTGGCGGTTGCAGGCCGCGTCACGATTGCTGACAGGCGGGCCGCTTGATCCCGATCAATTGGGGCAGGGTGGTCGTGATCTGGTGCTTCGAGAGGCGGGATATGACACGATGGATGATCTGGCTTCTGCGATCAACGATGTCGCGGCCAAGGCCGATGCGGTCATTACCGCACGACTAAAACATAAGGATGGCACAGATGCCGCGGACAGATGACCCAAATGACCCACGCGGTCTGATCAACGAAGCCTACCGGATCGACGGGATCGACCTTGGGCCGTGTCGCACGGTGTTTCTGGATTGGGCGCTGGGGCATGGCGGCGACTACACTGTCGCAGTGACAGCGTTGTTGGCAACTCATGCGGATCAGCCTGCGGATCATCCGATGACCGTAACGTTACAAGCCGCATTAGCGCATAAGCCCACCGCGAAGCGACGCGGTGGACGATCAGCGCGGGTGGTCGATTAGCGCGGCAGTTTGGATGCGTCAGTAGCCAATGCAGTGATTCCGTCCCAATCGCCAGCCAAGACCTTGTCCTTTGGCGCGACCCAGGATCCGCCGACGCATAGTGTGTTGGACAGTGACAGATAGTCATTCGCATTTTTCAGGCTCACGCCACCTGTTGGGCAAAAGCTGACTTGCGGAATGGGAGAGCCGATCGCCTTGAGCGCGGGTGCGCCGCCATTTGCCTCTGCGGGGAAAAACTTTTGCACGGTATAGCCGCGTTCGAGCAAGCGCATGGCTTCTGATGCGGTGGCGGTTCCAGGCAGCAGGGGCAGATCGTTTGCTTCGCACGCGTCCAAAATCAGGTCAGTCGCGCCGGGGGATACACCAAACAATGCGCCAGCGGCCTTTGCATTCTCGACGTCCTTAGGCGTCAGCAATGTGCCAGCGCCAACGATGCCGCCAGCCACAGTCGCCATTTCGCGGATCACATCTAATGCGGCTGGTGTGCGCAATGTCACCTCCAGCACGGGCAGGCCACCTGCAACCAAGGCTTGGGCCAATGGAACAGCATGTGCGGCGTCATCAACGACCAGCACAGGGATCACTGGTGCCATCAGGCACAATTCGCGGGATTTTTGGGAAGCAGCTTCGGGGGTCATCATTTTTGGGTCCTTTAGATACAGACGCCCGCACCATCAGCCGCTTGGCCAACCGTATTGCGGAATACGTCAAAAAGTTCACGGCCAACGCCGTTGCCATTGCCAGTCAGATCGGCATCAGCAGGGGTGCGGCTGGCCAGATCGACATCCAGCACATCAATCGTGCCTTTGGTCGCATCAAGCCGGATCATGTCACCGTCTTGGATCAATGCCAGTGGTCCGCCATCTGCGGCCTCTGGGCAGACGTGGATCGCGGATGGCACCTTGCCTGACGCGCCCGACATACGACCATCGGTGACAAGCGCCACCTTTAGCCCGCGGTCCTGCATCACGGCAAGCGTTGGGGTCAGGCTGTGTAGTTCGGGCATCCCGTTTGATTTTGGCCCTTGGAAGCGCACGACAACAACGGTGTCTTGTGCCAGCTCGCCCGCTTTGAACGCGGCTTTCACAGCGTCTTGGGTGTGGAACACGCGGGCAGGGGCCTCAACGATGTGACGTTCTTCGGCCACGGCGGATGTTTTGATCACGCCGCGCCCCAGATTGCCCGACAGCTGTGTCAGTCCGCCATGATGGTTGAACGGATTGGACGCAGGGCGCACGATTTTGTCATTCAGTGATACCTTGGTGCCCGGCACCCAGATTGCCTTGCCGTCTTTTAGCTGTGGTTCTTGTGTATAGTCGCGCAGACCTTGGCCGACGATCGTTTGGGTGTCGTCATGCAACAGACCCGCTTCAAGCAGTTCACCAATCAAGAAGCCAAGACCGCCAGCGGCATGGAAATGGTTCACATCCGCAAGCCCGTTTGGATAAACCTTGGCCATCAACGGCACGACTTCTGACAGGTCAGAGAAGTCTTCTAGATCAAGGATCACACCTGCGGCACGCGCCATGGCGGGCAAATGCAACACAAGGTTTGTGGACCCGCCTGTTGCCATCAACCCAACAAGGCCGTTTACAAACGCCTTTTCATCCAGGATCTGGCTGACAGGGCGGTATGTATCGCCAAGGGCCGAATTACCAAGGGCTGCCAATGTGCCGGCCTCGGTCAAGGCTTGGCGCAATCCTTCGCCCGGGTTCACAAATGACGCACCGGGCAGGTGAAGACCCATGAATTCCATAAGCATCTGGTTGGTGTTGGCCGTGCCATAAAACGTGCAGGTGCCTGCGCCGTGATAGCTGGCCATTTCTGCGGCCATCAATTCATCGCGACCGACTTTGCCAACGGCGAATTCTTGGCGCACGCGGGCCTTTTCGTTGTTGGGCAGACCCGATGTCATGGGGCCAGCGGGGATAAAGACGCCCGGAATATAACCGAATGTCGCTGCGGCAATGATCAGGCCGGGTACGATTTTGTCGCAGACACCCAGATAAATCGCACTGTCGAACACGTTATGTGACAGGCCAATTCCCGCGGCCATTGCAATCACATCGCGTGAAAACAGCGACAATTCCATGCCCGTCTGTCCTTGCGTCACGCCGTCACACATCGCGGGCACACCGCCTGCAACTTGGGCTGTGCCGCCATTGGCGCGCGCGGTTTTGCGGATCAATTCAGGATAGTGCTCAAACGGCTGATGGGCCGACAGCATATCATTATATGCGGTAATAATGCCGATGTTGGGGGCTTGGGCGGCGGCGAGCGTGTCCTTGTCATTGCCCATCGGGGCATAGGCGTGGGCTTGGTTGCCGCAGGTCAGGTGCGCGCGGCGTGGCCCTTCGGCCGCTGCCGCGGCCATACGGTCAAGATATGTGCCTCGTGTGGTCTCAGACCGTGCGCGAATGCGGTCCGTCACAGCTTGAATGGTTTTATTAAGTGCCATGTGTGTCACCCCGTTTGATCTGTTTCCCAGCGCCTAGCATGAAAAGTTAGCGCTAACAATAAGCCTGGTGCCGTAAACTGAGTCTTTTTGAACACGGTCTTGATCGCAAAAGGGCGGTTTCACGAATTGACCCTGCAATTGCCTCATTTGAACACATTTCTGCCCCAGTTACTTGGTTAATCAATACCTAACCCGCAAAGGGTGACATGGGAAAGACGAGGGCAAAAGCCCCGAAGGTGATCAAAATGAAGATGCTCAAAATTCTTACGATTTCAATGTTGGGTCTTGGCGTTGCAGGCTGCGCGACCGTTGACACAGTATCACGTAACGCACCAATCGATGTGCCTGCATTCGGGACTGAATCCCGCGTGGTGGCTCGGTCTTATGCGATTGAAGACATGACATTTTCAACATTTGAAGACCTGACCGTGTCAGAAGCAAATTCATACTACCCTAACGCTGATGTCGTTTGGCGTGGTGATCCCGTTGGCAACCGTATCGAACAGGTTGCAGCGATGTTCCGCACGGCAACAACCCGCAACCAAGACCGCCTTGAGGGTGATCTGCCAGTAATCGTTGATTTCCAGCTGGTCCGCTTTCACGGTGTTACAGAACGCACGCGTTTCTCGGTCGGTGGGGTCTACAACATCGTATTCAACATGTCGGTGCGCAATGCGCTGACAGGTGAAATCATCGAAGAGCCACGCCTGATCGAGGCAGATCTTTCGGCACCGGGCGGCATTGCGGCATTGATGCAGGAACAGCGCGGCCAGACTGAAAAGGTGCGTGTTACCGATTTCCTGACCCAAGTGTTCAGCGATGAATTGACTGGATCATTCGCGATCTAAGACTTTCAAACCAATTGGTTTACGGGTAGGAGGGCGGTTATGAACCAGCCCTCCTTTTCCGTTGTCCGCCTGAACCCTAAGGGTGATGCCCGTGCCATTCGTCACGGTTTCCCTTGGGTTTACGCCAACGAAGTCGTCACCGATCGCCGCACAAAGGCGATCACTGCCGGAACAATCGCCATTCTTGAAGATGCTGACCGTCGCCCCATGGGGCTAGTTGCGGTGAACCCAGCGAGCAAGATTTTCTGTCGTATGTTAGAGCGCGACGTGGAAACGCCCATTGATGCCGCATGGTTCGAGGCAAAATTTGCCCGCGCTTTGGCACACCGGTCACTGATCTATCCTGATCCGTTTTACCGTCTGATCCACGCAGAGGCCGATGGCTTGCCAGGAGTTGTTGTGGACCGGTTTGGTGATGTTGCCGTGGTTCAACCGAATGCGGCCTATGCTGATGCAATGATCGACACGCTCGTTGATGCGCTGATCGCGGTCACAGGTGTGAAAACTGTGATTATGAACGGCACCGGACGTGCCCGCACGCTCGAAGGTCTGGAAGAAAAGACCGAAGTCATGCGCGGCACAGCCCCAACCGCCCCAATCGCAGTGCCTATGAACGGCGCCACCTATATGGCAGACGTGATGGGCGGACAGAAAACAGGTTTGTTCTTTGACCAACGCCCCAACCACGCATTTGCTGCGGGTTTGGCAAAGGATGCGACAGTCTTGGACGTATTTTCCCATGTCGGTGGCTTTGGCCTTGCGGCATTGGCTGGCGGCGCGAAATCCGTGCTGGCCGTTGACGGATCAGCACCGGCACTTGCCTTGGCCGAAGAAGGTGCGGCCGCGATGGGCGTGTCGGAAAAATTCACCACCCGCAAAGGCGACGCATTCGCCACGCTAGAGGCATTGGCCGAAGAGGGCGCGCAATTTGACGTGGTAATTTGTGATCCACCCGCGTTTGCGCCCGGGCGTAAATCGTTGGATGCGGGCCTGCGTGCCTATGAACGTGTGGCGCGACTGGCCGCTGCTTTGGTCAAGGACGGCGGGTATCTGGGCGTGTGTTCGTGTTCTCACGCGGCTGACCTGACAAAATTCCGCAATGCATCCGCGCGCGGGATCGGTCGGGCAGGGCGGCGCAGCCAGGTTATTCACACTGGCTATGCTGGGCCAGATCATCCGCTAATGCCGCATTTGGCCGAAAGCGGATACCTCAAGGCGGTATTCTTCCGCCTATGAGGGTCCTGATCGACGCGTGTGTGTTGTATCCCACTGTGATGCGAGAGGTCATCTTGGGTGCGGCCAAACTGGGCCTGTTTGAGCCGCGTTGGTCTGACCGCATTTTGGAAGAATGGGCGCGCGCGACCCGTAAAATCGACGATGCCGCCGAAGTGTTCGCGCGTGGCGAGATAGCGATACTTGGTGTGAATTTTCCGCGCGCAAAAGTGCCTGTGCATGATGGCTTGATGCAACGGCTTTGGCTGCCGGATGCGGATGATATTCATGTGCTTGCTGCCGCCGTTTCAGGATCATGTGATGGCATTTTGACGATGAATAACAAAGACTTCCCGCGCGACGTTCTATCAGAAGAAGGGTTGGCGCGATTTGGACCAGATGAGTTTTCCTGTCGCATGTTGGCCGAAGATCCGGTCGGTATGCGCGGCGTGGCTGACGGCATCCTTGCCACGGCACAATCCATGGGTGGGAATGATTGGACTATGCGCAGCCTGATGAAAAAGGCGCGATTACCACGGTTCGGCAAGGCGTTGACTTAGTCGGCCTGCCATTTCACCTGATTTGCGCGGATTGCTTTGATCCGTTCGGCTGTCTTGGGGTGGCTCATGATCCATGCCGGTGTCGCTGCACCACGTGCACCCGTCAGCGTTTCAAGCTTTTCAAACAAAGAGATTTGCGCATCTGTGCCGATCCCTGATTTCGTTAGCAGGGCAGAGGCATAGGCGTCCGCCTCATACTCATCGGTGCGTGACAATCGTGCAGCCAATAGCGACATCAGCGCATTGGCCAGCAACGGACCGACACCGGGCACAAACCGCCCTAGTACCATCGCAAGTGCTGTGCGCATCGCATTTTGGCCCGAAAAATCAATCATACGACGACGGGAATGGCCCAAGGCCACATGGCCCAATTCATGCGCGATCACACTGGCAAGTTCGGCGGCAGTCACCTCGCCAGCGCGATATTTGTTAAAGAACCCGCGCGTTATAAAAATGCGCCCATCAGGCGCAGCCAGCCCGTTGACTGGCTCGATTTCATAAATATTCACCTTGATACGCGGCAGATCAAGCGCATGTGCCATATCATCGGTCAGCGATTTCAGAATAGGATCAGCCAGCTCGGTCGATTTGGCGTCCAATTCCTTGGACGTGCGCCAAACGGAAAACCGATACATGGCAATCCCGTAAAGCAGGGCGATCAAAATGGGGGTAAAACGTAGCATACCCTTGATATGGTGCTGTCAGCGGTCGCTGACAAGGTTGATGATCTAGATCAATGTGGCGCGCAGGGTATTGTGTTTTACTGGCGCCAGATAAAGGAGGTATTCAATATGTTCACAGTTACCAAAACCAATGACGAGCGGATCGAATTATCCATCAGCGGCAAGATTGATTCTGATGAAATGACAAAAGGGATGGATGATCTTTTTGCCCTATCGGACGGGTTTAAGGATGGTCAAATGCTTTACCGCGTTACCGATATCGAGATGCCGACGCTTGGCGCGTTCGGGGTTGAGCTTCACCGCATCCCCAAGATGTTCAGTCTGGTGACGCGATTTGATCGTATCGCGGTTATTTGTGATCAATCCTGGGTGCGCACAGGGGCAGAGATCGAAGGCATCATGATCCCGGGCATCACAATCAAGGGGTTTGTATCCGCAGATGAGGCCAAGGCAGAGGCGTGGTTGACCGCTAGCGCGTGATCAGCCCCGTATCATGGCGGGACAGCCGCTCGACGCCGTTTGATTTGACCAGCACCGAATGGCCAAGTGTCATGGCGTCACCGCTGTCGCTGTCCATCAGGATCATGTGTAGGAAAAACACTTGATTTTCACGCATCAGCAGCGGGTTTCCTTCGTAAAACATCGGGAAATCCACCCAGATCGGGTTGTAGATCGCGCCCATGCCATAACCACATGCCTTTAGCCGTGCATGGCCGTAACCGTGTTTGTCAAATATACGCGCATGAGCATCAAATACGTCACCCATCGGGTTCCCCGGCCGGATAGCAGCTTCGCAGGCTTCGAGGGCCTCTTGGCAGGCGGCGAGCATCCGTTTGTGGTTGTCAGATGGGGCGCCGACAACAATCGTGCGCATCATGGCGGCATGATAGCGGGCAAAGGCCCCTGACCATTCCAGTGTCAGTTGATCGGATGCATCCAAGTGTCTGCGGCCCGAGAAATAGCGGCATAGCAATGCGCCTTCACCAGATCCGATGATGAATTCATTGCCCGCGTAATCGCCGCCGCCCTTGAACACGGCACCCTGCATCGCGGCCAGAATGTCACCTTCAAACGCGCCTGTTTTTGTGGCGCTCATTCCGGCATCAAGCGCATCATCCGACAGCGCAGCGGCGCGGCGGTGCATTGCAACCTCTGCGTCAGATTTAATGCGGCGTTGGTCGCGAATAATCTCACTGCTTTCGATCAGATCTGGCAAAAGACGGCGCAGTTGTTGTCCGTTATAATCCGTCAGCCCTGCGGTTTGGCCCTCGTATCCGATGCGGCCCGACACCCCCAAATTGGCCAATAGCTTAGCCAAATCGGCGGCGGGGTTCATGCCTTCTACGTCATCCCAAATGTGGATTTCCGCATCCGACAGCGTTGAAGTCAGTCGCGCCTGCCGCAGGTCAGGATTGCGGGTCAGCAGATGCAATTCACCCGATGCCGTCAGCACCAAACACTGGAACAACGCAAAGCCAAACGTGTCATAACCGCAAATCCAATACTGGCTTTCGGGGGCGAACATCAGCAGCGCGTCAAGGTTCTGGTCTTGGATGGCAGCGATTGCGCGGGCTTTCCGCGCGGCGTATTCGGGGGCGTCAAAATGCATTGTCATACCAACAACGTCACAACAGTTAGGGCAGGGGTCAAGAGGTTAGGCCGACGTCTGTTTGTCGTTTTTAACCCGCGCGAGATGCACCAACCAAACGCCAAGGCCAATCACCACGACAAAGGCAGTGATAAGCCCGCTTGCGTTGCCCAAAACATTTGCAATTGCGCTGAAGTTTTCGCCAAACGAATAGCCAAGCCCGACATAAAGGCTGACCCAGACAATTTCGCCTGCGATGCTCCACATTGCGAACCGCACCCATGTGAATTGGGTCAGCCCGCTGACATAGTTGATATAAGGGCCAAGCGGTGCCACCAGCCAGCACGAAAAGAACACAGAGCTGCTGCCCCATTTGGACATATACGCTTGACCTTTTGACATCATCGCGGCGCGTTTATCATTCGATTGCAACCAGTTGCCCATTTTGTCACCAGACAAGCGGGCAATCAGATAGCCGGTGTTGTCACCCAAAACAGCACCGGAAAACGCGGCCAGTGCTACCGATAGGATCGACAAGTCACCGGTGGCCGCAAAGCTGCCCGAGGCAAGCATCAGGATGGAAGAGGGCACAGGCAAAGCCAAACAGCTTAAGAATGTCACGCAAAACAGAATGACAACGCCATCGTCCGTGATGAGCGAGAGCGCAGTTTCAGTCATTCTTGTGTCTCGCGCCACGTGGCGGCTGCGGCTTCGATCCGGTCTTGCAATTCGTCCAATGTCATCTCGTTCTGCAACGCGATGGAGCCCACGGATACGCGCCTTGGTGCTGCATCTTGATCCAAGAAGAGGGCAGGCGCCAGTATGCGCGGCGGGATTTGGTAGGACCGCGCGACATAGCGCGGTGTCATCCAAGGTGCGAGATCCTGATCACGGTGCGCGGGGTCCATCCAATAAAGTGTGGAGCTTAAGGTTTGAAATGCGAAATAACACAGCACCGCGACAGCCGCTGCAAACGCTGTCACGGCAAGTTTGTGGTTGGCCCAAAGCTGTTTCACGTCAGTTCCTTCATGCCGCGTTCGATACCTGACAATGTCATCGGAACCATGCGCGCGCTACCAAATATCCCTTGGATCATCTGGATGGATTGTGTGTAGGGCCAATAGCGTTCTGCCAGCGGATTGATCCAAAGATGGTTGGGCCATTGTTCGCGGGCGCGGATCAGCCAGGTTTCACCGCTTTCTGCGTTCCAGTGTTCATTGGCCCCGCCAGCAAAGGCAATTTCATAAGGCGACATGGATGCGTCACCGACAAAAATACATTTATAATCAGACCCATAGGTGCGCAGAATTTCGGCCGTGGGGATTTGTGCGTTGTGGCGGCGGCGATTGTCGCGCCAGACGCCTTCATACAGACAGTTGTGGAAATAGAAGTGTTCAAGATGCTTGAATTCGGATTTGGCAGCTGAAAACAGCTCTTCCACGACTTTGATATGCGGGTCCATTGAGCCTCCGACGTCCAAAAACAAAAGCACCTTCACAGCATTGCGCCGCTCTGGTCTTGTTTTAACGTCCAAGTATCCGTTTTCCGCCGTGGCCCGGATTGTGCCGTTCAAATCCAGTTCTTCCGCGGCCCCATCACGCGCCCATTTGCGCAAGCGTTTCAGTGCGACCTTGATATTGCGTGTGCCCAGCTCGACTGTGTCGTCGAGATTGCGAAACTCACGTTTGTCCCACACCTTGACGGCGCGTTGGTGACGGGATTCTGATTGGCCCGCGCGCACCCCTTCGGGATTATAGCCATATGCACCAAACGGCGATGTGCCTGCCGTGCCCATCCATTTGGACCCGCCTTGGTGCCGACCTTTTTGCTCCTCAAGCCGTTTTTTGAGCGTTTCCATCAGCTTATCAAACCCGCCCAAGGCTTCGATTTCGGCTTTTTCTTCTTCTGATAGGTGTTTTTCGGCCTGTTTGCGCAGCCAGTCCTCGGGGATGTCGACCGCGTCCATCACCGCTTGGGGCGGGATCGCGTCAAGGCCGGAAAACGTGGCTGCAAATGCGCGGTCGAACTTGTCCAAGTGACGCTCATCCTTGACCATGATGGTGCGGGCAAGGAAATAGAACGCTTCGATGTCGTAGGTTGCCAGGCCCTTTTTCATGCCTTCCAAAAAGGCCAGAAATTCACGCAGCGATACGGGGATGCCGACGTTGCGCAAATTGTCGAAAAACGGCAGGAACATTTACATCGCCAAGCGTTCGATAATGACCAGTATAAACAAACCGATCAGACCAAAGATGATTGCGCAGACAGCGGCCCATTGCACCAGATCAAACGGCTTGCCACCGCGTCGTTTTGCCTGAAACAGGCCAAAAAGGGCACCCAACAGCATACCAATCAGTGGAAAAATCATTGTGGTGGTCCCTTAGAACGGGCGCAGCGCCGCGATCTCATCCAGACGGGCCTGCACATTTGCATCAGAGCCAAATCCGTAACGCGCCCAACCCAGACTGTCCAGACGCAGGCTTTCGGCCTGTGCTGTATCGCCGCGCATTTCCAGTGCCGCGGCCTTGAACATCATCAACGTCGCAAGAAGGGCGGCATTCTGGTGACGTTCGGCGATGTTCATACCACTGTCGGCCAGTTTGATCGTTGTTGATGCGTCACCTGATGCCAATGCAAATGCCGATCGCTGAACGGCAATATGGGCGGCGTGAATACGTGTTTCCGGCGCGCGCATATATTCGTTTTCGGCGGCATTAAACGCGGCAAGGGCCGTCACCGCATCATTGCCAACCTGCAATCGACCATAGGCGTATTGTGCAAAGCCTGCGCGCGGTCCTGTCCAACCGAATGCTTCGCCCAAAGCAATGGCGCGTTGGGCCGCTTGGCGGCGGCGCATTGGTGTGGCCCCGTTCGCAAGCGCGGTTTCCATCGCTTCGATCCAGTCGCGCGATGTATCATTCAGTGGTTGGCCGGGTGCGCGTTGCCCCGCGGGGTTCAGGCGCGCCAAAACGGTTGGCAAGCGGGCGGCCACTTCGCCGCGGGTCATGCCATTGCTGATTTCGGGGGCGTAAAACGCACGCAGCACCAACATATCAAAACCCGTCAGCACTGCATGGATGTTGTCGTCGTTAAAGACACTGTCGGGCAATCGGTAGAGATCGTTCAGCGGACCAAGCGCCTGAGCCAGTTCTTCGTGCAGACAGTCGCGAATTTCTTGTGGTGCTACATCGGACGGAATGAAAATAGCGGCGCGGTCACGGCGGGTCAGGGTGGTCCAGTCGACCTGCGGTGTGCGGCGGGCAATCTTGAATTCGTCCCATGACGTCAGACGCGGCACAACAAAACAGGCCGCGCGGGGGACGGCAGACTGCATCGTTGCCCGTGGCACTGCCTGCACGGTGATCGCAGCGGGCTGATCGGCAGGAACACGCATAATGTTCAGGTTTGCCTCTGACCGCAGCCGTCCAAGCAACGCATCAAGATCGCGCATCATTGTGGGGTTGGTCTGGCCCGTCGCACGCACCGTGATCGGGCCCTCAAAACGGGTCAGTTGCGGCACGGCGCGGCCGCTTTCCATACGAAACGACAGATCAAGGAAATCCTGTGCGATTTCAGTGTTGGAGCGCACCGGTGTCGCGACAGTCGGCGCATTGAACACGCGCATCGGCGGTAAAATGCTGGACATGGCCACAGCGCGGCTTGGCGGGGCTTCTTGCGGCACAGGCGCGCAAGACACCATGAACCCAAGCGCAAAGGCGACAACGCGGTTCATGCGGCGGCCCTTTGATATTTGATAAAGTTTGTAAGCTCGCCAACGCGGTCATATAGCTGACGACCCGTCGTATTGTCATCTTGGGTTAGCCAATAAACGGATGGTGCACCCGCTGCTTCGGCGGCATCATACACCGCTTCAATCAGCTTTCGGCCAGCGCCCGTGCCGCGCAGGGCAGGGCTGACAAACAAATCTTGTAGATAGCAGACGTTTTCGACGCGCCAGCAATGACGGTGAAACAGGAAATGGACCAAGCCAACAGGCACATCGTCTTGCACGGCTATCAGCGCATGAAAGTCCCGGTCATCGTCACCGATCAGGCGCGCAAAGGTGGACGCATAAACGTCGTCCGACACCTGCGTGCCATAGAATTCTAAATAGTCGGCCCACAGCCCACACCACGCCGCATGATCTGCTGCGCAAATAGGCCGGATTTCGACCGGCATTTTTGCCTTGGTCAAACCTGCGTCTCCTCAATATCGTCAATTCAACCTGCCATTGAACTGCGGCCCCTCTTTGACCCGAATGTGGCGATTTGCGCACAGCCGGACGGGGGCAAGACTGATAAAGCAGGGCGGGGACGGTAAAAGCACCATAAAATGCGCCCCAAGAGGGCATTGCGCCGGGGCGTTGCACGAAAGACTCAACTTTCTTGTGGGCGGGGCCGTTGATACCGCAACATCTAGGCCCCGCCAGATCTTAGGTCAGGTGGATCACCATATGTGGCGTCCCGTCAGACGTTTTTTCCTGCGTAACACCATGCTGGTCGATTGTTGCTGTGACCTGACGACGCTCAACCTTCATGCTGTCGAATTTACTGACATTGACCGGACTATCGAAACGCACGGTCAACTGATATCGCGCACCATGCGCCATGGTGCTGACGCGGATCACTTCCCCAGCAAACGCGCGCCCCAGATAAAGCCCCGCGATCTGTTGGCCAAGTTGGATCAAAGGGGCGGGCGTGTTGCCTGCGGTAGCATGAAGCGTGTTCCAGTCACGCACCCCATGTTGTGCCGCGATCAGTTCAAGCGATTGGGCATGGCTAATGTCTTGGCCCGTTTTGCCAAGCGATTGGCGCAACGATTTCGCCTGCGCCTTTAGCGCGGCAAGTGTAGGAATATTTGTCATCTTTCACATCTTTCAGTTCGATGCGGATTTTCGTGTCGGGGCTTGCATTGCCAACAGACCGCAAAAAAGCTGAGATCAGTTGTGATAGATTATCAAAGCTTCACCATAGGACGTGCCTGCAAGCGGCGGGTGCTTTGAACCCTGCCGCATATTTAGGGACGCAAAAGCCGTTTGTCTAGCGGCCCGACCGCGCCAGAAACGCCAGTCGTTCAAACAGATGCACATCTTGTTCGTTTTTCAACAACGCGCCGTGCAATTTGGGCAACGCATTTACGCCATCCCGTTTCAGATCATCTGCGGTCAGGTCCTCAGCCAACAGCAACTTGAGCCAATCAAGCACCTCTGACGTGGATGGCTTTTTCTTCAAGCCAGCTGTTTCGCGGATTTCATAGAATTGCGTCAAAGCGGCAGTCAGCAATGTTTCTTTGATGTCGGGGTGATGCACGGCCACAATTTGGCGCATCGTGTCCTGATCCGGAAAATTGATGTAGTGGAAAAAACAGCGGCGCAAAAACGCATCTGGCAGCTCTTTTTCATTGTTTGACGTGATGATGACCACGGGCCGGTTCACCGCACGGATGGTTTCACCGGTCTCGTAGACGTGGAATTCCATCCGGTCGAGCTCTTGCAGCAAATCGTTCGGGAATTCGATGTCAGCTTTGTCAATTTCGTCAATCAGCAAGACAACGCGACCTTCGGCGCCAAATGCCTGCCATAACTTGCCTTTGCGGATGTAATTGGCGACGTCGTGCACCTTTTCATCGCCTAACTGGCTGTCGCGCAAACGACTGACAGCATCATATTCGTAGAGGCCTTGCTGCGCCTTGGTTGTCGATTTGATATGCCATTCGATCATCGGCAGGCCAAGTGCAGCACTCACTTGTCTTGCAAGCTCCGTTTTGCCGGTGCCTGGCTCTCCTTTGACCAAAAGGGGGCGTTCCAACGTGACGGCAGCATTTACGGCCATGGTCAGGTCATCAGTGGCGATATAGGTGTCGGTGCCTTGGAACTGCATATCTGTCTTTCGTTGTCGCGGTTTTGCGGCAACCTAGAGCGGAACGCACGTATCATCAACTGTTGCTGATTGGATAAAAACAGGGGGTGACATAGTCGGCCATCGGGGGTAAACGGACGCAAAATAAGGGGTCACATGATGTCTGAATCCACGCTACCGCAGGATGCCGACACTATCGGGGATATGACGATGAAAGCAGAAACCTTCCTGCCAGAAGATTACCGCCCAGCCGAAGACGAGCCGTTTATGAACGACCGTCAGGTTGAATATTTTCGCCGTAAGTTGTTGGATTGGAAGGCAGAATTGCTTGACGATAGCCGCGACACAGTGGCTAGCATGAAAGATCAGACACGCAATATCCCTGACGTGGCAGATCGCGCATCCGAGGAAACCGATCGGTCGATCGAACTGCGCACACGTGATCGCCAGCGCAAATTGGTAAGCAAGATTGACGGTGCATTGCGCCGCATCGACGAAGGTGAATATGGCTATTGCTCTATCACGGGTGAGCCGATTTCGCTGAAACGTCTGGATGCGCGTCCCATCGCCACCATGAGCCTTGAGGCGCAAGAGCGTCACGAGCGTGGTGAAAAGGTCCACCGCAAAGACTAATATGACTAAGACGCGCCAAACAGTTGCGATTGTTGGTGCAGGTATTGGCGGCTTAACGGCTGCTTTGGCCTTCGCCCGAAATGGGGCGGAGGTTTTTGTTTTGGAACGGGCCGCAGCCCTCAAAGAGGCAGGCGCAGGCATTCAGATTACCCCCAACGGCGCGCGGGTTCTAAACGCGCTCGGCTTGGCGGAAGAAGCGTCCAGACAAAGCATCGCCGCGCGTACAGTTGTGCCGATGGATGCCTTTACAGGGCGATCCGTCACGCGATTTGACTTGTCGCGCCAAGCGCCCGCCTACAGATTTTATCACCGTGAAGCCTTACAAAAGATGCTAATAAACGCGGCGCAATCTGCGGGTGTCAGGATCGAATTGGGTGTGACCGTAACGGGTATTTCAGACAGCGGCGATTTGCAGACGACTGCGGGCGTGATGCACGCCGATATAATCGTCGGCGCAGACGGTATTCATTCGAAGCTGCGATCATACTGCCAGCCAGATGCAGTCCCATCCAAATTCACCGGTCAGGTCGCATGGCGCGCTGTTGTGCCTATGCGTGACATGCCAGCAGAGGCGCGGATCTGGATGGCCCCCAACCGCCATGTTGTGACCTATCCTTTGGCGGGTGATCTGATGAATATCGTGGCCGTGCAGGAGCAGGACGATTGGGCAGAGGAGGGGTGGAATCACCCCGATGATCCCGCCAACCTTCGTCGCGTTTTTTCAGATTGCGCGCCGGAATTGCGTGAAATCCTAGCACAGGTTCAAGACGTCAAACTGTGGGGGTTGTTTCGCCATCCCGTCGCGTCTGTTTGGTCTAAGAACAATGTTGTTTTATTGGGTGACGCCGCCCATCCGACATTGCCGTTCCTTGCTCAAGGCGCGAACCTTGCAATTGAGGACGCCTATGTTCTGGCGCAATGCTACGCGACCCATCGGGCGCCGTCATCAGCGTTTCGGCGATATCAACAGTTGCGACGTGATCGGGTGGTTCGGGCGATCGCGGTGGCGTCTAAGAACGCGCGCAATTACCATCTTTCAGGATTGCAGCGCAGGATTGCTTTTGCGGGGCTTGCAACACTTGGCACGGTTGCACCCGATGCGTTTATCGGGCGATTGGGTTGGCTTTACGATCATGATGTAACCGTTGGATTAGATTGATAAATCCACCCAAACAGGCACGTGATCAGATGGTTTTTCACGGCCCCTTAAATCGCTTTCGATCCAGCAATCATTCAGCAGATCCGCGCATTGTGGCGTAAGTAGAAAATGGTCGATACGGATGCCGTCATTACGGTCCCAGGCGCCGGCCTGATAATCCCAAAATGAATAGTGGTTTGGCCCTTGGTGACGGGCACGGAATGCTTCTGTAAAACCAAGGTTCACAATCTTGCGAAACGCGGCGCGGCTTTCGGGGCGAAACAGGGCGTCGTCGGTCCAAACCTGTGGACGGGCAGCATCCTCTGGTTGGGGAATGATATTGTAATCCCCGCACATTAGGGCGGGTTCTTCTCGTGCCATCAGCAATTCAGCACGCGCATACAACCGTTCCATCCATGCCAGCTTGTAATCATATTTTGGACCCGGCACGGGGTTCCCGTTTGGCAGGTAGAGCCCACATATCCGCAGCGGTTTTTCACCTACGACGGTGGCCTCGATCCAACGGGCCTGTTCATCGCTGTCGTCACCCGGCAGGCCACGTGTGACGTCTTCTAGCGGCAGTTTCGACAGGATCGCCACGCCGTTGAACCCTTTTTGGCCATGGGTTTCGACGTTGTAGCCAAGGTCTTCGATGATCTCGCGGGGGAATCCTTCATCGACGGATTTGATTTCTTGTAAGACCGCAATGTCTGGGGCGCTGTCTTGCAACCAAGTGGTCAGCGCCTCGATGCGAGCTTTTACACCGTTAATGTTGAACGTCGCGATTTTCATGCCTGACCCCTTTGTTGCATTCGTTTTGACGGATGAAAGGGCAGGCTGCAAGTCGCCAAGAGTGCATTTTAACCTTGCGTCAACCCGCTGATGGTCTAACGAGGTCCGCAGAAAAGTTAATGCGAGCAGCAAAATGACAATACCCCACGGAACGAACCGCAAACCTGCGCGCGATTGGGTTGTGACCCTTGCGCAATACCGCGATCCTTCAAATTGGCGATCCGGTGCGGAGCTTGCGATCACGATCGTTCCGTTTTTCGCACTGTGGGTTTTGGCCTGCTATGTTTTGCAATTCAGCTATTTGGCCGCATTTGCGGTGTCGGCTTTGAATGGCGCGTTTTTGTTGCGGTTGTTTATCATCCAACATGATTGCGGCCATGCGTCATTTCTGGCCAACCGCACGTTGTCCGACTGGATCGGGCGGGCGCTTGGTGTTTTAACGCTGACGCCATATGACGTCTGGAAACGCACCCATGCGATCCACCACGGTCACCACGGAAATCTTGACCATCGTGGTATTGGCGATGTGATGACACTAACGGTTGATGAATTTAAGGCGCGTGGGCTTTGGGGGCGGTTGCGTTACCGTGCGTACCGTCATCCGCTGACAATGTTTGTGCTGGGCCCATCGTATTTGTTCCTATTGCAGAACAGATTGCCGCTTGGGTTGATGAAATCCGGGCCGAAATACTGGATCAGCTCGATGGGCTCAAACTTTGCCACTGCGGCGGCCCTGTTTACCATTTATTGGTTCTTAGGGCTTAGTGCCGTATTCTTGGTGTTCTTGCCAACAACGTTGGTGGCCGCATCCATCGGTGTTTGGTTGTTCTATGTTCAACATCAGTTTGAAACGACTGAGTGGGACAAAACAGACGAATGGCAGCTGCATGATGCGGCCCTTCACGGATCGTCACACTATGATCTGCCGGCTGTGTTGCGTTGGTTTACCGGCAATATTGGCATTCACCACATTCATCACCTGTATTCACGCATCCCGTTTTATCGCCTGCCAGAGGTTTTGCGCGATCATGAAGAACTGGTCGAGCAAAGCCGCATGACAATTTGGCAAAGCTTCAAATGCGCAAGCCTTGATCTATGGGATGAGAAATCACGCCGCTTGGTGTCGTTTCGCGCGGCAAAATCACTTTAGATCGAAAACGACGTGCCACAGCCACAAGAGCTGCTGGCGTTTGGGTTGTCGATGACGAACCGTGCGCCGATTAATTCTTCGGAAAAATTGATCGTCGCGGATGCCAGAAATGGCAAAGATACTGGGTCGATCAATACCTTTTCGCCCGATCCTTCTAGGATCAGGTCGTCGTCCTTTGGCTCGTCCAAGTCTATTTCGTACTGAAAACCGGAACATCCGCCGCCTTCGACCGCAACGCGCAGCGCCTTGCCTTGGGCTGCTGCGCCAATTTCGGCCAAACGTTCAAATGCACGGGGTGTCACGGTTGGGGGGAGCGTCAGCATTTTGCGAGCCTTACAAGTTTGATTTACTTGCAATATAGGTAGGGAAGGCAAAGACGACAAGACAGGCAAAAAGGGCAGGGACACCATGACAGCCCCCTTCGCGACCGACCCCGCCAATGCGCGTGGACGATTGTATTCGGAAGAAGAGAGCTTTTTTCGCTCTCCTTTCCAACGTGACCGTGACCGGATCATTCACGCCAGCGCATTCCGCAGGCTTAAACACAAAACCCAAGTGTTTATTGAACACGAGGGCGATTATTTCCGGACGCGCCTGACCCACTCGATCGAGGTGGCACAAGTTGCGCGCACGGTTGCTGCGGCACTGAAGTTGAACGTAGAGCTGACCGAGGCCGTCGCATTGGCGCATGATCTGGGGCACACACCGTTTGGTCATACTGGCGAAGAGGCGCTGGATCGTTTGATGCAACCCTACGGCGGGTTTGATCACAACGCCCAAGCCTTGCGGATCGTGACCGATCTGGAACGGCATTATGCCGAATGGGATGGCCTGAACCTGACATGGGAATGTCTGGAAGGGATCGCAAAACACAACGGGCCGGTTACGGGCGACATCCCTTGGGCGCTTGCCGATTACAACGCGCGACACGACCTTGAGTTGCACACCCACGCCAGCGCAGAGGCGCAGGCCGCGGCCTTGGCCGACGACATCGCATATAACAATCATGACCTGCATGATGGCTTGCGCGCAGAGCTATTTAGCACGGATGAATTGGCCGAAATGCCGATCCTCAAGGACTGTTTCGCGCGGGTCGATGCAAAATATCCAGACCTGAATTATTACCGCCGCCGGCACGAGGCGCTCCGCCGTTTCTTTGGCGTTCTGGTCGAAGACGTCATTACAGTGAGCCGCCATAATTTGGCGGAACTTAACCCGCAAACCGTGCATGATGTGCGTCATGCGGGGCGCATGATGGTCCAGTTTTCGCCCGCACTTTGGGAAGATCTGAAGGTGATCCGTAAATTTCTGTTTGAACGCATGTATCGCGCGCCAGCAGTGGTCGAAATGCGCGTGGTTGTAACGCAAATGGTTGACGATCTTTTTCCGTTTTTCATGGAAAATACGGACGAATTGCCCAAGCAATGGCGCAAGGATGTGGCCGATGCCCCCGACCGTGTTACCTTGGCCCGTATCGTGGCCGATTATATCGCGGGCATGACGGATCGTTTTGCGATCCAAGAACACACCCGTCTGATTGGCGGGGAAGAAATACCGAAAGGCGTAATTGATGGCAGTTGAAACCGCAGCAGGGGCGATGCAGCCCGTTATGGCCTTTGCACTGGTCGGCGCATTGGGCGTCGGCTCTCAATGGTTGGCTTGGCGTCTGCGGATGCCCGCAATCGTGTTGATGCTGGTTGCCGGGATCATCATTGGCCCAGTGCTGGGTATTTTTGACCCCGCGCGTGACATTGGCCCGCTGATGGGGCCGATTATCTCGATTGCGGTTGCCATTATCCTGTTCGAGGGCGGGCTCACGCTGAATTTCCATTCTTTGCAGGACGCGGAAAAAGGCGTGCGAAGGCTTGTTTTTGTAGGCGCGCCGCTGGGTTGGCTGACGTCGGCATTGGCGCTGCGCTATGGTGCTGGCCTGTCTTGGGAAAGTGCCACGGTTTTCGGCGGTATTATGATTGTTACCGGCCCCACTGTTATCGCGCCGCTGCTGCGCACAGCACGCCTGTCGAAACGCCCTGCCGCCCTGTTGCAATGGGAGGCAATCGTCAACGACCCCATCGGCGCACTGGCTGCGGTTCTTGCCTTTTCGGTGGTGTCCGCATGGCACACGAATTTCACTGCAGAACAGGCCATCATGGAACTGGCGATTGGCATCGGCTTTGCCGCTGTGATCGGTTGGGCAGGGGGCTATGGCCTTGCGCGGGCTTTCAAACGGGCTTGGGTTCCTGAGTTTATGAAGGTGCCAGTGCTGTTCTCGTTGCTGTTGGCAATCTTTGCCGTATCTGATGCGGTCTTGCATGAAAGCGGGCTGTTGGCTGTCACGATCATGGGGATCGTGATCGCAAATGCGAACCTTCCCAGCTACGAGGAGCTGCGCCGTTTCAAAGAACATGCGACCGTTCTATTGGTGTCGGGTGTCTTCATTTTACTCGCGGCTGGGTTGGATTTTGGCGCATTGGCGCAACTGGACATGCGCGCCGTCTATTTCGTGTTGATTGTAATCCTTTTGGCGCGTCCGTTCACGGTTTTTGTGTCGTTGATCGGATCGGGGCTGCCGTGGCGTGAACAGGTTCTGGTGGCGTTCACTGGACCACGCGGCGTTGTATTGGTTGCCGTGGCAGGCCTGTTCGGGGAACGGCTGCTTGACCTTGGTTTCACCGATGCCGCTTTGATTGGTCCGTTGGCATTTGTGCTGGTGGCTGTAACGGTTGTTTTACACGGCTTCACACTTGCGCCGTTTGCGCGGTTCCTTGGATTGACGGGCGCCGATACGCCGGGGGTCATTATTGTGGGTGGCTCCGCTTGGACAACCGCATTGGCCGAAGCATTGGCCAAAGCCGATGTGCCAGTCCTGATGACTGATCCCAACTATGGGAATTTGCGGGCGGCGCGTGACGCGGGGATCGAAACGTTTTCGGGTGATATCCTGTCAGAAGTGGCCGAGCATCGGCTAGAGCTTGTCAGCTATGCGACCATCATCGCTGCCACATCCAATGACGCCTACAACACGCTTGTCGCGACAGATCTGGCACCGGAATTTGGCCGCGAAAACGTGTTTCAGGTCATGCGCGAAAAGATGGAAAGTAGCCGTCACCAACTGCCGCGCACACTTGGCGGTCGCCTGTTTGGTGCGGATGAAACCCATCGTGGGTTGGACCGTCTGGTGCGGCTGGGTTGGACATTCCGCGTGACCAGATTGAGCGATGAATTCACCTTGGAAGATTGGCGCAAAGACCGCAGCGAAAGCGCCATATTTGCCCGCATTTCCCCTGCGGGAGAGATCAGCTTTATCCGCCGCGACGAAGACGTAAAGGGCGCGCCAGATGTGCGTATCGTTGCATTGCGCCCACCGGGTGACGATGACCAAAACGGACGGGCGCAACCGCCCGCAGATACCTGACATTGACGGGGACGGCTGACATGATAAACCGCCCCCAACTCCCGAATTTAGGACACTTCAGATGAACCTTTTTGCCGATATCCGTGGTCTTGTGATCAACTGCCTGGACGCGATGGTGGCCGATGGCACATTGCCAGATGGTCTGGCGATGGGGGCTGTTGCAGTTGAGCCGCCTCGTGATGCAGCACATGGTGACATGGCGACGAACGCCGCAATGGTGTTGGCAAAGCCTGCCAAAATGAACCCCCGCGCTATTGCTGAGGCTTTGGCTGAACGGCTGCTGGCCGACGACCGCATCGCAGTGGCAGAGGTGGCGGGCCCAGGTTTCTTGAACCTGCGTCTGGTTGCGGATGTGTGGCAGGGTGTCGTCAAGGCGGCCCTGACTGACGCGACATTCGGCCAATCCACTTTGGGTCAGAACCAGAAAATGATGGTCGAATATGTATCTGCAAACCCGACAGGTCCGCTTCATGTGGGTCACACACGTGGGGCTGTCTTTGGTGACGCATTGGCAAGCCTGCTGGCCTATGCCGGCTATGATGTGACGCGTGAATACTACATCAATGATGGCGGGGCGCAGGTCGATGTTTTGGCGCGGTCGGTATACTTGCGCTATCAGGAGGCCCACGGCCAAGAGGTCGCGTTTGAAGACGGCACCTATCCCGGGGATTACCTGATCCCTGTGGGGGAGGCGCTTAAGGATCGTGTCGGTGATGCATATTTAGGAAAAGGCGAAGACGTCTGGCTGGAAGCGATCCGCGAATACGCGACCGAGGCCATGATGGACCTGATCCGCGCTGATTTGGCTGCCCTTGGTGTGGTCATGGACAGCTTTTATTCTGAAAAGTCGCTGTATGGGACAGGCCGGATTGAGACCGCGATCAAGGAACTTGATGACAAGGGCTTGATTTATCGCGGCACGCTTGAGCCGCCAAAGGGCAAGATGCCCGAAGACTGGGAGCCGCGCGAGCAGACGCTGTTCAAATCCACGGCCCACGGCGATGACGTGGATCGGCCTGTGCAAAAATCAGATGGCGCATGGACCTATTTCGCACCTGATATTGCGTATCACTATGACAAGGTCGACCGTGGGTTTGACCAGTTGATCGACGTGTTTGGCGCCGATCACGGCGGCTATGTCAAACGGATGAAGGCCGCTGTTTCGGCGTTGTCCGATGGGCGCGTGCCGTTAGACGTGAAGCTGACCCAACTGGTGAAGCTTTATAAAAACGGTGAGCCGTTCAAAATGTCCAAGCGGGCAGGGACGTTTGTGACCTTGCGCGATGTGGTTGATGCGGTGGGACGTGACGTGACCCGTTTTCATATGCTGACCCGCAAAAACGACGCGCCGCTTGATTTCGACTTCGATAAAGTCACCGAGCAATCCAAGGATAACCCCGTATTTTACGTGCAATATGCAAATGCGCGTGTGAATTCTGTGCTTTCAAAGGCGCGGGCGGCGGGTGTTGCGGTTGATGATGCCGCACTTGGCGCTGCTGATTTGACCAAGATTGGCCACGAGGCGGAACTGGCTGTCGCCAAGAAATTGGCTGAATGGCCACGTTTGGTCGAAATTGCAGCCAAGGGCCACGAACCGCACCGCATTGCGTTCTATCTCTATGATCTTGCGTCAGAATTTCATGGGCTTTGGAATAAAGGGAACGACGATCTGTCCCTGCGGTTCCTACAGGACGGTGACAATGCCACAACACAAGCAAAAATCGCCCTGATCCGGTCCGTTTCTGTTGTGATTGCGGCCGGTCTTGGTATTCTTGGCGTAACCCCAGCGGAAGAGATGCGCTAAAGCGTGCCGCCTCTGGGTGTGATTTGAGGCAACCCACTCGGCCAGCAGTGACCGAGCAGTGAGGCGAAAATGGCAAGTTATGATCAGGGGCATGCCCCTATGACAGGTGCTGCGCGCGCCGGTGTTTTGGTGAATTATGCGGGTGCGGCGGTGTCGTGCGCCTTGATCGTCGGTATCGGCGTTTGGGGTTACAAACTGGTTGTGCGAGATGTGTCTGGTATTCCGGTTGTGCGGGCCATGGCGGGCGAAATGCGTACGCTACCAGCTGACCCGGGCGGTGCTGTATCCGACCACACTGGATTGTCCGTGAACGAAGTGGCCGCAGTTGGCGAAGCAGCGGCACCAGAAGATAGCGTGGCCTTAGCACCAGCAACCCAATCGCTTGCCGAGGAAGACATTCAGGCGCAACCATTGGCAGAGGCCGCCGAACTGCAGGCCCTTGATCCGGTCACCCCACCCGAAGCAGAGGTGCAAGTCGCGCTGAACGCAGAGCAGATGATTGATGCGCCGCTATCAACCGATGATATCCTTGCTCTTGCAGATCAGATCGCGGCGGGTGCTGCACCGCTGACCGACCTTGCGGAAGGCAACGACGTCGCCCCAACACTTAGCGTCGGCGGGGAAGCGATTGCCGCTGTTGCGACATCTGTTCCTGGCGTCTCAACCTCGCTACGCCCTGTTGTGCGCCCGACACGCGCTGTTGCAGCCGCTGCGACGGCCGTTACGCAAACTGCGAGCGCAGGCCCGCTTGTCACAGCGTCGACGTTTGCTGTGGGCACTAGCCTTGTGCAGCTTGGCGCGTTTCCTAACGCTGAAAATGCAGCCAGCGAGTGGGAGCGTCTGACAGGGCGCTTTGGCGATGTGATGGCAGGTAAAGCACGCGTTATTCAAGCGGCTACATCCGGTGGCAAGACATTCTACCGTTTGCGCGCCCAAGGGTTCGGTGAGCTGGGTGATGCCCGCAGGTTCTGTGCCGCTTTGGTTGCAGAGGGCACAGACTGTATCCCCGTTGTGGTGCGGTAATTGCAGAACGCGTCCATTCTAGCACCTGAAGGTCACAGCCTAACCGGTTGGGAAAAATCATTTTTTCGGGAAACTGATCCGTTCGGATTCATTGTGTTTGCCCGCAACATCGACACGCCGGATCAGCTGCGGGCGTTAACGTCCGAACTACGCGAAGCAGTGGGGCGCGATGCCCCTATTTTGATTGACCAAGAAGGTGGCCGCGTGCAGCGGATGCGTGCCCCTCATTGGCGTGAATGGCTGCCACCGTTGGATCAGGCCCTGCAATCATCCGATCCCGCGCGATCATTCTATTTACGTGCACGTATTATGGCAGCTGAACTTGTGGCTGTTGGAATTGATGCGAACTGTGCGCCCACCTGCGATATTGCTGGCGAACAAACCCATCCATTTCTGCGCAACAGGTGCCTTGGAACGACGCCTGTGCAGGTGATTGAAAATGCGCGCGCCACTGCGGACGGCCTCTTGGCTGGTGGCGTGATGCCCGTGATGAAACACATGCCCGGCCATGGACGCGGTGTTGTGGACAGCCACTTTGAATTGCCCTTGGCGGATGTTGCCGCTGATGTTGCCGAAAGCTGGGATTTTGCACCGTTTCGTGCGCTGAGTGATTTACCGATGGGGATGACGGCCCATATCATTTTCCCAGCGTTTGGCGACAAGCCTGCGACGCAAAACCCAACTATGATAGACCATATCCGCAATTCTATCGGATTTAACGGTTTGTTAATGACAGATGACATCTCGATGGAGGCATTGTCGGGCGATGTTTCAACCCGTACCGCCGCATCAATGGCGGCAGGTTGTGATCTGGTTTTACATTGCAACGGCGATGCGGCCGAGATGGAAGCCGTTGCAGCCGCCGCAGGGGATCTGACCGATGCGGCCGAGGCTCGCGCAGCTGCTGCACTGATGACGCGCAAAACGCCAGATGACATTGACATTGCAGCCCTCAACGCGGAACTTGCAACCCTGTTAGGGTGAGGGACGCGTGACAGAGCCGGACTTTCAAGAAGACACGCAAAGTGTGAGCGAACGCGTGGCCGCAGAGGCGCTGATTGTTGATGTCGGCGCCTATGAAGGCCCGCTTGATCTGTTGCTGACCTTATCGCGCACCCAAAAGGTGGATTTGCGTCAGATTTCTATTCTTGCCTTGGCTGAACAATACCTTGCATTTGTAGAGCAGGCCAAGAAACTGAGGCTAGAATTGGCGGCTGACTATCTGGTGATGGCGGCTTGGCTTGCGTTCCTTAAATCGCGACTTCTGCTGCCGCCTGACCCCAGCGAAGAGGGGCCGTCCGGCGAAGAGCTTGCTGCGCATTTGGCGTTTCAACTTGAACGGCTAGAGGCGATGCGAAATTCAGCTGCCAAGCTGATGGCGCGTGACCAGTTGGGGCGTGATTTCTTTGCGCGTGGGATCACAGAAGACGTGCAGCGCGTGCGCCGCGTGACCTATACCGCGACTTTGCTCGATCTGATGCAAGGCTATGCCCGTATCCGCACCAAGGATGATTTCCGCCCATTCGTCATGGACCGCGACGCTGTGATGACGATGGAACAATCGTTGTCGCGGATGCGCCATCTGATCGGCTTTGCTGGCGATTGGACCGACATTTCCAGCTATTTGCCCGAAGGCTGGGAAATTGACCCTGTCAAGCGCCGCTCTGCCACCGCTGCAACATTTGCGGCGTCGTTGGAGTTGGCGAAAGAAGGCAAGATTGAAATCCGACAGGGTGAAACATTTGCCCCAATCCAAATTCGCAAAAGGGACCCGCGCGATGGCGACACCTGATAACGACAGCCTGTTTGAGGCCCCGCCGATGGCCGAACAAGAACGCATGGTCGAGGCGATCCTATTTGCAACGGCAGACCCTGTAACGGTCACTGAATTGACAGGCCGTATGCCTCATGGCTGCGATCCCGCAGAGGCATTGGTGCATGTGCGCAAACGCTATGAAGGGCGCGGCGTGCAGCTGGTCAAAATCGGGGATGCTTGGGCGTTTCGGACGGCGGGTGATCTTGGCTTCTTGATGCAAAAAGAAACCGTCGAGACACGTAAACTGTCACGGGCGGCCATCGAAACATTGGCGATTGTGGCCTATCACCAGCCCGTCACCCGCGCGGAAATCGAAGAAATCCGCGGCGTTTCCGTTAGCCGTGGCACGGTTGATCAGTTGATTGAAATGGAATGGGTCCGGCTTGGCCGGCGGCGCATGACACCGGGCCGTCCTGTGACGTTTGTTGTGACCCAAGGGTTCCTTGATCATTTCGGGCTTGAAAACGCGCGCGATCTTCCGGGGCTCAAGGAATTGCGGTCCGCAGGATTGTTGGAAAACCGCCCGCCACCTGGTTCGGCACAGTTGTCTGGGTCTGACGATACAGACGATGATGAAGACGACGATCAGGTCGAAATGTTCGAAGAGTGAGGCAAAGTTCCAACGCGTCAGCGTTATTCTGTTCCGTCCTCAAAACGGCAAAACTGTTCGTATTGAAGAACCACATTCCCATCTGAAATCGTAATCACGCCCAAATTTGGCGCCTCTTGGCTTGGCTTGAATGTGTCCCAATTCCATTCGGGTCTTGGGGCTGGGGCTTGATACAGAATTGAACGCATCGTCGAAAAAGGCAAACCGCGCACGGTGCCCGAAATGGGACGGTGAACATGACCGATGAACAGGTATTTCACACAATCATAGTCCGCGACCACGTCAAGGAAGGCATCGCCGTCCAAAAGGCCTTCAGTGTCTTGCATGGGCAACCCGACAGCCATCGGTGGATGGTGCATGAAAATATAGACGGGTTGGTCCGCGGCGTTGTCCAGGGTTTGCTTCAGCCATGCGACCCGCATTTCACAAAACTCACCCGCGTCTGACCCGTCTTTTTGTGTATCTAAACAAACGATGATGCCGTTGGCGGTCGGGACAGTAAACTGAATGAAATCATCCATACAGTCGGCGGGTAAAGGCATATTTTCCCGAAACAAAGTGCGATCGTCGTGATTGCCCACCAAGACAAACAGCGGAATGCGCAGCGCTTCTAATCGCTTGGCAAGCGCATCATAGTCTTTCTGCGTGCCGCGATTGACCATATCCCCCGAAATCACACAAAAATCCGCATCGGCATGATGTTGGTTAATATGATCCAACGCGTTTTGGAGCCGAAGGCGCGGGTCATGCCCCAGCACGCAACCTTCATGCGTGAAATGTGGGTCGGACATCCAGATGATTTTCAGCATGTTCTATTCCCTTCGCGGGGGAGAATCGGAATTGACGGCAAAGCCATCCCAGACCTCACAAAATTAACTGCTGCGAAAGTGCTTACTCAACTTCAGCCCTTGGCCTTGGTAATTTGATTTTATGTCGACGCCGTAAAGGGCATCGGGCAGGGCGCTCATGTGTTCATAGACCAGACGCCCAACGACTTGTCCGTGTTCAAGGACAAATGGTGCCTCGTGGCAGCGCACCTCTAGCACGCCGCGCGAACCTGTGCCGCCCGCACCCGCATAGCCAAAACCGGGGTCAAAGAAGCCAGCGTAATGCACGCGAAATTCGCCGACCATTGCCAGATACGGCGCCATTTCGGCGGCCTGCATGGGGGGGATAACAATGCTTTCGCGGCTGACCAGAATGTAGAACGCACCGGGATCAAGGATGATCCAACCATCGCTGGTGTGCACCTCTTCCCAATACTCGGACGGGTCATAGTGTGCGAGTTTGGACAGGTCTATGACGCCTGTGTGCGGTTTAGCGCGATAGCCGACAAGCGTGCCTTCGGCTGGTTTAAGATCAACTGAAAACCCAAGACCGTCGGAAATGACAGGATCGCCCGACACAATCGGGCTTTGATCGTGCAATGCACGCAGGTCTTCATCGGACATAAACGTCTGGCCTTGGCGGAAAATGATCTGATTGAGCATCTGGCCTTGGCGGGCAACCACAGAAAATGAACGCGGGCAAATCTCGACATACAGCGGCCCTGTGTAACCCGCAGGAACGCGGTCAAATTCAACCCCTTGGTCGGTGATGATACGGGTCAGCAGATCAAGTCTGCCGATGGATGATTTTGCAGATGCCGCTGCGGCCACGCCTTGGGGCAGGGACAACGCCTCTAACAATGGCACAACGTAGACGCATCCTTTTTCCAGCACAGCGCCCTCTGACAGGTCGATGGCATGCATCTGAAAATCCCGAAGCCGTTGCGTAACAGTGCGTGTACGTCCCGCAAGAAACGATGCACGAACACGGTAAGCGGTCGCACCAAGACGCAAATCGAGCGATGCAGGCTGAATCTGTCCGTCTTCAATCGGAACAGAAGCGGAAATTGCATCACTGTCGATCAAACCGCGGATCTGGTGGTCCGCTAAAACGCCTGATGTGGTCATGGATTGTCCCCCTTCGTGCATACAAAAACGCCCGCTGCGGCAAAACGCAAGCGGGCGATTGTTTGGTCGGGCTAGCAGGACTCGAACCTGCGACCTTCCGTCCCCCAGACGGACGCGCTACCAGGCTGCGCTATAGCCCGACTGACGGTGTTCATAGCTGATTTGAAATGGCAGGCAAGACCCAATTCACGCGGATTGTTTGATGCGATCACGGATAGCCGAAAGCTGAGCGAGCAGCGGCGCAATTTGGGCGGCATTGCCACGAACAACGTCAGAGGGCGTTGCATTCAGCGTTGCAATCGTGGATGGGCGTATTGATTTAGGTGAGGCATTTGTCACAGCAGCAGCAGCAGGTGGCGGCGTCGGAGCGGCTGCTGGCATCGGCACGACATTTTCTGCCGCAAGTGGCTCTACCGGTGCTGGGTCAGGCTGTGCTTGTTCGACGTCAGGTTTTTCAGCCTCGGGTGGGATCGACGATGCCCCAATCGCGATAACATGTTTGACACCATTTTCACGCAGCAGTTTTTGTGCGCCCTTGATGGTCATGCCTTGGTCGTGCAACAGCGTTTTGATACCAGCGAGCAAATCAATGTCTTCGGGGCGATAATACCGCCGTCCACCCGCACGTTTCACGGGTTTGATCTGCGAAAATTTGCTTTCCCAGAACCGCAGAACATGCGTTGGCGTGTCGAGCGTCGTTGATACTTCGCTGATCGTGCGGAATGCGCTTTGCGACTTTGCCATTGCGAGGGTGTTCCTATTTGTTGCCAGCGGCGACACGGTCCTTCATCAGATGGGACGGACGGAATGTCAGAACGCGGCGTGGATGGATCGGCACTTCTTCACCAGTTTTGGGGTTACGACCAACGCGGGCCGCCTTTTCACGGACCGAGAATGTCCCGAAAGACGAGATTTTCACAGATTGCCCAGCGACCAAAGCATCAGATACATGCCCTAAAACGCTTTCGACCAAATCGGCGCTTTCGTTGCGCGACAGCCCAACCTGACTATGCACAGCATCAGCAAGATCCATGCGCGTAAGTGTCTTTTCAGCCATTTCCATCCCCATATTTGTTGACGGGACATTGGCGGATCAGGTTTTCAGAGTCAATAACAAGGGCTTGCGGGGTGGTGTTACCAGCGCAGAACCACCGCACCCCATGCAAGTCCGCCGCCAATTGCCTCTGTCACGATCAGATCGCCGCGCTTGATTTGGCCATTCGCCACCCCAACCGACAAGGCCAAGGGGATGGATGCAGCGGATGTATTTCCGTGATCCTGCACGGTCACGACAACGCGGTCCATTCCAACGCCCAGCTTGCGCGCGGTGGATTTAATGATGCGAATGTTGGCCTGATGGGGCACGACCCAATCGACGTCATCTGCCCCAAGGCCGATTTTATCCAGCGCAGTGTGGGCGGTTTGGGCCAGCTTTTCGACGGCATGTTTGAAAATCTCTTGGCCCTGCATTTTCAGCACGCCAGTCGACTGTGTGGACACGCCCCCGTCGACATACAAAAGATCCCGATAACTGCCGTCGGAATTCAGGTCTGTGGACAGGATACCGCGGTCGTCGGTTGTGCCTTCTCCGTCCTGCGCCTCAAGCAATAATGCGCCTGCACCATCACCAAACAGCACGCAGGTCGACCTGTCGGTCCAGTCCATAATGCGACTGAAGGTTTCCGCCCCAATCACAAGAACACGGTCAGCTTGGCCGGATACAATCAACGCATTCGCGTTAGTCAGCGCATAGGCAAAGCCAGCACAAACCGCTTGAATATCAAAGGCATAGCCCTTGGTGTTGCCGATTTTGGATTGCACCATTGTGGCCGCCGATGGAAATGTCAGGTCGGCCGTGGATGTGGCCAATACGATCGCGTCCACGTCATTTCCAGTCAGTCCAGCCATCGCAAGCGCCGCATTCGCGGCCTCTGTCGCGAGGTCGGACGTGGTTTGGTCAGGTGCCGCAAAGTGGCGTCGTTCAATACCGGACCGGGACTTGATCCACTCATCGGTGGTATCAAGCGTTTTTTCGAATTCAGCGTTGGGAACGACGCGGTCTGGCAAATAATGCCCGACACCTATGACAACTGCGCGACGGGCCATATTTTAACCATCCGTGTTGGTGTTTGAACCTTCTTGAATTGTATCTTGGGCAAGTGCTGCCGCGGATGCAACCCGTGCTGCCAATTTGTCAGAAAAACCTGACTGAGCAAGCCGATACGCAAGGTTGAGGGCAGCGGCGACACCTGTGGCATCTGCACCGCCATGGCTTTTTACGACCGTTTGGTTCAGGCCAAGAAAGACGCCGCCATTCACGCGGCGCGGGTCAATGCGTTTGCGCAAGCGGCCAAGCGATCCGCGGGCCAACAACGCGCCCAGCATCGACAGCGGGGATTTCATCAATGATTCCCGAAGGAGCTCTGAAATGAGATTCGCTGTGCCTTCACCCGTTTTCAAGGCGACGTTGCCAGTAAATCCATCCGTCACAATGACATCGACACGCGCAGACGGCAGATCACCACCTTCAACGAACCCCACGTATTCATAGTCGCCTTTGTCGGCGGCTTGACCGATCATTTCATGGGCGACCTTCAGCTCGGCGCGGCCTTTGTGTTCTTCTGTGCCGACATTCAAAAGCCCGATACGCGGGCGAGGCAGGTCAAGGCCGTTGCGGGCATAGGACGCCCCCATCAGCGCATAGGTCAGTAGGTCATCCTGGTCGGCGCGAATGTCTGCACCAGCATCAAGCATGACATTAAATCCAGCGGCATTGCGTGACGGCCAAAGGCAGGCAATCGCGGGGCGGTTCACGCCTTCGGCCTTGCGAAGGCGCAACATCGAAATGGCCATCAAGCCGCCTGTATTGCCACAAGACACGGCCACGGCGGCTGATCCATCGCGCACAGCCTCTACCGTCGACCACATCGACGTTTTCTTGCCGTGACGTAAAACGTGACTGGGTTTATCAGTCATTTCAACGACTTCAGCGGCATCCCAGATGTCCACGCGGTCGCTTATTCCACGCTTTTGCAGCAGCGGGTCAAGGGTATCACGGGGGCCGTGCAAAATCGCGCGGGCCTCAGGTGCTTGCTTTAGAAACATCGAAAGGCCCGCGACAACAGTCGCAGGCCCTTTATCGCCGCCCATTGCGTCGACGGATATTATATGTGCGGTTTGTGCCGCCTGATCCGTCTTTGCCTGGGTCATGGTCTTAACGTAACGCTTATGCTGCGTCGTCGTCCAGTTCTACATCCGCAGATGCGATCACTTCGCGTGTGGCGTAGTGGTTGCATGATGGGCAAACGTGGTGTGGGCGCTTCAGCTCACCGCAGTTGTCACATTCGTTTGGGTTCGCTGCCACAAGGCTGTCGTGCGCACGACGGTTGTTGCGGCGGGATTTGGATACTTTGTTCTGCTGGACGGCCATGTCTCAACCCTATGTTTTATGGGCGCAATCGGCCCGTGTGATTCAGTCTTTGAGGCGTCCTAAGCGATTGGAACAGCCTTGTCGAGACCTCAAGTAAAAGAGGTCGCGAACATACTGCGAAACAGTATTTGCGCAACCCCCAATTATGTGGCGTCATCGTCCTTGTTTTTCAGGGCATCACGCAATGCGCCAAGGCCCGCAAATGGCTTTGCGTCATCATCGGTCATTGGGGCCACGCCCTTGTCCGAATAGACAGCCTCACCTAATTCTGCGCCGTCTTTGCGGGGATAAGGTGGCAACGCGAGCGACAATGCCTCGATCATCACCGCAGCCACATCAACCGAAGCGGGCAGGGGTTCGGTGTTTTCATCGGCCGTCATTTCGACCTCTTCCTCGTCGGGGTCTTCGAAATTGGCGATATACCGCCGCATGACCGGCTCATCGATACGCGCGGTGACGGGTTCAAGCGTGACGACGCATGCCTGTTGCACGGTTGCGCCAATCTTGGCGGTTAATTCCCAGTCTGTGCGGCCTTGTGGCGTAAATTCGCCTGAAAACCGCAGTTTTTTCACACCCAGAATGTTCAAATGTCCCGCAACAGCGGCGCATTCAGCAGCGTCTGGTTCGATTTCAAAGCTGGTGTTACGCTTGTTTGATAGATCGCCAAGGCGAATATGTTGTGACGGCAAATCAGCCAATAGAGCTTCCATTCTTGAACAGGGGGCCTTGCATGATGTAGTGGAGATAAAAGGCATAACGCACCAAGGCAAGAGGGCAGTCTCATGGGCAGCAAGGCATTCACATCCGCAAGACGCATGATCGCGGTGGTCGCCGTGACCGCTTCCGTGGCCTGCACGCCGATTATTCGCAATCACGGTTACACCCCAACGGCCGAAGATCTTGATATGATCCTTCTTGGGCAAGACACCCGCGAATCTGTCGTGGCTGTGGCAGGGCCGCCAACGTCCAAGGGCGTGGTTGGCGATAGCGCCTTTTACTATGTCTCTAGCAAGTTTCGGCATTTCGGGGCGTTCGCGCCCGAAGAAATCGACCGCCAAGTGCTGAAGATCAGCTTTGATGAGGCTGGTTTTGTCAGCAACATCGAAGGGTTCGGACTGCAAGAGGGCAATGTTGTCGTGTTGTCGCGCCGCGTCACCGATAGTGGGGTGCGCGACTCGACATTTGTGCGCCAGCTTCTTGGCAGCATCGGCCAGATCAATGCAGGCGATTTCCTAGGCGAGGGTTAAGGGTTAATCGCTTTCTGGCTCAAACGATAACGCCACACCATTGATGCAATAACGAAGGCCCGTTGGGGCCGGGCCATCGGGGAAAACATGCCCAAGGTGGCCTTCACAGCGGTTGCAGTGTACCTCTGTGCGCTTCATGAAAAACTTGCGGTCCACGCTCTCGCCGACCATTTCGCTGTCGATGGGTGCGTAAAACGATGGCCAGCCGGTCCCGCTTTCAAACTTCGTCGCTTGTTCAAATAGCGGGGCACCACAACCAGCACACATGAATGTGCCGTCTTCTTTTGGGAAATTATCATGGGTTCCGGCACGCTCTGTCCCGTGCTTGCGCAGCACAGCGAATGCCTCTGCTGACAGGGTTTCGCGCCATTCGGCTTCTGATTTTTCAATCTTGTCCATGTGGTATTTCCTTTGTGCCTGTGAACCATTGATATAGTGCAGGTTAAACCCAAGCCAAGATGCAAAGACCCTGATGACTTCAGCGCCGATCACATGCCGCATGGCCCGAACTGACGCAGACGTGGCTGATTGCCAGCGATTGCGGCACCAGTTTTTTGGTGGGACGGGCGGAATAGACGCGGACGCCTTTGATGCATTGTCCCAGCATGTGATGGTCGAGCAAGACGGGCAGCTGGTGTGCACATTGCGGCTGCGCGTGTTTCCGGTCGGTGGGAATGACATAGATACATATACTGGGGGATTCTATCGATTTGGCCCCTTTGATGGACCAGCATTGGAAATCGGCCGGTTCTGTATTGGTCATACGATGCAGCCCGCGCATGTATTGCGGTTGGCGTGGGCGGCGATTACCCGTGCCGTTGATAATAACCGTATCAGTGACCTTTTTGGCTGCGCGAGCTTTGCGGGTATTGATCCAACTGCCTATGCCGATGCATTTGGGTTATTGGTTCGCCAGCCGCATTCAAATGTCAATGTCACCTCTCAACACATTGATAAAATGATGTTATCTGATTTGGCGCATGGCAATCCCGACATGAAAAAGGCGACGGGACAGCTGCCGCCCTTGTTACGGTCATATCTGGGAATGGGCGGTTATGTCAGCGATGAATGCGTGGTCGATCATGCGCTTGGCACGGTGTTGGTGTTTGCTGGATTGCGCATTGCCGATATCCCTGCCGCAAGGGCAAAGTCGCTGCGCGCGATCGCTGATCAAACACAAGGCTTGCACATGGACGCCGCGCACAATAGCTGACGGGTTATGGCACGCGCACCCTTACTCCAGCTCTCCGATATCGCCCTCACATTCGGCGGTGATCCCGTATTTGAAGACCTGTCATTGGTCGTGCAACCCGGCGACCGTGTGGCGCTTGTGGGGCGAAACGGCTCTGGCAAATCAACATTGATGAAGGTGATGGCAGGTCTGGTAGAGGCCGACAGCGGTTCACGCGTGGCATCGCCCGGCGTCAGCGTCGGATATATGGAACAAGAACCCACCATGGAAGGGTTCGATACCTTGGGCGATTACGCCGCCAGCGGCCTGCCGCCAGAAGAAGCCTACCGCGTGGATATGGTGGCTGAAGGGTTGAAATTCGACCCATCAGGCGACCCCAAGACCGCATCTGGTGGGGAACGCCGCCGCGCAGCCCTCGCGAAACTGATGGCCGAAGCCCCCGAACTGATGCTGCTGGACGAACCCACTAACCATTTGGACATCGAGGCGATTGCCTGGCTTGAAGAAGAACTGAAATCGACCCGTGCCGCCTTTGTCCTGATCAGCCACGACCGCGCGTTTTTGCGCAATTTGACCCGTGCGACCCTTTGGATCGACCGCGGTGAGGTGCGCCGCGCCGAACAAGGCTTTGACGGGTTCGAGGAATGGCGTGACAAGCTTTGGGAAGAAGAAGACCAGCAGCGTCACAAACTGAACCGCAAGATCAAGGCAGAAGCCCGCTGGGCCGTTGAAGGCATTTCGGCACGCCGCAAACGCAACCAGGGCCGCGTGCGTGCGTTGGCTGAATTGCGCGCCGAAAAGGCGGGTCAGATCAAACGGCAAGGCACGGCTGCCATGGCATTTGATGGCGGATCAACCTCTGGCAAAAAAGTAGTCGAAGCATTTGGTTTGACCAAAATCTATGACGGCAAGCAGATCGTGCGCGGCTTTGACCTTACGGTGCAACGCGGCGACCGGATCGCATTTGTTGGGCCAAATGGTGTAGGAAAAACCACAGTTCTCAATATGTTGCTTGGCAAGGTTGAACCTGATGAGGGGTCAATCAAACTCGGCACCAACCTCGATATCGCGGTGTTTGACCAAACCCGCGCGGCCCTTGACCCCAATATGACGCTTTGGGAAAATCTGGCGAGCGATCCTGTCTTGGGTGTCTCGGGCAAATCCGATCAGATCATGGTGCGTGGTGCACCCAAGCATGTTGTGGGCTACCTCAAGGAATTCCTCTTTGACGAGGCACAGGCCCGCGCCCCTGTGCGGTCCTTGTCTGGTGGTGAAAAGGCGCGTTTGCTCCTTGCACGTCTCATGGCGCGTGAAAGCAACGTGCTGGTGCTTGACGAACCAACCAATGATCTGGACATCGAAACGCTTGACCTATTGCAGGATATTTTGGGCGACTACGATGGCACAGTCATGCTGGTCAGCCACGATCGTGATTTCCTTGACCGCGTGGCGACAACCACCATTGCGATGGAAGGCAACGGCCAGGTCGTGGCCTATGCAGGCGGTTGGACCGATTACCGTAGCCAGCGTCGGGCAGACACGCCCGCAGCTCCGAAATCGGTTGGCAAACAGCTGTCGAAGGGCGGCAAGCAATCAGCGCCGGTTGCGCGCAAGACCTCGCTTTCATTCACACAAAAGCACCGCCTAGAAGAATTGCCCGACGTAATGGAAAAGCTTACCGACGAAATCGGTAAGCTCGAAGTTCTACTCTCTGATCCGGCACTTTTCACTGACCATCCTGCAAAGTTCCAAAAGGCCACAGACGCCTTGGTCGCCCGTCAAACGGCCCTACAAGACGCCGAAGAAGAATGGCTCACCCTTGAAGAGTTGGCAGGATCCTAGCCTTCTGCTTGCCCAAAATACCTCGGGGGAGCCCGAAGGGCGGGGGCAGAGCCCCGTCACCCGTCGAAATCAACCACTTCCATCAACCGCAAGGCGGCGCCTCGGTTTGCGGCTAGATCACCCAAGGCGATGTCATCGGCTGTGAACGATCCCCAACTTGCAACCAATTCGGACGGCATGGCGTCCGCAATCACAGGGTATTCGCTATTCAATTCGGCATAGATCGTCTGCGCCTCGGGTGACACAAGATATTCCATCAACAACAGAGCATCATCGCGATTAGGTGCTGATTTGGTCATGGCGACGCCAGATACGTTTACATGCGTGCCACCATCCTCGAATGTGGGGAAAACAATCCGCACGGAATTCGCCCATTCGGTCTGCTCGGCATCCTGCAACATTTGCCCCATGTAATAGGTATTGCCCAAGCTGATATCGCATTCGCCTGCCCAGATCGCCTTTACCTGCGCGCGGTCGTTGCCTTCAGGTTTGCGTGCAAGGTTGGCTTTTACACCTTCCGCCCATGCGGTCGCGCCGTCTTCCCCGACATGTGCGATCACTGCGGATACTAGCGCAAGGTTGTAATTATGAAGACCCGATCGTGTGCATATGCGGTCATTCCACTTTGCGCTGGCAAGATCTTCGTAGGTTGTGATTTCACCGTCAGCCACGCGATCACGGCTGGCGTAAATGATGCGCGCACGTGTTGTCAGTCCAAACCACAAATCATCAGCACTACGCAGGTTTTCAGGCACAGCTGCATCCAAAACCGCACTTTGCACAGGTTGGATCACATCAGCATCAACGATTTTTTGCAGGTTTGCGATATCTACCGTCATAACAAGATCAGCGGGGGATCGTTTGCCTTCTGCCTTAAGCCGTTCAACCAAGCCGTCATCAACAAACGCAAGGTTCACCGCAATGCCAGTTTGATCTGTAAACGCGTCCATCACAGGCTGGATCAAATCAGGCTGCCGCGTTGTATATATGTTCACATCAGCCAATGCAGGTGTCGCAAGTGTTGAGGCAAGAAGCAAGGCGCGCAGGGTCATCGTGTATGTCCTAGGTTTGGGCGTTTCAGTGCACATTTGATAACCTGACTAAAATAGTCGGGTCAATACCTGAATGAATTAGTCGGCTTTATTTTTCCGACAGCTTTGCAGCATCCCAAAGCGCGTCCATCTCGGCAAGGTTACTGTCGCTAGGGGTTTTCCCAATTTGGGCAAGGCCATCTTCTACCATATTGAAACGGCGTATAAATTTGGCGTTCGTGCCACGCACCGCTGCCTCTGGATCAACGCCAAGATGACGGGCAAGATTGGCCATCACGAACATCAGATCACCAAATTCTTCTGTCACTTGATCTTGGGTCAACGTATCACGGGCCTCGACCAATTCACCGGCTTCTTCGATGATTTTATCCAGAACATGAGATGTGTCCGGCCAATCGAATCCGACACGCGCAGCCCGCTTTTGTAGCTTCACCGCGCGGGTCAAAGCGGGCAGTCCTGCGGCCACGCCATCCAACGTGCGTGATTTTGTGCCACGCTCGCGGGCCTTGATTGCTTCCCAGTCTTTGGTCTGCTGTTCAGCAGATTTATCGCGGGGCTCATCCCCGAAAACATGGGGGTGGCGGGCGACCATTTTGTCGGAAATGGCACGGGTCACACTTTCAAATGTGAAATGTCCGGCTTCTTCGCCTATCGCTGTATGATAGACGGTTTGCAACAGCAGGTCGCCCAATTCGCCTTCTAGGTCGGCCCAGTTCTTGCGGGTAATCGCGTCGGCCACTTCATAGGCTTCTTCGATTGTATAGGGGGCGATGCTGTCGAAATCCTGTTCGATGTCCCAAGGACACCCTGTTTCGGGGTCCCGCAAGCGGCGCATAATTTCCAACAAGCGGGGGATGCCACCATTTGGGTCGTGGATTAACGTATCTGCCATTGCGCGGCCCTCTGAATTGGTTTCAACTCACCCTAATATTGCAAAACCAGGAGCGCCAGTAATGCCCGTCATCAACCGTATCGCAGATTTCACGCCAGACATGACCGCATGGCGCAGGCATCTGCATACGATCCCCGAATTGATGTTTGAATGCCATCAAACAGCGGCCTTTGTGGTGGAGCGCTTGCGCGAATTTGGCATTACCGAAATTCACGAAGGGATTGCCACAACTGGCATCGTGGCCATTATCGAAGGGCAGGGAGAAGGGCCGACCATCGGCTTGCGCGCCGATATGGATGCCCTGCCGATGCAAGAGGAAACCGGCCTGCCGTATGCCTCGACCGTTGATGGTATGATGCATGCCTGTGGTCATGATGGGCACACAACCATGCTCTTGGGTGCTGCCCGCTACTTGGCTGAGACCCGCAATTTTAAGGGCCGCGTTGCGCTGATTTTCCAACCCGCCGAAGAAAACGGTGGTGGAGGAGAGGTGATGGTGAACGAAGGCATCTTGGATACCTTCGAAATTGCAGAGGTTTACGCGCTTCATAACGCGCCCGGCACTGCTGTTGGTCATTTCTACACCGAACCGGGGCCGATCATGGCGGCAGCGGATTCGTTTGATATTCACATTACAGGCAGCGGGGGGCACGGCGCGATGCCGCATGAAACCGTTGACCCGATTGTTGCGGCCCTAGGTATCGCAAACGCAATCCAGACGATCGTAAGCCGGAACAATTATTCCCAAGACAATCTTGTCGTGTCGATTACCCAGATCCACACAGGGTCCGCTGACAATATTGTGCCCGAAAAGGCATATTTGAACGGGACAGTGCGCACATTTGATCGTGCGGTGCAGGGCATGGTTATGGCACGGTTAGAGGCGATTGTCGCAGGTCAGGCCGCTGCATACGGGGTCGAGGCAGAGCTGGATTATCAAGTGGGATACCCTGCAACGATCAACGACGCTGAAAAAGCCCACTTTGCCGCAGATATTGCCCGCGAAATTGCTGGTGATGCAGGGGTGAACGCCAATGCAGGGCCAGAGATGGGAGCGGAGGACTTCGCCTATCTGCTCGAAAAACGGCCCGGCGCCTATTTGTTTGTTGGCAATGGCAATACGGCAGGCTTGCACCATCCCGAATTTGATTTTGACGATGAAACCGCAGCAGCAGGTGCATCATTTTTTGCGCGTCTGATTGAACGCGCACTGCCACTGTAGGATACTGAAAATGAGCTTAGAGGACGCAAAAAACCAAACCGATCTGGCCTTTACACGGCAAGACAGGCGCGGGCTGGCATACGAGAACGCTTTTGGCGGGGCTACGTCGTTTTTGCGACGCAACTATTCCAAGGACGTGGCGGGTGCGGATTTGGTTGTAACGGGCATCCCGTTTGACCAAGCAGTCACGCACCGCCCGGGCACACGGTTTGGTCCACGCGCGATCCGAGAAGCATCAACTTTGCAACCCTATGATCCGCCCTATGGCTGGGATGGATTTGATCCGTTGACGGAGTTCGAGATCGTCGATTATGGCGACATGCCGTTCGACTATGCAAATGTCGCTGGCGTGCCTGACTTGGTGCAAAAACATATAAAAACCATTATTTCCCAAGGCCCTGCGACCGTAACTTTAGGTGGCGATCACTTTATCACCTTGCCGATCCTGCGGGCTTATGCCGAAAAATACGGACCGCTTTCGGTGATCCAATTTGATGCCCACTCTGATTTGTGGGCAGATGATGACATGAACCGGATCGACCACGGCACGTTCATGTATAAGGCGGTTAAGCTTGGCCTTGTTGATGTCACCCGTTCGGTGCAAATCGGAATCCGCACCGAATGCGACGACTACCTTGGAATGCCTTACATCGACGCGCGAACGGTGCATGAAAAAGGCAGCGACTTTGTCACTGAAAAGGTGAAGAAAATTGTTGGTGATGCGCCGACCTATGTGACATTTGATATCGACGCGCTCGACCCAGCCTTTGCACCTGGAACCGGAACGCCTGTTTGGGGTGGATTGGCCAGCTGGCAAGCAGCCGCGATCCTGCGCGATCTTGCTGGAATCAATATGGTTGGCGGGGACATCGTTGAGGTTTCGCCGCCCTATGACACCACGGGGGCTACTGCCATCGCCGGTGCCCATGTTGCGATGGAGCTTTGCTGTCTAGCGCTTTGGAATAAAAGGAAATAAGCAATGCCGGCTATGCCAATTAGTGGAAATGATCTGGCCCGTTTTTCAGGTCCGCAGACATTTATGCGTTTGCCCGAGGCGGACAGCGCCAAGGGGTTGGACGTTGGCTTTATTGGTATTCCGATGGACATCGGGACAAGTTGGCGTTCAGGCACGCGGATGGGCCCCAAACAGCTGCGCGAGCAGTCCGCAATGATCCGGCCCTATAATATCCAAACGGGCGCTGCGCCATTTGATGCGTTGAATTGTGCCGACCTTGGTGATGTGCCGATCAATACCTTTAGTCTAAGCGACACAATTCGTTTGATTACAAAAACTTATGATGCACACCTCGCCCATGATTTCATTCCGATGGGGTTGGGTGGCGACCATACGATGACCTTGCCGATCTTGCGATCCATCGCAAAAAAGCACGGACCAGTGGCATTGGTGCATGTTGATGCCCATGCCGATGTGAATGACGAGATGTTCGGTGAGCGAGAGACCCACGGCACCGTGTTCCGCCGTGCTTACGAGGAGGGGTTAATTGTTGCTGACAAAGTGCACCAGATCGGCCTGCGTGGAACCGGTTACACGGCAGACGATTTCACCGAAGCCGCGGGTTGGGGGTTTCACCAATATCTTGCACCAAGTTTGTGGCATAAGTCATTGACGCCTTTGGCAAATGATATCCGTCAGCAGATCGGTGATACCCCGACATATATCACTTATGACATCGACAGCCTTGACCCGAGTTTTGCTCCGGGCACTGGCACGCCCGAAATTGGCGGGCTGACCACAATGCAAGCGATGGAACTGATCAGAGGCTTGCGCGGCTTGAATATCGTTGGCTGTGATCTGGTTGAAGTATCACCGCCCTACGACCCCAGCGGCAACACCGCGCTGACCGGGGCGAATTTGATGTTCGAGCTTCTGTCAATCTTGCCTGGCGTGCCGTATCGCTAGCGCTTCTAAGCTTAACAAGGATTCAAAATGGGCTTTATTGTTGTCGCGATGGCGATCGGGGTGTTGATCGGATTCTACATTCGACGTGCGCCGGTGACGCCGAAATCCAAGGAAGACGTGCCAGATTGCGAGACCGAATTGACCGCACAAGGCAGTTTTACGATCGCGCGCGACATCACGGATGATGCAGATAACATATTGGCTCGACTGACTAAAATTGCCTTGGCGACGCCAAGAACTGAAATTCTATCTGACGATCCGCTGCAATTCGTGACACGAAGCAAAGCGATGGGATTCCCTGACATTACCTATGCGGCAATTCACGATGGACGCTTGGTTTTGCATGCCAGTTTGGTGTTCGGGCGCAAGGACTTTGGCGTCAACAAGGCGCGAATTCTTGATTGGTTGGACCGTCTCGGCCCACTTTGAGCGCTTGACCGACTGGTCGAATTGACGCACAGCTTAAGCATGATAGCTCAAGACAAAATTGCCCAGATCATTGACCGTTTTCAGTTCTTGGAGGCGAAGATGGCAGATGGTGCGTCAGGTGCCGAAATCGCGACCTTGGGCCGCGAATACGCTGAATTGCGCCCAGTTGTGGAAACTGTCACGGCCTATCAGGACTTGATTGATCAGATTAATCAAGCCGAGGAAATGCTTAGCGATCCAGAAATGCGCGAGCTGGCAGAGATGGAGCTACCTGATCTGCGCGCGGCGGTTGAGGCGTCTGAACATGACGTGCAACTTGCGCTTTTGCCAAAAGATGCTGCTGATGGCCGTCCTGCGTTGCTCGAAATTCGCCCCGGAACGGGCGGCGATGAGGCGGGCCTTTTTGCAGCTGATTTGTTGCGCATGTATCAACGCTATTCCGATAGCCAAGGATGGAAATTCGAAATTCTTGAAGAGAGCCTGTCCGAATTGGGCGGTGTTAAAGAGGTTGTTGCGCGGATAGCGGGAGAGGGCGTCTTTGCCCGCATGAAATACGAATCTGGTGTGCACCGCGTTCAGCGTGTGCCCGAAACCGAAAGCGGGGGGCGTATCCACACGTCTGCTGCAACTGTTGCGGTCTTGCCAGAGGCAGAAGATGTCGACATTCAGATCAATCCTGGCGATCTGCGCATTGATACGATGCGTGCGTCGGGTTCTGGCGGCCAGCACGTGAACACGACCGACAGTGCGGTCCGCATTTTGCACATTCCCACAGGGATGATCGTTGTCAGCGCCGAAAAATCCCAGCATCGCAACAGAGAGATCGCGATGCAGGTCTTGAAAACGCGGTTGTTCGATCTGGAACGCCAACGTGTTGATGGGGAACGATCGGCTGATCGTAAGGCGCAAGTCGGATCGGGTGATCGGTCCGAGCGCATTCGCACCTATAATTTCCCCCAAGGGCGCATGACAGATCACCGGATCAATCTGACGCTTTATTCGTTAGGGCAGGTGATGCAGGGCGATTTGAACGAAACCATCGACGCGCTACAGGCCGATGCGCAAGCCACATTGTTGGCCGAGATGGGCGCGTGACCGCGGCCCTCACGGGGTCGGTTCTGGTGTTGCAAGCAACACGAAAGCTCAAAGATGCAGGTGTGCCAAATGCGGCGGGGGACGCGCGGCGGCTTTTCTCACATGTGATGGACGTTGATTCCAGTCGACTGACCCTGACCTTGCCGGAACCCGTGTCCACCAAGGATGCCAATAGATTTGCCGCATTTATCGCACGCAGGCTCGACCGCGAACCGGTGTCGCATATCATAGGATCGCGCGCGTTTTACGGGCGTGATTTCACCGTTACATCAGCCGTCTTGGACCCGCGACCTGAAACCGAAATGCTGATTGAAGTGGCGTTGAGATCGCATTTCACACGCATGGTTGACCTTGGGACCGGCTCTGGCTGCATTCTTGTGACGCTTTTGGCCGAAGTGCCAAAAGGCCGCGGCGTGGGCATTGATCTGAGTGAGGCCGCATTGCATGTTGCACAGCAAAATGCCGCGTCCCATGGCGTCCAATCGCGGGCCGAATTTCGCACAGGCGATTGGCTTGCCGATGTTCAGGGGCCGTTTGACCTGATCGTGGCTAACCCACCCTATATCGCGGCTGACGAGATGGCGGGTCTGGCGCCCGAGGTTGTGCAATGGGAACCTGAAATGGCGCTGACCGACTACGCCGACGGCTTGACCCATTATCAAAGAATCATCGACCAATCCGTGCCGCTTTTGCTGCCGGGTGGACGTTTGATATTCGAAATTGGGCCCAGCCAAGGGCCTGCTGTTTCGCAAATGATGCGCCTTGCAGGTCTGCGCCACGTGACGATTGTGCCTGATCTGGACGGCCGTGACCGTGTTGTCAGTGCGCAACTTGTGGGTTTTGAGCCCGAAAAGCGCCGATAACAGCATAATTATACGATTTGGGCTTGCCCTGTGCATATGGCACTTGGTATCTCTTTTTCATCGGACGGGTGAACTTACCTCAGGACTGTTCCGCCGATTGTCGTCATAACATCGCAAAATCGTTTCACCGCTGCTGGTGCAATGCGATTGCAGCGCCACGAATAAGCCAAAGGCTTGATGGAAAAATTTCATGAGATCAACAAAATCACGATCCCGCGGGAATAAGAACCGCAACAATCGGCCTTCGGGCGGGAATATTATCAATCGGGTTTTTGACAGCTCGGGTCCCGCAGGCAAGGTGCGCGGCACGCCCCAGCAGATTATTGAAAAATATAACCAGCTGCACCGTGACGCTGTTTTGTCTGGTGATCGCGTTGATGCAGAAAACTTTGCCCAACACGCCGAGCATTACACCCGCATGTTGGCTGAAGCGCAGCGTGAGGTTGACGCCAAACGTGAAGAACAAGAAGCCCAGAATCGTGAACGCCAAGCTGAGCGTGATCGCGAACGCCAAGATCGTCTGAAGGCGCAAGAGGCTGCTTCAAACGATCCGGGCGCACAGGATCAACCAGCGATTGATGCCCCCTCTGACGACAGCGGACTGGTGGAAACACCAGAAGCCGCCGAGGATGCACCAAAACCAAAGCAGGCCCGCCGCCCGCGTCAGCGCAAACCGCGCCCCGACGCTGACAACGCGCCCGAAGCTGCTGAATAACCCTTAGCTGTCGAGAGCGCGCGCGAGTGCGCAAAACTCTTCGAGGCTGACCTGTTCGGCGCGCTCGGTGGGTTTGATGCCAGCGGTTTGCAAATAATCCTCGATTTCAGGCGACACAGATTTCAGTGCCGAACGCAGCATCTTGCGCCGCTGATTAAATGCCGCAGCGACCACGCGGTTCAGCGTGGCTGCATTCGCTTCAAATCGTGGGGCGGGCAAGGCGCGCAGGTGCACCACGGCAGACGAAACCTTTGGCGGTGGTGAAAACGCCTCTGGCGGCAAATCCATCACGATTTTCGGATCAGACCGCCATTGCGCCAATAGCGCGAGCCTTCCGTAAGCCTTGCTGCCCGGTGTGGCGACAATGCGTTGCGCAACTTCGCGCTGGAACATCAATGTCAGGCTGTCCCAGAACGGCGGCCATTCAGGTGGGGTCAACCAGCGGACCAACAACTCTGTGCCGACGTTATAGGGCAGGTTGGCCGCAACCTTGATTGGTGGTGTCAGATGCTCCAGTGGATTGACGTCAAGCGCATCACCGTTGATTGCCATCAAACGATCAGGATAGGCGGCCGCGATTTCAGCCATCACCGGCATACAGCGTGGATCTTTTTCAATGGCAAGCACGCGGCGCGCGCCTTCGGCCAGCAATCCGCGGGTCAATCCACCGGGACCAGGCCCGATTTCCAGAACATCAGATCCCGACAAATCCCCAGCAAGTCGGGCAATCTTGGCCGTCAGGTTCAAGTCGAGCAGAAAATTCTGACCGAGAGATTTTTTAGCGGCAAGATCATGGGTCGCGATCACGTCGCGCAGCGGGGGCAGGTTATCAATGCTCATGCGGTGTCCTTGGCTAGGTCTGCGGCCATTCGCAATGCGGCAATCATGGATGTGGGGTCAGCCTTGTCTTGCCCTGCAATGTCAAACGCCGTGCCGTGGTCAGGGGATGTGCGCAAAAACGGCAGCCCCAATGTGGCATTCACACCGCTGGCAAAATCCAAGGTTTTGATCGGGATCAGGGCTTGATCGTGATACATGCAAACGGCCACGTCGTAGCGTTCGCGGGCGGCTGCGTGAAACATGGTGTCAGCAGGCAACGGTCCCGTAATGTCCAACCCCTCTGCACGCAACGCATCCAAGACGGGTGTGATCATTTCGATCTCTTCTTGACCCATTTTGCCATCTTCGCCTGCGTGTGGGTTCAAACCTGCGACTGCAATGCGCGGTGACGCCATGCCAAAATCACGGCGCATGGCGGCATGGGTGATCAGGATCGTATCGGTTAAAGCGGAGGCCGTCAGCTGTGTCGGCACATCAGCTAGCGGGATGTGGATTGTTGCCGGAACGACGCGCAATGCATCACAGGCAAGCATCATCACGACGCGCGATACACCTGCCAACGCCGCCAGATATTCGGTGTGACCAGGATAGGCAAAATCTGCGCCATCGATCAACGCAGCCTTGTGTATGGGGGCCGTGCAGACCGCGCGGGCTGTGCCAAATTTCACCAGATCAACCGCTTCCGCGATTGCGGCGATCACCCCGTGGGCATGGGCGGCGTTCGGCTGTCCTGCGATCGCTGGCGATCCAAAATCGCGCACCAAAACGGGCAGGGCGCTGGCGCAAACCGTGGCAGCTTCGGACGCATCACCGATGGGCTGAAACACGGCGCCCTGCGGCAAATGCCGTGGGTCACCAATCCAGACCATCGGGATGTCGGCGCGCAATGCTGACCACGCCTTATACGCAACCTCGGGGCCGATACCTGATGGTTCACCGCAGCTGATAGCAATCGGTTTGGGTGCGGTCATCGTGTTGTGATTGTCGCAGAGGCCCGCAAATCTTCGAGCAACGCATTGGCCAATCCTGCAAGCCGCTGGCTGCGCAACTGATTGCGGATTGCATCGGGGTCAACGCCCTCTGATGCGGCATTGGTGCGACCACATAGCATTAGGAACATCAGATTTTGGCCATCGGCGCGGGTCAGGTTGAATGATACCTCATTGGGATCAAGACGTGCCAATTCCAACGCCACATCTTGTGGAATGTCGGATGGCGCAATGTCTTGACGGTCAAGCACTTCGGTCGGCAAACCACGCGCCGCACCATATAAATCATCGCATGTATCGACGTTGTCTTTCAGCTCTTGGGCTGCACGCAATCCTGCTTCTGTTCGTCCACCCGGCAGGTAGAACGCGGCGTAGTCGATGGATGTCGGGGCAGGGGCTGTGCCTGCTACCTCACGCACATCGCGCAATTGGAACAAAGCCACGCCATTTGTGATCGCCAACGGTGCTGTGACTTCACCGGGCGATAGCCCAAGCAAGATTGACTGGATTTGTGGCGGGTAATTCGTGATGGGCAACCACCCCAACCGTCCCCCGTTGCGTTTGCTGGGCAGGGCCGAGACGCGGCGCGCCTGTGCCTCGAACGCGGATGTCGAACGCAGCGCGCTGATCCGGCGCGCCGTTGCCATCGCTTGGGCCGCGCGAGGGGGTGGGGCTGCGATAATGATCTCGGACAACAAGACTTCAATGCCTGCGCCACCGGACTGGGATTGCGCAATGGCACGGTTCACATCTGCATCAGTAATGGTGACGCGGCTGTTAAAAGTCGTGCGAATGTAATCGCGCCAAGATACGCCCATGCGCACAAAATCGCGCAGCGTCTCTTCTGCTACGCCATTTCCAGCCAAAACTTGGAGGAACTGGTCCAGCTCGAGGTTTGCACGACCCGCGAATTCAGCCATCGCATCGCGCAAGCTGTCGTCAGAAATACGCAAGCCAGCACGGTCTAACGCGCCTTGCTTCAAGCGATCTTCGATCAATGCATTGCGGGCTTCTGCGTCCAGATCTCCGGGTGTGCGGAAAACTTCCAGCATGCGCTTGCGCTGATCCAGTTCAAAGGCGGTGATGGCCTTGTCGTTCACCGTTATAACGGGCTGGAACGCGCCTTGTGCGATGGCAGAAGTGCCAAACGTCCACGTAAGGATCACGCAAAGAAGAACAAGAATTCGCATAGTTAGCCTCTTTTATTCGTTATCTGACACAAGCTGCCTTTGGTCCTGCACCACTGCGTCCTGCGGAAAACCCGTTAAGCGATACCGAGAACCCATAGCTGGTCGATGGTTCCACTGTAGTCGATGACGTGTAGCGGCGCGAGACCGAAAGATCGACCGTCACACATTCGTTTTTATATTCTACGCCGAGCCCCGCCTGCGCAGGCTGGTCGTTGGCCAAATCATAGCGGGTGTCGAAACTGACGGCCCATGCAGGCGCGACCTGAACCCGACTATCAAGCGTCCATTCTGACACGGCTTCTGGTCTGCTTTCTGTCGGATCGGCGGCCTGCCAGATATAGGCTGCATTCAGATTGGCCCAATCGCTGGCCCAACCGATGCGCGTGGCCGCACGTGTGATGCTGGCCGCGTCATCAAACAATGTGCGAGCATCAATCTGAAACCCTGATGGTGCGATGTATTGACCAGCCAATAGCCAGTCAGATGATCGCCCATCCAGCCCTGATGACGGATTAAATTGACTATTGTCGCGGTCGCGAAGCACACGCCCGAATGTCAGGGTTGATTGCGCACCCTTTGTCCCCAACCGGGTCCATGACAGGCCGACCGCAGTGCGCATGCCCACCTCAACGGCGTCGTCACCAACAAAACGTGACAATGCAAATAGGTTTGCTTGGTCAAGTTCGGCCCGCGTGCTGTCTTCGTTCGGCGGGGTTACGCCAAATGCATCTGACCACGCAAATGCGACTGTTGGTTCAACCAGATGTTGGGCACCGTCCGCGCTGATCGCGGCCAAAGGATAACGAAGCGTTGTTTCCAAATGTGGCAACACCCGCGCACCAGCCCGATTAAAGGCGGGATCGTCATTTATGCTATACCAATCAGCACGCAATCCCGCCTTGGATGTGATTTCAAAACCCGCCGCAGTGATCCACGTTTTGCTGATCGCAGCATTTGCCCCCAGCCGGGCCACATCCCGGGCATCGTCGCCAAGGGGGTCGCCATAACGATACGCCGTATCTGCGGATAGACCGTATTCAAACAGGGCGTCATTTCCAAGAAACGCGCGCTTTTCATAAGATGCACTACCGATAATTGGGGGCAGGGATGCGTTTTCTTCGTCGTCCCGCAGTGTTTGAAAATACGTGAGGTTGGCTTGGGTCAGATCGGTATCCCGCACGCGCAGTATTGTCACAGCACTATCAAGGCGGTCCTTTTCCGAGTAGCCATAGTCTAGCAGATATGCGGTGTCGCTCGCACTTTCCACGTCGAACGACAGCGTGAAGTCTCGGCCCAGATCAAACGTCCCTTCTGCAAAAAGGTAGGCCCGCGTCCCCGTCAGCAATGTGTCTTGGCTGACGGCCGCGTCGATTTGAATGTCGCCGGAACGAAATGCCTGCCGGTATCGTCCTTCCAACGTGCGCGTTTGCAACGACAGATAAGGGGTAAGCGTCAGATCACGATGATCCCCGAGGCGGATAAAATAAGGCGTCTTGATCCCCGTGCCCAGTTGATCGGTTGTGCGCAATTGCGGGATCAAAAGCCCGGTGGCCCGCGTCAATGTCGGGTCTGGCAATCGCAATCTTGGCAGCCACAAAATAGGGGTTCCACGCACCAGAAATTGGGTATTTTCGAAATAAAGCTGCTGCGCGTCTTCGTCGTGCACGACCTTCTTTGCGCGAATTTCCCAAAGCGGCGGTCGATTGCCGCAGACCTGACAGGATGTTGCAGCAACCTTATAAAGCTGGGAATAGCGCCCGTCGACACGATCAATCTGTGTGGCGGCCAGTTGCAGTTGTTGATCCAAAACCAACCGCGCACCGCGCAACATGCCGTTTTCCAGCCTTGGATCAAGCGACGCCCGATCTGCGGTGATGATGCTGCCATCGGGTGACTGTATTAAAATGGGGCCAATGATGGTCAGTTGATCTGCTGCGCGATCAAACACGATTTGGGTCGCTGTCAAACGCGTGCCATCATAAAATACTTCGATATTGCCTGTCGCGATCAGCTGATTTTGATCCGCGATTGTGACATCATCAGCAACCAATGTGGCTGCCCCTTGTGACCATGCATAAGTAGGTAGGAGAAGGAGAAGGGCAATCAAAATACGCATTAGCCGTCCTCATGGTGAAGCAAAAGGCCGAGTGCGATGCCTATCGCGGCCAATGGAGGCGCCCATGCAGCCAGTAATGCTGGCAACTGGCCGTTTTCACCCAAAACTTGTGCGAAATTTCGGATAAAATAGACGGCGAATGACAACAGGATCGCAAGCAATACCATGAGGCCGGTGCGCCCGCCGCGTTGGTGGCGCAGCGTGAAGCTTGCTCCGATCATCACCATAGCCACTAGAAACAGCGGCAAAGCCAATTCCATTTGGAACCAAACCTCGTGGCGTTGCGCTGAAAAACCCGCCGTGCGCAATCTGTCGATAAATGCTGGTAAATCCCAAATGCGGATTGACGATGGTGTGCCAAAACTATCGCGGATCTGGGTTGCCGTCAGCGAGGAAGGAATGTCCAATCGCGCATGGGTCGTGGCGCCGAGTTCGGCGTTTTCGCCCGCGCCGAGGGGCCAGCTTTTTGCGTCCTCTGCGATCCATGCGCCAGCCGCCAAAATAGCGCGCGCAGCCTCGATGCGCCAGGTAGGGCCGCTTTCAGCCGAAAAGGTGATGAAGGTGACGCCAGACAGGGCAGTGCCATCCAAATTGGCGCCATCGGCACGGATGACGGTTTGTCCATCAGCATTCCCTTGCCGAAGCCAAAGGCCAGATGCGCCCAAAGATAAAACGGACCCTTCGCCACGCAAGGCGTCGCTGCGTGCCTCGAACTCGCGGGATGTGTCTGCGACGATGGGGTTCAAAACCCCAACGGCGACCACACCGATCGTCAACGCAACCAGCAGCGGTGAAATAAGCGCCCGCAACGCGGACCGCCCTGCGGCGCGTGTTACAACCATTTCAGATGACCGCGCCAACCCAAGGAACAACGCGATCGTGGCCAAGATCATGATCAGCGGCAGGATGCGGTAAACGCTTTGAGGGACGTTCAACAAGGTCAGATTAAGAATATCACCAAAGCTGGCATCAAGCCGGGAAAATCGCCGGAGCTGTTCGACGAGATCAAGAAAAATGATAATGGTCAGAAACACAAAGAAGACGCCAAAAAACGTCATAGCAAAGCGTTTGGCAAAGTAGAGGTGCAGGATCATGAAGCCACCTGCGTCGTTGGCCTTCGCTTGAACAGGTAAGGGCGGGTCGCGATAAACAACAAACACCAAACGATGAGCAGGCCAATAATGCTTGGCAAATAGGCCATGATCCAAAGCGATGCATTTTGGCGGGCCATGTTCAGCCCGACCGTTTCAAATGCTTTGATCAGGATAATCAGGAAAATGGCAAAAACGATTTGCCGCCAAATGCCAAAGCGACTGAACCCGCCGATCATCAGCGCCGAAAACCCCAACAACGCAGCGACAGCGCCAAGGATGGACTGGCTGAACCGGTCATGTGCAGAGGTGCGCAGCTGTGCCGCAGTGCGCCCTGTTTCTTCTTGTAAGGCTGGAGTTGCACGCAACAATTCGAACGTGCCGACCTCTGATGATTTGCGACCTGTGCGCCCGGTGATTTCAATGAATGCCCCGATGTTATAGGCGAAATCTTCGAATGCGGTTGTGAACAGGCGTTGATCTTCGGTGCGCAGTGTTTGTGCCAATCCATTGATCATAACCAGCTGCGCGTCCCCGTCGGTGCGCACCAAAAATGCCTGAGCCGCCGTATACGTAACCTGACTGGCAGGGTCACGCAGGTCCGACAAAAAGATGTCACGCAATTCACCAGCGGGTGTGATTTCGCGGATATAAAATGTGATGCCGTCAGTTGGCTCAATGAATTTACCCTCCGTCAGCAATCGCGACGTGACATTTTGGGCGATCTCGGATTTGCGAATATCAAGCTGCGCCAATGACTTAGGAACCAAAACGTGCATTAATGCCGACATGAGAACGATGACGATCAGGCCGAAATACAATACGGGCCGTGCTAGCCGGAACGCCGAATATCCCGTCGCTTGCACAACGACCATTTCAGATTCTGACGTCATGCGATTTGTCACGTAAACCGCCGCCGCAAAGGCCGAAAGTGGCAATGCAAGACGGATGACCGCGGGCAGGGACAGTGCCGTAAATTCCAAGAATACCGCAGCTGATTGCCCGTCTGCGATAAGTTGGTCAAACAACACAACAGCGCGGTTGATCCAATAGACCATCACCAGCACAAGGCTGAAAAAGCCGAACAGCACCATCAGCTGAGACAGCATATAACGGTCAAACCGTGCCAAGTGGCCCATCCCCCTGATTAAAGCCCCACATATTGTGGTGCAAACTAGCCCAATAACATCTCAGACAAAACCGCAAACTGGCCATTGTTGTGGTCTCAGGCTAGGTATTGCTCAAACCGAACTTCTAAGGATGCTGCACCTATGACCTCATTGATCGACATGACCGCCGTTGAAACCGATTTGAACGCTGCCAGTGCGTGGGAAGGCGTGATTGCAGTGTTTGTGGGGGGGGATCAAAAACTTGATTCCTGTGCACGGAAAATCAACACATTGACCCGCAAGGCGGTTGAACGCTGTGTGCAAAGTGACGCGTTTGATGTCTTGGCAGAAGGCGAGGCGCTGCGGCTGTCCTATCCGGTGGGTGTGGCCGCCGATGCGGTTATCGTTGTGAAATTGGGCCGCAAATCTGATCAAGCCACCGCGCGAAAGGCTGGCGCATCGCTTGCCCGTGAAAAGGGGCCACATCAGCTGCTGGTAATGGCTGGCAATCTGGGTCGTTTGGATGATGTAGCACTTGGGCTGATGTTGCGCGATTATGCCTATGTGGATCACAAAACGGCAGCGGCGAAACCAAGGGGCAACGTGACGATCATGGCGTCAAAGCCTGATGCGTTGAATGTCATGGGGCTTCGCGCGATTGCGGACGGTGTCTTCTTCACGCGCGACCTGACAAATGCGCCCGCAAACGACCTGACCACCAGCAGCTTTGCTGACCGGTTGTCGGAATTGCAGTCCATCGGTCTCAAGGTTGAGGTTCTCGAAGAAGAAGAACTGCAAAAGCTGGGCATGGGCGCGTTGCTGTGCGTCGGCCAAGGTTCGGCGAGCCCATCCAAGGTGGTGGTTATGCAATGGAATGGTGGCGGCGATGAAGCCCCGTTTGCATTGGTTGGGAAGGGTGTCGTTTTTGACACCGGTGGTATCAGCATTAAACCGGCGGGTGGCATGGAAGACATGACCATGGATATGGGCGGTGCGGGTGTCGTGTCAGGGGTTATGAAAACCCTCGCAATGCGCAAGGCACAGGCAAATGTCGTCGGACTTGTTGGCATCGTAGAAAACATGCCATCGGATCGGGCTGTGCGTCCAGGTGACGTGGTAACATCCATGAAGGGTGACAAGATCGAAGTCATCAACACTGATGCCGAAGGGCGCTTGGTTCTGGCGGACGTGCTTTGGTATGCGCAAGAGCGCTTTAAACCAGTCGGCATGATCAATCTGGCCACGCTAACAGGGGCGATGATCATCGCGCTAGGGCACGAAAACGCTGGTGTCTTCTCCAATTCTGATGACCTGAGCGCGGCGTTCCTGAAGGCGGCTCAAGCAGAGGGTGAAGGCGCGTGGCGTCTGCCAATGGCCCCAGCCTATGACAAGCTGATTAACAGTCGCATTGCCGACATGAAAAACACGGGCGGCAGACCTGCGGGTTCAATCACTGCGGCGCAATTCTTGGGTCGTTTTGTCGCCGATGATCTGCCGTGGGCACATTTGGACATCGCTGGTGTCGCATCGGTAAAAGGGGCCACAACGCTGGCGCCTGCTGGTGCAACAGGTTGGGGTGTTATGGCCCTGAACCGTTTAATTTCAGATAATTACGAGGCTTAAGTGGGCGCTGTTTACTTCTATCATCTCACGGAAAGCCCGCTGGACGACACGCTGCCAATGCTTGTCGGTAAGGCCCAAGGCGCGGGCTGGCGGGTGTTGGTTCGTGGGCGCACGACAGCGACCCTCGACCGGCTCGATGCGCGTTTGTGGCAAGGGCCGACCACATCATTTCAACCTCATGGAATGGCGGGTAGCGCGCATGACGCGCTTCAACCTGTGCTGCTAGGTGTCGATGTGCCTGCGGAAGGGTTCGCCTGCATTATGTCTGTCGAAGGGGCTGATGTGACTCCAACCGAAGTGGGTTTGGCTGACAGAACCTGCGTGTTGTTTGACGGCCATGATCAAGATGCGTTGGCCCATGCACGCACCCAATGGAAGGCACTGACAGACGCAGGTTGCGAAGCCCAATATTGGGCGCAAGACATGGGGTCATGGACCAAAAAAGCCGAAAGCAAAGGCGCCTAGAAGCTGAATTCAGGGTCGAAGTCGACGGGCAATTCCGTGGGAACGGGCGCACAGGACATGGCCGCGATGAACGTCAAAAGAATGATATTTTTCATCAGGTTACATCCTTATCTTGAGAGTATTAGCTCGCCATCTTTGATCGTGATACTGTCAAAGTTATTGAGATAAGTCATGCCCAAAAGCGATCCGAACATTTGCCCGTCGTTCACCACGGCCCGCACGCGTGTATCCACGATTGGCCCCAGTTTTACGGTCTCTAGTCTGACAGCCGCGGTGCGCACCGTGCCGTTGGCCGTGTTCGCAGTGCCAAGATAGCTTAGGTCCGAGGGGTCGAGCCCGACCAACCGTGCGTCATCTTGCGACAGCACAACTTGGCTGGCCCCCGTATCGACCACGAATTCAATCGGCACATCGTTCACTTCAAGCGTGAGATAATAATGGCCATCGCGGTTGCGAGGCAGAACGACGGTTGTGTCATCGACGACAGCTTGCCGTGGCGTAATTGTGCGTTGAATTTCGGGCCACATGCCAATCACCGCAATCGCACCCATGAATATCAAAATCCAAATGCCAGCTTGTTGCAGCATTTTGCCGATATTGGTGCGGCTGGCGATGATATACGACAGCAATAATGCCCCGCCGAGAAGGGATAAATAGATAACGTCGGCTGTTTGGTCTTCGCTCATGACTTAGATATAGGGCTTAACCGCCAATTCCAAAGGTCTGCGATACACCATCAAGAATAAATTGCACTGCCAAGGCCGCCAGCAACATCCCCAAAAGGCGGGTCAGAATGTTGATACCCGTCTTGCCCAGCAGTCGTTCAAGGTAAGGGGCCAACAGGAAGGCCACGAAAACAGAGGCCAGAACCGTGAACATCACCGCCGCAACACCCAGCAGACCCGCAGGGCCATCTGCCTGACCCGCAAGCAGGATGATCGTTGTAATCGCGCCTGGGCCAACAATAAGCGGCATGGCAAGCGGGAAGACAGACGGATCGTCGTGTGTTTCCACCTCGGCATTGGCGTTGTCTTCACGGCGGGCTTGGCGTTTTTGGAAAAGCATCTCTAGCGCGGTAAGGAACAGTAGAACACCACCCGCAATGCGGAAGGCGGACATTGAAATGCCGATAAAGCCCAACAATGCCTCGCCTAGGAACAAGAATGCGAGCATCAACGCGGCACCGATCAAGCAAGACCGGATCGCAATCGCACGGCGCTGCGCCTTTGTCATGCCATTGGTCAACGCCAAGAAAATTGGCGCCAAACCAAACGGATCAATGATGATAAACAGGGTCGTAAACGCGGCGATCAGTGCAGGTAGGTCGGTCATTTGAACGCTTTCAGACGGTAGGAATATTTGTCAGTCAAAGAGGATCAGGCTTTCTGCGCCTTTTCAAGCCGTTCAAGTGACTGCATCCATATTGCTTCGGCGCGTTCCAATGCATCCATGACTTCCGCGTATTTTTTGTTCCACGTCGCAAGTTCTCCCGCTTTGCCTTCTTCGTACAAAACAGGGTCGGCCAGCTTCTTGGCAAGTTTGTCGCGCATGTCGTTGATTTTCTTAACGCGTTCTTCGCCTTTTTTCACGTCAGACCGCATGGCTTGTAGCTGTTCGCGGCTTGCGCTTTTGGGTTTATCAACAGGCTTTGGCTTGTCTTTGCCCTGCGGTTTTTCCGGCGTCAGCAACATTTTGCGGTAGGCCAGCAAATCATCCTCATAAGGCGTGACATGCCCGTCTTTGACCAACCACAGGCGGTCGGCGACCATCGACAGCAGGTGCATATCGTGGCTCACAAGGATCACAGCGCCGGTATAGGCTGTCAGCGCGTCGACAAGCGCCTCGCGGCTTTCGATATCAAGGTGGTTGGTCGGCTCATCGAGGATCAGAAGATGCGGGGCAGGGAGCGTGGCAAGAAGAAGCGACAAGCGCGCCTTTTGCCCACCTGACAGGCGGCCGACTTCTGTGTCGGCTTGATCCGCGCCGAGGCCGAAACCGGCAAGACGAGCACGTAGCTTTGCTTGGCCCTCATAGGCGCGTTCGCGCATCAAGTGGTCCAGCGGGGTTTCATCAACGTAAAGCTCATCAACCTGATGCTGGGCAAAGAAGCCGATGCGCAGCTTGTTGGATGTCACCATTCTACCGTGCGCGATTTGAAGACGGTCAGACAGCATTTTTGACAGCGTCGATTTGCCTTCGCCATTGCGCCCCAATAGGGCGATCCGGTCATCTTGGTCGATGCGCAGGTTCAAGTTGCGCAGGATAATCGTTTCGCCGTAACCGACGGCCGCACCTTCTGTGGCGATAATCGGCGGGCTCAGCTCTTCTGGCTTTGGGAATGTAAATACAGTGCGCGCCACGTCCTCTGGTGCGCGGATGGTTTCCATTTTTTCCAATGCTTTGACGCGGGATTGGGCTTGCTTTGCTTTCGATGCCTTCGCCTTGAAACGGTCTACAAACGCCTGCAAATGCTCGCGCTTTGCATCCTGCTTTTTAGCAGCTGAAGCCATCAACGCGCGTTTCTGTGCGCGTTGCTTGGCGAACATATCGTAGGTGCCAGTATAATAGATCAGGCCCTTGTCTTCGAGATGCAGAATACCGCCCACAGAGCGGTTGAGCAGTTCGCGGTCGTGCGACACGATCAAAACGGTATGCGGATATTTGACCAGATACGCCTCGAGCCAAAGCGCGCCTTCGAGGTCAAGGTAGTTGGTTGGTTCGTCAAGCAGCAAAAGATCGGGTTCAGAAAACAGCACGGCCGCCAAAGCAACACGCATACGCCACCCGCCAGAAAACGCAGAGCAGGGTTGCAGTTGTTCTTCGTGCGTAAATCCCAGCCCCTTAAGGATGGAAGCCGCGCGCGCCTCGGCTGACCACGCGTCGATATCGGACAGGCGGGTCTGGACCTCTGCGATGCGATTGGGGTCGGTGGCTGTTTCGGCCTCTGCCAGCAATGCCTCGCGTTCTTTGTCGGCGCGTAGCACGGTATTGATCAACGACACCTCGTTGCCGGGCACCTCTTGGGACACACCGCCGATTTTCCAACCCTGCGGGATGTTCACGACGCCCGTGTCGAGCACCATTTCCCCACGGATGATTTTGAACAATGTGGTCTTGCCCGATCCGTTGCGACCGACCAAACCAACCTTATGGCCGGTCGGGATCGTGACAGATGCGTTTTCGACCAATGTGCGGCCAGCGACGGAATAGGTGATGTCTGATATTTTAAGCATGTGGTCGCTTTGCCTGATGTCAGAGGCGGCGTCAATCAGCGTTCGTTCCATCCTTTGCCCGCAATAATCTGCGGGCGGGCGGCAGCGATCCGGCGATCGCGGGTTGCGGATTGTTTTGCAGACGAAAAATGCAGGTTCCAACCGCGTTTCCGCCCCGGTGTCAGTGCGTCAAATGCCTCTGCCAACAGGATGTCATCTTCAAGTGCGGTTTCCAGTTCCGCCACCAATGTAAGCGCCGCCTGATGCTTTGGGGCGGGTTTCACGCCTGCTTCGGCGTATTCCATCAATTCAGCAAGATAGGCGCGGATGATTGGTTCTTTGCTGGCCACATCACTGCTGTTGAGAAAGCGCATGATTGTTGCGTTTTCAGTGTTGGGGCCATTCTTTTCCAGCACTTTGTGGGTGTCTTTCAGAAGGGACCCATTCATAAACGACAAACGAAAATTGTCCCGAAAGGCGCCAAAGATCGCGATGTTGCGGTCTGCGTGCATATAACAGGGATGGCCCCATTTTACGGTTTCAACCAGTCCAAAACCTAGACAGATTGCGCGCAAATCCGCCAACCCCTTGGCCCAGATTTGGGTGGCGCAATCAGGCGTGTTGAATTTTGCACAGCGATCACAGCCCTTTGCGAAATAATCCTCGATCTGGGTAATCATATTATTGGCCTGCCATTTGCATGTTCACACAAAACAAGATCGCACAGGTCTTTCCAAGTCAAGTTGATCGTGTTAGGGCAGCGCCAAACGAAAACCCCATGAAAAAAGGCCCATAACAATGGCAATTCAGCGTACATTCTCTATCATCAAACCAGACGCAACAAAGCGTAACCTGACAGGCAAAATTGCTGCGAAATTCGAAGACGCTGGTCTGCGTATCGTGGCATCCAAGCGCATTCAGTTGACGCTGGCACAAGCACAGCAGTTTTACGGCGTGCACTCCGAGCGCCCATTCTTTGGCGAATTGTGCGAATTCATGATTTCCGAGCCAATCGTTGTTCAGGTTCTGGAAGGCGAAGACGCAATCGCGAAAAACCGTGAAGTTATGGGTGCAACAAACCCAAGCGACGCGGCTGAGGGCACAATCCGCAAGGAATTCGCGCTTTCCATCGGCGAAAACTCTGTTCACGGTTCCGATGCGCCTGAAACAGCAGCAGAAGAAATCGCATTCTTCTTCTCCGGTCTTGAACTGGTCGGCTAAACCGCCGTTGAATTTCGGGAAGGGCCGTCCGTAAGGGCGGCCTTTTTCGTTTCCAGATGATCGCGCAGCATTGCGACGTTGCGTGTGTTTGATTTGTTCCCGATATCAAACAAATCGCCGATCAACGGAATACTGCCCAAAACTGCATCGACGCCGGTATTGAAGACCATGCGTCCTATCAGATGGCTTGGCGCGCCCATTTTGCGTGATTTCGCAATGATATAGCCCGCAGGCACAAGGGCGGCGGCGTCCCCCACACCGGGGATGAGCCCCAAAACGCTGTCCCATCCGAGCCGGATACGTGTGAACGGAATGCGAAAAGCGCGATCCATTGACCGCGCCACGCCTTCTAGTTTTTCGAGATCGCTCATGCGTGCTTTGGTTCGCGCGCGATGATGTAAACTGCGTGCACAACGCCAGGGATGTAGCCCAGCAGTGTCAGGATGATGTTAAACCAGAAATGCTTGCCCAAGCCGACTTGCAGAAATACGCCAACAGGGGGCAAGATTACTGAGAGGATGATGCGGATGAGGTCCATGACGGGTTCCTTATTTCTATACTGTTGTTGTGTATAAAATGCGCAAAACAGCCATTGGTTCCCATTATTTTGGCGAAACCACCCCAATTCTGTCCATAAATGCCTCAAGCTCGGTGCGGTCCTGGTCGAATGACGCGGCTTTGATCGCATCAAACGATTTGCGCAGCGCCTTTTTCTCTTCGCCCTTGCAGTCATTCCAAGGACGACCCTGAAGCGCCATGTGTAACACGTAATACATGATGAAATGTGGGCGCGTGCCTGACTGTAAAAGCTTGGAATAGGCCGCGTCAGCACCCATTTCGCGTAATTGGGCTGCCGTTGTGATGCCAACGCTTGTGAGCAATGCCTCTTGTGCGGGGCCGATATTGCGGATGGTGGTCAGGTCAGACATGCCGCACGATAATCCGCCGTCGAAAAAAGGGCCAGTGGGCGACCCGCATCATCAGGGAGGAACATGATGTCGTGCCGTCAACTGGCCGTGGTCGATGATCGTCGACTATATGCTGGCGTAATCAGTAAACACTGGCTTGGGTGGGGGAGTGCCACCATTTGCCTGCGCCGGAGTAGGACGCGGCGTTGCCGGTGTCGTTGCACCAATCGGTTTGGACGTTGCCATAGGATTTCTCCTTTGTTGCCTCAAAATGCGGTTTAACCGCGGGCCTCTTGATCGGGCCATAAAAAAGCCTTGCGCAGGAGTTTGTCCCGCACAAGGCATGAATGTGGCAACAATGTGGCGTTACTTGCGTGGTTTACGCGGCTTGGGCTTGCCACCTGGCGGCGTGAAACGCTTGGAGGTGTCAGATGCCTTGGCCTTTGGCTTACCTGCTGGCTTACCTTTGAAACCACCAGGTTTGCCGCCGTCCGATTTGCCCTTGTAGCCGTCAGACTTGCCTTTATAGGCAGGCTTGCCGCCGTCGGATTTCCCCTTATAGGCTGGCTTTCCATCCTCAGAGCGCGCCTTGTAAGGCTTTTTGGTTGGCACCAATGCATCACCGTGATCACGGCGGGCCGGTTTGGAGAAATCGGATTTCTTGTGGCGTGGCTTGGCTGGGCGGCTATCATCGGCTGCGCCCGGCACAATCGCGGCCACATGATCCTGACGGGACGGGGGCGGTGTGCTGTTGTCACGCGGTTTGCGCGGCTTGTCGTCCCGCTTTGGGCGGCCACCAGCGTCATCACGGTTGTATGGTTTGCGATCACGCGGCTTGTCATCATAGTCACGCTTGGTTTTGCGTGGTCCACGTTCGCCCAGTTGTGGCGGGGCCGAAAGCGCCGTCAGTTTCGCCTGGTTTTCCAATGACATGTCGCTGCCAACTGATTTCAGGAAACCAGCAACCGCAGGTTCGGAGATTTCGACAAACGTTTCGTTTGGCTGGATACGGATCGCGCCAATCTCGTTTTTGGTGATGCCACCAGCCTTGCAGATCATGGGCAACAGCCAACGTGCTTCTGCCTTGCCTTCGCGGCCGACATCGACGCTGAACCATTTGGACGGGCCGAATGATTTATGCTCGCGCGGTGCGCGTTCCTCGCGTTGTGGGCCGTCTTTGTAATCTGTCAAATGCTCTGGTGCGGAATTTTTACCAGCGAACAGGCGCAGATAAGCCGCCGCAATTTTTTCCGGCGCGTGCATTTCCAGCAGTTTTGCTGCGAACGCCGCGTCATCCTCGGATACGTCTTCGGACCAGACGGGATCTTGCAACAGGCGCTCTTGGTCCTTTGCCTTCACCTCGTCTGCGGTGGGTGGTGTGCCCCAAGTCGCAGTCAGTTTGCCCCATTTGAGCAGGTTTTCAGCACGGCGGCGCATTTTCGCAGGTGCGATCAGCGCGGATACGCCTTTGCGACCCGCACGCCCTGTGCGACCAGACCGGTGCAGCAGTGTTTCGGCATTTGTCGGCAATTCAGCGTGAATGACCAATTCCAGATTGGGCAGGTCGATGCCGCGCGCAGCCACGTCAGTTGCAACACATACCTTGGCGCGACCATCGCGCATGGCTTGCAACGCATGAGACCGTTCTTGCTGTGACAATTCACCAGACAGCGCCACGGTCGCAAATCCACGGTTGGACAGACGTGTGGTCAGGCGCGTCACAGATGCGCGGGTGTTACAAAACACAATCGCATTTGGCGCATCATAAAACCGCAATGTGTTAATGATGGCCGCGTCAATGTCGTGGTTGGCCACGGACAAGGCGCGGTATTCAATATCTGCGTGTTGCTTTTCCTTGGACGCTGTTGCAACGCGCACGGAATCTTTTTGATAAGACTTGGCCAGTTTCGCAATCATTGGCGGCACAGTAGCCGAGAACATCAACGTGCGGCGTGTTTCAGGTGCTTCGCCAAGGATGAACTCAAGGTCTTCACGGAAACCCAGATCAAGCATCTCATCAGCTTCGTCCAAGACAATCGCGCGGATGTCGGACATATCCATAGACCCACGCATAACGTGGTCTTTCAAACGGCCGGGCGTTGCGACAACGATGTGCGCGCCCCGGTCCAACGCGCGGCGTTCGTCGCGCATATCCATGCCACCAACACATGAAGCCATTGTGACGCCCGCACCTGCATAAAGCCACTGAAGCTCGCGTTTTACCTGCAACGCCAGTTCGCGTGTTGGTGCAATACACAGTGCAAGCGGACGACCAGCGGGTCCAAAATGTCCGTCTTCGCCCAAGATTGTCGGCCCGATAGCCAGACCGAAACCAACGGTCTTACCTGAACCGGTTTGGGCAGATACCAAAAGGTCTTGGCCTTCGAGGGCACTGTCGGTGACCGCTTCTTGAACGGGTGTCAGGGTGTCATAGCCCTGCTTTGCCAAGGCATCGGCAAGGGTTTGGATCATGGTTGTCATGTCTTCGTCTTTCAGATCGGATAATGTTGCGCCCCAGATGCATACCCCGCATGTGGGTTCCATAAATAAAGGGCGCGAACTTGTTATCCATCATCAAGCTATGGCCCGTGGGGGTCCGATAACATAGCTGACGTATAAGTCAAAGCATAGCAGCTATGCGTCACTGATTGGCGGGTTTCGCTGTCATCCAAAGCCAAGGGGTTGGCGTGCTGCGCCATTCCCAAAGGGCGAGCAAGCGGTCAAGATCGCTTGACCCTTGCATCCATTGGGGCAGCCCTTCGTCGTCCAATTTGCGGTCGAGCTGAACAATGTCATGTGTCAGCGCAAATCTATCTTTGATCGTGGCGGCAACATCGTTACCAACCGCGGGGTGACATTCGACAAGAATGTCAGCGGCATAAAGCCCTCTCGCAAGGGTGGGTTGCAGCAGGTCAATCTCTGCCCCTTCGATGTCGCAGACCACCACAGATTTATGGCGCAAGCAGATGTCAAAATCGGCGTGGGTCATTGTGCCGCCGACTTCGACGCGGTCGGCCACACCGTTCATTTCAGCAAGGTCGCGGCATTTCTGCCGTGCACGCGCATCCGTATCACGCGCCCAAATCGTGGCGTTGGGCAAGCGGCGCGCAAGACCGACGGCGTAATATCCTTCGGCGCAGCCCACATCAATAATGAGGGCAGGGTCGCCAGCAACGATATCGTCAATGACGGGCGCAAGGGAGGTCTCGTATACGCCCATCAAACGTGGGGCCCCGCCGCCTTCAGATGCGGGCACACCATAATTCATTCCGGTGAATGGTCCGTGCTTGATTGTGTGGCCGCCACGATTTGCGGCGGTATTCTCAATCAAGCGGGAACGCCACTTGGCCAACAGTCGCAATGACAGGTTCAGCTGATGGCTTGTTGGCTCACCGCTTAGTAATTCCAGCAGTTGGGCATGGATTTTTTGGTTGAGGGCGGATGGCTTTTTCATGCATTGAACCACGTATCAATCCGCTGTTTCAGCGTGGCCCAGATTGCGGGTGCGCCGCGTTTGACCTTGGCCCCGACGCGATTTTCGACCTGTTCACGGGTCACGTTATAGGTCAGCCAACTCGCGCCGCCAGATTCCAGATTGCTAACCACAGGCTGCACACGGTCAATGGATTTGGCGAAGATTGCATCGTCGGTTTCTGCAGCTTCAAATTCATCCCACAAGGCGCGAAAATTGGCGGCCTGATCAAGAGGCAGCAGGCCAAAGATACGATCAGCGGCGGCTTTTTCTGTGATTTCCTGCGCGGCCTCGTTGCGGGCGGCAGCGGAATGGATCGGCACGTCGCCTGCATCAATCTCGACCAAATCATGCAGCAAAAGCATTTTGATCACGCGGTCAACATTGACGGGCTTAATACTGTGTTCAGCCATCACAAGGGCATATAGGGCGATGTGCCAGCTGTGTTCACCAGTGTTTTCGTGGCGCGATCCGTCGTTCAGGGTCGTGCCACGGATCACTGATTTCAGCTTGTCAGCCTCAATCAGAAACGCGAGTTGCTGATTGATCCGGTCTGTCATTTACGCGCCGCGTGCTGCGGCTGCCTCTGCCAACAACGCACGGGCGCGGCGTTCGGCGCGGCGTACCCGGATCGCGGTCAGATAGGATTCCTGCAGCGACTGTGATGACGCCCCAAGGATTTCACCCACCTTTTTCACGATTTCTTCGTCACCTGATGCGTCAGCCTCTGCCAATGCCTTGTCTGCCAATTCGTTTGCCGTGTTCTCGGTATATTCAGACATTAGCGGGTCGTTTCTGTCAGGCGGCGACGCACATAGGATTTCACAGTGCCGATCATCGGGTCCATGTGCGGATCTTCAAAGAAGTGACCAGCGCCGTCCATTTCATCATGGGTGACGGTAATGCCTTTTTGTTCGTGAAGCTTGTTCACAAGCGTCACCGTATCAGCGGGTGGTGCCACGCGGTCGTTTGAACCGTTGATGATCAGGCCAGACGACGGGCAGGGCGCCAAAAAGCTGAAGTCATACATGTTCGCCGGCGGTGACACGGAAATGAAACCTGTGATTTCAGGACGGCGCATCAAAAGTTGCATGCCGATCCAAGCCCCGAACGAGAAACCTGCGACCCAGCAATGTTTCGCGTTATTGTTCATGGACTGCAAATAATCGAGTGCGGATGCGGCATCTGATAATTCGCCGACGCCTTGATCGTATTCGCCCTGCGACCGACCGACACCGCGGAAGTTAAACCGCAGGACAGTGAAGCCCATATTATAAAATGCGTAGTGCAAGTTATAAACAACGCGGTTGTTCATTGTGCCGCCAAATTGCGGATGCGGGTGAAGCACGATTGCAATGGGTGCATCGCGATCTTTTTGCGGGTGGTAGCGGCCTTCGAGGCGGCCTTCTGGACCGGGGAAAATGACTTCGGGCATATCTGCGCCTTCTTGTTTGGGTCTGTGGCTGGCGGCTATTCTTGACGAAAACGCTCAGGCACTTTAGAAAGATTCTAAACAAGCGGTTTTTGCGCCGCCTGCTGTGTTTACCTGCACCTAAGCTGCGTGGGTCGAAACGTCAATAAAATTGCGCTTTTGGCCGAAGGGGGCTTTGCGATGAAACTGAGCACCAAGGGACGATATGCGATGGTGGCATTGGCGGATCTGGCGTTGCAGCCCGATGGCGCATTGGTGAACCTGACCGAGATTTCAAAACGACAAGATGTGTCGTTGGCCTATCTGGAGCAATTGTTTGTGAAACTGCGCCGTGCTGAATTGGTGGAATCGGTGCGTGGTCCTGGTGGTGGTTACCGACTTGCGCGGCCAGCGTCAGACATTCGTGTTGCTGATATTCTGGGCGCCGTCGACGAGACCGTTTCGGCCATGCATAAAGGGGCAGGGGCATCTGGTGCCGCCTCGGGCAGTCGGGCGCAATCGCTGACCAACCGGTTGTGGGAAGGTTTGAGCGCGCATGTTTACGTGTTCTTGCACCAAACGCGGCTGTCGGATGTGGTGGCCAATGAAATGGTGCCTTGTCCCGCCGTGCCTGCATTGTTCGAGGTGGTCGATGATGCGTAGCGTTCACGGGGGCCAGCCCCCGCACCCCCGCGGTATTTGGGGCAAATGGAAAACATGAGCCGTGTTTATCTAGATCATAATGCCACCACGCCGTTGAGGGCCGAGGCACGTGCCGCAATGATTGCGGCCATGGATGTCGTGGGAAACCCCAGTTCCGTTCATGCAGAAGGGCGTGCGGCCAAGGGCATTGTAGAGGTGGCGCGTGCGCAGGTGGCAGATGCGGTTGGGGCATCGGGCGCGGATGTCGTGTTTGTTTCTGGGGCAACTGAAGCTGCGGCGTTGGCTCTTGCTGGGCGCGATCTCATGTGTTCGGGATTAGAGCATGCGGCCGTTGCTGCGTGGTGTGATCCGTGTCTTGCGGTTGTTGAGGGGCGGGTCGTAGTTGATGATCCGGCCAACGCAGTTGTGCAGCTTGCCAACTCCGAGACGGGGCTGGTGCAGGCCTTGCCGCAAGGTCTGGCGGTTTCTGATCTGACCCAAGGGTTTGGCAAGGTGCCATTTTCATTTTCGTGGTCGGGCGTGGGAATGGTATTTTTGTCTGCTCATAAGTTTGGCGGACCTAAGGGCATTGGCGCGCTGATTTTTCCAGCAGGCACGGATATTGCCGCGCAAATCAAAGGCGGCGGGCAGGAAATGGGCCGCAGATCGGGCACAGAAAATGTGGCGGCAATCGCTGGATTCGGGGCGGCTTGTGTAGCTGCGCAGGACGATTTGGCCCAAGGCCGTTGGGATCGGGTTGCGGAACTTAGAAATATTCTAGAAAAGGCCATTGAGACTGATGCGGCCGACACTATTTTTGTGGCAAGGGATCAGGCAAGGCTGCCCAACACCAGCTGCTTTATAGCGCCATGCTGGAAGGGTGAAACGCAAGTGATGGCGCTTGATCTGGCGGGGTTCGCGATTTCTGCGGGATCGGCCTGTTCAAGCGGCAAGGTGAAGGCGAGCCCCGTGCTTGCCGCCCTTGGCTATAGTGATGACGAAGCCCGCTGCGCTGTGCGCGTGTCGCTGGGCATCGAGACGACAAAAGACGATGTGCTGCGATTTGCGCAGACATGGACAACTTCATACGCCCGCGCGGTTGCGCGTGGACAGACGAAAAGGTGAGACAGATGGCTGCTTTGGATGAGACACAAGTCAAGGATGGCGTGGATCAGGAGACTGTGGATGCGGTCGCTGCCCTGTCTGGCACGTATAAATATGGTTGGGAAACAGAGATTGAGATGGAATACGCCCCCAAAGGCGTGAACACCGATATCGTCAAGCTGATCTCATCCAAAAACAAAGAACCACAGTGGATGACCGACTGGCGGCTTGAGGCGTTTTCGCGTTGGGAACAGATCGAGGAGCCGACTTGGGCGATGGTGGACTACCCTGAAATCGACTTTCAGGACATCTATTATTATGCCCGTCCGAAAAGCATGGAAGAAAAGCCAAAGTCGCTTGATGATGTCGACCCAAAGTTGCTTGAAACTTATAAAAAGCTGGGCATTCCACTGAAAGAACAGGCAATTCTTGCGGGTGTTGAAGGTGCGGAAGATATGCCAGCAGAAGGCCGTAAGGTTGCTGTTGATGCCGTTTTCGATTCCGTTTCTGTTGGCACCACATTCCAGAAAGAGCTGGAAAAAGCTGGCGTGATTTTCTGTTCCATTTCGGAGGCGATTGAAAAGCATCCTGAGCTGGTGAAGAAATACCTTGGCACTGTGGTTCCGCCATCTGACAACTTTTATGCAACGCTAAACTCGGCTGTGTTTTCGGACGGATCGTTCGTTTACATCCCACCAAACACGCGCTGTCCTATGGAATTGTCGACTTATTTCCGTATCAATGCGGAAAATACGGGCCAGTTTGAGCGCACGCTGATCATTGCGGACAAGGGATCATACGTGTCCTATCTAGAGGGCTGCACAGCGCCGAAGCGAGACACAGCACAGCTGCACGCCGCCGTCGTCGAGATCATCATCGAAGAAGACGCGGAAGTGAAATATTCCACCGTGCAAAACTGGTATCCGGGCGACGAGGATGGCAATGGTGGTATCTATAACTTTGTGACCAAACGCGCGGATTGCCGCGGGGCACGGTCCAAGGTGATGTGGACGCAAGTTGAAACTGGTTCCGCGGTGACGTGGAAATACCCGTCGTGCATCCTGCGCGGTGATGACAGCCAGGGCGAGTTTTATTCAATCGCGATTGCCAACAACATGCAGCAAGCCGACACAGGCACAAAGATGGTGCATTTGGGCAAGAACACCAAATCACGCATCGTGTCCAAGGGGATTTCGGCGGGCAAAGCCCAGAACACATACCGCGGTCTGGTGTCGATGCACCCCAAAGCAAAAGACAGCCGCAATTATACACAGTGCGACAGCCTGTTGATCGGTGATAAATGCGGGGCGCATACCGTGCCGTATATCGAAGTGAAGAATAATTCCTCTCGTGTTGAACATGAGGCCACGACATCCAAGGTTGATGATGATCAGCTTTTCTATTGCCGTTCACGCGGCATGGACGAAGAGGAGGCCGTTGCCTTGGTCGTTAACGGGTTCTGCAAAGAGGTTCTGCAAGCCTTGCCGATGGAATTTGCGATGGAAGCCCAAGCGCTCGTCGCGATCAGCCTTGAAGGATCGGTGGGCTAAGTGGCCGTCTTTGTTTCACATAACAGTCGTGGCATTGCCGCGGGTCGGTCACATTCCGGCCTTAGTGTTCATCCAAAGGTATCTTCAGAAGATCACCTGGGAGATGAGACACATGGCAAGCATGGCGCAAATGAACGAATTCAATGCCCGCATCGCGCGTATCAACGATCCGCGCAACGTGTCTTATTACGACGCCGAGATGAAGCTGAACGTGCCAAAGCGCGTTTCCAAGGAATACATCAACCGCAAGCGCGTGCAAAAGGTGGGGATCGCCGCCTTGGTCGTGTCTTCCGTGTTGGGCATTCTGGCTTACGGTGCGGTGCAGGTTGCTTCTGGTCGGTTCGGCATTCTGCCTGGTTCCGAAATGGTGATGTTCGGCGTAGCTGCAATTTTGGCGCTGATCTTGGGCGGTATGTTCAGCCACAAGACAATGGCCCACATGGGTGCACAAGTCATGGGCGTCGGCCTGATGATGGCATCCGCGCACAACGCGGTTTGGATGTTCCCGGATGCGATGACACAGGTGGTATCCTCTGCTTATGTGCAAGACGTTCAGTCCAAGACGACACCCAACAGCATCATCGTGCTGGGCGAAACCTACACACTCTAAATTCCGCGCAATCGCGCGACCCGTTTCAAACCCCTGCATGCAGCATTGCGTGCGGGGATTTTGCCGTTTCAATACATGCCGCTGCATCGCAGGAGAATTAATATGCTGGAAATCAAAGGCCTGAAGGTCAAACTCGAAGAAGAAGACAAGCAAATCTTGAAAGGTGTTGATCTGAAAATCGGCGCTGGCGAAGTGCACGCGATTATGGGCCCGAATGGGTCTGGCAAGTCCACCACATCTTATGTGTTGTCTGGCAAGGACGGCTACGAAGTCACTGGCGGCTCTGCCACTTTGGACGGCGTTGATCTGCTCGAGATGGAGCCAGAGGAACGCGCAGCTGCTGGCCTGTTCCTTGCGTTTCAATATCCTGTTGAAATCCCAGGCGTTGGTAACATGACATTCCTGCGCACAGCTGTGAATGCACAGCGCAAGGCGCGTGGCGAAGAAGAGTTGTCTGCTGGCGATTTCCTCAAGGAAGTGCGCGAAAAGGCAAAGGCATTGAAAATCGACGCAGAGATGCTCAAGCGTCCGGTCAACGTCGGTTTCTCGGGTGGCGAAAAGAAGCGCAACGAAATCCTGCAAATGGCAATGCTTGAGCCAAAGATGTGCGTGCTGGATGAAACCGATTCCGGTCTGGACGTGGACGCCATGAAACTGGTGGCCGAAGGCGTAAACGCGCTGCGCTCAGAGGGACGTTCATTCCTTGTGATCACCCATTACCAGCGTCTGTTGGACCACATCAAACCAGACGTTGTGCATATCATGGCGGACGGTAAAATCATCAAAACCGGTGGGCCAGAGCTTGCCTTGGAAGTTGAAAACAACGGCTATGCCGACATCTTGGCAGAGGTGGTGTAATGGCTATTGCCGACATCAAATTGGCGGCAACCCAGACCCGTCTGACGGGTCTGGCGATGCCTGACGGCCTGAATGACCAGCGCATTGATGCCATGAACCGTGTCATTACGATGGGTCTGCCGCATAAGCGTGACGAGTATTGGAAATACACCGACCCCACATCGTTGACCCAATCGGAGCCTGAAAAAGCCGCGTTATTTCACAATGACGAAGGACCGCTTTTTAGCGATGTGGACCGTGTTAAAGTTGTTTTTGTTGACGGTGTGTTTGACGCTGATGCGTCTGATGATCTGGTTTGCGAAGGCGTCGAAATCTCGCGCTTGGTTGACGTGACAGATGGCTGGGCCGCTGATCTTTACGGTAAGTTGGAAACAGACGGGCAGGTGCCTGTTCAACGCCCCCTTGCGGCATTGAACACTGGCTATGCCACTGATGGGGTTGTTATTCGTGCAACAGACCAAGCGGCCAAACCGATCAACCTGATCTATCTGCACAGCGATGACGCATCTGATGTGATGCTGCACAGCCTTGTGCGCGTCGAAGAAGGCGCATCTGTCACAGTGCTAGAAACAGGGCCAGCTGCGGCACGTTTCAATTCGGTTCTTGAAGTGGACATGGCAAAGACAGGCGCATTCCACCACGTTCGCGCACAGGGGCGGGATCATGAACGCCGTGCTGTAACCCATTGTTTTGCAAGAATTGCTGACAAAAGTCTGTTTAAGTCTTTCACGCTAACGGCAAATGGTGTGCTAACCCGCAACGAATGCATCATCGACATGGTCGGTGATGATGCCGTTGCCCATGTTGCGGGGGCCTGCGTTGGTGATGGTGTTGACTTCCACCACGATGACACCGTTTTCGTGACCCATGACGGGTTGCGCGGCGAAAGCCGTCAGGTGTTCAAAAAGGTGCTGCGCAACGGTGCGACAGGCGTTTTCCAAGGCAAAATCTTGGTCAAAGCAGGCGCACAAAAGACCGACGGCTACCAAATCAGCCAGTCGCTTTTGCTGGATGAAGACAGCCAGTTCCTCGCTAAACCAGAGCTTGAGATTTATGCCGACGACGTGGCCTGTTCCCACGGGTCCACATCTGGTGCGATCGACGATGACGCGCTGTTTTATCTGCAATCGCGTGGTGTGCCGCGCAAGGCAGCGACCGATCTGCTGACTTTGGCGTTCCTCGCTGAAGCGTTGGAAGAAATCGACGACGATACGTTGGCCGATGATTTGCGTGACCGATTGGATAGCTGGTTGGCAAGGCGTAGCTGATGGCGGTGACGACAGATATCGTGCGCACTTGGCGCGGGCCGCGTGCGGTGATGCGCGATCTGTTGGCACAAGGCGCGCGGGAAGATCGTGCGCTGGCTTACCTCATGGCCGCCTGCATCATCATTTTTATCGCACAATGGCCGCGTCTTTCGCGGCTTGCAGCAGGTTTTGATGGTAACGGCGGCGACGCGCCTGAACTTTCGCAACTGATGGCGTATGAATTTTTGGGTTGGCTGATGGTGTGGCCGTTGATGTTCTATGTCATCGCCGCAGTGGCCCATGTCATTGCAAAAATTTTCGGAGGGCAGGGCACGGGATATGGTGCGCGCCTTGCGTTGTTCTGGTCATTACTGGCGACGACACCAGCGGCGTTGCTTTACGGGATGATGGCTGGCTTTTTGGGGCCAGTTGCTGGCACCAACTTGGTCGGGGCGTTCTGGCTTTTGTCATTTTTGGTCATTTGGTTTCAATGCCAAAGAGAAGTTGGACAGCCTTGATGCCAGAAGTCGCGGCATTCCTGAGGTTGATCGTTTTGACCGTCACGCAGCCTGCGCAGACGGCACAACGGATCATGCTGCGCCGGTATGATCGTGGCACTTTGTGGATGGGCGTTATTCTTGTCAGCGTGCTCAGCACGATGCTTGTGCATATTCTAAGCGTTGTGTCCCCGGTTGCGCTGCCTCTCGGGTTCACCCCGATGCTGTATGGGCTTGTGATGGGCTGCATCCTGATTGTGCTGTCGATGGCACTCTATCTGACGGGGACCATGCTGGGTGGCAAATCGACTTTTCCCCATAGCTTTGCCCTTGTCATCTGGCTTGAGATGACAGCACTTTGCTTTCGGGTTGTGCAGGCGGTCGTGACGCTGATCAGCCCCCAGGTTGCGGCACTTTTGTCCCTTGCGGGAGTGGTCGCACTGTTCTGGATACTGCTGAATTTCATCAACGTAACCCACCAATTCAAAAGCCTAGGCCGCGCCTTTGCGACGATTGTGATCGCTGTTTTTGGGATCGGCTTTGGGTTTGGTTTTTTCCTGTCGATCATCGGGCTTGGTGCCCAGTTGGAGATTTGAGCAATGTATGATGTGCAAGCCATTCGCGCTGATTTTCCGATCCTGTCGCGCCAAATCAATAATAAGCCCTTGGTTTATCTCGATAACGGTGCGTCTGCACAAAAGCCGGCTGTGGTCATTGATGCCATTCACACAGCCTATGCCGAAGAATACGCGAATGTGCATCGGGGTTTGCATACGCTTTCCACCATCGCGACCGAAAAATACGAAGGCGTGCGTGGAAAAATCGCACGGTTCTTAGGGGCGCCATCAGAGAACAGCATCATACTAAACTCAGGCACCACCGAAGCGATCAATATGGTGTCTTACGGCTGGGCTGCGCCGCGCATGCAAGCGGGCGACGAAATTGTGCTGTCGATCATGGAGCATCACGCAAATATCGTGCCGTGGCACTTCTTGCGCGACCGTTTGGGTGTTGTCATCAAATGGGTCGACGTCGATGCGAACGGCGATTTGGATCCCGATGCGGTCATTGCGGCCATTGGTCCGAAAACAAAACTTGTGGCTGTGACCCATATGTCCAACGTGCTTGGCACCGTTGTGGATGTGAAAACAATTTGTGCGGGGGCACATGCCAAGGGCGTGCCCGTCCTTGTGGATGGGTCACAAGCGGCAGTGCATATGCCTGTGAACCTGTCCGACATTGGTGCCGACTTTTACGCAATCACCGGTCACAAACTTTATGGCCCCTCTGGTTCTGGGGCCATTTACGTCGCGCCTGAACGTATGGCTGAAATGCAGCCCTTTATGGGTGGCGGTGATATGATCCGCGATGTGACACGCGATGGCGTTGTTTATAACGATGCTCCGATGAAGTTTGAGGCTGGCACACCTGGGATCGTGCAAACCATAGGGCTTGGCGTGGCGCTGGATTATATGATGGGTGTTGGTATGGATGCCATCGCGGCCCACGAGGCAGATATTTGCGCCTATGCACGCGGACGCTTGGACGGGCTGAACTGGTTGAACGTGCAAGGACAATCAGCAACCAAAGGCGCAATCTTTAGCTTCACCATTGATGGGGCGGCGCACGCGCATGACATCTCGACCGTGTTGGACAAAAAAGGCGTGGCAGTGCGGGCAGGGACCCATTGTGCGATGCCATTGATGGAACACATGGGGGTTGGGGCCACGTGCCGCGCTTCCTTTGGCATGTACAACACCCGTGATGAGGTCGACATATTGATCGACGCGCTCGAGCTGTGTCATGACCTGTTTTCGTAGGATGGGTTTTAACCCATCATCCCTATTCTGGCGTTGCGGCCCAACTGCGGCCAAGCTATAGACCCTGCAACGCACCCGTAGCTCAGCTGGATAGAGCGCTGCCCTCCGAAGGCAGAGGCCACAGGTTCGAATCCTGTCGGGTGCGCCACTTCAAAAACGATAGTCCACAAAAAAACGCCCCGTAGGGCGTTGTTTGTTCGCGGTTTTGTTTGGTTTAGCCGTTCCAGCTACGCACTGGACCGCAATCCATGTGGACAAAGTTTGATCCACGATACCGACCAACGCCACCAGCACGACAGGCTTGGGCCGCGCGCGACATTTGCGATGTAGAACGTCCATTCAAACGCAAATCAGCTGCCTTACCGGACATATGAAGTGATTTCTTGGCGACGCCACCAGACCGGCTCCGCAACATGGCATTTGTTTTGGGGGACCGATAACCGGACAGCAACATATAAGGTTCGTTGGCGTCCATCAGATTGTGGGCTGCGGCCATAATGTCGATTGTGCGGGTATCCATGTTGATGATTTCGCCCGTGCGCCAGTCACGCATAAACGCGTTCACTTCGCGGATGGCTTCACCAATATACTGACCGTCGATCCAATAGATTGTATCAAGCCGTTCGCCGGTGCGACCAGAGAACATCGTCAGGCGGCGGACGTCACCACCACCACGAAGAAAACCTGCTGCATTGGAATAAGTGGGGGCTGCTGCGACTGCTGTTGCAGCGAATGCGCCCAAAAGTCCGCGCCGGGTCATGCCCGATGAGTTAAAGTCTGCCATATGTTCGCGCCTGTCCCGTCGCTCAATATCTTTACTGCGTTAACGCAGTTTTGCCATCTCGTCCCCAGATGCACGCACTGTATGGCACAAGATGATTCGTGGACCAAGCCCGTTTTGCTGGTCACACCCAAACAAGTGGGAAATCGGCGATTTTTTGCGCAATTTTTGTGTTAATTGTGAGGTGTTGCCAATCTACACAAGCATTCGGGCAACAACCTTTGGTTTACTTCGTCCTCTCTCTGCTTTGTGAATGGACAAAGAATGGTCTGGATTCCGATACTTGCCACAAGCATACGGGCTGCTAAACGTGGCCCTAGTTATAGTTCTGTGGGGGACCCAATGTTTTTATCTCTTCCGTCGCGCATGATGCGCGTTTTGCTGGTTGCCAGCATGTTTGTCACGATGACAGCTGCTGCTGCAACGGCGCAGGTCACGGCTTTTCGTCAAGCAGTGGCAGAAGCTGCCGCGCGTGACGACGAACTGGCCGCATTCTACCGTGCGCGTGATTTTCAAGGCATCTGGAGCGGAAACGGCGACCGTGGTCGGCGCAATGCGCTGATGTCGGTGTTCGCAGACGCAGGCAATCATGGTCTGCCGACAGCAAAATATGACCCACAAGCATTGATGGCAAAGCTGCGCGCGGCCTCCACACCTGCAGAGCAGGGCCAGATGGAAGTTGAGATGAGCCGCTTGTTCTTGTCGTATGCCCGCGACGTGCAGACAGGTATCTTGCGTCCCGGTTCAGTCGTCAGCGCAATCAAACGCGAAGTGCCATATCGTTCGCGCCTCAGCACGATCCAGGCATTTGCTCAGTCCAGCCCGGCTGGATTTTTGCGGTCTTTGCCGCCCAGCTCACCTGAATATACCCGCTTGATGCGTGAAAAAATGCGTCTGGAGCGTATGCTTTCCAATGGAGGTTGGGGGCCAACTGTAAAGGCAAATTCGCTCGCGCCAGGTGCATCGGGTGGTGAAGTGGTTAACCTGCGCAATCGCTTGATCGCCATGGGCTTCCTTGAGCGGACAGCGACACAAACCTATGATGCCGCGATTCAAACGGGGGTGCAGCGTTTCCAGCAGGCGCATGGCCTGTCCGTTGACGGCACTGCGGGTTCCGGCACGATGCGTCAGTTGAATGTATCGATGGGCAACCGTTTGCAATCTGTCATCGTCGCGATGGAGCGGGAACGCTGGAATAACCGTCCGCGCGGGACACGCCATGTTTGGGTAAACCTGACTGATTTCACGGCCGCGATCGTGGACAATGACCGCGTGACATTCTCGACACGTTCAGTTGTGGGCGCGGTGCAAGAGGACCGTGAAAGCCCAGAGTTTTCGGACGTGATGGAATTCATGGTCATCAATCCAAGCTGGTATGTGCCGCGTTCTATCGTGACCAAAGAATACCTGCCAATGTTGCAACGCAACCCGAATGCCGTGCGTCAGTTGGACGTCACCGACAGTAAGGGCCGTGTTGTCGCACGTAGCGCAATTAACTTTGACAGCTTCAACGAAAAAACGTTTCCGTATTCCATGCGCCAAGGTCCGTCAGAGGGCAACGCGCTTGGTTTGGTGAAGTTTATCTTTCCGAACAAATACAACATCTACTTGCACGACACCCCGTCCAAGTCGCTGTTTGGTCGCGAAGTCCGTGCGTTTAGCCACGGCTGTATCCGCCTGAATGATCCGTTTGATTTTGCCTATGCGTTGCTGGCCAAACAAACAGCTGATCCAGAAGGGTTCTTTCAATCGCGCTTGCGCACGGGAGCAGAAGCCCGCGTGAACCTTGAACAGCCAGTGCCAGTGCATATCGTGTATCGCACCGCTTTCACCAATGTGACAGGCAGCCTGCAGTTCCGTCGGGACATCTATAACCGCGACAGCCGCATCTGGAATGCATTGTCGCGCGCAGGGGTAGCCGTGCGCGCCGTTCAAGGCTAAGTCTATCCCGAACAATGCGGGATAGATCATGACACAATCGGTCAAAGATATTGCAGCGGCGCTGGGGGCAAAGGCCTTTGGCGCCGTTGATCTGTGCGTCACTGGTCTGTCTGAACCGGGCTCTGCGGGACCAGACGATCTGGCGCTTGCAATGTCGCCTGCCTATGGCGACGCATTGGGACAGGGCCGTGCAAAGGCCGCGGTCGTTTGGGCGGGGGCCGATTGGCGCGCACTTGGTCTCAAAGCCGCGATAGAGGCACCACGCGCGCGATTGGCGATGGCGGGATTGACCCAAATGATGGACCCGCCACAAATCGCAAATGGCATTAGTGCACATGCGGTCATCGACCCCAGCGCCCAAATCGGGCGTGATGTATCAATCGGTCATTTCACAGTGATCGGGGCAGATGCTGTGATCGGTGATGGCTGCTTCATCGGGGATCACGTCAGTGTGGCTGATGGCGTCACCATCGGTGCCAAGACCCAAGTTTTTCACGGCGTGCGTCTTATGCGGCGCGTGATCATTGGAGAAAGCTGCATCTTGCAACCCAATGTTGTTATTGGTGCGGATGGGTTTTCGTTTGTCACCGCTGCGCCGTCGAACGTCGAAATTGGCAAGAAAACACTGGGTAAAACGCCGTTCAGTGCGCCAGCTGACGCGACCCAGCACCGTATCCATTCGCTTGGCGGGGTCGTGATTGGAAATGATGTGGAAATCGGGGCCAACAGCACCGTTGATGCGGGCACGATCCGGGCGACAACCGTGGGCCACGGCACAAAAGTCGATAACTTGGTGCAAGTTGGGCACAATGTGCAGATTGGCGACGACTGCTTGTTATGTGCGCAAGCCGCTGTCGCAGGATCCGCCAAGATCGGGGATCGCTGCGTGCTGGGTGGTAAATCCGGCATTGCCGACAACCTTACGATTGGCGCTGACTGCGTGATTGGTGGTGCAGCGATTGTTCTGTCTGATGTGGTCGCGGGCAGTTTTATGATGGGGTATCCCGCGCAACCAATGATGACGTATCGTGCGCGTGAACGACACCTGCGTCAGGCAACAATCGCACAAAAAACGGTTTCAAAACCGCATCAGAAACCCTAGATCACCTACAACAGCTGTAGGAAACGACAAATGAGCACTCAAGACACAGTCATCGCGATCCTTGCGGATCAGGCCATGTTGGAACCGTCCGATGTGGGGCTGGACAACACGCTTGATGATCTGGGCATCGACAGCATGGCGTTGGTCGAAAGCATTTTTGCAATCGAAGAGGCGTTCGATATCTCTGTTCCATTCAACGCCAATGACCCAAGCGACAGCGCGTTTGATATTTCGACCGTGGCCACAATGATTGCGGCCGTCGATAAACTGAAAGCAGAGCAATCCTGATATGCGGCGCGTGGTCATCACAGGGGCAGGCACGATCAATCCGTTGGGCCACGATGTGGTCAGCACATTTGACGCGATGAAAAATGGCACATGTGGGATTGGCCCGCTTGATATTCGTGACGCTGACAGGCTGTCGATCCAGATTGGCGCACAGGTCCGCGATTATGACGAGGCCGCACATTTCAACCGCCAACAGATCGCGCTTTATGATCGGTTCACCCAGTTTACGTTGCTGGCCGCCCGCCAAGCGATTGCGCAGTCCGGCTTGCACTTTGCTGGTGAGCTTGCCGATTTGTCTGGTGTTGTTCTAGGCACCTCGGGTGGTGGTCTGACGACCCAAGATGAAAACTACCGCGTCGTCTATGAAGAAGGTAAGAACCGCGTTCACCCCTTTATCGTACCCAAACTGATGAACAATGCGGCTGTGTCGCAGGTTTCGATGGAGTTCAATCTTCGGGGGCCATCTTTCACCGTGGCCACGGCCTGTGCGTCATCTAATCACGCAATGGGGCAAGCGTTCAATATGGTCCGGTCTGGCATGGCGCGGGTTATGGTCACTGGCGGGTCCGAGGCGATGTTATGCTTTGGCGGGATCAAGGCGTGGGAAGGGCTGCGCGTGATGTCCAAAGATGCCTGCCGTCCGTTTTCCGCTACACGTAACGGAATGGTCCAGGGCGAAGGTGCGGGTGTTTTCGTGTTTGAAGACTATGATCATGCGGTTGCACGAGGGGCGGATATACTGTGCGAGGTCGCGGGTTTCGCGATGTCATCTGATGCGTCTGATATTGTGATGCCGTCAAAACAAGGGGCCGCGCGGGCGATTGCAGGTGCATTGCGGGACGCACAGATCGCACCACAAGACGTAGGTTATATCAACGCCCATGGCACAGGCACAGCAGCAAACGACAAAACCGAATGTGCGGCGGTGGCCGATGTTTTTGGCGCGCACGCGGATAAATTAATGATCTCATCGACCAAATCCATGCATGGTCATTTGATTGGCGGCACAGGGGCGGTTGAAATGCTGGCTTGCTTGATGGCGTTGCGGGACGGGGTCATTGCGCCCACAATCGGATACGAGGAACCTGATCCTGAATGTGCGCTGGACGTTGTTCCAAACACAGCGCGCGACCATCAGGTTGACGTGACCTTGTCGAATGCGTTTGCGTTTGGTGGATTAAACGCCGTTATCGCATTGCGCCGGACATAAAAACGCCGCCCGATGCAGATGCAAAAGGCGGCGTAAATCTTTGTAAGTATTCAGTTATTGCGTGATGCTATCATAACCTGCGGTGAAGCCGGTCAATGAAATGTTCAAGTTGACTTCTTCGTCTGGTGCAGCGGCAGGAACCATGCGCAATGTCGCAGCATTGCCGCGCTTGAATGACGCAATTTCGTCATTGGTAAAGCCGACACGGGCAACACAGCCAGCACGATTGCAGAACGTGAACGGATAGCGGCGCGGCGCAGCACCATCGACCGAGATGCGCAATTCTTGGGTCAGCAATGTTTCAAGCGGTACAACGATCGTGGCACCCGCAGCCGCGCGGTTGCCAGCGGGCAATGGGAACATGCTGATTTCAGCGACAGAGTTACCATCGGTATCGTTCAAAAGCTGATACAACTGGCATGGATCTGGCTGGCCTTCTTCGGCGCGCAAGCAACGCAATGCCCAATCGCCGAAAGTATCGCGCAAATATGCAGTTCCTACAGCGTTTTCATCAACAATCTCTGTTCCCATGTCCAGATCAGAGGCAGTGTCTGCTGCTGGTTCTTCTGCGGCGGCGGGCGCATCGTCTTGCGTTGTTGTTTCTTGGGCAGCGACGGCATTCGCCGCGAACAGCATGATCCCGAATGTCAGGGGCTTTAATAAATTCAGCATTTTAGGTGTTCCTAGAGGTTCGAATTGAAAAAGGCTTAACATGCGCCTTTTCCGATGTCAGCGGCAAAAGAACACAGATTGGCGGCGATCCGCGCAAGTGTTTTGCCATAGAAAAAGGGCCCCGCAGGACCCTTTTTCGTCTTCTCCCTATCGGACTTCGCCGACTATTTGTGGTGACGCTACGAAAAGCCACGCAAGCCGTCAACAGCAAATCTTGTGCGTGCCGATCACATCTATGAGGGGCAAAAAAAAGCCGCACCCGAAGGCACGGCAAGTCTGACAGGGAGGAACAACCGCCACACCGGGGGACATGATGGTGAAGCGGCTGTGCGTTTATACTGGCAGTTAAGTCTTAAGAATGTATTTTAGCCCGACAGATTTTTTCTAAAGGGGCCAAACACATGGCAGACGACATCTTTATCGGCGGCGGCGGGGCTGCATATGGCGAACCTCAGGTGATGTTGTTGGACAAATCCAACCGTCATGGCTTGGTCGCTGGTGCCACGGGGACAGGTAAAACCGTGACGCTACAGATCATGGCCGAAGGGTTTTCTGCGGCGGGTGTTCCGGTTTTCTTGTCTGATGTAAAAGGTGACTTGTCCGGCTTGGCCGTTGCAGGATCCGCTGATTTCAAATTGCATGAAGCGTTTATGAAACGCGCGGACACGATTGGTCTTGATCTGCAATACGACAGCTTTCCTGTCACGTTCTGGGATTTGTTTGGCAAACAGGGTCATCCGATCCGCGCGACAGTCGCGGAAATGGGGCCATTGCTTCTGTCACGTCTGATGGAATTGACGGACGTGCAAGAGGGTGTCTTGAACGTGGCATTCCGTGTGGCCGACGAAGAAGGCCTGCCGCTGCTTGACCTCAAAGACCTGCAGGCCCTTTTGGTGTGGGTCGGACAGCACGCCGCGGATCTGTCGCTTCGCTATGGCAATGTCGCATCGTCATCAGTTGGGGCCATTCAACGTCAGTTGCTTGTTCTGGAAAACCAAGGCGGCACAGCATTGTTTGGCGAACCCGCGATGGAATTGTCCGACCTTATGCGCGTCAATGCCGAAGGCCGCGGCGAAATTAACATACTGGCCGCTGATCAACTGATGGGCAGCCCGCGGCTTTATGCGACGTTCCTGTTGTGGTTGCTGTCAGAATTGTTTGAAGAATTGCCCGAAGTTGGCAACCCGGACAAACCCAAGCTGGTGTTCTTTTTTGACGAGGCACATTTGTTGTTTGATGGCGCGCCAAAGGCGTTGGTCGACAAGGTGGAACAGGTTGCGCGCTTGATCCGGTCGAAAGGTGTTGGCGTTTATTTTGTAACCCAGAACCCAGCCGATATTCCCGATGATGTTTTGGGACAGTTGGGCAACCGTGTGCAACACGCGCTGCGTGCTTTCACTGCAAAAGATCGCAAAGAGCTGAAAACGGCTGCAGAAACATACCGCGACAATCCTGAATTCAGCACAGCCGAGGCCATTCAAGAAGTGGGAACCGGTGAAGCGGTCACATCATTCCTGGATCGCAAAGGCATTCCACAGGTCGTGCAGCGCACCTTGATCCGACCGCCATCATCGCAGTTGGGTCCGATCGACGGCCCGACCCGCAAAGCGATCATGGCCGCGTCTGATATGGCAGGCAAATACGATGTGACATTGGACCGTGAAAGCGCGTCAGAAATGCTGGCCAAGCGGGCCGACACGGCAGCCAAGGAAGCCGCCGCTGCCGAAGCTGCAGAGGAAGAAGCAGAAGAAAAAGAACGCGAATATAAAAAGGCCCGTCGTTATGATGGGGGTGGAACGACGTCGCGCAGCACGTCGCGCAAGTCCAGCAAATCGGGTGGCTTTGGCGAAAGCCTGGCTCAAGTCGTGATCAAAGAACTCAAAGGCACAACAGGGCGGCGTATTGTACGCGGCATTTTGGGTGGCTTTTTCAAGGGGCGGTAATGTCGACCAATGGCTGCGCCCTTGGCCGACAGGCGGGGCCAGCCCCGCACCCCGGAGTATTTGAAAAAATGCGAGGGCAGGTGGGCTTGTCGTATGCACGATCGGGCTAAATGAATAGCATGAGTGATAATTCTCCTATTTTGATGTGGTTCCGCCGTGACTTGCGGCTTTCGGATCACGCGGCATTGACGGCGGCTGTGCAAACGGGCCGTCCGGTCATTCCGGTTTTTTTGAACGATGAGCTGGTTGTCGGGCAGGGGGCCGCACCGCGTTTTCGGCTGGGATTTTCCGTTGCACAATTATCCGCTGATTTGGAAGCGTCTGGTAGTCGGCTGATACTGCGGGCCGGTGATGCGCTTGCCTCGTTGAAGTCCTTGGTCAAGGAGACGGGCGCTGGCGCGGTTTACTGGTCACGCCTTTATGATCCGGTGTCAAAGGCGAGGGATACGGACTTAAAGGCGGCCTTGAAGCAAGATGGCGTAGAGGCGGTGTCGTTTGCGGGCCATTTGTTGTTTGAACCCTGGACAGTTGAGACAAAGACAGGCGGTTTCTACAAGGTGTTCACCCCGATGTGGAAGATGGTCCGCGGGCGCGAGCTGGCGCAATGCTTGCCAAAGCCCGCGCAGATTGCAGCCCCCGATGCGTGGCCGATGTCGGATGAATTGACGTCATGGAATTTGGACCACGACATGCGGCGCGGTGCGGATGTTTTACGTCCCCATTGCAATGTGGGGGAGGCTGCGGCGCAAGATCGGCTGGACAGGTTTATTGATGAACGCGTTGATAATTATCAGGCCAATCGTGATTTGCCCGCGGTTGATGGCACGTCGCGTCTGTCAGAAAACCTGACTTACGGCGAAATTTCACCGCTCACTTGTTGGCACGCCGGCTGGGCGGCCTTGCACCAAGGAAAGTCGGACGCCGAGGTGTTCTTGAAAGAACTGGTTTGGCGCGAATTTGCCTATCATCTCGCACATCATACGCCGCGCATTGTCGATCAGAACTGGAAACCTGATTGGGATGCGTTTCCATGGAACACCGATGAAAACCATCCTGATGTCGTCGCCTGGAAACAAGGGCGCACGGGTATTCCGTTTGTGGATGCGGCCATGCGGGAAATGTATGTAACGGGCACAATGCACAATCGTGGACGTATGATCGTGGCATCATACCTGACGAAACACCTGATGACAGATTGGCGCATCGGTAAGGCATGGTTTGACGACTGCTTGATTGATTGGGACCCGGCAAGCAATGCGATGGGCTGGCAATGGTCGGCTGGGTCCGGCCCTGATGCAACGCCCTATTTCCGTGTGTTTAACCCTGTGTCCCAGCTTGAAAAATTTGACAAACAGGGTCGGTATTCGGCGCGTTGGATCGCTGAAGGGTGTGAAAACCCATCGCCAACAGCATTGTCGTATTTTGATGCCGTACCACGGTCATGGGGGTTGTCGCCTGATGATGCCTATCCAGGCGCCATTGTGGACCCCGCCGAAGGCAGGAAGCGCGCGTTGGATGCATACCAAAACCGCGGGTTTTAGGGCGCTTTGTGAAACTTTCCCTAGGGTGAAGCGTGACTTTGAGAGAGAGCGGCTTAAAATAAGTTAACGCGATACGAAATAACAAAGACACACGACGACAGGACCCATAATGACATTGACGACGACCACCGGACAAAACAACCTACCGCGTTATTTCGCGGCCGTTTTTGACGTGATGAAAACGATGAAGCGGGGCCGGATTGATGTCACATTGCCCGATGGTCGCACGTTTCGTGCAGAAGGGTCCGAACCGGGTTATGAGGCCACGTTGATCGTGCACAACGACGACTTGTTCTCACGCACGATCCGTGAAGGCGACCTTGGATTTTGCGAAGCCTATATGGATGGCTGGTGGTCGACGCCTGACCTGATGGCATTCATGGATTTGGTGCATGATGACGCCGAAGAAATGTATGATGGGTTTCCTGGGCAGTTTCTTGTGCGGTTTTATGAACGTATGCGTTTCTGGATGCAGGGCAATTCCAAGAAGCAAGCCCGCAAAAACATCAGCTACCATTATGATTTAGGTAATGAATTCTATGGTCTCTGGCTTGATGACACGATGACCTATTCGTCGGCCAAATTTGACACAGGTGCCCAAAGCCTTGAGGCGGCGCAGACCGAAAAATATAAATCCATGATTGATGAAATGGGCGCGCAAGCGGGCGATCATGTGCTTGAGATTGGTTGCGGCTGGGGCGGCTTTGCCGAATATGCGGCAAAGCAACGCGGGATCAAGGTCACTGGGCTGACAATTTCCCAAGAACAGCATGATTTTGCTGTGGCGCGCATGGAACGCCTTGGGTTGTCCGATATGGTCACCATCAAGATGCAAGATTATCGCGACGAGACGGGCCAGTTTGATGGCATTGCCAGCATTGAAATGTTTGAAGCCGTCGGCGAAAAGTACTGGCCGGTTTATTTTGAAACCGTGCGCGATCGGCTAAAACCCGGTAAAAATGCGACTTTGCAGATCATCACAGTCGATCATCGCCGTTGGGAAGTCTACAAGCGCGGTGTTGATTTCATTCAGAAATACATCTTCCCAGGCGGTATGCTTCCCAGCCCAGTTGTATTGCGTCAAGAGGTCGAAAAGGCAGGGCTTACCGTGTCCCATTCGATTGAATTCGGCGAAAGCTATTCGCAAACCTTGCGTGAATGGTATGGCACGTTCAACGCAAAGTGGGATGATGTGGCCGCAATGGGGTTTGACGACCGTTTCCGGCGCATGTGGAACTTTTATCTCACCTCTTGCGCAGGCACGTTTCATAGCGGAAACTGTGACGTGACGCAGATCACTATAACCCGCCCAGCATAAGGCGCGAATAGGCTCTGCAAACATAAATGGAGCAGAGCCATGCCAACCGCCGCCCGCCTAGTCGCCGCCCTCGCATTTGCTGCGATTGGCTATATTATTTTTGTCACCATGGTTGGGGTCTTTGCGGACGAAACCGTTCCGGGCTTTTTGCTCCCGCTTTGTCTTGCCTCCGGGCTTTGGGCCGGGTGGGTGATCTGCGGCAAAAATGCAGAGGGCCTGAAGTCAGGGATCGGCACTGGATATACTGCGATTGTTGCACAAGGATTTGTCATCATTTTTGTGATGTCGTTTATGACGATGCTGGATCGGTCTTTGCGTCGCCGTTATGACGGCCCAATGGACGCTGTGGTCGATCATTTTGCACTTATGGGCGAGAACTTTGCCAAGTTTGGGACATCTGAAATGGGGATGATCTTGCTTGTGGGCGGGTTCGTTGGCGGCGCTTTGGCTGGCATTGCTGGGCGCAGGTTCCCGCACTGATGCGCATTTTTGTCTATGGGACTTTGCAATCCCATGCATTGTGCCAAGCCGTTGCAGGCGGCGTGCCGATTACCCAAACACCAGCCGAGATTAGTGGTTACGCGGTTCTTCCCGTGGCTGGCAATGTCGTGCCCTTGATCCGTGCACAAGATGGCGCCGTGACGAAAGGGGCCTTGCTTGACGGGATCACGCCCGATCAGGTGACACGGTTGGACACATATGAGGGGGCGTTTGGCTATCAACTGATTGATGTGATGGTCCAAACATCAGACGGGCCCGTCAACGCCAAAATGTATCTGCCTCCTGCCGATATTGCTGTTGGCGCAGGTGACTGGTCATTTGCGGATTGGCAAGAAAATTGCGAGGCAACTGCTGTGATCGCGGCGACTGATTTATTAGCGCATGTGCCCGCCTTGACCAAAGAGCAAATTGCCCGAAATTGGCATATGATTGAGCTGCGTGCGTGGGCCAAGTCCACCGCGGCCACCGGCGCAGAACCTGCCACTGTGCGCATGGACCCTGCGCGACAAGACTATGAAGTAAAAGAGCTTTCTCCACCGCTTGGGTCCTTTTTCCGGTTGCAGCAGCTGCGGATACAGCACCGTCAATTCGACGGCTCTACAAGTGCGATTTTGGATCGCGAAACATTTGTGGGCACAGATGCAGCCATTGTGCTGCCCTACGATCCGGTGCGTGACCGTGTTTTGCTTGTTGAACAAATCCGTATGGGGCCGTTGGTGCGGGGTTCGCGCAATCCTTGGTCGTTGGAACCCATTGCGGGCATGGTCGACGCGTTTGAAACGCCCCGAACCGCCGCATTGCGTGAAACCTGCGAAGAGGCAGCACTGACAGATATCAACTTGCTGCATGTGTCGTCGTTTTATCCGTCACCGGGGTCTTCGACAGATTATTTCCATGCCTATCTTGGGGTGTGTGATTTACCAGACGGGCACGCCACAACAGGTGGCCTCGCGTCAGAAGCCGAAGATCTACGGCTTCATGTGTTGCCATTTACAACGGCCATGGAACTTGTCCAGACAGGGGAAATCAATGTTGGCCCCTTGGTCATGTTACTTTACGCATTGTCCGCACAGCGCGATGCATTGCGTGCAGACGCCTGACGACTTACACAAGATCAAGCACATATCCAAAGGGCAACTGATGCATATTAAATCTGATTTGGCCGCCGCTGTCGGCAATACTCCGTTGATCAAATTGCGCGCCGCGTCAGAGGCCACCGGCTGCACGATTTTGGGCAAGGCAGAGTTTATGAACCCAGGCCAATCGGTCAAGGATCGCGCGGCGCTTTACATCATCAAAGATGCGATTGCCAAAGGCGCGTTGAAACCAGGTGGCACCATCGTCGAAGGCACGGCTGGCAACACAGGTATCGGTCTGGCACTTGTGGGTGCGTCGATGGGTTTCAAAACCGTGATCGTTATTCCTGAAACGCAAAGTCAGGAAAAGAAAGATATGCTGCGCCTTGCGGGGGCCAAACTGATCGAAGTGCCTGCCGCGCCATATCGCAACCCCAACAATTTTGTCCGTTATTCAGGTCGTTTGGCCGAACAAATGGCGCGCGAAACCAACGAAGGCGTTATCTGGGCCAACCAATTTGATAACGTCGCAAACCGCCAAGCCCACATTGAGGGCACAGGCCCAGAGATTTGGGAACAAACCGACGGTAAGGTTGATGGTTTCGTTTGTGCTGTGGGGTCTGGTGGCACATTGGCCGGGGTCGGCATGGCGCTTCAGCCAAAGGGCGTGAAAATCGGTCTGGCCGATCCTGATGGCGCGGGACTGCACAGCTTTTACACGACCGGCGAAATTGCGATGTCAGGTGGGTCAATCGCCGAAGGGATCGGTCAAGTGCGTATCACCGCCAACCTAGAAGGGTTCACCCCTGATTTCAGCTATAACATCCCAGATACCGAAGCCCTGCCGATTGTGTTTGACCTGCTTCAAGACGAAGGGCTGTGCATGGGCGGATCATCTGGCGTAAACATCGCTGGTGCGATCCGTATGGCGCGCGACATGGGGCCGGGGCACACGATTGTCACGATCCTTTGCGATTATGGCACGCGGTATCAGTCCAAGCTGTATAACCCCGCATTCTTGCGGGAAAAGGGATTGCCAGTGCCCGCATGGATGGAACAATCCACCGATGACATCCCCAGCGTATTCGAACAGGTCGAATGATCCGCCTTTGCGTCATTGCGTGGCTGTTTGCAGCTTCGATGGTGTCGGCACAATCGCTGGCCGAAAATGGCGTTATCAGCCCTGAACCTGTCACACAGGATATATCGGCTGTGATCCCTGTGGGCGATTTGGACATCGCTGTTTGGGACAGTCTCGCTTCGCGGGCTGAAACGATCGCAGAGACGGGATCAGCATCCCGTTTTGCGCTGACACGGATCAGGTCTGAGTTGATCGTTTGGAGGGACGTGTTTGCTGATGCGGCTGGCGCGAATGCGGATCGGCTTGCAACCGTTGCCGCGCAACTTGATGCACTTGGTCCCGCACCAGAGGGAGATGCCGTTTTTTCCCCTATCGAAACGCGGCGTAACGCGCTGGAAAACCTCCAAAAACGTCTGCGCCAGCCAAAAGTGCTCGCGCAAGAGGCATTTGCGCGTGCGAATGGCTTGATTACTGAAATTGATCGCCAGCGTCGGGCAAGCGAAACCGAGCGTCTGTTGACCCGTGACCAGTCCCCTGCGAACCCCAATGCTTGGCCCACCGCGGTCACCGCTTTGCGGACAGCGATTTCCAGTATTGGACAAGAAACGTGGTCGATTTCAGGTGCATTCGCAATTGCAGGTGATTTACTGCCACGACTTGCATTGGTTGTGGTGGCACTTCTTGCGGCAGGCTTTGTCTTGTCTCACGTGCGATCGTGGGTCGCAGAGGTTGCACGACGCCCCGTGTCCAGCTCTGAACGTGCGACGGCACTATACCAATTCATGTTGTCTGCTGCTGGTGTTGTTATCCCGTTTGTTGGCTTGGTTTTGGTGGTCACGATCTTGACGCAGTCGGAGCTTTTTGGCGTACCAGGAACTGCGGTGTTGTCCGTTTTGCCGATGGCAGGCGGTGCGATTTTCACCGCGAAATGGCTGGCGGACGCTTATTTTCCGCAAAGCCAAGACCAAGACGGCATCTTAGGCTACGGCCATGATACCCGCATTCGTGCACGGCAGGTGACTGTTTGGCTAGGGTGGGCGCTGGCCGCGCTGTTGATGATTGATGCGATAATGGCAACGGGTGACCCTGAAACGGTGGCGATTGCGGTTGTGAACCTGCCGTTCCAACTCTTTGCGGGGGCATTGCTGTGGCGCTTGGGCGGTTTGATTGCGCGCCATTCCCGCCAAGGCACTTCCGCAATTTTTACCCGCAGTCGGTTGCGGAAATTTATTGGCCGCGCAGCCCAGACCATCGCGGTTGTTGGGCCACTGGCATCGGTTTTGGGGTATAGTGCAGCCGCAAATGCGATGACGGTGCCAGCTGTCATATCATTGGCGGTTCTGGCGACGATCGTGATCTTGCAGCGGCTTAGCTACGATATAGCATCACCCCAAGGTGCAGTTCAAACCGATGAACCCGATCCCAAAGGTCTGCTGCCCGTCACGATAAATTTCGTGTTGGCGATAGCATGTATACCGGTTCTGGCGCTGATCTGGGGCGTTTCGGTGGCTGAATTGCAGGAAGTGTGGACACGCTTTCTTGCGGGGTTCAAGATTGGCGAAACACAGATTTCCCCGTCCAACTTTTTGACGTTCATCGTGGTGTTTATGCTGGGTGTTCTGATCACACGGTTTATCAAAACCACGCTTAAAACGACAGTGATGCCACGGACCAGATTTGATCTGGGTGGACAGAACGCTGTTGTTGCCGGTTTTGGATATGTCGGCATTTTCTTGTCGGCCTTGGTTGCGTTTGGCGTGGCGGGTATTGATCTATCGTCACTGGCGATTGTGGCTGGTGCGCTTTCTGTGGGTATCGGTTTTGGGCTTCAGAACATCGTTTCCAACTTTGTCTCGGGCATCATTTTGCTGATCGAACGCCCCATAGGGGAAGGCGACATGATCGAAGTTGGCGGTCAAATGGGCTATGTGCGCGACATTTCCGTGCGGTCGACACGGATCGAAACTTTTGACCGTACTGACGTGATTGTGCCTAACGCGGACCTTGTCAGCAATCAGGTCACCAATTGGACCCGTGGCAATTCTGTTGGGCGGGCGATTGTGCCTGTCGGCGTGGCATACGGCACAGATACGACCAAGGTGATGGCGATTTTACAAGAGATCGCGGATGCCCATCCATTGGTTCTTATCAATCCGCCGCCCTCTGTTTTGCTGATGGGTTTTGGCGCAGACAGTATCGATTTCGAAATCAGGGCCATCATCCGCGACGTGAACTTTGTTATGGTCGTCAAATCTGAAATGCTTCAGGCGATCAACACGGCATTTAGTGACGCTGGCATCGAAATTCCTTTTGCTCAGCGTGACCTTTGGCTGCGCAATCCAGAAACCATTTTCCCAAAACACGGAGAGGACACATGACCAAGCCGCTATTCCGAAGTGATGCCTATCTGCGGGATGCTGTGGGAACTGTCGTAGAACTTACCTCTGAAGGCGGAATCGTCTTGGACCAATCTATTTTCTACCCGACGTCGGGTGGACAGCCGGGCGATAGCGGACAGGTAAAATGGGACAATGGCCAGATCGAGATTGCGACAACGATCAAAGGGGAAGGGGATCGCATTGTGCTTGTTCCCGCCGAACCCGCGCCGTTGCCGCCTGTGGGCACAACACTGACCCAGTATATCGCTTGGGACCGTAGGCATCGGTTTATGCGAGTGCATACGGCGTTACATCTGTTGTCAGTTGTCATTCCATTGCCCGTGTCTGGCGGGTCTATCGCCGCTGAAAAGGGGCGATTGGACTTTGATATGCCAGACGCCCCCGCAGACAAAGAGGCGTTGAACGACACCCTTAACAAGCTGATCGCGTGCAAATTTGCGGTGTCTGACGAATGGATTACCGATGCCGAACTGGATGCAAACCCAGCGCTTGTGAAAACGATGTCTGTGGCACCACCGCGCGGGTCAGGCCATATCCGTCTTGTGCGGATCGGGCAGGGTGATGATACCGCCGATCTCCAACCATGTGGCGGAACCCACGTTGCCAACACCGCTGAAATTGGCCGCGTGCGCATCGGTAAGATCGAGAAGAAGGGCAAGCAGAACCGCCGCGTTTATTTGCACCTAGAGGACATCTGATGTTCTACAAGATCAGCATATTGACCGCGTTCATTGGTTTGGTCTTGTTCCTGCTCTTGCTTGGGGTTCCGGCAACCTATTTGGCGACCTATGGGGTCGAAACAGATGGGGGCGGGTTATTGATGGTGCGCCGTGCATCGCCGATGTTCCTTGGCTTTGCCGTGATGTTGTGGATGGGGCGCAATGCGGGCCCATCGCCCCTGCGGCACGCAGTCTGCTACGGTATGGCCGTCACCTTTGCTGGTGTGGCTTTAACGGGCACGTTTGAATATTTGCGCGGTGCGACAAATGCAATGATTATGGCCGCAGCAGCAGGCGAGCTGTTGATTGCCGCGTTGTTTATGAAAGCAACCCGAAACTAGCCGAACAAATCACGCTGAGGGGGCTGGTCCAGCATCTTTTCGCTTTCTGGCAATCCTTCGCGCGAAAGCAGAATTGCAAAGGGTCGCAGGGCTGGCACATGGCTGCACACTACCATCAACATCACCATGATCGGCACCGACAGGAACATACCGGGGATGCCCCAAACCGCGCCCCAAAATGCCAGCGACAAAATAATACCAAAAGCAGACAGGCGCAGCGCGCGACCCATCAGCAGCGGGTCGATGATGTTACCGTTCAGAAATTGTATCGCGCCTGCACAAATGAAAACCGCAGCCGTCAAACCCGCGTCACCAGCTTGCACATGGGCGACAAGTGCGATCAGTGCTGTGGCCACAATAGAACCCACGTTGGGGATGAAATTGAGCACAAACGTGATGACGCCAAGTGCGGTCGCTAGTTCCAACCCGAATGCAGACGCGAGCAGGAAAATCATAAACCCTGTGATTGCAGATATCAGCGCTTTGACCAGCAGATAGTAGTTCACCCGCCGAATGATCGACGTGATGATCCGCTCAATTCTGTGGGCTTGCACGGGATCACCGACAAAATTGTTCAATTTGGTCCCGAACCAGATGCGTTCACCAAATAGAAAGCCGACGAACAAGATAACCAAGACCGTCGCTTGGGTCATATCACCGGCCTGACCTGCCGCGGTGCTGATGTAGGTCGACATCTGAACCGATTGCAGCGAATCAAGCACGGCCTGTTCGGTGCTTGCCCCCATAAAGCTAAACAATGAGGCCACCGCAGATGGCGCGCGCTCGGCGTAGCTGAGGGTGGTGGTCAGCACAGTGTTCACTTGGGCCAACAAAATGGACGTAAGGGCAAGCAAAGCGGTGGCCACCAAAACAACCGCCGCAATGCTGGCCACAAGATTGGGAATGCGCACAGGCCCAATATGCAGGCGCGAAATAAACCGGATCACGTCTGACATCAGGCTGAACAAGATAATCGCCGTCGCCAGTGAAATCAGGATAAAGCGTGCCTGCACAAGCAAGAACAACACAACCGCAAAGGCAATAATGACCAAGGCGCCAGTTTGTACCCGCAGCATATCGGGCTGCGGCCAAGACGAAAGAGTAGGGCGATCAGGCTTGTTCATCGGCTGCTTCTTTTTAGATAATTCCTGCCCGTTATGGGCGTTTCTGGCGTGGGTGACAACGTGCATCGAAAACATGCCGATCAGGTCTTGCAAACGGGTGCAATCCCGCGTTAAACCCCGCCCAACGGACAGGTGGCCGAGTGGTCGAAGGCGCACGCCTGGAAAGTGTGTAGGCGGGAGACCGTCTCCAGGGTTCGAATCCCTGTCTGTCCGCCACTTCCCCCTTTGACGAATTGGTTGTCCTGTTGCTTGTGGGGCGGTTTGATCTGCGTTATCCCAAATCTGGCGATATTGGAAAGCAGCCCCATGACATCACCCAACGCATTGTTTGATCTGACAGGAAAAGTGGCTTGTGTCACCGGCGCAAGCTCTGGCTTGGGGCGCCGTGCCGCGATTGTATTGTCGGCGGCTGGTGCGCAGGTTGTTGTTGTGGCCCGTCGGGCAGATGCGCTTGATGCTTTGGTCGCTGAAATCGGACCCAATTCTGCTTGCGTGGTTGCCGATATTGCGGATCGGTCCCGTATGGCGCAACTGGCCGCCGAAATTGAAGCACCATTCGGATCGCCTGATATTATTTTGCATGCCGCAGGTGTGAACACCCGTCAGCCCGCTGATGATGTGACTGATGACGGCTGGGACCAAACGCTTGCGCTGAACCTATCAGCACCATTTTTCCTAAGCCAAGCACTTGTGCCCGCGATGAAGGCAAAGGGCTGGGGCCGGATCATCAATTTCGCGAGCTTACAAACCACACGCGCGTTTCCGGGTGGCATTGCTTACGGCGCGACAAAGGCCGGTATCGGTCAGCTGACCCGCGCCATGGCAGAGGCATGGTCACCGCACGGAATTACAGCCAATGCGATCGGGCCGGGGTTTTTCCCGACCGAGCTGACTGCTGCGGTGTTTGATGACCCGGCGCGCGCTGAACGTAATGCGTCGCAGACCTGCCTGCAACGCAATGGCACGCTAGAAGACATCGACGGGCCCATCCTGTTTTTGGCGTCCGATGCGTCGAGTTATGTGACGGGGCAGATACTTATGGTCGATGGCGGGTTCACGGCGAAATGAGCGCATCCCAAATACACTCCGCCGCTGATGCCCGCCGATTGGCGAAACGTCGCCTGCCTTGGATGATTTTTGACTATATTGATGGTTCGGCTGGCAATGAAACGGGTGCAATGCGCAACCGGTCCGCAATGGATGAATTGACGTTGCAACCCCGCATTCTGCGCGATGTAAGCCAGCGGGATATGTCCGTAAAACTGTTTGGTTCAATAGCCGAACGCCCGTTTGGGATTGCGCCAATGGGGATGTGCAACCTGTCAGGGCCGGGCGCTGATCTGATGCTTGCGCGGTTAGCTGCTCGGCATAAAATTCCGCATGGAGTGTCCACTGTTGCCTCAACGCCCTTGGAAAAAATCATCGACGTGGCCCAAGGTCATGCATGGTTCCAGTTGTATTTCAGCGGCGATGGAACAGGCACATTCAAACTTGTCGAACGGGCCAAGGCCGCGGGTTATGAAACGCTTGTCGTAACCGTTGATGTGCCAGAGGTCGGGCGCCGCCCGCGTGAATTGCGCCACGGGTTCAAAATGCCGTTTCGCATTGGGCCAAAACAGTTCTTGGACTTTGCACTGCATCCACGTTGGTCGCTTTCGTCGCTTGCCGCGGGCAAACCGCAAATGGCCAATTTTGAAATGGACGGATACGACTTTGATCGCACCGAAAGCCGGGCGGCTGCGACGTGGGACACGTTGGCAAAACTGCGCGATATGTGGTCCGGCAATCTGGTGGTCAAAGGTGTGTTGGACGTGGACGATGCTGTGGCACTTAAGGCCGCAGGCGTTGATGCCATTCAGGTCAGCAGCCACGGTGCACGCCAACTAGAAAGCGCGCCCGCACCCATCAGTGTCTTGCCAGCCATGCGTGCAGCCCTTGGCGATGATTACCCGCTGTTTTTCGACAGTGGTCTAAGATCGGGCGAAGATGCGCTCAAGGCCATGACCCAAGGTGCTGATTTTGTGTTCTTTGGCCGCATCCTGCAATTCGCAATCGCAGCTGCCGGGGAAAAGGGCCTGACGCAACTTTTTGACGTGCTGACAGAAGAGTTGTCAATCGCGATGGCACAAACGGGCATGACACGCTTGCCCTAACGGGCCAACACCAGTTCGGCCTTCAGGCCACCCAATCGTTCACTGTCACCCAGTCGCAAAAGCCCGCCGTGTGTTCGCGCAATATCCGCGACAATCGACAACCCAAGGCCGACGCCTGTGCCCTTGTCTTGGTTGCGTGCTGGGTCCAGCCTGACAAATGGGCTCATCGCCGCTTCTCGGCTCGCGGCAGGGATGCCAGGGCCGTCATCTTCCACAACAAATCGGATTGTGCGGTCAGTGACATCCAAGCCAATCGTCGCATGCGTGCCATATCGCAGCGCATTGCCAATCAGATTATCCAGCGCACGGCGCACAGCCATCGGGCGCAGATAAACGGTTTCATTGGGGCCTGTCACGCTGCCCAATGTCACGGCCTGATCGCTGCGCATAGCATCGGCAATCACGCCGTCCAGCAACGTGCGGGGCGCACAGTTTTCTAACGCATCAAGCGCATCATTGCGGGCGAAATCAAGAAACGCATCCAGCAGATCTTGCATGTCATCAACATCGCGCTTGAGCGGTTCGGCATCAGCATCATCAAGCATCGACAGCCCCAACCGCAGCCGCGTCAGCGGGGTGCGCAGGTCATGGCTGACGCCTGACAACATCAACGTGCGGCTTTGGGTTTGGCGTTCAATGCGGTTACGCATGTCCAAAAACGCCATGCCCGCTGCGCGAACCTCAACGGCGCCGGTAGGGGTGAACGGTTTGATCCGCCCTTTACCGTATGCGGCAGCGGCAGCGGCCATGCGTTTGATCGGGCGCAGTTGATTGCGTAAAAAGAAATACGAAATCGTGGTCATGATTACGCCCATCACAACCATAATCACCAACAACTGATGCGGGTTGGATGCCGACACGCGGCGACGCGGAAACGTGATTTCGACGTCACCTTTGTCGGTGGACATCCAAAGTTGAACGCGGCCTCGGTCCGCAAGCGATATATGACTGATCTCGGGCACGCCTTCGCGTAGGGTGTCGATCACGACCGATCCGGTCAGATCATCAAATCGGGTCTGGTCCACGCCGCTTGGGGGTATTGAGGGCAGCGTGGCTTGCATCTCCAGTGCACTTGCAAGCGAACCCGCCGCACCAATGGCGTCTGCGACAGATGCGGCATCATTGATTTCATCGCGCAAAAACCGCAACTCGATGTTGCCTGCACTTGTCATTGCCCGCGTAACACCATCAAAATGGCGTTGGATAAAGACAACCGAAACCAGCAACTGCAAGGTCAGCACAGGAAAAATCAGAATAAGCGCCGCCCGCCCATAAAGCCCACGCGGCATGTAATTTTTGAGCCATGACCAAAACATAGCCGTGATGCTACTGTGCGCGCAGACCTGACGAAAGGGGCGATTGTGTCAATCGATCTGGAAAATGCACCACCCGTTGGTGTCGCCATGCTGCTTGAGCCTGGGCTGCGCTGTATTCTGGCCCCGAACGCATCGCCAATGACGTATTGGGGGACAAATACCTATCTGCTGGGCACCCATCAGATCGCTGTCATTGATCCGGGACCAGATGATGCGGATCATCTTGCTGCGATCCTAGCGGCGGGGGCAGGGCGGATCAGCCACATCATCGTGACGCACGCCCATATTGACCATTCCCCTTTGGCACGGCAGTTGGCCGCAGCGACAGGCGCGCAGATTTACGGCTATGGGCCTGCCCATCGCGGACGCAGCGCCGTGATGCAACATCTGTCAGCCCAAGGGCTTGCTGGCGGTGGAGAAGGTATTGATGGCGCGTTTGATCCGGATGTAGTCTTGGATGACGGCGCGATTGTATCCACAGACGAATGGTCCCTGCGCGCAATTCATACACCCGGCCATATTGGTAACCACCTATGCCTTGTCTGGGGGGATGCCGTGTTCACCGGCGATCATATCATGGGGTGGGCCAGCTCACTTGTGTCGCCGCCCGATGGGGATCTTACAGATTTTATGACGTCGTGCGAAAAGCTGGCACAAATTCCTGCCCGGATTTATTACGCGGGGCATGGATCACCTGTGAAGATGCCTGTCGCGCGTCTTAAGTGGTTGATTGATCACCGCAAATCCCGTGAGGTTCAGATTTTGTCGGCGTTGGATCATGGCGCACAGACGCCTGCGCAGATCACGCAAACGATCTATCATGATGTCATGCCCGCCTTGATGCCAGCCGCCACGCGTAACGTGTTGGCGCATTTGATCGACCTGCACGAGCGAGGCATGGTCACCGCGTATCCGGCCTTGTCAGAAACAGCGCAATTCGCATGTATAAAGAAATGACAATTTCATCAAAAAAGGCTCTGGACGCGCCTGAATTGCATTGCTATATCGCCCCAAGTGTTCCGGCGTAGCTCAGTGGTAGAGCAGTTGACTGTTAATCAATTTGTCGTAGGTTCGACCCCTACCGCCGGAGCCAATTTCACCATATTGGCAATTCAATCAGCGACTTAGATCACTGGCACTGTGCGTAGCGCGCAAACAATTTTCCGCGCCGCATGTCAGACGCCGCATGGAAAAACGTCTTGGACGCCACATCAAACTGCATTGTGCCGGACGTGCCACCGTCGCGGACCAAAAACGTCAACACTGAACCCGTCTGTGTGCTGTCATAACCGCGACGGTCAATGACGTTCCACAACCCCAGACCCGACCGCAGTGCCAGAACAGGGCGCAGATTATCGTCCAGTATTACACTTGGGATCACTTCTTTGCCCAGAAAAGTCTGAAATCCGTCCGCCGGATCATCCCTGATAACCGAGCTGATCCCGTGTATCCCAGTCGGTCCACCGCAATCAACGACCACGACTTGGGCCTGTGCTTGCACCGCGCATAAACTTAGAATTACTGCTAAAATACGTGTCATGTCTTCACCTCTTAATTCTGGATGAATAGTCATTCATTAAGGCAATGATATGGCGGTTCGTTATGCTAAAAAGCGCCCCGGTTAAAACAAGAAAATATCAGCCGTCACATCAGTTACATCCAGATCGTCGATTGTGATCGTGGTGTTGGCAAACGTGATCACAGCATCACTGCCAGACTGGGTAACGGTCAGGTCGGAAAAGTCATTCGCGCCGCTTTGGATCCTGATGACGTCATAATCAATGTCAAAGTCCTTAATCGTATCGGAACCGTCTTTTTTGCCGAACACAAATTTATCATAGCCAGCTCCACCTTTGAGCGTGTCATCACCTTTTCCGCCCTTTAGCGTGTCGTTACCCTTGTCGCCCTTTAAGACATCATCGCCTTTGCCACCTTTTAGGGTGTCATGTCCTTTTCCGCCTTTAAGCGTATCAGAACCACCAACACCGGAAAGGGTATCATTCCCGCCTCCACCGTTCAGAAAATCGTTGTCACGGCCACCATTCATGCGGTCATGGCCTGATCCGCCAAAAATACGGTCTGCGCCGGCGCCACCAGTCAGGCTGTCATTGTCTGCCCCGCCAGCCAAGTTGTCGTCGCCGCGTCCACCCGTAATCCTATCTTGGCCACTTCCGCCAAAAAGGTCATCATCACCAGCCCCGCCGGAGATAACATCCATCCCCGCGCCACCGGAAAATTCATCAGGTCCATCAGTGCCGTCAAACACATCGTTGCCAGGAGTGCCTACTGGTGGATGATCGGGTGTTTCATCTGGGGGGTCTTCTGGTTCAGGTTCAATGACTGTCAGATCCCCGATTGCAAAAACGTTCGCGGTGTTTCCGCCTTGGATGTTCCACGAATTAACGGTGAATGTCTGATCGCTGTTAATCTCGATCGTTACGTTTGACACATCATTACCTGCGAAAAATGGCTCTCCGATCGGAGAGCCATTTGGCGAAAATATCTGCCCGATCAGCCCCCCAGCATTGAAGTCGGCAAAGTCTGTCACGTTGCCTTCGCCCCAAATAATCAGCAGGTTGCCATCCTCCAGCGTTTCGATGCGTGGAACAACGCCGTCTATACGTGTCTCGCTGACGAAAACCTCGGATTGGCGTACTCCGTCCGCGTCAAAGGTGACCAGTTGAATACCTTGTGAAGCGGTTGGGGTGTCTGCAAACATCGCAACGGCAAAACCACCGTTATTCAATGCTGTGATGGATGCCTCGTTTTCGATGTACCCCGGATCAGATGACACGAAACCATCATTTGTTGCCTCCAGTGTGTCCGGGTCGATCATCACCACTTTGACAGACCGGCCAAAGCCTCCGCTTTGTCCGCAAACAACCGCGATTGTGCCATCCGAAAGTTCCGTCATGTCAAGCAAGTCTGCGGCATACGGGCTGTCGTCACTACGCGTGTCCGTTACCAAAACCGTGCCATCGGCACCGATAATTGTTCCGAAAAGTTGGAAAACAAGCGCACCTTGTCCGTCGTCAACGTCTTGTCGTTCGACCACAAGAAATGTGCCATCTGACAGCGCAATGACCGATTGCCCAGTTTCAAGTTCGGAGATTTCATTGAATTGCGCCACATTTGGGTCAGCGGGGGGGGTGGCATTGCGGTCTTGTGAGACAAACACCGCTTCGGGACTGCCCATGGAAAGGGTGACATCGACTGGTGTCTCAACCAACAATTCGTATTCGGTCGCGAGATACTGGGTCGCTGTCACACTTACAAAATAAGAGCCACTTTCTTCGGGATAGAAATAGAGTTGGCCTGATACGTTATGAACAACAACAGGATCACCGTTTTCGTCGTAAATATTAATATTTGTGGCCCCACCACCAGCCAAATTAAAGTAATAGCTTTGGCCTGCGTCGAGCTCGACTGAAAGCCAGTCATATTCATCGTCTTGCCGGCCCAATGTGCCTGCAAACGGCATATCCAGCGTGAGCGAATATTGGGTATTGATCGATGCGATTGCGTCCACTGTTTCAACATTGCCCAGCGGTGCGGTTTCAGTGACAGAGATGGTATAATCGGCATCGCCTCGCGGCAGGTCGATGAACAGTTCATAGTTTCCCGATGTCTCTGGCGTGAAAGAGACTTGGCCAGCGCCGCCATTCAAAATTTCACTGATCGAAGAATAGGTTCCTTGCGGCTCTACAATGACAAAAAATGGATTGGATGGACTGTCAGGAAGCAACGTGTAAGAGAAATCAACATCGAACAGATAAGTTGTTCCGGCGACCAATGCGATTTGCAGGTTATCCCTTTGATCTTAATCTGCATCCCCAAAGATTGCCGATAACGTCCCCGAAAATTGATCACCAACCTCAATAATTGGCGTATTCTCGTCGCCAATGTCTTCGTTCTCAACATAATCAGTCATCATAAACTCATAAAAATAATCAATAAAAACGCCAGCCCAATCTACGAAAAGCCAGATGGATTTGTTAATTTTTAATGGCTTAAACGGGGTTTTGGCGCAACGGCGACCAAAAAGTAGCGAAGGGATTTTTTGGCGGAGACGCAGGGATTCGAACCCTGGGAACCCGTGAAGGCTCAACGGTTTTCGAGACCGCCCCGTTCGACCACTCCGGCACGTCTCCGCATTTGAGGGTGCGTGTAATCGCGGCATATGAGGCGTGCAAGCCCATAACGGTATGTGATGACATTTGTGTCAGGCGTTCTTGGCATCCGGTTCATCGGACCCTAGGTGTATCATACAATTTTTTACCAAAGGACGATCCATGATCCGCACGACCCTTACCGCCACCACTTTTGCTGTTGCTGTTTTGATGGGGTCCACCGCGACTGCGCAACCGTCCGATGCCGACATTCTGTTTGATGCCTTGGGCTTGCCCGACATCATCGACGTGATGAGGGAAGAGGGCGTCGCCTATGGGGCCCAGATCGGCGCGGATCTATTCCCGAACCAGGTTACGCCAGCATGGTCGGCCACAGTCGAAACGATCTACGATGCTGCGGCGATGCAAACCACGGTGCGGGCTGCATTTAATGATATACTGGACGGAACAGACATTGCTCCAATGCTGGATTTCTTCCGCTCTGAACCCGGCCAATCCATTGTCGCGTTAGAGGTCAGCGCGCGCCGTGCGCTGCTGGATGACGCAGTGGACGAGGCCAGCAAGGACGCCGCCCGCATCGCGCAGGCTGACAACACGGACCGATTTCAACTGATAGAAGAGTTCGCGGAAACCAACGGTTTGATCGAAACAAACGTGGCGGGCGCGATGAATGCAAATGTCGCGTTCTATATGGGGTTGATGGATGGCGGTGCATTCGACGATGCGCTGACCGAAAGCCAGATCCTCAATGATGTCTACGACCAAGAGCCCGAGATCCGCGAAAATACCAGCGAATGGGTCTATAGCTTTCTGCTTTTGGCCTACGATCCAATCAGCGACGATGACATCAAAGCCTATACCGCGTTTTCAAGCACCGATGCGGGGGCGGTCCTGAACGGCGCCTTGTTTGAAGCGTTCGACGATATGTTTGACGCCATCAGTTTTGCGCTGGGTCGCGAATCTGCCCGCGTCATGGCGGGCCAAGACCTATAGGGTCGATCCGATCACAACGCCTTCGTAGCCACGGGCTTCTGCGCGCGCGAGAGACTGCTTTTTTGTGCCGCTACGCAATTCCGGAAAGATTGCCAAAATTTCGCGTGCTTGGTCGGAATTGAGCGTGTCGATGGAATGTTCGCCCGCGTAAAAGCTTTCGCTCGGACAGTCATTGGCCCAGATTACCTCGTGGTAATCAAACATGATGTGCACATAGGTGACAAAGCCGCCCTCAATACGCCGTACCGTGCGGTCATTGACCAGCAGTTTGGCGCTGATAAGCATCTCCTCATCGCCGCAAACCAGTTCGGCCATAGCGCCGGAAATCAGCATGCGATGGTTGGGGGACACCAACAGCTGTTCTGAACAGCCCAAGGTGCCTTCTTCAAATGCAATCGGGGCCATATCACCGACACCCGCAACCGTGCGTGACCCGGCCCAACGGACGGTTTGCAAGCCGTGATCGCGGGTCATGACCCTGTCACCGGGTTTGATGTCTTCGATGTTGCGCTCGCCCAATGCCGTTTTGATCTTGGTGCCAGCCGTAAAACAGGCAAATTCGCTATAGGGTACAGAGCCACGCCCGATATTGCTTTCGTCGGTAAATATATAGGTTTGGCCCGCAACCATTGGTTCATTAGTGATGAACGCCGTGGTGGTGTTATTGCCCGAATTGCCCGCGCCGATGGTGATTGAATACCCTTCAAACCCGTCATCGGTTGTGATGCGATAATTGATAAGCACGCGTGACCCTGCGGCATATGTAACGCCATCAAGTGTCACGGCGGACGTCAACAACTGCCCGCTGTCTCCAACTTCGTTGAAATCTAGGTCGTCGTCTGTGATCGTAATCTGCGCCGGGGTCGCTCCGCTATTCAACGCAATTTCAAAATCGGGTGTGCCAGCCGCCTGCGCGCCACTTTCATCAGGTGGGGCAATCAGGCTGCCATTGGTGTCAAAGTCGCCGATCTGGTAAACATACTGCAATGTATAGTCAGGCATTTACGTCACTTTCATCATATCACTCGTAGTCTCAAGACAGGATATGACGGGACGAAACGGCCAAACTTGGACAGCTTCACCACCATTTTAGGGCATTTTGGAAACAATGTGCCTTAATTTGCCCAATTAGTTACCAAATACCATCAATGCAGTAACCAATGCGCCCGGATTTGCCTGATACAGGCCCAGATCGGATTGCAGCTGGATAATGCGGGCAGGGCGATCGTTTGCGGGAATGCGGGCCGTGTTCATCGCTTGGGTCAGGATTGGACCACCCCCTGCGTTGATTTCGTCGATCAGGGCAGGGTGGTTGGTTTTGACCAAAACCTCTACCGCACCGCGACGTTCGCTATAGACAGCATTTTCCGCCAATGTTGCCAGTCCGCTGAACGGCAAAAGCAAGGGATTGCCCAAATGATTTGCTTCAGACGAACAGGCTGCTAGAAAGACCAGACAGGGCAGGGAAAAACGCATCAAAATACCTATTGCTTTGTGCTTGACTTAAAACCCATTTGGTCAGATAAGCCGCCATCCGAGCAAGTGACTTGTTCGGGAGTATGCGAAATTACGCCCATCAGGGCGCGCAGTCCAAAGGCACCAAACGCCTGTGTATACAGGGGCCTCAGTGACGCGGGACATGAAGGAAAGACATATGTTTGCGGTTCTCAAAACCGGCGGCAAGCAGTACAAAGTTGCCTCAGGCGACGTATTGCGTGTTGAAAAGCTGGACGCCTCCGCTGGCGAAACAATCCAATTCAACGAAATTTTGATGGTAGGTAACACTGTTGGCGCGCCGTTCGTGGCAGACGCTGGCGTGCAAGCCGAAGTGATCGACCAGATCAAAGGCGAAAAGACCATCAACTTTGTTAAGCGTCGCCGGAAGCACTCTTCCGCACGTAAAAAAGGCCACCGTCAGCAACTGACACTGGTCCGCATCGGCGACATCCTTGAAAAAGGCGCTGACAAATCCGGTGTTAAGGCTGCTCTTGGCGGTGCTGGCGTTTCTTACGCGGCTGCCCTTGGCGCACCAACATCCAAAAAAGCAGCCGCCGCAGCAGAACGTGCTTCCCAGCCAAAAGCTGAGAAGAAAGCCGCCGCACCAAAGGCCGCTGCTCCAAAAGCAGAAAAGCCTGCAAAGGCCGCACCGAAAAAAGCAAAAGCATCTGCTGACGGTGACGATCTGACAAAAATCAGCGGCGTTGGCCCTGTGATTGTTGGCAAGCTGCACGACCTTGGCGTTACGACGTTCGCCCAGATCGCTGCATGGACACCAGAAGACGTGGCTGACATGGACGAAAAACTGTCCTTTAAAGGCCGCATTGATCGTGATAACTGGCTCGAGCAAGCTGCAGAGCTGGCTAAAGGCTAAGGAGAGACCACATGGCACATAAAAAAGCAGGCGGTTCATCCCGTAACGGACGCGACTCAGCTGGTCGTCGTCTTGGCGTTAAAAAATTCGGTGGCGAAGCTGTCATCCCAGGCAACATCATCATGCGCCAGCGCGGCACAAAGATGTTCCCAGGCGTGAACGTCGGCATGGGTAAGGATCACACGATCTTTGCAACTGTCGAAGGCAACGTACAGTTCCACAAAGGCCTGAAAGGCCGCACCTTTATTTCGGTTCTCCCAGTGGCGGAGGCCGCTGAATAAACCGATACCAAGGTAACACGTTTGGGGGGATCGGTGAACACCGGTCCCCTTTTTCGTTTACGGGGTCGTTACTATCTCAAGATAATTACCCGCCCGCGGAGGAAGACAAATGATACATGACACAGTCGCCCCACAACCCGTGATTGACGCAAAGCGCCTGACATTGCGCCCGATCCAGAAATCTGATGCGGGCTTGATTGCAATGTATGCCTCTGATGAGCGTATTGCGCGCGGCAGCCGCGCGATCGCCCACCCGTTGGCGCCTGGCACCGTGGAAGCGATGATTGATCGCGCTCAGCTGCCTGATCGTACAGAAGATATCTGGGTCATGGATGGGTCTGCACACGATCATGCCGAGGCGATTGGCATCATCAGCCTTAATCGTATGGACCGCGCACAGTCTGAATTGTTTTTCTGGGTTGCGCCTGCTTTCTGGAACACCGGATTTGCATCAGAAGCTGTTGGCGCCATGATGGAGGCCAATCCTCACGCCGCAAAACGGTATTTTGCAGAGATGTTCCAAGACAATCCAGGTTCAGCACGTGTTCTGACGAACTGTGGTTTTGACTATCTTGGCGATGCAGAGGCGTTTTCCGTGGCGCGTGGCGCCACCGTGCCCACATGGACCTATACGCTCAAGACAGGGCTATGACCGTCCCCATATTGCAGGCGGACGACATCACCCTACGTCCGCTTGTCCTGCACGATGCGGGGGCAATCACGTCCGCCATGTCTGATTGGAACGTCGTGCAATGGCTGTCAGCCGTGCCATTTCCGTATTCCCATGCTGACGCGGTTTATTTCATCACCGAAATTGCGCCCAATGATACGATCTGGGCGATCGAAGGCGGCGCTGGTCTGATCGGCGTTGTCGGTGTTAAACCCGATCTTGGCTACTGGCTTACGGCGGATTACCACGGCCAAGGCATCATGACACGCGCGGCACGTGCAGCTGTGGGCTGGTATTTTGACCAAACCGATCAGCCGCTTGTTTCAGGGCATTTTCCCGACAACATCGGTTCGCGCACGGTTCTGCGCAAGCTGGGTTTTCAAGACACCGATCTGGGGTCTGTTTATCAGGTCAGCCAGGGCCGGGATGTGCCGTTGCAAAAGATGATTTTGACGCAGGAAAATTGGCTGTCCAATGACGTCTAATATCACATATCGCCCCCTGCGTGCCGATGATTTCGACCAGATGCATGCTGCTGCCAGCGACTGGGCGGTGGTGCGGCAGCTTGGCGGCTGGCCTTGGCCGCCACAACCTGACTTCACGCGCACCCGCTGCAAACCCTATGCGGGCGACGGATTTGTCTGGGCGATTTGCCGCGACGATCTGCTTTTGGGCACGGTCGCGCTGACAAGCGGCGAACTGGGCTATTTCATGCATCCAGATCACCAAGGGCAAGGGATCATGTCCGCAGCGATCGACAAGGCAATCGCGCATGGCTTTGCGACCAAAGGCCATACGGAGTTGACCGCATCAACATGGATCGACAACGCGGCGTCACACCAGCTTTTGACGAAACGCGGGTTTTTCCATTACCGCAGCGAATATATCCGGTCAAAGGCACGGGGTTATCCCGTGATCGTTCGGCAATACCGTCTGACGCACAATGACTGGCAACGCTTGAGAACCGCCGCGCAATAGACTAACCCCTGCGCAACCCCAGCCCTGAAAGGCCTCGACCCATGAAGTTTCTTGATCTCGCCAAGGTCTATATCCGATCCGGCGCTGGTGGCGCGGGCTGTATCTCTTTTCGTCGTGAAAAGTTCATCGAATACGGTGGACCTGATGGCGGTGATGGCGGCAGCGGCGGATCAGTCATTGTCGAAGCGGTCGAAGGGCTGAACACGCTCATTGATTTTCGGTATCAGCAGCATTTCTTTGCGCAGAACGGCCAGCACGGTATGGGCAGTCAACGCACAGGCCGTGATGGTGATGACAAGGTGCTGCGCGTGCCTGTAGGCACCGAAATTCTGGACGAAGACGAAGAAACGCTCATCGCTGACCTGACAGAGGTTGGACAGCGCGTTGTCATTGCCAAGGGCGGCAATGGTGGTTGGGGCAACCTACAGTTCAAATCCGCCACAAACCAAGCCCCGCGCCGCGCAAACCCCGGTCAGGAATGTATCGAACGCACAATCTGGCTACGGCTCAAGCTGATTGCGGATGTGGGGCTGTTGGGCATGCCGAACGCGGGTAAATCCACGTTCCTTGCGGCCACATCAAACGCCCGACCCAAGGTTGCGGATTATCCGTTTACCACGCTTGTTCCCAACCTTGGTGTTGTCGGCATTGATAACGTGGAATTTGTGGTGGCCGATATTCCGGGCCTGATTGCTGGAGCGAGCGAAGGGCGCGGCTTGGGCGATCTGTTCCTCGGACACGTCGAACGCTGCGCTGTGTTGCTCCACCTTGTGGATGGCGCGTCTGGTGATCCGGTTGAGGATTATAAAACAATCATTCACGAGCTTGAGGCATATGGCGGCGATCTTGCTGACAAGAACCGCGTGACAGTTTTGAACAAGATCGACGCGCTCGATGAAGAAGAACGCGCGTTTATCAAAGAAGAGCTAGAGGCTGCAACCGGTGCGCCGGTTTTGCTGATGTCAGGCGTCAGCCGCGAAGGTGTGCCAGACGTATTGCGTGCATTGCGTGACCAAATCGACGAAGACAGGTTGCGCCATCGCAAAGCAGCGGAGGCGGAGCTGGAGCAGGAGGACGCCCCGTGGCAACCCTAGTTTCCGCAAAACGTCTGGTCGTCAAAATTGGTTCTGCCTTGCTGGTCGACGCCGAAACGGGTGCACTTCGCCGCGATTGGCTGGCATCGCTGGCAGCAGACGTGGCACGTATTAGGGCGCGCGGCACGGATGTGATTTTGGTATCATCGGGGTCGATTGCGCTGGGTCGCGTTGTGCTGGGTCTTCCTGCGACTGCACTATCGCTCGAACAATCCCAAGCGGCCGCTGCCGTGGGGCAAATCCAACTGGCGCGCGCCTATGAAGAGGTGCTGGCCCCGCATGGCATAACCACCGGCCAAGTCCTTGTCACACTTGAGGATTCAACCGATCGCAAGCGGTATTTGAATAGCCGCGCGACCATGCAAACGCTGCTGTCGCTTGGCGTGACGCCGATTGTGAACGAAAACGACACTATTGCCACTGACGAAATCCGCTTTGGCGACAATGATCGTCTCGCGGCGCAGGTCGCAGCCACGATTGGCGCCGACCAACTGGTGCTGTTGTCGGATGTTGACGGGTTGTATACTTCTAATCCTCAGTTGAATAACGATGCGGAACACATTGAAATCGTATCAGAAATTACAGTTGATATTGAGGCAATGGCTGGCGACGCTGCATCGGAAATGTCAAAGGGTGGAATGCGCACCAAGGTCATGGCCGCCAAAATCGCGACCGAAGCAGGTTGCGCCATGGCGATCACATTAGGAACAAGCCTTAACCCATTGATGTTGCTTGAAGATGGTGCGCGATCAACTTGGTTTTCAGCGCAAACTGATCCACAGATGGCCCGCAAGCGTTGGATTGCGACAATGAAGCCCCGTGGAACGATCACAATTGATGCCGGCGCCGCTGGTGCGCTTGGACGCGGGAAAAGTCTGCTTCCTGCGGGGGTTACCGCCCTTTCTGGCGATTTCGGACGCGGCGACCCTGTTGGCATCTGCACACAAGACGGCACGCAAATTGCTGTTGGTTTGACCCGCTATACACAAACGGAAGCAGGCCAAATCATGGGCCGCCAATCTGACGAAATAGAGGCCATTCTCGGCTACAAAGGTCGCGCCGCGTTGGTTCACCGCGACGATATGGTTTTATGAGGGATATCATGGATATAGCAGATACTATGCACACGATTGGGGCCAATGCCCGCCTTGCCGCACGCGATTTGGCAACTGCCAGCCCGGACGCAAAAGAACGCGCATTGAATGCGGCAGCCGATGCTGTTTGGTCTGCACGTGCCGATATCCTTGCCGCGAACGCAAAAGATCTCGATTTTGGCGCGGAAAAAGGGCTATCGCCCGCTATGATGGACCGCCTGATGCTGGATGAGAACCGCATCCAAGGCATGGTTGATGGCCTGCGGTCCGTGGCCGCGCAACCAGACCCGATTGGTGAAGTCACAGAAAGCTGGACCCAACCCACTGGTTTGCAGATTTCACGCGTGCGCACGCCCATCGGTGTAATTGGCGTGATCTACGAAAGCCGCCCGAATGTGACGGCAGACGCAGGCGCGCTTTGCCTTAAATCAGGCAACGCTGTTATTCTGCGCGGCGGATCAGAAAGCTTCCATTCCAGCACCGCGATCCATGGCTGTCTGGTCAAAGGATTGGTGGCCGCAGGCCTTCCCGAACATGCAATCCAGCTGATTCCGACCCGCGATCGCGCCGCTGTCACGGCGATGATCCAAGCGGTTGATCATATTGACGTCATTGTTCCGCGCGGCGGCAAGGGCCTTGTCGGGTTGGTGCAAAAAGAGGCGCGCGTGCCGGTTTTCGCTCACCTCGAAGGGATTTGTCACGTTTACGTCGATGGTGACGCTGATCTGGAAAAGGCGCGCCGCGTTATTCTGAATGCCAAAACCCGGCGCACAGGCATCTGCGGTTCTGCCGAATGTTTGTTGGTTGACCGCGCGTTTTACGACAAACATGGCGATGTGCTGGTGCGCGACCTGATTGAAGCGGGCGTCGAAGTGCGCGGTGATGCGGCGATCACCCAGACAGCAGGCACAATCGCAGCGAAGCCTGATGATTTCGGGCACGAATTCCTGGATATGATTATCGCAGCCAAGGTCGTAGATGGCGTTGACGCCGCTATTGATCATATCCGCAGTTTTGGCAGCAATCATACCGATGCAATTCTGACGGAAAACGACGATGTGGCGAACACGTTTTTCCATCAACTCGATAGCGCAATTCTGATGCGCAATGCATCAACGCAATTTGCCGATGGCGGTGAATTTGGCATGGGTGCAGAGATTGGGATTGCCACAGGAAAACTGCACGCCCGCGGTCCCGTCGGTGCGGTTCAACTGACCAGTTTCAAATATCTGGTAACAGGCGACGGCACAGTGCGCGCTTAAAAGCGCACGCTGATTTCCGCGTCGGAATGGCTCACTTCCAATGTACGGCCAGCCTCTGCGATTGCGATGGGAAGTAGGGCAAATTGCACCTGCGCCGCTTTATAGCTATGTGTTTTGGTCGCATCTCCGATGACGTCCCACAGCTCCGGGTCCACAACAATCCGCGAGCCGGTGCCGGTGATTATCCATGCGTCGTTTTCATGCGATATATGGATTTCGCCGCCAAGTGGCATCGCGGTTTCAAAACATTGCAACACCAGAAATGCGATACGCACTAGATCACGCTGTTGATCGTTGTCGAGTTGCCAGAAATAGGTGAACCGCCCCCCTTGGGCGGTCGCTGTCAGAACAGACAATATCTCTTTGCGGCCAACGTGTTGGTCTGCCATTGCTGCACCATAGGCAATGCGGAAAAACCGGATACGTGCATTGGCGTTTTGCACGCTTTCGGTGATCAAATCCATTTCGGCGCCACCAGCCGCGCCAGACATCGCCAGCAACTCAACACCATTGCCAATTGCACCGATAGGGCTGATTAGATCATGGCAGATGCGCGATCCAATAAGGGCTGCTATATCCTTGCTCATCTTATGCGCCCCCAATCAAAGGAACACCGCACATGGACATGACATCCATTCTGGAACCAGGCATGCTGGTCCGCCATCCGTCGCAACCTGATTGGGGTGTCGGGCAGGTGCAATCGAACATCAACGGCAAGGTGACCGTGAATTTTCGCGAAGCAGGAAAAGTCGTTGTGGATGGGGCGCGTGTCATGTTGATCCTTGTTACTAATAGTGACGATGCAACCTAAGGTGGTGTTCGTCAAGCCTGTCTCGATCGTGGTTAACGGCACCCTGACCCAAAACCGTTGCCAATTCGTTACCAGAAAATTAAAAGCTGGATGCGACAGCAAAGAAAGGCCGCTTGGTGGCAATCTCTGACCCGAATTTCTCAGTCCGATTGGCAGATTGTCCTGATGACATCGCAGCAGCACAGCGACTGCGCTATGATGTGTTTGTGGCTGAGCTTGGCGGTGCAGGCGACGGGGTCGATCATGCGTTGGGTCTCGAAACAGATCGGTTTGACGGCCATGCATCGCATTTGTTGCTAGAGGACATGAACCGCGCATCCGGCGACAGGGTTGTGGGCGTCTACCGCCTTATGACAACGGCCCAAGCGGCGGCGGCGGGTGGATTTTACTGTGCCAGTGAATTCGACCTTTCTGGACTGACAGCCAGTGGTCGCAAGTTGCTCGAGCTGGGCAGATCGTGCCTGCACCCTGACTATCGCGGAAGCACGGCATTGCTGCATCTTTGGTCGGGGCTTTCCAAAATGGTGACAGAAACCGACACCGACATCTTATTTGGCGTGGCGTCGTTTCACGGCACCGATACCACGGCCTTGGCACAGCCATTGTCGTTTTTGGGCACGCGCCATGCCGCGCCGGAATCGCTGACCGTGGTGGCAATCGGGCCAACGGCAGTACCATTGTCCCAAGTCCCCGAAGACCAAATTGACCGCAAGGCGGCATTGCGTGCTGTTCCGGCCTTGATCAAGTCGTATCTGCGATTGGGCGGCGTGGTCGGGCAGGGTGCATTTGTCGATCATGCCTTTAACACCACTGATGTCTGCCTGATCCTTGATACAACCCAAATGAACGCGCGGGCGGCGGCACTATATGGCGTCGCCCCATGACAGAGCTTTGGCGAGATGTGCCCGAACCGGATCATATCAAAATCACACCGATGGGCTGGGTGCGGGTCATCATGCGTGGCATCCCGTTGGGAATCGTTGTGTTCGGGTGCTTGATCGTGCTGCTCATCGTGCGCCTGATCGAACGCCCGTTGTTCGGACTTGGCCGCCCTTGGACACCATACATCACGCAATTCGTCTGTAGGTCGGCGTTTTTCCTGCTGGGCATGGGATATGAACGACAAGGCGACCCGATGGATGGGCCAGGTGCCGTTGTCTCCAATCATTCATCATGGCTGGATATTTTCGCGTTGAACGCGGCCAAACGCATCTATTTCGTGTCCAAGGCCGAGGTCGCAAATTGGCCGGGCATCGGCTGGCTGGCGCGGGCAACTGGCACGGTGTTCATCAAACGCGACCGTCGAGAGGCGCGGTCCCAAATCGAAGTGTTCCGCGACAGGCTTCATGCCGGACACAAACTTTTGTTTTTCCCCGAAGGAACCAGCACAGACGGATTGCTTGTATTGCCGTTCAAGCCCACATTGTTTGCCGCGTTCTTTGATCCTGCCTTGGCCGAAACACTGCGGCTTCAGGCGGTCACGCTGTGTTATTTCGCGCCCGAAGGGGCCGACGACAGGTTCTACGGTTGGTGGGGCGAAATGGATTTCGCGCCGCATCTGCTTTCGACTTTGGCCGCGAAACGTCAGGGCAAGGTTGTCGTGAAATACCACATACCTGTGAAACTGACGGATTTTTCTGACCGAAAGACAGTGGCGAAAGCGTTAGAAGACCAAGTGCGCGGCGGCTTAACCCATCGCGGCGACAAGGCCCTTTAACGCGGCAAGCGGATCGTCAGTGGACCAAATTTCGTCGGACAGACCAAAGAAATCGGTATGCGGCGCCAGATCGCGGATCAGATCAACCGACAACGCGCCTTCGGCCACGACAGGCACTTCAATCATTTGTGACCACCATTCAAACAGATCAAGCGGGGCGGTTTCGCCGTCACCCAAGGCCGACTGCCCAACAGGTCCAAAACTGATGTAGTCGGCGTTCAATTCACCCGCTGTCATGCCGTCATGGCTGGATTGACCGCAGAATGCGCCGACAATGGCGTCTTCACCCAATTCCTTGCGGGTTTTCTTGACCGACCGTGCGCCATCCATCAGATGCACACCGTCCAGCCCAAGACGTTCAACCAGCTGGATGTGGCTGTCGATCACAAGGGCGACATCGCGTGCGTGTGTGATTTCGCGCAACGCATCAGCTGCGCGCGCAATACGGTCTTCGTCACGGCTGGCCAGTGCCAAACGCACGCAGGCCACATCGGCCCCGTCCAGACAAGCCGCCAGTTGATCGGGGAACGTCAGCAGATCAACATCACTTGGTGTAATCAGATAAAGCTGCGGAATATCAAGCGCGTCGGTCATGGCATTGGCTCTCAAAGGGGATGTATTTGATTGGCCTTCTAACGGGGATTGTCAGGCTTGGCTACTTTGGTGGCAAAGATTTTGCATGTGCCAGTGCCAGACCTACAATTTGCGCCAATCGGGCCTCATCGCCCAGCACGTCTTCGGACACGTCAACCATGCCGCCCATCTTACGGCCTGTGAATGAAAGCGGGCTGATCCCGTCGATTGTCAGCGCCTCTGTCTCTGCCTGCTTGCCCACGCGGGCCATGCCGCCGCCCTTGTGAACACCGCACACCATATGGCCCGACAGCATAAAACACAGGCCGCCGAACATTTTGCGGGTCGTGATCCCGTCTACGCCGTCCAGCGCATCGCGCATCAGTTCCGCGTGTCCTTCGTCATATGCCATATCGTGGGCTCCTTGCGTCATTATTTGCATCAGCGTATCACGCGCCAAACCAATCAAGGAAGCCCAGATGCCAACGGACCGTCCGCAACCGAAATTCATCCTGATCCGCCCGCAAATGGGTGAAAACATCGGGGCTGCGGCCCGTGCGATGTGGAATTTCGGGCTCGACCGGATGCGGATCACATCACCGCGCGACGGATGGCCTAACCAAAAGGCGGTTGTCATGGCGTCGGGCGCAGGGCGCCTGTTGGACGAGGCACAGCTGTTTGACAGCACAGACGCCGCGATTGCCGATTGCACATATGTTTATGCAACCACCGCGCGGGACCGTGACCTGACCAAACCCGTGCTCACGCCAGAGGCCGCAATGATCGAGGCCCGCGACCGCATCGCGGCAGGTCAACAAGTGGCCGTGTTGTTCGGCCCGGAACGGGCAGGGCTGGAAAATGACGACATCGTGCGCGCCAACGCCATCATCTCGGTCCCAGTGAACCCCGAATTTGCATCACTGAACCTTGGGCAATGCGTATTACTGACAGCCTATGAATTTCAGCGGGCCACAGCGGACACCACGGCACAAACCGTCAGTCACGTAGGCGAATGGGCATCCCAAGGCGAGATGGCCGCCCTTGCGACCCATTACGAGGATCGGCTGCAAGACGCCGGCTTCTTTTACCCCGACCACAAAGGCCCCAGCATGAAGGCCAATCTGCGCAACCTTTGGAGCCGGATGCCACTGACCCGCGCCGACGTGCAAATGCTGCACGGCATCCTGCGCCAAATGGTGCGCTGGAAAGAACGCGGGGATTAACGACCAGCGACCTCACCAAGCGGCTTGTTAGCCATCGTTGGCAGGTGGCGTTCTGCCGCCGCGTCCGCCGATAAAGTCCTTGGATACCGTGCCTTTGAAACATCTGGGGAAGAACGGGAAGTCATCTGTTGCGAAATACGCATATTCCCCGTCAACCATCGTCCCGTTGCAGGCATCAAGCGTGCCTGAACCTTCGACAAATACGTAGTCTTGCACGTATGTGCCGTCATATGCACCGCCCGGGCCGCTTTCGCGTGTGCCCGATTTCAGCTGGTATGACGATTGCGCCGCGTCCCAGACATAGTAAATCTTGAACCCGTCCGCGGCATACCCGAACAACGCGTCGTCAAGATCGCCCACCACAGCCGATGGAATGCCGTGGTAATGGTAATAACCTCCGCCATCAACATGGGCGTTTTGCGCATCCATAATCAGACCGCCGACGCCTTCAACATTCCAGCCCGAGGATGGATCCCGCGAATAACCCCGCTCTGATATCGATCGTAATATTCAGCTGTGCCAGGGCGCAACGGAATGCCAGTCACCGTGATTCCTGATATACGGACATTTTCGGCAATCTCGCCCGTAAGCGCGGGTGTCGCATCAACGCAAAGGTTGTGATCTTGGGCAATAACCACAGCGCCCTCGCGCCACGGGCCAGTCTCGTGATCGGGGTTGCCATCGGACATGATGCAGGTTTGATCATCTTGCTCCGTAATTGTCGAGTGGGATTGTGCCGCACCTGCGGTCAAAAGCGTTAAGGCCAAGGCCGTTGCAAATATCTTCATTAGTGTCCTCCAGGGCAGTGTTTGATTGCTGTTGTCTATTCAACGAAGAACGCCGGATTTTCCGTCGAGTTATTCTGGTGAAATGCGAAAGCATCTATATGCACGGCGCAGTATCATATCGCGGCACCCTGTCGCGCTTGCCCCTGTGCTTCAGCCGCCCTAGATTGCGCGATAAGTAACAAAGGGCCGAACTGATGGCAGACAAACAGCGCAGTATTTTCGAAGATGTGGGCGACGTGCAAAAACAGGTCGCGGCCCCCGGCGGCATTGACCGCGGCGGGCAGGGCGCACGAGGCGCTGTGCGGGCGTGGCTGATCCTGATTTTCGCGCTTGTCGGCGTGATGATCATCGTCGGCGGCCTGACCCGTTTGACTGACAGCGGCTTGTCGATCACAGAATGGGCCCCCTTAAAGGGTGCGATGCCGCCCACGTCAGAGGCTGTCTGGCTGGACGAGTTTGAGAAATATAAGGCGATTCCCGAATACCAGCTACAGAATAAGGGTATGACCCTTGCTGAATTCAAAACCATCTACTGGTGGGAATGGGGCCATCGTCAGCTTGGCCGTGTGATCGGCCTGGTCTGGGCGATTGGTTTCGTAGGGTTTTTGGTTACGCGCAAGATGCCGACAGGTTGGACAGGACGGTTGTTGTTCCTTGGCGCCTTGGGCGGTTTGCAAGGGGCAATCGGCTGGTGGATGGTGTCCAGCGGCCTTGAAGAAGGGATGCTTGATGTTGCGTCCTACAGGTTGGCGACGCATCTTGGGCTCGCATTCGTCATTTTCGGGTTCATCACTTGGTTTGTGTTGCGCCTGTCACGACGAGAGGCCGATCTGCTCCAAGCCCGCCGTATGGGGGACGCCAGCCTGACACGGCTTGGCACATGGCTGGTGGCATTGGCGTTCTTGCAAATCCTGATTGGTGCATTGGTTGCAGGCATTGATGCAGGGCGCAATTATCCTGATTGGCCGTTGATGGCGGGTGGGTTTTTGCCGCCCGATCTGTTCAGCCTGACCCCGTGGTGGCGAAATTTCTTTGAAGATGACGGGCTGGTGCAATTCATGCACCGTATGGCCGGATATATCTTGTTCGCATTTGGTGTTTTCGTTTGGGCGCAGGCGCGTAAGTCGGGCAATACCCGTACGAAATTTGCGTTTAACCTGATGCTGGCTGTCATGTTGCTTCAGGTCGTGCTGGGCATTGCAACAGTGATTTATTCCGCACCGTGGCACATCGCGATTGTGCATCAGCTTGGGGCGGTTGTGCTTTGGGTGGTGATCTTGCGGGCACGGTTCCTTGCGGCCTATCCGCATCCACAATCCATTCGGGGGGCATAGGATGTCTGCATATGATGATCTGATGTCCTTCCAGCGCGAGACAGAAGCCCTTTCGCAAGTTGCGGGGCGTCTTGGCTGGGATCAGGAAACCATGATGGCCGAAGGGTCAGCACCGCAACGCGCCGAAGAACACGCAGCCATGGCGAATGTGCTGCACGCGCGGCGCATAGACCCGCGCGTGGGTGAATGGTTGGCCACAGCCAAGGCGACTGATGATGTATCCGCGGCCAACCTGCGCCATATCCAGCGCAGCTATGACCGCACGATGAAGGTGCCGGCTGAGCTGGCTGCGGAGATTGCGAAAACCACATCGCTTGCGCACCGCATTTGGGCGCAATCACGCGCTGATGATGATGTCGCATCCTATCTGCCAGTGCTCGAACAGGTCGTGGGCTTGCGCCAACAAGAGGCGGATGCATTGGCCGCAGGTGGCGATCGCTATGATGCGCTGCTGAACGATTACGAACCTGGTGCAACGGGGGCAGAGATTGCCGCAATGTTTGCGGCCCTGCGTCCCGGTTTGGTGGAATTGCGTGCCGCCATTCTGGATCGGCCCAAACCACAGGCGTTGACGGGCGCATTTGATGAGGCCGCACAGCTGGCCCTGTCAACCAAGCTGGCGCTGGCATTTGGATATGACCTGAACAAAGGTCGCATCGACAAGGCCGTGCATCCGTTTTCCAGCGGGTCAGGCATTGATGTGCGCATTACCACCCGCACCAACCCTGCCGATCCGTTCAACTGTTTTTATTCCACCATCCACGAGGTCGGGCACGCAGCATATGAACAAAATATCAACGCGGATTATGTGCTGACCCCATTGGGTGGCGGCGTGTCGATGGGCGTGCACGAAAGCCAAAGCCGGATTTACGAAAACCAGATCGGCCGCAGCCGCGCGTTTACAGGTTGGCTTTATGGGCAAATGCGTGATGCGTTTGGCGATTTTGGCATTGCAAATGAAGATGCATTCTACGCCTGTGTGAACCGCGTATCGGATGGGTTTATCCGCACAGAAGCAGACGAGGTGCAGTATAACCTGCATGTGCTGATGCGGTTTGATCTGGAACGGGCGCTTATGGCTGGCGACCTCAAAGTTGCTGATCTTGAAGCCGCATGGAGCGATCGGTTTGCGGCTGATTTTGGCTATGCCGTCGACAAACCATCCAACGGTGTATTGCAGGACGTTCATTGGTCAGAAGGGCTGATGGGGTATTTCCCGACCTATAGTTTGGGCAATGTTTATGCGGGTTGTTTGCATGATGCGTTGCGCGCTGACGTGCCTGATTTGGATGGTGATCTTGCGCGTGGCGATACATCTGCTGCGACCGATTGGTTGCGGGACAATGTGCAAACGCATGGCGGGCTGTATGAGCCGCGCGATGTGATTACACGTGCAGCAGGCAAGGCCCCGACAGAGGCGCCATTGTTGGCTTATTTGACTGAAAAGTTCAGTGATATTTATCAGCTGTAAGGCTGGGGCCAGCCCCAGACCCCGAGGTATTTAGGGCAACTGGAAAATCAAGACCAATCTGGGTCGCGTTTTTCCAAGAATGCATTGATGCCTTCATCGGTGTCGGGGTTGGCCATATTGTCGACCATGACTTGACCTGTGAAGCTGTATGCATCGGCTGTCGTCATTTGCGCCTGCGTATAAAAGGCGGATTTACCCGTCTTCACGGCACTTGCCAATTTGCCTGCGATTGTTTGGGCCAGATCGAGCGTAGCCGCGTCCAGTTCCGCCATGGGTGTGGCGCGATTGATAAGGCCCAGTGTCACGGCTTCGGCTGCGGGGATGAAGCGGCCTGTTGTCAGCATCTCGAACGCGGCCTTGCGGGGGATATTGCGGGTGAGGGCGACCATCGGGGTTGAACAGAACAGGCCGATATTGACGCCGTTGACGCCAAATCGCGTATCATCCGCCGCAATAGCCAGATCGCATGTGGCGACAAGCTGGCAACCTGCGGCCGTGGCGATCCCGTGGACTTGGGCAATGACGGGTTGGGGCAGGGATTGGATGCGCGCCATCATCGCAGCGCAACGATCAAACAGGTCCTTAAGGGCCGCTGCACCATTGTCGGGCGCGTCCCGTTTGGCTTGCATTTCTTTGAGATCATGGCCCGCGCAAAATGCCTTGCCCGTGCCTTTTATGATGACGGCCCTGATGCTGTTGTCGTCCGCGATGTCGTTCAGGGTGTCGTGTAAGGCGGCGATCATTGCATCGCTGAGTGCGTTTAATCGGGCAGGGGCGTTCAGGGTCAAACGGCAAACCCCGTCCAAATCCTCGCGAATGATCAAATCCATACCCTTGCTCCTTTTGCAATATTCAGGCCAAGTTAGCCCCAACCACGATCGGAGGAAAGACTTTGGATATCAAATTGGATGTGGCCGCGTTGCAGGCGTTCTTGGTCGAGGTGTTCCCACAGGTGCACAGCGACTTCCAGGTGCTGGAGGTCACCGACAAGGGCGTGCGCGTGGCATTGGTCACGGCGGACAAGCATTTGCGCCCCGGTGGCACTGTGTCCGGGCCGGCCATGTTCGGGTTGGCCGATGTGGGCATGTATCTGGCTGTGTTAAGCCGGATTGGGCCAGAAGCCTTGGCAGTCACCACAAATTGCAGCATCGATTTCATGCGCAAACCGGTGGCGGGTGTTGATTTGATTTGCGAGGCTGTTTTGCACAAGCTGGGCCGTGTTCTGGCAGTGGGCGATTGTTTGATTTATAGCGATGGCATGGATGCACCGGTTGCACGGGCGTCTTTGACCTATTCCATTCCCCCTAAATAGTGGGGTATTTTAATACCTAATTTGTAAGTATCTGTTTTTGCTCAACTAATACGGCGAAGTGGTGCTTGACGCGTCTGCGAACACCTTTATAAGCCACCTATCTGAATGACAGGGCTGATTTTGGCCCCTTAAAGACTGGTGACTTATGAAAACCTTTACCGCGACACCTGCGGATATCGACAAGAAATGGTTCATCATCGATGCCGAA
>CBFHME010000004.1:0-268429 GCA_965656885.1 Yoonia sp.
GGTTTTGCATACGCTCCGGCGTGACCGGGCCCCCCCCAAAACACATGGGGCGCGTTCATTCCTGACCGCGCCCCCCGTAAGTTAACCCAATGGGTTGGTTATCCTTCGAAGGATGCCATGACCTCGTCAGAGGCTTCCATATTGGTCGTGACGCGCTGCACGTCGTCGTCTTCTTCCAGCACATCAAGCAGTTTCATCAGTTTGGCCAAGCCTTCGGCGTCGACCTCTGTTGTCATGTTGGGTTTCCAGATCAGCTTGGTTGTCTCGGATTCACCTAGATCTTTTTCCAGCGCGTTGGAGACTTCGTTGAGGTCGGTATCTGCGCAATAGATCACGTGGTTTTCTTCGTCGGATTGCACGTCGTCTGCGCCAGCCTCGATCGCGGCCATCATCACGGTGTCCGCATCGCCCACGGACGCGGGATAGACGACTTCGCCCACGCGGTCGAACATGAAACCAACAGAGCCTGTTTCGCCCAAGTTGCCACCATTTTTGCCAAATGTGGACCGCACGGTTGAAGCGGTGCGGTTTTTGTTGTCGGTCATCGCCTCGACGATCACGGCAACACCGTTCGGGCCATACCCTTCGTAACGGATTTCGTCATAGTTTTCCGCATCACCGCCTTGGGATTTCTTGATCGCGCGATCAATCACGTCCTTGGGCACCGAGCTTGATTTCGCTTCTTTCACGGCCAGACGCAAACGCGGGTTTTTATCCGGATCAGGGTCGCCCATTTTCGCGGCCACAGTGATTTCCTTGGCCAGCTTTGAAAACAGCTTGGAGCGTAGTTTATCCTGCCGCCCTTTGCGGTGTTGGATGTTCGCCCATTTGGAGTGACCCGCCATGATGTATCGTCCTATCGGTTTCGAGGTTTGGCCCGTCATATGCCACAAACGGGGTGTGGATCAAGCCAGCGTTGCTGTTGGCTTTGTGACAAAGCCAAGCCTCCGGCGGCGGTATTTTTGGCCAAAAGAAGTTAGAGTGGCCAGATCATCGGGATGACAAAACTGGCGATGGGGGCCAGCGACAGGTTAAGCGGGATACCAAAGCGCAAGAAGTCTGCGAATTTATAGCCACCCGGGCCGTAGACCAGCGTGTTGGTCTGGTAGCCGATAGGGGTCGCAAAGCTGGCGCTGGCAGCGATCATCACCGCCACAACCAAGGGGCGCGGATCAACGCCCAGCGCCGCTGCAAGCCCAATGGCCACAGGTGTCATAACAACCGCAACAGCATTGTTGCTGACAAGCTCTGTCAGGATCGACGCCAGCAGATAGACCGCAAGCACGACAAAGAAGGGCGGCAGAACTGTCATCACCGGACTGATCGCATCCGCGATCATTGTGACAGCACCCGAGGATTGCAAAGCAGCCCCAACACCAAGCATCGCAAATATCAGTGCCAAAAGTCGGCCATCGACGTAAGAAAACGCCTCTTCTGCGTCGATGCAGCCTGTCATCAGCACGACCGTGACGCCAACCATTGCCAGCATCAAAATGGGGGCGACGTTCAGCGCCGCAAGTATGACGACGGACAGCAATGTTACAATCGCGATCCATGCGCGACCACGGCGGTAGGCCCGTTCGGATGGCTTGGACACGTCACCCAGATTCATATCATCAGCCAGACGCGCGATGTCTTCTTGGGCGCCTTCCAGCAGAAGCGTATCACCGACGCGTACCACCAGATCGTCAATTTGGCGACCGATGTTGGTGTCGCGCCGATGCACGGCCAATGTATAGACCGCGTAACGGCGGCGCAGGCGCAATGACGCAAGCGTGCGTCCCACCATTTTACAGTTGGGTGTGATCAAGACCTCGACCGTGGTGGTTTCGACTGACGACACTTGATCGACGCGGCGCAAATCTGGCGTGGCTTGCAGTGACAAAAGTTCTGTCATTTGGGTGCGCAGGACGATGCGATCGCCTTTTTCCAAGATCACATCTTTGAGATTGCGGCGCAGGGATGCATCCCCGCGCACAACATCAATCAACCGCACCCCATCACGCTTGAAAAGCTGCACACCCATCACGTCGCGCCCGATCAGGTTGCTGTTTGCGGGAATAATAGCCTCTGAAAAGAAGCGCATTTTGGAACGATCAGATAGCAAGCTGGCCATGCTGGACCGATCGGGCAAAAGCCGTGGGCCCGCAAAATAGAGGTAAATGAACGTCCACGTCACAACGACCAGCCCCACGGGCAGGATTTCGAGGATGCCAAACGGCTCCATCCCAGATGATCGTGCAACGCCGTCGACCAAAAGGTTGGTCGAGGTGCCAAGCAGTGTCATTGTTCCACCGACAATGGCCGCATAGCTGAGCGGGATCAGCAATTTGGATGCCGATGTGCCCAATGTACGGGCAAGCTGCACAAAGACGGGGATCATGACGACCACAAGCGGCGTATTGTTCATAATCGCACTGGCAAATGCCACAAATACGAGTGCCCCGCCAATCGCCCTGCCTGGATTTTTCTGGGCTTGCCGTTCGACAACTTGGGTGAGCGCATTAAGCGCGCCAGTGCGCACCAACGCGCCCACGATGATGAACATCGCAGCAATCGTCCACGGGGCGGGGTTGGCCAGTGCCATGACAGCATCATTGTAGGACAGCACACCTGTGACCAACAAAGTGGACACACCGATCATGGCGACGACTTCGGTTGGGTAAACCTCTCGCAGAAACATTAAGAACATGAACGCGACAACGCCAATGGTCAGCCACGCGCCTTGGGTCTGTGACAGTGTGAACAGATCAATCATATGGTGCCCAATTCCTTATCCTGGCGCGGTCGCACAAGGGCGATCCCTGCCAGCATCACACATAGTGCTGCCCAAATCCAAAGCGAATAGACTTCGTCCAGCAACAACATCGCCCAAAGCACGCCAAATATCGTGACCAGATAGGCGACCTGCCCTGCAAACACAGCGCCTGCTTGCCCGACAAGCCAGATATAGCCGATGTAGACGGTCACGTGCAGGACTGACGACAAAAGAAATGCGGCGTCTGCACTGAAATAAGGTGGGCGCGGGTCGATGAATTGGCCGGACTGCACTGCAAGCGGCAAGGCAAACGCTGCCCCGATCCACGCAGCCCCGCACATCAGTTGCACAGGCGACAGGCCGGCTGTGCCCCATTTGGCGACCACGTTCCCTTCCAATGCGTAACAAAACGGCGCCACAATCGCGAGCGGCAAGACAGCGGCCATCGCCCGGTCAGGTAGGCTTGCCTCTGGCAGGGCGATGAGGCTGACGCCGATCAGACCCAAGACGAGCCCCGCCATGCGCCGCCACGTAAACCAATCCGTGCCCATCAAAAGCGCGATCGGAAAGGCAAACATCGGCACGGTCGCGATCACGATCGACATGATCCCCGATGGTAAGAAAAAGGCCGCCCGATAGCTGGTCGTGTTTGGAACCAACGTGCCCAAAAGCGCGATGAGAAGACAAAAGACCAAGGTTTTACGTGACAGTGGAAATGCGCGGCGCTGAGCCAGCAGGATCGTGGATGTCAGCACCGCTGCAATGACAAACTGCCAGAAGATCAGGCCAAAGGGTTCATACCCTGCCGAGACTGCAATTTTAGTGAGCGGTTGGGTCATGCCCCACCCTGCCCCAAGAAAAAACAGTATGGCCGTCAGCCCATATCGGGTGTTCATGCAGGACCAGATTGCGAAAGCCGTCCGCCTTGACGCACCATATCGACACGGGTTGCTTTGCCTGTGCGGTCATCGGTTTCGACATAGAGCCCCGATAACGTGGCCTCTGACGCGGCGGGGGTGAACCGTTCCTTTGGCATGCCAGTGATAAAGCGGCGGAGCGGTTCCGCCTTATCCATGCCGATCACGGAATTATAGTCGCCGCACATGCCAGCATCAGACTGGAATGCGGTGCCTGCGGGCAGGATCATCGCGTCAGCTGTTGGCACATGAGTATGCGTGCCAACCACAATGCTGGCCCGACCATCGCAGTAATGACCAACGGCCATTTTCTCGGACGTGGCTTCGCAGTGGATATCAACGAGGCTGGCCTGAACCGCGCCGCCCATCGGATATTGCCGCAAGACCACGTCAAGCGCAGAGAAGGGGTCATCAAACGGGCGTTTCATGAACACTTGGCCAAGCGCCTGCGTCACAAGAACCTTGCGCCCTTGGGTCGCGGGAAAGACCCGCGCGCCGACACCCGGGGCGGCCTTGGAAAAGTTCAGCGGGCGGATGATGCGCGGCTCATTTGCCGCGAATGTCATCATGTCCTTTTGGTCGAACGCATGATCGCCCAGCGTGATTACGTCGGCCCCCGCGTCAAGCAGCAGCTTGGCATGGGCCCCAGACAGACCCATGCCACCGGTTGCATTTTCGCCGTTGACCACAACAAAATCCAGCCGCCATTCGGTGCGCAATTTTGGCAGCCGTTCGATCACTGCCGCACGGCCTGCGCGGCCCATGACATCACCAAGGAAAAGTATTTTCATGGCATCCCTGTTACGGTGTGTCTGCGACTTCTGCTAGTGGAAAAACTGCTTGCGCGTTTTCTGCGAAAACACGTGCCTCCGGCGGCGGTATTTTTGGCCAAAAGAAGCGGGTGGTCAGAATGATGTCTGGCCAGCCTCGGTAATCATGATGTTGAGCGGCTGATCGGTTGGTTCAAGCGGAATATCGTCCGCCTGCTGTGCGCTATAGGCGAAGCCGACCGCGAGAGTGGCCTGATGTGCGCGCAAACCTTCAAGGGTGCGGTCGTAAAAGCCGCCGCCATAGCCGAGCCGCCCGCCATTCAGGTCAAACGCGACCAAGGGCACGATGACGATTTCAGGGGTCATCCAGTCGCCTGTCGCGGGGATCAACGCGCCAAATTCACCCGCAATCATTTCGACACCCGGCTCCCAGATGCGAAATTTGAGCGGCTGACCTGCACCAAGAATGACAGGCACCCCGACGGGGCCATGTGCTGCTGCCTCTTCCATCGCGGGGGTCGGGTCGATTTCGGTGCGCATGGCCATGTAGCCGGCAAGCGGCACACCGCGGTGGCCTGCGAGAAACGCGCTAAGATGGGCAGCCGAGCCCGCGCCGCTGTCATGTGCAACCTTGCGGCGCGCAAAAGCAGCCTTGCGTGCTGCTGCTTTTTGATCTGTCAAAGAAGCCATGCAGCGGCCAATCCCAAAAATGCGAAAAAGCCGACGACGTCTGTGACTGTCGTTACAAAAGCGCCCGAAGCCAATGCCGGATCCACACCGATACGTTCAAGCAGCACCGGCACCATTGTTCCAGCAAGGCCCGCCACAACCATATTGATTACCATCGCAACCGCAATCACAACGCCTAACATGGGTGTGCCGAACCACAACGCCCCGACAAGGCCCATAACAATCGCAAAAATTGTGCCGTTGACGAGGCCGACAAGTGCCTCGCGCCTGATCACGCGCCAGACGTTTGCGCCTGTCAAATCGCGGGTCGCGATAGCGCGCACTGCCACGGTCAGCGATTGCGTACCAGCATTCCCGCCCATAGACGCCACGATAGGCATCAAAACCGCGAGCGCCACGAGGCCCGCAATCGTTTCTTCAAACAGCGAAATCACCAAAGACGCGAAAATCGCAGTGACCAGATTAACCGCCAACCATGGAAAACGCTGACGTGTGGTTTCAATAACCCTGTCGGACAGCGACCCTTCACCGACGCCTGCAAGCCGCAGGATGTCTTCTTCGGCTTCTTCTTCCAGAAAGACCATCGCGTCATCAATGGTAATGACCCCAACGATGCGCCCGTCATCATCAACCACAGGGGCGGTAATCATATGGTAGTGGTTGATTGCCTGGGCCACTTCCTCCACGTCTTGGGTGACGTGGAACGTGCGAAAGCTGTCTTCTGCAATCGTGCTTAGCATCACATCGCGGTGCGATGACAACAGCCGCCCCAAGGTGACATAACCTGTCGCTTTGAGCCGCGGATCAACCAGCAAAATATGGTAAAATTGGTCAGGCAGATCGAGATCGCCCGCGCGCAGGTAATCAATCGCCTGGCCGACTGTCCAATGGTCTGGCGCGCGCACCAGTTCCGATTGCATGTGACGACCAGCGGATTCTTCCGGGTATGACAATGCCTGCTCAACAGCGACACGGTCGCTGGCGTCAAGCGCCTCAAGTGCCGCCTCTTGCTGATCATCGTCAAGGTATTCGACCAGATCAACAACGTCATCTGTTTCCAGCTCGCGCACCGCATCGGCGAATTCATCGGGTGCGAGGCTTTCGATGACTTCTTCGCGCAGGTTTTCGTCAAGCTCGGACAGGATGTCGCCATCCATGCCCCCCTTCCACACATCCAAAAGATCGCGCCGTTTTCGCGCATCAATCTGTTCGATCAGATGGGCAATATCGGCGGGGTGTAACGGATCAAGGATGGCCCCGACCTGATCGGATCGGCCAGCATCAACGGCCCCCATAACATCGCTGACAAGCCGGTCGGTAACACCAAAGGCTTCATCATCAGAATCGTCGATATGATCGGTCATCAAAGCCTCTCCCAAAGCGTATACGCAACATAGCGGCTTGCGAACGTCGCACAAGCGCAGGTAAGTCGAAATTGCGATGATTTGCCCGAATGGTGAACGCAGCCTAAGGTGAGATGATGACAAAAAAACTGCTTTTAGGAACGACGCTTGGGTTTGCGGGCAATCCGCTTGTGACGGATTGGCAAGACTGCGTTCGGCTCAACACCGCGGGCAGTGTTTTGATCGAAAACGGGCGCATTGTTGCCGTGGATGATGGGGCAACATTGGCCAAGGCAAACCCCGACGCCATTGTCACCGATTACGGGACCGATTTGATTAGCGCGGGGTTTGTGGACGCGCATATGCATTACCCGCAAACAGCGATGATCGCGAGCTGGGGCAAGCAGCTGATTGATTGGCTCAATACCTATACATTCCCCGAAGAATCGCGGTTTGGCGATCCCGCCTATGCGGCCGAAATTGCGGGACGAACCTGTGATCTGGCGATTGCCCACGGGACCACCACATTGACCAGCTTTTGCACCATACACCCGACAAGCGTGGATGCGTTTTTCGAGGCTGCTGCTGCGCGCAATATGGCGGTGATTGCGGGCAAAACATGTATGGATCGCAACGCACCTGACACCCTGTTGGATACGGCGCAATCGGCCTATGACGATAGCAAGACGTTGCTGGAAAAGTGGCACGGCAAGGGGCGCGCATCCTATGCGATAACGCCGCGATTCTCACCAACATCGACGCCAGATCAGTTGGCCGCTTTGGGCGCATTATGGGCCGAAAACCCCGATTGTCTGATGCAAACCCACCTGAGCGAACAGCATGATGAAATTGCTTGGGTCCTCAAGCTATTCCCAAAGGCGCGTGATTATCTGGACACTTACGAAGCCTATGGTTTGCTGGGGACCAAGGGGGTTTATGGCCACGCAATTCACTTAGACCCGCGCGAGATTGACCGGTTGGCCGAATTGAATGCCGGTGTTGTGCATTGTCCGACATCCAATACGTTCATCGGATCGGGGTTGTTTGACACGATGGGATTGGCGGCCGCAGGATTGCGCGTGGGCCTTGCGACAGATACGGGCGGCGGATCATCATTTTCGATGCTGCACACAATGGCAGCAGCCTATGAAATCGGGCAGCTGCGCGGCGTGGCATTGCACCCTGCACAGCTGATGTGGATGGCGACAGAAGGGTCCGCAAATACGTTGCATCAATCAGGCGAAATCGGTCATCTGGGCGCAGGTGCAGCGGCCGACATCACCGTTTTGAACCTTGCATCCACGCCCGCGATTGCGCAAAGACACGCCCGTGCCACCGACGTTTGGGATGCCGTTTTTCCAACCATCATGATGGGTGATGATCGGGCCGTGCGCGACGTGTGGATCAGTGGCGTGCGTCAGCAAGCCTTATAAAGCACCAGCACCCATTTGTTGTCTGCACGACCAAGTCCGTAGCTTTGGAATTTGGGGTTCAACATATGCGCGCGGTGACTAGGAGAGCTCATCCATGCGGCAAATACCTCTGCCTGGGTACGCTGACCGTCGGCAATGTTTTCAGCGATGCTGCAGCGTTTCAGTCCTTGGGCCGCGACACGGTCGCTGACACGAGCTCCATTGAGCGAAGCGTGAGAAAAGTAGCCGTTGGCCACCATGTCTGCCGCATGGGTATTCGCCGCGGCGGTCAAATTGCCGTTGGCTGAAACGGGTGTCGCCCGCGCTTCATTCAATAGCCTTTCAAACGCAGGGGCACTGGCCGCCTGCCCCGCCAAGGCGGGCGCATTGTTGTCAACATCATTCAACGGGATCATCACGCAGGCCGACAACCCAAGAAAAATCAAAAGTGTTCTGAACATCAGACCTTTTCTGCCAAACTGGTGGCGAGTTTATTTTGCCGCGCAATCACGGCCTCTAAATCAATCGTTGTCATACGACCATCAGATACAATTTGACGCCCTTCAATGAACAAATCGTTCACTTGGCTCGGACCAGCCAAAACCAGCGCAGCGGGGTCCCAGCTTCCGGCGGATTCCACGCCATTTACATCCCAAATGGCAATGTCAGCGCGTTTTCCCACAGCGATTTGACCACAATCATGCCGCCCCAAAACCTCTGCCCCGCCGCGGGTCGCGATGAACAATGCCTCATCCGCAGACATGGCATCAGCGCCATTTTGCACGCGTTGCAGCAGCATGGTCTGGCGGGCCTCTGACATCAGGTTGCCGACGTCATTGCTGGCTGAACCATCAACGCCAAGCCCCACCTTGACCCCTGCATCACGCATCTGCCGCACGGGCGCAATACCAGACCCAAGCCGGCAGTTCGAACAGGGACAATGGGCAACGCCAGTGCGTGATTTTGCAAACAGATCAATCTCTTGACCATCAAGTTTGACGCAATGTGCGTGCCAAACATCATCGCCCGTCCATCCCAGATCTTCGGCATATTGACCGGGACGGCACCCGAATTTTTCGAGGGAATAGGCGATGTCTTCGTCGTTTTCGGCCAAATGGGTATGCAGCATCACGCCCTTGTCCCGCGCCAGAATTGCGGCATCGCGCATCAAGTCTCGACTGACGGAAAACGGTGAACACGGGGCCACACCCACGCGCACCATCGCCCCATCGGACGGATCATGAAATGCGTCGATCACACGGATGCAATCATTCAGGATATCTGGTTCAGCCTCGACCAGCGCATCTGGGGGCAAACCGCCATCGCTTACGCCGATGCTCATTGATCCGCGGGTTGGATGGAAACGCATACCCACTTCGGACGCGGCGGCGATGGTATCATCCAGCCGCGACCCGTTAGGATAAAGATACAAATGGTCAGATGTCATCGTGCAGCCGGACAACGCCAGTTCAGCAAGCCCAACTTGCGCGGAAATAAACATCTCTTCTGGTCCGAAATGCGACCAGATCGGATAGAGCGTTTGTAGCCAGCCAAACAGCAACGCACCCTGCCCCCCCGGAACCGCGCGTGTGAGGGTTTGGTATAGATGGTGGTGCGTATTGACCAAGCCGGGCGTCACAACGCGACCCACAGCATTCACGATTTGGGCGCCTTCCACGACCAGATCAGGGCCAATTTCGTGGATCACCCCGTCTTTGACATGAATATCAGCGTCCCAAAGCCGATTGCGCGCGTCATCCATTGTCAAAACGGTGCGCGCCCCGCGAATGATCAGGTCAGGCATCGATGCTCTCCTGCAAGGCGGCCAATGCAACGGCGTGAATATCGGCGTTGGCAGCCGCAATCACGCGCCCCCCCAAATGGGCCGCGCCGCCTTGCCAATTTGAGACAACGCCGCCGGCCGCCTTGATCACAGCGATTGGCGCATGGATGTCATAGGGTTGCAGCCCCGCTTCGATCACCAAATCAACCTGCCCCGCCGCCAAAAGGGCGTAACCATAGCAATCCATGCCGTAACGGGTCAGTTTGACCGACTTTGCGACAGCCTCGAACGCGCGACGTTCCAGTGCAGTGCCGACTTCCGGGAAGGTTGTCAGCAAAATTGCGTCTGAAAAATTGCGGCGCTGAAGGGTCGACAATGGCATCACACCATGCGGGCCCGTCATTTCGGCCACGCCAAACCCGCCGACAAAGCGTTCGCCGATATAAGGTTGGTCGATTAAACCGAATTGTGGACCAGCGGCATCAGAAACAGCGATCAAAACGCCCCATGTCGGGGTCCCACTGATATAGCCGCGCGTGCCGTCAATCGGGTCAAGCACCCACGTCAGGCCGGACGATCCGCCCTTTGTGCCAAATTCTTCGCCCAAGATACCGTCTTGGGGGCGTTCGTGATCCAGGATCGCGCGCATCGCTTTTTCTGCGGCGCGGTCGGCCTCGGTTACTGGGTCAAAACCTGCGCCATCCTTAACTTTGTTATCAGAAGCAAGGTTGCGCTGGCGAAACATGCGCAGTGTTTCCACCCGCGCTGCATCGGCAAGTAAATGTGCGACGCGGATCACATCCGCCTTGGTCGCGTCATCAATAGACTGCATTCGCCTAATCCCCCCCCGAATTCGTTTTGATTGTTAAATCAATCGGTAACGCGCGACGGTAAGGGTGGTCAAGCCGACTTAGGCGGCCTCGCTCAATACCCGAGCAAGGTCAAACAGGCGGCGGCGCTGGTTTTCAGGCATCGCATAGTAGGACCGCAAAAGCTCAAGCGCCTCCTTGTCTGTCAGAACGTCGCTAGGCACATCACCTTGAGGCGCATCACCTGACGCGTCTGTCAGCCCGTCAAAGAAGAATGACACAGGCACGTGCAGCACATTGGCAATATCCCAAAGGCGGGATGCGCTGACGCGGTTCATGCCTGTTTCGTATTTCTGGATCTGCTGGAATTTAATCCCGACGGATTCGGCTAGCTGTTGCTGCGTTGTCCCGTTCATCCAACGACGTTGGCGAATACGTTTCCCTACATGGACGTCAACTGGATGCTTCATTGGGACTTCCTTTTTATTCATAACTGTTGATCACGGTACGACCCCGACGTTTCCGCCAAAACCAAAGATAACCTGCAATCGTTAACAACGTGTCGCACTCGAAACCAAGACACGCAACGGTTGCAGTCGCCGACCTGACCTTAAGGACAGGTCGAAAATCAAAATCTTCATTACGCAAACGATTTCAATCGACGATTGTTCCAGATAGGCACTAGAAAAAGTGTGATAAAGTTACGAAACTCCAACAAACACAATGAAGAGGCATCAGATGCGCGCGTTCCAAGTCAACAATTTCGAACAAGGCGCCCTCCTTGTAGATATAGAAACACCAACACCCGTAAAAGGCGAGGTGTTACTGCAAATTCACGCCTGTGGGCTAAACTTTGCCGATCTTTTAATGGCGAATGGCACCTATCAGGACACGCCAAAACCGCCCTTCAGTTTAGGGATGGAAGTTTGCGGCACGGTTGTCGCCCATGGAGATGACGTAACGGAACCCAAAATTGGGACGCGCGTTGCCGTTTTCGGCGGTTCGGGCGGGCTGGCGGAATTCGGTGTTTTCCCGGCTGCAAATTGCTTGGCCGTGCCAGACGAAATGCCACCAGAGGTTGCAGCGGGGTTTTATGTGGCCTACGGGACATCACATTTGGCGCTCACGGATCGGGCAAAATTGCAGGCCGGTGAAACCTTGCTGGTTCTGGGCGCGTCGGGCGGTGTTGGCCTGACAGCCGTTGAGATCGGCAAGGCAATGGGCGCGAATGTGATTGCTGTTGCGCGCGGGGCTGAAAAGCTGGCCGTGGCACAGGCCGCAGGTGCGGACCACTTGATCGACAGCACGAACGGTGACTTCACAGATGCGGTCAAGGCACTGGGTGGTGCGGATGTGGTGTATGACCCTGTTGGAGGGGCCGGGTTCAAATCCGCGATGCGTGCCTGCAAACCAAAAGCACGTATGATTGTCATCGGCTTTGCCAGCGGTGATGTGCCGCCGATCCCTGCGAACATCATATTGGTCAAGAATATCGACGTCTTGGGGTTTTACTGGGGCGGATATCTGAAATTCGCCCCGCAAACCGTGATGCAAAGCATTTCTGCGCTCATGGATATGTATGCGGCGGGCGATCTGAAACCCCATATCAGCCACGCGTTACCGTTGGACCAAGCGGACGAGGCGCTTGATCTTTTACGGTCACGCCGGTCCACCGGTAAGGTCGTGGTTACGCCGACCATCATATAAACATCTGGCGCGTGTCAGGCAGACACGACGCGCGCCACAGGCACTTGCCCCATCCGGTAGGCCGCCGTGATCATGCCAACCAATTCATCCATCGCGTGCCCTGCCCCAAGATCACCGCGATACAGATTGATCTGCATTTCGCCCAATGACGGAAGCCCCGCGCTGCTGTCGATTTTGGACAGGTCCGCGGGGGCTGTGCCGTCCAAGCTGGCGTGCACGGCCAAATCTGCGCTGACTGTGGCCTCGATCGCGGTTTGACCGTCCCCTTCGATCGCCATTTCCCAAGGGATATGGGCCGCATCAAGGCTGCGTTGTGCAATCGTGCGGAACAGGCAGACGTTTGAAAACGCAAGACGCAGGGGCCGCATCCGCCCCGCCTGACCACCTGGCGCGCCGATCCACACCAGTTTGCGTGTTGTCAGCGTTGTGTGACCCGGCGTGCCCTCAGGCTCTGTTGTCAGGATTAGGTCAACCTCGCCGCGGGCGAATTGCGCCTTGAGCAGGTTCGTGTTGGACGACACCAGCTTGACCCGCAACCGCGGAAAGGCTTGGGCAAATTTGTGCAACACCTGCGGGATTGCGGGATAGATGATGTCATGCGGCACGCCAAGCGTGATTTCACCTTCGTAATCAGTCGCTGTCAGTTTGCCGTAAATCTCGTCGTTCAGTTCCAGCATGCGCCGCGCATAACTCAAAAGCTGTTCCCCCATCGGGGTCAGCCCGATGGTGCGTGCAGACCTGTCCAGCAGCGCAATGCCAAGGCTTTCCTCCAATCGTTTGAGCTGCATGGATACGGCGGACTGCGTAAGGTTCAAAAACCCCGCGGCCCGCGTCACCCCGCCAGCATCAGCCACAGCAACGAATGAACGCAGAGAGGTCAGGTCTAGATTTCGGGCCATATCAATATCCTTGATGCATGAGGTCACAATCATTCGATTTACTCATGTCATAGTTTTCGCAATACATCAAGATAACAGATGCAACGACACCAAATCATCACAAAAGGAATATGATATGTCATCCTGCGATCACGCCGCTTGCCCACCGATCCCGACCCCGCCACGCCGCATTCGGCTTTTGGAGGCGCTGAAACAGATGCGATCTCTTGCGCGGCAAAGGCGCGACCTTGGAAACCTGTCCGCCGAACAGCGCGCAGATATCGGTATCACCCGCGCCGAAGCCGCAAACGAGACAGCCCGCCCGGTTTGGGACGCCCCGTTCCATTGGCGAAGGTAGTCAGACTGCGACAATCGCGCCGAAACTGTTAAAATTCCAACCAATTCCCCCCTTCAGTGACTTGAAAACATGGGCAGAGCTGCCAATATTGGTCATAAGGTCGCCGCTGGTGGCACCACGTGTTTCATGGAGGTCAGGAATGGCACAATTTGATACGGTCCGCGCTGCAGGCTCTGCCCGCACAGCCGAGATCGATGAAGGGCTTCGCGCCCATATGAATAAAGTCTACGGCACAATGTCCGTAGGTCTTTTGCTGACGTTTGCTGCGGCTTGGGCCGTTGGTAACAACGCGGCAATGATGAATACGCTGTTCACGGGCTTTACCCGTTACATCGTAATGTTTGCGCCATTGATCATGGTGTTCGCATTTGGTGCGATGATCAATCGTCTGTCCGCCGCTGGCGCACAGCTGTTTTTCTACGCGTTTTCTGCGGTAATGGGTGTGTCGATCAGCTATATCTTTGCGATCTACACTGGTGTGTCTGTCGCACAGACGTTTCTGATCACATCGATCGCTTTTGCTGGTCTGTCCCTTTGGGGTTACACGACCAAGAAGGACATCTCCGGTTGGGGTAGCTTCTTGATCATGGGCGTTATCGGCCTGATCGTGGCGAGCATTGTGAACATCTGGCTGGCATCCCCTGCGATTATGTTTGCAGTGTCCGCGATTGGTGTGCTGATTTTTGCAGGTCTGACAGCCTATGACACGCAAAAGATCAAGAATGACTATATCGCACATGCAATGAATGCTGATAGCGAATGGTTGGGCAAAGCCGCGATTATGGGTGCGCTGAACCTCTACCTCGACTTTATCAACCTGTTCATGTTCTTGCTGTCGTTCTTGGGCAACCGTGAATAATCAGGCCAATAGGGTTTGAAATGATTGTGGGGCCGGTGCATCTGCACCGGCCCCGTTTTTTTTGTTTTGATGCCTCCGGCGGAGGTATTTATGGGCAAATGGAAATATGCGCAGTTGGCACCAGATCCAACGTGAGCGTAACGGTTTGGAAATCACCGGCTGGCGTTGTCATTTCATCAGTTCCGATTTCCGTAAAACCGCATGATATATAAAAGGGCACCGCATTTAAGCTGGACGCGCAGTGGAGCTTGGAGTGCTTGGCCGCACGCGCTGTTGCGCAAATATGATGCACAAGCGACGTAGCGACCCCTTGGCGCAGTGCAGTGGGTCGCACACCCAATTTGCGGACCTCTGGCAAGCCTAGCTTGTTAATCGACCAACCGCCCGCACCCACGACTTGCCCGCCTTGTGACACCTTAAAGTAGGTACCGCTTTGTATCAGTTCATCCGGCACAGCACACATATGTGGAAGGGCCACGGCTAGCAGGTCTGCCGGATAATGATCTGGTGTCTTCAAACGAAAAAGGCCGCGCATTTCTGCACGGCCCTTTGAATTCGGTTGGAGGCAATCAATTACTTGATTTTGCCTTCTTTGTATTCCACGTGCTTGCGCACAACTGGATCATACTTACGCACAACCATTTTTTCAGTCATTGTGCGTGCGTTTTTCTTGGTCACGTAGAAGTGCCCTGTCCCCGCAGTGGAGTTCAGGCGGATTTTGATGGTGGTAGGCTTCGCCATGGCTCATCTCTTTTGTTGGGGCGCGCACCATTGGTGGTGCGGCGGTAATCTATCTTGAAGCTGCCTTTTACCCGCCTACGGTGCCGAGTCAACCGCAAAGCGTGGTGAAATTAGCCCCGCTGGGTCACATCGCGGGAAACGGCCAAAATCGAGGTAATTTTGCCATCCATTTCAACCACGGGCGTGATTGAGACCTGCCAGTCGCGCAAATCGCCCTTGGCTGTGGGGCATGCGCCCGCAAATGTTACCTCTTCGCCGTCGCGGGCGCGTTCAAAGCTGGCTTGCAGATTGCCGCGCGATTCTTGGGGCCACAGATCCCACCACGTTTTGCCCGCGATCTGATCAGGATTATCGATTTCCATCGCACACATGCCGTTTTCGCTCATGAAGCTGATACGGCCTTCGATATTCAACAGCTTAACGCAATCGGGGCTGTTGCGCAGCATCGCGAGCGTCAAAGCGGTTGCATCCGCCTTGGCCGCAACAACCGCTGACGCGTCATGCGGTAATTGTTTTTCCATCATTTGATTTCCCCCAGATGGTTGGTGCAGGCCAACCTTTTCATCCAAACGCATACAGCACGCGAATGTTCCATCAAAGGGAAATAAAAATGCGGGTGGCCTGTAAGCCGGATTCTGTCTAGGCCCGAGGGCCAGAGATGATCATTCATCTGGACACGTTGTTGCCAACGCGCCTCTAGCTGCCAACCCGGGTTTCTGCGGTCCAAGCACCCGCGCCGCGAACGGCTCGAAACCCCTATTTGGCATTGCTCCCGGTGGGGCTTGCCGTGCCGTCCGTGTTGCCACGTCCGCGGTGGGCTTTTACCCCACCGTTTCACCTTTTCCCGCGTATAACGGGTAGTCTGTTCTCTGTGGCGCTGTCCCTAGGGTTACCCCCGCCGGGTGTTACCCGGCACCGTGCTTTTCATGGAGTCCGGACTTTCCTCGAAGTGTTGCCACCCCGCGATCATCCGACCACCCGCATGTGGCGGGTTAAGCGGTGGGCGTCTTTGCGTCAACGGGGAATCGCGTGGCCAGATCAGTCAAAAGCGTCATATCAGCCAGCCCAAGCGGTCCGTGGGCGTAAGGGCGATAATGAAGGCGAAAACTGTGCAGGGCCAAATCGGGGTCCGCGGTCGCGGTGAAACCCGCCTGATGCATCAGGGGCACGAATTCATCCAATGGCGCGGGATCAACTGGATTGGGCCACGCAGCAAGGCCAAGGCGCCCCAGACGTTGCCAATCAAAGCGCGCGCCCGGGTCAATTTTGCGTCCAGGTGCAAAGTCGGAATGGCCGATGACGCGGTGGGCGGGGATATCCCAGCGTTTCATGATGCCCGCGATCAGATCGCACAGCGCGTCCATCAGCGGTGCGGCGAATGGCGAATAGCCATCATTAGACAGCTCAATCCCAATGGAAGCAGAGTTTACATCTGTGATGTCACCCCATTGCCCAGCGCCAGCGTGCCATGCGCGCATGTCTTCGGCCACCAGCGACATTACCTGTCCGTCAGGAGCAATCAGATAGTGCGCGGACACCTCGTTGTCAGGATTGCAAAGCGTGCGGCAAGCGGCCGCCGTGTCAGGCATAGCCGTATAATGAATGACGATAATTGACGGCACGGCCCCACCCTTACGCGGCCCGAAATTGGGCGACGGGTGGGTCAGCGGGATCAGTTGCTTGCCACCAGTTTGAACGGTGCTGGATCCCAACCGCAAGCAAAGCCATCGCCATCGGGATCAATGCCCTTGCGGTCCCGCTCTGGTCCACCGCTTGCAAGGAAATCGCGCTGTGCGGCGTCGGGTGACGTGTATTTCAGGCAGTTGCGCTGAAAACGACCTTGCGTGGAAAAGATTGAGCGTGAATACCATTCCTGCCCTTTGACGTTTGGCGCATTGATTGCGTATTCGACGATATTTGGCCCTGTGTTGGCCGGGCGTGTCGGCAATGCAGTGGGGGCCACTTGTTCGCGTGCTGCGGCCTGTGCCGCACGGCGTGCCGCGTCGGATTCAATGGATTCGCGGCTGGCTACAGCGCCAAAGTCCTGTTCGTCCGAGATGCCGACATTGTCGGTTGCCAGAACCGGCGCGGCGTTCGCGGGTGACGCATCAATCCCCACCGATGTTTCGCCCCCGCCAATCCCTGCCGCATTCAAATCGGCCGATCCGATTGCACCGGTTTGCACGGCTGATGGTGCCTCGAATGCTGTGCTACCTGATGCGCGCAATGCTGCATCACGGCGGGCGCGTTCGGCTGCAAATTCTGTCGCGGACTGAAAGCCGGGTCCCGCATTGCTTGCTGGGACTGTCGGGGCACATGCCTGAAGCACGACCAAGCCAATAATTGCCAATCCAAGTGTTTTCACGACGTACACCTATTCCTAAACTTACGGTTTTGCGGGGGTTACCACCACTTTTGCGGTTTGGCTACAAATCCTGCGGACTGTTCAAGCGCATAGGCGACATTCAGCAAATCGCCTTCTTCCCACGGGCGACCGATCAGCTGCAGACCAAGCGGCAATCCGTTGGCATCCAGACCCGCAGGCACGGCAATACCCGGCAGGCCCGCAAGGTTGACGGTGACTGTGAACACATCGTTGAGATACATCTGGATCGGATCAGCATCGACCATCGAACCCAGCCCGAACGCGGCCGATGGTGTCGCTGGTGTCAGGATGGCATCGACGCCTGCGGCAAACACCTGTTCAAAGTCGCGTTTGATCAACGCGCGCACCTTGCGGGCGCGGTTGTAATAGGCGTCATAGAATCCAGCGGACAGCACGTATGTGCCGACCATCACGCGGCGCTGCACCTCTGGTCCGAACCCTTCGGCGCGGGTTTTTTCATACATTTCCGTGATGCCGTCACCAGCCGCTAGTTTCGCGCGGTGGCCAAAGCGCACGCCATCATAACGCGCAAGGTTTGAAGATGCTTCCGCAGGGGCAATCACGTAATAGGCTGGCAAGGCATATTTGGTGTGCGGCAACGTGATGTCACGGATTTCCGCGCCAGCGTCGCGCAACATCGCAGTGCCGTCTTCCCAGAGTTTTTCAATCTCGGATGGCATGCCGTCCATGCGGTATTCTTTTGGAATACCAATGACTTTGCCTTTGATGTCGCCCGTCAGCGCGGCTTCAAAATTGGGCACGGCCATGTCCATGCTCGTGCTGTCTTTTGGATCGTGGCCGCACATGGCCTCAAGCATGATGGAGCTGTCGCGCACGTCTTTGGTCATTGGGCCAGCTTGATCCAGCGACGACGCAAAGGCCACAACGCCCCAACGCGACACACGGCCATAGGTTGGTTTGATCCCTGTGATCCCCGTGAAGGCCGCAGGCTGGCGGATGGAGCCGCCCGTGTCGGTGCCAGTTGCGCCCAAGCAAAGGTCAGCAGCCACCGCAGAGGCGGACCCACCAGATGACCCGCCTGGCGTCAATTCAGTGTCTCCGGATTTCCACGGGTTCACAGCGTTGCCATAAACGGATGTTTCATTGGACGAGCCCATGGCGAATTCGTCCATGTTCAGTTTGCCCAGCATCACCGCACCTGCGTCAAACAGCTGTGTGGTCACGGTGGATTCGTATTCGGGTTTGAACCCTTCAAGGATGCCAGATGCCGCCTGTGATGGCACGCCTTTGGTGCAGAACAGGTCTTTGATCCCCAACGGAATACCGCACATATCAGGCGCATCGCCTGCTTTGATGCGGGTATCTGCGGCTGCGGCTTGTGCTTTTGCAACATCGGGGGTGTGATGAACAAAGGCGTTCAATGCGCCAGCACCCTCAATCGCGCCAAGATAAGCGTTTGTCAGTTCCACGCTGGATACGTCGCCCTTGCGCAATGCGTCACGGGCCGAGGCAATCGTCAGTTTCGAAAGATCAGTCATTATTCAACTACCTTTGGCACGGCAAAGAACCCTTCGCGGGCATCTGGGGCGTTTTTCAAAACAGCGGCCTGCTGGCTTCCGTCAGTGACCACATCTTCGCGGCGTTTCAGGCGCTGCGGGGTCACGGATGTCATCGGCTCGATCCCGTCCACGTCCACCTCGTTGAGCTGTTCGATAAAGCCAAGGATCGCGGAAAATTCCTGCGCCAGCGCGGGCAGCGCGTCATCTTCAACTTTGATGCGGGCCAATTTGGCAACGCGGCGGGCTGTTTCGGTGTCAATCGACATGCGCGAACCTTTCAACGGAAAAGGAGGTCTGTTTGGCCATTCATCTACCTGCGCGGCCCCTGCCCTGCAAGACCTCAAACCCGATTGCGAAGCGCCGCGATTGGCGTATCGTGGTGTTTTTCTGGGGGAGATAGGCAAATGAAGATCACATGGCTTGGGCATTCAGGGTTCCGCATCGAGATTGCGGACCAAATTCTGCTGGTTGATCCATGGATTACGGGCAACCCCGTTTTTCCGTCAGATGCAGAAGCCAAAGCGACCGAAGGCGCAACATTCATCCTGATTACCCATGCCCACAGAGACCATGCTGCTGATGCGGTAAGGCTAAGCAAATCGCTGGGCGCGCCAATCATTTGTATGCACGAACTGGGCAATATCTGGGCGGCTGATGGGGCTAAAACGCGCGGCATGGGCAAGGGTGGCACGCAAACCTTAGGCGAAGTGCGCGTCACGATGGTCAATGCCGTGCATTCATCATCCATCGATTTTGCTGGCGGCATCCAATACGCAGGCGGCGAGGCAGGATTCATGATCAAGGGCGAAGGACACTGTATATATGTCAGCGGTGACACCGACATCATGGCCGATATGGATTGGATGGGCGATTATCACAAACCCGACATTGGCCTGATCTGCGCAGGTGGGCATTACACAATGGATATGGATGCCGTGGCGTATGCCGCCAAAAGGTATTTCAATTTCACGACATTGATCCCAAGCCATTTCGGCACCTTTGGTCTGCTGGCCCAATCAGCGACACCACTGGTTGAGGCACTTCCAGATGTGAACGTCATTGTCCCGACGGTCATGGACCCAATCGTCATTTGACGCTAATCGCACAGATTTCCCCCCAAAGCGGCTGGCCATTCACCCGATCCCGATGCAATGTTCACCCCAATCGGTAAATTCGCCGAATGATATTGAAAGGATACGACATGGGTCTTTGGAGCTTTGTAAAGGACGCTGGCAAGAAATTGATCGGCAAGGACGACACACCAGAGGAAGCAATCAACAAGGAATTGGCCGATCTGGGTCTGGACGCCGCTGACGTCGACATTTCGGTCGAAGGCGACAAGGTTGTGATGAAGGGCAAGGCGCTTGATCAAGAAACCCGCGAAAAGATTATTTTGGCGGCTGGCAACGTCGATGGCATCGCAGAAGTCGAAGACGCGATGGAAGGCGACGACGCTGGCGCGGTATTCCACACCGTTGAGCGCGGCGACACATTGTCTGCGATTGCCAAGAAGACAATGGGCAGCGCCAACAAATATCACGCGATTTTTGAGGCCAACAAGCCGATGTTGTCCCACCCTGACAAAATCTACCCCGGTCAGGTTTTGCGCATCCCGACAGAAGCGTAAGTTTCACGGACATTCAATAATCGGGGGCTGCTAACGCGGCCCCCTTTTTGTTGCGAAAAAATCCTTTAGCAGCGCCTCTGCCTTTGCACCGCCAATGCCGTCATAGACCTCTGGCTTGTGATGGCACTGCGGATGGCTGAAAATGCGCGGGCCTTGGGCCACGCCGCCAGATTTCGGATCAGAGGCCGCGTAGTAAAGCCGCCCGATCCGCGCGTTGGAAATGGCCGCCGCACACATCGGGCATGGTTCTAACGTCACGTAAAGATCATAGTCGGCCAGCCGTTCCTGACCTAATGCATCACATGCCGCACGGATCGCCAGCATTTCTGCGTGGGCTGTCGGATCGTTCAATTCCCGCGTTCTGTTTCCAGCTTTTGCAACGATGCCTTTCGCACCTACGATGACAGCGCCCACTGGCACTTCGCCGCGCTGGCCTGCGGCAACTGCCTCGGCCATGGCCGCGTCCATATGGCTGGTAAATGACATGCGCTTTCATGCCTGATTGGTGTCACACCTTGCAACCCTTAACGTAGGCCGCCACTGTGGCCCCATGTCTGACAATATCTATGATCCGGCCTATGTCGCCGCCCTGTTTGACCGCTGTTCCGCCCGTTACAGATGGTGGAGTGCGGTATCGTCATTCGGGTTTATCTGGCTCTGGCGCAAACAATGTGTGGCCCGTCTGATCGGGCAAAGTCAGGTAGCGCGGATTGCGGATGGTAAAATCGCGCAGCCCGCAACCAAAGCACCGCAAGTCGTTGACCTGATGGCCGGCACCGGCGAGGTTTGGCCGCATCTATTGGCGGCGATCCCCCGCGCGCGGATCACAGCAATCGACATTTCCGCAAAAATGCACACGGAAGCGATGGCGCGGTTGCATGGCAAAAGGTCCGGCATGATCGACCATATTCAAGCCGATGCGCTGCAATCTGACCTGCCCGCGGGATCGGCGGATATGGTGATTTCCACATTTGGGCTGAAAACCTTTGACGCGGATCAACAGACAGTCTTGGCCCGACAAGTTGCGCGTCTGTTGCGTGATGGGGGCAGCTTTTCCCTGATAGAGGCATCTGATCCAAAGGGTTGGATACTGCGCCCGTTCTACCGTGCCTATTTGGACGGGTTGTTGCCGCTTTTGGAACGGGTTTTCCTGAAAGGCGCGCAAGATTTCAGCATGATCGGCACATACACCCGCAATTTCCGCGATTGCAGCCAAATGGCGGATGCATTGCGCGCCCAGGGGCTGACTGTCACGCAAACTGCGCATTTTTTCGGCTGTGCGACGTCTGTCGCGGGCACAAAGCCGATTGCGCAAGACGCGGCACACCCGTAAGGCATGACGCATGACCAATGACACACCCAAGGGCGACCGCATCGCCAAAGTCCTGTCTCGCGCAGGGATTGCCAGCCGCCGCGAAAGCGAACGCATGATCGAAGAAGGCCGCGTATCGGTCAACGGCAAGACGATCACGTCCCCTGCCCTGAACATCACGCCTGATGATAAGGTTGTGGTGGATGGTAAACGCGTAGGCGAACCTGATGCCGCGCGTATCTGGCTTTATCACAAACCTGCGGGGCTTGTGACATCGGAGCGCGACGAAAAAGACCGCCCGACTGTTTTTGCATCCCTGCCCGACACCATGCCGCGCGTGATGTCCGTGGGGCGTTTGGACATCAACTCCGAAGGGTTGTTGCTGCTGACCAACGACGGTGAAATCAAGCGCAAGCTGGAATTGCCCGCAACGGGCTGGCTGCGCCGTTACCGCGTGCGCATCAACGGATCCGTGTCAGAGGCCCGATTGGACGAATTGCGCGCAGGCATCACCGTGGATGGGATCAATTACCAACCAATGATCGTGACGTTTGACCGTCAGCAAGGGGCCAATGCGTGGCTGACCGTGTCGATCCGCGAAGGTAAGAACCGCGAAATTCGCCGCACGATGGAAGCCATCGGTGTGGTCGTGAACCGCCTGATCCGCGTCAGCTATGGCCCGTTCCAGCTAGGCGACCTTAAACAGGGTGACGTGGAGGAAATTAAGGGCCGTGTGGTGCGCGACCAGCTTGGATTGGGAAGCCGCCCAACCCCAACACGCACCCGCAAACCCGTTAATCGCCCCAAACGCAGCCCATCTGGGGGGAAAAAGCGTTAAGGTTGAACCCTTGCCGACAGTCGTGCGTTGTGCATGTTAGTGGCAACGATTTATCTGGGGATTACGACTTTGGCTGACCTTCTTACGCTTGAAAACGCGACCAACCTTATCATGCTTTGCTTTTTGCAGGCTGTTTTGGGCTTTGATAACCTTCTTTATATCTCGATCGAGAGCCAACGCGCTCCGGTTGCGCAACAAAAATCAGTCCGCACATGGGGCATTCTGATCGCTGTTGGCCTGCGGGTTGTCCTGCTTTTCACCATGATCCAGCTGATTGGCGCCCTGTCAGAGCCGTTTTATATCTTTGATTGGCCCGGCGTGATCGAAGGCGGTATCAACTTTGCCACCTGCGTGTTTTTGATTGGTGGTGTTTTCATCATGTACACGGCTGTTAAGGAAATCGGCCACATGCTTTCGATCAACGACCTTAGCCACGATGTGGAAGGCAAATCTGCCAAGTCTGCAACGCGCGTCGTAATCTTGATTGTGATTATGAACCTGATCTTTTCGTTCGATTCTGTGCTGTCTGCGCTGGCAATCACGGATGTCTTCCCGATCCTTGCGACTGCGATTATCCTGTCAGGGATCGCAATGCTGGTTTTGGCCGACGGCGTTACGCGGTTCTTGGAAAAGAACCGTATGTACGAGGTGCTTGGCCTGTTCATCTTGCTGATCGTTGGTGTTGTTTTGCTGGGTGAAGCTGGCCCCGCTGCGGGCCACGCGATGCACGATGAAGCACTGAATATTAAAGTGTTCGGAAAAGAGATTATTCCGATGTCGAAATCGACATTCTACTTCTCTGTGATCGTGCTGGTCGCCGTGGAAATCATCCAGTCCGGTTACAGCCGCAAGCTGAATGCAGAACGCGCGGCATTGCAGAAACACTCGTAAAAGCGGGCAACCGTGCCTACATGCGGCCAAAGGGGGGCGTGATGTCTAAACCAATCCAACGCGGCGCATATGTCGTCTTGATCGTGCTGCTATACGGGGTCACATCCGGCTGGCTGGGGGCGCTATAATGGCCAAAAAGTTTGGTGGAAAATACAGCCCCGAAGCGATGCCAGATGCGGATATTGATGACCGCGAAGTTGACGCAAGCGCAGGTCGCGCAGGTGTGCTTTACCCGCCCGCCATCGTGCTGGTCGCGACCACGTTTTCGGATGGGCCAGTTGCGCTGATTACAGGGCTGATTGGTGCAGGTGCGCTGGTGTCTGCTGCGTGGATGCTTGGCGAAGGGTTGCGGGCAGAATCCGCATATAACGCACGCAAGGTGGCCCGCCGCCCCGCCGTGCCGCGCAAAATGCTGTCTTCTGCTTTGACCGGCGCGGGTGTTGCCCTTGCATCATTTGCCCATGATGCCAGCATCATTTCCGCCATTCTATACGGGGTGGTCGGTGTCGGCGTTCATATCGCGGCCTTTGGCGTTGATCCGATGCGCGACAAGCGCATGGAGGGCATTGACACATTCCAACAAGACCGCGTTGCCCGCGTTGTGGATGAGGCGGAGGCGCATCTGTCCGTGATGCACCAACAGATCGACGGATTGAATGATCGCGCCCTAACCGTGCGCGTCAACGCGTTCCAAACTGCGGCCCGCAAGATGATCCGCACCGTCGAAGAAGACCCGCGTGACCTGACAGGCGCGCGCAAGTTTCTGGGCGTCTATTTGATGGGCGCAAAGGACGCGACGATCAAATTTGTCGATTTGTATCGCCGTTCCAAAAACACCGAGGCCCGCAATGATTATGAGGCGCTGCTTGGCGACCTTGAACAAAACTTTGCGGCCCGCACGAATAAGATGTTGCTCGATGACAAGACCGACATGGATATTGAAATCAAAGTGCTGCGCGACCGTTTGCAGCAAGAAGGCATTCGCCTGAAATAAAGGGAGACATCTATGTCCGAGATTACACGTAAAAAAGCCGAAGCCACACTGGCCGAAGTTGAAAAAGTGACAGCCGTTGTATTGGCAGAACCCAAGGGTGAGCTGATTACGATGGCAGCGGCTGACAAGCCGACGACAGCCGAGATCAAAACACGCATGGCCGAAGTCGACATGGCCGACACGCAATCCATCGTGCGTTTCGGGTCAGGTGCGCAGGCTGAACTGCAAGAGATCAGCCAGTCCATGCTCGCTGGTGTGCGCAACAAGGACGTTGGCCCAGCGGGTGACAGCCTGCGAAATATCGTCAGCACAATTCGCGGGTTTTCTGTGTCCGAACTTGACGTGCGCCGCAAACGGTCTTGGTGGGAGCGTCTGTTGGGTCGCGCCGCACCAATGGCGAAATTTGTCGCACGTTTTGAAAATGTTCAGGGCCAGATCGACAACATCACCGATGATCTGCTGCGTCACGAACACGTTTTGTTGAAAGACATCGAAAGCCTTGATGTCCTGTATGACAAAACGCTGCAATTCTACGACGAACTGGCGCTGTATATCGCCGCGGGTGAGGCCAAGCTGGACGAGCTGGACACCAAAGTCATCCCCAAGAAAGAAGCCCAAGTTGCCAAGGCCGCCGAAAACAAGGCCGTGATGATGGCGCAAGAACTGCGCGATATGCGCTCTGCCCGCGATGATCTGGAACGCCGTGTGCATGACCTGAAATTGACTCGTCAGGTGACGATGCAATCGCTGCCGTCAATCCGCCTTGTGCAGGAAAATGACAAATCCTTGGTGACCAAGATCAATTCCACATTGGTCAACACAGTGCCGCTGTGGGAAACACAACTGGCCCAAGCCGTCACGATCCAACGTTCGGCGGAAGCGGCAGAAGCCGTGCGCGATGCCAATGATCTGACCAACGAGCTTTTGACATCGAACGCCAAGAACCTGCGCGACGCCAACAAGGTCATCCGCGAAGAAATGGAACGCGGTGTGTTTGACATTAACGCCGTGAAGGAAGCGAACGCCAACCTGATCGCGACCATCAACGAAAGCCTTGAGATCGCGGACGAAGGCAAGCGCAAGCGCGCGGAAGCTGAAGCCGAGCTGAAAACGATGGAAGCTGAATTGAAGGCAACACTTGCCTCTGCCAAGGCCCGTAAAACAGGCACGGGCGACACCATCGGCACAGCGACAGGTTCGTAAATGAGACGTTGGGGCGGATCATTGATGGCGGCGGGGCTTATGGCCCTGTCCGCTTGTGCGCCCGCCCCATCATCACAATCCGCAATCGCGCAAACAGATGTGCGCCCAGCCGCGCGGCTGGCCCCTGCGTCTATTGGTCCAAAAATAACAGCCCCCTCGGGCCAAAGTAATGCGTTGCGTGTGTTCTATCGCCGGTTGGAAAACGATCTGGTGGCACGCGGCCTGCTTCGTGTTGATGGTGGCGGCCCTGACACGCCGTTCACAGACACCCAGTTGACCCGCAATTTTGTGCGCATCGCCCTTTTCAATGAATATGTCGCAAGCGGTGACACCCTGTTGGCACGTCCAACGGCATCCCGTCTAAGCCGCTGGACGCAACCTGTGCGGTTCGGTGTGGAATTCGGCGCGTCAATCCCAGCCGACCAACGCGCCAAAGACAGCGCCGAGGTCACCAAATACGCCGCCCGTCTGGCCCGCGCCACGGGACATCCGATTTCTGTGAACAACGCAAATCCGAATTTCCACGTCATGTTCTGGAATGAAAATGATCGGATCGGATCAGAGAAACGGCTACGCGAACTTGCACCAGATATCGACCCCAGTTCTTTGCGGGCGATCCTGACCATCCCGACAGAGCAGTTGTGCATTGTGGCCGCTTTTTCCCAAGCGGGTCGGTCTGATTATTTCAAGGCAATCGCCGTTGTGCGCGGTGAACACCCTGATCTATTGCGCAAATCCTGTATTCACGAGGAACTGGCCCAAGGGCTTGGCCTGCCAAACGACAGCCCGGCCGCCCGCCCGTCGATTTTCAACGACGACGAGGAGTTCGGCCTTCTGACGACGCATGACGAGCTTTTGCTGCGTATGCTTTATGACAACCGCTTGCGCCCTGGCATGGACGCGGCCGAGGCAGCGCCGATTGTGCGCCGCATTGCAACCGAATTGACAGGCGGCAGCGCAAGCTGATCCGCGATTGACCAAAGGAGCCTGAACACATGGGCATTTTCGACTTTTTGACCGGCGAATTCATCGATGTCATTCACTGGACCGACGACACCCGCGACACAATGGTGTGGCGGTTCGAGCGTGAAGATCACGAAATCAAATATGGTGCAAAACTGACCGTGCGCGAAGGCCAGGCTGCTGTTTTCATTCACGAAGGTCAGCTGGCGGACGTCTTTACCCCCGGTTTGTATATGTTGGAAACCAACAACATGCCGATCCTGACGACGCTGAACCATTGGGATCACGGTTTCAAATCCCCGTTCAAGTCCGAGATTTATTACGTCAACACAACGCGGTTTTCTGACCTGAAATGGGGCACGAAAAACCCGATCATGCTGCGCGACCCTGAATTTGGGCCAACCCGCCTACGTGCCTTTGGGACCTATACGGTCAAAGTGTCCGATCCGGCTGTATTCTTGCGCGAAATTGTGGGCACGGACGGCGAATTCACGATGGACGAGATCAGCTATCAAATCCGCAATATCATTGTGCAGGAATTCAGCCGCGTGATCGCGTCATCCGGAATTCCTGTCTTGGATATGGCCGCAAATACAGCCGATCTGGGCAAGCTGGTTGCCACCGCAATCTCTGCCACGATGTCCCAATACGGCCTGACCATCCCTGAACTCTATATCGAGAACATCAGCCTGCCACCCAAGGTCGAAGAAGCATTGGACAAGCGCACGTCGATGGGTATCGCGGGTGATTTGGGCAACTTCATGCAATATTCCACATCCGAGGCAATGACTGCCGCCGCATCCAACCCCAATGGCGGGGGCGGCATGGGGGCCGGTCTTGGCATGGGGATGGGCATGGCGATGGCCACGCAAATGCAGCAAGGACCGTGGGGGCCAATGCCAACACCGCCCGCCCCACCTGTTGAACACGTCTGGCATATTGCCACCGCTGGCGATGTCACTGGTCCGTTTTCCAAGGCCGCAATGGGCCGCAAGGTCACAGACGGCGGATTGACCCGCGACAGCATGGTCTGGACCCAAGGCCAAGACGGTTGGAAGCGCGCCGAAGACGTGGCCGAGCTTGCACAGCTGTTTACCGTCATGCCACCGCCACCGCCCGTTGGGTAATGGCAGGCATTCGCAAATATCTTCCTCATCGGCGCACAGGGCTAAAACTGCTTCATGCGGCGATGATCCCGTTGATGATCTGGTTTACGGTGATCCAGCCTGCGGATGTGGCCCGATTTGGCGTGTTTTGGGTCGATCTTCATTCCGTCTTTGGGTTGATTTTCGTGTCTCTCGCATTGATCTGGTCGGTGGATTATTTCTGCCGCGGATTGGCCAGTCGACCGGGTCCGAAACTGCCGCCGTGGGCGCGTATGACCCATTACTGGCTGCACCGTGTGATTATCTGGGGTGTTTTTCTGGTCGCTGTTGGCGGGTTCTTTATCGGGCTGACCGCTTCGCGCCAGTTATGGGCGGGTGATATCGTGCCGATTGCTGTCCCGTTGGGATTGCCCAAGCTGAACGACTTGGTGGGCAAGTTTCACGAGATCGAATTTTATCTGCTGGCCATCATCATTGCGGGCCATGCCGCGTTTCACATCTGGCGCCACTACGCACTGCGCGATAACGCGCTGCGCATCATGGCGCCCAAATCATTGCACAGGTTCTTATGACAACTGACCACCGTTTCCCTTGTGATAATTGCGGATCTGACTTGCGTTTTAACCCGCAGGGGCACGAATTGCATTGCGATCACTGTGGCAACACCCAAGCCATCGAAGGCGCGCATCGTGCGTCCGGCGGGATCAAAGAGCTTGATTTCCGCGCCGCTGTCGCCAACCAGCTGTCGGACGCCGAAATTGAAATCACCCGTGTCACAACCTGCCCGAATTGTGGTGCGACGACCGAATTTGATGCGGATATTCACGCCGCAGAATGCCCATTTTGTGCGACCCCTGTTGTCACAGACACAGGCCCCCACCGCCATATCAAACCGCGTGGATTGCTGCCGTTTGGCATGGATGAAGGGGCCGCGCGTTTGGCCCTGACAGATTGGTTGGGCAGCCTTTGGTTCGCGCCAAGCGGGTTGATGGATTATGCCCGCAAGGGTCGAAAAATGAACGGCATCTATGTGCCTTACTGGACGTTCGATGCCGACACGCGTAGCCGTTATACAGGCCAGCGCGGCACGCATTACTATGAAACCAAAACGGTGATGCGCGACGGGAAGCGCCAACAGGTGCGTGTGCGCAAAACCCGCTGGCGTGCTGCATCGGGCCGTGTGGCGCGGTTCTTTGATGACGTGCTTGTGCTTGCGTCGCAAAGCCTGCCCAAAAAATACACCGATGGGCTAGAGCCGTGGGATCTTTCTGCATTGGAGCCTTACAACCCTGAGTATCTGGCCGGTTTCCGCGCCGAGGGGTATCAGGTTGAACTGGTCGACGGTTTCTCTGAGGCCCGCGATTACATGGACCGGATGATTGTGCGCGATGTGAAATACGACATTGGTGGCGATCAGCAACGGGTGTCAAACGTGGAAACCGACGTCAGCGACGTGACGTTCAAGCATATTTTGCTGCCCGTATGGTTGGCTGCTTATAAATACCGTGGCCGCACGTTCCGGTTTGTCGTGAACGGGCGCACGGGCCGCGTGCAAGGTGAACGGCCATATTCCGCATGGAAGATCGCTTTTGCCGTATTGCTTGGGCTGGTAATTGCGCTTATTGCTGGCTTTGTTATCGCTAACACACAGTAAAACCCAAAGGTGCCAAATGATTTTATGCGCAGGTGAAGCCCTTATTGATATGCTGCCGCGTGATGGTGCGTTTGCGCCCCATGCCGGTGGATCGGTGTTCAACACAGCCATCGCTTTGGGCCGGTTGGGTGCGCCAGTGCAATTCTTTTCCGGCCTGTCGTCGGACCTGTTTGGCGACATTTTGCGCGATGAACTGGCCGCATCAAAGGTCGACAGCACCCCAGCGCATATCGCGGATCGCCCCACGACATTGGCGTTTGTGACTTTGACAGATGGTCATGCGTCTTATGCGTTCTACGACGAAAACACGGCTGGCCGTATGTTGACGGCAAATGATCTGCCGCAGACCACGGCAGATGCGGTGTTCTTTGGCGGGATCAGCCTTGTGGTGGAACCTTGCGCGGCTGCCTACGCCACGTTGATGGACCGTGTGTCGCCGAGTGCGGTCACGATGATCGACCCCAATATCCGCCCCAGTTTTATCACGGACGAGGCCGCGTATCGCGCCCGTCTAACCGCGATGTTTGCCAAGGCAGATATCATCAAAACATCCGATGAAGATCTGGAATGGATCACAGGCGGCACGGATGCCGCAGCCCTGTTTGACGGAACGGATGTTCAGGTGATTTTGCTGACGCGTGGCGCAGACGGTGTGACCGTACTGACCCGCGACGCTCAAGCAGACGTGCCCGCAGAAAAGGCCACCGTTGTTGATACAGTTGGCGCGGGCGACACGTTCAGCGCAGGTTTCCTTGCCGATCTGGAAGCCGCCGGCCTTTTGACCAAATCCGCGCTGGCAGGCGCGCAAATGTCTGACCTGACCAAGGCCGCTGCATTCGGTGCAAAAGTGGCCGCCATCACGGTGTCACGCGCTGGCGCAAACCCGCCGTGGGCCTCTGAGGTATGAGAGCACTGATCCAACGGGTCACACGCGCAAGCGTGACCGTGGATGATGAAATAATCGGGGCGATTGACCACGGATTACTGGTGCTCGTCTGCGCGATGCAGGGCGATACGCCTGCGCAATCAGCAAAACTTGCAGCCAAGATTTCAAAACTGCGGGTATTCAAAGATGACGCCGGCAAGATGAACCTGTCATTGAAGGATACAGGCGGTGCTGCGTTGATTGTATCGCAATTCACGCTTGCTGGTGACACATCGCGCGGGAACAGGCCGGGGTTTTCGATGGCCGCCAGCCCCGACGACGGTCGCGCGCTTTATACGCAGTTCATCGACGACATGACCACTTTGGATATTCCTGTGCAAACGGGGCAGTTCGGTGCGGATATGGCCGTTGATTTGTGTAACGACGGACCTGTTACCCTTTGGCTAGACGTCTAAGCCCGGACCCCAGCGCACCAATTCCGAAAATGCCAGCGGCCACGCAGACGATCGTGGGGCCAACGGGCGTGTCGAACACCATCGCCAACCGCAAACCACCCAAGGCCGATAGCCCGCCAATTAATGCGGCCAGCCCTGCCATACGTTCGGGTGTGCGCGCATACCCGCGTGCTGCCGCCGCCGGAATGATCAACAATGCGGTAATCAGCAATGCGCCCACAACTTTGATCGCCACAGCCACGACCGCTGCCAGCAACACTGTCAGGATCAGCTGTTCGCGGCGTGGGTTCATGCCAGCCGCACTTGCCAAATCGGGGTTCAACGTCGACGTCAACAATGCAGACCAACGCCACCAAAGCACCGCAATCACTGCCGCAGCCCCTGCCCAGATGATCCCCACATCAGATTTCGTGACCGTCAGCACATCACCGAATAAATAGGCATCCAGATCAATGCGTTGCCCCGGGATCAAGGTGACGGTGACCAACCCTAGGGCCAGTGCGCCATGCGCCAGCACACCTAGGATGGTGTCGACGGCCTGCCCCTTGCCCGTCAGCGCATAAATCAGCACCGCCATAATCAGCGACACCAACCCCACGCCCGCAAACAGCGACCAGCCGAACATCAGCGACACCGCCACGCCAAGCACGGCGGCATGTGCCGTCGCGTCCCCGAAATAGGCCATGCGCCGCCAGACCACGAAACACCCTAAACCACCCGCCGCAAGCGCCGTGCCTAGTGCGGCAAGCCCTGCGCGGACCAAGAAATCGTCCAGCATTAATGGTGCCCTTCGTGATCGTGGTGGTGATGATGATGGTGGTCGTGTTCATGGCGATACAGCGCCAATGCGCCACCCGTGCCTGTGCCAAATAATTCGCGATATGCCGGGGCTGCGGACACGACATCAGGCGTCCCTTCGCAGCAAACATGACCGTTCAGGCAGATGACACGGTCAGATGCGCTCATCACGACATGCAATTCGTGACTGATCATCAATACGGCACAACCAATGTCGCGTCGCACGTCTTCGATTTGTTGGTAAAACCGCGCCGATCCGGGTTGATCAAGCCCTTGGGTCGCTTCATCCAGCATCAGGATATCCGGTTTCTCCAGCAAGGCACGCGCCAACAGAACCCGTTGAAATTGCCCCCCCGAAAGTGCCGCCATTTGGCGGTTCGCCACATCAGGCACCCCTGCGGTGGCAAGCGCGTTTTCGGCATCCGCCTGCCCCACCTTTTTGGGCAGGTTCAGGAAACGCCGCACGGTGATGGGCATCGTCGGATCAATATGCAGCTTTTGCGGGACATAGCCGATTTTCAGACCGTCCTTTTGCGTGACCTTACCCGCATCAGGCGTCAGCGCGCCAATCAACACCCGCAACAGCGACGATTTGCCAGACCCGTTCGGCCCCACAATCGTGACAATTTCGGACGGGTTGATTTCCAGATCAACGCCTTGCAGCACCAAATTGCCACCATGGCGCAAGGTGATCCCTTTTGCAGATAACAACGGGGTCATTGTGTCCCCTCCCCTTGGCAGGCGGGGCAAAGCCCTTCTGCTTCGATCAGGGTTTGCTCAATTTGGAAACCTGTTTGCGCGGCTGATGCGCCTAATGTGCCAGCCCCTGCCTGTGCTTCGGCCACGGTGCCGCATGTGCGGCAGATCATGAACGCGGGGCTGTGCGCCTTGCCCGGATGGGCGCAGGCGATAAAGGCATTCAGCCGCTCAACACGGTGCGCAAACCCCTGCTCTACCAAGAACCCAAGCGCACGGTAGGCGACGGGTGGCTTTGACCCCAACCCTTCGGCGTCGAGCCGCGCAAGCACATCATAAGCCCCCATTGCGGTGTGTTCTTCAAGCAAAATCTCGAACGTGCGTTTGCGCACAGGCGTCATTTGCACGCCACGCTCAAAGCAGACCGTTTGGGCGGCTGCCAAAGCCGAATGCACACATTGCGTATGATCGTGCGTCGCAAATCCGAGAGGGTCAGATGACATCTTGTATGTCCTGTTATGTTATAACATACGCATTCTAGTGATTCCCCGACCAAAGGACAAGAACCGATGCGCATTTTCCCTGCCGCCCTTGCCGTTTTCGCAGGCCCCGCCGTCGCTGCCCCGACAGTGCTAACTGACATCGCCCCGATTTCCGGCATTGTGTCCGAAATTATGGATCAGATTGATACGTCTGATGCTTTGATCCCGCCGGGTGCAGACGCGCACGACTATGCCTTGCGTCCATCAGATGCCCGCAAGCTGACCGATGCTGATTTGTTTGTTTGGGTAGGTGATGGTCTGACGCCTTGGTTGCTCAAATCCGTCGAAACGCTTGGCAGCGAAGCAGTCGTTCTTGAATTGCTGGACACAGAGGGCTGGACCAAGCGCGCCATAGAAAAAGACGAGGATCACGAGGATCACGAGGATCACGAGGATCACGAGGATCACGAGGATCACGAGGATCACGAGGATCACGAGGATCACGAGGATCACGAGGATCACGAGGATCACGAGGATCACGAGGATCACGAAGCGCATGACCACGGGGATGTCGACCCCCATGCGTGGTTAAATCCAGAAATTGCGGCGGTTTGGGGTTTTCATATTGCCGACGCACTGGGCGAAATGGACCCCCGCAACATGGCATTGTATGACGAAACAGCCGATGCATTTGCCAACGACATGGCAACATTAGCCGCTGATATCACCGCGCGTTTTGCGCAGACAGAAGGGTCGGTGATCTGGCCACATGATGCCTATGGCTATTTCGCGGATGCGTTTGGGATCACCACGGCAGGTAGTATCGCTGACATCAGCGCCGCCGACCCTGGCCCCGCGCATATCGCCGAATTACGTGAAATTTCCGGTGTTGCCTGTGTGCTGTCCGACACTGAAATCGGGCCAGCGTGGGCCGATCTGGTGCGCGAGGGCACGGATGCCCGCACTGCCACTATCGACCCGATTGGCACCGGCGATTATTCCGCGATGATCACACAGCTGGCAGATACCATCGTGGACTGTCTGTCAGGTAATTAGAAATCAGTCGGCGCGCCGCCTTCGGATTTGCGGCGTGCCACAAATGACTGTAATTCCTCGCGGATTGCGTCCTCCATCGGTGGCGCTTCAAAGCTTGCGATGATTTCCTTGAATTTTTGATGGGCGCGTTCGGCGGTCCAGACGCCGCCTGCCGCCTCCCAGGCTTCAAAATTGCACCAGTCAGATACGATGGGTGAATAGAACGCGTTTTCATAGCGGTCCTGCGTGTGCTGAATGCCAAAGAAATGCCCTGCGGGGCCGACCTCTCGGATGGCGTCAATCGCGATGTCATCGGGCGTTGTGGCTACAATTTCGGGCTCCATATAGCGTTGGATCATCTGCACGACTTCACAGTCCATGATGAATTTCTCAGGGCTGGCGACCAGCCCGCCCTCCAGCCAACCTGCCGCGTGATAGACCATGTTGGCCCCCGACTGCACCGCAGACCAAAGCGAATTGCTGGTTTCCCACATGGCCTGCCCGTCTGGCACATTGGCCGCACACACGCCCGACGCCCGCATCGGCAGGCCGTAGCGTCGCGCCATTTGCCCTGTCATTTGCGTGGCGCGCATATATTCGGGTGTGCCAAACGCGGGCGCACCTGATTTCATATCCACGTTGCTGGTGAACGTCCCGATGGCGCAAGGCGTGCCGGGTCGCACGTATTGGAACAACGCCACCGCCGCGAGGCTTTCGGCCATCGAAAGAGTGACCGCCCCCGACATGGTGACAGGCGCCATCGCGCCCGCAAGCGTGAACGGCGTGATGACAACCGCCTGCCCGCGGCGCACAAGCCGCAAGCACCCATCAATCATCGGCACGTCATGCTTCAGCGGCGAAGTTGAGTTGATGTTGGTATACATATGCGGCTTAGCCTCAAACTCCGCATCTGTTTGGCCCGCGGCGATGCGGACCATTTCCATCACGTCCTCGACCCGTTCTTTCCCAAGGCTATAGGCGTGCATCGCCTTATCCGTCAGCGTCAGCTTGTCATAAAGCACATCCAAATGCCGCACAGATGCGTGCACATCGACGGGTTCCACCGGATAACCGCCGGCAAAGTGGATGCAGTTGAAATACTGGGTCAGCTTCAGCAGGTTTGCGCATTGTTCGCGGTTGCCCGACACCTTTTTGCCGATCTCCATGTCGAAATAATTGGGGGGCGACGATACATTCCCGAACAGCATATGATTGCCGCCCATTGGAATGGCACGATCCGGATTGCGCGGCGTGATCGTAAACTGTGACGGCGCGTGTGACAGCATTTCCATCACCCAATCGCGGCCCATTTTTACATTTGTGCCATTGACGGTGCAGCCCGCCTTTTTGAACAGGGCTTGGGCCTCTTCGTTCAAAAATTCGATGCCGATGTCCTCTAGGATGGTCATGGCGCCATTGTGAATGGCCTCCACCCCTTCGGGGCCAAGCGGCTCTGTCGGGCGGTCGGTGTTCACGGGAATACGCCATGGCATCTGGTCGATCACGGCTGTGCCGCGTCTGCTTGCATTGCCTGCGCGTCCGCCGCCGCGTCGTCTTGGGGTGTTGGCCATTGGTGCATTTCTCCCAGCTTGTCTGGGATCAGACTACAACACAGATATCAGATCGCTGCGCTAAAACGACAAAGATTGTCGCATTTGTTAAGCGGAAACGGTCTGTGCCGCGATCCATGCCGGCAAATCTGCGATTGTGTCCAGAACCACATCGGCATGGGGCGCAAGTTCGCCCCGTGGTGCAGGGCCGGTCAAAACGCCAATACAACCCATGCCAGCCGCCCGCCCTGCGTGCAGATCGTGCAGGCTGTCACCCACCATGAGGCATTCCGCAGGTGCTATCCCCGTGGCAGCACAGAACCCGTGCAACTGCCCCGGCGCTGGTTTGCCGCCAAATCCGCTGTCAAACCCCGCGACAAAATCAAACAGGTCGGCCACATGCGCGATATTCGCGCGCGCTGGCCCTTCTGCATCGTTTGTAGCGACACCCAGGGTTAGCCCCATGTCGCGCAGGGTTTCCAGCACAGGGCGTAGTGGCACAGGTTCCACTTGCGGCACATGCTTGGTTGCATCCTTCATGCGGGTAATCAGCTCTGTCTTGTTTGTGCCTGACAACAGCGTCAGCATGGCATCTGCCACGACATCAACCGTTTCGGCGATGACGATGCTGCCCTGTTTGAACACGCCCGCATTCATGTCGTAACCCAGCAGGTCCGCCATTTCATCGGCGCGGTCACCCGCCTCTGACACGATCATACCGCGCGTCCACGCACCCCATGTCGCGTTAAAGTCAAATAGCGTGCCGTCTTTGTCGAAAATGACGCCCTTAATCATGCCCGTCCCCTCGCGTGTGATGTTGACAGCAAGCCCCGCAAGGCGGACGGTGTCAACACAATGCTCAAGCTTCGTTCCTACCGTTCCCGCCCCATGCATCTTGGCCCGTATCCGTTGGAAAAGCTCCGCCGGGTGGATGGGTGTGATGTGACCGGTTTACCGCCGATGCAGGAGCTATCGTTTCGCCGTGCGGATGACCCCGCCAGCATTGTGAACGCGATGCAGGATTATCAGGCGATGCTGGACGCCACCCGCGACGGGTTGGTCAAAAAGGAAATCGCCGAAATTCCCGATGATCCGGCGGAACGCGCCAATCATCTGAAATCATTTGGATATTTTTGCGACGCGGAAATGGTCGCGACCTGTAAGATACCTGATGCAGCGTGGCTGTCTGCCCCGTTAGTCAACCCCGATATGGACCGTTTGGCAGATCGGTTGCGCACAATGCAGCCCACATCATTGGCCGCAGGGATCGACATGGTGCTGGCGGGCTTGCGCGAAAACATGGCCCTGCCACCTGCTGATTGCCGCCACCATACCCACGCGATTGTTTTCCTCTATGCCCACCCCCGGTCACCCCGCGCGGATGAGGCTGGCGCTGACTGGATCATGGACGCGCTTCCACAACGATCCTGTCTGCGCGGGATTGAAACGGCAGTGACGCTTGCCAGCTATATCCGCACCTTGGGGTATGACGCCCGCGCCCATTCAATGGCAGCAAGCGACGTGCATTTAGGCGCATTGGCCACGCAATCGGGGCTTGTCGCCCTGTCGGATGGCACATTGCAAAACCCGTTTACGGGCGATCAATTCGGGCTGGCTGCGGTGACAACGACATTGACGTTTGCAGGCGACCAGCCAATAGCGGCGGGGCAAAAACCACCCGCCAGCTACAGGCTTGGCACTGGCGATCACGCGAAATCAACGCGCACTGCCAACCCGTTCGCGAAACGCGATTTTGCAGATGGGCCGCACCCGTTTGAAACGCTTAAGCGCGTGGATAATCCGACCACCTATATCGACGCACCCAATGTTCCGCGCGTGCCGAAACGTGCCAATCTATTTGCCCGCGCCCTGTTTGGCGATCTGGGCAAACCCGTGCAAGAGGCCACCAAGAACGGCAATTACATGCGAAAATCGGCCAGCGCATTTGCGTTTCGCCCGTCGCTTGGCGCGCTGACGGTGCTGCAACGCGGTGATCCCACGACCGCGCCAATCCCATCCGATCCCGCCACAAATGCCGCCAATATCAAGGCCGCGCTTTATTTTCTTGGTGTTGATGCGGCCGGGCTGTCGGCCTGTCCTGACTATGCCTATTACAGCCATGACGCGGCGGGCACGCCGATTGCGCCCTATCACCCTAACGCGATTTCCATGATCATCGACCAAGGCCACGAGACGATGGAGGGCGCATCTGGCGACGATTGGATCGCTTGCGCCCAATCCATGCGGGCCTATTTGCGGTTCTCTTTGTTGGGCGGGGTTTTGGCCCAGCATATCCGCAATCTTGGCTACGCCGCCCGTGTGCATTCCGTGATCGACGAAGAGGTTTTGCATCCCCCCCTGCTGTTGTTGTCTGGACTGGGCGAGGTGAGCCGCATTGGTGAGGTGATCCTTAACCCTTTCCTAGGACCGCGCCTGAAATCGGGGATCGTGACGACCGACATGCCGATGGTGCATGACAAGCCCATTGATTTCGGCCTGCAAAAGTTCTGTGAAGCCTGCAACAAATGCGCGCGTGAATGTCCCAGCGGGGCAATCACGGCGGGGCCAAAATTGATGTTCAACGGCTACGAGATTTGGAAATCCGACAGCCAGAAATGCACCACCTACCGCGTCAGCCAAAAGAACGGCGCGATGTGCGGCAGATGTATGAAAACCTGCCCTTGGAATTTGGAAGGTTTATTTGCCGAAGCCCCGTTTCGCAAACTCGCCATGGCCGTCCCGCAAGCGGCCAAGGCATTGGCAACGCTGGACGATAAGCTTGGCAACGGTGCGATCAACACGGCCAAGAAATGGTGGTGGGATCTGGAAATGATCGACGACGGGGCTTACCGCCCTGCCCGCGACCCCGTAAATGCGCGGCCGCTGCAACCCGCGTTGGACCTGAAATACGCCGACCAAACGCTGGCCGTTTACCCCGCTCCGCTGGCCCCGCCACCCTATCCGTGGCCGTTCCCGATGGACCGAGAGGCGGGCATCGCCGCCTATGCTGATCTGATCCCTGCCGATGTCTACCGCGCGCGCCGCGCCAACGGGCTGCCGCCAGAACATATTTATTCTGCCGACAAAGGTGCGACGCCGGTGCTTGGGCTTGTTGTGACGCGGGTTGAGCCGCTGACCGACGCGATTACGCTTTATGAATTGTCCGATCCTGATGGTGCGGATTTGCCCAGCTTTACCGCCGGTGGACATATTGATGTGGTCGTCGCACCCGAGTTTTTCCGCCAATATTCACTGTCGGGCGACCCCGCGAACCGCAAATCCTATCAAATTGCTGTGCTCCGAGAGGATAAGGGCCGCGGCGGGTCCGCCTTGATGCACCGGATTTTCGAATTGGGCCGCCGCGTTTTCGTCTCCAGACCGATCAACCATTTTCCATTGGATCCAAGTGCTAGCCACAGCTATCTGATGGGCGGCGGGATCGGCGTGACCCCAATGATCGCCATGGCACACGCGCTTCATGCGCAGAACCGCGCATTTGATCTGCATTATAGCGTATCAACCCGTGCGGATGCGGGTTTTGCGACGCTGCTGGCGGATCAGCCTTGGGCGGGTCGTGTTCATCTACACATCAGCGACGAAGGCACCCGCGCCGACCTCAGTATGGCGATAAAGCAGCGTGGCAACGCCCATGTCTATACCTGCGGACCGGACACCTACATGCAGGCTGTCATGGATGCCGCAGCATCAAACGGGTTTGCGGATGAACAGTGCCACCTTGAATATTTCGCTGTGCCCGACGCGCCAGACTATGAAAATCATCCCTTCCTTTTGCAGCTTAATAACGGTCGCGAAATTGCCGTGGCCGCAGACGAAAGCGCATCAGATGCCCTGTTGCAGGCTGGCATTCATGTGGACGTAAAATGCGCTGACGGGCTATGCGGCGTGTGTAAATGTGACGTGATCGCGGGCGACGTGGAACACCGTGATTTCGTGCTGTCCAAGGCCCAGCAAGCCGATGCCATGATCCTATGCCAAAGCCGCGCCAGCACAGCGGGCGGCGTTGTTAAGATTAAAATCTAGGTCCAATGCACCGCCTCTGCCCCGGGCAATGCATAACGTGCCATTAACGGTTGATCGTATTTCAGGTCGTGTGCGTCGCAAAAATCGACCACCCAAGCGTCATCCATGGTCAAAAACTCCAGAACAGACGCCTGGAATGCGGGGTCTGTAGCCCGGCTACGCAGATCATCCACCGAACCGCCCGTAGACCCTAGAAACAAGGGGCCAAGCTCTTCGTTGGCGGCGAGCCATCCCAGCGCCTGAAGCGCGATTGTCTGGGCAATTTCTGGCGACATTTCTATTCCTTACGCTGACGGAAACCGTTTCTTAACTATTCGCCCCCAAGTTGAACATAGTCAACGTGGTGAAACCACTCGAAAGGGATGATAGATATGACCGGTCGCATCTTGATAATTGATACAGTTCCGACGAACAGAATTGTTTTAAAAGTCAAAATGTTAGCAGCGCAATTTAGCGTCGATGCCTGTGGCACCCGCGCCGATGCAGAAGCATTGATCGCACAGCAACGTCCTGATCTGATTCTTATTAACCTTTCCGACCCAACAGAAGACCGGCACGAATTTTGTGTCGAATTGAAAAATAACCCCGACACAGCTGCCATCGCGATCATTTCGGTTGGTGTTGCTGATACTGCGCGTGCCCGTTTCGCAGCCCTTGACGCAGGCGCAGATGATGTGTTGCCGCGCCCGATCAATGATGCACTTCTTTTGGCGCGCATTCGGTCGCTGCTTCGCGTCCGCAACGCAAGAAATGAACTCATGCTTCGCGACAGCACCAGCCGCGCGCTTGGGTTCGAGGAGACCAAGGTCGGATTTGCCGCGGCATCGCGCGTTGCGATCCTCTCGCAAGAAGGGCCGTTTGGCGACGAATTGGCACAAATGTTGTCAGCGGGTCTTTCAGCGCCCATTTCTCGCATCCAGACAGAAACTGTTTTGTCCAATGACAATGCACAGCTGCCTGATTTGTTTGTCATCGACGCGACCCAGAACCCAGAAGACGGGCATGATTTGTTCCGCCTGATTTCGGATTTACGGTCGCGCAGGGAAACGCGGCTTTCATCTCTGTTCGTCATTCTGCCCGAAAATACGCCCAATGTGGCGGCGCTGGTCCTTGATCTTGGGGCCGATGATGCCGTGTCCGCGAATATCTCAGAGGGCGAATTGATCCTGCGCGCCAAGGCACTTGTCCGGCAAAAACTGCTGCATGACAAACTGCGCGATACAGTGCGCGACGGGCTGAACGCAGCTGTGACCGATCAATTAACGGGCCTTTATAATCGCCGTTACGTCGAGCCACATTTGGCGCGGATGGCCGAACAGTCGCGTGCCACCCAGCGTGAATTTGCGGTGATGATGCTGGATATCGACCATTTCAAATCAATCAATGATCGTTTCGGCCATGCAGCGGGCGACAAAGTGCTGATAGAAATTTCAAAGCGGTTGCGCGAAAACCTACGTGCGATTGACCTTGTGGCCCGTATCGGCGGAGAAGAGTTCATGATCGCAATGCCCAACACCAACCACGATCAAGGGCAATACGCCGCCGACAGGTTGCGCCGTTTAATTTCGTCCAAGCCTTTTTTGCTTGGCCCCGATCTTCCGGCGCTGAATGTCACAATGTCGGTGGGCGTCGCGATTGACGGGCTTCATCAGCTGGATCGCTACCAAATTGATCACATGTGCCACCGCGCAGATGAGGCGCTTTATGCCGCGAAAAACGCAGGCCGCGACACTGTTGCAATGTGCCAAAACAACGCCGCTGCCTGATTATTTTCGATCCAACCTATCGGCCAGTGATGCGCGTTTTTCAGGTGTCATCGCAGCAAGATGCGCGACAAACGCAGCCTGCGCATTTTGTTGAACCCGCTGGGAACGATCCTGCAAGCCATTGATCATGGCGGCAAAGCCATCAGCATCAAACGGGTCCGCGCGTAACGCAGCAGCAAGCTCTGATATCCAGCCATTCATTTCCTGTCGCGTGATCGGGCGCGCCCCGTCACGGCGCATTTTCGCGCCAATCGCACGACGATCTTCGCGGTCAAGCACACGCCCCAAGGGGCCAAATTCAAACGATACGCGCGCGGGTGGACCCGCCTTGGTGCGGCCTGACATGGCCGACCCAACAAGGACGCCAGCAATCGCGACATTGATCGCCAATGACACGACCAAGATGATCCGCCAAATCTTGCGTGGTTTATCCATCTGCCTGTCCTTCTGCGAAAAATCCGCTTGTATCGCTTAACATATCAATCGTCACGGGGGTCCCGATAAGTTCGGCGGTCCAAGACGACACCAACGTCGGCGGCGCAAATCCGACCCAAATGCCTGTCACACCTGCCACGGCCAAGCCACCAACCGACGGCCAACCGCCGACAAAGTCCAGAATGCCTTGCCAAAGTGATGACTGGACTGGAGCAGGTTGCGGTGCAGCATGCGCAGACGCCGCATCCGCCAGAACCCGCGCCATCAGCGCGTCAGACGGGGCCGGGTTTTCGCCACGCGCCAGACCAAAGAGATCGTCAATCATGTCATTATCAGTTTTCGTCATCATCGTATCCTAACGCGGCTTTACGTCCTTGCAAAATTTCTGTCAGCGCCCGCTTGCCCCGTGCGGTCAGGCTTTCGACAGATCGGACACTAATGTCCATTATCTCGGCAATCTGTGGGTTGGCTAATCCCTCGAGGTGTCGCAATGACACCGCCTGAGCCTGCCTTTCGGGCAACTGTCCCAAAGCATCCGACAACGCCTGCAAGCGGGACGTGTTTTGCATCTGCGCATCCACACCAATCTGCGGGTCTGCGGGTTCTGCAATCTGGTCGAGCGGCACATTGCGCCGCTTGCGCAATCTGTCAGTGCAAAGATTGGCCACAACCCGAAACAGCCACGTCGACACTTGCGCCTCGTCCTGTCGCCAATCGGGTGCGATTTTCCATAATCGCATCAACGCGTCTTGGGCCACGTCCTCTGCCTCTGCTTGGTCAGCCAACATGCGCGTGGCTTGCGCCAAAACCCGCGGCAAAAGCCGTGCTGTCAATGCTTGCGCAGCCCCCATGTCCCCATGGGCGTAAGCCAGCAAAAGCGCCGCATCGGGTGCGTCGTGCCATATTCCCAAGTCGGGTTTCATTGCGGCTTATGGTATCCATGCATGTCCATCATATCAACGGGACAGGCCGCATCCGCGCCCTGTCCCAAGTCGGTGTTAGCCGCGACCACCGTGGCCTTTGCGACCTTTGCCGCCTTTGCCACCACGACCGCCGCGCTTTTCAGCGGCTTCTTCAAATTCTTCTTGGGAAATGACGCCGTCTTCGTTGGTGTCAACGCGGGACATCATGCGGTCCACATTCCCACCCCGTTGTTTGATTTCATCCGCTTGAAGAATACCGTCTTCGTTGGTGTCCATGCGCGCAATCATACGCTCGGCGCGCTCTGTCGCCGTACCTTCGCGTGCTGCAACCAGCTCTTCTGCGGACAATCCACCATCATTATTGGTGTCCATCGCGGCAAAACGTGCGGCAGGGGCTGCTTCCAACTCAGCAACCGTCAGGGAACCGTCGCCGTTTGTATCCAGTGTCGCAAAGTCTGGCATTGCGCGGTCATTGCCACGCCCTGCAGCGGATGCGTCCATTGCGGTAAGGGTCAAACCTGCGGCCAGTGCTGCCATCAATACTGTCGATTTCATCTTGTTCATTCCTTTTTTGCGTTTAGCGCAGTCGTTGTTTTGCGCCGTTGACCCCTCTTGAACGCAACAGCAAAAATTTTCCGTCGATTTTTTTTCGACCAAGCGGTATTTGATTGCGGCATGGGGCCGCAATTTGGGCATTGCGCCTTTTCAAATAGGCACAAAATGCCCACCTATGTTTTATCCAACGCGGAGACATCAGATGACCGACAACATCACAACTGAACGCCCGACCAAGCCCGCCATGTGGCGCGGTCTGCAACGCAAATGCCCAAATTGCGGTGAAGGGCATATGTTTGATGGCTATCTAAAGGTTGTTGATGAATGTCCCGTTTGCGGTGAAGATTTACACCATCACCGCGCCGATGACGGGCCCGCATATTTGACAATTCTTGTTGTCGGGCACCTGCTTGCCCCGCTTATCCACGTCACCTGGACCCATTTTCGCCCCGAACCGATGGTGATGGCCACGATATTCACCGTGTTTTGCGTGGCGCTTTCACTGTTTTTACTGCCACGCATGAAGGGCTTTGTCGTGGGAATCCAATGGTCACGTCGTATGCATGGATTTGGGAAGGCGGCCTAGCGTGACCGCACCAGCCCCCATTCGCGATGCGGCAACAGTCATTGTGCTTCGCGATGCTGCATCCCGCCCCTCCATTCTGATGGGTCAACGCGGGGCCAAGGCCGCGTTTATGCCGGGCAAGTTCGTGTTCCCTGGCGGCGCGATTGACCCCGCCGACGCGCATACACCTGCAACCGCCCTTCCCCAAGTGTGCAATGCCCGCCTGTCAGAGGCATCTACACTCGCCCCCAACACGATTGCCGCCGCCGCGATCCGTGAGTTGTGGGAAGAAACCGGACAAATCCTTGGGACCAAATCACAATGGGATGCCCCACCAGAAGGTTGGGTCGATTTTGCGGCGACGGGTCACATACCGAATGCCAGCGCGCTCACTTTCTTTTTCCGCGCCGTCACGCCAACAGGCGCCCCTCGGCGTTTTGATGCACGGTTTTTGCTGGCTGATGTCGATCACCTTTGCAGCGACCCAGATGATTTTTCACGCGCCGAAGACGAGCTTTCGCATCTGCAATGGGTGCCATTATCCGATGCGCGTGACTTCGACTTGCCGTTCATCACCCAAGTTGTATTGGCCGAACTGGTCAGTCACATTGGGCGCAGCGGCCCACCCGCGTCGGTTCCGTTTTTTGCCAACGATGATGAACAACATCTGGTGCACCGTTTGGGCGGCGCATCCCCGCTTTAGGTGACAAGCACCAGCGCCACAATGCTTGCGGTCAAGATTAACAAGCCTTGCCATTCGCGCACACTGATCCGTTCACCAAACACAAATGCGCCGATAATGAGCGAAAACAGCAGCTCGATTTGGCCCAAAGCATTTACATAGGCCACGGTTTGCAAGGTGAACGCCGTGAACCAGCAAAGTGAGCCAACCATCGACGTGCCCCCAACCATCCCCGCGACGCGCCATGCCCGTAAAACGCGCATAATCTCTCCGCTTTCGCGCCAGATTAACCAGACGCCCAAGACCAATGTTTGAAACGCCGTCACAAATGCCAAGGTTACAATTGCGCGATACAACACGTCACCGTCCGCGATCGACAGCGAAGCCCCGCGGTATCCATTCCCAGAAAACCCGAACATGAAACCTGACATCAGGCCCAGCGCCGTGCTTTTGTTCATGATGCGGTTGAATAACGGGCCTGTGGCGCTTGGTGGATCAGACAAAAGCAAGACGCCAACCAAACCCAACAGGATCGCGATCAACGCCCCAATGCTCACCACATCGCCTAGAATGACAAAGCCGATGATCGCACTTAACAGCACCTCGGTTTTCTTGAATGTAATGCCAACCGCAAAGTTGCGGTGCGTGAACAAGGCCACCACACAGACCGTTCCTAATATCTGCGACAGCCCGCCCAACACCGCATAACCAAAGAACCCGGGCGGCAATGACGGAACACCCTGACCCGTTCCACGGGCATAAAGCGTTGCGGCAACAGCTACAAACGGCGCGGAATAGACGAAACGCGCGAACGTCGTGCCCGCAGTCGAAAGCGATGTCGTCTTGAGCTGTTTTTGCAGCATAAAGCGCAGCGATTGCGACAGGGCAGCCCCGATTGTGATGAATATCCATGCGTCCATGGCCACCCTATGCCGCCTTAACGGGGATTAGGCCAGTGCGGATGCGGCACGGGATCTTTGCTGCGCCAAGCGTATGATTTGAAAACAGCCCAATACGATGGATAGACATAGCCACAATTGCGCCTCTGATAATGGGCCTTATTGCCTTGATACAGCTTTGGAAGCGCATACCAAGGCACCTTTGGATGCATATGGTGAACAACGTGCAAGTTATTGTTCAAAAACAAAAACCCAAAGCCGCCGCCACGTTCGACGATGACACTGCGCGCGGACACACGCTCTTGTGCTTGGTGTTCCAAAAAGGTGCGCAATTTCAGACATGACATCCCTAGATAGACGGCTGCTGCATATTGCAAGCCTGTCACGCCGCTGACCCAAACGCTGACGACCACAACCAAAACGGATACCAAATGCGCGGTCCATTGCGCGCGGGTTCGCTTGGTTCGTTGTCGCCATTCACTTATCAAGAATATGACAGTTCCCATTGCTGGCCCGATTGTCAGGCGCCCAACCAAGGTATTGTTGATCCGAAATATCATGCGCAACCATGTTGGCAATTTATGCCAGACCATTGGATCCAGAAAATTGGTTTCGGGATCATCATATGGATCGGTCAAATTTGCATCATTGTGGTGGGCCAAATGGGTGTCCCGAAACCGCGTGAACGGCACCACGACGATCAAAGACACAAAAACCAAGGCCATGTTCAAGCGGTCAGATTTGAATGGATGCCCGTGCAAAGCCTCGTGTTGCAACGATGACTGGAACGCGATCAATATTCCCAAAGGCACGACTGTCCACCAGCCAGCCCCCCAGATCAGCAACCCTGCCCAAAGCACATAAGTGCCAATCATCAGCGCCAGTGTCGCCCATTCGGTATGTCTTATCATATAGCATGCTTAGCCTGCGCATTTGCCGCAGGCCTGCATAAAAACGACAAATGCTAAACTTTTGGGTCGGGATTTTCGGTATGCCCATCCACGGCAATCACCTGCCCAGAAACCATACGCGCCCCATCTGATCCAAGGAATAGCGCCATATCTGCGATATCATCTGGCTGCACAAAACTGCGCATGGATGTCCCGGCGGCATAGCCTGCATAGACCTGATCGCGTGTCATGCCCTTGGCGGCGGCTTCACGTTCGAGCACACCTTCCATGCGATCGCCTTCCACGGCGCCGGGGCAGATTGCGTTGGCACGAATACCAAACGGGCCCAGCTCCATCGCTGTTGTTTTCATCAAGCCAATGATTGCCCATTTGGCCGCCGCATAAGGCGCGCGATTTGGGTATCCGTAAATCCCCGCCGTTGATGACGTATAGATAATCGCACCTGACTTGTTTTTCTTAAAAATCGGGGTCGCGTATTTCGTGGCTAAAAACGCACCTTCCAAATTTACAGAAACGCAACGTTGCCAGTCGCTTAGCGCGACATCTTCGATCAACGCTGTGGGTCCAGCGATACCTGCGTTCGCGCAAAGCACATCCAGCCCGCCTGCCGACTTGATCAATTCGAACAATGCGGCCACGGCAGGTTCATCTGCCGCATCAATCAGGTGGCTGTGCCAATGATCGGGTGTATCCGCCAATGTGTCAGGGTCAACATCCGTGATCCAGACGTCAAAACCGGCCGCATCATAGGCATTGGCCATCGCACGTCCAATGCCAGACCCGCCCGCTGTGATCAGAACACGTTTCATCGCACACCAACCGCTTTGCCCGCCCCTTCCGGCAGGGGCAATTGTGCGTGCGCCTTTGCAATCAGGTTCAGGTTTTCCGCAATATGCGCCGCTGGATCAGACGCACGTCGCGTGTCCAAACTGACGTGGATCAACATGTGTTCGCCCGTCGCAAGCAAACGGTCTTCGGCCATCATGCGGTGGAACAGATGCATCTTTTTGCCCGCACCCGCGATAACTTGGGTGTCGATATGAATGCGCGTGCCTGCGTGGACTTCATCCAGATGCCTGATGTGGGTTTCAGCCGTGAAATAGCTGCCACCGTTTGCGATATAATCTGCATCACAGCCAATCACCTCCATCAGCCGATCGGTTGCGTCCCCAAAGGCCTGCAAATACCGCGCTTCGTTCATGTGGCCGTTGTAATCGGTCCAATCAAGGGGCACGGCGCGGCGCACTGTTTCGATCAACTGCGCGGGATCATCTGGCATTGCGGGGGCCGTGCCCATTGCTGCGTCTTGGGCATTCAGCAGCGCGCCTGCACCAAAATCCTGGGCCTTAAGGCCGCGCAAAATAGTGACAAGGTTATTGTCCCGCGCCCGTTCCAATTCGCGAATAGACATATGTCCAGACTGCGTGTCGGACTGCCCTGCAATCTGGTCAATCAGGTCATCGGTCAATTCTGGCACGTCCATCAATTTGGTCCACGGCCAAGACAGGCAAGGACCGAATTGTTCGATAAAGTGGCGCATGCCCGCTTCTCCACCAGCGATGCGGTAGGTCTCGAACAGGCCCATCTGCGCCCAGCGCAGCCCGAACCCATAGCGGATCGCATTGTCGATTTCTTCAGTGGTGGCGATCCCGTCTTTGATTAGCCAAAGCGCCTCTCGCCAAACTGCCTCTAGGAAACGGTCAGCGATATGCGCGTCGATTTCAGCCCGCACATGAAGCGGATACATCCCAATTTCGGTCAGGATCGTTTTGGCGCGATCTACCATTTCGGGTGGGTTTTGATCTGTCGGCACAAGCTCGATCAAAGGCAGCAGATACACAGGATTAAACGGATGCGTCACAACGATCTGTTCAGGACGACTTGCACAACCCTGAAGCTCTGACGGTTTGAAACCTGACGTGGATGACCCGATAATTGCGTCCGCTGGGCAATGCTCTTGTAGGGTTTGATAGACTTTGCGCTTCAGCTCCAACCGTTCTGGCACGCTTTCTTGGATCCACGACACCCCCGCCACGGCGTCTGACATGCTGGCGTGAAATGACAGAGTGCCCTCGGCAGGCAGCGCCACATCGGACAAGCCAGGCAACGACCTGCGGGCATTGTCTAGCACCTCGCCGATTTTGCGCTCTGCGTCTGGATCAGGGTCAAAGATGCGCACATCCCACCCCATCAAAAGGAACCGCGCAGCCCAGCCACCACCAATGACCCCGCCGCCGATTATGGCTGCTGATTTATTCATTTCAGACCCTTTGTTCAGAAAATTAGGCGTCAGACGCGTTCGATGTTGGATTGTCAAATTCATCTGCGGGAACGGGTGCGCGGATCACATTTGGATCACAAGCAACCATCGGGCTTCCTGCATCACGGATGATAAATCCACCCCGTGCGCGGCATTGCTCAAACGACATTGATGATCCTAGCACAAGGAATTCACGCATGCCGGCGCTGCCACCGCCAGAGCCGCCGCCCTGCATCGCAACCTCATCACACCCGGCTAGGGCCAATACACACCCAAAAACGACTCGCTTCATTGTGGAACCTCCATCAGTCGGCTTAGATCATAGCCGTTAAAATCCAAAACTTCACGTGCTGCGTTTAATCGATCAGCCGGAATCTGCGGATCACGGTTCAAAATCCAACCAGATTTGCCATTCGGAGCACCGACAACGGCTGTGCGATACCCTTCATCAACCCAAAGCACCCAATAATCGGATGCACCAAACGGAACGCTTGGAAAACTGACCTCAAGCCTGCCCGGTCCAACAATATCCGCGCGGCCTTCAATCCTGCTTTTGACTGTGCCATCAGGGTTACGGCAGATATTCAACACTGAAATGCCACCATCAGGCAGCTGCTCATAGGTTGCCGTCACACCAACACATCCGCGTTCAAAAAATACCGGATAACGGGCTACTTCGTACCACGTGCCCAAATAACGCGCAGGATCAAACACCGCCTTGGACGCGATAGGTGTGTCGAGATTGCGATAAACTTCACCAAATCCGCCAAGCTCTTCACCTTCGAACGGTGTGCTACAGGCCGCCAGAAACGCAAGCGCAACAAGCGGTTTCATGCGGACACCGGTGCTTGTTTTGTCAGCCCCAATTTTTTGCGAACCTCATCAGGTCCAATCACCCGTGCGCCAAGGTTTTCAACGATTCCGGCGGCACGTTCCACCAGTTGTGCATTCGTCGCCAAAACACCACGATCCAGCATCAGATTGTCCTCAAGCCCCACACGCACGTTCCCACCCGCAAGCACCGACGCTGCAACATATGGCATCTGCGATCGCCCCAGTCCAAATGCGCTAAACGTCCAGTCGTCAGGCACATTGTTCACCATCGCCATGAATGTATTAAGATCATCAGGCGCACCCCACGGCACTCCCATGCAAAGCTGCACCAACGCGGGGCTGTCCAGAACACCGTCTTTCACCAACTGTTTGGCATACCAAAGATGACCGGTGTCAAAGGCTTCGATCTCGGGCTTTACTCCCTGTTTGGTCATCATCTGCCCCATGGCCACCAACATACCGGGGGTGTTGGTCATGACGTAATCTGCCTCGGCAAAGTTCATCGTGCCGCAATCAAGGGTGCAAATCTCTGGCAAACACGCGGCAACATGTGCCACGCGTTCGGTCGCACCCACCATATCTGTGCCAGCGATTGTCGGCAGCGGGCTCTCCGTCCCGCCGAACACAATGTCACCACCCATACCAGCCGTCAGGTTCAGCACCACATCCACATCGGATGCGCGAACGCGATCCGTGAGCTCGCGGTAAAGCGCAAGATCACGGCTTGGCGCACCAGATTCAGGGTCGCGGACGTGGCAATGCACAATCGCGGCCCCGGCTTTTGCGGCGTCAATGGCGCTATCAGCAATCTGTTTGGGGGACCGTGGCACATGCGGACTGCGATCCTGTGTGCTACCTGATCCCGTTACAGCGGCAGTGATAAAAACCTCTCGGTTCATTTGCAGTGGCATTGTTGTAGTCCCCCCGAACGCGTTTTGTCAGACGTTGTGCGATTCCGCGCGCACGCGCAAGCCTATCTGCGCACACAGCAGATGATTTGGCCTTCCAAAAATATAATGCGCGCTTGCGCGCTCCTTTTAGTAAGGCATTGGATGGGTGCGGTGTGCTGTGTCGATGTCCGCCAATACGTCATCGGACAGCTGCAAATCTTTTCCCTTCAGCAAATGCGCCAACTGATCCGATGTCGTGGCCCCAAATATCGCGGACACAGGAAACGGTCGCGTGCCCTGCCACGCCATCGCCAGATGCGCGGTGTCCAACCCATGTTTGGCTGCAACATCCATATAGGCCTGAACAGCTGGCAAAGTGCGCGGCGTCATCCGCCCTCCCAGATTGCCATTGATTGACATCCGACTGCCGTCAGGCACGGCGCCATTTTGATATTTACCGGTCAATAATCCCGCAGCCAAAGGCGAAAACGACAAGAGCGTCACGTCTTCATTCACAGCCATTTCCGCCATGTCCGTATCATACAGACGACACATCAAAGAATATTCGTTTTGTACCGATGCCATGCGTGGCAGGCCCGCTTGTTCGGCGCAGTCGATCCATTTTGTCATGCCCCAAGCACTTTCGTTCGACATGCCGATTGCACGAATTTTCCCGGCCTTCACAGCCTTATCCAATGCGCCCAGCACATCCATCATGTGATCGAGCGTTTGTTGGCGGTCCTGACCCGACGGATCATAGGTCCAATTCTGACGGAACATATATGACCCGCGCATCGGCCAGTGCATCTGGTACAAATCAATGACGTCTGTCTGCAACCGCGCAAGCGATGCATCAATCGCATCCGCCATCATTGCGCCGTCATATCCCGCACCGTCCCGCACCCAGCCCGGATTATCGCCGGAAACCTTGGTTGCGATGACGATATCGTCGCGCCGGCCTGTGGCCTTGACCCATTCACCAACAACGCGTTCTGAATTTCCGACAGTTTCCGCCGAAATCGGGTTCACCGGATACATTTCCGCCGTATCGAGGAAATTCAAACCCGAATCCAGCGCCATATCAATTTGTTTGTGCGCATCCGCTTGCGGCGTCTGATTGCCAAACGTCATTGTGCCAAGGCACCAGTCAGACACCTGAATATCGGTGCGGCCAAGCGGGATCATTTTCATCGGATAAACCTTTCAAACAGTGTTGGGACGCAAACTATTGCACCCACCCACAAGAGCAAGCGGCAATAACCGACATCGACTGTCGATTTTGGCATTGCGGTGGTGCGCACATCGGCGCACGACTTAACCCATGCGTATGCTTATTTCTTTTGGGGCCTTGTTCCTGTCGGTCATGTTGCTGCAATTCTCATCGGGTGGGGTTGGCCCGCTGGATGCGCTGACAGGGCTATCGCTGGGGTTCAGCACCGCTCAGGTGGGCTTTTTAGGGTCCGCACATTTCTTTGGCTTTTTCATTGGCTGTTGGTGGGCCCCACGATTGATGGGCAGCATCGGCCACAGCCGCGCATTTGCAACGTTCACCGCAATGGGTGCAATCGGTTTGGCCGCCCATGTTGTGATCACCGACCCAACCATGTGGGCGATTTTCCGCATTGCATCAGGGGTTTGCGTCGCTGGTTGTTATACAGTGATCGAAGCGTGGCTGCAGTCCAAGGTCACCAACGACACCCGTGCCCGCGCCATGGGCAGCTACCGCGTCGCAGATATGGGTGCGTCGTTGGTGGCGCAATTCATGATCGGTGCATTGGCAAATCTTGAAACCTATATCGCCTACAATATCCTGACGATCCTGTGCTGCGCGTCTTTGATCCCGCTGGCCCTGACAAAGGTTGAACAACCGCAAACACCATCCACCCCGCGCCTGCGCCCCATGCTCGCGTGGGCAGCATCACCCTTGGCCGTGGCTGGCGTTTTGGTCGCCGCTTTATCAAGCGCATCATTCCGCATGGTCGGCCCGATCTATGGGCAAGGGGTCGGGCTTGCGGCCAGTCAGATCGGATATTTTCTTGCGGCATTCGTTGCAGGCGGGGCTATCGCGCAGTATCCCGTGGGCTGGCTCGCAGATAAATTTGACCGTCGGTGGGTGCTGATCTGGCTGTCTGTCGCCGCGGTCATTTCATGTTTTCTAACCGTTGGTGCGGCATCCATGGGGATCAACGCGGTGATGTGGTCTGCGGCATTGTTCGGCCTGACGACATTCCCGATCTATTCAGTCGCGACCGCCCATGCACATGATTTTGTCGATGCAGATCAGCGGGTCGAACTATCAGCTGCGCTTATGTTTTTCTACGCTGTGGGCGCAATCGCCGCGCCGTATACCACATCAACGCTCATCACTGCCTTTGGACCAACGGCGCTGTTCACCTTCATCTCGGTCGGGCATATCGCGCTTGTGGTTTTCGGCCTAAGCCGGATGCGCGTGCGGGCCACACCCGAAGAGCGGACCCGCTATATCTATGCGCCGCGCACCAGCTTTGTCATTGGACGTTTGCTGGGGCGCAGCCGTGATAAACCTTAGAATGAATAGACCGCCGCAATGCGGGTCGTTGTCACGTCCGTGCCGTAGTCATCCATAAAGTCGCGGATGAATTCCGCACGCACATCTAGCGCGTTGTTGACGGGCATCTGCACGCCAAGACCCACGTTATAACCTGACGCCGATGTCGCACCCAGATCATAGCTGGTGGCCCCAATGCTGGCCAATGCAGTCACAGACCCAAGGTCATAGCCACCCAGCAGACGCAAACGCGCTGTATCGTAGTCACCACCAAATGATGCAGCAGCACCATATTCGGCCTCAACCCCGACGGACATCGTGCCCATGTCAAAGGCCCCGCCGACCATCAAGGATGCAACTGATTGGGTATCGCCCGAATGCGGTTGCCCATAATCCAACGCCACACCGACATAAACGTCTTGTGCATGTGCTGCACCACCCGTGACCGCAAGGGCCAACGCCAAAGCTGAAATTCGCATAATTTGCCTCTTTTTATCTATCTGCTCTGATCGAAGTTTACGCGCACATCGTCGTATTTTCTAGCCCTGCCGCACTGCGATGTCTAGCAACTGGCGGAAACCCCCGATAGAACACCGTCAACCTAATCGAAAGCACACGCATATGGCCCGTCATCTGATCACATCGGCAATCCCTTACATCAACGGGATCAAGCATTTGGGCAACCTTGTGGGCAGCCAACTGCCCGCTGATCTTTATGCGCGTTATCTGCGTCAACGCGGACACGAGGTTTTGTTCCTTTGCGCCACGGATGAACACGGCACACCGGCAGAATTGGCTGCGGCCAAAGCAGGGCAACCTGTTGCCGAATACTGCGCGCAAATGCACGACGTTCAGGCAAAGATCGCTGACGGTTTCAAGCTGTCATTTGATCATTTTGGCCGCTCGTCCAGCCCACAAAACCACAAACTGACCCAAGCCTTTGCTGGCCGTTTGTCCGACATGGATTTGATCCGCGAAGTCACCGAAGAACAGGTGTATTCCAACGCTGACGGGCGTTTCCTGCCCGATCGCTACATTGAAGGCACCTGCCCCAACTGCGGCTTTGACAGCGCGCGCGGTGACCAATGCGACAACTGCACCAAGCAGTTAGACCCGACCGACTTGATTGATGCGCGGTCTACAATTTCGGGGTCCACAGACCTTGAAGTGCGCGAAACCAAGCATCTGTATCTGCGCCAGTCCGCTGTGAAAGAGCAGATCGCCGAATGGATCGACAGCAAGGGCGACTGGCCGATCCTGACCACATCTATCGCCAAAAAATGGCTGACCGACGGGGACGGCCTGCAAGACCGCGGCATCACGCGCGATTTGTCATGGGGTGTGCCTGTGAAAAACGGCGAAGCCGATTGGCCCGGCATGGAAGGCAAGGTTTTCTACGTCTGGTTTGATGCCCCTATCGAATACATCGCCTGCGCCCAAGAATGGGTTGATGCAGGCAAAGGAACCGATTGGATGCGTTGGTGGCGCACCGATCAAGGTGCAGACGACGTGACCTATACCCAATTCATGGGCAAAGATAACGTACCATTTCATACACTTAGCTTCCCTGCGACAATCATGGGCATGCAAGAAGATTGGAAACTGGTCGATTACATCAAATCGTTCAACTACCTTAACTATGACGGCGGCCAGTTCAGCACATCGCGCGGACGTGGCGTTTTCATGGATCAGGCGCTTGAAATCTTGCCTGCTGATTACTGGCGCTGGTGGCTTTTGTCCCACGCCCCTGAATCGTCAGATGCAGAATTTACCTGGGAAAATTTCCAGACCGACGTGAACAAGGATTTAGCCGATGTTTTGGGTAACTTTGTCAGCCGCATCACCAAATTCTGTCGTTCCAAGTTTTCAGAAGCCGTGCCAGAAGGCCCTGCATACGGCCCAGCCGAGGACCAGTTAATCGCTGACCTGACAGCGAAACTGGCCGATTATCAGGGTCACATGGACGCAATGGAGGTCCGCAAATCGGCCGCTGACTTGCGGGCAATTTGGGTGTTGGGCAACGAATATCTGCAATCCGTAGCCCCTTGGTCAACGTTCAAAACAGACCCAGATCAGGCTGCGATGCAGGTGCGTATGGGGCTGAACCTTTGCCGGCTTTATGGGGTGTTGTCCGCACCGTTCATTCCTGATGCAAGCGCAGATATTCTGGCCGCGATGAACGCATCGGACGCGCAGTGGCCGGATAATATTGCCACAGCTGTGAACACATTACAGACCGGTCACGCGTTTTCCGTTCCCGAAATCACCTTCCGTAAGATCACTGATGATGAACGCGCAGAATGGGCCGAGAAATTTGCAGGAACCCGCGATTAAAGGGCAATCGCGTCGGTGGTTGCAAAAAACATGGCCTGACTGACGGCTGAAATAACCTTATGCGCTTGATAAGGTTTGGGGATCACAAACGCGGGCTCTGGGCGTTCGCCTGTCAGCAACAATTCAGGATAGGCGGTGATGAAAATCACCGGTGTTTCGCCGACGCCCCGCAGAATATCTGCCACTGCTTCTGTTCCTAATGATCCATCGGCCAATTTAATATCCGACAAGATCAGATCAGGTTTGACACCATTCACAATGTCGATCGCTTCTTGGTGGGTAGACGCAGCACCAATCACATCATGGCCCATCTTTTTGAGAATGTCGCGCAGGTCCATGGCGATCACGGCTTCATCTTCGATCACCATGATGCGACCCGCGCCTGCAATTTTGATCTCGGACAGCGCCGCAGCCAACAATGCGTCGGTCTCATCTTCGCTGACAGACAGGATTTCGGCGATTTCAGTCACGGTGAATTCTTCTACCGCGGACAAAAGCAGGGCCTCGCGGCTTAGTGGTGTTAGCGTATTCAACTGCTCTTGCGCGCGCGCAAAAGCTGGATCTTCCAACAGTCCAGCTTGCGCACCTTGGTCTGTCCACACCGTGTGACAAACCGCAAATAGCCCCGTCTGAATGCTCGATGCCGCCCGTATCAGGCCGCGATCCGCCAAAATTGCTTCGAACGTTGCAATGGCCATCGCATCCCCAGATGCCTGTGATCCGGTCAAACTGCGGGTATACCGCCGAAGCTGCGGCAAAAGCGCCGCCAATCCATCAGCAATATCGGAATCAGGGGTCTGATCGGTCATAAATTGCCTTTCGGAAAAATCTGATGGAACATTCGCCCCATACCTAGCGTTTTATTACTTTAGGGTCCAACAATTTGGGCAGATCGGACGCAACGTGCCAGACAATAATGACAAGGCGCATATAGACCGCGAGATTCAGGATAACCTTCGACGCGTTTACCGCAAGAAGGTCGAAGAGGACGTGCCCGATCAGCTTTTGGATTTGATACGCCAGCTGAAATCAACCGAGCAAAACAGCGAGGGCAGCGAATGAGCAAGCCTGACCCGCGCGACGCGATTGTTGACCACCTGCCAAACCTGCGCGCCTTTGCTTACAGTCTTACACATAACGGTGCAGACGCAGATGATCTTGTGCAAGATGCCGTCGTCAAAGCGTGGCGAAAATTTCACCTGTTCGAAGAAGGTAGCAACCTTCAAGCGTGGCTTTTTACCATTCTGCGCAACACGTTCTATTCTGATTTGCGGCGGTTAAGGCGCGAAACAGTTGGCCGTCTGGACGACGTTTCCCAACTGCTGTCTGAAAAACCACGCCATGACAGCCGCCTTGCAATGCGTGATTTCGACCGTGCCTTTGCACTACTGCCACCCGAACAACGAGAGGTTTTGATGCTCGTCGGGGCCAGCGGTATGACCTATGAGGAGGCCGCTGAGCTTTGCAATGTGCCAATGGGCACAATCAAAAGCCGCATCAATCGTGGGCGTGCACGGCTGCATGAACTTCTCGGAACAACATCAAGCAGCGATCTGACATCGTCGGATAAAGCGACGGCTGCTGTGGTCATGGGCTGGGAAAACCCGCGGTCCGCCAGCCGCTAGGTCAGTTAGACGCGGCAGGCATAAGAACTTCCATTGTTGGATTCTGTTTCGTTTTCGTTAGAGTTAACGGAAACCTGTTGCTGAAAGAGTTCCCATGTCTAGAATCGTCTTCGCCCTCGCCTTCTCCCTTTTGTCCTCTGGTGCACATGCCGCCACTTGCGGAAATGATGCTGGTGGGTTTGAGCGGTGGAAACAACAATTTGCAACAGAGGCCGCGAATGCGGGTGTCGGGCAACGCGGACTTCAGGCCCTGGCCGGCACACGGTACGCCACGCGCACAATTAGCGCGGACCGCAATCAAAAATCGTTCCGTTATTCTCTGGATGACTTCATGCGCATTCGTGGTGCCGATACGATTGTGGCCCAAGGAAAGCGGCGCATTGCCAAAAACCCTGCCTTTTACGCATCACTCGAAGCAGCATACGGCGTGCCGTCTGCCGTCATCGTTGCGATCCACGGCATGGAAACGGGTTTTGGTAATTTCATGGGTGACGCCAATGTGCTGTCGGCCATCTCGACGCTTGCCTATGATTGTCGGCGGAGTGATTTTTTCAGTGGTCACGCGCTTTCAGCATTAAAACTTGTCGACAACGGAAGCCTATCTGCCAACACCATCGGCGCGATGCATGGCGAAGTTGGTCACACCCAATTTTTGCCTGGCAACGTATTACGGTTCGGCGTTGACGGGGACGGCAACGGGGTCGTGGATCTGACCAAACTGACTGATAGCCTCGCTTCCACCGCGAATTTCCTGCGGCAAAAGGGATGGCGCCCCGGTGCAGGATACCAACAAGGACAACCAAATTTCGCCGTCATTCAGGAATGGAACGCGGCAGGCGTTTACCAAAAGGCTATCGCAATCATGGCAGGTCGGATCGCGGGCTAGGCCGCAAGCAGCCCCAATTTAGCGCCCAGATCGCGCGCGCTAATCGGTTTGCTGAAGTGATAGCCCTGCAAAATATCCACACCAATTTCTTGGAGGATGTTTGCATGCGCCTCTGTCTCGACCCCCTCGGCGACGATCCCGATATCCAGCGAGCGGCCCATCGCAACAATAGACTGCAATAATGCGCGCTGTTCTGGTCGGTCCAGCAACGGCATCACCAGCGCGCGGTCAATTTTGAGCTGGGACGGATTAAGACTGATCAATCCCAAAATTGATGCGCGCCCACTACCAAAATCATCAACTTCAATAGCGATGCCAAGTTGTTCAAGCGTGCAAAGCGTCGTTTTCAAAGAGTGATCGACATCGTCGATAAAAACCGTCTCCAAAACTTCAAAGGTCAGCGTGGCATGCATTTTTTCTGCAGCGGTCAGGGATTGGATCAACCCACTATCACGTAGCCTGTCCAAACTGACATTTACACTGATTTTAGGCAGGAATACCCCCGCATTTTCTAGATCTATCATCACATCGATCGATTTCCGAAGTGCAATTGCATCAATTTCCCGCAACAATCCGGCCGCCTCTGCAACATCAAGAAATGCGGCAGGGGGTAGAATGCCACGCGTCGGATGGCGCCAACGGATCAAACATTCGACCCCCGTTACGGAAAAATCCCGCGCGGAATGTTGGGTTTGAAAAAACGGCTCAAACTCGTCTTGTTCGACTGCACGGCGCAGGTCATCCGCAAGCGATTTTGTTGCAATTGCCCGTGACCGCATTTCTTCGTCAAAAACACGCACCAACCCGCGTCCTGATTTTTTTGCCTCACCCAAAGCCATTTCTGAATCGGCCAGCATAAGCCCAAGATCTGCGGCTTTTTTTTGTGCATTCGAAATACCAACGCTCGCGCCAAACCGAAGATCAGCGCCCGCGATCTTCAGCGGTTGCTTGGCCCAATCAACAATTTGATTTGCCAGCTCGGTGGCATTATCATCACCTAAGACAACCTGAAATTCATCTGCACCAGCCCGCGATACCAGCGAATTGGCCGGCAAAACGTCCCGCAATTTCTGCGACACCGCGATCAATAGATCATTACCGGTTTCATACCCCGACGTGTCATTGATATCTTTGAAATGATCCAGATCGATGCTCATGACCGAGACCGATTGCCCGCTGCCCAAATGCCATTCTTGAAAGGCATTATTCAGCCCCGTTTTGTTCAGCAAACCGGTCAGGCTGTCATGGGCAGCGGCATGAAGCGCATCCTGCCGTTGCTGGTTCAAGTTGCCCGCCATTTGTTCCAGCCGTTCGGTGCGCCGTTCAACCATTTGCGCAAGTATAGCGGAGCTGCGATGCATGCGAAAAATCAACACCCCTGACAAAAACGAAATCAACAATGACATGGCAAAGAAGCCATCTATTCCCCGTGGGTTCAGCAGTGGTGAAACTGGTGTCATGGTCATTTCCCATTGGCGCCCCGCAATAGCCGCCTGACGAACAAAGACAGTGCCACCAACCGCATTTGCGGCGACCGGAAGATCAAGTGACGCGATTGGAATGCTTCCTTCCGAATTATTTTCGCGACCTGTGGGGCCGATATCGTTCACATCAATCCGAAAACCAAACTGCGACAGGGTTTCAGACAGTCCATCCATAAACGCGCCAGCCGCAAAAACGCTGGCCACAACGGCTGTTGGCGCGGGATCATCTTGCGCCATCGCAAACGGATAAAAAATCGCCGCGCCAAAAGACTTGTCAAAAAGCTCGAACGGTGGCGACATACGCAGCTCATTTTGACCAATCGCATCTCGAAATGTCTGGCTTCGAGGGCGCGCCAGAATATCAATGCCTATTTCGCCTTTTGTCATTTCGTTCAAAGGGCTTAACATCGTGATGACAGCATGATTTTCCGTGTCGGATGGATTTTTTAAGCTGATTTGGTCGTATCCGAAGGTACGTCTTTGTGTGTCGGCGTTAAGCGCATCAAAAGCGGCATCGACTGAATCGTCCGTCATGGATTGCATGATCGCTACGCCGCGCACCGCCGGAAAGGTCGCGAAAAGCTCGGTATCTTCGATGAAGTCGTGGAAGGCGGCGGTTGATGACACCGATGCCCCCTTTGCGTGTTGGACAACGACAGAAACGTTGCGCAGATTTCCCAAAACAATGGTTGCTTGATCGGTTAAGATCGCGGCCGCCCGATCAGCGGCAAGATCAAGCCGCACACGTTCATCGGCAGCGGCCTCCTGTTTGGCCGCAAAATGCAAAAATTCAAACGCCATAAAGATGAAAAGCGCGGGAAAAAACGCGATGACAAAGGAGCGACGGAGAAGCGGCATCTTATCTACCCAAAATCAAAACAATCCGGGTCACATAAACACCGCTCTCCTAAGAAAGAATTTACGTAGCTGCTTTTGCGGTGGTGCCCCCGGCCAGACTCGAACTGGCACGGCCATAAAGCCAAGAGATTTTAAGTCTCCAGTGTCTACCATTCCACCACGGGGGCACGGCGCCATCTGTAAGCACAGGTTGCGGCGCGTGCAATATGTTAGATGTCGGTTCCTGCGGGATCAGTGATTAACGATCGCTCGGACAGCCACGGGTTGAGCGCAAGCGCATCACGCAAGGCTTGTTGCCCTTCTTCTGTGCGCCCCATCCCCATTAGGGTCAACCCACGCCCTGACATCGCGGCGATGTGGTTGGGCATGATTTCCAACGCTTTATCAAGATCATACAGGGCGGCCTCATAATCCCGGCGCAAGAAACTGGCGAACGCCCTTTGGTTATAACCTTCTGCATAGTCTGGGCAGTATTCGACCAAAGCATCCAACGTGTCGCGCGCGCCAAGAAAGTCATAACTTTCACGCTTTGCCATGCCGTCATCCAAAATTTCTTGGGCAATGGGGTCAGGGGCATCCAGCCACAAGTTCCACAATTCTTGCGTCAGTGGGCGCGAGGATTCGAAGGATTTGGATTGGCCTAATTCCACAACGATCTGCGCAAGCCGTTCCGAATGGTCAGGTGCCACCGGACAATCCGCTGCGACAGGCGATGCAAAACAAACAAGGGCTACGGTCCATTTCATACCGATAAAATGGCGCAAATTGAGCGGAGGTCAAATCACGTCGTATTATGCGGGGCTTTTGGCGCAAGCCCTTCTTCCTTGACGGCCTGCATCGCAACATATGTCGATGTGTGAGAGACATGCGGCAATGTCGAAATTTTCTCTGCCAGAACAGCGCGGTAGCCTGTCATGCCTGCGGTCCGCACCTTGAGCAGATAATCAAAGTCGCCTGCGATCAAATGGCATTGTTCTATCTCAACAATTTTCATCACGGCCGCGTTAAAAGCGGCAAGTGCGGTTTCACGCGTGTCCGAGAGTTTGACCTCCACGAACGCGACATGGTCACGGTCCAGCTGGATCGGATCATAAAGCGCGCGATAGCCACGAATGACCCCGCGTTCCTCCAGGCGTTTCAGCCGTGCTTGAGTCGGGGATTTGGACAGACCAATGCGTTGGGCAAGTGCCGTGACACTGATTCTGCCCTCAACTGACAGCACATCAAGGATCTTGCGATCAAAGGGGTCTATTGAAACAGTCTCTTCGCCCATGAAATACCTTCACTTCAAACCAGAAATACTTCCGTTTTGCAGAATAGAGGTCCATTCGACTTCTGACAATGGAGTATCTTAGGCTATCACATTTTCAGGAGTGTTCTGCCCATGTCCCGCGCCACCCCCACATCCACCCGCGACCAAATTGATGCGACGATCTATATGCCAGAGCATGAGGCCGTTGCCGCCCTGCGCAAAGCCGCCAATCTATCGGTCGATGATCGCGCGCGGATCAGCGCACGTGGCGCCGATCTTGTGACCCAGATCCGCAACAGCGCCGAGCCGGGCCTGATGGAGGTATTCCTGGCCGAATACGGCCTGTCCACCGACGAAGGGATCGCGCTGATGTGTCTGGCTGAGGCGTTGTTGCGTGTGCCTGATGCCGACACCATCGACGCGTTGATCGAAGATAAGATCGCACCGTCTGACTGGGGCAAGCACCTCGGCCATTCCGCATCATCATTGGTGAATGCGTCCACATGGGCGCTGATGCTGACAGGCCGCGTTCTGGACGATGACAAGCCGGGGATCACGCGGCATCTGCGTGGTGCTGTAAAACGGTTGGGCGAACCTGTGATCCGCACCGCTGTAGGCCGTGCCATGCGCGAAATGGGGCGTCAATTTGTGCTGGGAGAAGACATCCACAAGGCGATGAAACGCGCCGAAGGGATGCAAAAGATCGGCTTCACCTATTCCTATGACATGCTGGGCGAAGCCGCCCGCACCGATGCCGATGCCCGCGCCTATCACCTTGCCTATAGCCGTGCGATTTCAAACATCGCGCAGCATTGCACCTATGGCACAGTGGCCGAAAACCCGGGCATTTCTGTGAAACTGTCCGCACTTCACGCCCGTTACGAGGTGGCCCAAACCGACCGTGTCATGGCCGAACTTGTGCCGCGTGTGCGCGCCCTAGCGATGTTGGCGAAATCGGCGGGCATGGGTTTCAACATCGACGCAGAGGAGGCTGACCGCCTTGCCTTGTCCCTCGACGTGATCGAGGCGGTTTTGGCCGAACCCGCCTTGGGAGATTGGGACGGTTTCGGCGTGGTTGTGCAAGCCTACGGCCAACGCGCCCCGCTTGTGATTGACCATCTTTATGATGTAGCAACACGCCTTGATCGCAAAATCATGGTCCGCTTGGTCAAAGGCGCCTATTGGGACGCCGAGATCAAGCGCGCCCAAGTCGAAGGCATGCACGGCTTTCCCGTCTTTACCCAGAAAACCCACACCGACATCAGCTACATCAGCAACGCACGTAAACTGCTGGGCATGACCGACCGCATTTACCCGCAATTCGCCACCCATAACGCCCACACCGTTGCAGCTATTCTGGACATCGCCCAGATGGACGGACAGACCCCATCTGACTACGAATTTCAACGGCTGCACGGCATGGGAGAGGCGCTTCACAAGATTGTCTTGAATGCTGAGGGCACCCGTTGTCGCATCTACGCGCCTGTGGGTGCGCACGAAGATTTGCTGGCCTATCTTGTGCGCCGGTTGCTTGAAAACGGGGCGAACTCCAGCTTTGTGAACCAGATTGTCGACGAAGATGTCAGCCCCGCAGTTGTCGCGGCTGATCCGTTTGACGATCATGGGACTGGCATCACGCTGCCGCTGGGTCGCGACATTTTCCAACCAGAGCGCACCAATTCTAAGGGATGGGATTTGACCCACACCCCCACGCTAGCCGCGATTGACGCAGGCCGAGCATCGTTTGCAGCAGCACGATTTGAAGGGCATCCGGTCGTTGCATTTGATCTCGATTATGCGGCAACGCCGCAACGCGATATTATCAACCCCGCCAATCCTGATGCCGTTGTGGGCGTCGTTTACCCGTCTGAACCCGCAACAACAGCCAAAGCCATCGACGCGGCCCTGCCGTGGACGGATGGTGCGGACACACGCGCAGCTGTGCTCAATAAAATCGCCGATGCGTATGAAGACAACGCGCCCGAGCTTTTCGCCATTTTAGCCCGTGAAGCGGGCAAAGGCATGCCCGACGTGGTGGCCGAATTGCGCGAAGCGGTGGATTTCCTGCGCTACTATGCAGCGCAGATCGACGGGACCGCACATGCGCGTGGGATATGGACCTGCATCAGCCCTTGGAACTTCCCACTCGCGATCTTTACAGGGCAAATTGCGGCGGCTTTGGCGGCTGGCAACGCAGTATTGGCAAAACCGGCCGAACAAACGCCCCTAATCGCCACGCGCGCCGTGCAGTTGATGCACGAAGCAGGCGTGCCGCGTGCTGCACTGCAACTGTTGCCGGGTGACGGGATGGTCGGTGCGGCATTAACGTCAGATGCGCGCATCAATGGCGTGGCATTTACAGGGTCCACTGCAACCGCGCTCAAAATCCGCGCAACCATGGCTGATCATTGCGCACCCGGCACGCCGCTGATCGCGGAAACGGGCGGGCTGAACGCAATGATCGTAGACAGCACCGCGCTGCCCGAACATGCGGTCCGTGACATCGTCAACGGCGCGTTCCGGTCTGCCGGACAACGCTGTTCCGCCTTGCGTTGTTTGTATGTCCAAGAAGACATCGCCGATAAGTTGCTTCACATGCTTTATGGGGCCATGTCGGAATTGCATGTTGGCGACCCTTGGCATCTGTCGACCGATCTGGGCCCCGTCATTGACGAGGCCGCGCGCAACACGATCGCCGATCACATCGCCGCGGCCAAATTAGACGGGCGGCTGTTGTTCGAAATCGCGGCACCAACGACAGGCACATTCATCGCGCCATCTGTGATCCGCGTATCGGGGATTGCCGATATGACGCGCGAAATCTTTGGCCCTGTGTTGCATGTGGCGACCTATAAATCACACCAACTGGACCAGGTGATCGCGGATATCAACGCCACCGGTTACGGCCTGACATTCGGGTTGCACACACGCATCGACGACCGCGTGCAAGCCGTTGTCGAAAAAATTCACGCGGGCAACATCTATGTCAACCGCGACCAGATCGGTGCGGTTGTCGGGTCGCAGCCGTTCGGCGGCGAGGGCATGTCTGGCACAGGACCAAAGGCAGGCGGGCCGCATTATTTGCCGCGCTTCACTCAACCGCCCGCAGTGACGCCTGCAACAAACGATTGGGCCAACAATGCTAATCTGAACGCAGTCACCAAAGCATTGTCAGCACCGATGCCCAATGCAAACCCGCCGACCGACTTGCCCGGTCCAACAGGCGAATCCAACCGCCATAGCACCGCGCCACGCGGTCCGATCCTTTGCATGGGGCCAGGTGTGGAAACGGCCGCGACCCAAGCCAAAGCAGTTGAGGCATTGGGCGGTATCGCCGTAAACGCTGGTGGTGCAATCGCGCCAGCTGACCTTACGGCCCTGCCCGATCTGGGCGGTGTGATGTGGTGGGGGGATGTTGAAACAGCCCGTGCGATCGAACAGGCACTGTCCAACCGCACGGGCCCGATTACCGCGCTAATCTGCGCCCAACCTGATGCGGCCAATGTGCTGCATGAACGTCACGTCTGTATCGACACCACGGCTGCTGGTGGGAATGCGGCATTGCTGGCCGAGGTTGGCAACGCTTGATCGGTTGACATTGGGGGGCGGCGCAAGCCAACGTCGCCCCCATGTTACCTATTCGCGATCATAACCCGTCAGAACGCCTGCCATATGTCACCTATGTATTGATGGCCGCCAATATTCTTGTTTATTTGTGGGGCCTTGGCACCCTGACAGATGATATTGCGATATCCCAATTCTATTACGACTATGCATTGATCCCTGCGCGTTTTTCAGCGGGCGAAAACTATGGCGCGCTGGTCACATCAATGTTCTTGCACGCAGGATTTATGCATCTGGCGGGCAATATGCTGTTCCTTTGGATTTTTGGCGACAACCTAGAGGACAAGATGGGCCATATTCCGTTCCTGATTTTCTATCTGATCTGCGGCATTGGGGCCGATATAGCGCAGTTTGCCGTTGATCCCTATTCGCCAATCCCCGTTGTCGGCGCATCCGGTGCGATCGCGGGTGTGATGGGTGGCTATTTGCTGCTGTTTCCCAAGGCAAAGGTCGATATTTTCATCTTCCTCATCATCTTTATTCGCATCCTGCCGATCCCTGCATGGATCATGCTGGGGCTTTGGTTTGGATTACAGCTGTTCAATGGCGTTTCTGCCGATGCATCAGCAGGCGGCGTGGCCCATTGGGCGCACGCGGGCGGGTTCATCGTGGGGTTTGTGCTGACAGTGCCGCTGTGGTTACGGTTGGGTGCAGGTGGTTGGTGGGTAAAAACGGATTATCATCCGCCCCACCCCGAAGCCAAGTATCCGTCACGTATTCCGGTTGTTAGGCGGCGCTAGGCTTTTTGCGGATCACTTTGGCGAATGTCTCGAAAATAGCTTCGTTCGCAATGATCACTTCACCATCGGCCAAGATGTCACCCGCAGGGTTCAGCGGCTCAACGATGCAGCCAGCTTCACGCGCGATAATCAGACCAGCGGCCATGTCCCAGCTGTGCAACTTGCGCTCCCAAAATCCTTCGTAGCGACCAGCGGCCACATACGCCAAATCAAGTGAGGCGGCCCCAAAACGGCGCACACCCGCACAGGTTGGCATGATCCGCGCAAGGTCTTGCAATGTGTCAGGCAAATCAGCGCGGCCTGCAAACGGCAGCCCTGTGGCAAAGATGCTTTCGATAAGACGATGGCGGGCAGACGCGCGGATACGGCTTTCGTTCAGCCAAGCACCGCCACCTTTTTCAGCCCAGAACATCTCGTCCTTAACGGGGTCATAAATCACACCAGCCACGATCTGCCCCTTGTGTTCCAACGCAATGGACACAGCCCAATGCGGAAGGCCGTGCAGAAAATTGGTGGTGCCATCAAGCGGGTCAACGATCCAACGGCGGGTCGGGTCTTCGCCGTCGACCTCTTTGCCTTCTTCGCCCAAGAACCCGTAAGACGGGCGCGCATACAGCAGATCTTCGCGGATTGTTGCTTCGGCTTGCTTGTCAGCGCGGCTCACAAAATCGCCCGGTCCCTTGGTGGAAACCTGAAGCTGTTCAACTTCGGTAAAGTCCTTCAGCAACGCACGCCCTGCCTTGCGGGCGGTTTTCATCATCACGTTAAGATTTGCGCTGCCAGCCATATCGGTGGGCCTCCGAGGAATATGCATTGATTAGATGCGGCGTATAGGCCGATCAGCACTGGCAAACAAGGGGGCTTAGCCCCGCTGCATACGCACAGCCTCTTGTCGGGCCAACCGGATCAGGTGGGCGACAAACGGACGGGCTGTATCCTCCGCTCGGGTGGCGGCAAAAAGCCTGCGGGTCATGCCCGATTTCGTCAGCGGACGCGTGATATAGTCAGCACTATATTTGATCTGATGCACGACCCAATCAGGCAGCACCGACACCCCGCGATTGGACGCCACCAACATCAAAATTACAGCCGTCAATTCAACCTGACGCACGGCAGCAGGTTCCACCTTGGCGGGGATCAAAAGCTGGGAAAACACATCCAATCTGGTGCGATCCACAGGGTAGGTAATCAACGTTTGATCGCGGAAATCGGCGGCTTCGATCACGTCCTTTTCCGCCAACGGGTGACTGGCGGCGGCCACAAAAACAGGCTCATAGTCGAATAGCGGTGTGAAATCAGTCTCGGCCATGTCCTCTGGATCAGACGAGATGACCAGATCCACATCCTCTCTTCGCAAGGCAGGCAGCGCATCAAATGCCAGTCCGGGGCGGATATCCACGTCAACTTCTGGCCATGCTTTGCGGAACTGTTCCAACACAGGCAATAACCATTCAAAACAGGCATGGCATTCGATTGCGATGTGCATCCGCCCTGATTTGCCTGACACGAGCCCTGCGAAATCCGCTTCTAACGCGGCGACCTGCGGCAGGATTTGTTCCGCAGCAGCCAGCATCTTTTCCCCCGCCGACGACAGGCGCAACGGCTTGGTGCGGCGGGCAAACAGCGCAACCCCCGCCTGATCCTCGATCCCTTTAATCTGATGTGACAGGGCCGATTGCGTCATGTTCAAAACCTCTGCCGCACGGGCAAGCCCGCCCGTATCATGGATCGCCTTGATCGTGCGCAAGTGACGGAATTCGATCCGCATTGTGAATTTTCCACATAATAAAACTGAATTTTATGAGTTTGTTTCACAATTCATTGCGTGGGACAAGTGACCAACGCCATAAGGAGGCCCCGCAATGTCCCAGCCAACCGTTTCGTTTGAATTTTTCCCGCCCAATGATTTGTCGGGGTCATTCCGGCTTTGGGATGCGGTGCAGTCATTGGCGCCGTTCAACCCCACATTTGCATCCGTGACATATGGCGCGGGCGGCACCACGCGGCAGTTAACGCATGAAGCCGTGAAAACGCTGCACCAACAGACGGATCTCAAAGTGGCCGCGCATCTGACATGCGTTGACGCGACCACGGCAGAGACACTGCAAATCGCCGATGACTACGCATCTGTTGGCGTGCGCGATATCGTAGCCTTGCGCGGCGATGCGCCAAAAGGCGACAACAGCTTCCGTGCGTCCCCAGATGGATTTGCGTCATCGGTGGAATTGATCGCGGCACTTGCGGACACAGGGCATTTCAACATCCACGTCGGTGCATACCCCGAAACGCACCCCGAATCCGCGTCATTGGCCGCTGATGTCGCCTACCTGAAACGCAAATGCGATGCAGGCGCTGTCAGCGCGATCACACAGTTCTTTTTCGAGGCCGATACGTTTTTCAGGTTCCGCGATGCATGTGCTGATGCAGGCATTACCGCGCCAATCATTCCCGGTATCCTGCCTGTTGAAAACTGGACGGGTGTTCAAAAATTTGCGGCAAAATGCGGCACATCAATCCCAACGGTCATTCGTGATGGTTTTGATCACGCAGTGCGCGACGGGACAGAGGCATTATTTGCAACCGCCATCGCATCCGAACTGTGCGATGACCTGATACAAGGCGGTGTGGATCACCTGCATTTCTACACGCTCAACCGCGCCACGCTGACGCGTGATGTATGCCGCGCACTTGGGTTTGCCCAGAAACGCCCCTTGCAAAAGGTAGCGTAGACCAGCACCTTGCGGGTCATGTTTACTGCATCATCCCCCGCTGATCTGCCCGACAGGGACACGATTTTGTCCATGTCGGGGCTCGCATTCATGCAATCCATGCTGCGCGGCGAAATCGCACGCCCACCCATATCGGGCGTGTTGAATTACCAACTCAAAGAGGTCGAGGCAGGCCGCGTTGTGTTCAGCGGAACACCTGATTTCGCCCATACCAACCCAATGGGTGGTGTGCATGGCGGGTGGTATGGCACATTGCTGGACAGCTGCATGGCCTGTGCTGTGATGACGACGGTGCCTGTCGGGTCAGTCTATACCACCTTGGAATACAAGGTAAATTTGACGCGCGGCATCCCCCTTGGCACTGAAATTTTGGCAACCGGACTGGTGGATCATGCGGGCCGCACCACGGGCGTTGCACATGGCGAAATTCGCGGTGCGATTGACGGCAAGCTTTACGCGACCGGATCAACCACGTGTTTGATCATGAAAGGTTAGTCAACCTTCGCCGATGAATGTATGCGCTCTGACGGGCCGCTTAGGATAATACGGCGACGGCGGGACAGAAACAATTTGCCCCATCCGCGCCACGACCCGATCGACGGCGCATTTGGGTCTTGGTAAAATCGCTTTTCCCACCCTTCAGGCAGTGGCAAACCACAATTCTCTAGACGCGATAACATCCAGGCAAGCGGGATATTGGCCAAGGGCCTTGCCGCAGGAAAATCTCCGACCTGACCACCGACATCGCCGTGCGATCCGCGAAACCAGACTTGTTCAATATGCCCTTCCCAATCGGGTGGCGCATCCCACATGACAGGGGCATAGGCTTCGCGGGTTTCATGCAGCGCCAAGGCATGAAATCCATTGCGCACATGCGCGCCAAGCCGGTGGTTATGATAGGAATGTTGGGCCTGTGCCCAACGCCAAACAATGGGCAACCGCAGTCCCAAGGCCTTGACCGTGTCCCAGACAGCGACCGCTTCAATACTGACATCCTCGTGACAATAACGTTCGCGAAACCGCTGTGCCGCCTGTGATCGCGCACCAGTTTTATAGTGGCGGTAGGCCTGCCTGACAGCGCGCACTGTTGCGTCCTCCGCCTTGACCAACCCCACATAATCCACAACGCCAGCCAGTGACCGCGCCGCATATGCCCCGCGGGAATACCCGATCAGAATGATCTGATCGCCATCGCGGTAACGCGATGCAAGCACACCATATGCACGTTCAATCTGCCGGTTGATCCCCTTGCCCGTCATGACGCCCCATGTGCCCGACCAATCGCGCCACTGGATGCCGGCCTCATAGTAAACGGTCAGGTTGGCGCGGCGTCCCGCCTCTTGTAACAGTCGGAACGTCAGGCCCGCGTTGGTTTCGCGCCCCGGCTCCAATGATGACATCGTCCCGTCTAGGATGACCACATGGGTTGCGGGCCCACGACGTCGGTGCGCCCCTTCTTCGGTGCGCGCGCGGCGACCAAAAAGCCCAAATATCCAATCACGTAGTTGCACTGGCATCCTTAATCATTTGCCAAACCCGATGCGGGGTGAACGGCATATGTGCATCACGCACCCCCACATCCCACATCGCATCTGTCATGGCATTGGTGATCGCGGCCAAGGCCCCGACCGTGCCCGCCTCGCCACAGCCCTTCATGCCCATCGGATTGTAAAGTGATGGTGTCCCGCGCGTGGAAAAATCGATCATCGGCATATCGTCGGCCCGTGGCATGGCGTAATCCATGAACGTGGCCGTCAACAGTTGTCCGTCCTCGTCGTAAACCACGCGTTCGGTCAGGGCTTGACCCAATCCCTGCACCACGCCCCCGTGGACTTGACCCGCCACCAACATAGGATTGATCAAATTGCCGAAATCATCGACGACCGTGTATTTCACTATTTCAACAATGCCGGTATCGGGATCCACCGCGACCTCTGCGATATGTGCGCCGTTGGGAAAGCTACGGTTTTCAAGTGTGATGTCAGCGGAGTGATCCAGCAAATCGACCTGCCCCGCGTCACGCGCCATATCGGCCACCTCAACCATTGTGGGGGTCAGGTTGGATCCCGCGATACGGAACCGTTCATCATCAAATTGCACATCTTCAACACTTACGCCTTCAAGCTCTGCCAAAAATGCAGTGAAGCCTTGCACAATTTTATCAACTGCCGCCAATGTCGCGGTATTTTGGACCGTTACGGATCGCGACCCACCGGTGCCACCGCCGGTTGGGATCAAATCACTGTCACCCTGCACGACGCGGATATCATCCACCGGTATTCCCGTCTGATCCGACAGGAATTGCGCATAGACTGTTTCATGGCCCTGCCCGTTTGATTGCGTGCCAACATAGATCGCTGCGTGGTCCTTTTCGAACACAACGCGGCTTGTTTCAGACGGCGCGCCTAGGATGCTTTCGATGTAATAGCACAGCCCGATACCACGCAGTTTACCATCACCTTGATCGCGCCGCGCAGAAAATCCGGCCCAGTCCGCCGCATCAAGTGCGGTGTCCAACAGCGCCGAAAATTCGCCCACATCATAGGTGACGCCCGTGGCGGTTTTATATGGAAACTGATCGGGCCCGATAAAGTTTTTCCGCCGCAACGCAACACCATCAACGCCAAGCGTGCGGGCCGCCTCATCAAGCGCACGTTCCAGAACGAAAATCGCCTCTGGCCGCCCCGCACCGCGGTAGGCATCGACAGGCGTGGTATTGGTGAAAACTCCTGTGACCTGCATTGCTGCCGCTTGCACATCGTAGACGCCCATCAACACCTTGGAAAATAAATCGGTCTGGATGCCTTGGGCGAACTGGGAATTATACGCGCCCATATTGGCAACAGTATCAACGTGATAGGCCGTAATTTTGTGATCCGCATCAAAGGCAAGCGTCGCCGTCGTGACCAAATCGCGGCCCGCGTTATCGGTCAGCATCGCCTCTGTCCGGTCGGACATCCAACGCACGGGGCGCCCCAAGACACGCGCAGCATGGGCAACGCAGAATGTTTCGGGATAGCGCATCGCCTTCATCCCGAAACCGCCGCCAACGTCAGGGTTTGTGACGCGCACATCTTCGCGTCCCAAACCAAAATGATACATCAGATCGGCCTTTGGAACCCAAACACCCTGCCCGTTCACAGCGACATGCAGCCGCCCGTCGACAATTTCAGCGTAGCAACCGCGCGGCTCCATCGCGTTACAGATAATACGGTTATCAGGCACATGAACCCGCACAACATGGGCTGCGTTATTAATGGCCGAAACGACCGCATCGTGATCGCCCAAACCCCAATTGAACGCCGAATTCTCTGGCGCCTCTGGGTGAATTGCCTCTCCGCCGATGATAGGATCAACGTGGGTGGGTAAATCGTCAATCTCAAGGCCGATGACCTCCGCGGCGTCGCGGGCATTAGGCAGCGTATCTGCGACAATCATTGCAACGGCCTCACCCACATGACGCACACGGTTTTGCGCAAGCAGCGGACGCAACGGTCCCTTGCGTTTCGTTCCGTCAGAATAAGGCAACTGAACACCCGTCAGCCCCATTTTCACGCCTGCAGCCTCAAGATCGGCAGCAGCAACGACAAGCGCCACACCAGGCATGTCGCGGGCGTCATCCAACGCCAACTCTGCGATGTCACCGTGCGCCACGTTTGACCGCAGAAAATAGGCGAATAAGGCACCGTCGGGCGCGATATCATCCACATAACGCCCACCGCCTGTCAGGAAACGCTGATCTTCAAACCGACTAATCGACTGGCTTTTGCCGAATTTTTCCAACGGAACGCTCCTCTTGTGACCCTTTTCAAACTAACCTCAACAGCCGCGCTGTCCACCGCCAAAACGGCGTCGCAATCAGACAAGACATGCCGCGATTAAGCATCGACCCTATGGTTGAACAAAATCGATAGGTGCCAGATGCCAACTTCACTTAACGCCGCCCAGTCACAATCCTATTGGGACAACGGTTATCTGTTTCCCGTGCGCGCGCTCACCCCCCAAGAGGCCGCAGACTGGCGTGCCAAACTCGAAGCATTAGAGGCTGAATGGCTGCCCGCCGACCTTCCGCAGCCGCTGAATACTTACAAACGTGTCAACGCGCAGGTCGTGATGCCACTTGCCCATGAAATCGGCACACACCCTGCGATACTGGATGCCGTCGAAGGCGTGCTTGGTCCTGACGTGATGCTATACTCCGTTGAATTTTTGATTAAGGAACCGCGCACCAAGGCCGTTGTGACAATGCACCAAGATCTGACCTATTGGGGGATGGGCGAAATCGACGGACTGACAACAGCCTGGCTGGCCCTGTCGCCCGCAACCCGCGAAAGCGGATGCATGGATGTTGTGCGCGCCAGCCACAAAAACCCGATCCTGCCACATGAGGATACATTCGACGGGGACAATCTATTGTCGCGCGGTCAGGAAATCCGCGTGGATGTCGCCCAAGAAGATAAGATCGCGCTGACGCTGGAACCGGGCGAAATCAGCCTGCACCACGGGCTAACGATCCACGGCTCCGGCCCGAATATATCGGACGATCGGCGCATTGGAGTTGTGATCCGATATCTGACACCGGCGATTAAAAAATCTGGTGGCGAACGCGATTTCGCCCACCTTGCGCGCGGCAAGGATATTCACGGCAACTGGGAACCCTATCCCATTCCCGCCGCCCCCTTTGACCCCGCAGCACTTGCCGTCTACGAAAACATCCGAAAGCTTCAGACCGCCGTGATGATGAAGGGCGCAAAGAAAGCCGGCAGCTTTTACGAAAAGGCAGATTGATGGATCGCGTAAAATTCACCGCCATGAAAGATGGCGACAAAGAAGACTACGATTTTCTGACCCACCACGAGGTCGAATACACCAAAGGGACCGCTGACAGGTTGCTGCAGGCCTTGGTCGATCTGGATGAGGGCTTGTCTGGCTATCAGGTCACACGGCTGGGCCATTCATTGCAATCCGCCACCCGTGCGGAACGTGACGGGGCTGACACCGATTGGATCGTGGCCGCCCTATTGCATGACATTGGCGATATTTATGCGCCGTATAACCACGACGAATACGCCGCCGCGATCCTGCGCCCGTTTGTGCGCGAACAGGTCGCTTGGGTTGTCGAAAAACACGGCGATTTCCAGATGGTGTATTACGGCGAACACGTCGGCGCGAACCCTGAAAAGCGCCAGGCCTATGCGGGCCACGCCTATTTCGACGATTGCGCGCAGTTTTGCGAACGCTGGGACCAATCATCGTTCGACCCCGCCTATGACACGCTCCCGCTGTCACATTTCGCAGATCGCGTGCGCGCAGTATTCGCGCGCCAACCCTACGACCCTGATGTCGTGCGCCCCGGGGCAAGAGAGCCGCTCAGCACATAGCCCTTTTCCCCCGCCCCGCCTTTGGGTAAACCCCTGTCAAACCTACAAAGGACGACAGACCAATGGCGATGGAAAAGACATTCGACGCGAATACCGCTGAACCGCGCATCTATCAGATGTGGGAAAACGCAGGCGCGTTTAAGGCGGGCGCAAACGCGCGCGATAGCGCATCCACATATTGCATCATGTTGCCGCCGCCCAATGTCACAGGTCACCTGCACGTGGGCCACGCGTTCAACCACACGCTGATGGATATCCTGATCCGCTGGAAACGGATGCAAGGGTTTGACACCCTTTGGCAACCGGGCCTTGACCACGCGGGGATCGCCACCCAGCTGATGGTTGAAAAGGATCTGGCCGCCACAGGCCAGCCCAAGCGCACCGAATTGGGCCGCGAAAAGTTCCTTGAAAAAGTCTGGGAATGGAAAGCAGCCAAAGGCGGCATGATCGAACAACAGGCCCGCCGCCTTGGGGACAGCATGGATTTCTCACGTTCGGCCTTCACCATGTCCGGCGCGTCATCCGCCCCTGATACCGAAAAGCCGGGTAATTTCCACGACGCCGTTTTGCAGGTGTTTGTGAAGCTTTATAACGACGGTAAAATTTACCGCGGCAAGCGTCTGGTCAACTGGGACCCGCATTTTGAAACCGCTATTTCCGATCTCGAAGTTGAGAACCGCGAAGTTGACGGCCACATGTGGCATTTCAAATACCCGCTGGCGAATGGCGCGACATACGAATACGTCGAAAAAGATGAGGACGGGAACGAGACCCTGCGCGAAACCCGCGACTACATCTCTATCGCCACGACCCGGCCTGAGACCATGCTGGGCGATGGCGCGGTTGCCGTGCACAAAGATGACGAACGCTACGCCCCGATCGTGGGCCAGCTTTGCGAAATTCCCGTTGGCCCCAAGGCACAGCGCCGTCTAATCCCGATCATCACCGACCCCTACCCTGACATGGCGTTCGGCTCCGGTGCGGTGAAAATCACAGGTGCGCATGACTTCAACGACTATGAGGTCGCTAAACGCGGCAACCTACCAATGTATGCCCTGATGGATACCAAAGGCGCGATGCGCGCCGATGGCAAACCATACGTGGAAGAAGCAGCCGTGGCACAAGCCATTGCCAATGGCGAACAGACATTCGACGAGGCGATGATCGCCGCGATGAACATGGTGCCTGAAGAATACCGTGGCCTTGATCGGTTTGATGCCCGCGAAAAGGTGATCGCTGACATCACCGCCGAAGGCCTCGCTGTGATGCATGACGTCACCCGCACCGTCAAAAACGACGACGGTGAAAAGGTCGAAGTGACCGAGACCGTGCCAATGGTCGAGAACAAGAAAATCATGCAGCCCTTTGGCGACCGCTCCAACGTGGTGATCGAGCCTGCGCTGACCGACCAATGGTTCGTCGACACCGCCCAAATCGTGCAACCCGCGCTGGACGCCGTGCGTAATGGTGAAACGAAGATCATGCCGGAAAGCGGCGAGAAAGTGTATTACCACTGGCTCGACAACATCGAACCATGGTGCATCTCGCGCCAGCTGTGGTGGGGGCATCAAATTCCCGTTTGGCATGCACCACTCTCGGCCCTAGCGGACGAGCCGAAAGAGATCGCTGGCGTTACATACGACGATACAGCAATGACTATTTCAATCTGCGCTTCCACGGAAGCCGAAGCGCTCGAAAAAGCGGCTCAAATATTTGGTGAACCCTGCCAAGTCGTTGAAGATATGCATGCAGCAGCCGAAGCGCTAGCCATGATGGAAGCCATGCCCATTTTTCGTGACCCCGACGTCCTAGACACATGGTTCTCGTCTGGCCTCTGGCCATTCGGCACGCTCGGCTGGCCTGCGGAAGACGAGGCGATGAAATACTTTCCCGGTGACGTGTTGATCACGGGCCAAGACATCCTGTTCTTCTGGGTCGCGCGCATGATGATGATGTCCAACGCGGTCTTGGATGAAAACCCGTTCCACACCATATATCTGCACCAGCTTGTGCGCGACGCCAAGGGCGAGAAGATGTCGAAAACCAAAGGCAACGTGATCGACCCGCTCGACATGATTGACGCCTACGGGGCCGATGCATTGCGGTTCTCCAACGCACAAATGGCGGCCCTTGGTGGCGTGCTGAAAATCTCCGAGGATCGCATCAAAGGGTATCGCAACTTCGGCACAAAACTCTGGAACGCGTTCAGCTTTGCCGATCATTACGAGATCCCGAATGCGGGCGACACGGCCATGCCAGACGCCACGCAAACGCTCAACAAATGGATCATCGGCGAGGTCGGCAAAACCCGTGCTGCCGTGGATGCAGCGTTGGAAACCTACCGCTTCAATGACGCCGCCAACACGCTTTATGCCTTTACATGGGGCAAGGTCTGCGACTGGTATCTGGAATTCTCCAAACCGATCCTGCAAGGCGACGATGAGGCGGCGAAGCTGGAAACCCAAGCCACCCTGCGCTGGGTTCTGGACCAAGCCTTGATCATGCTGCACCCGATTATGCCGTTCATCACCGAAGAGTTGTGGGGAACCGCCGACACCCGCGCCAAAATGCTGGTCCACGCCGATTGGCCGGAATATGGCGCCGAACTGGTCGATGCAGACGCAGACGCGGAAATGAACTGGACGATCAATCTGATCGAAACAGTGCGGTCCAACCGCGCCCAAGTCCACGTTCCCGCAGGTGCCAAGGTGCCGCTGGTGTTCACCGATCTGGATGCAAAGGGTCAGGCCGCGTGGGACAACAACCATGTACTGATCCAACGCCTTGCACGCATTGAAAACCTGACAAAGGTTGATGATCTGCCGAAGGGCTGTGTCACAATCCCGATGCCTGGCGGCACATTCGGCCTGCCTCTGGAAGGGTTGATCGACGTGCCATCTGAAATCGCACGTTTGGAAAAATCCATGCAGAAATTGGGCAAGGAGTTGGGCGGCCTGCGTGGCCGTTTGAACAACCCCAAATTCGCGGCATCAGCGCCAGCAGAGGTCTTGGCAGAAACCCAAGAAAATCTGCGCCTACGGACCGAAGAAGAAGCCCAGATCAAGGCCGCAATCGCGCGTCTGGCAGAGCTGGGATAAATCAACGCGGGCGGCGTTTGTCGCCCGCCATTTTTCACGGAACGATACGTTCCACAGCGCGCATCATGCCAAGCGCCTTGTCATACACCAGCGTCAGAATGCGGCGACCACCTGGTCGCGCCATTGTCGGGGCCACCCGCACAACGGCGGCTGCACCGGTCGCTGCCAAAAATCCACGTCTACTCAATTCCATAACGCCCTCCCGCGTTTTTGCGAACCATTCTCATATATGTACGATTTGGCCCATTGCAAGTCTGGCGCGGGGGCGCTTATCTGGCGACATGACTGATGATCCCCGCCTGACCCGCCTTGCCACCAGCCTTCCCAGTGCCGTGCCATTTGTCGGGCCTGAAACCTTGGAACGCCAATCGGGACAAGCATTTACAGCGCGCCTAGGCGCGAACGAGAACGGTTTTGGGCCGTCACCCCTTGCGATCAAGGCGATGCAGGATGCCGCCCAAAACGTCTGGATGTATGGCGACCCCGAAAGCCATGATCTGCGCCATGCCTTGGCCGCACACCACAACATCCCCGCCCAGAATATCATGGTGGGGGAAGGCATCGACGGTCTGCTGGGCCTCTTGGTACGATTGCTGATCGACAACGGTGACCATGTCGTCACCTCGGCGGGGGCCTATCCCACGTTCAATTACCATGTCGCAGGTTTTGGCGGCATGCTGCACACAGTGCCCTATGCGGGCAATCACGAGGATCCGTCGCGCCTGATCGCCAAGGCAAAAGAGGTCGGCGCAAAACTCATCTATTTCGCCAATCCCGACAACCCGATGGGAACCTATCATAGCGCCCAAGTGGTTGAACGCATGGTTGAATCCGTGCCTGACGACTGCCTGCTCATCCTTGATGAGGCTTATATCGAACTCGCCCCCGACGACGCGGTCCCTGCCCTGTCACCTGATGATCCGCGTGTCATTCGGATGCGCACGTTTTCCAAAGGCTATGGCATGGCGGGTGCGCGGGTGGGCTATGCCGTTGGGCAGGCTGATCTGATCAACGCCTTCAACAAGGTCCGCAATCATTTTGGCATGAACCGGATCAGCCAAGCGGGGGCACTGTCCGCTTTGTCCGATGATGCGTATCTTGGCGATGTCATCGCGCGTGTGCAGAAATCTCGTGACCAGATCGCGACGATTGCGCTGAAAAATGGGCTTACTCCTATTCCGTCTGCCACAAACTTTGTCGCAATCGACTGCGGACAGGATGGCGATTTCGCCAAGTCTGTGGTGGCCGAGCTTGGCAAACGGGGCATATTTGCGCGGATGCCATTTGTGGCCCCGCAAAACCGCTGCATCCGGATTAGCTGTGGCACAGAGGCCGATATGGCGCTGTTTGCGGCGGCGTTGCCCGATGCACTTGTGGCTGCCCACGCATAATTGACGCGACATTTAGAATTGTTGGTCTAAGTTCACTTTCATGAGCCTTCGAGAGCACCGCCAACCCGCACCAGATTTCACCGATGCGTTCCTTTGCACGCTATGCCTGATCGTGTTTATGGCACTGTGTTTTGTCGCCGCTGTATTCGGTTACCTTTGGGTCGCTGTCACAACGGGGCTTATGTATCGCGGCATCATTTGGATCGACCACCGGCGCAGTTAACCCGCGGCGATCACCTTGGCCGCGGCATCAAGCGCGCCATCACCATGCGGCAATTCAAGTGCGACGAGACCCGCTTGGATCGTGCCAAGTACACCCATGATCATATGCGCGTTGACGTGTCCCATGTGGCCCACGCGGAAAAACGCATCCGCTGGATTACGTCCAAGCCCGATGCCAAGCGTCAGCCCAGCCTGCGTTTCGCACCAGCTGCGCAAAGCGTCCCCATTGGGGGAGCCTGCCACAACAGATGTGACCGCATGCGAACGATGGGCAGGATCGGCAATGTTCAGGTGCATTGGGCCGACAGCAGACCAACGATCAAACGCTGCCCACACGGTTTTTGCCAATGTTTCATGGCGCGCAAGCACCGCGTCCAATCCTTCGGCCTTGATCATATCCAGCGCCGTGCGCAGCCCATAAAGGTGATGCGTTGGGGCCGTTCCGTCAAAATACTGGAAATAATATTCAGGATCGGTGCGCGCGCGCCAATCCCAATAGCGGCTCACGCGGCTGGGTCGCTTGCTATCCGCTTTTTCGTTATACCAGACGAAGCTGATGCCAGCGGGCGTCATCAATCCTTTTTGACAGGCCGCAACCATCACATCGACGCCCCATGCGTCCATCTCGAACCTGTCACAGCCAAGCGACGCGATACAATCAGCCATCAGCAATGCGTCATGCCCCACGGCGTCCAGCACCTCGCGCAGTCCCGCAATGTCATTTTTGACACTTGTGGACGTATCAACATGAACCGCAAGGATCGCCTTGATCTTGCCTGACGTGTCGGCCCGCAACGCGTCTTCGACTAGTGCCAGATCAATCGGAGCCTCGTCGCCGTAATCTATTGTTTGTACTGTGACGCCCAAGTCTTCGGCCATTTCACCCCAGCCAATGCAAAACCGCCCCGTCGCAAGAACCAGAACAGTGTCACCCGTACCAACCGTGTTAGCCAAGGCTGCCTCCCATGCGGCGTGACCGTTGCCGATATAGATCGCAACATTTTGATCCGTCATCGCCACTGATTTCAGATCTGGGATCAGGCTGTTGGTCAGATCGTGCAACTCCCCCTCGTAGATATTCGGTGAGGCGCGGTGCATCGCCCGCAACACCGCATCTGGCATCACAGACGGACCGGGAATGGCAAGATACGAGCGACCGTTTGCAAGGGACATAAGCGTAAACTTTCTGGCTGGTTTCATTGGAACACTAGCGGGCCGCCGTGTCGCGTCAACCGCAGCTTGCTTGCGCATGCCGCCTATTTGCCGATAGACCGTTGGCATTATGATGACCGACACAAACACCAACCAAAAATCGCAAAACGCCCGCCAGCTATTTGGTTGGTTGTGGCGCGACTATTTGCGTCCACATCGCGGTATTCTTGCGCTCGCAATCATGTTTATGGCCGTTGAAGGGTCCATGCTTGGATTTCTGTCGTGGATGATCCAGCCGATGTTCGACAACGTGTTTGTGCAAGGCCAATCCGACATGCTGTGGTGGGTCGGATTTGGCATTCTGGCTATTTTCTGCGTGCGTGCTGTCAGCGCGGCAGGGCAAAAGATTTTGATGACCAAGGTAAGCCAGCTGGCCGCCGCAGGGATGCGTGGCCATATGCTTCGGCATTTGATGACACTCGATGGCGGCTATTTCCAAGTGAACCCGCCAGGACAGTTGATTGAACGGGTCCAAGGCGATGTCACGGTCGTGAACCAAATTTGGGGCGCCATTTTGGTCGGTATCGGGCGCGATTTGATCGCCGTTATCGCGCTGTTTTCTGTTGCCCTGTCTGTTGATTGGCGTTGGACGGTCGTGGCGCTTGTTGGCATTCCGTTTTTGGTGCTGCCGTCTTTGCTTGCCCAAGCCTATGTGCGCAAACGGTCCGGCAGCGCGCGCGAATTGGCGGGACGCATGGCCACCCGCCTTGATGAGGTGTTCCATGGGATTAACGCGGTCAAACTCAACGGGTTAGAATCCTATCAATCCGACCGATACGACAGCCTTTCTGATGCGCGGGTCACAGCAGAGGTGCGCGCCGCCACAGGACAGGCCGCAGTGCCCGCATTGATTGATATCATGACGGGCGTTGGGTTCTTGGGTGTTTTGATTTTCGGCGGGGCAGAAATCATCGCGGGCGACAAAACTGTGGGGCAGTTCATGTCCTTCTTTACGGCCATGTCGCTTGCGTTTGAACCATTGCGCAGATTGGGCCTGATGTCAGGACAATGGCAAATGGCCGCCGCCAGCATTGAACGCCTGCAATCGGTGCTGAATGAACGGCCCACGCTGACATCGCCCGCGGTTGCGGCCACCCCGCCCAGCACGGCCCCGCAGATTACCTATGACGACGTCACGCTAAATTACGGTGACCTACCCGTCCTGCGCGGCACCAGCTTTACCGCCAAAGCCGGTCAAACAACGGCGCTGGTCGGTGCGTCGGGCGCAGGTAAATCGACGATATTCAACGTGTTGACGCGACTTGTGGATCCATCAAGCGGCGCTGTTCTGGTCAATGACACCAAAAGCAACGATTTGGCCCTACCTGATTTGCGCGGGCTGATTTCGGTGGTGTCCCAAGATGCGGCCCTCTTCGACGAAAGCCTGCGTGAAAATATCCTCTTGGGCCGCACAGACGTATCGGGCGACGCCCTGAAATCTGCGCTGGATGCCGCCCATGTCAGCGATTTTCTGGATCAGCTGCCTGCCGGATTGGACAGCCCCGCTGGACCGCGCGGGTCAAACCTGTCGGGTGGGCAACGCCAACGGATCGCAATTGCCCGCGCATTGTTGCGCGACACGCCAATTTTGCTGTTGGACGAAGCGACAAGCGCGCTCGACACCAAATCAGAATCTATCGTGCAGTCTGCATTAGAAAAACTCTCAAATGGGCGCACGACCCTTGTGATCGCGCACCGATTGTCGACAGTGCGCAACGCCGACAAAATCGTCGTGATGGACCAAGGCCGCGTCGTCGACCAAGGCACCCATGACAGCCTGTTGGCAGGCGGCGGCATCTATGCCGATCTTCACGCCCTGCAATTCAGCCAAGAAAAGGCACAGTCCAAATGACATCACGCACCGTCCTGCGCGTAACCGGATCTGACCGCGTTGATTTCCTGCAAGGGCTGGTCACAAATGACGTGACCAAGGCACAAAACGGGATCGTCTATACCGCGTTGTTGTCCCCCCAAGGCAAATTCATTGCTGACTTCTTTATCATTGGGCAAGGTGACGCCTTGTTGATTGATGTCGATACGGCTGCGGCCCCTGCCCTTTTTCAGCGGCTGACCATGTATAAATTGCGGGCCGATGTGCAGATTGCCCAAGCGGATTTGATCGCATCGCGCGGGACAACCAATCGTCCTGACGGCGCATTTGATGATCCGCGCCATTCCGCAATGGGGTGGCGATATTACGGTGACACGGATGTCAGCGACACGACCGACTGGACCGCGATAAAAGTGGCAAACCTGATCCCGACGACCGGTGTCGATTTGACCCCCGATACCTATATCCTAGAGGCGAATTTTGAGGCTATGAACGGCGTTGATTTCAAAAAAGGCTGTTTTGTCGGCCAAGAAATCGTCGCCCGCATGAAACACAAGACCATGCTTAAAAAAGGGCTGCGGCGTGTCGCGATAGACGGTCCGGCTGAAACAGGCGATGCGGTCATGTCGGGCGACAAACCAGCCGGAACCCTGCACAGCGTTCATGGCAACGCGGGGATCGCGTATCTGCGGTTTGACCGGACCGACAATATGACAACGCAAAAGGCCAGCCTGCGATTGGCAGACTGACCTTCCATGTCTTGCATCGCTGCCTTGATCAGGCGCGTTCGACGTATTCAAACAATTCAGTGTTCACAACGATATGTTCGTCCTGCCCAACAAACGGCGGGATCATCACACGCACACCGTTGTCCAGCGTTGCAGGCTTAAAGCTGTTGGCGGCTGTCTGGCCTTTGACCACTGGCTCGGTCTCTATAACCTGACATGTGACCTTCAGCGGGACAGAGACATTCAATGCCTCGTCACCGTAATATTCGATCTTTACGATCATGCCGTCTTGCAAAAACGGGCGGCGATCACCCAAAACATCCGCAGGCAGCGCGATCTGTTCATAGGTTTCGTTGTCCATGAATGTCAGCATATCATCGGCTTCGAACAGGAATTGCTGGTCCTTTTGGTCCAAGCGCACGCGCTCGACCTTGTCGGCAGACCGGAAGCGTTCATTCAGCTTGCGACCGTCGCGCAGGTTCTTCAGCTCGACCTGCGCAAATGCGCCGCCTTTGCCAGGTTTCACATGGTCCACTTTCACAGCGGCCCAAAGACCACCTTCGTGTTCAAGCGTGTTCCCGGGGCGAATCTCGTTTCCGTTGATTTTTGGCATATTTCACTTCGTGTCAGAATTGTGGCGAAAGGTTGATAGAAAGTTGACGAGACCTATATCTGGGATAACGAAGACTATCAATGCAACTAAATAAGCCCATTCCACGGCACTAGCCATGCAAAAAATGCATAGCTGCCATTCCAAAAGAGAACCCCCGAATCGGTTAGGATGTTGCATATTGATGTTCACGCCAGAAAGACAAGAGCAATAAAAAGGAAGCAAGATGAGAGATTTCGTCGACGGAACTGCCTTCAACAACGAACAAGGCAACCGTGCCCGTAAGTTGTTTGCTGCTGTTGTATTGGCCGCATTGGATGATGCGATCGCAGATGACAAGAAATACGGCAATGGCCCCGAGCAGATTGCACGCTGGGCCCGTTCGCGCGATGGTCGCGAGGTTCTGTCTTGTGCTGGCATCGATCCCAACGAACGCGTTGTGGGCGGCTTGATGGATTTTGTTGGCAAAGGTGTCCGCACATCCGTGGCACTGTCACGCGAAGAAAGCGAACGCCGCAATGCAGCCGAGCAAGAAGCGCGCGCAGCATAAGCATACGAATATAGCGGACCCTGCCAGGTCCAACCTAGAAACGCGGCCCTCTGCTCGGGCCGCGTTTTTTATGCGCCGTCAAACATCAGTCGAAACATGATGAATGGCACCGTTTGCATTGCGGCAAGCCCGACAACCAAACCGCGAATGCCCCACGTCGGAAATTTGCGCCACGCATAAACAGTGGCAGCAATGACAAGCACCACTTCAACCGGCCCAACGATATGCCCGTAATACTTGGGGTCCCAATAACTGACGGGGCTGACGAACTTCCAGTTTGTAATCGGCCAGAAATGCGCCCGCGCATCGTCATTGTGCAGCGGGAAATCCAGCGTCAGATGCAAAAGCGCGGCACTGCACAACGCAATCAAAACCGCACTGCGCGTCATCAACCCGATCACCAACATCAAGGCCCAAAGAACAAATGAATTATCAATCCGAAACACGGCTTGCCAGCTTTCGGAATAATACATTTGACCGAATACAATCTGCGGGTCGGTCCCTTGGATCAACAATTCCCAGCCCGCCAACAGGTATAGCGACAGATCGGGAATGATCGCGCCTGCGATTGCCGCTGCCGTGACTGCCCGCCGCGTGGGGTCGCCAAATGCGGCGATACCAAAAATCAGGTGTGCTGGCGTATTCATGATCTTCCCTTGTGACGTTTGCGCGCCTAAACACCTAGCCTAGGAGGACGCGATGACCAAGGCGATCATGATCCAAGGGGCCGGCTCAAACGTCGGCAAATCCATGTTGGTGGCCGGTATCGCGCGGGCCTGCGTGCGACGTGGCATGTCTGTCGCACCGTTCAAACCGCAAAATATGTCCAACAACGCCGCGGTCACGTCAGACGGAGGCGAGATTGGCCGCGCGCAAGCCTTGCAAGCATTGGCCTGCGGGCTTGAGCCGATTGTCGATATGAACCCTGTGTTGCTGAAACCTGAAACAGATGTTGGCGCGCAGGTGATCGTGCACGGCAAACGGTTTGCCACGATGAAGGCACGCGATTACGGCAAGCAGAAAGAAAAACTGCTGCCCGCCGTGCTTGATAGCTTCCATCGGCTGGCTGCGGCCCATGATCTGGTCATCGTCGAAGGTGCAGGCAGCCCGGCGGAGGTGAACCTGCGTGCAGGTGACATCGCAAACATGGGATTTGCCAGCGCTGCAAACGTCCCCGTCGTTTTGATTGGCGACATTGATCGCGGCGGTGTGATTGCACAACTGGTCGGCACTCATGCCGTTTTGCCTGAAGATGATCGCGCCCTGATCCGCGGCTTTGGCATTAACAAATTTCGCGGCGACACCAGCCTCTTCGCTGATGGCATGACAATCATTGAAAAAGCCACGTCTTGGGCTCCGCTTGGTATCATTCCGTGGTTCGCCGATGCGTGGAAACTCCCCGCCGAAGACGTGATGGACGTGGCAAGCCGCAAGGGTGGGCCAATCAAAATCGCCGTGCCACGATTGAACCGCATCGCCAATTTTGACGATCTTGATCCGCTTTCAGCCACCCCCGAGGTCAGCGTTGAGATTATCGAGGCAGGACGCCCCCTGCCTGGTGACGCCGACCTGATCCTGATTCCCGGTTCAAAATCGACCATTGCTGATCTTACGCACTTCCGCGCGCAAGGCTGGGATATCGACCTTGCCGCCCACGTGCGGCGCGGCGGCCGCGTGCTGGGCATTTGTGGCGGATATCAAATGCTGGGCAAACGCATCATTGATGATGACGGCATCGAAGGCGCGCCTTCTCGGGTGGACGGGCTTGGCCTGTTAGACATCGTCACTGAAATGAAACCGCAAAAGCGGCTGGCCCAATCACAGGCCACCTATTTGCCAACGGGTGATCCCGTAACAGGCTATGAAATCCACATCGGGGAAACGACTGGCCCTGATTGCGAACGTGCTTGGTTGTCGCTGGACGGGCGTGGTGAAGGTGCGGCATCTGCGGACGGGCGCATCATGGGCTGCTATCTGCACGGATTGTTCAGCGCAGACCAATTTCGCGTGACCTTCTTGGCCCAGCTCGGCGCACCTTTACCAGTGACCAACTATGCCAAAGGGGTCGAAGACACGCTTGATGCCCTCGCCGATCATTTGGAAACACATATGGATATTGACCAGCTGCTATCGCTGGCAGGGACCGTCGCTTAAAAAGACTTGGACGACAGTGCGTTGTTGATTTCACGGCGCACAAGTTTGCGGATGTTGCGCGTGATACGTTCGCCCATCTCACCCTGCAATTCCTCGCGCACTACCTCTGAGATCATTTCGCGCAAGACATCTTGATCGATGCTGGATCCACCTGCCAAATATGCGGCAATATTCTCATCCAGATCGTCAGGGATCGGAATGCCATCATCGTCGCTATCAGCGGCCAGTTCGTCGCCAAAATCGGTATCGGATGCATCGTCAGACACAGAATGGCGAAATGTCGGTTCTTCGGGCAGCTCTGCTTCGGGGGGCATGCGCAACGCCACAACCTCCGCCTCTGGCGCAGTGTCGTCTTCATAGACTACATCATCTTCGACTTCTTCGATGTCGTCGTGTTCAACCAGTTCGCCGTCTTCTTCGGCGTCATCGCGGGTGAACATCGCCGTCAATGCAGCAGGTGCAGCCATTGGGGCCGCTTCGCTGCCATCAGGTTCCCATTCGTGGGCTTGATCTGAAACAGCCGCTTCTAGTTCCGCGATTGTGGCCTCTAGGCTTTCGCGTTCGGCCGCAGACATTTCGTCATGCACCATCGGCTCGTCCACAACGGGGCTTGGGCGCAAGATAAGCGGCTCTGGCGCGGGGGCCACGAATTGCGCCGCCAATTCTTCTGATTCGGGTGAAAAAGCCTCATCGGCATCATCAACAACGGGCTCTGCAACACGCAATGCAGGCGTCAGCACAAACCGTTCAGCCGCAGTATTATCTGTGGCGTCCATGTTTTCTTGGGCATCAGTCGGCGCAGAAGACTTACCCCCTTCCGCGACAAGGCGGCGGATGGACGACAGCACATCTTCGATTTCGACGTTCGTTACCGGATCGGACATTTTTTCACCTGCGTTAGCCTCGGGCGTAACTTAACCCGATAACCACTTTCAAACAACCGATCCGTTAAGGTTTGAACTATTGACCGATGGCCCGCAGAACACGATCAAGCGCCTGACCTTGGTCTGACGTGATCGTCGGCGCGTCTTTTACCAGATTGTAATAGGCGGCGGGGTCGTATTGTTGCACCGGCAGACGCAAATGCTGCGCTGTTAGCAGCCCCATCGCGGCAAGAACCTGATAGCTGGCAATGACTTCATCCGCTTGGGCGGCAATCAGGTTTGCCTGTGCGTTCAACAATTCCTGTTCGGCGTTCAACACATCAATCGTCGTGCGTGCGCCCAGCGTCGCCTCTTCGCGGACACCGCGGAATGCGACCCGCGCGGCACGGATTTGCTGATCGGTTGCCTGACGGGATGCCCGCGCAACCTGCAAAAAGCTATATGCATTGCCGACTTGCTGTTCCAACCCGTGACGCACGATATGCAACTGGGCACGGGTCGCGTCACGCTGGGCCATCAGTTGACGCACCTGCGATGATAAACGACCACCCGCATATATCGTGCCACCGACATTCACGCCGACCTGCTGACCTGTGTTGCCATTTTGATCAATACCAAACTGCATGTTCAGGCTGGCCGACGGCTTCATCGCCGCTTCACCACGTTTGATATTCAACTCCGCAGCCTTAACCGAATGTTGCACCTGCAAAATTGAAGGGTGATTGCGCACAGCAAACGCCTTGGCATCCGCAATCGTTTTGGACACAGGCGCCGGGTTCGCGGGACGAAGCCCAACCGGGGATCGGCCAACCGCATTGCGGTAAAGTTCGGCAGACCGCGCAAGGCTGCCTTGGGCAGACGCAAGAAGGCTTTTGGCAGACGCAAGGCGCGCCTCGGCCAATGCAACATCGGTGCGGGTGATTTCACCGACCTCAAACCGGTCACGCGCCGCGCGCAATTCTTGGGTAATGACACGCACGTTGCTTTGACGCAGCGCCATAAATTCGCTGTCCGCCCGCACCTGCATATAGGCGCTGACCGCTTCTAACAGGACGCCCTGTTCAATATCACGCAACGACTGGCGCGTACCCAAAACGGTTTCTTTTTGGGCCTCGATCGCCAGCTGACCAGCCCCACCGTCATAAATGACCAATGAACCGGAAATGCTTGCCGTGGCTGCAATCAAATCTGCACCAGGTGCGCGAGGGGCCGAAATCGACGCATTCGCAGCCCATGAAATAACTGGCAAAGTTGCGGCAACAGCCTGAGCCACGTTTTCATCGGCAGCGCGCAACAACGCACGATTTTGGTCCAGCAAACCGGAATGGTTATAGGCATGGGTCAGCGCATCCGCGAGCGTTTCAGATTGCGCAGGTGCCGCGACAGTCATTGCAAAAGCCGCAGCCATCGCTCCAAAATACTTGCGAATTGTCATTTACGCGCCCCCCAAAGGCCAATCGGTCAAAAGTTGTAACGCGCGGCCCACGGCCCGTGCGTTTACAACGAAAATGCGGCTTGTTTGCCAAATCCGGCCAATACCGGTGCGCCCGCATTAAATGCAAAACGCCAGTTTACTGTGCCATCAATCTTATGGCCGATCCGCACGACACCCAACGCGCCCTCTGCAAAAATGCAGGCGATCCGGCCGCCTTCGCGCAGCTGGTCCAAAACGGTATCTGTCACGTCTGAAACTGCACCTTGGATCATGATAATGTCATATGGTCCCGATTTTACGGACCCTTCGGCCAGCGGGCCGGTCATAACAGCAGCATTATCGACACCCTGTTCAGACAGCGCTTCTTGGGCGACCGCAGCACGGCTTTCGTCGTCCTCAACGGCCACAACAAAATCGCACATCTGCGCAAGCACAGCAGTCGAATACCCAAGGCCACACCCGATATCGAGCGCAACATGGCTTTTCTCAATCATCAAACCATCAAGCATTTTGCCCAATGTGCGCGGCTCAAGCACAACGCGATCCGCTGACAATTCAAGGTTTTCGCCGACATATGCCGCCTCGCGCATCGCGGCGGGGACATACACCTCGCGCGGCACAGATAGCATCGCATCAATAATCGGGAATTTTGTCACGTCCGACGGGCGAACTTGGGTATCAACCATCATGGTGCGGCGGGCGGTAAAATCAGTCACGCGCGAAACTCTCTCGTTCAGAATCCTAACCCTGCTTACATGACATATGCAGTTCCAATCAGCAACGGGACAAAACCGCCAATTTTGGTGTCTTGCGCCTCCCCAAACGATCATATATCCCGCCCTCAGCGGCGAGTGGGCAGGTAGGTTATGCAGCGGATTGCAAATCCGTGTAGACCGGTTCGATTCCGGTACTCGCCTCCAACGACCTCTCCCCACCTGCCGCATGATACCTAACCCAGATAGGGGTGAAGCGATGATTATTGGTCACATCGGTGCGCGCGCGGGGTCCAAAGGGGTCCCGAACAAAAACTTCCGCGTCATGCACGGTAAACACGTCATGGATTGGTCGCTCGATCAGCTGTTAGAACACGCGCAGATCGACGCGGTGGTCGTTTCAACCGATAGCGTGCCCATGTATGAACACGGACTGAAACGCGGCGGCATCGACATCGGCCTGCGCCCGCCTGAATTGGCATCCGACACCGCGGGCAAGTTCCACGTCTGGAAACACGCCTTGGCCGAGGTCGAAAAACAAACCGGCCCCGTGACCGCATTCGTCGATCTGGATTGCACTTCCCCGCTGCGCTTGCCCGAAGATATCACAGGCGCGATTGATCTGTTCAGCGCCGAAAAGCCCGACATGGTGATGTCGTGTTGTTTGTCGCGCAAGAACCCGTATTTCAACATGCTCGAAGTTGGCGACGACGGGTCGCTGCACGTATCAAAACCATTGCCCGGTCACGTTCTTTCACGCCAAGCAGCACCAAAGGTGCTTGATCACGTAGGGCTCGTTTATGTGCTCGACCCTGCCTATTTGCGCCGTGCCGATAGCCTTTTTGAAGGCCGCGTCATTCCTTACGAAGTCCCAGAATCCCGCAGCCTTGATATCGACAGCCCACTGGATTGGGAGATCGTCGAATTCATGCTGGGTCGCCAGATTGAACAAGGCTTGCGTTAACGCCAGCCTTGCCAAAACCGCAGCGACTTTTGCTTAGCCGCAAAGCTAAGTGTTAGCGCATCGCTATCGTATTCCGTCGCAATCCAATCACGGATACCGATACCGGTTTGATTGAACCGCGCCTCGTAAGTATCTAGGAAATGGTCCAAAATACCTGTTGCGGTGCGCCTGATGTGGACAAAATCAAAGCTCAACTGCGCCTTGGCTGTCGCAATGTCCGCACCCGCATATTCAAGCAGATAAATCGCCGACGCCAATCCAGTGCGATCCGCGCCAGATTTGCAATGCATCAGAAACGGTGGCTTGATCCGGTCGAAAACATCAAACAGCATATCCAATCGCTCTACGGTCGGGGCCTCTCTTGCTGACATCTTGAAACACTCAAGGGTCAGCCCAAGGCGCTCGCAAGTTTCGACTTCGAACAAATATTGCGGAAGATGTTTCCCCCCCCGCATGCTGAAAATCGTTTTGATGCCCATCGCGGCATAGGCATCAAATCGCTCTGTCGTTGGGTGATTTGACCGAAAAACACCCGGCGCTATTTCCGCAAAGTTGTGCCACCGATAGCGCAAGATGCCATGGTCCACCCAGTCCAACCAGCGCTGCGCGCGACGGCGGCCATTTGGTGTATCGATTTCATATGTTTTGGTCATGCACCCCATGTGGCCCAGCCACGCGCACATTGCAACTATTCCTCGCCCCGCCTAGAACTAGACCCAAGCAGTAAAGGAACGTCAAAATGGACATCGCTGGCCGCAAAATCGGACCCTCACACCCCCCGCTTGTGATTGCAGAAATTGGGATCAATCATGGTGGTGATCTGAACGTGGCCAAGGAAATGGTGCGCCTTGCCGCTGCCTCTGGCTGCGAAATGATCAAACACCAGACGCACATCATCGAAGACGAGATGACCGAAGAGGCCAAGCAAATCTTTCCGTCCAATGCCGATGTGTCAATCTGGGAGGTGATGGAGCGTTGCGCACTGAATGCGGCCGATGAAACAGCCCTTAAGGATTACACCGAATCCCTCGGTATGATCTGGATTTCCACACCGTTTTCACGCGCCGCTGCGGATTTCTTGGAAACGCTGGATGTGCCCGCCTATAAAATCGGATCGGGCGAGGTGGATAACCTGCCGCTGATCCGCCACGTCGCGGCCAAGGGCAAACCAATCCTCATGTCCACGGGAATGCAGACCATCGACAGCATCCGCGCCTCGGTCAAAATTCTGGATGACGCAGGCGTGGACTACGCATTGCTTGAATGCACCAACCTCTATCCATCTCCGCCCGAAATTGTATCGCTGCAAGGGGTCACCGACCTGAAAACCAACTTCCCAAATGCGATTGTCGGTTTTTCGGATCATTCCATCGGGCCGGAAATGGCACTGGCGTCTGTGGCCCTAGGCGCGTGTATTTTGGAACGGCACTATACTGATACCCGTTACCGCGTTGGCCCCGACATCATCAATTCAATGGACCCCTCCGAGCTGCGCCACATCATCGACCGCAGCCGCGAAATCCACACGGCCCTGCACAATCCCAAACAGCGCACCCCTGCAGAAGAAGGCGTCTATAAATTCGCGCGCGCATCCGTCGTGGCCGACGCCGACCTGACAGCAGGTCATGTCATTACAGAAGCCGACATCTGGGCACGCCGCCCGGGGTCTGGCGAAATCGCGGGGTACGATTTTGATAAGGTCGTCGGCAAAACGCTCAATCGTGCAGTGACCCGTAATACCCAACTCAAATGGGCCGATTTGGATGACTAATCCTAACGTTGTGTTGATGAATGACACCGACGTCGACGGCTACCACTTTGGCTGTGCGACAGTGATGAATGTAATTCGCACACAACTTAATTCCCGTGGCGTTCAGGTTGCCGGATCAGTACCCGTTTCTGTCGATTGGCGCACCGATCATGCGGATTTGGTCAATTCGGCTGATGTCTTAGTGATCAACGGCGAAGGCACGCTTCACCACGGATCAACCAAAGGCCGATGGTTGCTAGAGGCAGGGCAATCCGTCAAGGCACGCGGCGGGCGCGTGGTTCTGATCAATACAATCTGGCAAGGCAACCCATCCGACTGGGCTGATCTGGTCAAAGACGCCGATCTTATCTGTTGCCGCGATAGCAAATCTGCTGCTGCAATTTCCAACCAAATCGGGCGGCCCGTGCGCATGATCGGCGATCTATCTATGTCACGGATGCCAATCGCGACCACCCGCGACCGCTCTGGAATCGTATTCGGCGATTCAGTTCATGCCGCGATCACAACGGCCTTGGCTGAACGGGCAAAAACAATACAGGGCGCTGCGATTGTACCTGTGACGTCGTCTTTGAAATTCGTGGCGCCTCGGCTGTCTGGACTGCGCCGCAAACTTCGCCAAGCTTACGCCAATTATCGCCAGCGACAGTATCTGGCACGCAATCCGATTGCTGTTTTTGTGAATGACGAAACAGCCTATTCGCGGTTGATATCCGGCAAGTCGCTTAGCGTGACAGGGCGCTTCCACGCCGTTTGCCTTGCTATATCCACCATGACCCCTTTTGTCGCCATCAGCTCCAATTCGTGGAAGATCGAAACACTGGTGTCCGATCTCGGGATCAATCCCCAAAGGGTTGTGGCAAAAGAGGCCATTGAAACGATGGACTTGTCGCCCGACAAATGGGTATTCTCGAACGAAGAAATGACGCAAATTGAAACGACATTGGCGCAATGGCGCACCGCAGCAGACGCAATGTTTGATGACATAGCGAAAATTTGTCAGGTCAAAGCATGACGCAATCCATCCTTTTTGTAACAGGCACCCGCGCCGATTTTGGCAAACTGGAACCGCTTGCGATTGGGGCACGTGACGCTGGATTCACGGTGTCGTTCTTTGTCACAGGGATGCACATGCTTGACCGCTACGGCCTTACCAAGGTTGAGGTGCACCGCACCGCTGGCGTGACTGTGCATGAGTTTCTCAATCAACGCGCCGATGACCCACAGGACTTGGTGCTCGCAAAAACCGTCACCGGTTTTTCGGATTTCGTCGCCGAACACAAACCGGATCTGGTTGTCATTCACGGCGACCGGGTCGAGGCATTGGCCTGCGCATTGGTCTGCGCCACCAACTACATCCGCTGCGCCCATGTCGAGGGCGGCGAGGTGTCGGGCACGATCGACGAAATCTACCGCCACTGTAATTCAAAACTTGCCAGCCACCACTTTGTATCGTCCGACGATGCGGCAAAACGTGTCATGGCATTGGGCGAAGATGCTGCGAAAATCCACACTATCGGCTCGCCAGAACTGGATTTTCACAGTCAACCGTCCGGCGTCACAATGGACGAAGTGCGCAGCCGCTACGACCTACCAGATGGCGAATTTGGGATTTGCGTCTTTCACCCCGTGACATCCGAGGCGGCGACAATGGGTGCGCAAGCCGCCGGTCTTTTCGCCCAGTTGCAAAAATCGGGCAAAGCATTCGTTGTCATCGCCCCCAACAATGACCCCGGGTCTGCCGACATTTTTGCCGTCCTGAACACCCTACCCAAGGATCGTTTTCGCGTGCTGCCCTCCATGCGGTTTGCACATTTTTCCGAGTTGATGAAAAACGCATCCGTCATGGTCGGCAACTCTTCTGCTGGCGTCCGAGAGGCACCCTTTATCGGCTTGCCATCGCTGGACATTGGCACGCGGCAAACCAATCGCGCAAAATCCCCATCTGTGTTTTTCGCAGCTGCCGATGATGCCCAAAAGGTTGGGGATTTTCTGGCAACCCAATGGGGCAAATCCTATCAACGTGATGCTGGTTTTGGCGGTGGAAGTGCGGCTGCACGTTTTACCCAGATCATTCAACGCGATGCATTTTGGGCGGGCGGTTTGCAAAAAACCTTTCACGATCCAAACTAGACCATGTCGCTCAAACTCTACTTGTTGGGGCGTCGTATCGTGCCCTTGATCGCCAAACGCAGTTTGATGGCGCGCATGCAGCGGGGCAAAGAACACCCAACCCGTTGGACGGAAAAGTTGGGCGCGCCCACCCTGCCCCGACCGGATGGCACGTTGATCTGGCTCCATGCCGTTGGATTGGGCGAGGTTCTGTCGCTGCGCGGATTAATCCATGCGCTGCATCAATCCGATCAGACCCTGAATTTCTTGGTGACGACATCGTCACTCGCGGCGGCCAAGGCGTTTGAAAAACAAGACCTGCCAAACACGCGACACCAATTTTTGCCACTGGATACAAATCGTTACACGACCACATTCTTGGATCATTGGGACCCTCAACTGGTCGTCTGGGCGGAACAAGACATCTGGCCGGGCTTCATCGACGATGTGGCATGGCGCGACATTCCGCAGGTGCTTGTCAATGCCCGCATGAACGCGGCTTCCTTTGCCAAACATCAAAAATTTGCAGGTGCGTTTCGGGCAAGCTTGAACAAAATGGCCCGCATCACCGCACAAGATCAGCAAAGTGCAGATCACCTGACACGCCTTGGCGCATCGCAATCAATCTCCGTCACTGGCGGCACAAAGGCGGGCGCACCGCAGCTATCGCACGACCCGGATTTTTTGGCAGATCTGAAGGCCAAGACAACGGGCCGCCGTGTCTGGCTTTGCGCCTCCGCCTATCTCGAAGACGTTGCTGTCGCGGTCGAGGCGCAGGCCATCTTGCGTCAATCTGATCCTGACGCCCTGCTCATCATTGCGCCCCGCGATCCCAAGCTGCCGCTTGATGCAACGATCCCACGCCATAGCAATGGCGATGTGCCTGATGGCCCGCTTTGGATTTGCGATACATTGGGTGATTTGGGCACGCTTTACCAACTTGCGGACCTTGCGCTGATTGGCGGCACATTCAACGTAATTCAGGGACATAACCCATGGGAGGCAGTGGCCTTGGGATGCGGTGTTCTTCATGGGCCAAACACGGCCAATTTTCGCGCCGATTTTGCAAGTCTTGATGCCTGCAACGCCGCCGTAATGGTCCAAGACAGCGCAGCAATCGCAGCGATATTGCGGGACACTGATGCACGGCCCGTCGCTGCCAATGCCGCCCCGCTCATCAACGCCGCCAAGGACCAGATCACTGATCTGGCCCGTGAATTAAGGGCGCTATTATGACCCGCTGGCCTGATCCAATTTTGCGCGTAGGACTATGGCTTTATGCCATCCTATGGTGGGTCCTTTTTCCTGTAATCTTGCTATATTTGCGCAAACGCGGTCGGGCTGATCCGCTTTATGCACAACACCTGTCTGAACGGTTCGGGCGCGTCACGTCCCGCCTTACGACCCCTGTCTGGGTCCATGCGGTCAGTCTGGGCGAAATGCGGTCAGCCGTGCCGTTGGTGCGTGCGCTATTGGCCCAAGGCGACCATGTTGTCACCACCCACTTCACCCCCGCAGGGCGGCGCGAGGCCATGCGCGTCTTTGCGCCCGAAATCGCCGAGGGCACAGTGCAAGTTGTCTGGGTTCCGTTTGAATACGGCTTTGCCTACCGTCGTTTTTTGCGGCAATTCCGTCCCCGTCTTGGCCTTGTGATGGAAATTGAGGTTTGGCCGATGATGATCAAATCCGCCCGCCGCCACGGCACTCCGCTTTATATGTGCAACGCCCAGTATCCGCAAAAAAGCTTTGACAAGGACCAAGCTGGATTGGCAATGCGGGCGCGACTGTTTGGCGGATTTGCCGGTGGTTTCGTAAAATCCCAAGATCAGGCAGACAGGTTTGCAGCGGCAGGCATGAAAAACGTGCATGTCACAGGTGAACTGCGCTTCGATCAGCCGATCCCACAAGCTCATCTGGACGCCGCCGCGGCCCTGCGCAGCGCGATTGCAAAAGGACGAGAAGTCATCACTTTGACCAGCGTCGTCGAAGGCGAAGACGCCACCTATATCGACATGATCAAGGCCGCGCCGGACAAACTTTATGTCTATGTACCTAGAGCGCCCGAAAGGTTTGATGAAGTCGCCGCTATGATTACCGTTGCCGGCATCAAAACCGCCAGACGTAGCACGGCTTTGGACCCTCAACTTTCTACGCCCACAGCGCCTGATTGCACCGTCCTTCTGGGCGACAGCATGGGCGAGATGTATTTTTATCTGGGGCTGTGTGACCGCGCGATTGTGGGCGGTGGTTTCGTGCCAAAGGGGGCGCATAACATCATCGAACCGTTGGCATTGCGAAAACCTGTTTTGGTTGGCCCGCACGTCTGGACCATCACCTATCCCGTGGTCGAGGCCGGGGCCGCTGGCGTTTGCACCGTGTTGGCATCACAAGCCGATTTAATTGATGCCGTGCGCGCGCCGACCCCCGTTACAGATGCAATGATTGACCAGTTTTACGACGATCACGCAGGGGCCGTGTCCCGCACCTTGACCGTCATCAATCGGTTGCACCCCAACTAACGACCGACATTTTCTGGGGCAACGGCTGTGGCCTTGATAATGGCATAGACGTCTTGACCAACCGCAAGGGTCATGTCTCTCAAACTGGCCTTTGTGATCCGCGCCAGCAACGGGGTTTGACCTGCCATCAGGGCCACGGCCACACCCGGCCCGCGCCCAGCCTCAATCGCGGTGATGGTCACGGGCAAAATCGTGCGGGCTGATATATTGGTTGGCAACTCGGTCGACAAAATGATGTCTTGCGCAGGAATGCGCAGCCGCAACAGCCCCCCAATTCTGCCGACGATACCGGGCACACTGATCCGCCCACCATCGAACCCGATTTCGGTCAAATGATCCACCGCATCGTGGGCCATAACCGTGGCAGCGATAACAGCACCCGCATCACGCACACCCAGCAGGGGCATGGATGCAGGGTTCGCCAGCACCTCGTTCAGCGGCCCCTGCTGGACCACACGGCCACCGTCCAGAACAACCAGATGATTGGCCAGCCGCGCCACTTCTGACATCGCGTGGCTGACATACATCATGGGCAACTGCATCTCATCGCGCAGACGTTCCAGATAGGGCAGAATTTCCGCCTTGCGCGGTGCGTCCAAGGCGGCCAGCGGCTCATCAAGCAACAACACCGATGGGTTGCTCATCAATGCGCGCCCCAGCGCGACACGCTGCTTTTCGCCACCAGAAAGCGACGCAGGCTTGCGATCCAACAAATGATCCAAACCCAAAAGGTCGATGGTCTTCGCCGCGTCATGTTCGCCGCCAAATGCCAAGTTTTTGGCCACGGTCAAATGCGGGAACAACCGCGCATCTTGAAACACATAGCCAAGGCCGCGCTGATGCACTGGAACCGCACCCTTTGGTCCGAACAGCTCGCGCCCGTCGACCACGATGCGCCCAGCATCAGGTGTGACCAACCCCGCGATGGCATTGATCAGCGTCGTTTTACCGGACCCCGACCGACCAAATATCGCAGTGACGCCAGCTGGTGCTGTGAATTGGGCATCCAGGGTGAAATCCCCAAGCCGTTTTTGAACATCCACGTCAATCATCGGGCCACCATGCGCCGTGCAAGCCACTCTGACCCGATCAACGCCCCCATCGCCAAAACGATCGAGATAATCACAAGGGTCACAACCGCACCCTCTTGGCCCGGCACCTGAAGTGCGGCGTAGATCGCAGAGGGGATCGTTTCGGTTTGTCCCGGAATCGCCGCCACAAAGGTGATCGTCGCGCCAAACTCGCCCAGCGCCTTGGCAAAGCCAAGCACAGCGCCAGCAACAACCGCGGGCGCAATCATGGGCAATGTCACACGGACAAAGACGCGCAAACTGGACGCCCCAAGCGTGCGTGCCGCATCCTCAACACCAGGATCTACGGCCTCAAAGCCCAACCGGATTGCCCGCACCATCAACGGAAACCCCATGATCGCCGCGGCCAGCGCCGCACCCGTCCAGCGAAACGCCAATGTAATCCCGAACAGATCAAACAACGGCGCGCCCAGCGCACCTTGCCGTCCGAAAACGACCAGCAGCAGATAACCCGTGACAACGGGCGGCAGGACCAGCGGCAAATGCACCAACCCATTCAAAATACCGTGGCCCCAGAACCTACGGCGCGCCAAGACATGCGCGATCCAGATCGCGAACGGCAGCGCACAGATCGTGGCAACCGCCGACACTTGTAGTGACAAGATAACTGGCGCCCACATCAGCGGGCCACCGGCGGCAAGAATTGCGCATCTGCAAAAACGGATTGCCCAACGGGACTGAACACAAGGTCCAGAAATGCGCGGCCATCATTCTGCACCAATGCCCCGACATAGCGGATGTCAGGGTGCAGGTTTGGATTAAATGTCGCAACAATCGACACGTTATCAGACGCCGCCGCATCCGTGGCATATGTCACGCCAAACGGCACCTCGCCCCGTGCGACAAGCGCGAGTGCCGCGCGCGCGCTATCGACCTCGACGATGTTGCCTTGAATGTCGCCCCACAGGTCCAATCGCGTCAACGCGGCCTTTCCATAAATGCCCGCTGGCACTGCATTGGTGAACCCCATCGCAACCTTTGCCGTGCCAACCGTGGCACCCCACGCTGTTAGGTCAACTTGGGGCGCATCCGCAGCCCCGATCAAAACCAATTCGTTGGACGCAAAGTCGCGCACATTCTTTACCAAACCCGCATCAGCCAACACATCCATCCAGTCGCTGTTGGCCAGTAAAACAACGTCTGCGGGTGCGCCTTGCAGGATTTGTCGCGCCAATGTCCCGCTCCCAGCATAAGACACAACCACGTCATCCATGGTCGCGACCAATGCATCAATCGGCTCTTTCAGGCTGGCGGCGGCAAACACGACAACCGGATCAGCCGCAACAGGTGCCGCCACGCAAAACGCGCAAAATGACAAGATCAACTTCATAGGGCCGACTATCAGCGGGCTGCCAAACATGTTCAAGCCCGCAACCTGCGTTTGAGTATTTCAACCCGCGCCCGCACATCAGAATGTACCCTGCCATTGCGCGGCAGATCGGCCAGTGTCGTGATCCAATGGGCTTGGGGCTGGCGCCTGCGCTGCGGGTCGGCCCATTCTAGACGTTCCAGAACGGCTTGGGCCTCAGGCGGCAGGTCCTCGGGCACGTCATGCCCTGTCAAAGTGGCCCAAACCCCGGCCCAAGCCCGCCCCACCGACCACGGGTTATATCCGCCGCCGCCCGTGACAACATATCGGGGGGACAACGGGCGCAACGCTGCAACCACCGCCCAAAGCGCATGATTGGACAATGCCATGCGCGATTGCGGGTCTTCTGACACGGCATCAGCACCACACTGTAGAACAATGGCATCAGGCTTGAACGCAGCCACGGCAGGCAAGATCACTTCGTCACGCACCATCGCCATATCGTCGTCATGGCATCCCGATGGCATCGGCACATTGATCATATTTCCAATGCCACCGTCATCAATGCCACCTGTGCGCGGCCAACGGTTTTCTTCATGGGTGGAAATCATCAGCGTATCGGGGTCGTTTTCAAATGCGACAGCGACACCGTCACAATGATGGGCATCAATATCCACATAGGCCACGCGGGTCGCACCATTACGGCGCAACGACTGCACAGCCAGCACAGGATCATTGAGATAACAAAACCCGTTTGCGCGGTCGGGCAGCGCATGATGCGTCCCACATCCGGGCGCATAAATCACGCCACCATTCGTCAGCAATTCCCCCGCCAGCAACGCAGCCCCCGCCGAAGTCGCGGGTCTTCGGAACATTTCCGCAAACACCGGATTGGACGGCGTGCCAAGCGCGTGGCGCTTACGCACGTCGGCACTGACTTGGCCTGCCTTTTCCGCAGCAACCAAGGCCGCGATATAATCTTCTGTATGAAATCCAACCAACGCCTTTGGCTTGGCCTTGGGGCTATTGATATACCGATCCGGTGGCAACCAACCCAAACTACGCGTCAGGTCAAGCACCGTGGACACCCGTGGAATCCGCAGTGGATGCCAATCACCATAACTGGAATGGCGATAAATTTCGGACCCGATCATACGAGGGGTGGCATCTGTCGCGTGGGTGTGGAACCTATGGGTCATAACGTCGGATGTATCGCGGATCACCACAAAAGCCATGGCAAAAACACCCAAAAAACCCGTGCCATTAAAACTGCGCAGTGCTGGCAAAACAGAAGTCCGCGCCCAAGTCGCCGCCCTGTGCTATCGCTTCAAAGACGACAAGTTGCAGGTTTGCATCGTGACCACACGGCGCACAGGCCGCTGGATTTTGCCACGCGGCTGGCCCACCCACAAACACACCGCCCATGATGGCGCCGCGATCGAGGCCTATGAAGAAGCAGGCGTGCGCGGCCGCGTGTTTCCCGATTCCGTTGGCACATATGCCTATGACAAGCCGCTTGATGATGGCGTGGCCCCTGTCTTGGTTGTGGTCTACGCGATCCACGCGGCCAACGTATCCAAAAACTGGCCCGAAAAAGACCAGCGCAAACGCCGCTGGCTTTCCCCCAAAAAAGCAGCGGCAAAGCTGGGCGAACCAGGGCTCAAACAGATCGTCGCCAACTTTGATCCCGCCCGTTTGGATATTGCACACCCCACGCAATAACCTATCTTGTGATCCATGATCCGTTTCACCCTGTCTTGCGAAAACAACCACCACTTCGAAAGCTGGTTTGCCTCAAACGATGCTTGCGACAAATTGATGTCGGCGGGCATGGTGGAATGCACGTCTTGCGGGTCCACAACAATCAAGAAAACGCTGATGTCGCCTGCCCTTCCAAAAAAGGGGAACGCCAAACCGCCCGAAAACCCCGTCGAAAAGATCCGCCGCGAGGTGGAGGCAAATTCCGAATATGTCGGCGGTGCCTTCGCGACCCAAGCCCGCGACATGCATGACGGGCTGATCGACGACAAACCCATCTACGGCGAGGCAAACGCAGCAGAGGCCAAGAAATTAATAGAAGACGGTATCCCTGTGCTGCCGCTCCCGTTTATTCCCAGCAAAAAGGTAAATTAAATGACCACTTTGATTACTGGCGCAAACCGTGGCATCGGTGCCGCGCTCTTGGACACTTTTCAAGCATCTGGCGAAAACACAATCGGCACGTCACGCCAAAATGACGGCCTTGTGCAGCTCGATGTCAGCGACCCCGCGTCGATTGCAGCACTGCCAGCGGCACTCAATGACGCCCCGCTTGATACGCTGATCTGCAATGCGGGTGTGATGTTCGATAAGTTCTGGAGCCTTGAAAACGACTACACCCCGAAACTATGGGCCGACACGATGGCCGCCAACGTCACAGGCGTGTTCTTTACCATCGACGCGCTTTTGCCGCTGATCCGCAAATCCAATGCAGGAAAAATCGCGATCATTTCGTCCCAGATGGGGTCAAATACCCAAGCCAGCGGCGGCTCCTACGCCTACCGCGCGTCAAAGGCTGCGGTCTTGAACCTTGGGCGCAACCTCGCCAATGATTTGGCGTCCGAAGGCATCTCAGTGGGCATCTATCACCCCGGTTGGGTGCAAACCGATATGGGCGGGTCAAATGCCGCGATCACGGTCGATCAGTCGGTCAATGGCCTTTTCAAGCGCATTACGGCGCTTTCCATGGCAACAACAGGCTGTTTTGAAACATATGAAGGCCACCCGATGCCGCTGTGATCTTGCCCTTTCGCGCGCTTGCCAGTAGGAAGCGCGCGAAACCAAAGTTAAGGCTGCATGATGCCAACTCTCGTAATGAAATTCGGCGGCACATCTGTCGCCAACCTTGACCGGATCGCCCGCGCGGCCAAGCGCGTGGCCCTTGAAGTATCCAAAGGCTATGACGTGATCGTCATCGTGTCCGCGATGTCGGGCAAGACGAACGAGATGGTCGGCTGGGTCAACGAAACTTCCCCGCTTTATGACGCGCGTGAATATGATGCGGTTGTGTCATCTGGTGAAAACGTCACCGCTGGCCTGATGGCGCTGCGTTTGCAGGAAATGGATATCCCCGCGCGCAGTTGGCAAGGCTGGCAAGTGCCGGTGAAAACCACCTCCGCCCACGCCAATGCCCGGATCGAAGAAATCCCGTCCGACAACATCAACGCCAAATTCGCCGAAGGCATGAAAGTCGCCGTCGTCGCGGGTTTCCAAGGGGTATCACCTGAGGGCCGCATCACAACGCTGGGGCGCGGCGGGTCTGATACGACTGCCGTGGCGTTCGCGGCCGCATTCGATGCTGAACGCTGTGACATCTACACAGACGTGGATGGCGTTTACACCACTGACCCGCGCATCACCGATAAGGCCCGCAAACTTGATAAAATTTCGTTCGAGGAAATGCTTGAACTGGCGTCCTTGGGCGCCAAGGTTTTGCAAACACGGTCGGTCGAACTGGCCATGCGTTTTAAGGTGCGCCTGCGCGTGCTATCATCATTTGAAGAACCATCTGACGACGCCGGAACGCTCGTCTGCGACGAGGAGGAAATCATGGAATCCAACGTAGTGGCCGGTGTGGCCTATTCCCGCGACGAGGCGAAAATGACCCTGATCTCGGTCGCTGACCGCCCGGGCATTGCCGCCGCGATCTTTGGCCCCTTGTCAGAGGCGGGCGTGAACGTCGACATGATTGTGCAGAACATATCCGAAGACGGACGCACCGACATGACGTTTTCCTGCCCCGTCGATCAGGTGGCGCGCGCACAGCAAGCCATGGAAGCGGCCAAGGCATCCGACGACATCAACTACCACGATCTGGTCGCTGACGAAGGTGTGGCCAAGGTATCTATCGTCGGTATCGGCATGCGCAGCCACGCGGGTGTCGCCGCCAAAATGTTCGCCACCCTGCGCGACGAAGGCGTCAACATCAAGGTCATCACCACGTCCGAGATCAAGGTATCCGTGCTGATCGACCGCAAATACATGGAACTGGCCGTGCAAGCCTTGCACGACGCATTCGAGCTGGAAAAAGCGGCGTAAATACAGCCCAAATAACCAACACAAAAAGGATTGTTCCGATGACCGCACCCAAAACAATGTCGGGCATCGCCCTTACGGGTTACGGCGGTCTGGATTGTTTGGAATGGCGCGACGATCTGCCTGTTCCTGCGATTGGTCCTGATGATGTGCTGATCCGCGTGGCCGCTGCAGGTGTGAACAACACTGACATCAACACACGCACCGGTTGGTATGCAAAATCTGTCACAGACGCGACCAGCGATGAGGCAAAATTAAACGCTGATGAAGACGGCACTTGGAACGGTGAGGCGTTGACCTTTCCGCATATCCAAGGGGCGGATTGTTGCGGTTTGATCGTGGCGGTCGGCGAAAACGTGGACCCGGCCCGTATTGGTCAGCGGGTGTTGACCCGCACCATGCAAAACCATCCGCAACCAGACGGCAGCAACCGCGTGATCACCCAAGGCTCTGAGAACCGTGGGGCATTTGCGCAATTCATGGCAGCCCGCGCCCATGACGCGATCGCTGTTGCGGCTGATTGGACCGACATCGAATTGGCCTCCATTCCGTGCGCCTATACAACGGCAGAGGGCATGTTGGTGCGCGCCAATGTGGGCGCAGAAATCGTGCTGATCACAGGCGCGTCGGGTGGCGTGGGCTCTGCTGCGATCCAACTGGCGAAACGCCGCGGCGCAACCGTTTGGGCCGTGACACAACCAGACAAGGCCGCAGCGTTGCGCGATGCAGGTGCCGACCATACGCTGTCGCGCGACGAACCCTTGCCAGAAAACCATTTTGACGTCGTGCTCGATCTGGTCGCAGGCCCGCGTTTCGGTGATCTGCTTGATGCGCTCAAACCGATGGGCCGCTATGTCGCGTCCGGCGCGATTGCGGGGCCGATTGTCGACCTGGACGTGCGCACGCTTTACCTCAAGGATTTGACGCTTTTGGGGTCCACGGCGCAACCCGATCACATTCTTCCCGATGTCATTGGCTATATCGAACGCGGCGAAATCCAGCCCATGATCGCCGAAACCTACGCATTGCGTGACATCCACGCTGCGCAAACGTCATTCATGGCCAAAACCAATGTCGGTAAAATCGTCCTGACAGTGCCATAAGGCGGCTTCCCCTGCCCTGATTGCACACGTATGAAGGGACTATAGGGGGCAATGATGCCAGAACGGATCGAAACAGAAAGTCGCAAACTACTCAGCCGCCTGCGCAAGGCGCTTGCTGAAAGCGACGAAGGTCAGGCGCGGCTGGACAAGGTGGTGCAGACCATTGCCACGTCATTGCGCACGCATGTGTGTTCGATCTATCTGTTCCGTGACGATGAAACGCTCGAACTTTGCGCGACAATGGGGTTGGAGCAAGAGGCCGTCCACCAAACACGTATGCGACTTGGCGAAGGGCTTGTCGGGCGCACCGCACGCACCCGCCGCGTTGTGAACACCGCCGACGCCCCAAACGCCAAAGGGTTCCGCTATATGCCCGAAACAGGCGAAGAACGGTATTCTTCGTTCTGCGGAGTGCCCGTGCAGCGATTGGGCGAAGCCCTTGGCGTTCTCGTCGTGCAATCCAAAGAGGCACGCGAATTTTCCCCCGATGAGGTTTACGCGCTCGAAGTTGTTGCGATGGTTGTGGCCGAAATGACAGAGCTGGGCGCATTTGTTGGCGAAGGTGCGGCACTATCCGCCCGCCACACGCAACCTGTCATGTTCAAAGGCTCCATCGCCCAAGAAGGCGCATCAGAGGGTCAGGTGTTCCTGCACGAACCGCGCGTTGTGGTGACAAACCCGATTGCCGACGATCCTGATGTCGAATTGCCGCGCCTACGCGATGCTGTCGACACTCTGCGCGTCAGCCTTGATGATCTGCTGTCCGACAATAAAAACAGCGACGCCGAACAGAAAAAAGTGTTCGAAGCCTACCGCATGTTTGCCAATTCCCGCTCGTGGCTGGCCCGCATGGAAGCCGACGTTGAAAACGGCCTGTCCGCCGAGGCTGCGGTCGAAAAAGAACAATCGTTGTTCCGTGCGCGGCTGTCCCAATCAGGCGATGCGTATATGCGCGAACGCATGTCTGACCTTGATGACCTGTCCAACCGTCTGCTGCGGATTTTGACGGGCCAAGGCACAGATGTCACCGACATGCCCGAAAACCCGATCCTTGTGGCGCGCAACATTGGCCCGGGCGAATTGCTGGAATACGGCAAACAGCTAAAGGGCATCGTGCTAGAAGACGGATCAGTTGGCAGTCACGCCACCATCGTGGCCCGTGCATGGGCCATTCCGCTGGTCATCAACGCCAAAGGCATCGTGCGAGAGGCATTGAACGGCGACACCATTTTGGTGGACGGCGAACAAGGCATCGCGCACCTGCGACCTGACGAGACTGTGCAAGGCGCGTTTCGTGACAAAATCGCGATGCTGACGCGGGCACAAGAACGCTATGCATCATTGCGCGACCAGCCTGCACAAACCAAAGACGGCACGCGAATTACCCTGCAAATGAACGCGGGCCTCATTGCTGATCTACCATCACTGGACGGATCAGGCGCTGAAGGCGTCGGCCTTTTCCGCACCGAACTCCAGTTCCTTGTGCGCAATCAAATGCCCCGCCGCGCCGAGTTGTCGGCGCTTTATTCGCGCGTTTTGGCTGCGGCCAAAGGACAGCGCGTTGCCTTCCGCACGCTTGATATCGGCTCCGACAAGGTGCTGGCCTATATGAAGCCCAACGACGAACCCAACCCCGCAATGGGCTGGCGCGCGATCCGTGTGGGGCTTGATAAACCCGGCGTGCTGCGGATGCAGTTGCAGGCCTTGATCCGTGCGGCCAATGGTGGGCCGCTGTCGGTGATGTTCCCGTTCATCGCGCAATACGACGAATTTCGTGCGGCCAAGGCCGAAATGGACAAGGCGATGGACCGTGAGCGCAAGTTGGGCCATCCGCTGCCGTCCGACCTTAAGGTTGGGGCGATGCTGGAAACACCATCGCTTGCCTACGCGCCCGATGCGTTTTTCCAAGAGGTCGATTTTGTGTCCGTTGGTGGCAACGATCTGAAACAGTTTTTCTATGCCGCAGATCGTGAAAACGAACGGGTGCGCAAACGGTATGACACCCTCAACCCTGCATTCCTGCAATTTCTGGGCAACATCGTCGCCCGCTGCGACGCGCATAACACCCCGATCTCGTTTTGTGGTGAAGACGCAGGCCGCCCGGTTGAGGCGCTTGTGTTTGCCGCAATCGGGTTCCGGTCCCTGTCGATGCGCCCTGCATCCATCGGTCCCGTCAAACATTTGTTGCGGCGTGTGGACCTGTCCGAGGTGCGCAAAATCATCGACGACGCAATCGCAAACGGCGACCAATCCGTGCGCCGCGCCGTGGCTGACTGGCTTGTCTATCAGGTCTAAGCGCGGGTAACGGGCACGTCGCGGGCCGCCAATACGCGGTGGAATTCATCCAAGACAGCCGCCTCTGTGTGATCACGGGCCAGTTTGCGCAGGCCGAAATGCACATGCGCCATCTGCACGTAATAATCCGTGAACGCATAATTCGTCCCCGCGCCAGCCGCTGCACCCAAAATCGGCACGGCCTGCGACGCGAGTTTCTGGCTAAGCACTGTGGCAAATCGCGGCGCGACCTTGCCGATCAAACCATGCACCGCCGCACCTGTCAGGCCAAGGCGTGCACCAAAAAACGATGTGTCCACACCGTCATCATCCGCACCCGGACCGCCTGCACCAAACACGGCCAAACATTCCATGCGGGTCTCAATGGCAGTGGGGTCTTCACCGTATTGTTCGGCCACGCCTTGCACCGCGCGGAAAATCACTGTGGTTGCAACGGGTAGTTCGGCCAATGCGGTTGGCAATCCCCCCAAGCCGCCCAAGGCGCCTGAAATTGCGCCCAGCGCCTTGTGCGCCGTATCTGACCCGCCAAATGACTTGCGACTGCGACTGGCGGTGTCATAGCTCGCCTCTAACGCCCTGCGTGCGGCCAGATCAATCTGCGACCGTGTCCCTTCGGGCAACATCTTCAGCCCGTCTTCCACCTGTCCACCAACGAAATTGATCGCTTTCATCAGCACACCGTTGGCGCGTCTTTGGCGGGCAACAATCGCTGCGATCTGCATTTTCGTGTCGTCAGACAGGGCGGTGGAACGGGTCAATGAAGTTGTCATCGTCCTTAGATGGGGTCGCGGCAGCCGTTTTTCAATTCTGCGATGCTGTAACATCGCCCTTCACCGCATCCCACGCCCCATTTTGAAGCGCGATACCAAGCACACGGTCAGGGTTGGTTGGCGGCGGCATCACGACACCTTCAAGCGGTGTGAAACCATAGCGTGCGTAATACGGTGCATCGCCCACCAGCATAATCCGGTCCCAGCCCTGTTTGCGTGCAGCACCCAAACACCGATGGATCAACAATGCGGCCAGCCCTTCGCCTTGCCGCGTCGGATGTACCGCAATCGGACCCAGCAGCGCCACATCGGCACCGCCCACACGCACAGGCCAATGCCGAATAGCACCCGCAAGGATGCCCGCACCATCCCGCGCCGTCAGGCACAGCGGCGCAATCGGATCAACACCATCACGCAACCGGTACGACGACAACGCCGACCGCCCCGGCGCAAAGCAAAGGTCATATAACGCCTCGACCTCCCACCAGTCATCAGGGCCTTCGGGGGCCAAAGTGATAGCTTCCGTTTGCATCCCGCCCCTCTGGTCAACCTGCACTTCCGAAGCTACCTAACTAGGGCAGCAACGAAAAGGGATTTTGCGCGATGTTTTACGAACCAAAGGACGGCCACGGCCTCCCGCATAATCCATTCAACGCAATTGTAACGCCGCGCCCGATCGGGTGGATATCCACACGCGGCGCGGATGGGTCAGATAACCTTGCGCCTTATTCGTTTTTCAATGCGGTTGCGTATGAACCGCCGCAAGTGATGTTCTCCTCAACCTCCGCGAAATCCGACCGTGGCGATACCAAAGACAGCGTGGCCAACATCCGCGCCACAGGTGTGTTTGCCGTCAATATCGTCAGCTTTGCATTGCGCGATGCGATGAACGCGTCCTCTGGTCCGTGGGACAAGGACGTCGATGAATTTTCGCTCTCGGACATCGACAAGGTTGATTGCAGCACGATCAACTGCGCCCGCGTCGCGCAAAGTCCCGCAACGCTCGAATGCAAACTCACTGAAATTGTCACCCTGCCCGGCGCGCATAATTTTGCTGTGTTCGGAGAGGTGACAGGCGTGCATATGCGTGACGAATGTCTGGTGGATGGGGTGTTCGACGTGACCACATTCCAACCGCTCGCACGGCTCGGCTATCGCGACTATTCCAAGGTCACAGACCTGTTCAGCCTTAACCGACCAGGCGAAAGCTGATGCAGCGGGGGCGTATACAGCCCCCCCTGCCGCAATTTTTAGTGACCGCCTAGAATGCCGGTCTTCACGCCATAATCAACGGCGATTTCATAATCAGGGTCATCGTCACTATCGACGACAAGGTGCCCTGCTTTGGACAGCAGCTCGTGACACTCACGGGTCAGGTGGCGCAACTGAATACGCTTGCCCGCGTCCTCATATTTGCCAGCAACCGCTTCGATGGCTTGCAGCGCGGATTGGTCCACAACGCGGCTGCCTTCGAAATCAATGATGACCAAGGATGGGTCATTGTTAATATCAAACAATTCCGAAAACCCTTCGGCAGAGCCAAAGAACAGCGGGCCGTTGACCTTATAGACCTTGGCGCCATCCGCCGTGACATCGGTGCTTGCATAAATGCGGCGCGCGTTGTTCCAAGAATAGGCCAAGGCGGACACGATCACACCCACAACCACAGCCGTGGCAAGGTCTGTCATCACGGTCACGATTGTCACCAGAACAATCACAAACGCATCCATCGGTGGCACCTTGCGGAAGATGGTCAGGCTGTTCCAAGCAAATGTGCCGATCACAACCATAAACATCACGCCAACCAATGCGGCCAATGGAATCTGTTCGATCAAACCAGACGCAAACAGGATAAAGCAAAGAAGGAACAACGCTGCCGCAACACCTGCAACCCGCGTGCGGCCACCTGATTTCACGTTGATCATCGACTGACCAATCATCGCACAACCGCCCATGCCGCCAAATACGCCAGTGACCGTGTTGGCCACGCCTTGGGCCACACATTCTTGGGATGCACCGCCGCGCTTGTTGGTCATTTCACCCACAAGGTTCAGCGTCAGCAGGCTTTCAATCAGACCAATCGCCGCAAGGATCAATGCATAAGGCAGGATGATCTGGAATGTCTCAAACGTCCACGGAACCGCAGGGATGTGGAACGGTGGCAACCCGCCTTGGATCGACGCAAGATCACCCACGCGCGGCACATCTAGGCCGAAACCGATCACGATCGCGGCCACAATCCCGATACCCGCAAGCGGCGCGGGGATCGCATTTGTGATGCGCGGCATGACCCAGATAATCGCCATCGTCACAGCAACCAACGCCAGCATCAGATAAAGCGGCGTCCCCGACAGCCATTCCCCACCCGTCATGCCATGTGCGCCAATTTCAGCGGAGCCGGGCACTTGGAACTGGCTCATCTGGGCCAGGAAAATCACGATTGCCAGACCGTTCACAAAGCCAAGCATCACAGGATGCGGCACAAGGCGAATGAACTTGCCCCACCGCATAACGCCCACGAAAATCTGGATTAGGCCCATCAGCACAACAGTGGCAAAAAGGTATTCAACGCCGTGTTGCGCCACAAGCGACACCATCACAACCGCCAACGCACCCGTCGCACCCGAAATCATACCGGGGCGTCCGCCGATCAACGCGGTGATCAGACCCACGATAAACGCCGCATACAGCCCGACCAACGGGTTCACACCCGCAACAAATGCAAAGGCAACCGCCTCTGGCACAAGCGCAAGTGCAACGGTCAAGCCAGACAGAATTTCCACCCGAATACGCGACGGCGTCAGTGGTGCTTGGGGGTCGCGCAGCGCAAGGCTGTCTGCAAATCGGGTCAATAGGGCCTGCGCCATAATGGTGTATCCTGCATCTTTGGGGTCAATCGTTTGCCGCCCCTACCAAGGGCCGCACGATTTGTCACCCCCCGCAATCGGCGTTGCGTGCGTGCGGGACTTATACCATGCTGAAATCTGGCCTGTGCTAGCAGGTGGCACTGTCACAACGAACAAGGTGAACCCATGACCTCATATCTTGGTATTATCGGCGGCTCTGGTCTTTATGATATTCCCGGATTGCAGGACGCTGAATGGGTCGATGTAGCGTCCCCTTGGGGGGCGCCATCGGATGCGATTTTGACGGGTGTTCTGAATGGCACGCGTATCGCGTTTCTCCCGCGTCACGGACGCGGCCATGTGCACAGCCCGACAACCGTGCCCTACCGCGCCAATATTGATGCGCTCAAACGGCTGGGCGTTACGGATGTTGTCAGCATTTCCGCCTGTGGGTCGTTCCGCGACCACATGCCTCCCGGTGACTTTGTCGTGGTTGACCAGTTTATCGATCGCACATTCGCGCGCGAAAAATCATTCTTTGGCACAGGCTGCGTGGCCCATGTCAGCGTCGCCCACCCGACCTGCCCTGCATTGTCGGATGCCTGCCTCAAGGCCGGACAATCAGCAGGCGTGTCCATGCACAACGGCGGCACATACCTCGCGATGGAAGGCCCACAATTCTCCTCCTGCGCCGAAAGCCATATGTATCGCGCGTGGGGCTGTGACGTGATTGGCATGACCAACATGCCAGAGGCCAAGCTCGCCCGCGAAGCAGAGCTGCACTATGCATCCGTCGCTATGATTACCGATTTCGACAGCTGGCATCCCGACCATGCGGCCGTTGACGTGTCCGATGTGATTGCAACATTGCAAGGCAACGGAACCAAAGCCCGCGATTTGATTTTGGCGCTTTGCACGGCCATTGAGCAAGCTGAATTGTCGTGCCAATCAGGTTGCGATCAGGCGCTGACCCACGCCATAATGACAGCACCCGACAAACGTGACCCTGCGCTTGTCGCCAAACTTGATGCCGTCGCTGGACGGATCCTATGAAGGCCAAGCATATGAAAACTGTCCAAGACTACATCCGCACCATCCCCGATTTCCCGCATGAAGGGATCATGTTCCGCGATGTGACGACATTGTTCTCTGACCCGCGTGGGTTTCGCATTGCGATTGACCAACTTTTGCACCCCTACGCAGGCGCTGACATTGACAAGGTGGTGGGATTGGAGGCGCGCGGTTTCATCCTTGGTGGTGCGATCGCTCACCAGCTTGGCAAAGGGTTTGTGCCTATCCGTAAAAAAGGCAAATTGCCGGGCAAAACAATCGAACAGGCTTATTCACTGGAATACGGCGAAGCGATCATGGAAGTGCACGATGACGCGCTATTGGCAGGTGAAAAGGTGCTGATCGTTGATGACCTGTTGGCAACCGGAGGCACAGCAGAGGCCGGTATCAAACTGGTTGAACGGATGGGCGCTGTTGTTGTTGGTTGCGCGTTTGTGATTGATCTGCCTGATCTTGGTGGACGCGCAAGATTGAAAAAAATGGGCATGGATGTGCATGCTCTTTGTGCATTCGACGGGGACTAGTCCCCGCCGATCCGTTGGGGGCCAGCCCCCAAACCCCCGCGGTATTTTTGGCCAAAAGAAGTGAAGTCGGTTCCGGTATCCACCAAGAATGTCGTGCGGGCACAGCCCGCTCATTCAGGTCAAGCCAATGGAATAACCGCGCCTGGATTCATGATGCCTTGCGGATCAAGCGCGCGCTTGATGGCTTTCATCATATCAAGTTTGGCGGGATCGCTATAGGTTTTAAGGTCTTCAACCTTGAGCCTGCCAATCCCGTGTTCTGCGCTGACTGAACCACCGAATTTATGGGCCAGATCGTGCACAAGTGCTTTCACTTTGGCGCGGTCATCAAGGTGATCGTCGCGCCCTTTGCCGGGTTGCGGAAAAACATTGTAGTGCAAATTGCCATCGCCAAGATGCCCAAAACAGTTGATCCGATAGTTCCCCAGTTTTCCCAATTCTGCCCGCCCTTGCGTGATGAAATCCGGAATGGCGCTGAGAGGGACCGAGATATCGTGGCTGCTGATCGATCCGACCCTGCGGTTTGCCTCTGGTATGCTTTCGCGAATGTGCCAAAGGGCTGATCGTTGTGCGTCGGATTGCGACACGACACCATCTGACACCAACTCCGTCTTTACGGCCTCTTCAAACAAGGCCGCGAGCATGTCTTGCGGCTTGCTTCCCTTGGCCGTGCCCACATCTAGCAAAACACACCATTCTGGCGCAGTCTGAAATGGCGGCTTAATCTCTGGTCCGACCTCGCTTAGAAAATCAAAGCCTTGTCGGTGGATCAGCTCGAACGCGCTTAACCCGTCGCCAACGATGTTCCCTGCAAGTGCAAGTAAATCCAGCGCCGCCTTGGGCGAGGGAACCGCGAATATGCCCGCCGCTGTCGCCGCAGGTTTTGGGACAAGCCGCAGCGCGGCGGCGGTGATAATCCCCAACGACCCCTCAGCGCCAATCATCAGATCCCTCAGATCATAACCGGTGTTGTCCTTGCGAAGCCGGCTTAGCCCGTGCCAGACCGACCCGTCCGGGCGCACAACCTCAAGGCCCAAACATTGGGCGCGCGCGTTCCCATATCGCAAGACGTTTACGCCACCCGCATTTGTCGACAATAGCCCGCCGATGCGTGCTGATCCTTCTGACGCGAGCGACAGCGCGAACATGCGGTCTACATCGTCGGCCGCCTTTTGCACGTCAGCCAAAATCACGCCTGCATCGCAGACGATCACGTTCTCGCTTGGAAAAACGTCCCTTATTTTGGTCATGCGATCCATTGCCAGCACAACAGGCGCAGGACCGGCTTCCATGATTTGCCCACCGACCAAACCGGTGCCGCCACTATATGGCACAATTCCGATCCGGGCCGCCGCGCAGGCCGTTACGACGTCCGCAACCTCCCGCGTTGACGCAGGGGCCACCACAAACCCCTGCCCTGTCCAGCGACCACGCGGTTCTGTCACATAAGGTGCGGGATCCTTGAATGCCGTCGCAGGCAACATGCCGCGTAGTTTGGCTTCAAATTCGGGCGTCACAGGATTAAGCATCGGGGGGTCTCCGGTTCGGTTACCACACATATGGACTGCGCAGGCGCAAGGTCCAACCCTAGCTTGCGCGCCGCGCCCCTTCTGACAGCGATCCAAGTTTTGCGTATGCGATATCAGGGTCAACAGCGCCAAAACCCGCAAATGTGCCAAATCCGCAATCAGACCCGGCAATCACACGTTCCGCCCCAACAATATCAACGAAACGCGCGATACGTTCAGCCACTAAATCAGGATGCTCGACAAAATTTGTCGTGGTATCCACAACACCCGGCACCAAAATCTTGTCGTCAGGAATTTCAGATTTTCGGTCGCGGAACACAGCCCATTCATGGCCGTGGCGCGGATTGGAGGTCTCGAACAACACCGAACTGGCCTTGGTCGACATCAGTGTGCTGAACATCTTGTCCATGGAAATATCGCATACATGCGGGCCTTCGTAATTGCCCCAACAGATGTGCACGCGCACGCGGTCGGCGGGAATATCAGACAGTGCATGGTTCAACGCCTCAACATGGCTGGCTGCGATTTTCAAAAACGCGTCGTCTGACAGATCATTGAACAACATATGGCGCGACAGGGCCAAATCGGGGCAATCCAGCTGCAACTGTAAGCCTGAGGCCACGATGGTTTCATATTCAGCCTTCATCGCATCCGCGAGAGCCGCCAGATACGCCTCCCGCGATTTGTAATAATCGTTTTGCAAGAAAAGCGAGATCACACCCGGGCTGGCTGCATTCATAAAGCCACGCTCAACACCGTGCTCACCCATCGCCGCCTTGAGGTTGGCAATGTCTTTTTCCAACTCACCTTGGCCCTTGGATTTGACCTCTCCCACACACATGGGGCGGGCGTATTGCGGGCTGCCACCATCGTCGGCCAAGCGTTTCAGGAAGGTCGGAAATTGCTTAAGGTCGGCAGGCGCATTGCGCGGGCTGTCGCCGTCAAACCCTGTGTAGCGGTCCTTGACATAGGTGGCGTATGAAATCTTGGATGTTTCACCATCACTGACAATATCAACGCCAGCGGCCACCTGTTTGGCCACGGTATCGGACACAGCCCGCGTCATGCAGGCGTCAAAATCCGTTTGGCTGTAATCCGTTTTGTTTTCACGCGCAAAAATGAAATCCACGACATCTTGGGTGCGCGGCAATGACCCCACATGGGTTGTCAAAATCTTCGTCATCTTAATTTCCTTTCCACGTTGGGCCAGCCGGATCAGCCGTCGCCACTACCCGAAATAACGAAGCTTCGCCCGTCATGGAAGGGACAGCACTATACGCAAGGTTGGCAGGCACCGACATGGTATCGCCTGCGGCAAGCGTGGCCTCGCCGCCATCCCAAGCGACACGCCAATACCCGCGCATCGGCAGCAAGACAGTTGGATGCTTGTGCGCGCGCTTGGCCTCTGATGCCGAACCGCGCGTCATGAAATCAATTTCGAACCCTGGCTTATCACGCAACAACCCGTGTTCGCCAATCACTGTCACTGGTTTGCGATCCGCCAACGCCATCATATCCAGATAGCGCGCCACGTGATTTGGCAGCACGTCTGCTGTCGTGGGCTCTGGCCGTTTGGCCAATTCCGCATCCGACATCACTGGCATCGGGGCCACACCTTCGGGCAGTTTTTGTTGCCGCTTGGTGTCGTAAAGTTTGCCATCGTCACCCAGCACAAGACCGTGATCTGCGGCATCCTCAATCACTTGGGGCGCCCACATCACGCCGCCGCCCGCATCATCGCCACCCAGCACGGCGGTAATCATGCCGTAATCCGTGCCGATATTTTCGAACCCGCGGAAAATGCCCGTTGGAATGTTGAAAATATCGCCTTCTTCCAGAGTCACTTCTCCCGCATCACCATAGCGGCCCCAGAAAAACCGCCAGCGGCCTTTCAGCACGAAAAACACCTCGGCCGTATGATGATCATGCAACGAGTTGCGACACTTAGGCGGCTGTCCTGCCGCGCCAATGTTAAACCCGTGCGGAATACCGATATGCACATGCTGATCAGGGCTTTCAGACACGCCACCACCGATAATGGTAAAGTTTTCCTTTTGATCCGACCCTGGCGTATGCGCGTCAATGAACGCGGTTTTGCAAGGCATCAGATCGCCATATCGCACGATACGGGATTCCATTTCGGCAGGTGTCATCTTCTCTCCTTGGCGGATCATCCGCCTCGCTTTTTCTTAAATACTCAAAAACCGCTACGCGGATTGCAGCAAGATTTGCTTCCACACGTAAGGCTCGTCAAACAGCACATATTCACGGCGCAGCCCCCATGGACCAAACTCCGCATGCGCTGCCCCCATGATATACACATTCGCACCCGTTGGCGCGCCAAACGCACCCCAGCCTTCGTGCTTGCCTTCAATCGACCAGCGGATCGCGGCACGCGGTGGCATCATCGGGTCATCACGGCCGATTTGGTGATCAATCGTGAACTTGGCATTGGGGAACGACGCGCGCAGTCCGGTCCAGAACTTATCCGCATCACCATGCGACTGCCCGTGCACACCGCCCGGATGATACAGGTTACACGCACGGTCATATTTCTCGGGAATGACCGCAAGATCGGCCCCCATAATCCTGTTCAGGATCTCGGCATAGGCAACGCCCCATTCATTGTCATTGCCACGCCCTTTGTAGGGTCCGGGCTGATCGTCGGCGGGTGTGAACGGCATCTTGGCATTCTCACCCTCTGCCGTAATCTGGGCTGCGGCAAAATCCTTGGGGTCCCAGCCAAGCTGACGCACAATCGCACCTTGGTCGCGGATCAACCATTCGTCGTTGATCTGGTTATTGATCGCATGGCAATCCGCAATGATGCGGTAAACCAGCTTCTTGCCCGTCGCTTGGCCGTAAACACCGTCGCCCGTATGCGTCGCGGTGGACAAAAGCCGGTGTGACGACAGCATCCCCTCTTCTGGCGTGCCCGACCAGATCACATCCTCGCCCAGCAACGTGCGGTCGGGGAATTCGGCCAATGTGGACATGGTCGCGCCAATGACATCCTTATTGCCAATCACAATCGACGCAGGTGACCGCACCACAATATCATCACTGTAATAATGATGCAGGGTCGCCAATCCGCGGTCTTCCCAAATCTCTTTGGTGATGCCGATGATATAGTCGGGAAAATCTTTCCAACGGTTGCTAAAGCCCTTCATTGGTCATGTCCTTTTGATTTCTTGGTTGTCGCACGCTGGATCAGCGCATTTTCAATTTCGATCGCGCGGTGCGGCGCAGATTTATCGGCAATTTGTGTCAACAGACGGTCCACGGTGGCATCCACCATACGGTTCAGCGGCTGGCGCATCGTCGACAAATCATATGCGGGCCACGCGGCCATCGGCACATCATCATATCCAACAATGGCCACATCATCTGGCACAGACACTCCTAACTCGCTGCGCAATGTGTCAATGACAGCAAACGCCATGTGATCATTGCCCACAAAAATCGCGTCAGGCGGGGACCGCCTGTCCATCAGGTCAAGCGTGGCGGCACGCGCCGTTTCGCGGTCATACATGCCGTCCAGCAATCGGGGCGCAATGCCCGCCTGATCCAGCCTGCGCACAAACCCAAGCTGTCGGTCCCGCCCCGTTGATGACCCCTGCCAACCGCTGATATGCGCGATATTCTGATGACCACAGGACAACAGAAAATCAGCAACCTTGGCCCCACCATCCAGATTGGCAGAGGTGACTGATGACACATTGGCCCCGTCTTGGCCGCGGTTGAACATCACAACAGGGATGCCCGCATCTTCGCAGCGGTTCGTCAATTCTGACGACATGCCCACGCTGGCGGTGATGATGCCTTCAACCTGATAATCCATCAATTCCTGCACCACACGAGCCACATGGTCGTTGTCATTGGACGCCGTGAAAACAAGGATTCGGTAGCCCTTGGCCTGCAACTCGTTGGACAACCGTTCAAGCGCCTGCGGGTAGAATTGATTGTCCAGATAAGCCACTACAAGCCCGATGATCCGGCTTTTTCCGGTGATCATCGCGCGCGCCATCATATTAGGACGATACCCCAATTCAGTCGCCGCGCGTTTCACCTTTTCCACGGTCTTGGCACTTGCCGATGCGCCGGGCGTGAACACGCGACTGACGGCCGATTGGCTGACACCGGCACGCTGGGCCACTTGCAATGATGTCACAACACCCATCAGTCCGCCGTCCAACCCCCGTCAATCATCAACGATGTGCCCGTCATCATCGCGGATGCATCCGACGCCAGATACACCACAGGGCCCATCATGTCGGTGACTTCTCCCACACGGCCCAGCTTAATCTTTTCCTCGATCCACTTGAGGCGTTCCGGGTTTTGAAATGTACTTTCGGTCAACGCGGTCCGAATAAACGTCGGGCAAATCGTATTCACCCTGATCCCAAGCGGACCCCATTCGATCGCCATCGCCTTGGTGAACCCTTCCACCCCGAATTTCGTGGCACAATACACCGCGCGGTCAATCCCGCCCACATGGGCCATCTGGCTGGTGATATTCATCAAACTGCCGGGTTTGCCTGCTGCGATCAGGCCCTTTGCAACCGCTTGGGTCAGGAAATACGCGCCCTTCAGGTTCAGCGCCTGCACCGCGTCAAAGTCATCCGACGTGGTGTCCAGCGCGGGGCTGTGCCGCGCAAGCCCTGCCGAGTTCACCAAAATATCAAACGGCCCCGCATCAGCGACCGCCTTGGCCGTGGCATCCGTGTCCGACACATCCAGCGTCATCGCATCGGCCACCATGCCTGCACCGCGCATCTGCGCCACAGCATCGTCCAGCTTACCCGCGGATCGCGCCGCCAACGTCACAGCCGCCCCCGCCTGCGCCAATGCAACCGCACAAGCAAGCCCGATGCCGCTTGATGCACCCGCGATCAATGCGCGTTTTCCGTCCAACCGGAACGATGGAGTCTGTGGAAGCGTCATGCCATTTGCCTCATGCGGGCGAACACATCGACGCCCAGTTGCGCATAGATGTCGATCAGATCAAGCAACACCCAGTTTTCGCGGATCTTGCCGTTTTCAATACGCCAAAAATCAAGACTGCGCATCGCAACCTTTTGACCCGCAGGCGCGATGCCAAGCCAGCCATCATGGGTGATTGTCTGCATCATGTCGGGCCAGCCTGTCACGGCCACATAATCCCCGTCCCCGAAAAAATGAAACGTCAGATTATCATCGGCCTGACCACGATCCGGCATGGCAGCCAGAAACGGAATTTGGTGATGGTTGCGAAACCCGTCGATGCCCCGCGCCGTGCCGATCCCCGCAGGGCCGTACCAATTCATCTGCGCCGACCAGAACCGTGGCAGCTCCATCGCCTCAACTGGTTCGCGCGGGTGGCGTGTCAGTGCAGCCAACATATCGACAACATGTTGTTTGGATACCTCTGACGCAGCCGTGTCATATCCGCCCGCCCTGATCCCGTCACAGGTCGCGGGACCCGGCACGCAAAACTCTCGCCCCAAACTCGGCGCCATCGGCCAGACGCCTGCCTGCATCATCAGCTCTGGAATGTCCCAAATCGCTTGGATTTCGACGATCTTGCCGTCCACAATGCGGTAATATTCGTGGAACCGCATATGCATCAGACGGCCCGTTGGCGGAATGTCCAAAAACGGCGCGGTGAACTGCCCCATGTAATGGCCGCCGCATCCGACCCAATCGTTGCCGTGGTCATCGGCACCCGCCATCACGATCCAGTCGCGGCGCTCAACATCAGGCACAGAATCCATCAGAGGGGCATAGACGCGGGCGAAATAATCTGCCCCGGTCATATCACCAAACGGGGCGCACATATGCACCACCGCATCATCCGCCACCACCGCACCGATCGCTGCATCAACGGCCACACCGTCCCGCATCGCCGCACGCAGCGGCGCAATCAGGTCGCGGTTGGCGGCGTGGTCTGTCACTCGGCCGCATCCTTATAGGGAGCTGGGCCACCATATGGCACGTTCACACCGCCATAACGGCGCACACGCACATTGCATTGTTCGGCATGACCAACAAAGCCTTCAAGCAGGCACAAACGCGACCCATAGGCCCCAATTTCGGCTGCGGCCTCATCCGTTGTGATCTTTTGATAGCTGTGCGTTTTCAGATACTTACCAACCCAAAGGCCGCCAGTATACCGCCCTGCCTTTTTCGTGGGCAACGTGTGGTTCGTGCCGATCACCTTGTCACCGTTTGACACATTTGTGCGCGGCCCAAGGAACAGCGCGCCATAGCATGTCATGTGCTCAAGGAACCAATCATCGCGGTCGGTCATGACCTGCACATGCTCGGACGCGATGTCATCGGCCACGGCCAGCATTTCATCATAAGTGTCACACACGATCACCTCACCGTAATCGGCCCAAGAAACGCCAGCGGTGTCAGCCGTCGGCAGAATGGTCAGCAGGCGGTCAATTTCGGCCATTGTGTCACGGGCCAGCTTTTCTGAATTGGTCAGCAAAACAGCAGGCGAATTATACCCATGCTCTGCCTGCCCCAACAAATCAGTCGCGCAAAGTTCCGCATCAGCGGCGGTGTCATCAGCGATCACCATCGTCTCGGTCGGGCCCGCGAACAGGTCAATCCCCACACGGCCAAACAACTGGCGTTTTGCCTCTGCGACAAACGCATTGCCGGGGCCAACCAGCATATGCACAGGATCAATCGTTTCTGTGCCAATCGCCATCGCGCCAATCGCTTGGATACCGCCCATGACGTAAATCTCATGCGCGCCACCCAGATGCATTGCGGCGATAACGGCGGGGTTCGGCTCCCCTTGAAACGGTGGGGTGCAAGCGATGATGCGCGGCACCTTTGCCACCGATGCGGTGGCCACAGACATATGCGCGGATGCGACCATCGGGAATTTACCCGCTGGCACATAACAGCCCACAGATTGCACGGGGATGTTTTTGTGGCCCAAGATCACGCCGGGCATCGGCTCGACCTCAATATCAAGCATTGAATCGCGCTGCGCTTGGGCGAAATTGCGCACCTGTTCCTGGGCGAACTTCAGATCAGCCATATCGCGGTCAGAAACGCGGGCCATCAACGCCTCGATCTCGTCGAGCGACAACCTGTAAGAAGGCGGCGAATAATTGTCGAACTTTTCCGACATCTCGCGCACGGCCGTATCACCACGCTGATCAATGTCCTTCAACCCCGCCTCAACGATGGCGCGAACTTTGGTGTCGTCATCCGCGCGATCAGCGGCAGAACGGGCAGTTTTCAAATGACGAATTGTCATGACGCTGTTCCTTTTGTCATGCGTGGACCGGGGGCCACATCATGGTGCCCGGCAAAAATATCGACGCCCATTTGCAAAAGCACGTCGGGAATATCGACCATCACCCAGTTTTCGATCAACAGATCATCGGTGCGGCGATACCAATCGCACACCCGCATCAGCAGCGTTTCACCTTGGCTGGGTTGGCCCAGAAAATCATGGGTCCGCACGGCCATCAAGGACGGCCAGCCACCCAACGCGGCATAATCGCCATCGCCAAAGCGGGTAAAATGCTTGGTCACGCCGTTGTTTGAAGACCCACCGCCCCAGAACGAAAACGCGCCCTCGAACGGCACCTGAAACGCGGCGAATTCCTCGACGCCCACAAAACTGCCAAACGCGGCAGGGCCATACCACATCATATTGTCGTGCCAATAGGGGCGCCATGCCTCGTCCTTGGTGGCGAGGCCGGACAGCATATCGGTGACGAGTTGAAAGGTGCTGTGGCTGTGTTCGGGGTCATTTTCAACCAGTTGCAAACCGTCTTGGGTCGCGGGGCCGGGAATGAAACCAGTATAGCCCTTTTGCGTGGCAGGGCTGACGAATTCAGCCCGCCATTGCCCTGTCGCGATCATCAGTTGCGGCAAATCCAGATAGATATGGCTTTCGACAATCTTGTCCCCGTCAAAGCGGTGAAATTCGCCAAAGCGCAGGTATTCCAGCCGATCACTTGGGGTCAAACCAAACAATGGCGCATGGAAATGACCCACGAAATTACCGTGGGTGGCGACCCAGTCAGCCCCCTCAAAACGTCCCGCGATCAAGATATCGTCGCGGCGGTGCAGCCCGCGAAGCGCGGCGGTCAACGATGCCACAAACCCATCCAGATAAGCAGCCGCGCCAATCAGATCGTTCCACGGATGCACGATATGGAACACCGCATCTTGCGCGAACAAATCTGTTGTTGCCTGCCGCGATGCCACGGCATCCGGCGTGGCAAAGGCCTGCGCCCAATCACGGACCGCTTGTTTGCGTGCAAGATGGCTCATGGCGCTGGCGGCACTTTTTCGCCGCGATCAAATGCCTCCCACCCTTCGCCGTTGAAACAATCAACGCCAAGCTGGGCCAAAACATGGGGGAAATCGACCATGACATAGTTATCGGTGATGCGGCCGTCCTCGACCTTCCAGAAATCCATGTATCGGATCTCGATCCGCTTGCCGGTTGGCGCGATGCCCATAAATGTCCCGCCATGCGTGGCCTCTTGGCGACCAAACGCAGCGGCCCATTCGCCCATATACAAGCGGGCCTCATCGACGCAGACTTTATCATGGAACGCGGCCTGAAACGGTTTTTGCCAGTTGTCCTGGAACGCTTGCAAATCAGGTTTTGTGCCGCAACCGGTGTTGCCCATCCAGCGGAATGACTGGGCGAAAAATTCGCCAATGTCACCAATCCGGTGGTCATTCAGACCATCCACCATGCCTTCGATCACAGCACGGGTTTCGTCCGTTTTGGACATATCTGTATCGCGGGTCAGAACCGCTTGTTCAGGGCGTGCACCAGTCATGCGAAATCCTTTGCAGTATTTTGGAAGCTATGACAGCCGCTCGCCCGATTGGCGGTCGAACAAATGACAAATGTCCCCGGGGATAGAGGCGGAAACCGGATCACCAATCTTGGTGCGGTAATCCTTGCCGGACTTGATCGACACGATTGTGCCGCCTGCCCGCATCGTGACCATCGTGGCCTCGCCCAGCAATTCCAGCGAATAGACCGCCGAATTGGCTTGCGCCTCTGCACCAGACACCGCGGCGTCCTCGGCACGGAAACCTAGGGTCACGGGACCGGACACATCTGTGCGCAAACCGCTGATGCTGATCTTGTCCGCCGTGAAAGTGCCGTTTTGCAAATCACCATCAATCAGGTTCATCGCAGGGCTGCCGATAAAGCCCGCGACAAATGTGTTGGCTGGCATATCGTAAATTTCCGTGGGCGTGCCGACCTGCTGCACCATGCCCTTGTTCATCACAACCACACGGTCGGCCAGCGTCATCGCTTCGATCTGGTCGTGGGTCACATAAATCGTGGTGGTCTTCAATTCGTGGCTCAGGTTTTTGATCTGGGCACGGGTCGAGACGCGCAGTTTGGCGTCCAAATTCGACAGCGGCTCATCCATCAAAAACACGTTGGGTTCGCGCACAACCGCACGGGCCAATGCCACGCGCTGCCGCTGACCACCCGACAACTCTGCCGGTTTACGGTGCAGGAATTCATCCAGCTCAACCATCGCGCTGGCCCGCTTGACCAATGCATCATGGTCGCCTTCGACCTTGCGCACCTTTAACGGAAACCGGATATTTTCGTAGACATTCATGTTCGGGTAAAGCGCGTAAGACTGGAACACCATCGCGACATCACGGTCCTTTGGGTCCAGATCGTTGATCCGCTTGCCATCGACAACAATGTCGCCGCCTGTTGCGTCCTCTAACCCTGCGATCATGCGCATCGTCGTGGTCTTGCCACAGCCCGACGGCCCTAGCAGCACAAGAAACTCTTGATCTGCAATCGTAAGATTGAAATCGTGGACACCAACAAAGTCGCCCCAGCGCTTTGATACATTGCGCAGTTGAATTTCGGCCATAAGTGCCCCCGCATTCTCGAATTTTGCATACGTTTGCAAAAACACTGCCGTGATTCCTAAATTCGCGCAAGACCCCAATTTAATAACGACAAAAAAACCTGCCTTACGCACAATAGTTCTTGCGTGATCGGGGTAATCCCTCGTTAAATTGCAATCGTATGCAAAAGTCAGAGCGATTCGGCTTGCGCGGACCAATGCCCTGCGTACGACGGGGCCCAAGAGACAACGGGAGAACACCAATGAAACTATTTAAGTATGCCGCACTGGGCACAGCCACTGCTGTCCTGATGGGCACAACAGCAATGGCTGATGGCCATGCATGTGCAATCACCGAAGGCCGCGTGAACATCGTCGGCAACGAATTTCCTGCGATCCAATCTGTCGCTGCTGCCGCCCTTGAATGCGCATCCGGCGTTGACGCAGAAAGCAACCTGACCGCTGACCACCGCAGCATCAATGTCGCAGGCATGACAGGCAACCCAGCAGAATATACAGTTGTGATTAACAACAACTCAGTCCTATCAGGCATGCTCGCCGAAGACCTGAACCAACCTCTTGACGCGTTGATTGCAGAATATGGCGCAGATATTCCGGCCCGCCAGCTAATCTCTGTTGATGGCAATGTCATGGCCGTCGCATTCATGGCGAACGCCCAGCACCTCGTTTACCGTTCCGACGTGCTCGAACAGATCGGCATGGACGTGCCAACATCCTACGAAGAAGTCCTGGCTGCTGCGGAAAAAATCCGCGCCGAAGGCATCATGGAAAATCCGATTGGCGGCGCATACGCAGCTGGATGGAACCTTGGTGAAGAATTTGTGAACATGTATCTAGGCACTGGCGGCGCATTCTTTGAGCCCGGCACAGCAAATGTTGCCATCAATAACGCTCAAGGTGTTGAAGCGCTGGAAATGATGAAAGCGCTGACGGCTTACATGAACCCAGATTTCTTGACACACGACAGCAACGCGACCTCCGCTGAGTGGGAAGCAGGCAATGTGGCCTTGATGAACATGTGGGGCTCCCGCACGGGCGTTCTGATGGATGACGAAGGCGCAGAAGAAGTTGTTTATTCCAACACAATGGTGAGCGGTCCGCTGACAGTTGGAGATAGCGGCGTTCCAGCTTCGACGCTATGGTGGGATGGCTGGAGCCTTGCAAGAAACATCAGCGAAGAAGATGCAATCGCAAGCTTCAAGGCGATGGCCCATGCGACATCACCTGCACTGCTCAATGACGACACGATGTCTCAGGCGGTTTGGCTGATGGACGGGTTTGAATCCCAGCCAGTAAATGACGGTGTTTTGGCATCTGTCGCTGCAGGGACAAATCCATACCCGATGATGCCATTTATGGGCCTGCTGCATTCTGCACTGGGTGAAAACGTTGCAGACTTTCTTCAAGGTAACGAGAGCGCTGAGCAGACTTTGATGGACATCGAAGCTGCCTACACTGCCTCCGCGACAGAGCAGGGCTTCTTGCAGTAAAAACGATCCGTTTGGGCCGGCCACGCGCTGGCCCGAACACCCCCGAATTTCCGACCAATCTGGCCACATCCAACGCGACAGGACTTGAGCGATGAAACATTCCACTTTCTTCTGGTTCGTCCTGCCTTCGGCCTTTTTGATGCTATCGTTTATCGCATTGCCGATTTTCTCTATCGTGACACAGTCGCTTTATACGTCCCACGAACAGGTCTTGGTGACGGTTGAAAACTGCGGGCCCTTTGGCTGCACCCCCGTCACATCCGTTGACCAAGAAGCGACCCAAGCCCTCAAGGCGGCTGAACCGCTTGGCAAATGGGCTGGCTTGGACATCTACAAAGACCGCAACCACCTTGCCTTTGCCGAGGTCGCATCCGCATGGGTCAATTCTGATGGACTGCCTGATTTCGGACGCACATTGATGAACCTGCCATTCTATGCGGCCCTTGCGTTCACGCTGACCTACACGTTTGTCGTGACGCCGCTGACGATCATCTTGGGCTTTTTCATCGCTGTGGCGGTAAATTCAGTCGCCAAGGCGCTCAAAGGTCCAACAATTTTCCTGACGCTGCTGCCGTTCATCGTCACCCCGCTTGTCGGGTCGCTGATCCTGTTTTGGATGGTTGATGCGCGGGGCATTCTGGGCGCGGGGCTTCAATGGCTCGCCGATAATCCCGAACTATCTGTAAAAGCGTCTACGCCGCTGATGTGGATCATGCTGATGGTCTATGGCATCTGGCACGCCGCCCCGTTTGCGTTCGTCGTGTTCTATGCAGGTCTGCAAACCGTGAACACCGACAGCCTAGAGGCCGCGATGATCGACGGCGCGAACCGTTGGGAACGTATCCGTTATGTTGTGATCCCGCATCTGTTCCCGCTGGTGACATTCGTCGCGCTGATCCAACTGATGGATAACTTCCGCGTGTTTGAACCGATCGTATCGTTTGCGGCACAGGCCCACGCGTTCTCGCTCTCCTACGCGATCTTTAACGATCTGGGTGGCGAAACACGCCTGTTGTCATCGGCTGCGGCCACCTCTGTGCTGACCATTATCGGCATCGCAATCCTTTTGTCGCCCGTGCTGATCCGCACATACCGCGACTTTTCCAACCCACGCTAGGGGATCGATTTCATGTCGAACAAAGCCACCGCTCAACCGCTATCGATCAAATTCCTGACGACATCATTCCTTGTCTTCTGGCTGGTCCTTGCGGCGTTCCCATTCGCATGGACCCTCTGGGGGTCGTTCAAGGTTGAGGGTGATTTCTTCTCCAAGGCGGATTGGGCCAACGCCCTGTTCGGTGGGCTGACCCAAGTTGAAACTGGCGGCAGTTTCACAGGTGACGGGTATTATGGCGCATGGGTGCAAGAAGAATTTTGGCGCGCCGCCCTCAACTCGTTCATCGTGTGTTTCTGTGTTGTGACCATCTCGTTGACCTGCGGCACATTGGGCGGTTACGCCCTGTCCCGTTCCACCCACCGCTATGCGTTCTGGTTCCTGCTGTTTGCGCTGATCTTCCGCGCAATGCCGCCAATCACGCTGGTGTCCGGCTATTTGCTGCCATTCTTTGAATGGAACCTCTGGGGGCGGCTCTCTACAACCATCATCGTGCTTGTGGCGATCAACCAGCCATTCACGCTGTGGATGTTGCACGCATTCTTCAAAAACATTCCCAAGGATCTCGACGAAAGCGCGATGGTCGACGGCTGCAACCGTTTCCAAGCCTTCCGCCATGTCATCATCCCCGTCATGTGGCCGGGTGTGATTACGACAGGTCTGTTCAGCTTCCTTCTGGCCTACAACGACTTTGCGGTCACAACGATGCTGTTGTCCAAGGAAAACCAGACGATGGTGCCCAAACTGGCGTCCTTCCTTGGCACCACCCAGACCAAAGGCAACGTCATGTTTGCCGTGGCCGCGGTTGTGTCCATCACCGCCCCGCTTTTTGTCATGGTTATGGTGTTCCAACGCCAGATCGTTTCAGGGCTGACAGCGGGCGCTGTGAAAGGCTGATCCATGCAAGGGTTTGACGACCGTTGGCGCGATTTTCCCGATTACATTATCGGGATCACCAAACAGATTTGGGAAGATCGCAACGTCGCATCCCTGCACCAATACTATGCAGACGATATCGTGTTCCGCATGGCCGCTGGCATCGGGCACGGCAACCGCGATGTCATTGCGGCCACGCTTGCCACAATCGCCGAATTTCCAGACCGAGAGCTTTTGGCCGAAGATGTAATTTGGTCAGGCACGCCAGAGGATGGCATGTTGTCGTCGCACAGGTTGTTTTGCCAAGCGACGCACACAGGCCCCGGCCTATTTGGGGAACCAACGGGCAAACCTGTGGCCTTTCGCGCGATTGCCGATTGCCACGCCAAGAACAACGTCATCGACGACGAATGGCTGACCCGTGACTATGGCGCCATTTGCCGTCAGTTGGGTCATCACCCCCGCGATGTTGCCCGCATGCAAATCGCCCGTGATGGCGGCCAACGGCCCTTTACCCCCGATCAGGATCGGACTGGCCCCTACACAGGGCACGGCAATGACCACGCAAGCGGCCAACAGCTTGCCGACATTCTCACACGCATCATGAACGCTGACATCGCGGTGATCCGCGAAACCTATGACCGCGCGGCACGCATCTGTTCGCCGGGCGGTGTCGAGGCGCGGTCATTTGCCGCCGCCGAACAATTCTGGATCGGCTTGCGGGCGTCATTTCCATCCGCCACATTCACGATTGATCACCAGATCGGGCGCGATGATGCGGGCCTTGGCGCACGCGCTGCCATCAGATGGTCACTGCACGGCAAGCACGATGGCTGGGGCGCATGGGGCGCACCAACTGGCGCTCAGGTTTACATCATGGGCTTTACACATGCATCGTTCGGGCCATGGGGCCTGCGCGAAGAATACACGCTATTTGACGAAGTCGCGGTTTGGAAACAAATCGCACTACAGCAAGGATAAGACATGACCATTCAAGCCGCCAAACAGCTTGTGCGCGATCACTACGCCGATATCGAATCCGCAACACCCGACACAATCGCCCGCGTGCTCGAAACGCGCACCAGCCCCGATTGGCATTGGCGCGGGATGCATCCGTTCTACGAACAATGCGGGGCCACAGATGTTGCCGCAACATTCTGGACACCGTTTCTGACCGCGATTTCATCGGTTCAACGGCGCGAAGATATCTTTTTTGCCAATGAAAACGCGCTGGATGGGGAACCGGGTATCTGGGTGGTGTCGATGGGTCACCTGATGGGGCTTTTCGATCACCCCTTTCTGGGCATCAAACCGACCCGCAAAATCACGATGCTGCGCTATGCCGAATTCAACCGCGTCCAGAACGGTAAAATCGTGGAAACTGCGCTGTTTTGCGATCTGATCCATCTGATGCATCAAGCAGGGCTACAGCCCCTCCCCCCCCAAACCGGCCAACACCTAATCCAACCAGGTCCGCGCACCCATGACGGGCTGCACTACGAAGGGGCGGCCGACGGCACCGAAACCCTCGCACTGATCAACCGCATGATCGGTGACATCGCGGCCAACTCAAATTCAAAAGACAACGCCAAACCACGCGATGCCACCCCGCAGGCTGAACTGGCGCTGTCATGGCACGACGACATGATCTGGTGGGGGCCAGACGGGATCGGTGCAACCTATACAATCGACCGTTACGTCGACCAACACCAACGCCCGTTCCGTACCCAACTAGAGGATCGCCAATTCCACGGCCATGTCGCCAAACTGGCCGAAGGCAATTACGGCGGCTTTTTCGGCTGGGCCAACCTATCCGTCACCCCAACCGGCGGCTACTTGGGCTTGCCAAAAGGGCCACGCGCCGAAATGCGGGTCGTCGATATTTATCGCCGCGACGGCGACAAGCTGGCCGAAAACTGGATCTTCATCGACATCCTGTATTTCCTCAAACAACAAGGTTTGGATGTTCTGGCCCGCGTCACCGCGCCCTAGTCTCGCTTTTTTTCAAATACTCCGGGGTCCGGGGCTGGCCCCGGCGGATCGACGCACGCAAGTGCGGCGAAACCCTAGACGTCACCCCAGTCCGACAGCCCCTTGCGGCCAGCATCAGTCAAATCATACACGCCGCGCGACACACGGGTGAACCACCCGTAATGGTCGGCTGCCATGATATTCGTCGCGGCAGGCACCTCTGCCCATTCTTTGACCTTCGCACCTGTCGATGGGCCATGCACCGCCAGAAACCGCGCGCAAAGCAATGCATCTTGGCGGTAGCCTGTGACCAAACCGTGACGGGTCGCACCACCTTCGTTCGGATCGCCTTTCAACCGATCAAATGCCTTGAACAACCGCTTCTTTGCCTTGGGCTGCTTGCGCGGCACGTAACCACCTGGGTCCGCATGCGCCGTGACATGCCCGTCACGCAGGCGCACCGTCAACACCCCCAAACCTACACGGCGCGCCAATTTGACGTTATCTTTCAATGCGCGCGCCGCCGCTTTGCCGGGTTTTTCCGGGACTGCCACATACACCAGATCGGTCACGGCCAACCGGTCAATGCCCTGATGGAACAACGCCAAGGTAAACCCCAATTTCAGCTCGATCAGCACAGGATCCTCACCAGCGCGCACCGCCATGACGTCAACCGCGCCCACCTCGCCTTTGACGGTGTAACCTTGGCGGGTCAAATAGGCTTTTATAGGGGCATATAGATCGGCCTCACGCGGTTTGGTCATGCGTCATACCTGCTATGGGCAATCTGTAAGGTGACAGCCATGGTTTTCCCTCTTATAAGCCCGATTAAATCCTCCCTGATTTAACGGAATATGACAATGACAACACTGATTTTCGGCCACAAGGCACCTGACACCGATTCACTCGGCTCCGCGCTGATCTGGGAATGGTTCATGAACCACACCGATCGCAAGGCAGAGGCACGGCTGCTTGGCACACCAAACACAGAAGCCGCATTTGTGGCCAAGCGTTGGGGCTTCGAGCTGCCAGAAATCATTGCTGACGTTGAAGATGGCCAAGATTGCGTGATCGTTGACACCAACAACCCTGCTGAATTGCCAGCCAACATCAACAACGCCAACGTCACCGCGATCATCGACCACCACAAACTGGTTGGTGGTTTGGAAACAGCTGGGCCGATTGAAATCACAATCCGCCCGCTGGCGTGTACGGCGACGATCATGTTGGGCCTGATGGGACCGCACGGCGCGAAAATGCCAGAATCCATCAAGGGCCTGATGCTGTCGTGCATCATTTCCGACACGCTGGAATTCCGGTCGCCCACAACAACGCCTGCGGATAAATCCTTGGCCGACGCGCTGGCAAAAGACCTGAAAATCAACATCCCCGCCTACGCCACCGAAATGTTCGAGGCAAAATCAGACGTGTCGTCGTTCAGCGACGCCGAACTGCTGCGCATGGACAGCAAGGAATACGCCGTTGGCGACACAAAATTCCGCGTCTCCGTTCTGGAAACAACCGCGCCTGCCATCGTGCTTGACCGCAAGGAAAGCATCATGGCCGCAATGGAAGGCGTCGCAACCGAAGACGGCGTTGATCAAGTGCTCTTGTTCGTGGTCGACATCCTAAACGAACAAGCAACCATGATGATCCCCAACGATCTGTCCAAATCCGTGGCCGAGGCATCGTTTGGCGCAACAGTCACAGGCGACACCGTTGTCCTTCCAGGCATCATGAGCCGGAAAAAACAGATCATCCCAAATCTGAAAACTGCTTAAAATTAACGATTGGGGCGCCTGCGGGCGCCCTTTTTGTTTTGTCATACGCAAGTCATACGTTTGTCATACGCAAATCATACAGCAAAAAAGGTGGTTAACATGACCCAGATCGTGACCCGTTTCAGCGAAATTTCCGATCACTACGATGCCGCTTTTGTTGATCTTTGGGGCTGTATGCACAACGGGATCGAAGCATTTGGCGCGGCCGTTGCCGCGATGCAAAAATTCCGCGCCGAAGGCGGGATTGTCGTGCTTGTCACCAACTCCCCCCGCCCCCGTTTTTCGGTTGCCGAACAGATCGCTGGCATGGGCATTCCGACCGATTGTTACGACACGATCGCCACATCAGGCGACAGCGCACGATCCGCAATGTTCCAAGGTGTGATCGGCGATAAAGTCTGGTTCATGGGCGAAGAAAAACGCGACGCTGATTTCTTCAAACCCTTGTCAGTATTAGATAATCCCATTGATATTCAAAAGGTTCCGTTGGATCAGGCCACAGGCATCGTCTGCTGCGGCCCGTTTGATACCCAAGCTGATCCTGACGTAAATCGCCCCGAATTTCTGGTCGCGCGCGAACGTGGTCTGAAACTGCTTTGCGCCAATCCCGACATCATCGTGGACCGCGGTGAAACCCGTGAATGGTGCGCGGGCGCGCTGGCGAAACTCTACACTGAAATGGGCGGCGAAAGCCTCTATTTCGGCAAACCCCACCCGCCGATTTATGATCTCGCACGGCTCCGGCTCGCTGGCTTAGAACTTTTGTCATCTGAACCGCGTATCATCTGCATCGGCGATGGAATCGGCACCGACATCCTTGGCGGCGTACAAGAGGATCTCGATACGCTGTTCATCACCGGCGGACTTGCCGCAGCAGAGACAAAAACCACAGATCAGCCCGATGAAAAGGCGCTAAGTGCTTATCTTCAAAAGGAAATGATGACGCCAACCTATGCGATAGGCTTCCTGCGCTAGGACTTGACTTTCTGCGCCCGCAAAGTAATAAAGTTACAAGACCTCATGTTGAGGTGGTTTTTTATTACTCGGCGGGACTGATATGTTGGACAACGCACCACGCGGCACCATTTGCATCGAAGACATCGAAATCGGCATGACGCGGTCAATTCGTAAGGTCGTGACCGACCGCGACATCGAAATGTTTGCCGAAGTCTCGACCGACCACAACCCTGTGCACCTTGACGATGATTATGCCCAAGACACTATTTTTGGCGGCCGCATCGCACACGGCATGTTAACCGCCGGTCTGGTATCTGCGGTCATCGGTGAACAGCTCCCCGGTCACGGCACTGTCTACCTTGGGCAATCGCTGAAATTCCTGGCCCCTGTGCGCCCTGGCGACATGGTTCTGGCAGAGGTCGAAGTGACCGACATCGACCATTCCAAACGCCGTGTCACCATGAACACGCGTTGCCTTGTGAACGATAAAAAGGTGCTTGTCGGGGATGCCACCGTTTTGGCCCCCAGCCGCAAATTCGACTAGGCTTGCACGCCTGCGTCTGCCGCGTTACGCAATGCCATGCGCATTATCCGAGACACCCATTTCATTGACCCCGCCGACCGTGGGGCCGCCGCCGCAATCGGCAATTTTGATGGTGTCCACCTAGGCCATCAGGCCGTCATCGACCTGACCCGCAAGGCCGCAAAATCCGCTGATGCACCCTTGGGCATCATGACGTTCGAGCCGCACCCGCGCAGCTATTTCTCGCGCGATGACGCCCCTTTCCGCCTGATGAACGCCGAGGCAAAGGCGCATCGCTTGGAAAAACTGGGCGTCGAAAAACTGTATGAAGTCCCCTTCAACGCAGCCCTCGCCGCCCTGCCCGCCCGCGATTTTGCCCAAACCGTGATTGCCGATCAGCTCGGCCTCAAGCACGTTGTTGTCGGCGCTGATTTCTGCTTTGGCAAAGGGCGCAGCGGCAACGCACACGACTTGCAACAAATGGGCCAAGACATGGGGTTCGGCGTTACAATCGCCCCGATGATGAAAGTCGCCGACGTCGATATTTCATCCACCGCAATCCGGCTAGCCCTGACCGACGGACGCCCCGCAGATGCCGCCAAAATGCTTGGCCACTGGCACCGTTTGGAAAACATTGTGATCCGCGGCGAACAACGCGGTCGTGACCTTGGCTACCCCACTGCCAATATGTCCATCGACGGACTGCACCCGCCGAAATTCGGCGTTTACGCCGTGAAAATCGACGTGCGCGATGGGCCACATGCCGGCAGCTATGACGGCGCGGCCTCCATTGGTGTGCGCCCGATGTTTGGCGAAAACCGCCCGAATTGCGAAACCTTCATCTTTGATTTCTCGGGCGATTTATACGGCGCCACCGTGTCCGTTGCACTCGTGTCATACCTGCGGCCCGAGCTGAAGTTTGACGGCCTTGACGCCCTGATCGCCCAGATGGATTCAGATTGCGCAACAGCAAGGGAGTTGCTGGCAATTGTCTGATATGCGCGAAAACTTCTGGGAAACCATCCCGATGGACGACCTGACCCGCCCCGAGTGGGAGGCGCTTTGCGATGGATGTGGAAAATGTTGCCTCAACAAACTTGAGGACGAAGACGGCACAGTCGCCCTGACCCGCGTGGCCTGCAAGCTTTTGGATGGTAACACCTGCCAATGCACCCGCTATCCGATCCGCCATCAGTTCGTGCCGGAATGTATCGTCATGACGCCCAAGTCATTGGAAGATAACATGTATTGGCTGCCACAAACTTGCGCCTACCGCCTCATTTTCGAGGGGCGCCCGCTGTTCGACTGGCATCCGCTCATCAGCGGCGACTATAGCACAGTGCATGCCGCAGGCGTGTCAATGAAGGGCCGCACAATCCCGGAAACCGACGTCCACGAGGATGATTGGGACGACCACATCATACAGGAGCCAACCTAATGTTTCTTGCATCCGATAACGCAGGCCCCGTGCACCCAAACGTCATGCAGGCCTTAGTCGACGCCAACACAGGCTACCAATCCGGCTATGGCGCAGACACGCTGATGGATGATGTGCGCAGCATGGTCCGCGATATGTTCGAAGCCCCCGACGCCGCTGTCTACCTCACCGCGACAGGCACGGCGGCCAACTCAATTTTGTTGGCAACGATGGCAAACCCGTGGGACACGATCTTTTGCTCGCCTATGGCCCACATCCACGAAGATGAATGCAACGCGCCAGAATTCTATTCAGGTGCGAAACTCACACTGGTCCCCGCTGAAAACGCCAAAATGACCCCCGACGCCTTGCGCACAGCGATCGCAGCAGAGGAATCGCGCGGTGTGCATGGCCCCCAACGTGGCCCCGTTTCCATCACACAGGTCACCGAAAAAGGCACCGTGCATAGCCTCGAAGAACTGCGCGCACTTGTCGCCGTGGCCCAAGGGTTCGGCTGCAAAACCCACCTCGACGGGGCGCGTTTTTGCAACGCACTTGTGTCGCTTGATTGCTCGGCCGCCGACATGACATGGAAATCCGGCATCGACGCCGTCAGCTTTGGGGGCACCAAAAACGGTCTGATGGGCGTCGAGGCCTGTGTCATCTTCAATCCCGATCTCGCATGGGAATTTGAACTGCGGCGCAAGCGCGGTGGCCATCTGTTTTCAAAACACCGCTACCTGTCCGCACAGATGAAGGCCTATTTGACCAACAATCTATGGCACGATCTTGCAACAGCATCTAATCGCAGCTGCGCCCGCCTTGTTGCAGGACTGCGCGCGCATCCGACCGCCGAACTGCTGTATGAGCCTCAGGCCAATATGATTTTTGCGAAACTCAAACGCTCAGATCATAAACGGCTGCTTGACGCCGGGGCGAATTACTATGTCTGGGATGGGGACCCAAATACAGGCGATCCGGACGCAATGCTTATCGGTCGGTTCGTGACGGATTGGTCGATGACAGATGCCGCCATCGACCAGTTTTTAACGATCCTGAACAACTAACTTCTTTTGGCTAAAAATACCGCGGGGGAAGGCCGCAAGGCCGGGGGCAGAGCCCCTCTTAAACCTTGCCGCCTAAAACCGCATCCAGATCATCCAATCTGTCTTGCCCCCACAACCGCTCATCTAGGTCGGTGATAAAGAACGGTGCGCCAAACACACCGCGCGACACCGCTTCCTCAAGGTTGGCCGCAAACGTCTCTGCGCCGGTCAAAAGCCCGCTATCCGCAATCGCGGGGTCGAAACCGGCGCCTTCTAAACAGTCCTTGATCACATCATCTTGCGAAATGTCACGTTCCTGCGCCCAGCACGCCGCGCCAAAGCTATGGACAAGTTTTCCAACGTCACCTCCACCGGCGTTCTGGGCCGAAATGATCGCATATCCAGACGGCGCACCATTGGTCGGCCAATACGCCGGCTTCAAGTTTAACGGCAACCCAGCAATCGCCGCACGGCGGCGCATATCCTGCAATCGGTATTCTTGACGGTTCGGGTGGCGGTCCTTTGGTGGGAGGCCGCCCGTGCGCGAAAACAACGCCATGATGTCCAGCGGCTTATAAGTGATCGTGGCACCATGCTTTGCCGCAATTTCTTCGACACGGCTTCCGTTCAGATAGGTAAATGGCGAAAGCGTTGCAAAGAAGTAATCGATATGCGGCATTTCATGCTCCAAATGGCTGGTGTTTGTTTGCCTGATCGTGGCGGTGTGCTACCCCCATGTCAACGTCACGAATCTGTCATATCCCTTCTGCCAAAGGACCATCCTCCCATGCCCCATAACCTTGAGCCAAAGCTGATTTCTGGCAACGCAAACCAGCCGCTCGCGCATGCTGTTGCCCGGCGCATGTCAATGCATCGCGGGATTGACGTGGGCTTGGTCGATGCGCGGGTTGAACGGTTCAATGATGGCGAGATTTTCGTCGAAGTTTACGAAAACGTCCGCGGAGAGGATATGTATATCCTTCAACCCACTTCGAACCCTGCAAACGACAATCTGATGGAATTGCTGATTATCGCTGATGCATTGCGCCGGTCATCAGCTGCCCGCATCACAGCTGTGATCCCCTATTTTGGCTACGCCCGCCAAGACCGCCGGTCAAAGGCGCGCACGCCTATCACTGCCAAACTGGTCGCGAATATGATGGTCGAAGCTGGCATTGAACGCATCTTGACGCTCGACCTTCACGCGACACAGATCCAAGGGTTTTTCGATATTCCTGTCGATAACCTTTATGCATCGCCCGTCTTTGCGCTTGATGTTATGCACAACTTCAAGGGCAACATGGAAGATGTGATGGTGGTGTCACCTGATGTGGGCGGTGTGGCACGCGCCCGTGATTTGGCGCAACGCATTGGCGCGCCATTGTCGATCGTTGATAAGCGCCGCGGCAAGCCCGGCGAAGTTGCTGAAATGACCGTCATTGGTGACGTCAAAGACCGCACATGCCTGATCGTAGACGACATCGTGGACACTGCTGGCACGCTTTGCAAAGCGGCAGAAGTATTGATGGAACACGGTGCAAAAGAGGTTCATTCCTACATCACGCACGGCGTCTTGTCCGGCCCTGCAATCGACCGGGTCAGCAAATCAGTCATGAAAAACCTTGTGATTACGGACACGATCGAAGCAACCGATGCGGTGAAGGCCTGTAAAAACATCCGTATCGTGCCAACTGCGCCAATGTTTGGTCAAGCGATCCTGAATACATGGAACGGCACATCCGTATCATCCCTGTTCGATCACAAGACGCTCAAGCCGATCTACGAAGGCATGTATTCGGCCTAAAGTTCCCAAACGTCATCGGTTGGGACAGCCCCAATCGATTGCCACGCTACACGGCATCGGGCGACCTGCGTGTCGCCCCATGTCTGAAACACGATGTCGAAACCCGTCTTGGTGACGTTTTCAGGCTGCAAGGCTGCGCGCGTGTTTCCCGCGTTGGACACATCAATCATCGACACGGAAACATAGACATTCGGCGGGGCCAAATAAGGTTCGGAAAATGTAACGGCAAGCCGGATTTCACGATCCCCTTCGCCAGTCCACATTTGACCGTCATGTTCAAAATCGGAAAACAGAACGACATCGCCCTGATCTATTCCGATCACATTGCTTTCTAATTTCCGCATTGTGAGGCTCGTTCCAAAAAGGCATTGCGATACTATACACCAGAAATGGGTTATTTTTTCGTTTTTGCCAAGAAAAAAGGCCCCGCATTCAGCAGGGCCTTTCTATTTCTAGTGCAGTTTGTGACTTAGTTTGATGTCAAACCGATGTGGCCACCCATGGCAACCATGTCAGAGATCAGCTTGGCAGCGTCATCAACCGGGCCGGGTTCGTTTTTGAACACTTCCTCAGCAGACTTCATCGCGGCTTTTGCTTCTGCGATCATTGTATCAAACACGTCTTGGGTCATCTCGGCACGTGGCAGCGCCTGTTCGGCAAGAACAGACACACCAGCTGCTGTGATTTCCGCAAAGCCACCGGACACGACATATTCATCGGCCCCGCCGCTGTGCACGACCCGCAGAACACCTGGACGCAATGTCGTGATGGTGGGCGCGTGGCCCGCCATCGCTGTCATGTCGCCATCAGCGCCTGGGATTTGCACTTCGCTTGCTTCCACAGATGCCAGACGGCGCTCAGGGGAAACCAGATCGAATTGTACGTTTGCCATGTCGGCTCCTTACGCGGCGTCTGCCGCCATTTTTTCTGCCTTAGCGATCACTTCGGAAATGCCACCTACCATGTAGAAAGCGTTTTCTGGAAGGTGATCGTATTCGCCAGCAACAACAGCCTTAAAGGATGCGATTGTGTCTTCCAGCGGAACCTGCACACCTGGGGAACCAGTGAACACCTGCGCCACGTCGAATGGCTGTGACAGGAACTTTTCGATCTTACGCGCACGTGTCACGGTCATTTTGTCGTCTTCTGACAATTCGTCCATGCCCAAAATCGCGATGATATCCTGAAGCGACTTATAACGCTGCAACGTCTGCTGCACTTCGTTTGCCACTGCATAGTGTTCGTCACCAACAATCGCTGGGTCAAGCAGGCGCGATGTGGAATCGAGCGGGTCAACCGCAGGGTAGATACCCTTTTCGGAAATCGCACGGTTCAAAACGGTTGTCGCATCAAGGTGCGCAAACGATGTCGCTGGTGCAGGGTCGGTCAAGTCATCCGCAGGCACGTAAATCGCCTGAACGGACGTGATCGAGCCGTTCTTTGTGGATGTAATGCGTTCCTGCATCTGGCCCATGTCTGTTGCCAGTGTTGGCTGGTAGCCCACAGCAGAAGGAATACGACCCAAAAGCGCGGACACCTCGGAACCAGCTTGTGTAAAGCGGAAGATGTTGTCCACGAAGAACAGAACGTCAGTACCAGACTGATCACGGAAAGATTCCGCCATTGTCAGACCGGACAAGGCCACACGCATACGCGCACCGGGAGGTTCGTTCATCTGACCGTAAACCAGTGCCACTTTGGACTGTGTCAGGTCGTCTGCGTTGATAACGCCGGATTCGATGAATTCGTAGTAAAGGTCATTACCTTCACGTGTCCGCTCGCCCACACCCGCAAATACGGAGTAGCCAGAGTGCACTTTAGCGATGTTGTTGATCAATTCCTGAATAAGAACTGTCTTACCAACACCCGCACCACCGAACAGACCAATTTTACCACCCTTCGCGTAAGGCGCGAGAAGGTCGATAACTTTGATGCCTGTTACCAGAACCTCAGACGCAGTGGACTGCTCTTCGAATGCTGGTGCATCGGCGTGGATGGACCGTGTTTCTTTTGTTTTGATCGGGCCTTTTTCGTCAACCGGATCACCAACAACGTTCATGATACGACCAAGCGTTGCATCACCAACGGGAACCGAAATCGGGCCGTCTGTGTCTGTCACTTCTTGACCGCGAACCAGACCTTCGGTCGAGTCCATCGCAATGGTGCGCACAGTGTTTTCACCAAGGTGCTGAGCGACTTCAAGCGTCAGCATCTTGCCGTTGTTGTCAGTTGTCAGCGCGTTCAGAATCTGTGGCAGGTCGTTGCCGAACTGCACGTCAACGACGGCGCCGATGATCTGAATGATCTTGCCTTTAGCGTTTGCCATAATTGTATTCTCCGGGTTTCTAGAGCGCTTCCGCGCCTGAAATAATTTCAATCAGCTCGTTCGTGATCACAGCCTGACGCGAGCGGTTATACTCGATTGTCAGTTTGTCGATCATGTCGCCAGCGTTGCGTGTCGCGTTATCCATGGCGGACATCCGTGCGCCTTGTTCGGACGCTGCGTTTTCCAGCAGGGCTGCAAAGATCTGTGTGGCTACGCCGCGCGGCAAAAGATCGGCCAGAATGGCGTCTTCCGAAGGCTCATAGTCATACAGTGCTGCTTCTGCATCGTCAGCAACGTCAAACTTTGCAGGAATAACCTGCAAGGCTGTTGGATGCTGAGACACAACATTTTCAAAGCGGGCAAAGAACAATGTGGCGATGTCGAATTCACCAGCATCGAATTTTGCCAGAACGTCCTTGGCAATGTCTTGCGCGTTGGCATAGCTGATCCGCTTGACCGCAGTCAGGTCAACGTGCCCGACAAAGTGTTCACCAAGCTCGCGCTTGATGACGTCACGGCCCTTTTTGCCGACGGTCAGGATTTTCACCGTCTTGCCTTGGGCAATCAGTTGTTGCGCATGTGTGCGTGCCAATTTTGCGATGTTGCCGTTAAAGCCGCCGCACAGACCACGTTCAGCAGTCATCACCACCAGAAGATGGGTCTGATCGCTGCCAGTGCCTGACAGAAGCTTTGGCGCAGAGGCAGAACCAGCCGCACCGGACGCCAACCCACCCATCACGGCGTTAAACCGTTCTGTGTATGGGCGCGACGCCTCGGCTGCGTCTTGGGCGCGGCGCAATTTTGCTGCCGCGACCATCTGCATCGCCTTGGTGATCTTGCGGGTCGATTTGACCGACGCGATCCGATTTTTAAGGTCCTTAAGACTAGGCAAAGCTAAGTCTCCTTATCGTAAGGTGGGGTTCAGGCGAAATCTTTTGCAAACGCGTCAAGCGCCGCTTTGATTTTGTCTTCTGCCTCACCTTTGATTTTTGGATCTTCGTTTGTGATCATGTCCAGCACGTCAGTTGCGTTTGTCCGCAGATGCTTGAGCAGACCAGCCTCGAAACGGCCAACCTCTTTGACGTCGATGTTATCAAGGTAACCATGTGTACCAGCATAGATGACGCAAACAATTTCAGCGTTCGTCAAAGGCGAATACTGTGGCTGCTTCATCAATTCGGTCAAACGTGCGCCACGGTTCAGCAACTGCTGAGTGGATGCATCAAGATCGGAACCGAACTGCGCGAACGCGGCCATTTCACGATACTGAGCAAGCTCAAGCTTAACTGGACCAGCCACAGATTTCATCGCGTTTGTCTGCGCGGCAGAACCAACGCGGGACACGGACAGACCTGTGTTCACAGCTGGGCGGATACCTTGGAAGAACAATTCTGTTTCCAAGAAGATCTGACCATCGGTGATCGAAATCACGTTTGTTGGAATAAACGCAGAAACGTCGCCACCTTGGGTTTCAATGATCGGCAGCGCCGTCAAAGAACCGGACCCGTTGTCTTCGTTCAGTTTCGCAGAACGCTCAAGCAGACGGGAGTGAAGGTAGAAAACGTCACCTGGATACGCTTCACGGCCCGGTGGGCGACGCAAAAGCAAGGACATCTGGCGATAAGAAACAGCCTGCTTTGACAAATCATCATAGATGATCAGCGCGTGGCGGCCGTTGTCGCGGAAGTGTTCCGCCATCGCAGTCGCGGCATATGGTGCAAGGAACTGCATCGGTGCTGGGTCGGACGCTGTCGCGGCCACAACGATTGAATACTCAATCGCGCCAGATTCTTCGAGCTTTTTCACCAGCTGCGCAACAGTGGAACGCTTTTGGCCGATAGCAACATATACACAGTAAAGCTTTTCGCCTTCTGTTTTTGCTGCGTCGTTATAAGACTTCTGGTTCAGGATCGCATCAAGCGCCACAGCTGTTTTACCAGTTTGACGGTCACCAATGATCAGCTCTCGCTGGCCACGGCCGATTGGGATCATGGAGTCGACGGACTTCAGGCCAGTTGCCATTGGTTCGTGAACAGATTTACGTGGGATAATGCCCGGCGCCTTGCTGTCTGCAACCAGACGCTTTTTCGCTTTGATCGGGCCTTTGCCGTCCAGCGGGTTACCCAAACCGTCAACAACGCGGCCCAGCAGCTCGTCGCCAGCTGGAACGTCAACGATTGAGTTGGTGCGCTTAACAACGTCACCTTCTTTAATGTCGCGGTCGGAACCAAAGATAACAACACCAACGTTGTCAGCTTCAAGGTTCAGGGCCATCCCGCGGATACCACCGGGGAATTCAACCATTTCACCCGCCTGGACATTGTCCAGACCGTAAACGCGCGCAATACCGTCACCAACGGACAGCACGCGGCCTACTTCGGCGACTTCGGCTTCTTGGCCAAAGTTTTTGATCTGGTCCTTAAGGATCGCAGAGATTTCAGACGCTTGGATCGCCATGTTATCCGACCTCTTTCATAGTGTTCTGGAGTGCGTTGAGCTTGGATTTGATCGACGTATCGATCATCTTTGAGCCCACTTTTACAATAAGACCGCCGATGATTGTCTCATCCACGGTCGCTTTGATCTTCACATCGGCGCCAACTTGCGCCTTGAGTGTCTTTGCCAGCTTGTCTGCTTGTGCCTTTGTCAGCGCCTTTGCAGATGTCACTTCGGCGGTTACTTCGCCTTTGTGTTCTGCAATTTGCTCACGCAGTGTGGCAACAAGCTGTGGCAGAACAAACAAACGACGCTTTGACGCCATCAGCGCCAGCACATTGCTTGTTGTCTTAGACAACTTCATTTTCTTGGAAACTGCTGCAATCGCAGCGCCCTGCTCGTCACGGCTATAAAGCGGTGAGTTCAGCAAGGTCTTCAAATCGGCGCTATCGGCCATTGCAGCCTCGAGCGCGTCTACGTCTTTTTCAAGCGCAGCGATTTTCTTGCCCTCATTTGCGAGGTCAAACACGGCTGTCGCGTAGCGCGAAGCGATGCCTGTGGAGATACCAACTGTTTCGGACACGTCCACCCTTCCGATGTCTTTGGCCCCGTTTCGGATGACGTTTCCGACATCAGGTGGGGCAGCTTACACAAACCCGTGCACAATCGCGCAGGTCGCAAAATCAGCGCCGATGTAGCAGAGCAATTCGCCTGTCGCAACCGCCTTGCGCTGTCAATTTGCCCCCATTTGGCGCGTTTTGTCGCAGGTCGAATGACCGCAACGTGACCAAACGGCAGGTTGGGCGCAGCGCGACGCCACCTGAAACGCCATGCAATGCTGCCCTAATCCGTTCAGATTGCTATGGTTTACAGGCGATCTTGCGCGTTTCATCTGGCAAAGCCCATGCCCTCAAACCGGTTTCGCCTGACCACACTACATATTTGTGCCCGTATTAATCTACTTGGCACCGATTCTGGCGATTCCTGCGTTATGTGCGTGTCGCCGCACCTGGCGTGGCCGTGATGCCTTCAAGCGCACGCAATGGTCGTTTTACCACTTCGGTCAATCCAGGGCGTGTCGGGGCAGCCATTTGTTTGCTGACTTCCACCATCAAAACGCCACCCGCCGCGATGACAGGCAAATTATGCCCCACCTTTTCCACGATACCCGCCGTTTTGCGCCAAACCCGCCGATGTGAAGGTGGCTGATATAATGTCGACAGCGTTTTCTCGGTCACGAAGTCATGCTTGCGCAGTTGCGCCTCTAGCTGACCCAATGAATAGGGTCTGCCGAACCCGAACGGGGTGTTATCGGATCGTGACCAGATGCCCGCCCGATTGGGAACGACAAACACGGCCCGCCCCCCCGGACCCAAAACGCGCCAAATCTCGTCAAGCAAAGCTGTCGGGTTCTCGGATGTCTCTAACCCGTGCATCACGACCAGCTTGTCCACTTGCCCCGTCTGAATGGGCCAGAACGTATCTTCACACAGGACGCTGACGTTTGGCTGGCCCGCAGGCCACGGCATCACGCCTTGCGGCCCCGGCATCAGCCCGATAATCCGCCGCGCATCGTTCAGATATGGCCGCATCAACGGAACGGCAAAGCCGAAGCCAGCAACAGTCTGCCCCTTCGCCTCTGGCCAGATACGTGTCAGCTCGTCGCGGATCACCTTTTGGGCGGCACGACCCAAGGCGCTCCGGTAATAGAAATTTCGCAGGTCAAGCACATCAAGATGCATTGCGGTCGACTTTCATCTGGGCGACAGTTGCTGCCACCTTACCAAGACAGGATGATTTTGCCATGACCCTTACGCTGACAACTGTGCCCTGTCTGGAAGACAACTATGCATTCATCATTGGCAACCCCGACACCAAAGAAGCAGCCGTTGTTGATGTGCCAGATGCAGCCCCCATCAATGCGGCGATTGCAGATGCGGGGTGGCGGCTATCCACGGTTTTGCTGACCCACCATCATTGGGATCATGTTGACGGGCTCGACCATCTGAACGGGCGGGGCGACCTGCGCGTGATCGGCGCAAAGGCGGACGCGCATCGTTTGCCACAGTTGGATGTTGCCGTGTCAGAGGGCGAAACGATCAATATCTGCGGTGAAGATGCGCAGATACTAGATGTGTCCGGCCACACCGTGGGGCACATTGCATTTCATTTTGCGGCATCAGGCTATGCTTTTACCGCTGATAGTTTGATGGCGATGGGCTGTGGCCGTTTGTCTGAAGGAACCCCCGAACAGATGTGGCAATCCATGCGCAAACTGCGTGCCCTGCCCCCACAGACCATTATTTGTTCAGGCCATGAATACACCCAAACCAACGCCCGTTTCGCCGCGACCCTTGACCCAGATAATCGCGACCTTAAGTCAAGGATATCCGGGATCGATGCTGCACGCGCAAACGGGCAGCCAACAGTTCCCTCCACGCTTGACCTTGAAATGCGCACAAACCCGTTTCTGCGCGCTGACAATGCAGACCTAAAAGCCGCGCTTGGCATGGTCGACGCAACCGATGATGCGGTTTTCACCGAAATTCGCGCCCGTCGTGACAGATTTTAGCACCGATCACGGGTTTTCACGAACTTTGTGACTATAAATGACAAAAAAGTCCTTGAAGGTTGGCCAATAAAACCAAACTTTAAGGATAAGAGGCCACGGTTGGGCCAGATGCGATGTATCTGCCAACCCCGATCTGCAAAGGAGCACGTAGGTGCCATCTTTTTCAACCACACTTGAGCAGTCCATTCATGGGGCCTTGGCGCTAGCCAATGCTCGCAAACACGAGCTTGCGACACTTGAACATCTTTTGTTGTCGCTGATCGACGAACCGGACGCTGCGCGCGTGATGCAGGCGTGTTCGGTCAACCTTGATGACCTTCGAAAAGATCTTGAGGATTTCATCGAAGACGACCTTGCCACGCTGATCACCGATGTCGAAGGGTCAGAAGCAGTGCCAACGGCCGCGTTCCAGCGCGTGATCCAACGTGCCGCGATTCACGTGCAGTCATCCGGCCGCACAGAAGTGACCGGCGCCAACGTCCTTGTCGCCATTTTTGCCGAACGCGAAAGCAATGCGGCCTATTTCTTGCAAGAACAGGATATGACCCGCTATGACGCGGTGAATTTCATCGCACACGGTGTCGCCAAAGACCCCGCATTCGGCGAAAGCCGCCCAGTGACAGGCTCTCCCGAAGATGGAGATGGATTCACCGACACTGACGGCGAGGTGAAGGAAAGCGCGCTTGCCAAATATTGCGTTGACCTGAACATCAAAGCCAAGGAAGGCGATGTTGATCCGCTGATCGGTCGCGCCCACGAGGTTGAACGCTGCATCCAGGTGCTGTGCCGTCGTCGCAAGAACAACCCGCTGCTGGTGGGCGATCCGGGCGTGGGTAAAACCGCGATCGCAGAAGGTCTTGCCTTCAAAATCGTGAACGGAGACACGCCAGAGGTTTTGTCTGAAACAACGATCTACAGCCTTGATATGGGCGCGTTGTTGGCTGGCACACGCTATCGCGGTGATTTTGAGGAACGGCTGAAGGCTGTGATGACCGAAATGGAAGATCACGACGATGCGGTCCTGTTCATCGACGAAATCCATACTGTTATCGGGGCTGGTGCAACGTCCGGCGGTGCGATGGACGCATCCAACCTGCTGAAACCTGCGTTGCAGGGCGGCAAGCTGCGCTGCATGGGCTCCACGACATACAAAGAATTCCGCCAGCATTTCGAAAAAGATCGCGCGCTGTCCCGTCGTTTCCAGAAAATCGACGTGAACGAGCCGTCTGTCGAAGATTCGGTCAAAATCCTGCGTGGATTGAAGCCGTATTTTGAGGACCACCACGGGATCAAATATACTGCCGATGCGATCCGCACCGCGGTTGAGCTGTCAGCACGTTATATCAACGACCGCAAATTGCCCGACAAGGCGATTGACGTGATCGATGAAGCGGGCGCCGCCCAGCATCTGGTCCCGGAATCCAAACGCCGCAAAACAATCGGCGTAAAAGACATCGAAGCCGTTGTTGCAAAAATTGCGCGGATTCCGCCAAAGAACGTCACCAAAGACGACGCCGAGGTTCTTAAAGATCTCGAAAAATCGCTCAAGCGAGTTGTGTTTGGTCAAGATACAGCGATCGAGGCATTGTCGTCTGCCATCAAACTGGCCCGTGCAGGTCTGCGCGAACCGGAAAAGCCGATTGGTAACTATCTGTTCGCCGGCCCGACGGGTGTGGGTAAGACCGAGGTTGCAAAACAGCTGGCGGATACGCTGGGTGTTGAAATGCTGCGTTTTGACATGTCCGAGTATATGGAAAAGCACGCTGTTTCACGGCTTATTGGTGCGCCTCCCGGCTATGTCGGGTTTGATCAGGGTGGTATGCTGACTGACGGGGTTGATCAGAATCCGCATTGTGTTCTGCTTCTTGATGAAATGGAAAAAGCGCATCCTGACGTCTACAACATTTTGTTACAGGTGATGGACCACGGTAAACTGACCGATCACAACGGACGCACGACCGATTTCCGCAATGTAATTTTGATTATGACATCAAACGCGGGCGCGTCGGAACTGGGCAAAAATGCCATGGGCTTTGGCCGCGAAAGCCGTGACGGTGAAGACATCGCTGCGATTGAGCGCACGTTTACGCCGGAATTCCGCAACCGTTTGGATGCGATCATCAGCTTTGCCCCACTGCCAAAACCAGTGATCCAGCAAGTTGTCGAAAAATTCGTGCTTCAGCTTGAGGCACAGTTGATTGATCGCAATGTTCATATCGAAATCACGCCCAAAGCCGCGCAATGGCTGGGTGACAAAGGGTATGACGCGAAAATGGGGGCCCGTCCGCTAGGCCGTGTCATTCAGGAACACATCAAGAAACCACTGGCAGAGGAGTTGCTGTTCGGCAAACTTGTCAAAGGTGGATTGGTCAAGGTTGGCGTTAAAAACGGCGATCTTGTTTTGACCTATGAAGAACCTGCGCAAGCGCGCATCAGTGGTGACAAGCCGCCGTTGTTAACCGCAGAATAATGCGCAGTGTTACTTTGATAATGTCCCTCGCCGCGTCGCCCGCGGCGGGGGATTTTTTATTGCAAACCCCTGTTGATTGCGTGTTGGGGGACAGCTGTTTTATCCAACAATTTGTTGATCAAGACCCGACGACGTCTGCCCAAGATTTTTTATGTGGCTCCTTAACTTATGATGGCCACAAGGGCACCGATTTTGCCCTGCCCGATTTGGTGGCCCAAGCCGCTGGCGTTAATGTCTTGGCCGCAGCGGATGGCACCGTCACTGGCGTTCGCAATGACATGCCAGATGCATTGCAAACAACACCCGATGCGCCGGACGTATCGAACCGCGAATGCGGCAACGGCCTTGTGATCGCGCATGCCGACGGCCACCGCACGCAATACTGCCACATGGCGCAGGGGTCCGTTATGGTTGCGGTGGGTCAATCTGTTGAGGCGGGGGACGTGCTGGGGCAAATCGGTCTTTCAGGAATGACCCAATTCCCCCACCTGCACTTTACCGTATGGCAGAACAACAAGGTCATTGACCCCTTTGATACCAACGGCATTCAAACCTGTGGTGACAGCGACCGGCCGGACATTTGGCACCCTGAATTGGCAACGCCCCAAGGCGGCTTGATCGCCATTGGGTTGACCGACAAGGTTCCTGCGTTTGACCAGATCAAGGCCGGGTTGGCGGACACAGGCGTCAGTGCAAATAGCCCCGCCATGGTCGGTTGGGCTCATGTTTTTGGCGCGCGTGACGGGGACAGCATCAAAACCACTATCCTTGGCCCCGATGGTTTCATGTTCACTGCGACAGACCAGCTGATCCGCGATCAGGCCCGACTGTTCCGTGCAAACGGTAAACGGACACCATCACAAGGATGGGACAAAGGCGACTACACATTGAACGTTGCTTATCAACGTGGCGACAAGATCCTTGATCAAGACACCACAACCTATTCCGTCGACTAGCGTTCTGTCAGCTTTAGCTCAATCCGGCGATTTTGGGCGCGAGCTTCGGGTGTATCGGCGGGATTGAGCGGCTGAAACTGTCCAAACCCGTTGGCCGCCAATCTGTCGGGCGGAATGCCAAGAAAGTTCACCATATAGAGCACGACCGACAACGCCCGCGCCTGTGACAATTCCCAGTTGTTGGCATATTGGCCGATGCCAGACAGGGGCACATTGTCGGTATGACCGTCCACTCGGATAACCCAATCAATTCCTGCTGGAATATCATCGGCGATGTCGCGCAAAATGCCTGCCACATTCGCAATTTCGCCGCGTCCCAAATCGGACAGCGTGGCGCGACCCGGTTCAAAAAGAACCTCTGACGAGAAAACAAACCGGTCGCCTTCGATGCGAACGCGATCCTGTCCTTCCAGCACATCACGCAGCTGCCCAAAGAAATCTGATTTGAACCGTTCCAGATTTTGCGCCTCGGCGGTCAATCTGGCGGCCTCTTCCTCTAGGCGTTGACGTTCTGCCTGTTCCAACGCAAGTCGACGGCGTTCTTCGGCAGCGACCCTTGCAAGGGCCGTGTTCAACTGCGCGCCCAAGGCTTGAATTTGCACCTGTGCGTCCGTGTCAGCTTCATCCGCGATGTTCAATAACGCCTGCAATGTGCCAACCTGATTGCGCAGCTCGGCCACTTGCGCATTCAATGCGGCGACCTGCCGCTGGCTTTCCGCCGACAGCGCCTTTTCTGCCGATAACGCGGTGTTCGCCGTTGCCAGCAACGCGGCTTGGCGTTCTTGTTCGGACAATTCGGCCTGCGCATCATTTTGCGCAGCTGCCATTGCTGCCAACGCCTGGGCCAACCGCGCCTCAAGCGTTGCACGTTCCGTTTCAGTCTCAGACGCCCCGTCAGAAAGCGAGGTCACGCGGGCTTGCAAGGTTTCATTCGCAAGCAGGGCCGCCGCCAAACGGTCTTCTAGTCGTTTGCGCGCGTCCTCTGTTGCTTCGCCGTCTGCGGCAATGTCTTCTACCTCTGCTTCAAGTGCCTGTTTCGCCAATAATGCCGCGGCAAGTTGTTCTTGGATTTCCGCTTCTGACTGTTGGCTTGCAGCCATCGCCGCTTCTAACGCTGCACGCGCTGAGGCAAGCGCATCTTCGCTTGTGTCACCCGCGGCCAAGGCCGCCGCAAGTCGGGCGGTTAAATCGGCGGTTTGCGCATTGGCCACATCAATCTGTGCCCGCGCGTCTGCCAGTTCAGCAGCCGTTGTCTGTTGAAGACCAAGCGCCGCCAAAAGGCGCGCATCAAGATCTTCACCATCCGTCAGCGCCCGCGTTAGATCATTCTCGGCGTTTTGTTGCGCCAATAATGCCGCGGCAAGTTTCATGTCCAGATCGTCGCCTGCTGCCTCTGCTGCGGCCAAAAGGGTCAGGGTGTTCTCTGCCTCGCGGCGTTTTTCTTCCAAGGTCAACGACATGGCCGTCAGCTCGGCGTCTGCGTTTTCCAGCCGTTCGCGCAATGCTGCCGCCGCCGCCGCATCTGCCAACTGCGCGGACTCGAGATCGGAAATGCGGGCTGTGTTGGTTTCCCTGTCGCTTTCAAGGTCAGCAATCAGCGCCTCTAACGCCTCTCGCCTCGCGGCAGCCAAACGCGCCGCTTCAGTGCCCGCGTCAATTTCTGATCGTGCTTGGGCCAGCGCGAGGTTCAGCGCCTCTTGTTCGGATAGCAAAGTTGTTTGGTTCTGTTCCAGTGTCGCGATTGCATTTTGCGCATCCGCACGTTCAGCCAGCAAACCCGCAACTTGTGCCTCAAATCCTGTAATCTGGTTTTGCGCTTGAACAAGCGCCGCATCGGACGCATCGCGCTGTCGGGTCAACTGGGCGATCAGGTCTGCCTGTTCCGTCGCCGCGGCATCCGCTTGTGCCAGATCGGTTGTCAGCGTCGTTGTGCGGTCCTGTTCCAGACCAAGTGCGGCGGCCAGCGTCGAGATTTCTGCCGCCAATTCATCCAACCGCGATGCCTGCCCCGTAATCGTTTCGCGCAACACAAATTGGATCACCATAAAAATGGTCAGCACAAACATCAGGACCAGCAAAAGCCCTGTCATGGCATCGACAAAGCCGGGCCAGATTGCGTTTTGAAAACGTCCCGAGGATCGGCGACTAAGGGCCATGATTACGAACCGTCACTGGGCGGTCGACCCCGTCCTGATCGCACTGCGCGGGTCAGGCTTGCCAGATCGGATCGCAGATCAGCGATTGTTTCTTGGCGACCTGCCGACATCTCTTCCAGTATCCGCAGCATTTGCACGTCAATCGAACGCAAGCGCATCCTGCTTTCGGCATCAATGCCGTCCACGCCGCTGTCTTGCAGTTTAGCGATCAGGCGCTCTTGCCCATCGGCCACCCGCTCCAGCAGCGCATCAGCGTTGCTTGTCTGGGTGCTGCCACCTGCCCCGTCCTGTATCGCGGCGGTCAAGGCGGCCAGATGATGATCAAGGCTCGCGCGTTGCGATTCCATCTGTTGGGCCATGTGATCCATGAATTCGACCATGATCCCAGTTTCGCTGCCCGCTTCATCACCGGACGAAAACCCGAGGCGCGTGATCGTCGACAGCCATTCTTCGAGTTCGCGGTAGAACCGGTTTTGCCCGTGAGAGGCAAACAATTCCAAAAGCCCGACAACAAGCGACCCAGCCAAACCCAAAAGCGATGACGAAAACGCCGTGCCCATACCGCCAAGCTGGCTTTCAAGGCCCGATTGTAGACGTGCAAAAATGTCTGCCCCATCTTCGCCGTCTGCGGGATTCAGCGACCGGATCGTTTCGACCAAAGCCGGCACAGTTGTTGCCAGCCCATAAAACGTCCCCAAAAGGCCAAGGAAGATCAGCGTATTCCCGATATACCGCGTGATTTCGCGGTCTTCATCGATGCGTTGGGCAACAGAATCCAGAATGGATCGACCCGATGACGATGACAGCTGCATCCGCGCCCCGCGCGACCGCAACAGCGTGGCCAAAGGTGCCAACAACCCCGGTGCGGCGGCGTTTTCTGACCCCACCTTGTGGGTTGTGAACCCTTCGATCCATTGCACCGACCGCATCAACTGTGCGACCTGCCCAAAGCACGACATGACGCCCAAGACAAAAACGGCCAGAATCGCCCCGTTCAAATAGGGATTTGACCAAAAAATCGCGATGATCTGCTCTCGTCCAAGATACAGCCCCGCACCAACCAGCCCAAGCACGATCAGCATCGAAACGATCTGTCGCACAGGTTGGGTGAACTGCGGCTCTACCTCGGGTTCCCGAATATCTGTGGTCACACAGGGGCCCTCGTCATTGTTGTTAATCGCATCTTAATGAAATCTACCATTTTTCCCAAATAAAATCGGCTCGGCCTATTGGGGTGTGCCGTTGATGTCGCGCACACGCCCGACAAGCCATGCCATATCGTCATCGCGGATCGCCATTTCATCTAAATGAAGCGCGGTATTAAAAAGGTATTCCGTATTGGGACCACGCCCGCCCACGGCATGTGCAATCATCTGGGCCTGCTTTTCCAAATCGAATTGGCAGTATTGAACATGCGTAGGATCAATGACGTAGGCAAGCGCGGAGATCGGGCCGTCTTCGGTTTCCAAGGTGACCTGATGTTCTTCGTAGGCAGATGAAATCAATTCGCGCTCTCGCAAGGCCGCAAGAACCTCTGTTTCCTGTTCTGGTTTGACCCGAAAAGCCACACCAGTACATTGTGCGCCCTGTGCGGCATCAAGGGCAAGAACCAGGCCCGGTTCCGCATCGGACCCGCGATGGTGGATCGACAACATGCAAAAGCTGCGGTGGTAGTCGCGCAAAACAGCGCGCCGTTTCTCCGCTGGTTCAAAGCCGGGGTTCCATAAAAGCGACCCATATCCAAATACCCATAGCGCCATGATGCTGGTCCTTTTCCGTTGCCCCCTATAAACACTGCGCAGACGCTACATCCAAGGGGCAACCATGCGCAGATTAACGATCATCGTGTTTATATTAGCAGCACTTTACAGCGGATATTGGTTTGTGGGGGCATCCGCGGTTGAACGCGGCGCGGTGGCCCAGCTGGACGATCTGGAAGAATCTGGCTGGACGGTCACTTATGATGATGTGTCCACGGCGGGGTTTCCATCGCGGTTTGATACAACCGCGACCAATCTGGATTTGGTGTCGCCTGATGGATCTATGAATTGGATGCTGCCGTTCGCGCAAGCCTTGACGCTATCGTATAAGCCCAATGAAATCATCGTGGCATTGCCGCCAAGCCAGACGATCACCGCTGACGGCACACCGATTTTGATCACCTCTGATGGATTGCGCGCAAGCATGAATGTCGCGCCAACGCCTGCATTGTCGTTGAATGCCCTCACTGCCGAGGTCGGGGTTTTGACGGCCACGGCCAACCAGCAACGTCTGTTTTCGATCACAAGCGGGCTGGCTGCGTTACGGGCGGCAGAAACGGGGCCGCATAGCTATGATGCGTTTCTTGATCTTGATGGGTTTGCATTGCCTGACGAGTTGCGCAGGATGTTAGACCCGCAATCAACGCAGCCTTCGACATTTGGCCAAATCACCGTTGATGCGGGTCTTGTCCTTGATGCAGATATTGATCGGCATAGCGCAAAGTCCCAGCCGCAGCTCGACCAAATTGATCTGCACGGTATGACAGTTTCTTGGGGGACACTTCAGCTGCGCGGTGACGGTCAGATTGATGTGGGGACCGACGGTTATCCGACGGGGCAACTGACCCTAACGGCTGAAAATTGGCGCGATATTCTGCCGATTGCAGTCAATGCGGGTGTTTTAACATCCAGCGCTGCGCGTAACATTCAAAGCGTTGCTGGTCTGTTTTCTGGTGGAAGCACGACCCTAAAAATGCCGATCAATTTTGCCAATCAGCGCATGATGCTTGGTCCAATCCCGATCGGAAATGCGCCAAAGCTACGTTAGGTCCCGCCAAATAGTCCGGTCAGCGACCGTTTAACCAACCCGGTCACGGATGGGCGTTTGACCGCCTGAAACGGTAGCGGGCGGCAGACTTCGATAGCGGCGACACCCACGCGGGCGGTCAAGGCACCGTTGATCACGCCCTCGCCGAACCTGCGGGACACTTTGGACAGAACGCCACCGCCTGCGATTGATCCGATCAGATCATCACCAACTGCAACAGCACCCGTGGCAACCAGATGCATCAGCACTGTGCGGGTTAAACGCCAGCTGCCGAACAGGCCGGACCTGCCTCCGTAAACTTCCGCAATGCGGCGGATCATACGCAGATTGGCAGTCAACGCGGTGAACACATCAGCAAATGCTAGTGGCACAATCGCAGTGACTGTCGCAACTTGGCGTGCGGCGGCCTGCACCTCTCGCATGGCGGCCGCGTCGAGTGGGGCAAGCAATGTTGTTTCGGCCAGCCCCAGCAGCGTATCCGCATCGACAATTTCGCCTGCCTGTTCGGTCATCCGCTCGCGCGGCCAAGTCATGTCATCGCGCCCTTGATAAAGCCGGTCCAGCCTGGCCACCACATCGCGGGCTTGGGCAACGTCGCCACTGGCCGCGGCCTTGACCGCCGCGCCATGCACCCGGTCCAATCGCCGCAGACGCGAAATCGCAACCAGCTCACGCCCAGCGATCACCAGCAAGATCAAGCAAAACAGCCCCATCAATCCAAGGGCAATCGCGCCCAAAACAGGGGAACGCGCCAAGAGTGTTGTGAGATAATCCCAAGCGGCCAAGGACACCACAAATCCGGTCAGCGCGATAAGAACCGACCAAAACCAACGCCCCAATCGGGACGGTTTTCGCGCGGCCAATGCCGCGACCTGATACATTGCGGCACCTTGGGGGCTTGCGTCTGGCACGGCGGGGGCTGCGGCGGGCTCGGCTGCGATCTGATCATCAAGCTCAATCAAAATGGGTCCGCGTTTTGAGGTCGTCATAGTTTATCCCCCAGCAAAAATTGCGCGGCCTTATCCAGCCGGATATGCGGTGGGCCGTCACCCGGTTTTAAGGTCAATGGCGCGGGAGCGAACCGCATGATCGCGTAGTCATCATCAAGCCATGTATCGGCCCCAGCCCGCGCAGGACCCAACAAATGTGATGGATCGTCGGGCAGTTGACCGGGATAAAATGCCGCCTGTTTGCCGTTTTCCAATAGCCGCCCGCGTACAACATTCAGCGGTCCATCACGGTGATCAACGGTTTCTTCGACCGTGGTGCGCAACGCGGCAATCGACATCGCTTGTGTTTGCGCACCTGCAAAATCGGCGCGATCCTTTGCGTCACGCAGGATTGCTTGGGTAATGGCTGTCAGTTGACCATGTTGGCTGTGATGCAAGTGGTCTGCTTTGGTTGCTGCAAACAGTATCTTTTCCACCCTACGGCCTTGAAAAATGCGGCTTAGGAATGCATTTCGTCCGGGCCGAAACGCCCCAAGGATCGCGGCCATTGCACTGCGCAAATCCTCGACCGCGCGGGGACCCGCGTGAATTGCGCCAAGAACATCAACCAACACGATCTGGCGGTCGATTTTGGAAAAATGATCGCGGAAAAACGGTTTCACGACATTGCGTTTATAGCTTTCGAAGCGGCGGGCAAACTCACGGCCCAATGTGCCGCGCTTGCCCGAAAAGTCCCCCAGCGGCGCAAATGTCAGCACGGGCGACCCCGCAAGATCACCCGGCAACAAAAACCGCCCCGGTGAGCAATCCGAAAAACCGGCTTCTCTTGCCACGTTGAGGTGGCTTGTGAATAGATCCGCCAATGATTTCGCCTGCACCTCGTCCAATGGTGCGTCAGGATCGCACGCGGCCATTGCATCCAAGAACGCTTGCCCCTGCGGGCGTGTTTGAGCTTGGGCGATCGTTGTGCGCGACCATTCTTCAAAACTTTGATCCAGCAGTCCCAAATCCAAAAGCCATTCGCCCGGATAATCCACAATATCGATATGGACTGTGCGCGGGCCGGAAAATCCGCCCAAGATTCCCGTTGGCTGCACCTTGAGCGACAGCCGCAGTTCGCTGATCTGGCGTGTCCCGTCAGGCCAGCTTGGGTCCTTGGCTGTGATTTGTCCCAGATAGGTTTCATAGTCAAATCGCGGCAATGTATCATCGGGCTGGGGTTGCAAAAATGCTGCGCGAATTGCGCCGCTGCTTGCGGCCTGAAGTTGCGGCATCCGCCCACGGTCCAGAAGGTTGGCAACAAGGGACGTGATAAATACCGTTTTCCCTGCCCGGCTTAACCCGGTCACGCCAAGACGGATGACCGGATCGGTAAACGGCGCGGTCAAAGTGCCAGCGACAGCATCAACGCTGCGGGTTATTTGGTCGGCGATTGCGGCAATGACCACAGGTTATCCCTTCGGAAAGTTACGCGTCAGGCTAAGATAAGTGCGATGCAAGCGCATGTGTAGGGATTGATTTTGAATCTTTCCCCGCCTAAGCCCTCTCCTATGCCCCGATTTGCCCTTTTAGTTGAATATGATGGTGCCCCGTTTGCCGGATGGCAGCGACAGGCCGACCAGCCAAGCGTGCAGGGCGCGATTGAAGCGGCTTTGGCAAAGCTTGAACCGGGAACGCATACGATCGCTGCCGCAGGGCGCACTGATGCGGGTGTGCATGCCATGGGCCAGGTCGCGCATTGTGACCTGAACCGCGACTGGGATCCGTTTCGACTGTCGGAGGCGTTGAATTTTCATCTTAAGCCCGCCCCTGTTGCGATCACGGCCTGCGCGGTCGTTTCAGATGAATGGCACGCGCGATTTAGTGCGGTCGAACGCCAATATTTGTTTCGCGTGATGCATCGGCGCGCACCGCTGACATTCCAAGACGGCCAGTTTTGGCGCGTCAATAGCCCGCTTGATGTCGACGCCATGCAAGCAGGCGCGAACCATCTGCTTGGTCTGCATGATTTCACGACCTTCCGTTCAACGATGTGTCAGGCCCAAAGCCCAGTGAAAACGCTTGATGCGCTTGATGTGTCACAGATTGATCATGCAAATGGCACGGAATATCGGTTTCACATCCGCGCCCGATCATTCCTGCACAATCAAGTGCGCAGTTTTGTCGGGACGTTGGAACGTGTTGGCGCTGGGGCGTGGCAGCCGGAGGATGTGCGCACCGCGCTAGAAGCCTGTGATCGTGCCGCGTGTGGGCCAGTGTGCCCACCACATGGATTGTATCTGGCCAAGGTCGGGTATCCCGACGATCCGTTCGAGGCTTAGTCGTTGTCGGTCAGGCCCGCACCCGCGCCTGACAAACGCGATGCTTCGGTTGCGGGAACATATGTTTTTGCGGCAAGTGCGGCAAGCTGATCCCAAAGCAATTCAGACACGGTGACAGCCTGCGCAGTTGGCTGCACGACAGCGCCATCTGACGCGAGCGACACATGCATATCGGTGCCCTCAAACTTGTGCTGCACCGACAGCCCCAAGGCGCCGCACATGGCGACAACCACACGTGGGGCATCGATATTTTGCAAAATGATTTTTTCGGCACCGCAACGTAAGGCATCAATCGCTGCGGGTCCTGCCATCACGGCGCGGGCATTTGCGCAGATCATGGTCGTCCCGTCCTCAGACGTCTGCGCATTTTCAAACGGACCGGACAAAGCATCCATAACCGCATTCAAACGGGCAGGATCGGTCGCCGCCAAAAAGACTGATGCCGCAGCAAGGTCTTCACAATGACCAAGCGGCACGCCTGCCCCACGCGCGGCTTTCATCACCATGCCACCGATTTCGTTGAGCGACCGTTTCATTGGGTGGCCACCGGCAACCACCAATCATCAGCGTTATCCAATTCATCCCACAAGGGTGCGCCTTGGGCCAATGTGATCCGCGTCCAGCGATCCGATTTGGGATCAAATTTGGCAGCGCCAAAGAACGACAGTTTGCACCGCAGCATATCAATCGGCAGGCACCCTTTCCCGATCAGGTTGTCGCGAATTTCACCGTATGGATGGTTTGCCAACGCCTGTACCCGCTTGAGCGCGGAACGATGCTGTGGATGAGTTCTGAGAAACGCGGAAACTGTCCCCGACGTGCCCACAATATCCGCGGCCAGTGCCTTGACCTGCCGCGCGATGTCGAGCGGGCTTTCCAATTCTGCGCCATCCTCGGCATGACGGTCGCCCAAGCGGGGCTCTAGTTTTTCCTCAGACACATACCAAAACTGGGCACAATTAGCAGGATCGTCATAGGCTGTATCACAGGCCCAATCCCAATCTCTTGCAATCAGCTCTGCCACTGTTTCACAGGACATTTGCGGATCAATTTGTGGCGTGAATGGCGTGGCCATACAGTCCACCAACCCGTCTATAAGATCGCCGAACGGTTCCAAGACCAGTGCGACCAGCAATTCTTGGGTATCGATCGACCAACGCGCGCTTTGTTTGATGAGGGTGTCGATCGCATTTGATTTGCCCAAAGCATCGGCTGACATTGCATCAATGACATCGGGCCACTCGGCGCGCAGGGTATCAATCCGTGACGCCGCGATTTCATCTGGCACATTCCATTCGGACAAATGTTGTTTGGCCCGACCCGCCAGTGCAATCAATCGGTCGATTTGAGTAGTATCAAGCTCGGCCACGGCCCGCACACGGGCCAGCGCCGTTTCGCGCACCTGCATCCACGCATCAAGCAAAAGCGGGTGGGTCACAAGGAATGGCGCCATGCCAAGCCCTGTGGAATTACCAATTCCCAAAATACGTTTGGTATCACGGTCAAGTTTCGCCCCGCCGACATGCTCGGCCAGATCATGGGTAAAACCGCGGATCAGCCAAACTGTCAGCATTTCAGCCGCAAACGGACCACCCATGCCAGCCCGGTCTGAAATACAGCCACGATCCGCGATCCCGAATTTCCCGTTTCCGTAAACAGCCGTTGTCCGCATCAGATAGCCTGTGGATTTCACCAACTCCAAGTCGGGCTGCCGACCGGCCCGCAGTGATTGTGTGACGTGATCGAACAGCCGCACGGATTTATTGGCGCGGCTCAAGACCAGATCACGTTGCGTGAATCTTGACGCCTCTTGTTTTGGCGCGGCAGCCACGATGCGGTCGATCTCATCTTGGGCAGGCACACCGTCATACAAGACATAGGCCGTATCCCACGCTGTAGCGATCACGCGGTCCGTGCGTTGATCGGGCGGAATATCCGTGGAAACGGCAACCAAGGAATAGGTAAACCCCGCATAATCAATCTGATAGACAGCGTGCCCGTAGCCATCAGCATCCATCACCCAGACAGGCCGCGTGACAGTCGATTTTTCTGCGGCAAGACCACGCATCAAGCTGCGCAGGAAGGACAAACGGTGCGGAAAAGACGCCCCCATCCGACGCAAGCGCATTACCATTGATGGCGGCCGCATTTCCACAATCGGAGGTGTCATCAAATCTTTCATAGGTCGCGATCCATCCCATAAAAATTGCGCAGCTGATTTAAGGCGTGTTTAGCATGACATCCTTGCCGTCCACTATCCAATTTGGACATTTTTTCGGTCATTTACGTCGACGTGCAAAACGCAAACATTTTTTCGCCGATACACCTGTTTGATGGCGTTATCTGCTTGGCCGTCATGCCCTCAACAGGTAACAATATCAGCGATGGCGGGGACCACTTCGCACACCTGGGGTTCTGATTGATATGTTTAACTTGATACGTGCTGGTGCGATACTCTCGCTCCTTCCGCTTGTGGCATTTTCGCAGGAAATAACATTCAATATTGCACCATCTGATGATGAATTGTCGGCAACATTGCGCGGGGCATCTCTGGTGCTGGCGCTTGATCCAGAAGATGCGCCAACCGCCCAAGACTATGTCGCTGCCGCGCGCGCCGATTACCGCCGCCTTGTGACCGCGCTTTATACTGAAGGGCGGTATGCGGGGACGGTTTCCATCCAACTCAACGGTCGAGAGGCGGCGCAAATCGCCCCGCTTGGTGCGCCTGCCCGCGTGAATACCATTTCGTATCGCATTGATCCCGGTCCGGTTTTCACGTTCGGCGACACCTCCATTGCCCCATTGCCATCGGGCACGCTTTTGCCGGAAAGTTTTGCGCGTGGCGCGCCGGCGCAATCAACCCAGATCGGCCGCGCGGTGACAGCGGGCGTGACAGCATGGCGTGAAGAAGGCCATGCAAAGGCCGCAGCATCGGGACAAAAAATTTTGGCCCGCCATCCCGACCGCGCCCTTGACGTTGCCGTCACGATTGCGCCCGGCCCTCAGCTTACGTTCGGGCCCGCAATTGTGACCGGAAACGTTGATGTTCGCACGGCGCGCATTCAAAAAATTGCAGGGCTTCCAACGGGCGAAATTTACAGCCCCGAAGCTGTGGAAAAGGCAGAACGCCGATTGCGCGAAACAGGTGCGTTTGACAGCGCTGCCGCAGTAGAGGCCGATGCGATTGGCCCTGACAACACCCTGCCCGTCACGTTCAAAGTGGTTGAAAGCAAACCGCGAAGGTTTGGATTTGGACTTGAACTGTCGTCTATTGAAGGGGTGCGCGTGTCGTCATATTGGTTGCACCGTAACTTTATGAGCGGCGCCGAGCGTTTCCGCGTCGATGCAGAGATTTCTGGCATCGGTGGCACGACAGGCGGCATTGACTACGCGCTTGGCCTTAACTTTGAACGGCCCGCCGTTTACGGCGCTGATACAGACTTTTTCCTGCGTTCACGGATCAGCCGTTTGGATGAGCCCAGCTTCTTGATCGATAAGGCATCTATCGAAGCTGGCGTCAGTCAAAAACTGGGTGACAATCTGACCGTGCAATCCGGCCTTGGTATTTTAACCGCGCGCGAAGTGACCGACCTGGGGCGGCGCGAATACACATTGCTGACTGCCCCCACTTCCGCGACCTACGACCGGCGCAACGATGCAACGAACGCAACAGACGGCTATTACATCGACGTCGACGCCACGCCGTTCATCGACACAAGCAACCGTGAAGTCGGCGGACGCATTTATGTCGATGCACGCGCATATCGCAGCTTTGGCCAAGATGACAAGATCACACTGGCTGGCCGCGCCCAGATCGGCAGCTTGGTCGGCACAACGATCGAAAACGCGCCTGCTGACTATCTGTTTTATTCAGGTGGTGGTGGCACCGTGCGTGGGCAACCTTATCAATCGCTTGGAATCGATAGCACCGTGGCGGGCCAACAGACCCGCACAGGCGGACAATCATTCGTCGGTGCCCAGCTCGAGGCGCGCTATGCGGTGACAGACGCAATTTCGGTCGTCGGTTTTTATGATTTCGGACAAATTTCGGCGTCACCCACATTCGACGAAGACCCAAAATGGCACGCAGGTGCAGGGGTCGGCGTGCGGTACAACACCGGCATTGGTCCCATCAGATTGGACGTCGGAACCCCCGCAAGTGGCGACAATATCGCAAGCAGCGTGCAGGTCTATATCGGGATCGGACAATCATTTTGAAACATCTGATCCTAAGCTGTGCTGTGGCAGTGGCCCCGTTATCTGCCGCTGCACAAACCCAAGAAGACGCCGACAAAGGGTATTTGACGACCTTGATCGAAGACAGCCTGTCCGGGTCGGCCCGCGATGTCAGCATTATCGGCTTTGAGGGCGCGTTAAGTTCTGCCGCGTCCATCAACGTATTGACCGTTTCAGACGAGGACGGGGTCTGGCTCACACTGGAAGGATTGGTGCTGGATTGGAACCGGTCTGCATTGTTGCGGGGACGTATTGATGTCGAAACGCTTCGGGCGGAACGCATAATTGTGGCGCGGCCGCCGATCTCGCAGGCGACCGCCCCGTCACCCGAAAGCTCGGCCTTTGCCCTGCCTGAATTGCCCGTCGGTATCGCACTTGATCAGCTGATGATTGAAGAATTGACGCTGGGTCCAGCATTTCTGGGCGAGGAGCTGCAACTCACCATCTCGGGGTCGGCTGCGCTCTCGGGTGGTGAAGGCACTGCGAATTTGACTGCCACCCGTTTGGGCCCCAAAGAAGGCACCTTTGTCATCGAAGGGGGCTACAGCAATATCACCCGTGAACTCGCGCTGAACCTTGATGTCAATGAAGACGCAGGCGGTATTGCCGCCACCCTCCTTGATTTACCGGGTCGCCCAAGTGTGGGGCTAACAATCGCGGGTACGGCCCCGATTGACGATTACCGCGCCGACATTGCCGTTGCCACAGACGGCCAAGACCGGATTGCTGGCGCGTTCGAGCTGACCCGCGATGCCAATGGGCAGTTGATCCAACTTGATATCGGGGGCGATGTCACACCGCTTTTTGCGCCTGAATATCAGGACTTTTTCGGTGATGATGTCAGCCTTTCGGTTCTGGCACGCACAGATCAGGGCGGGGCGATTGATCTTGAAAATCTAGATCTTCAATCAAAAGCGTTGAAACTGAGCGGCACTGCCAAAATTGGCTCACAAGGATGGCCCCAAAAATTAAGCCTGAGCGGACGGATTGCCAACGACGATGCAAGCATTGTTTTGCTGCCACTGACAGGGCCCAAGACCTATGTTGATCTTGCGACGTTTAACCTTGGCTATGATGCGGCGGTTTCACCTGACTGGTCCACGCAAACCACATTGGTCGGATTTGACCGACCCGGGCTATACCTACGCGATCTGACACTGTCGGGCGGCGGCATCATCATATCCGGAGAAGGCGATGCGGTGGGCGAGGTCACAGCCGATTTACGATATGCCGCAGACGGGCTTGCGTTGGACGACGCAGGCGCGTCAGACGCATTCGGGGACAAGATTTCTGGCGTGATCCAAATGGCGCGCACAGAAGGATCTGCGTTGGACATCACCCGCCTGACACTTGATGGACCGGGGCTGGAACTGCTTGCCGATGCCACCATAGAAGGCCCTGCAGAAGGGTTACGCACCCAAAGCAATATCGTTCTGACCGCCGAGGCGCTGGACCGGTTTTCAACGTTGGCGGGTCGTGATTTGGCAGGGTCAGGCAGCTTTGCGATTGCCAGCACGATTATCCCGCTTGAAGGCGCGTTCAACGCGCTTTTGACGGGAGAGACCCAAGACCTTGCCATTGGAATCGACCAGTTCGACAATGTATTTGCGGGGCAAGGCACAGTCACAGCTGTCGCCAATCGGGATTCCACAGGCACACGTTTGGAGACCCTGCGCATCGCGACACCAGTGGCAGAATTGACGGCAAATGCAGACCTAACAACAGACGGCAGCAAGGCCACGTTCGCATTTGAAACATCTGATCTTTCGTTGATTGAAACGACGCTTGGGGGTGCGGCCCAGTTTTCGGGAACGCTAGTGCAGGATGAAAACGGCGTGGCCGATATTGTGCTTGATGGCACGGCAAGGGCCACGTCACTTGCGGTTACGGCCAATATCAACCCCACGGATGCGGGCCGCACTGTTAATGCATCTGCCAAGTCAGCAATCAGTGATTTATCTGTCTATGCAGCATTGTCTGGCCAGCAATTATCGGGTGCTGCAACCGTTACGGCAGATGGTGTTCTGTTGGGCGATGGCATGCGGTTTGACGCCGATATTTCCGCCCAAACGACGGATGTGGCCACAGGTGTTACACAGCTTGATCCACTGCTGCGCGGGAACGGCACACTAGACGTAAGCGTCGCGCGCACGGGCGAGGATCGATTTAAGCTATCCGACCTGCGCCTTGTCACAGATGCGGCAACGATCACGGGTGACGCCAGCGGCGGATTGGAAGGTGAAGCCACTGCCAAATTCACCGCGTCCATCCCTGACGCCCGCGTTCTTGGCCAAGGTCTAAACGGGCCAGTAACAGCCAATATTTCCGCAGATCGCGATGCCTTGAATGCGGCTCAAATCGATATGCAGATTGACGGACCCGGCACCAATATCGGATTGGACGCCACCATTGGGCCTGACAATGTTGCCGATGGCGTACTGACGGCAAACATCAGCAATCTTGCCACCTATCAGGCGCTCATCGGGCAGAATGTTGGGGGCGGTTTGCAAGCATCCGTACGCGGCAAGGTCGCCCTTGATTTTGAGACATTTGATCTTGGCATCGACGCTACAACATCTGATCTGCGCATCGGCAACGCAACCGTTGATCCGTTACTACGCGGAACAGGTCAGTTGGCGGCACAAGTTGCATTGGATGATGGTCAACTAACCGTCGACAACGCCAGCGCAACAACGGCCAACATCACCCTGTCAGGCAATCTTGGCGGGCAATCTGGCGCGGGACGCGGCGCGTTTGAGGCCCGGCTGCGCGACGTCGCCATTCTGACCGATCAGCTCAGTGGACCAGTCACAGCAAATGGGACAGCGGCGCGCGATCAAGCTGGCAACTGGAACGTCACAGCCCAAGCCGATGGGCCCGGCGGCATAACCCTGCGCACGGATGGGCAGATCAACGGCGGCGGCACGGTTAACCTGCGCGCCAACGGGCGCGCGCCGCTTGGCATCGCCAATGCCGCCATTGAACCGCGGCGCATATCGGGCGATGCCGTTTTTGACATCGCCATCAACGGGCAACCGCAACTCAGCTCGGTTTCTGGGCGAGTTGATCTGGTTGATGCCCGTCTAACGGCCCCAACGCTGAGCCAAGGGCTGTCGAACATCACAGGCGGCGTGTCATTGGCGAACGGGCGCGCACAAATCGGAATAAACGGCGACGTGCCTTCCGGTGGGCGGATCGCAATCAACGGTCCTGTAGCGTTGGACCCGCCCATGATTGCAGACCTGTCACTGGCATTGAATGATGTGGTGATCAAAGACCCCGAACTATACCAAACGACCATTTCGGGCGGGTTATCCGTGACGGGGCCATTGCAAGGTAGCGCACGCATCGGCGGTGAATTGACATTGGGACAGACAGATATTCAGGTGCCGTCTTCGGGCATTGGCGCGCTTGGCGACCTGCCTGATGTGGTGCATTTCGGCGCCTCGACTGCTGTGCGTTCAACACTGTCACGCGCAGGCATTGAACAAGGTACCAGCCAGTCCGACTTGCAATCAAACGGCCCCAGTTTTCCGCTGGATATCACGGTCAACGCACCGTCTCGCATCTTTGTGCGGGGGCGCGGGCTTGATGCAGAACTTGGCGGAAGTCTGCGGATTAGGGGCACAACGGCCGATATTGTGCCCGTTGGTTTGTTTGAATTGGTGCGCGGTCGCATCGACATTTTGCAACAACGGTTCGAGCTGACAGAAGGAAGCGCATCATTGCAGGGCGACTTTGAGCCCTTCATCCGTCTTGTCGCCACCACGCAGTCACGCACCGGCACGACAATTTCCATCATCGTCGAAGGTCCGGCAACCGAACCTGAGGTCAGCTTTGTCTCGGTTCCCGATTTGCCGCAAGACGAGGTTTTGTCCCAGCTTATATTTGGCCGCGATTTGCAAAGCATCAGCCCGCTTCAAGCCGTGCAACTGGCCGCGGCGGTTGGCACGCTTGCGGGGCGCGGCGGCGGCGGGTTGATTGACAATTTCCGCCAGGGGATCGGCTTGGATGATTTTGACATTACCACAGACGAAGACGGAAATGCCGCTGTGCGCGCGGGCAAATACCTGTCTGAAAATGTCTATACCGATGTCACTGTGTCATCTGACGGATCAACCGAAATTAACCTGAACTTGGACATCACCGACGAAATCACAGCCAAGGGCACAGTCGATGCTGACGGCGAAACAAGCATCGGGATCTTTTTTGAACGCGATTACTAAGCGCGCAGCGTTCAGTCGATACCAGCCAGAAATGCCAATACCGGTGCTGTGAAACTGGCGGGGGCTTCGATGATGCCCAAGTGTTTGAAATTTGGAATGATAATGGTCTGCGCACCCGGTATTTCGGCAGCAATATCACATGACATTTGCGGCGTGCTTCCAACATCGTTTTCGCAGGTCATGACCAGTGTCGGACTGGTGATCTGGCCATCACGCCCTGTCAATTCGACCACGCCATTGGCCAGAACCCACGACGCTTGTGCATAGCTTTCGTCGTCGACCAATTCGCGCCATTTTCGGACCAACGAGGCCCCGCCACCTTGCGCCAAAAATTCAGGGGTGAACCAACGCGCGACAGCGGCATCAAAGGTTGCAAACGCCCCCTGCTGACGCGCCGAAAGTGCGCGTGCTTCCACTGCGGCTTGTGCGTCAACACCACGGTCATGGGGCGAATTCAGAATAGTAAGCGATTTGACTAAGTGAGGGTAGTCCAACGCAAACCGACGATTGATCATGCCCCCGATGGAAAAGCCGACCACATGCACCGCACCAAGGCCAAGATGTGCCACAAGCCCAGCAAGCTGTTGAGCATAGACTGACAGTGATGCAGTTTGCAGCCCCATCTTGGACGCCCCGTGACCATAAAGATCGTAGGTCAAAACACGATATCCCGCAAAGGCAGGAAGCACGTCGTCGAAGACCTCTCGACACAGACCAAGGCCGTGAATGAACACGACCGCAGGTGCCCCATCAGGACCGGTTAGCTCATAAGCCGTGCCGTTATACGCCTGCGGGGTTGTCGACATCGTGGCCCATTTCCTTAAGATCTTCGTAGCGGTTGCCAATCCGGTGGTTCGGGTGTCCGCCCATGGATGCCCCCAGCGCAACAATGATTTCATCGTCGGCGGGTGCATCCGGGATCGATGTATGGATCGTTTGGTAATAATCCCGCAACCCACCGTCATCCTTGTGCATCAGAGGGATCATGAGCGACGTGCCCGCAGCCCCGCGAGTGTTGGCAAACACAAGGTATGATTTTGCATCCACTGCATCACGATATTGATTGCCGAACCACAGTGTATGGGTCAGGGCTTGGGCGTGTTCTGTCTCTCCGCCCATGCCGACAACGGACGCCTTGCCATAACCTTCGACCGTGCCACCCGTTTCCTTGAGAATCATATCGGTCAATAATTTTCCCAAAACCGGGCCGTGGCTGCGGATTTCCGGACGCAGGTTTTCCACATATCCCTGCCCTGCCCAAGGGTTCTTAATGATCGCCATAGCCGCCACAAGAAGCGTTGGTTTTTCGACCTTTTTGCCACCTTCGATAAAGGTATGTTGCACGGTCGTAAGCGTGCGGCGGATTTCAACAGTCATTTTGGTTTTCCTTTAGGCAAATTCAGGCATTACGCGGTCGATGAATAACTGCAACGACCGCTTTTGCACATCCATATCCAATCCCATCGACGCGTAATAGATGAAGGCATCGACGCCAAGCGCCTCGTACCCACGCAGCTTCGCAATCACTGTTTCGGGGTCTCCGAACATCAGGTTCTCTTCCAACATTGCCGGATCAACACGCACGTTCCCTTCCAATTCTTCAAGCGGGACAGGATCGGGGAAGCCATTTTGCACGTCCCCCTTTTTCATCATCAGATTACCAAACTGACCCAATACACTGCGGATGGCCCCCACCACGGCGGTCCGGTCATCTTCACTGTCATAGACGGCGGTGTGCCGCATCAACGCAAATGTGCCGTTCCAGCCGCCCGCTTTCGTAATCGCATCATCCAGTTGCGTTTTATATTTTTCAGCCTCCGAGAATGGCATCGTCAGCGGCCAGCACATCACGTTGCAGTCATTGGCGACAGCATAATCGAATGTGGCAGGCGATCTTGCCGCGACCCACATTGGAACGCTGTCTTGCACAGGTTTTGGACAGGCGGTGGCCTTTGGGAACTGCCAGTTTTCGCCGTTATGTTCGACATCGCCCTTCCAAAGCTCTCGCACCAGCGGCAGCATTTCCTGCATGTATTTATGGCCGTCTTTTTGATCCAGTCCCGGACGCATCCGGTCAAATTCACGTTGATACGCGCCCGATCCAAGACCTAGTTCCAAACGCCCGCCGGACAGCAAATCAACCATCGCTGCCTCGCCTGCCAAGTTGATCGGATGCCAGTAAGACGCGTTAGCAACCCCGCACCCAAGGCGGATATTTTCGGTGTGATCGGCCCACCATGTCATGATCTGGAACGGGTTTGGCGCGATCGTCATTTCAAGCGCGTGGTGTTCGGCGGCCCATGCCACCTCGAACCCAGCCTTATCGGCCATCTGGATCATTTCGATCACGTGATCACGCACGGCGACCATATCGGTCTGGGCGTTCATACGTTCAAGATTGATAGCAATGTGAAATTTCATGGTGTTACCTTGGCTTAAACGGGTTGGCGATGGGATCGTCGGACATATTCATCCAGACGGTTTTGGGGCGGGTATAGGCATACAGTGCTTGGAACCCGCTTTCGCGGCCATAGCCGCTGTTCTTCATCCCGCCGAACGCGGCAATGGGGCTAATGGCACGGTAGGTGTTGACCCAGACAATGCCTGCTCGCACTTTTTTGGACATGCGCAATGCGCGGGCGTTGTCGCGGGTAAATATGCCCGCCGCCAATCCATGTTGCGTGTCGTTCGCCAACGCCAGTGCCTCGGCCTCTGTCTTGAACCGCTGCACGGCAAGCACGGGGCCAAAAAGTTCGGTATCGACAATCGACATATCCTGACGCGGGCAATCAATGATCGTTGGCTCGAAATAGAGGCCGCCAAGATCTGGCTGTTTGCCACCACACAAAACAGTGCCGCCTTCGGCCTTTGCTTTTGCGACTTGGGTCTGCACGTGATCAAGCTGCCCTTGGGTGCAAAGCGGGCCCATTTCGGTGTCGTCATCCTGCGGATCGCCGATGCGGATATGCTTGGCGATATTGGTCATGCGATCAAGAAAGGCATCAGCGATATCTTCGTGCAGATACAGCCGCGATCCCGCGACACATGATTGCCCCGTCGCCCCGAAGATACCGGCAATGGAGCCGTTCACAGCACTTTCGATATTAGCATCATCAAACACGATAAACGGGGATTTGCCGCCAAGCTCCAACGACACTTCGGCAAAGTTTTCGGCTGCATTGCGCACGATGTGACGAGCCGCGTTGGTCCCACCTGTAAACGCCACCTTTGCCACCAACGGGTGAGAGGTCAAAACCTGACCGCAGGGTGCTGCGTGGCCCGTCACGATATTGACCACACCATCAGGTATGCCCGCCTGAACGACCAGCTTGCCGAATTCCAACAACGGCGCGGACGCATGTTCGGATGCCTTAAGAACAATAGTATTCCCGGCGGCCAGCGCAGGGCCAATTTTGACCGCAGACAAAAACATCTGGCTATTCCAAGGCACCACGGCGGCAATCACACCAAGTGGTTCACGATCGGTAAAAACGAACATGTCCGGTTTGTCGATTGGCAGGGTTTCGCCGTGCACCTTGTCCGCCGCACCCGCATAGAAATGCAAGAATTCGGCGATATATTTTGACTGCCATGCGGTTTCGGAAAACATCTTGCCGGTATCGGTGGTTTCGACGCGCCCAATCTGTTCAGAATTTGCGGCCAACAAATCAGCCAAGCGCCCCAACGCACGCCCCCTTTGGGTGGCGGTCATATCCCCCCAAGGCCCATCAAGTGCGGCATGTGCGGACTGCACCGCGGCATTCACATCTTTTGCCGTTGCTTCTGGTACAGTGGCCCAGGTGTCGCCCGTCGCGGGGTTCACGCTTTCAAACTTGCCGCCATCGGACGCATCAACCCACGCCCCACCAATCAACATTTGATAGTTTTCGATACCCATGACTGCATCCGTTCTTCTTTCCAACGGTATCAGCCTAGACTGCGTTTTCAATTTGGAAAAACAAATCATTTTGCATATAATGTTCGAAAATGGTGAATTGATGAACCTGAACGAACTGCGCACATTTCTGACGATCATCGAAACCGGCAGCCTTGTGCGGGCGTCCGAGGTTTTGAACGTGACGCAATCAACCGTGACTGCCCGTCTGAAAACGCTTGAGGACAACTTGGGCCAACAGTTGATCCACCGCCAAAAATCAGGGGCCAGCCTGACCGCAGCGGGTGTGCGTTTGCAACGATACGCTGTGACCATCACCGACCTGTGGCAACAGGCCCGTCAAGAAACCGCCCTGCCCGATGGGATGCAATCGGCCTGCAATATGGCCTGTCACCCCGATCTATGGCCCGAACTGGGTGAGCGCATTTTTGACCATATCAGACGCACGCAGCCCGATATTGCGCTTTCGATCTGGACGGGAGGGCAACATGATCTGGCCCATTGGCGCGATCACGGACTGGTTGATCTGTCGATCACCTATTGGCCAAGCACACGCGCTGTTGATGCCACCGACAAGGTTGCGTCTGATCAACTGGTGCTTGTTGCCGACACACCCGATGCGCCAGTCAGGTTGCACGGTGGGTATGTGTTTGTTGAGGCAGGCGATGACTTTGGCCGCGCGCACGCGGTCACATACTCAAACGCTGATCCAGCGCGGCTTAGCTTTGGCAATGCAACATTGGGACTGGACCACATCCGCATACAGGGTGGTTCAGCTTACCTGCCGCAACGGCTGGCAAAACCCTATTTGGGTGGGTCGCTTTTCCAACTGGACGCGCCCGCGTTTGAGCGTGACGTGTTTGTGGTTAGTCGCAAGGCAGCGCGCGACGGGTGGTCTTGGTTCGATAGCGCGTTGGCCACCCTGCTTTAGGCGTTTTGCGACACAAGGACCTGTTCAGGCGCATGATACGGACAGGCCACGTGATGCGCCCCACCCAGATCGATCATCGCGGGGCGATCACCTGCACAGGACGATTTCGCCTTGGGGCAACGGGTGCGGAACACGCAGCCAGATGGCGGCGCCAGCGGCGATGGAAGCTCCCCTTCCAAAATCGGACGCACGCGTGCTTTTTCAAGCGCAGGGTCAGGGATTGGAACCGAGGAGATCAGGGCTTGTGTATAGGGGTGCTCTGGGGCTGTGGTCAAAACTTCGGCGCTTGCGGTTTCCATCTGGCGACCCAGATACATCACCACAATGCGGTCACTGATGTGTTTCACGACAGACAAATCATGCGCGATGAAGATCATCGAAAGCCCCATATCCCGCTGTAATTCCATCAGCAGGTTGACCACTTGGGCCTGCACTGACACATCAAGCGCCGACACAGGTTCATCGCAAATAATCAGCTTAGGCTTGAGGATCAGCGCACGGGCGATCCCGATCCGCTGACATTGCCCGCCAGAAAATTCGTGGGGGTAGCGGTTAATCAAGTTTGGCAGCAGGCCTACGCGTTCCATCAGTGCAGAAACACGTGCCTTCACCTCTTTGCGCGGGGTGCTTGGTTCGTGTGTCACCAGTGGTTCGGCGATAATGTCACCCACGGTCATGCGCGGGTTAAGCGCCGCCAACGGGTCTTGGAAAATCATCTGCACATCGCGGCGGTGAACGCGCCGTTGGCGGGGGTCCATATTCGCCAGATCAGCCCCTTCAAACAGGATATTCCCGTTTGACGAAGGCACGGTGCCAACGATCGCGCGGGCCAATGTGGATTTGCCAGAGCCGCTTTCGCCGACCACACCCAGACATTCACCAGGCATCAGGTCAAACGACATCTGTGAGACTGCGTGCAGTTTTTGCGAGGGCGTCCAAGGCCATACACCTTGTTTGCGCACGTCGAAAGTCACAGACAGGTCACGGACAGACAGGATCGGGGACATTACACAACCTCCGTAACGGGGACATGGCAGGCGCGGCGGCGATCGGTGCCAAAGGTTTCAAGCGTTGGGCGCACAGTCGGGCATGTGCCCGCAATGACCTGTGCACAGCGGGGCGAAAATGGGCAACCCACTGGTAGTCGCGACATGTCTGGCGGTTCACCTGCAATCGTCGCAAGCTCTGCATCGGCGCGGTCAAGACGGGGCACAGCCTGTAACAGCCCCTTAGTATATGGATGGGTCGGTGCGGTGAATACATCGGCTGTCGCGCCCTCTTCCATGATCTGGCCGCCATAAAGCACAAGCGTGCGGTCGCAAAACCCAGCCACAACCCCAAGGTCATGGGTGATCAGAATAATCGCTGTGCCAAAGTCGCTGCGAATGTCACCTAGCAGCTGCATGATCTGGGCTTGCACCGTGACATCAAGCGCAGTTGTCGGTTCATCCGCGATCAGCAGACGCGGGCGACAAAGCAGCGACATCGCGATCATGATCCGTTGCCGCATACCGCCCGAAAATTCATGCGGGAACGACCGGATACGGTTGGCTGCATCAGGGATGCGCACGGCGTCAAGCATCCGCACGGATTCCGCGATCGCTTCCTTTTTGGACATGCCTTTGTGCAGCGTTAGCACCTCGGCCATTTGGTCACTGATACGCATGTAGGGGTTCAGCGACGTCATGGGATCTTGGAAGATCATGCCAATTTCCTGGCTGCGCACCTTGTTCAAGGCCGCTGGCGACAAGCCGATCAATTCGTTCCCGTCAAATTTGACCGATCCCGTGGCCCCACCGTTGCGCGCAAGCAGGCCCATGGTTGCAAATGCTGTCTGGCTTTTGCCAGAGCCGCTTTCGCCCACAATCGCAAGGGTTTCACCCGCGTCGATGCCAAAGCTGACGCCATTGACGGCATTCACATCGCCATCGCCGGTTTTGAACGTGACCTTGAGGTCGTTTATTTCCAAAAGGCTCATGTTAGCGGTCCTTTGGGTCAAGGGCGTCGCGCAGACCGTCACCAACAAAGAAGAAGGCAAAGATCGTGACGACAAAGAAAAACAGCGGGAATGCGATTTGCCAGAGCGTACCATATTGCATGGACCCCGCCCCTTCGTTGATGAGCGCACCAAGCGACGTATTGGGTTCCTGCACGCCAAGCCCAAGAAAGCTGATAAAGCTTTCGAAGATGATCATATTTGGCACCAGCAAGGTCGCATAAACGATCACGATACCCAGCAAGTTCGGCACGATATGTTTGAGGATAATTTTGGCCGGATGCACGCCAGTTGCGACTGCGACTTCAACAAATTCCTTGTTTTTGATCGTCAGGGTCTGACCGCGTGCAATCCGCGCCATATCAAGCCATGAAATCAAGCCGATGCCGATGAACAGCATGGCGATTGAACGGCCAAAGATGACCAGCATCAAGATCAGCACAAACATGAACGGGATCGACATCAGCACATCCACGATGCGCATCATGATACCGTCAAGCCGCCCACCGAAATACCCCGCAGTGGCACCGTATAGCGTGCCAACGACCACAGCGACCATCGCGCCCACAATGCCAACCATCAAGGAGATGCCTGTGCCCTGCACGACGCGCGCATAAAGATCACGACCGTTGTTGTCTGTGCCGAAAAAATGGCCTGTCTCAATCGACGGCACGCCCTTGTGAGCATTTGAACCGATCAGTGAAAAGTCGACGAAATCGCGTTCCCACTGTGCGATCAAACCGCCAAACAGCGCGAAAGCCGCAACCAGCGCCAGCAACACAAGCGACACTGTTGCCGCCTTGTTGCGCAAAAACCGCGTGCGCGCATCCGCCCAAAGGGAGCGGCCCTTGACCTCAGCCACATTCATCGCATCGGCGACGCCTTGGAAATTTTCTGATTTAGGAAGCATCTGATGTCCCTCCTTAATACCGGATCTTCGGGTCGATCCATGCGTAAAGCACGTCAACCAGAAGGTTAAAGATAATGGTCAGGGCGCCGACCAGAATGGTGATCCCCATCATGACGGAATAGTCGCGGTTAAACGCAGAGTTCACGAAAAACGTCCCGATGCCGCCGGTGGAAAAGAAGCTGTCGATGACGACGGACCCAGTAATCATGCCTACGAATGCAGGGCCGAGATAGGACAGCACGGGCAACATCGCGGGCTTCATCGCGTGTTTCCAGATCACGCGGCGCATGGGCAACCCCTTTGCCTGTGCGGTGCGGATAAAGTTGGTGTTCAGAACCTCAAGCATGGACGAGCGTGTGATCCGCGCAATCGACGCCATATAGGATGTGGAAAGCGCGATCACGGGCATAATCAGATGATCCCATTGCCCACCGTTCCAACCGCCACCCGGCAGCCAGCCAAGCCATAGCGTGAAGGTCAATAGCAGGATCGGGGCCATGACAAAGTTTGGCAACACTTGTGCGCCGATGGAAATGCCTACTGCCAGATAATCCAGCCAAGAGTTTTGTTTGATCGCGGCCGCAATGCCAAGCGATACACCAACGCCAACGGCGACGACAAAGGACCAAAAACCAATGGTGAGCGTGACAGGAAAGCCTTGGGCAATAACGTCATTTACCGAACGGCTTTTGTATTGGAACGACGGGCCGAAATCGAATTGGGTCACGACACTGACCACGTAATTCACGATCTGTTTCCAGAATGGCTGATCAAGGCCGTATTTCGCCTCGATATTGGCGAGCACTTCTGGGGGCAGCGGGCGTTCGGAATTGAACGGGCCACCGGGGGCGGCATACATCAATACAAACGAGATCACGACGAGGATCAACAACGTCGGCACAGCAACGGCAAGCCGTCTGGCAACAAAGCTAAACATGGGTTTGGGGTCCGCGGGTCAAATTGCGAAAATGGCCGCGCCCCAATTCAATGGGACGCGGCCGATACAGATCAGGTGTTATTCACCAGCAACCTTATACAGGTCCTTGGAATACCAGTTCTGCTGGAAGTTCTCACGTGGCCAGCCCTTGATGTCGTCATCAAGCATTTTCACAGCCGCATAGTGGTAGATTGGGATGATCGGCGTATCCATCGCGATGATCTCTTCTACACGGTCATAGTTGGCCTGTGCATTGTCGGAAGTTTTCGCGTCCGCCAGCAATTGGTCAACTTCTGCGTTTGTGTATTTCGCATCGTTGTAGCCAGAGTTTGACTGCATCAGGTCAAGGAACGTGGATGCTTCGTTATAGTCAGCACACCAGCCAGCACGTGCCAGTTGATAGTCTTGGTTGCCACGTGTTTCCAGGAATGTCTGCCATTCTTGGTTGTCGAGCTCTGTTGTGACGCCAAGTGTCTGCTTCCACATCTGGCTGATCGCCACGGCCACAGATTTATGAGCCTCGGATGTGTTATAGATCAGGTCCACGGACAGTGGGTTATCAGAACCATAACCCGCCTCAGCCATCAAGGATTTGGCCATCTCGTTGCGTTCCGCCTGCGTCATGGACGCCATTGGGATGTCAGGTGTTTCAAACCCGGCAGTCGCCCAGTGTGTGAACGTATACGCCGCCTTTTGGCCACCGGCCAACACGTTGTCGACGATGATGTCACGATCAACAGCCAACGACAGCGCCTTACGCACGTTGGCGTCAAGCAATGCAGGGTTGGTCGTATCCGTCATGTTGACAGTGTAGTAATACGAGCAGGACAGCGGCACAGACATAGCCTCTGCCGGGTATTGCTCGGACAGGGATGGGAACTGGCCCGCTGGCACGTCTGTGCGGTCAAGTTCGCCCGCCAGATAACGTGTCAGCGCCACGTTTTCATCGTTGATCACCAGCGACACTGTTTTGTCGATGATGGTGTTTTCATTGTCCCAATAGTTCACGTTACGCTCGCGGACGAGTTTTTCCTGTGGGACGTGTTCGGTCAGCATATAGGCGCCGTTGGATACCATGTTGCCTGGCTTGGTCCAGTCGTCGCCATGGGCTTCGATTGCGGACTGCGGCACTGGGAACGTGGTGAAGTGTGTGACCATCTGCGCAAAATACGGCAGCGGCTGTGTCAGGCGAACCTCAAGCGTTGTGTCGTCCAGCGCGGAAACACCAAGCGTGTCTGTTTCCATTTCGCCCGCAATCACAGCGGATGCGTTTTCAAGGCTCATCAGCTCGATATACCAGCTGTATGGCGATGCGAGTTCTGGGGACGCTGCACGCTTCCATGCATATTCAAAATCGCCAGCGGTGACAGTGTCGCCGTTAGACCATTTTGCATTGTCACGCAGTCTGAATGTGTAAACAAGATTGTCATCAGACACTTCGAAACCTGTTGCAACACCTGGAACAAGGCTGCCGTCTGGTGCTTGGTTCATCAGACCTTCAAACAGGTCACGCAGAATGTCACCGCCTGCGCTGTCTTCTGCAACGCCCGGATCAATCGACGGGCTTTCGTCGAGATCGCGATAAACAAATGTCTGTTCAGAGGCGAGAGGCTCGCCTGTGGTTGGATGTGTGGCATGCGCGTCAGCGAACGCTTGTGTGCCACCCATCAGCAGCAAGGCCGCCGTGGTGGATTTGAGTGCTGTCTTCAATGTCATGAATGTACTCCCAGTTACGGCGCATCGTTTGATCGACGCGCATTTGCACTTCGCCCAGCATTTCGGGCGGTGATAGGGTATCTTTCGGCGTTGGACACAAAATGGCAAGTGCAATCTGGGATTGACCCGACGGCATTTCACCACACACTGAAAACGCCTGCTTCTCGCAAACTTTTCATCACTCTTGCGCAATTTTCGCAAAGCAAGGCATTCTAGGCCTCCAAAATTGATCACGTTTTTCAAGTATTGATGGGCAAGTTTGCGAAACACAGCTAGATCAATGCCAAACATTCAGGGAGTTGCCGATGTCGGATCTTGGTTTGGAAAATCGCGCTGGCCTGCCCGATGCGCTGAGGGTGCTATTGGCTGAATTCCCACGGTTGACATGGCAAGATGACCCGGGCTTCAACGACTTGATCAAATTTTGGTTGGACCGACATTTGATGTTTCGGCGCATCCTTGGCGAAATGAAGTCCGACGCCGAAAGGCTGCTGGATGCGAAAATACCAGCGGATCAATATGCGGGCCGCCTGTCACGCTATGGCGGCATGTTTGTGAATGGTCTTCACGAACATCACACCATTGAAGACACCTACTACTTCCCGAAACTTGTTACCCATGATGATCGCATTGCAGCCGGTTTTGATATTCTGGACAAGGATCATCATGCCATCGACGGTCATCTCAACACGTTTGTTGAAAACGCCAATGATGTGCTTGGGCACCGCGACGACAAGACAAAGCTGCAAAATGCAGCCGGGCGGTTTCAGGCAGGATTGGTCGGATTGGAAACGCTCATTGATCGGCATTTGAATGACGAAGAAGAGCTGATCGTGCCGGTTATTTTGAAATACGGCGCCCCCGACATGGGCTAGGGATTTCGCGGGCGCAAGTATCGCGCCCGCGAAAATGGCGTATTACGCCTTGTTCATCCGGTTCGCGATCAAATCATCCACAACGGATGGGTCGGCCAATGTGGATGTATCGCCCAGCGCACCAAAATCGTCCTCGGCAATCTTACGCAAAATACGGCGCATGATTTTACCGGACCGTGTTTTTGGCAAGCCTGGAGCCCACTGGATCAGGTCTGGCTTTGCAATCGGACCGATTTCCGAGCGCACCCATGTCTCCAATTCCTTGCGCAGCGCGTCAGAAGGCTCCTCGTCGCCCATCAAGGTGACATAGGCATAGATGCCCTGCCCCTTAATATCGTGCGGGTAACCGACAACGGCGGATTCCGCGACCTTTGGGTGTGCGACAAGGGCGCTTTCGACTTCTGCTGTGCCCATGCGGTGGCCGGACACGTTAATTACATCATCAACGCGGCCTGTGATCCAGTAATAGCCGTCTTCGTCACGGCGGCAGCCGTCACCTGTGAAGTAATAGCCTTTGTAATCGCTGAAATACGTTTTTTCAAAACGATCGTGATCACCCCAGACGCTGCGCATTTGGCCCGGCCAGCTGTCTTTGATGCAAAGCACACCTTCGGCCGCTGTGTCTGTGATTTCCTCGCCCGATGTTGGTTCCAGAATGACCGGTTCGACACCGAAGAATGGCAGTGTGCACGATCCCGGCTTGGTGGCAGTCGCACCCGGCAGTGGTGTCATGAGGTGGCCGCCTGTTTCCGTCTGCCACCATGTATCGACAATGGGGCAATTCCCGCGGCCCACGACTTCGTTATACCAATTCCACGCCTCTGGATTGATCGGTTCCCCGACCGTGCCCAAGATGCGCAGGCTGCTCAGATCATGATCTTCGACAAAGCTGTTGCCTTGCCCCATCAGCGCGCGAATGGCTGTGGGGGCCGTATAGAATTGGTTGACCTTGTGCTTTGCGCAGACCTCCCAGAACCGACCGGCGTCAGGATAAGTTGGCACGCCTTCAAACATCACAGTGGTCGCGCCGTTGGCCAGCGGGCCATAAACGATATAGCTGTGGCCCGTGACCCAGCCCACATCCGCCGTGCACCAGAAAATATCACCGTCGTGGTAATCGAATGTGTATTGATGCGTCATTGACGCGTAGACCAGATAGCCGCCCGATGTGTGCACCACGCCCTTGGGCATGCCTGTTGAACCCGATGTATACAGGATGAACAGAGGGTCCTCTGCGTTCATTTCAGTAGGCGGGCAATCTGCGGAAACGTTCGCCTCCATTTCGTGTAGCCAGTGGTCACGCCCAGCGGTCATGGCCACATCGCCACCAGTCCGTTGCACAACCAGCATCTTGGCGTCGCCAGTCACCTTTTCGAATGCGGCGTCTGCGTTCACCTTGAGCGGGGTATTGCGGCCGCCGCGCGGGGCCTCGTCTGCTGTAATGACAACCTTGGCCTCTGACCCGTTAACACGGGCAGCCAGCGCATCGGCGGAGAAGCCTGCAAAGACAATGGAATGGATCGCGCCAATTCGTGCAGAAGCCAGCATCGCATAGGCCGCCTGTGGAATCATCGGCATGTAGATAACAACGCGGTCGCCTTTGCCCACGCCCATTTCTTTCAGAACATTGGCGAATTTGCTGACGTTTTCGTGCAGCTGCTTGTAGGTGATGTGTTGGGCTTCATCCGCTGGGCTATCGGGTTCCCAAATGATGGCGGTTTGATCGCCGCGGGTTGCCAAATGGCGATCAATACAGTTTGCCGCGACGTTCAGTGTGCCGTCTTCGAACCACTTAATGTCTACTTGACCCAATGTGTAATCGGACGACTTCACCTTGGTAAACGGTGTCATCCAGTCGATGCGTTTGCCGTGTTCGGCCCAAAATGCTGTCGGGTCACTGATCGATGCGGCATACATCGCATCATAGCCTGCCTTATCAACATGTGCGTGTTCAGCCATCGCTTTAGTTGGCGGAAAAATTGTTTTTGCATCAGACATAGGAGCCCCCCGATTGGATCGTTTTGTTCATGTTGAGCGGCATCATGTGACCAAACGATGGGTTTTCCAAGCATCACACAGCCAGAAAACCCCGTGGTAGTAAATTTCTTATCAAAACCCGTGTCGACGGCCTTCATCTTTATTAACGCAGAATTAACCCTCTTTTGGGAACTAGGAGAGGGAAAGGGAGCTTTTTTGCGCCGTTTGATTTGGGTTTTGTTTGCGTTTTTAACCCTTGCGTCCAGTGCGACAGCGGGGCCGTGGCCGCGTGCGGAGGGCGAATATTTCATCTCGGCTGGTGGGAATTTCCTGCTTTCCGAAGGGGCAACCCTACCCGTTCACTATGATCCGACCTTGTATCTTGAATACGGAATGACCGACAAATTGACTGTTGGGTTGGACATTCACACGGCAGACGCCGGCCGGATCGGGACCATGTTTGTGTTCGCCAGCTTTCCGCTAAGCTCGCCCGAACAAGCCCATAAATTTTCGGCCACCTTGTCGCTTGGGGCGCGGGCAAACATCTTGGGCCAGACAGATACGCTGATCCGGGGCGGGATGTCTTGGGGCAAAGGATTAGAAAATGGATGGTTGTCGATAGACGCATCCGCCACTTGGGGCACACATGATCCGGTTTTCCGACCCAAGATTGACGCCACTTATGGTCACAACTGGTCTGACAAATGGACAACGTCGATCCAGCTGCAAACTGGCCAAGGGTTCACCAACGACTATTACGCAAAAGTTGTGCCCTCTGCTTCATACAAATTTCGCGATGATCTGCGTGTAAGCGTGGGTGGGGTTCAGGCCCTTACAGGGGATCGCGGATTTGGGCTTAAGGTCGAAACTTGGCTGACCTTTTAGGCCAACGCCACAATCGCAAGCCCGCACCCAAGCAGTAAGCAAAGTGGACCATAAAATCGCCTGTCGAGCGTTGCAAACGGTTCTGCCGGGGTCATGCGGCGCCAAAACGGGACAAAGGCCAGAAGCCCGCGCGCGACAAGAACGATCGCCGCCGCTGAAATAACAAATTCGCGCGCAAACGACGGGCCGGACAAAAGTGAAATCATCACCACCAACAGCGCGGCAGACACCAGCCCGCAAGGGATGGGGCCCGGCATTCTGTCAGCCCCTTTTGCGCCAACAACCGCACGCACCAGCTTGGTCTCGTCCCACAACGGGACCCACCAACCAATACCCCACATACCGTGAAGCAACGCAATCGCGCCCAAGACAACAACAAGACAAAGGATAAGAATCGACATGAAGTCATCTTAAACGGAATTCCGATAACAAAAAGGGGACCAATTGGACCCCTTTGTCTTCTTCGCGTCGCGTTATAACGGGTTGTCCATACGAACGACGTATCGCACCGTTCCCTTCACAGGTGTCCCCCATCCAAGATCGACATCCCTGAAATTGGAGCCCTGCGCCGTTTCCACAGACGGGCTAAGATAAACGGCATCATTTCCAGAATTGCGCAATGTTCCATCCGCAATCACAGAATCGACAAATCGTGCGCGTCCTTCAAATGGCAGATGCGGTTCGGTGTCCAATGTCCACGTTGATGCGGCGGTTGCCTGTGTATGGGTCAGGTAAGCGGGGTTGAAGACCTCGTTTGTGATCCCGTGGAATGTGTTTGCAGAAAAATCGACCGTCCGCATCCGCGAAAATTCAAGATCAGCAAACGTCGTGTCGACTTTTTCGACCCCGTCGATAAAGCCGTTGATTGTGCGGAATGTATTGCCCGTTACCGCCAACCCGTGAATAAAGTGGCCCGGGCCGAATGGCTTGATCACGATAAACTTGAACGAAGTTGCCACGTTCGACGCAAAAAACAGGTTGCCCGTGATTGCGACACCGCCAAACGAAAACTGATTGCCCAGCGCAGGTTCGGCGCTGTGTTCGTTGGTCCATTCAAGAAAGTTGTTGTCGATATAGTTGCCCGTCAGTGTGGTGGACGGATTTGGTGTGGTCAGGATTAATCCACCTTTGCGAACGCCATTCTGTTCCGTGTCACCTTGGAACCAATGGTTGCCTGTAATGATCGACGTACCACCACCGATCACCGCAAAATGCTTGAACATCATAATGCGATTATCGCGGATTTTCACATCGTTGGCATTACTGTTCATCGCGATTGAGACGCGATCTTGCACGCGCAGGGCTGTTTCATTGGAATTGAACTGACAGCGGTCAATCATCATACCCTGACAGCCTTTGCCAATAGACGTCAGACCCCGATCCAGTGGCTTGGTGACAAAACAATCGCGCACATGGAACGTCAGTCCATCTGGTGCGAGCATGATGCCGCTTGCCTTGCCGTTACACTGGAATTCGATGTCATCCAGCACAAACTGGCTCAGGCTTTGGAAACCGGAAAAGTCGAGCAGATATTTGAACCGTCGGAAGGTATAGTTTTGCGTGCCTTCGGCATCATAAAGCGGCTGACTAATGTAAAGGATTTTTGCGCCGATATTGCGGCTGGTCACATAGACCTCTCGGCCAACGCCTGTGCCTTCGATCAATGCGCCTACGGGGATGTTGGCAATATTGGTGACATTGGAAAGCCGTGTCGGGTTGCTGGCGCTGTATGTGCCGTTGGATGTTGTCACAGATGTGGTCCAACCAGTGTTTCCTTCGGCTTGGAACTGACCATTGCGGATCACACGGCGCGTTGCGTAAACCGTGCGTGACGGATCAGCCGCTTGCATGTCTAGCGGTTCGCTTAGCGAAATGCGCCGCCCACAGAGATCCAGCGATTCATGGTCAGCAAAATTGAGCAGTGCTTGGAATGCCTTTTTGAACGCGATCTCTTCGTCGTCAAATGCGTTCAAATAGGCTTCATAATTATAGCCCTTTTGCATGATGAATCGCTTGTCGTTGGGCTGCGTGATTGTGCCCTCGAACTGCACTTTGCTTTCCAAGGTCACGTCTTGATCAAGATTATAGACGCCTTCGGAAACAAGAATTTTCCGTCCGTTTGCAGCGGCATCTGCGGCCTCGAACGCGGCGCTATCATCGGTCGTGCCGTTCCCTTTTGCGCCAAAGTCACGCACATCAACAGTCGACATGATATCGCGGGCAAAAATGGATGTGACATCTTCGATTTCGATGTCATCCACACGGACAAGGCCACCGCTTGGGCCTGTCAGATCAATACCGAAATGCCCATAAGCGGCATCGTCCCACACCATGTTGACGCCAGTGCGGTCGGCAACCGCGATAATCGCGCTGACCTCAACCACCTGACCATATGTCGTCAGCTGAGTGCTTGGGCCCGTTTCAGGCTGACCGCTTGCCTGACCACCCCCGGGCTGCCCTGCCCAGCCAGAGATGCGCACCGCTGGCAATGGTCCTGCCACGGCCTTTACTTTAGCGCGGACCTGAATGTAGCAACCCGGCAAGATCGGTGTTTCACCCATATAGCGCACGCGCGTCACCGTTTCGGTTTTTTGCACCTCAAGGCAGCCTGCGAAATCTTGATCGGCGGATACAAACACGCCTGTCCCGCTGACGGCATAAGTGTCAGACCCCGGTGTGCCGTCGCCGCTGGACCAAACACCCAAACCGGATGCAAACGGAAGCGGCATGAAAACGACGCCGTCAGTAATTGCCTTGTTCATGAAAAAACCTTTCGGGAAAATCTTTGCTAGGGTGCGCCGGACAAAACAGCCCGCGCCTAAGGCAAAGGATTAACCTCCAAGGGTAAATGGTGACTTGGACCACCGTGACGGTGGCCCTTGCGCGTCTACGCCCCGACGTCTGGGGCTGGCATCAGCTGCACGCCGTCGATCTGCCAGCTGTCCTGCACAGGGATCATCTTATATTCCAAGACGTGCAGCGCGCCATTTGCATCCCGCACCAACACCTTTTGAAACTGTGATCCGCCCATTTCGCGTGCATCCAGAAACCGCACATCGCTGTTGTCCCAGACCATCGGATAGCCGCGTGATACCATCGCGCCAAAATTGGTAGGATTCTCGAACAACCGCTTGATCATCGGGCTGGCAAATTCAAATGCGCGCGGCATATCGCGGCTGTTAAACGCCTCAAGCTGCTGCGAAATGATGTCTTCGACGCTTTGCGCCCAGCCTGCTGTTGCGCTGAGGCACAGGGCCAAAATACTTGCTATGAAATGTCTCATCCGTGGCTCCGATCTTGCTAACCTTAGGTTAGATACGATCAGAACCACGTATTAGTTTCATTTTAATTGCTAGGCTGCCAGCTGGCTTTCGATCAAGGCGATCGTTTCATCGACACCGTATAGCGCGATGAACCCGCCAAAACGCGGCCCTTGTGATGCGCCCAGCAGCACCTCGTAAAGTGCGGTGAACCAGTTGCGCAGTGGATCAAACGCATGCTCTTTGCCAACAGCGAAAACCATTGATTGCAGCTCTTCTGCGTCCAATCCGCCATTCCATGACTTCAGACGCGTAACCAGATCAAGCATCGCTGTGCGTTCCTGATCGGTTGGCGCGCGGAACACTTTGGTCGGCTTCACAAAATCGTTGTAATAGCGCACGGCAAACCCTGCCGCCTGATCCATTTGCGGATGCGTGGCGGCTGATGCATCGGGCGCATACCGCTTGATAAAGCCCCAAAGCGTGTCTTTATCCTCGGCCCCCGAAACAGACGCAAGATTCAGAAGCATCGCAAACGGGACGACCATATCTGAGCTGGGCACATTGTGGCCGTGGATGTGGAATACCGGATTGTTCAATTTGCCTGCGTCATCTTGGGTCGCATAGGCGCGCAGCTGCTGGTGGTATTCGTCCACCGCCTTTGGGATCACATCAAAATGCATCCGCTTTGCAGTCTTTGGTTTTTGATACATGAAATATGACAGGGATTCCGTGGCCGCATAGGTGAGCCATTCGTCAATCGTCAGACCATTGCCCGATGTTTTGGAAATCTTGTGGCCATCCGCATCTAGGAACAATTCATATGTGAAATGCTCTGGTGCACGGCCCCCCAATGTGCGGCAAATGTTGTCATAGATCGGCGTGTTGGTGGCGTGGTCCTTGCCGTACATTTCAAAATCGACACCCAGCGCGGCCCAACGAGCCCCAAAATCAGGCTTCCATTGCAATTTGCAGTTCCCGCCAGTGACGGTCGTTGTGATTTCTGTGCCATCTACATCATCAAACGTGATCTCGCCGTCTTTGGTGACATTCTTCATCGGCACATAAAGCACCTGACCCGTTGACGGGCTGATCGGCAGAAAAATTGAATACGTTGCGCGGCGTTCTTCGCGCAGGGACTTGAGCATGATTTTCATCACGTCATCGTATTTATCAGCCGCCCGCAAAAGGATGTCGTCCATCTTGCCAGTTTTATAATAGTTGGTGGCGCTGACGAATTCGTATTCAAACCCGAAGGTATCCAGAAAGCTGTTCAGTTTGGCGTTCATATGCGCGCCAAAGCTGTCGTGTGTGCCAAACGGATCGGGCACAGCTGTAAGCGGCTGCTGCATATACGGTTCAAGCATTTTCGGATCAGGCACGTTACCGGGGATTTTGCGCATGCCATCCATGTCATCCGAAAAACAAAGCAGTTTTGTAGGAATATCTGACAGGACTTCGAACGCGCGGCGCACCATCGTTGTGCGGCCGACTTCGCCAAATGTGCCGATATGCGGCAAACCCGATGGGCCATAGCCCGTTTCAAAAAGGACATAGCCCTTTTCAGGGTCCTTCTTTTCATACCGTTTAAGCAGACGGCGGGCTTCTTCAAAGGGCCAAGCCTTGGAATTCATCGCAGCGTCACGCAAATTGGTCATATCATTTCTCACGGGTTGAAAGGGCGCCCCGATGGCTGCCCTGCGCGCACTCCCTATTGCGCTGACGGCGAGGCGTCAATAAATCGGTGGGGTATATACCAAAAGGACACGCAAATGACACCTGATGCTCCAATGACCGCCCAAGACGCGCTGGCCGCACTTATGGTGGCTGTCTCGGCTAGTGATGAAACCATCCGCACGGCAGAGCTCGTAAAAATGTCAAATTCAATCAATAACTTGCCCGTATTTGCGCAATACGATGCAGAGCGCCTGCCCCGCGTCTCCAAAATGGTTTTTGATCTTTTGGAACAAGAAGACGGGCTTGAAGCACTTTTTGGCCTGATCCGCGACGCGCTGCCGGACCGCTTGTTTGAAACAGCCTATGCGTTGTCATGCGACGTGGCCGCCGCAGACGGCGCCATCGACGGCGCAGAAGCCAGAATGTTGGAAGAGATTCGCTATGAGCTGGAAATCGACCGCTTACATGCCGCCGCGATTGAGCGTGGATCACGTGCGAGGCACATGACGCTTACATAAATATGGGCGGCCCGATTAGTGGACCGCCCCTGTTCCATTTTAGGAATCGTTCGCGTCACCAGGCGCGTCGATGGACAGCGTTGGCAGTGTGAGAGTTTCGGTATTGGTCGTCACTTCAACCTCTGGCACTTCGATTTCAACTTCGGTTTCACCCATCGCGATTGTACCGACTTCTGCCTCGAATTCTGGCAACTGACCTGATTCAACGGCAACTTCCACTTGGGGCAACGCGCCTTCTTGGGTCTGATCAATATCGATCATGTAAACGGCTGCGGCTGCTACGGCTGCGACACCAACGATGGCTGCGATTGTTGTTCCGGTTTTCATTCTCAATCTCCTTTAATTTTTGCGACTGTCAGCTGTCCGAGATGAACAGTTGTTGTCGTTTGCTGGTTGAACAACCGCCTTGGCCCCGGTTGGTTCCAAAAAAGTTTTAAAAGAAAATTTGGAACCAAATGAGCCCGCCGGCGATTGGGTCTGCAAGCAATATGAAAAGGAAAATACAATGGAATATGGTGTTATCGGTATTCTGATTTTGATCGCGGATCTTTATGCAATCTATCAGGTTTGGACATCAAGCGCGTCCACAGGCGCCAAACTGGTTTGGACGGTTGTGATCGCGTTTCTCCCTGTTTTGGGTCTGCTTATCTGGGCTCTTGCGGGTCCACGCGGCGCATCAGTCAACGTGTAAAACCACCATATGGGCGGCCCTTTTCAGTGGCCACCCACTTTTTTTCTCAATACAAACTGGCCCAGCGTTCCAGCAAATTCGCCTGAAGTTTTTTGGCGTTCGTATTGTACGTGATTGAACCAAACGGTTGTTCATCATTTGACCGCTTTCCCGCTTCTCTGGCTTCCAAATCTCCCGCGAAGATCGCAAAGGTCAGGTCGCGCCCACTTGCTGTTTGAATATAGCCAGCCAGTGACGAAACGAAATTGAGCGTGCCCGTTTTGGCCAAAACAGTCGCTGGATGATCGCGGATGGGGCGCTTGTTTGCATCCAAAAACCAGATCGTTTTCAAAACTGGTCGCATGACGTCTGACACACCGCTTTCGTTCAGCAACGACACCATGTCCTGCGCTGAGATACGGGTGGTGTCGCCCAACCCCGAATGATCCGCAAATTTGGCCAAGATCGCAGCACGCGTTTTGACCCACGCCGACATGCCAAGCGCCGAGGTGCGAAGCCCGCGTTTCTGGCCGACCCGCGCCTCGGTTGCGGTTAAACCTGCGACCTCTGCGGTCAGGTTGGTCGAAAACTGCATCATATCACGCATCATTGACTGTAGATCGTCACTCAGATGAGTTGCGATCGGCGTGCCTGAAATTGTTGCAACCTCTTGTGGCGGCGCAAGAACCAAACCATTCGTGCGTGCAAAACTCGCAAAAACCTCACCCGCATAAAGCGCCGGATTACGCACCGGCAACCAGCGCGAGCCGCCACTGCCCAACGCGCCACGGGCAACTGTCCATTCATCAATGTCGCCACCGTCGCGGTATGCATAAACTGGTGTTTCGCGGTCAACGATCCGCATTTTCGCAATCGTCACGGCTGGTCGGTGCAATTCGCTACGCGCATCCAATGCAACCGTATAGGCGCCCCCTGCCCGCTTCCATTCAAAATGCACGCGGTTGAAGTTCAGATTTAGCCCCGAAATCGCAGGGTTGTAGCCAAGGTGATCAAGCTGGCTATCGTCAATTTCATCAAGGTTTGTCACGGCGTTGTCATGCACGTAAAACCGACCCGTCACCCGGGACAAGCCAGTCGCATCGAGCGTTGCCGCCAATTCAGCCAGATCATCAGTAACGAGGTTCGGATTGCCGCCACCCGCAAGGATCAAATCACCGTTCAGAACGCCATCGACAATCGGGCCGTCGGCGAAAATGCGGGTCTTGAAACGATAATCGACGCCAAGCGTTTCAAGCGCATAAAGCGCGGTTACTGCTTTGGTCACGCTTGCAGGTGGCAGTTGAAGATCGGGATCATTCTGCTCCAATACTTCTCCGGTTTTGGCGTCAGCCAGAACAACACCAACCCGCCCTGTCAGACCGGACTGGGCGATGATGCTTTGCAAGTTCGGGCGCGCGACAGGCCGTGTGCGCGATGACACTGATGGCCGCGATCTTGGTCGAAGCGAGACATCTAATGCTTGTGAGAACGCGCCTGTGGCTGCGGTCGAGAACAATGCCGATAACGCGGCGCGACGGGAAAAGTTACGGTGCATTTCCGCACTTTATCCCATGATAGCTTCGGCGCAATGGTTAGCTCCATTCCCCACTAGCACGGATCGCGGTCGATGACTGATCGGACATCGGCAAATTCACAAAACACCATCGTGGTGCTTCGCCGCGGCCCAACACTCGCGAAGACCGTGCTGGCAACATGGCGCCACGATACACACTTGCCGCTTTGGAAAGGCGCGCGGAAACACGATCACCTGGGCGCGCAATCACCCCCACCGGCACGGTTTCCATGATCCATTGCCAATCTTGCCAACGGTGAAATTGCGCAAGGTTATCGGCCCCCATCAACCAGACAAATCGCACGCCCGGGTAAATGTTTTGCAGGGCCGCAATGGTTTGCGCGGTAAACCGTGTTCCAAGGCGATGCTCAATATCCGTAATTTCAACTTGCGGATGGTCCATGACACGATTGGCCACCTCCAGACGCTTTGACATTGGGGCGGGGCCATTTTGTTTGAGCGGGTTCCCCGGGCTGACCAACCACCACACACGGTCAAGGTTAAACCGTTTCAACGCGGTGCGTGTGATATGCGCATGACCTTCGTGGGCTGGATCAAAGGACCCGCCAAGCAACCCAATGGTCTGTCCTGCCTTTGCAATCGGATCGCCCTGCACACCTGCCACCTTTTTGAACCGTCTGAATGGTGGTTAAGCGGATTGCGCCCAATATGCAAAGGTCAGTCGCGCGGGTCATAGTCAAAATGGGTAAATCTTGCCTCTTGGCCTTGGCCCGTAATGTCAAAAGCCAACATGCCGACAAAGGCTCCGGTGAACGACGCATGTTCCCCCTTGCCGCCTTCATCCGAGATGACGGATGCATCAAGTTCTGGCCCAAAAGCAATCCAGTCGCCGCCTTGTCGATACCAGAATTGCTGGACGTGTCGATCAACGGTCACCCGCAACCCGACAGGCCCGTCATGGATAGCGGTCGGAGGAGTTGGAAACTGCACTGCCGCGTCCGGCCAATCACCCGGACATGACATGATCGTCAATACGCGCCCAAGCTGCGCATCATCCGTCACGACGCAAGCATGATATTTATGCGCATTGTAATAGGTCACCAGCCCCGCTGCCTGCTGATAAGAGCTTGGCGAGAAAGATACTGATGAAGAAGCGGTATAACTGTGATCTTCTTGCCTGCGCGCGATCAAGGCTTGCTCGAACCAGCTTCCGATACTTTCGCGCCCGATCAAGATTAACGCGTCGCTTTCCATCCTAAAAATGCGATCCGCATTTGGTGTGCGAAGCCATTGAAACTCATCGGGCAACGTGTGTGCAAACGCATGATGTGTTTTTGATCGCGGCTTGGCTACGGCATCTGTCAGCGCGTCTACGGCTTCATCCGCGACCATGCCGCCTCGCTCAAGATACATCCAGTCATCTTTCCAAATCACACGTTCAATCCCGCTTTCGCGACCTAAAGGACAGAACTGCCCCCCATCAGGCCCCGCAATCGGTCGCCCCATCAGAAAGGTGTGATAGGCACTTCCCCAGTGGGTTTCCACGTATTGCCCATGCCCTGTGCGCTGTATCGGACCGTCGGACCCAGCGGCACATATGACGTGCAGATCGGGGTGATCTTCGTAGGGTCCCCAGATATCTCGCGCACGCGACAGCGTAACCGCATGATCATATCCCGTCCCGCCTTCTGCTGTGGTCAGATAATAATATCCGTTGCGCTTGAAGATATGCGGCGCCTCCGTCAGGCCGCGCGGCGTGCCCGCATAGATCGTCTCGATTGGGCCAACCAGCCCTTTTATAGGCGACCATTCTTGCAGCAAAATGCCATCAAACGCGTCGTGTGCAGGGTTGATGCCAGTGCCGGCGCCACGATGGTTCCACTGAACATTTGCGAAATATTTGCGCCCGTCATCGTCATGAAAAAGCGTTGGGTCAAACCCATGCGAATTTACATAGATCGGATCGGACCAATCACCGTCAATCGTCGGGCAAGTTGTAACATAATTATGTGCATCTTTGAACGGCCCATCCAGCCGCTTCACATCAGTATAGACCAACCAGAACACCCCATCAGAATAAGACAAACACGGCGCCCAAACGCCACAGCTGTCGGGGTTGCCGCGCATATCAAGCAGCGCAGCTCGGTTCAGGGGGCGTGAAACAAGCGACCAATTCACTAAATCGCGGCTATGATGGATTTGCACGCCCGGATACCACTCAAACGTGGACGTCGCGACATAGTAATCTTGACCAACGCGGCAAAACGAAGGATCGGGATTGAACCCCGGCAGAATAGGGTTTTGGATCATAGTTTAGCTCCGCTGTTGGGCCACAAGGGTATTGGCCAGATCAAAATGGCGCGCGCCATGAACCAACGCCGTTCGGCCAAATCGCCCGCGCTCAGGGTATTCCATTGTCTCGGGTCCAATTACCGCAAAATCATACATACTGGCCCATCTAAATCGTTTACGCAAGCGAACCATTGGGGCGCGTTAAAGTCAAACAATCAAATTTGAAAGATATGGATTTGACGAATTAACGGTTTGTCACGGTTTTGCAGATTACCGTAGCGTAAGTTTCTTTCAGCGAGTATCCCGATGACGAGCGCACAGAATGTCCTTCTCTTCTCACTCCTAGCCTTTTTTCTGATTTTTGTTCTTTGGCTTCGAACCAGACAACAACACCGGATCCTCCGAAAAGACTTTTGGCGCATTAGCCGTGATTTCAACAAAAGCGCGCGTGACGCTCAGCATTTCCGCATAGCGAGCGAGAACGCAAGTGACGGACTTGTCGTTCAAGATTTGACCGGCCGGATCATCTGGGTCAATCCAGCTTACTGCCGGATCATGGGTCGCCCAGCGCACCAAATGATCGGTCGACATCCGTTTAGCTTTGCAATCCCAGAGGAGGAACGGCCCTCGAAATCCGAAATCGATGCTTTTCGTTTTGACCCGCAGACATTTGAAGACGCCTCATTGTCATTGCACCGCAATGTCCGCGGAGACGGCACCCTGTTTTGGAACCAGATAAACTTGTCGCACCATATTGCGCCCGACGGGAGCGAAACCGTTATTCTGGTTTGCCGCGATGTGACCCAACAAATCCTAAAGGAAAAACGGCTTAAGGATGCATCAGAGCGGTTGGCGCATATGGCCTCTCATGATGATTTAACGGGCGTCGCCAACCGAGAGGCATTGTCGAATTTCGCACAGGCAAGCCTTAACAGGCTACGCGGAACAGATCGCCGTTTGGGTGTCTTCCATGTGGATTTGGATAAGTTCAAGGATATCAATGATACGCATGGTCACGCTGCGGGCGACGCTGTTCTAAAATACATCGCAGAGAAGTTGCAGTCTGTGCTTCGTAAAAGCGACATGGTTGCCCGCATCGGAGGCGACGAATTCATTGTGGCCTGTCCCGATCTGAGGGATGTGAATGAACTGCTTACGATTGGTCGTGCTCTCTCTGAATCGGTTGTGGTGCCATTGCGATGGGATGATCGTATGATCAGTTGTGGTATCAGCATCGGCGCGTCGTTGTCGGACCCTGAAACCACTTCGGCAGATACGCTTTTGCAGCAATCAGACTTTGCCTTGTATGACGTCAAACGTGGTGGTCGGGGGCGGGTCGTCGCCTATGATGAAAAGCTGAGCCAGCGACATGCCCGCGAACGCGGTTTGGCGCGGGACCTTCTTCAAGCGGTCCGCGACAACGCATTGTTATACCACTTTCGACCGATCATCAGCATGTCATCAGACCAACCCATTGCCTTTGAGACGCTGGTGACATGGAACCACCCGCATCTGGGATCGCTGGGATTGGCTGATTTTGCTGATATCGCGTCGCAAACCGGGCTGCGTGCTGACATCGATTTTGCGGCCATGGATTCCGCGCTCGAAATGCAAACCCGCCTCGGCCCTCTCAAGGTCGGATTTAACGCATCATCGGATTGCCTCGCCCATCCGCAGTTTTTTGAGCGGCTTGCCGCCAAAACAGAACTTCACGGTTTGAACCCCCAAAACATTATTATCGAGATTGAAGAAACATCGATCCTGCAATCGTCGGATCGCGATACTAATCATCGGGCCACGGTCGATCAGTTGACGCAGGCAGGTTATACAACACTATTGGACGAATTTGGCATGGGTCGAGCAGGTTTGGGCCATCTCGCTCAGCTCAAACTACGGGCCGTCAAAATCGACCGAGCTTTGATCGCGCGTGCCGCCCCCAACAATGCCGACGAACGGGTTGTGAATGCGATTTATCAGCTCTGCCTTGATCTTGGAATCACGGTTGTGGCCGATGGTGTCATATCCCCAGATCAGGCCAGTGTCTTGCAACGCATCGGCGGGGATACGATCCAAAGTGATGCGCTTTTCCCATGCCTGTCATCCGACGAAATGGTCGCGCAATACTGTGCAAATACCCATGAAGCCATAGGCCGGTCGCGTTCCGCGATTGCCCCCAGTTGAAACCACCGCTATCTAGGGTCGAAATCCTAATTCCCTGCGGAGCATATCATGGCCAGCTACCAATTCGTTTATTTCATGGACGGCGTGTCCAAGACCTATCCCGGTGGGAAAAAGGTATTTGAAAACATCCGGCTTAACTTTCTTCCCGGCGTGAAAATCGGTGTCGTTGGTGTGAACGGCACTGGTAAATCCACTTTGATGCGGATTATGGCTGGTCAAGACAAAGAGTTTTCCGGGGAGGCTTGGGCTGCGGAAGGTGCGCGCGTCGGGTATTTGCCACAGGAACCACAGCTTGATGAAAATCTGACAGTGCGTGAAAACGTGATGCTGGGCGTGGCAGACAAAAAGGCCATTCTTGACCGATACAACGAACTTGCGATGAATTACTCAGAAGAAACAGCTGACGAAATGGCTGTTTTGCAGGACGAAATTGATGCCGCCAATCTTTGGGATCTCGACAGCCAGATTGATGTAAGCATGGAAGCCCTGCGTTGCCCGCCGGATGATGCGGGTGTGGCCACGCTTTCAGGTGGTGAAAAACGCCGTGTGGCGCTGTGCAAACTCCTGCTTGAAGCGCCCGATATGCTGTTGCTTGACGAACCAACCAACCACCTTGACGCGGAAACAATTGCATGGCTGCAACAGCACCTGATTGATTATAAGGGCACAATTCTGATCGTGACCCACGACCGTTACTTCCTCGATGCAATCACGGGTTGGATCCTTGAGCTTGATCGCGGCTCAGGCATCCCTCACGAAGGCAACTACTCCAGCTGGCTAGAGGCGAAAGCCAAACGACTAGAGCGTGAGGCCAAAGACGACAAATCGAAACAACGCACCCTTGAACGCGAACTTGAATGGATGCGCCAAGGCGCCAAAGCGCGTCAGGCGAAATCGAAGGCCCGTATCAGCGCTTATAATGATCTCGCCAATCAGTCCGAAAAAGAAAAAATGGGTCGTGCTCAGATCATCATTCCCAATGGTCCCCGTCTTGGGTCCAAGGTGATTGAGGTCAACAATCTGAAAAAGGCGATGGGTGACAAACTGCTCGTCGAGGACCTGTCTTTTGACCTGCCACCCGGCGGCATTGTTGGCGTGATCGGTCCAAACGGCGCCGGCAAATCCACGCTCTTTTCCATGTTGACCGGTCAAGTTGAACCGGACGAAGGCACAGTTGAGTTTGGCGACACTGTTGAGTTGTCGTTCGTGGATCAAAGCCGTGACGCCCTGAATGCCGACACCACCGTGTGGGAAGAAATCACCGGCGGCGCAGAGATTATCGAGCTGGGTGACGCGTCAATGAATAGCCGCGCTTATTGTTCAGCCTTTAACTTCAAGGGCGGCGATCAGCAGAAAAAAGTCGGGCTATTGTCAGGCGGTGAACGCAACCGCGTGCACATGGCAAAATTGTTGAAATCCGGCGGCAACGTGTTGCTGCTTGATGAACCTACAAACGATCTGGATGTTGAAACGCTTCGCGCGCTTGAAGATGCGCTGACGTCATTTGCAGGTTGTGCAGTTGTGATCAGCCACGATCGCTTCTTCCTTGACCGGATTTGCACTCACATCCTAGCGTTTGAAGGTGACGCGCATGTCGAATGGTTCCAAGGGAACTTTGAAGACTACGAAGAAGACAAGAAAAAGCGGCTGGGCGCAGATGCAATGGAACCCAAGCGCATGAAGCACAAAAAATTCATGCGCTAATGAAATCGGGCGGCCGCTGGGGCCGCCCTTTTTATTTATGCCGCATCTTTTTCTGTGGCCGGCTCTTCGGCGTCAGGTGCAGGCAGGGCCAACGCTTCATCCGGCATTTGATCCGGCAGCCCGATTGCAACTGTACCGGCTTCTGGGTCGATCGTGATCTTTGGCTTTACAGCCATCAATGCCAGCACTTCGTTCACCTCGCCTAAGGCCCGCTCAACCGTCTGGCGCTGCGTTTCAACGGCTGGCTTCAGCCCGCCCATGCGTGTTTTCAAAAACTTGAACATTCTCGTTCCCCTCATAAACTGTTGCCATAACCCTAGAATAGGGCAGTGCCAGCAGTCAGGGGAAACCCGACACGCAAGTCCCCCACAAGCAAAGATTGCCTATTTCCGCTTTACGAACTCTGTCAAAATCACAATGCGCTGGCCTTCTACGCGGCCCTCAATATGCCCCGCGTTGTCTGGGACCAGTGAAATGTTACGGACTGCCGTTCCGCGCTTGGCCGTGAAACCCGCCCCTTTCACGGGCAAATCCTTGACCAACACGACGGTGTCACCATGCGACAGAACCATACCAAGGCTATCCTTATGCACGACGGCTGGCTGATCCGAAGCCAACAGGCGCGCCATGGCATCAGGATCGACTTGCATCATGTCCCGGGTGTCTGCGGCCCACGCATCATCCAGGGTACCCAATTTACGCCAAACGGCAGCCTGAACTGACGGCACCTGTGACCACGCGGCGCCTTCCAGGCAATGCCAATGACCAACGCCTGACGCGACATCGCCCCTGCATACAGGACACAAAAGCACCTGATCGTCAGGCGTGACCGTTTCAGATGCAAGGTCACCCTGCGCGCCACAAAATTCGCACCGGCCATCTGCCCGTGACATCAATTCATCCCACCGCATCAGCATTCCCATATCGTTTGATTGCCCCCCTTGCGTGCCCCTTTTCCCCACAAAAGAAAAGAGCGACAGTCCGCCGATTTTTTAATTTCCCTTGCATTTTTCGCTATAAGAGCCCATCTGAGGGTTGCAGACGTTATCTTTCTCGACCCACTGTTCTCCTTTTCGGCTACAGTCTTTCGATTTTGCACTGACTACGCCGCGCTGTCGCATTTCGTGGACAGCATTGAAAATGAAGGAAAATTTCCATGGCTACTGGTACAGTAAAATGGTTCAACGCAACTAAAGGCTTCGGCTTTATCGCTCCTGACGGCGGCTCCAAGGACGTGTTCGTACACATCTCTGCTGTTGAGCGTTCCGGCCTGACTGGCCTGAAAGATGACCAGAAGGTTACTTTCGACATTGAAGCTGGCCGCGACGGCCGCGAATCTGCGGTGAACCTGGCTCTGGCCTAAATCACGCATCGGGGCGTCCGCATTCGCGGGCGGCCCACTCCGCCCAAACGTGGGCATTCCCAAAAATAGAATAGCGGTCACCATCTGCATTTAGCAGAGATCTTGACCTGGCCATATCAATGGGGCGTCCGGTTTCGGACGCCCCTTGTTCTTTTAGTCTTCCAACACAAACGTGATTTTCAGAACCACGCGGTATTCGTCGACTTTGCCATTCTTTACGGTCACTTTCTGATCCGCGACCCAAGCGCTTGTGATCCCTTTTAGGGTCTTGGACGCACGCTCGATGCCGTTTTCGACCGCGTCATCAAATGACTTGGACGACGAGGAAATGACTTCGGTTACTTTTGCAATGGACATAGTGGTTCCCTTTTCTGGATGTGTTTGTTCGGGTTCAAGATGTGGCAAATTGGAAAACAATCAACGGTTAAAATTGCCGACTATTCCCCGTCTCTGACTTGATCGGCCAATGCCAAGACCGCTGGCCCAAGTGCTTCGACGATCGCGGCCACCCCTTTTTTGTTTGGATGGATGCCGTCAGCTTGCATAAATGCACCAACACCGCCGGTGCTTCCTGCCTCCGCCAATAACCCAGCGAAAAACGTCGGGAATAGTGGGACGTCGTGCACGTCTGCAAGGCTAGAATACATACCGTCAAATGCGCTTTTATACTCCGCCCCGTAGTTTGAGCCCGCGTTCAACCCGATCAAAAGTGTGTCGACGTCAGCCTGTGATGCTTTGGTCAAAATCCCGTCAAGGTTCGCACGACTTAACGCAGGATCTAGACCCCGAAGGTAATCATTGCCACCAAGTGCGACCAGCATTGCGTCCACATCTGGTGTCAGTGTCCAATCTGTACGGGCCAAACCGCCCGCCGTCGTATCACCGGATACGCCTGCATTCAGCAATATGATTTCAGCGCCTTGGTTATCCAACCACGCCTGCATTTGAGGCACGAAACCGTCACCATTCGTCAGCCCGTAACCTGCTGTCAGGCTATCACCCATGGCCGCTATTGTGACTGGTTCTGCAAAAGCCGCAGGCGCTATCAGGCCAAATCCGACCACCAGCTTGCACAGCGCCATCCGCGCCCCATATTTGAAGGTAACAAATCGCTTAGAAAGCTCTGAAATGTCCGAACCTGCCCTGTCATTGTCACACGCCGACTTGTCCCTGAACGCCAACGCCGGACGCGTTGATATATTGCATGACATTTCAATGGATGTGCAAACGGGTGAAACGGTCGGGTTGATCGGGCCTAGTGGGTCGGGCAAATCATCACTCCTGATGTTGATGGGCGGCTTGGAACAGGCATCAAGCGGAACGATCACGGCCTTGGGTCAGAACCTGACCCAGATGTCCGAGGACCAGCTGGCAACCTTCCGTTCGCATAATATGGGGGTGGTGTTCCAATCTTTCCACCTTATCCCGACAATGACTGCTTTGGAAAACGTGGCGACGCCGTTGGAATTGGCTGGCACAGCCGATGCCTTTGTACGAGCCGAGGCTGAATTAGTCGCAGTTGGTTTGGCCGATCGCATCAACCACTATCCCGGGCAGTTATCAGGTGGTGAACAACAGCGCGTTGCGCTCGCCCGCGCATCTGCACCACGCCCACGAATATTGTTGGCGGATGAACCGACTGGCAATCTAGATGCAACAAACGGCGCGGCCATTATGGATTTGCTGTTTGATTTGCGCGACCGCCACGGGGCCACGCTGGTTATGGTCACGCATGCGGCAGATCTTGCTGCGCGTTGTGATCGCGTCGTCTCGCTTTGTGATGGACGCATCGCATGAGCCTGCGCATCGCAGCACGGTTCGCGGCGCGCGAACTTCGCGGTGGCCTTCAGGGGTTTCGCGTCTTTCTAGCCTGCCTGGCCTTGGGCGTCGCGGCGATTGCTGCCGTGGGCACGGTGCGTGCAGGCATCGAAGCTGGTCTTGAAAAAGAAGGCGCATCATTGCTTGGCGGTGACGCCGAGGTAGAATTCACTTACCGATTTGCCCGTGAGGCAGAACTGGATTTTCTTGCTGACATTGCAACGACCATCTCTGAAACCGTTGATTTCAGATCAATGGTCGTTGTGGATGGCGAAAACGGGAGCGAACGAGGCCTGACTCAAGTGCGAGCAGTAGACGACCTGTATCCCTTGATCGGAGCGGTTGTGCTTGATCCCCCCATGCCCATCGCTGAGGCATTGGCCAACAAGGGTGGGGTTATGGAACGCGTACTTGCCGACAGACTGGCACTTCAAGCAGGCGATACGTTCCGTCTTGGGGAACAAGCATTTACGCTTCGCGCAGTTCTGGATCGCTATCCTGACAACGCCTCCGGCGGATTTGGACTGGGCCCCCGCACGATTGTTATGACCACGGATTTGGCAGGCTCTGGGCTGCTCAGCGAGGGCACGTTGTTCTCGACCCAATACCGCTTGGCATTGCCAGCTGGCAGTGACCTTGCCGCACTGGAAACACGGGCCGAGGATACCTTTTCCGATACTGGTTTGCGTTGGCGTGACAGCAGGCGGGGTGCGGGTGGCACGGCGCGCTTTGTTGAACGCATTGGTGCTTTTTTGATCTTGATGGGCTTATCAGGGCTGGCGGTGGGCGGCGTGGGGGTATCGGCAGCTGTGCGGGCGTATCTGGGCGGTAAAACAGCCGTGATCGCGACGCTAAAAACGCTTGGGGCAACCCGCCGCACGATATTTCTCACCTATTTCCTTCAAATCGCAGTGCTTACCCTGGTCGGCGTTGGGATCGGGCTTTTGTTGGGGACAGGCATTCCTCTTCTTTTGGCCCCAGTCATCGAGGCCCAACTGCCAATTCCTGCCGACTTTGGACAAAGCTTGATGCCACTGGTTGAGGCCGCGATTTACGGCATTCTTGCAGCGTTGATTTTCACACTTTGGCCGCTTGCCCGGACGGATAAAATTAAACCCGCAACCCTGTTTCGGGATGCGTTCGGGGTCGATGGTGGATGGCCCGCGTGGTATTTTGTGGCTGCAATTCTTGTGTTGATTGCCCTGCTTATCGGCGCAGCTGTTTGGTTTTCGGGCACAGTTTTTCTGACACTTTGGACCGCTGGCGGTATCGCAGGGGCGCTTTTTATTCTGGTGCTTGCGGCATGGATTGCACGCTTGATCGCGCGACTGTTGCGCAGTCGTGTGCGTGGCTGGCCTACTTTGCGACTGGCGCTTGCTGCGATCAGTGCACGCGGCGGGGAAACCACATCTGTTGTGTTGTCGCTGGGTCTGGGGCTCACGGTGCTTTCGGCGGTTGGGCAGATTGATGGCAATCTGCGGGCTGCGTTTTCAGATGAATTGCCCGAAGTTGCTCCCAGCTATTTCTTTGTCGACATTCAACCCGATCAGATCGAAGGGTTCCGGGACAGATTGTCAAATGACCCTGCAGTCAATCAGGTCGATACTGCGCCAATGCTGCGCGGCATCATCACCCGGATCAATGACCAACCAGCCGAAGAGTTTGCAGATGGCCATTGGGTCGTAAGAGGAGATCGTGGCGTGACCTATGCTGCGGCCCCCTCCGAGCAAGCAGACATCACCGAAGGGCAGTGGTGGGCCGAAGACTATTCTGGCCCCCCGTTAATGAGCTTCGCAACCGAAGAAGCCGCTGAAATTGGTCTTTCGATCGGGGATACCGTGACGGTGAACATCTTGGGCCGCGACATCACGGCGACTGTCGTAAGTTTCGTGAACGTCAGCTGGGAGGATGCAGGCATCGGGTTTGTTATGACAATGAACCCAAGCGCGCTTGCCGGTGCACCACATAGTTGGATCTCAACTGTTTATTCCACCCCTGAGGCGGAGGCCGCAATCTTGCGCGATCTTGCGGGTCAGTTCCCCAATATCACCGCCATTCGCATCAGGGATGCGATTGATCAAGTCGTTGATCTTGTTGGCGGGATCGCCGTCGCCACGCGCTATGCAGCACTTGCAACTTTGGTGACTGGGTTCTTGGTGCTGATTGGCGCTGCCGCTGCTGGCGAAAGGGCGCGTACATTTGAAGCGGCCGTCTTGAAAACCGTTGGCGCCACCCGTGGCCGTATTCTGCGCAGTTTCGCGTTACGCGCAGCCTTGCTTGGACTGGCGGCAGGTGCCGTGGCCCTTGCCGCTGGCATTCTGGGGGGTTGGGCCGTGACGGTCTTCATCATGGAAGGCTCATATCAGGTGATCTGGTCCAACGCATTGCTGATCGTTGGGGGCGGTGCGCTTGCTTCGCTTCTGGCAGGCCTTGGATTTGCGTTGAGGTCGCTGGGTGCAAAGCCTGCACAGGTCCTTCGTTCTGCGGGATAATTACCGGCGCAAGTGCAACAGCTGTAATAGCCTGCTTTGGCGGGCAAATGGCGTTTCTGTCGTTGGTTGCATGGGGGCATTGATCACGCGCCGCGCCAGTATCCACGCGATAATCGCAAACACGGCCCCGCCCAAAAACTGGCCAACTAAAACGCCAACAGCCCCGAACCAAGCCGCACCAAAAATCACGAATGGCACCGTGCCCAACGTGTTGCGCGCCCAGTTAATTATTGTCGAATAATACGGATGTCCCAGATTATTGAACGCCGCGTTCGAGACGAAAATGACGCCGTTGAAAAAGAACAGCAGGGACAACGGACCTGCAAACAGGAAAACAATGGTTTGGCTGATCCCATCAAGCGCGAACAGCCCTGAAATGTATGGCCGCAATAGAAACAACAGCGCCGAAACAACCACAACAACGCCAGCTGTAAACAAAATCCCGTCGCGAAATGCGCCGCGCACGCGGTCTTGTTGCCCTGCCCCATAATTTTGCCCGATGATTGGCCCAATAGCCCCCGACAACGCAAAGATAACGCCAAATGCAACAGGCGAAATACGTGCGACGATCGCCATTCCCGCTACAGCTGCTTCACCGAATTCGGCCATGCTGCGTGTCACATAAGCCTGCCCAATCGGCGTTGCGAGCTGGGTTAAAATGGCAGGGACTGCAATGGCCGCGATCGGTCGAAGATCCAGATGCATGGTTGTAAACGTCGGCTTTGTGAAACCGTTGTAATAGCGGATGATCGGGACCAATGCAGTGCCTGCAATCACGATGCGGGCTGCAACACTTGCTAAGGCCGCGCCGGTTAGCTCCATGTCGAGGCCAAAGATCAGGATCGGATCAAGCACCGCATTCACGATCCCACCCCAAACTGTTGCCATCATGGCCCGCCGTGCATCCCCATGGGCGCGCAAAATCGCGCCCCCCACCATACCGACCAACAAAAATGGCAGCGACGGCACGATAATACGAAGGTATTGCACGGATAGGGTTAGGGTGTCGCCAGTGGCCCCCATCAACCCTGCCAAGGTGCCTAGGTTCATCCAAACGAGTGCCGCAAAAATCGCGCCGAAAATAACGCCATAGATCAGCGCATTTGTGGCTTTTCGGCGGGCCTCTTCGACCTCACCTGCGCCAAGCGCGCGTGCGACCAGTGCACCAGCAGCAATCGCCACGCCGATACCGAACGACGTGGTGAAAAATAAAATCGCACCCGCATAGCCGACAGCAGCTGCAAGCTCTGCCTTGCCAAGCATCGAGATGAAAATCATATCGACAAAATCGACGATAAAAACAGCCATGAGCCCGACGGAAGCCGTCAACGACATGACAGTGATGTGCCGCAAGAGATTGCCTTTTAAGAAAACCGCTTGCTCTGACATCGCTTACACCTTTGGCTTGGTTTGCAGCAGCGGCATGACCTCGGCCATTTCCGGCCCCCGCTCGCGGCCTGTGACGGCCTTGCGTAGCGGCATGAACAGCCCCTTGCCCTTACGGCCCGTGGCATCCTTGACCGCGGCAGTCCACGTCGACCATGTGTCATCGGCGTATGGCGGTTCACCCAACATATCAAAGGCTTGCGCGATGAAATCGGTGTCTTCATCTTCGACCATTGGTGCATCAGGTCCGTTCTGGAAAAATGCCCACCAACCCGCCACATCATCAAGCGATGCGATGTTACCCTTGATCGCGGCCCAGAACGCGGCGCGTTTGTCTGCAGGCACATCGGTCAGCGTCTCAGCCACGTCATCCGCGCTTAGCGTGGCAAGGTAGCGGGCCGTCAGCGGGCCCAAATCATCGGCGTCAAATTTGGTCGGAGCAGAGCCGAATTTGCTGATGTCAAAACCATCCACGACCTCTTGCACGTTCGCGCGCAACTCAACGGGATCGGACGATCCAAGTCGCGCCATCAATGACAAGATCGCTTGTGGTGCGATCCCCTGCGCCCGCAAATCGCGCAGCGCCAGCGTGCCAAGGCGTTTTGACAATGCCTCGCCCTGTGGACCCGTCAGCAGTGAATGGTGGGCAAAACGTGGGATCATGCCGCCCAGTGCCTGCATGATCTGAATTTGCGTCGCGGTGTTTGTGATGTGATCCGACCCGCGCACGACGTTGGTCATGCCCATTTCGGTGTCATCAACAACAGAGGCCAGCGTATACAAAATTTGACCGTCATTTTTGAACAAAACCGGATCAGATACAGAGGCAGCATCAATGGAAATAGTCCCGACAATCTCGTCGTCCCATTCAATGCGCGCGTGATCGAGCTTAAACCGCCAGTGCGACCCACGCTCGGCCCGAAGGGTATTCTTTTCGTCCTCGGACAGATCAAGCGCCGCACGGTCATAAACCGGTGGCTTGCCCATATTCAGTTGCTTTTTCCGCTTCAGGTCCAGCTCAACAGGTGTCTCAAAACACTCATACAGGCGGCCCATGTCGATCAGCTTTTGCTTGGCCTCCAGATACATATCCATGCGTGCAGATTGATGTTCCACGCGGTCCCAAGACAGGCCAAGCCACGTCAGATCATCCTTGATACCTTGGATGTATTCATCCTTGGACCGTTCCTGATCAGTGTCATCAATGCGCAATACAAAAGTGCCGCCATTTTGGCGCGCAATCGCGTAGTTGAATAATGCGGCCCGCAGGTTGCCAATATGGAGATAACCTGTTGGTGATGGCGCGAAACGTGTGGTGGTCATTGGGATATCCTTGTGCTTGGACATCATGTGTCACGCCCACCCAAGATTGTCTAGTTTCAGGCGGTCACTGGCCACTTGGCATCAAGGTCTTTTAGTCCGGCGCGGATCAGTTCCTCCAACACGATCAGGTCGATGTCGGCTAATTTATTAACATATAGACAGGCCTTGCCGATCTTATACTTGCCCAACCGACCGAGGATTTCCGAATAGTCGTTGTAACCAGGCATGATGTAGATCGAAAGGTTCGCCTTGCGCGGACTAAAGCCGGTTGCACAACAATCCCCTTCACGCCCGCTGTCATAGATATAGTGATATTGGCCAAATCCAATGATGGTGGGCCCCCACATTTTGGGGGAATACCCTGTGATATCCTTGAACAGTTCAATCAACACCAGCGCGTCGGATTTGCGTGTCGGGTGGTCCACATTGTCGATAAATTGGGAAACGCTTGAATCGGTTTCGCGGGTCTTGTTTTCAGCCATTTTGGTCCCCCTTTAGGGCCACCTTAGCACAATTTACCCGTTGTCGCGCCACCTGTTTACGATCGGATACCGACGATCAAGCCAGAACGCATGCCGTGACAGGCGCGTGCCCGGTGCCGACTGAAAACGCTTATATTCAGAAATATACAACAGATGCTCGACCCGCTTGACCGTGTCGCGATCATATCCGGCGGCCACGCAATCCGCGACTGACGCCTCGTCGTCGACCAGCATTTCCAGGATGCCATCCAGAATGTCGTATGGCGGCAGGCTGTCGCTATCTTTTTGATCAGGGCGCAATTCAGCAGTGGGTGGTTTGTCGATAATGGACACAGGGATCATCTCACCTGCGGGGGCAAGCATCCAAGGTGCGTGATTTGCGTTGCGCCAACGGCAGGTTTCAAAAACGCGGGTCTTATACATATCCTTGATCGGATTATAACCACCTGACATATCGCCATAAATCGTGGCATAGCCAACGGCGACTTCCGACTTGTTGCCCGTTGTCAGCAGCATTTCCCCAAACTTATTTGATTGGGCCATCAGCAACAGGCCACGCAAACGGCTTTGGATATTTTCTTCTGTCAGCCCTTCTTCTAGGCCTTCAAATAACGGTGTAAGCGCATCGGTCACAGCCGCACGCGGCCCTGCGATATTCACGGTGTCGTATTTACAGCCCAGCGCATCAACCACAGCCTGCGCATCATCAAGCGAATCTTGCGATGTATATTCGGACGGCAGCATCACACAGCGCACATTTTCCGGACCAAGCGCATCGGCGGCGATCGTGGCGACAATCGCGCTGTCGATCCCGCCGGACAATCCTAGCAAGCACTTCGTAAACCCGGTTTTGGCAAAATAATCGCGCAAGGTTTCAACCATCGCACGGTAGTCCTGACCATATTCACTTGGCAGCGGGGCGATTTCACCCTTTTGCGCGGTCCAGCCATCCGCCGTTCGGGTAAAATCGACGTGTGCAATCCCGCTATCGAACATCGGTAGCTGCAATGCTAATTCGCCGCCTCGGTTCAAAACGAACGACCCACCATCAAATGCCTGATCATCCTGTCCACCGACCATATTGAGGTAAACCAGCGGCACATCGTTTTCGATCACGCGGGCGACCATGACGTTCATGCGATAATCAAATTTGCCCCGAAAATACGGTGAACCATTGGGGACCACCAATATCTCTGCGCCACTTTCAACCATCGCTTCGGCCACGTCTTCATACCAAGCGTCTTCGCAAACGGGGCTGCCGATACGGGGGCCATTCGGAATGGCATATGGCCCTTGAATGTCGCCGCGATTAAATTGACGGACTTCGTCAAACACATTGTAGTTGGGCAGGAAATGTTTGAGTTGGCGCGACACGACCTTGCCGCCACGACAAATGTGATAAGCGTTATAAAGCCGCCCGTCGTCCAGATATGGACCACCAATCGCAAGCGTAGGACCATCCGCGCAATCGGCTGCCAATGCGTCAATCTGCGCCATCGCAGCAAGATGAAACGCCGGTTTTTTCACCAGATCTTGGGTTGAATATCCGGTGATAAACATCTCGGGCAGTGCGACCATATGTGCGCCAGCCGACTTGGCCTGTTCCCAAGCATCACGTGCAAGGGCCGCGTTGCCAGCCAGATCGCCAACAGTCGGATTCAATTGCGCAATGGTCAGCCGAAAATGATCGCTCATCTTTCCATCCTTCTAGGTTGCCCATGATCTAGCAGATTGGTCGGCAAGGGAAAGCCGATTGCAACATTTACACCCGTTGTCAGCCTTGTGTGCATGGATTAGGTTGCCCTGAACAAAACGTTTGGGGAACGACGAATGGCATATTGGGCATGGCACGGCGCGGCGATTGCAGCGGCACTGACATTGGCGACTGCGACAGATGCGCAAACCGTGCAAACCAAGCAATATGATGATGGTGGCGTCTATGAAGGCGCATTCCTGAACGGCAAACAGCACGGCATCGGCACATATCGTTTGCCCAACGGCTATGAATACAACGGTGAATGGGTCGAGGGCGAGATTAAGGGCCAAGGCACGGCGCGTTTCCCAAATGGATCCATCTACGAAGGTAGCTTTGACGCGGGCAAACCGTCTGGCACGGGCCGCATCACATTTGCTGATGGCGGCACATATGAAGGTGACTGGGTTGACGGCAACATCACAGGTCGCGGGATCGCGTCCTATGCCAATGGCGTCGTGTATGACGGCGAATTCCGCAATGCCATGCACCACGGAACCGGCACAATGCGCAGTCCGGGTGGCTATATCTATGACGGTCCTTGGATCAATGGCGTCAAAGAAGGCAATGGTAAAATCACTTACCCTGACGGTGCCGTGTACGAAGGTGCGCTGAAGGCGGGCGAACGTGACGGATCGGGCACACTCACGATGGCTGACGGGCTGGTCTACATCGGCACATGGGTCAATGGCCAAATCGAAGGTCAGGGCCGGTTGGAACAACCCAATGGCGACATCTACGAGGGTGATCTGGTCGCAGGCCGCAGGCAGGGCAGCGGAACAGTCACATACGTCAATGGCGACACATATGTCGGCGGGTTTGCAGATGACAAACGCCACGGAGTTGGCACGTTTACGGGCACAGATGGATACAAATACAGCGGCGACTGGAAGATGGGCCAAATTTCCGGCACGGGAGAGGTGACCTATCCTGACGGCTCTGTCTATACGGGCTCGTTTACTGCCGATCTTGCCGATGGCATGGGCAAAATCGTCTATCCTGACGGATCAAGCTATGACGGTGCATGGGAAAATGGCGTGATCAATGGAAAAGGCGTGGCGACCTACGCCAATGGCCTGACCTATGAGGGTGAATTCCTGAATGCCAAGAACCACGGCATGGGCAAAATGACATATGCAGATGGCTATACCTATGAAGGTCAGTGGGCTGACGGACAACGCAATGGCACAGGCCGCGCGGTTTATGCCGATGGCACGATCTATGAGGGCACATTCACAGACGGTCAGCGTGATGGTATGGGCAAAATCACCCTCCCCGATGGTTTTATCTACGAAGGCGCGTGGTCCAACGGTGAAATCAGCGGCAATGGCATCGCGACCTATGCAAATGGCGACATTTACGAAGGCATGTTTGCGCGCGGACGCCGCCAAGGTGCTGGCACGATGCGCTATGCCACGGGGCAAGAAGCAGAGGGCGATTGGGTTGACGGGTCACTTGTGACAGACGACGTTGCCGACCCTGTCATAGAACCTGCGGCCGAAAACTAAACCAGATCACCTGCGTCGAGTTTTTCAAGCCACGCACCTGCCTCTAACAGAACGGTGCTGCGTTTTTCGGCATCCATTTTATCCCAGACACGGTACATATTCCCCATGCGGGGGTTGCCCGAAAACCTGTCACGATGGCGATCAAGAAAGTGCCAATATAGCAGGTTGAATGGACAGGCATCCGCCCCGGTTTTATCCTGCACACGGTACGCACAGGATTTGCAGTAGTTCGACATCTTGTGGATGTAATTACCGCTAGAGATATAAGGCTTTGACGCGATAATGCCCCCGTCTGCAAACTGACTCATCCCGATGACGTTTGGTGCCTCGACCCATTCGTATGCATCGGCATAGACCGCGAGATACCATTCGTGCACCTGCCCTGGATCAATACCTGCTAATAGTGCAAAATTACCCGTAACCATAAGCCGCTGAATATGGTGTGCATAAGCCTGTTCGCGCGTCTGCCCTACAGTCTGGGACATGCATTGCATTTTCGTAGGCCCACCCCAGAAAACCGGTGGCAAATCTCGTTTGTGATCTAGCGCATTGCGTTGAGTGTAATCCCGTCCCTCCAGAAAATAGATGCCGCGCACGTATTCTCGCCAGCCGATAATTTGGCGGATGAAGCCTTCCGCTGCATTCAGTGGCGCATCACCACGACGGTAGGCGGCTTCTACCTTTTGACAAACATCAAGCGGATCAAGTAGGCCCGCATTCAGATAAAGCCCGATGATCGCGTGATACATAAACGGCTCATCCGTCAGCATTGCATCCTGAAAATCCCCAAAATGGGGCAAGCCATGTGCAATCCAGTGGTCCAATGATGTCTGCGCATCTTGGGACGTTGTGGCAAACCAGAACGGATCAAGATCACCAAAGTTGTCGCCGTAACGGTCGCGCACAACGTTCAACACATCCGCTTCGGCTTCAAATCTCAGCGGCCCCTCGTAGTCAATTTCCTTCGCGGGCTTGCGGTTGTCGTGGTCATAGTTCCATTTACCACCCTCCGGTTGATCGCCATCCATCAAAAGCCCTGTTTTGCGGCGCATATCGCGATAGAAATACTCCATACGAAGCTGCTTGCGGCCATCAGCCCAGTCTTCAAACAGCGCATGGCTCGCGACAAAGCGATCATCGGGAAGCGTGTGAACAGGTATCGGCAATTCAGCCAGCGCATCAATCAGCCGCCATTCACCCGGTTCCGTCACGATCACGCCTGCTGTGTCTTGTGTGCTAGCGTGGCGGATCAACTCTCCGGCGATGGAATGGGTGTTGTCTGGATCGTCAATCTTGGCATAGCGCACGGTCCACCCCAACGCGCGCAGATTATGGGCAAACGCGCGCATCGCCATAAATGTGAACGCAATTTTTTTGGGGTGGTGCGGGGTATATGTGGCCTCTGCGTCCACCTCTGCCATCACCACGATGTCGCGGCTGGGGTCGGCCTTTTGCAGTCCATGCAGGTTCAGGCTTAGCTGATCCCCCAAAACCAGAACCAGCCTCACCATGGGATCACATCGCCTGCATAGTCAAAAAACCCGCCCGTTTGGTCCGGTGTCAGCCCTTCGATCACACGCCATAGGTTCGTGGCCGCATCTGCGGGCGCGACCGTTGTGTGACGACCCGCATATTTTTCCGTAAACGGCGTGGCAACAGTGCCGGGATGCAAGGCCACACAGACCGATCCCTTGTGCGTGCGCGTAAGTTCAATCGCGGCACCATGCACAATCTGGTTCAACGCAGCCTTGGATGCGCGGTAGCTGTGCCAACCGCCGATTTTATTGTCACCGATTGAACCCACACGCGCTGACAGAACAGCAACACGACCGTTGGGTGCCAATAGATCAGGTACATGACGCACGATTAGCGCAGGACCCACAGCATTGACCGCAAACACATCCAACATCGCCGCCGCATCAATCGCGGAGAGCGCTTTTTCAGGTGTGCCCAATACTCCGATGGCAATGATGATCCGGTCAAATTTGCCATCTAATTCACCCAACAAACGCGCAACCGCGTCTTCGTCGGTGACATCAAAACCGTCCGCTTTCCGCGACAGCGTAACAACTTCGCCTGACACCCCGTGGGTCATCGCAGCCCCGATGCCGCCAGATGCGCCAATGATCAAAACTCTATTCATCAATCAGAACTAGGTTTCACATCTTCAAAAGCCACTACATTTGCATTGCCAGCCTTTAGAATTCGCCAAAATCGAGGGGTTTTCTTTAACGATCAGTCGCGTATAGTTGCGCCATGAACGTAAACGCACATATCACATCTGCCGCCCCTATCGGGCTTGGCCTATTTGCGTTGCTTCTCCTTAGCTGCCTCTGAGCGTGCCATATCGGTGCGACCGCTCAGAGGGGACCAGCACCAAGACAGCCTAAGGACACAAAGGAATATCCAAAATGACGACGAATGAAGTGTTGATTTTCGACACCACACTGCGCGACGGCGAGCAATCCCCGGGTGCGACCATGACCCATGCAGAAAAGCTGGAAATCGCGGAACTGCTGGACGAAATGGGCGTAAACATCATTGAGGCCGGTTTTCCAATCGCCTCTGAGGGTGATTTCAATGCCGTAAGCGAGATTTCAAAGCGGTCTAAATCCGCGACGATCTGCGGCTTGGCGCGCGCGAACTACAAAGACATTGATCGCTGCTGGGAGGCTGTCAAGCACGCCAAATCCCCGCGTATCCATACGTTTATTGGCACATCTGAATTGCACCGTGCCATTCCTAATTTGACGATGGACGAAATGGCGGAGCGCATTCACGACACTGTCACACATGCGCGTAATCTGTGCGACAACGTGCAATGGTCCCCAATGGATGCCACACGCACGGAATGGGATTACCTATGCCGTGTCGTCGAAATCGCGATCAAGGCTGGTGCAACCACCATCAACGTCCCCGACACCGTGGGATACACCGCACCTGTGGAATCCGCTGATCTGATCCGTAACCTGATCAAAACCGTGCCCGGCGCTGATGATGTCATCTTCGCGACCCACTGCCACAATGATTTGGGCATGGCGACCGCCAATTCACTGGCCGCCGTGGAAGGCGGAGCACGCCAGATCGAGTGTACAATCAATGGTTTGGGTGAACGCGCTGGCAATACCGCGCTGGAAGAGGTCGTAATGGCGCTTAAGGTGCGGTCCGACATCATGCCCTATACAACCCGCATTGATACGACCAAGATCATGAACATTTCCCGCCGTGTGGCGACGGTTTCGGGCTTTGCGGTTCAGTTCAACAAGGCGATTGTCGGCAAAAACGCCTTTGCCCACGAATCTGGCATCCATCAAGACGGGATGCTGAAAAACAAAGAAACGTTCGAGATTATGCGCCCAGAAGATGTGGGCCTGGCGGGCACATCACTGCCGTTAGGCAAACATTCGGGCCGTGCGGCGTTGCGCGCAAAGTTGACCGAACTGGGCTATGACATGGCTGACAATCAGCTCAAGGATGTGTTCGTGCGGTTCAAGGAACTGGCCGACCGTAAAAAGGAAGTCTATGATGACGACCTGATTGCCATCATTCGCCAGAACGAAGGTGAAGCTGACCGAATCCGTCTGCAATCGTTGGCCGTTGTCTGTGGCACCGAAGGGCCACAAACCGCCGATATGGCTTTGGAAATCGACGGCGCTGTTGTCACAACCAAGGCCACAGGTGATGGGCCCGTTGATGCGACGTTTAATGCAGTGAAATCGCTGGTCGAACACAAGGCCCGCCTGCAGCTTTACCAAGTAAGTGCTGTCACAGAAGGCACTGATGCGCAGGCCACCGTTTCTGTCCGCTTGGAAGAAGACGGGCGTATTGCAACGGGCCAATCGGCTGACACCGATACGGTTGTGGCAAGTGCCAAGGCCTATATCAATGCGCTGAACCGTTTGATGATGCGCCGCGAGCAATCCCAACCGGGTTACGACACCAAAGGCGTAAGCTATAAAGACAGCTAATCGGTGCGGGCGGCCAATGCGCCGCCCCGCCCCAAAATAGCGGCAAGATCATGCCAATGGCCTGCATAATTGCCCCTTTCACCCTGACCGCCCCTTACCTATAAGGGCGCAGCGGCTGGGGAGTCGCGATCTACATCGAATATTCTTAAGGACTGGCTGCATTATGGCGATTTTCGGAAGTTTGTTTTCGTCTGATATGGCGATTGACCTTGGGACAGCGAATACGCTGGTCTACGTCAAAGGTAAGGGCATCATTTTGTCTGAACCGTCCGTGGTTGCTTATCACGTCAAGGATGGCGTGAAAAAAGTGCTGGCCGTTGGCGAAGACGCAAAGCTGATGCTAGGCCGCACACCTGGTTCGATCGAGGCAATTCGCCCGATGCGCGACGGCGTGATCGCTGATTTTGATACCGCCGAAGAGATGATCAAACACTTCATCCGCAAGGTTGCAAAACGGTCCACATTCTCAAAACCAAAAATTATTGTCTGCGTCCCACATGGCGCGACACCTGTTGAAAAACGCGCGATCCGCCAATCGGTTTTGTCCGCTGGTGCACGCCGTGCCGGTCTGATTGCAGAACCAATTGCCGCGGCAATTGGCGCAGGGATGCCGATCACCGATCCAACTGGTAACATGGTTGTCGATATCGGCGGCGGCACGACCGAGGTCGCCGTTCTGTCATTGGGTGACATCGTTTATGCCCGCTCCGTGCGGGTCGGTGGTGATCGCATGGACGAGGCAATCATCAACTATTTGCGTCGTCAGCATAACCTGCTGATCGGGGAAAGCACGGCAGAGCGCATCAAAACCTCTATCGGCACCGCGCGTATGCCTGACGATGGCCGTGGACAGTCGATGCATATTCGTGGCCGCGATCTGTTGAATGGCGTGCCTAAAGAAACAGAAATTTCCCAAGCCCAAGTCGCAGAAGCCTTGGCTGAACCCGTGCAGCAAATTTGCGAGGCAGTGATGACCGCGCTCGAAGCAACGCCACCCGATCTGGCCGCAGATATTGTCGACCGCGGTGTGATGTTGACAGGTGGCGGTGCGTTGTTGGGCCAACTGGATCTGGCGTTGCGCGAACAAACCGGACTTGCGATTTCAGTCGCTGACGAAAGCCTGAACTGCGTGGCCTTGGGCACCGGCAAGGCGCTGGAATACGAAAAACAGCTTCGCCACGTGATCGACTACGATAGCTAAAAGGCAGGCCCTGCTTGGCAAATGATCGCAACACAGAAGATTACTTTGGCCCGATCCGCAAATTGCTGGTCGGGCTCCTTGTCTTTGCGCTGTTGGGTATCTTCCTTGTGTGGCGCATTGACAGTCCCCGTGTAGAACGGTTCCGTCTGGCTGTCATCGACCGCGTCGTTCCGTCATTTGATTGGGCAATGGCGCCTGTTACGGGTATCGCAAACCTGATTTCTGATTTTCAATCTTATCAACAGCTTGCGGAACAAAACGGTGATCTACGCCGTGAATTGCAACAAATGAAAGCATGGAAAGAAGCGGCGCTTCAGCTTGAACAAGAAAACGCCAAATTGCTGGGTCTGAACAATGTCCGGCTTGATCCACAGCTGACTTATGTGACGGGCGTCGTCTTGACTGACAGCGGCTCCCCCTTTCGGCAATCGGTACTGTTAAACGTTGGCGCACGCGATGGGATTGTGGATGGCTGGCCAACCATGGATGGCATCGGGCTGGTCGGCCGGATCAGCGGCGTGGGCGAGAAAACAGCGCGCGTGATCCTGTTGACCGACACGTCCAGCCGTATACCCGTGACCATCCAACCGTCTGGGCAACGCGCGATTTTGGGCGGTGACAATACATTGAATCCACCGATTGAGTTTCTGGAAAACGCAGATGTTGTTCGCCCGGGCGACCGCGTTGTGACGTCTGGTGACGGCCTCGTGTTCCCCGCCGATTTGCTGGTCGGTCAGGTCGCCTTGGGCAATGACCGCCGTTTGCGCGTACGCCTTTCTGCTGACTATGAGCGCCTCGAATTCTTGCGTGTGCTACGGTCACGCCCGAACGAAGGCATCACAGACCCCGGCAGTCTGCTCGCGCCTGATGGTCAGCTTCAGGCTGACCTGACAGAAATTGAATCCGATGGCTGAAGCCCCGACAACAAAAATTTGGCTCGGGCGTTTGGTCTATGTCGCGCTATCGCTGATAATCATCTTTGGCCAACTGTTGCCGCTCGATACACGGCCAACAATTTGGGCCTCTCCAGACTGGCTATTGGCAGTCGCGCTTGTCTGGGTGTCACGACGCCCTGAATATGCGCCCGTCTACATCATTGCCGCAATATTTTTGCTTTCTGACATGCTTTTCCAGCGCCCCCCCGGGCTCTGGACCGCTCTGGTTGTTATTCTAACCGAAATGATACGCGCGCGGGCTGCCAATATCCGCGATATGCCGATTGCGCTTGAATGGGGATGGATCACGACCGGAATTGTCGCGATTACGGTTTTGAACCGCGTTGTTCAAACGGTTGTGATGACACCTCAGGCCCCACTTGCGCTAACATTGATCCAGATGGTGATGACCATTATCTTTATCCCACTGGTTGTCGCCGCTGCACATTTTCTATTTGGCGTTAGCCGCCCCGCATTGGGCCAAGTCGATAGTCGAGGTCATCGTTTATGAAGCGTAACACAAAAGATGCAGACGACAGTGCACGCCGTATCAGCAGGCGTGCCTTGGTTGTGGGCGCGGCACAGGTTGGCATCGTTGGCGCGCTTGGCTACCGCATGCAATCGCTGCAAATTGACCAGGCCGATCAGTTTCGTCTGCTAGCCGAAGAAAACCGCATCAATATACGCCTGATCCCGCCCGCGCGCGGACTGATTTTTGATCTTAACGGTCAACCACTGGCCGCGAACGAACAAAACTACCGCGTTGTCATGGTGCGCGAAGATGCAGGTGATGTCGGTGAGATTTTGGAACGGTTGACCAAACTGGTCCCCATTGATCCTGAAAATCTTGCCCGTGCGATGGAAGAAATGCGTAGACGGTCACCTTTCGTGCCCGTGACGATTGCTGATCGTCTGTCGTGGGACGATGTGGCAAGGGTAAACGTGAACGCCCCCGCGCTTCCCGGCATCACAGCCGAAGTGGGCCTGAGCCGCGTTTATCCTTGGGGTGCTGATTTGGGCCATGTCGTGGGCTATGTCGGCCCCGTCTCTGATTACGACCTTAGCCGGATCGACGATCAGGACCCGCTTTTGCAAATTCCAAAATTCCAGATTGGAAAGACCGGCGCAGAAAACAAGCTGGAACGCCGCTTGCGCGGATCAGCTGGCACAAAACGCATCGAGGTGAATGCCGTCGGCCGCGTGATGCGCGAGTTGGATCGCAAAGAGGGTAATTCTGGCTCTGACGTGCAGCTGACGATTGATGCCCGCTTGCAATCCTATGTTCAGGCCCGTTTGGACGGCGAAAGCGCTGGCGCAGTCGTGCTGGACTTGGAAAATGGTGATCTGCGTGCTGTGGCTTCTGCACCGACGTTTGATCCTAATATGTTTGTGCGCGGTATTTCGGTCGCCAACTGGAAAGACCTGAACGAAAACAAGTATCGCCCACTTGCTGCCAAAGCAGTGCAAGGCACCTACCCGCCTGGATCGACCTTTAAGATGGTGACGGCTATGGCCGCGCTAGAAGACGGCAAGGTTACGCCAGAGGAAACGATCCGCTGCACGGGCTGGGTCGAGGTCTATGGCACTCGCTTTCACTGCTGGAAACGTGCAGGCCATGGAAACATGAACCTACACGAGAGCCTGAAACAGTCATGTGACTGTTACTACTATGAAATCAGCCAACGTGTTGGGATCGACAAAATTGCTGCCATGGCCCGCAAAATGGGCCTCGGCATCAAGCATGATTTGCCACTCTCGGCTGTGGCGTCGGGCCTCGCCCCGGATAAAGCGTGGAAGAAAGAAGTGCGCGATCAGGATTGGCGCATCGGTGATACGGTCAACGCGTCTATTGGGCAGGGCTATGTTCTGTCGTCGCCTCTTCAGCTTGCCATCATGGCGGGGCGGCTGGCGACAGGTCGTGAAATTACACCACGCCTTGTTCGTGCGATCGACGGCTATGAGGAACCATCGGGTTTGGGCGAAAACCTTGGGCTAAACGAAAATTATCTACGCCGGATTCGTGATGCGATGGACGACGTATCGAACCACAGCCGCGGCACCGCATATCGATCACGCATCAACGCATCTGCCAACAAAATGGCTGGTAAAACAGGCACAAGCCAAGTGCGGCGGATCACGGCAGAGGAACGCGCGCGCGGCGTGACACGCAACGCCGATCTGCCGTGGGAACGACGCGATCATGCGCTATTCGTCAGCTTCGCCCCTATTGAAAACCCTCGGTTTGCAATCGCGGTTGTCGTCGAACACGGCGGCGGTGGTTCAACCGCAGCGGCCCCAATCGCACGCGACATCATGTTGCAAGCACTGTACGATGGCGAACCCCCGCTAGAGGCATATCCATCCAACGTCCGCGGACGCATCGCTGAACAACAACGCAAGATAAGGGACCGCATACCACCCGGTTCACGTGGGCAGGATCGTGCATGAGCTATCTCGCCTATAATGCCAAATATGTCCCAACCGGTTTTCGCAAACTTTTCTATCTGAATTGGCCTGTGATCATCCTGCTGACAGCTGTTGCCGGCACTGGGTTCGTCATGCTCTATTCTGTTGCTGGCGGTTCTGCTGACCCATGGATGTCCGCGCAGGTCAAACGCTTTGGCGTCGGAATGGCGATGATGATCGGCGTCGCGATGGTCCCGATCTGGTTTTGGCGCAACGTGTCCGCCGTGGCATTTGGCGTCTCACTTGTATTGTTGTTGGGCGTGGAGTTTTTCGGATCAACTGGCATGGGCGCCCAACGCTGGATCGATCTGGGGTTTATGCGTTTGCAGCCATCCGAAATGACCAAGATCACACTGATCATGATACTTGCGTCCTACTATGATTGGTTGCCGACCGACAAAACATCACGGCCGTTATTTGTGCTGTTGCCTGTCATCATCATCTTGATCCCAACCGCGATGGTTCTGCGACAACCTGACCTTGGCACCGCTCTTTTGTTGCTGATGGGCGGGGCCACGATCATGTTTTTGGCCGGTGTGCACTGGGCTTACTTCGCAACCGTGATCGCCGCAGGCGTTGGCACGATCGTTGCCGTTTTCCAAGGCCGCGGGACCAGCTGGCAACTGCTCAAAGACTACCAATATCGACGCATCGACACGTTTCTTGATCCGGCGAATGACCCACTTGGTGCTGGATATCACATTACCCAAGCCAAGATTGCGCTGGGCTCTGGCGGATGGACGGGGCGCGGTTTCATGCAAGGCACGCAAAGCCGTTTGAATTTCTTGCCCGAAAAGCACACGGATTTTATATTCACGACCTTGGCCGAAGAATTCGGATTTATCGGGGCTTTCGCGCTTTTGATCCTCTATGTTTTGATCATTCTGTTTTGCGTGGCATCCGCGCTGACGAACAAGGACCGATTTGGGTCCCTTTTGACCCTTGGCGTCGCGATGACATTCTTTCTTTTCTTTGCGGTAAACATGGCGATGGTTACGGGGCTCGCTCCCGTGGTTGGTGTGCCGCTTCCGCTTGTCAGCTATGGCGGATCTGCCATGCTGGTTTTGTTAATCGCGTTCGGCTTAGTGCAAAGCGCGCACGTCCATAAGGCCCGCTAATGCTCAAGGTTCTGTTTTCTGCCCAATCGCCCCGCTGGGCGGAATATAATGCGCCACTGACCAACGCATTCGAACACGCGGGGTTAGACGTAGATCTTGCGACCGACCACACACCTGAAGATGTTGATTACATCGTATTCGCGCCCAATGGCCCAGTAACCGATTTCACGGACTATGTGAAAACCAAGGGTATTCTCAGCCTTTGGGCTGGGGTCGAAACCGTGGTTGGCAATGAAACGCTAACGCAACCGTTGGTCCGCATGGTCGACGATAGTTTGACGGCCGGCATGGCTGAATGGGTCGTGGGGCACACACTGCGGCATCATCTTGGGCTTGACGTGCATGTTGCGGGCCAAGACGGGCAGTGGCGCGATATGACCTATCCACCGCTTGCCGAAGACCGCCCTGTCACCATCCTAGGCCTTGGCGCACTTGGCACAGCCTGCGGACAGGCACTTCGTGGGCTCGGCTTCCCCGTCACCGGTTGGAGCAGATCGGCAAAATCCGTCGATGGCATCCGCTGTTTGCACGGTGTGGATGGGCTTAAGAACGCATTGCAAAATGCGCAGATTGTTATCCTGTTGTTGCCAGATACGCCTGACACGGAAAATACGCTTCGTTCCGAAACGCTTGACCTGCTGGCGCAAGGCGCATTCATAATAAACCCCGGGCGTGGCCCGCTGATCGATGACGGCGCGCTATTGGCGGCGCTCGACTCGGGTCAGGTCGGTCACGCTACACTCGATGTGTTCCGTGTTGAACCTTTGCCCGCTGATCATGTATTTTGGTCGCACCCAAAGGTCACTGTTACGCCGCATATCGCGTCCACAACACGGCCCGCCACTGCCAGTAAGATTATCGCCGCCAATATCAAACGCGACCAAGACGGTCTGGGCTTCCTTCATCTCGTGGATCGCACCGCAGGGTACTAAACCCGCCTCGCGTTTCCCCCAATTCTCCCGACGAGGGCGCTTCCTTACCGCAAGCGTGGCGGTTTATCAGGGTCCATTCCTGGTGCGCCCGGCGCTTGAGGATCGTGCAACGCAGGAAGGTCGAACCGCAACCCGACACGTCCCAAATGGGCCGTCAATGGATCATCCGACCGCGCGAACAATACATCCATCGTGCCCGCCTCAATCCCTGAAAACGTCAACGCCTCTCCCGCGGCCTTGGCCAATGCATCTTGGGCACCCGGTACGGCGTCAATAAATGCCAGCACATGACCACGCGCGCCGTCATCATAAGTCGCGGCCGCAAGATAAGCCGCTTGCGCCAATCCGGCAGCAATCGCCAACTTACGGTCCAATCCTGTGACAACTGCCTCTGGCAATCCACGCGGGGCAGAGACTTCGGTCAATCGCGCTTGGGCCTCTTGTGGCGCATTACCAAGTGTTTCGCGCAGCCACGATACCGCTTCATGCGGGATCAACATCGCAGATGGCGCAACATCAAGGTTCAGCGCAAATCCGATGTTCTGCCCTGCGACCATGTCGCATAAAACCCGCCCAGACAGTCCGGCATAGGGTGCCTCTCGACCGACAAATTGGGCAAGCCTATCTTCACGGTCGAAGATCAGGACATACATACGGTCTTCGATCTCGAACACCTCAGGTGCGACCTGATCGCCTTCGGCCTCGGCCCCGAGCAGCATAAACAATTCTGTGTCAGCCAGCCGTTCATAGAATTGCAAACGCTTGGCATCATCATCGGGGGCGGCATCCATGGCAGCATGGGCAAGATCAAGATCGGTCATGCGCCGTGCCTAATCCTTGGCGGGCGGCGCGGCAAGCACGCTTTGCACGCGCGCGCGCAGGGCGGGGATCAAATCGGTTTCAAACCAAGGGTTCTTTTTGATCCATCCCGTGTTGCGCCACGACGGATGCGGTAACGCAAAAACCCGAGGGGCATAGTCACGCCACGCTGCAACCCGCGCGGTCACGGTTGCCGTACCGTCCAAATGCCATTTTTGTGCATAGCCACCTACCAAAATGGTCAAGGGCACATCCCCTACATGGGACATGGCTTGATCCCGCCAAGTGCGGGCGCAAATTGGAGGGGGCGGCAAATCGCTTCCGGTGTCATTGTATCCAGGGAAACAAAACGCCATCGGCAGAATGGAAACGCGCGAGCGGTCATAAAAAACAGCGTCATCAATGCCCAACCAGTCCCGAAGCCGATCACCCGAAGGGTCGGTAAACGGTCGCCCACTTTCATGCACCCGCGCACCAGGCGCCTGACCTGCAATCAAAATGGGTGTGCCCTGCCCCAACCAGACAACAGGTCGTGGAACATGTGCAGTTGCCGTTGCCGCAAACCTATCTTTGCACAACGTGCAGGCGTGAATATCTTGGACCAATCCCATTGTTCCGTTTTGGCGCACACACCGAAACGACACAAGCGCGGTGATTTTCCGCCACTTTGGTCATTGTCCCTATATTTGACACAATCAATGGGGCATAATCGGTACAAAGGGACCACCTCGCCAAAGGGGTGTTAACCTATTGCCATCATAAATGTTGGTACCCACATAAGGGACATGAGCAGGTCAACGTGTTAGAATTTGAAAATGTCAGCAAGTCCTATTGGACCGGAACCCAGCGCAAGGTCATTCTTGATCAGGCTTCGTTTCGCGTGGAATTGGGCAATTCGCTTGGTATTTTGGCCCCGAATGGCACTGGTAAAACCACGCTTATCAACATGATGGCTGGTTTAGAAAAACCCGACGAAGGCAAGATTTATCGCGGTTGCCGTATCTCATTTCCGCTTGGGTTCATGGGCGGCGTGGTTAACAGGCACACAGCCAAGGAAAACTGCCGCTATATCGCGCGGCTTTACGGTCTTGACCCCGATTATGTAGAGGCATTCTGCCGTTGGCTTTGCGGGATCGAAGAATACTTTGACATGCCTGTCGGCACCTATTCGCAAGGAATGCGCGCGCGTTTTACTTTCGCGCTGATGCTGTCACTTGATTTTGACATTTACTTGATCGACGAGGGGATGCCCTCGACGACAGATGCCGCATTCAATAAAAAAGCAGGTGAAATCCTGCGAGAGCGGTTAGAAAACACAACGGTTATTATCGTGTCGCACCAAGCGTCCACCCTTGAACGGTTTGCAAAATCAGCAGCAGTTCTGAAAGACGGGCGCATTCATATGTTTGACACCTTGGAAGAAGCGAAAGTTCTGTATGACTACGAAACCCAAGGCTAAAAAGTTCCGCATTCGTCGTGACAGTCCCATGGGACAAGGCGGTGAACAAGCGGCACCGGTAACCCCGCAAGAACCGCAGCCATCCGCTGCGCCCAATGACGCGGACCAAATTGATGCGATCCGCCGCGAGGGTTTGACTGGCCGCCAGCTGCGCATGGCGCGTCGCGTCGCTCAAAAACAGGGTCTTGCGGTCACCTCCGATTTTGACGCGGTCAAACAACTGCGCGCGGCGGGTATTGATCCGTTCCAGCGCAACACAATCCTCGAACTTGTTGCGCCCGACGACGCAGCCGACAAGCCGAAAACACCCGATGCAGGTGGCGCAGCGACCCAAGAAATTGGGCGCATTCAATTGCCCCAGACTGTTGCTGACCCCGGTGCCAACCTGCCGTCGACCGAACGGGTGGACCCCGCCGATAGTCGCGCCAGCGAAATCTTCAAAATCCAGCGCGACATCGCAAAGCGCCGCCGCCGCAAGCTGATGTTGTTGCTTTCACGTCTCGCATTTTTTGTGTTCTTGCCCACGATCCTGGTTGGCTATTACTTTTTCGCGCTGGCCACCCCGATGTTCGCGACCAATTCGGAATTTGTTATTCAGCAGGCCGAACCCGCATCTGGTGCAGGTGGCTTGGGTGGCATGTTCGCAGGCACGTCGATGGCCACACAGCAAGACAGCATCACAGTGCAATCATATCTTGCGTCCCGCGCCGCACTTGTGCGTTTGAACGAAGAACACGGCTTTCAGGCCCACTTCAGCGACGAAAACATCGACGGAATCCAACGCCTTCCTGCTGATGCCACGAATGAGGCTGTTTTCGGTGTGTACAAAGACCACGTACAAATCAGCTATGACCCAACCGAAGGTATCCTGCGGATGGAGGTTATCGCCGCGACGCCCGAGGCCAGCCAACAATTCTCAGAAGCCCTGATCGGCTACGCTGAGGAGCAGGTTGATCAACTGACCAAACGCCTGCGCGAGGATCAGATGGCAGGCGCTCGAGCATCGTATGAAAATGCCGAATTCCGCCGCTCAGAAGCCTTGGCCGAATGGCTGCAAATCCAGCAGGAAACTGAAATCCTTGATCCAATCGGTGAATCCAGCGCGATCATTCAGCAAGTTGCCGCACTGGAAAGCCAACGTCAGCAACTGATCCTTGATTTGGCAGGCAAACAATCTGTGCGACGCCCCAATGCCGCTCAAGTCGCGGGACTAGAAGCACAAATCGGAAGCATCGAGGGGCTGATCGCGCAACTGCGAAGCCAGATGACATCGGCGTCTGGTGGCGGCTCCATCGCGTCGCGCAACACAGAATTGCGACTGGCCGAAGAAAATTACAACTTCCAGACCGTGATTGTGCAGCAATCATTGGCCCAAATGGAAGCCGCACAAATCGAAGCGAACCGTCAAGTTCGGTATCTGTCACTTGGCGTTGAGCCGGTTGCACCCGACGAGGCAACCTATCCACGCGCTTTCGAAAATACGATTTTGGCATTCCTAATTTTTGCAGGCATCTATTTGATGATCTCGCTCACGTCCTCCATCCTTCGCGAACAGGTAACCGCATAATGCACACCATAGAAATCGGTGATCTGAAGATCAGCAATGACGCCCCCCTTTTGGTGATCGCTGGGCCGTGCCAGCTCGAAAGTCTTGATCACGCGCAAATGATCGCTGGTCAAATGGCTGAAAACTGTGCGGCGGCGGGCGCGCAATTTGTTTTCAAAGGAAGCTTTGACAAGGCCAATCGCACATCCCTGTCTGGCATGCGTGGCCTAGGTATTGATGCAGGTCTCAAAGTCATGCAATCCGTCAAGGACACGATTGGATGCCCGGTTCTGACCGACATTCACACGGCAGACCAATGCGCTGACGTGGCGGCCGTTTGCGACATCATGCAGATTCCTGCGTTCTTGTGCCGACAGACGGATCTTTTGATCGCAGCTGGTCAAACAGGCGCTGTCATCAATGTGAAAAAGGGGCAATTCCTTGCGCCGTGGGACATGCCCAACGTGGTCTCCAAAATCGAAAGCACCGGAAACAAGCGTATCATGCTGACCGAGCGCGGAACGTCATTTGGTTATAACACCTTGGTCGCGGACATGCGTGGCCTGCCGCAAATGGCCAAAACAGGGTATCCCGTAGTCATGGACGCAACCCATTCGGTCCAGCAACCCGGCGGCATGGGCGGATCAAGTGGCGGGCAGCGCGAATATGCGCCAGTGATGGCGCGTGCAGCCGTATCGCTAGGAATTGCGGCTGTATTCATCGAAACCCACGAGGCCCCCGATACAGCTCCGTCAGATGGCCCAAATATGATCCCCTTGGACCAAATGGGGGCATTGATTGCGTCATTGATGCAATTTGATGCATTGGCCAAGGCCGACCCCTTGCGCGTTTGATTGACAGCACTGGTCCGCACACTAGGGTGACAACCATGCGGTTTATACTTGTTTGCCTCGCCCTCATTTTCTCATCTCCGGCAATGGCCCAAGACAACGGCGGTACGATCACGGCTGCCTCCAGCGGACAGCAAGACGCGGAGATCGCCAATCGTATTCGTGACATCCTCAACGCGCTAGGCCACTCGGATGACATAACAGTTCGCGTCGATGATGGCGTTGTGACTTTGCGCGGCACAGCTAACTCTGCCCCAGAAATCACCCAAACCGAAGATGTCGCCTCGCGGGTCGAGGGCGTTGTCGCGGTGCGGAACGAAGTGACCGAAACCACAGAGATTGTGCGCCGCCTTGATCCGGCCGTCGACCGGTTTCGGGACCGTGTGGATCAGCTAATTGCCTTTGTGCCCTTAGCATTGATTGGGGCCACTCTGTTTGCGGCTGTCGTCACAATCGGCTTTGCGATTGCACGTTTGCGCCAGCCTTGGGACCGGCTTGCGCCGAACAGCTTTATTGCCGAGCTGTATCGCCAACTCGTCCGTTTGGTCTTTGTCGTCGCTGGACTGGTGCTGGCGCTCGATGTGATGAATGCCACTGCCTTGCTGTCCACGATCTTAGGTGCGGCGGGTATCATCGGTCTGGCGCTCGGGTTTGCTGTGCGTGACACAGTCGAGAATTTCATCGCGTCAATCATGTTGTCGATCCGACAGCCATTTCGACCAAATGACACCGTCGAAATCAACGGCGACCAGGGACGAGTCATTCGGCTAACCAGTCGCGCAACGATCCTTCTCTCGTTTGATGGCAACCATATCCGCATTCCCAATGCGACGGTTTTCAAAAGCCGTATCATCAACTTCAGCCAACACCATGAACGCAGGTTCATGTTCACCTTGCTGATCGACCGAGAGGCAGATTTGCAAGTGGCACGCGCATTGATGGAAGACACGGTTCAAGACCTGCCATTTGTGCTTGCCACCCCGGCGGCGTCGGTTTGGATCGATACGCTTGAAACCAGCGGCGCCAGCATGGTTGTCACGGGCTGGGTGAACCAAAACGAAACCGCAATCGCCTTGGCAAAAGGAGAGGCGATCCGCCATGTTAAACGTGCGCTTTTAGCCGCCGATATCGTTCTGCCGGACGCAACCCAATCGGTCAAAATCACCCGCAATGTGCCGCTTCAAGCCGTCGCTGTCGAAAGTGATGAAATCGTGTCGGTCAGCCCCAAAGCGGATACCGCTCTTGCCAAAATCGTCAATGCCGAACGGCACGCCGAAAACACAGAGGACCTATTGCGCGATGACGCCGAAAAGGAATGACACTTTTTCGAATTTCGGGCTTGAACCGCTGCGCGCTTCATCGTAGTTACCACCTCGCTGATGGGGTGTAGCCAAGTGGTAAGGCAACGCTTTTTGGTAGCGTGCACCGTAGGTTCGAATCCTACCACCCCAGCCAGCGTTTCACTAAAGCATTGATTTTATGAGCACCCGTCAATGGGTTGCGGTGGATTTATCCCACTACAGCACCGCGCTGCGTCACATTGGTGCACTCAAGGATTCATTCCATATTGCCGAGGTTTTTCTATTTGGATGCATGGAATTTCTCGATTCCCCCGCGCGAATGGTGATGTGGTCTAGTCATACCAATGATCAAAAAACCGAATTATTCCCTGTGAAACTTGTTCGAAGTTGGGAGCTTCCAGTGTCCTGATTTTTTCAGAAACATCAGCGAAAGCCGTCGCGCTACCATTCCAAGCAGCGCTTGGAGAATTCTGAATTTTGGCCCAGACCTCTTCACGAGAAGGGATTGGAAGTCCACATACCTCTGCAGTCTCAATATGAGCATTAAAGTTTGGATCCAGAGCAAGTTGAAGTTCGTGAAAATCATCCATTGTTCGGCAAGCCATATCAATCTCAAAGGCGGTGGCTGCAACAACAAACGCGATCCCGTAGAACGGTATACTCTCTGCAGGAATGCTGCTTAGATTCGTTGCTGCCGTTTTTGCAATTCTCGTATTTGCTACGGATATAGTTTCTGCGACCACCGTTTTGACCGGAGTTCGTCGACCTCGAAAAACGATCGTCTGCGATTCCCTTAGCTGGGCAACCTGTCGATCAAGCCCTTCAGTTCGCACGCGCTCCTGGGATAGCAAACCTGACAAACTACTCACTTGCCTCTTTTCTGCCGAAAGCTGAAGCGACAATGACTTGGCCAGAGCAGATTCATCGCCAAGATCTACAGCGAGTTGATTGGATATAGATTTTTCAAGAACCAGCTCTTGTCGCAGTGCCACGAGTTGGTTGCTCGCCGCCCTACCTTCGTTCGTTGACGATGCTAGACGCGAAGAAATATCTCTTTCCAATTCGAGTTCACCATCAAGCTTGGCCAAGGTCGCAGATTGCTTGGAGCTCCGCGAACTATGTTCCGAAACGATAGTCGTGACACCTGCGACCGCTGAAAATGCTGCACTCGTTAAAATCGCGACAGAGGCAACGGTATGGCTTGCGACAAATAGTGTGAAGGTCAACATGAAGGCGATGAACCATATGCTATGTGCGAGCCACTTTAGGGCATTCATGAAACGCGTCACTGTCCAAGAAAATATTTTAATCAGGGGACGTACTTTCATTTGGGTAGCACCACTTGCAATTTCACTCTGATCTATAACGTATGTGCATTGATCCATTCGACACCAGTGAATTTGCCAAAAGCCCCGACATACAAGGTCGCCGGTGACTTGATCACGCGCGGCCTAAGTAGTGTAAGCTATCGGTCTATAAATGGAAAAAGCGCGAAACATGCAGCCACAAAAAAGGGCCCATGTCGTCCATGGGCCCTTTCTCAATTATGTGTTTGTTCGCTGGCTTGAAACTTCAACAAGCCTCGGTCGCGGATCAGGCGAAAGCCACCAACACGTTGTCGTCAAAGTTCAAGTCGAAGGTATCGTCGAAGACGGTAACACTGCCCAACGGCAATGTTGCATCAAACCCTGTAAGTGGCCCAATCGAGACGCTATCGCTAAATCCAAAGCTATCAGGGCCGACAACGTCCGAAAGAGGATTGTCGATGCTAAGATTATAGCCGAGATCGACCTCAAACACGCTAACATCAACGCCGATATTGAATCCAACTTGTGTATCGTTCGACAGTTCTGCCTCTGGTGCGACGATGAATTCGAAATCAACAACACCATCCCCGTTACCGCCCATATCAATAACAGACGCATTATCGATAAGAAGCGAATCCCCGATCGTGAAGTTTTGGACAGCGCCGTTCTCGAACAACAAGGTGCCGCTAAGCTCACCGTAATCAAGCTCAAAATCCTGAATGAAATTCATGCCGCCAAAGACATCAACATCAAGCAGGTCAAATTCGATATATGCTGGGCCGACGAACACACGCGGCGGGTTCAACGGGTTAACCGGTAATCCTGCCACGGTGGCTGCGAGATCATCAATATCAAGGGTGAGCTGGAGGAAATTCTCACTTTCGCCTGTTGATGTCGCGGGGTCTGGCAATGCGGTTCCCGTGGTCGAGATTTCTGGCCAATCCAGTTCAAGAGAGAGGAAGCTGACCGGTTCGGGAAATGGAATTTCCCCCTGAAGGTCCTCGCTCGAGAGATCAATCAGATTGATACTGCCATCAAAATCAATCTGTGGAAGGCTGACGCTTTGATTGATGCTGCCGAAATCAATGCTTCCGAGAACCCCGAAATCAATCCCGCCCAGATCGACGTTCACGCCAGCAGACGCGTTGAACAGCACGTCATAGAGGAAGTCGAGTGTGTAGTCGCCTCTTGGCCCTTCTGTTGTGAAGGTCCCGCTTGTCAGCGCCGCGCCAGTATCAAACTGAAGCTGATCCGTGGTGTGGTTGAAGTGGGTTTCGATACTGATGTCATAGTTTGATGACGCATCGACCTGCCCCCCCTCAAACGACAGACTGGATTGGAAGCCAACCATGATATCGCCACTGGTTGACGCATAAAGCGTGGAGCCCGTGGAATAGTTGAACGGGCCTGTATCAAGACCGATAAACCGATCATCCGTGAAGGTGAACTGGTCGCCCGAGCTCCAGATGCTTTGGTCGGTCGCCGTAAACTGCATATTCGACGTGATCTCGTTATATTCGTACGAGATCGGAACAGTCACAGTGGTGTCCGCACGATCCCCATTCGAGGTCTCTTGTGATGTTGAGGTGAATGACAAATCAAAGTTTGCATCCTGATCAGCAGGAAGGGTGAGCACAAATTCCTGCGTAATCTGATCAGGCTGGCCGCCTGGGTTAACAAGCCCGGGTGTCAAAGTTGCCCCGGCGGGCAAGTTGCCGCTTGTCATAATGCCGTCAATAAATTCTGAGCTGTCGACATCAACTTGGTTCGTGGCAACCGTGAATATGATCTGATTGACTGTCGCGCCTTCTCTGACGCCAACACTGACGACAGGGGCATCTGCAACTGCCGCGACCTCAAGCGTGACCGTTTCATAGTCGATGCCACCATCACCGTCCTCAACCGCAAAGACAAAGCTGTCAGAACCTGCATAATCCTGATTGCCTAAATAGCTATATGATCCGTCGGCATCGATCGTCACGGTCCCGTTAGATGCTTGGCTCTCGACCGAAAACACCAGTTCAGATTGCAAATTGTCCACATCCGTAGCCGTAAGCTGGCCAGTGATCGCGATGTCTTCATAGCCTGCCCCAGATGTCACTTGGGCGATCGGCGCATCGTTGGTGCCAGTGATTTCAATTTGCACCGTAGCCTGGGCTGTGTCGCCGTCAGCATCTTCGGCTTCGTAAACAAAACTGATAATCGCGCTGTCACCCAGACCAAGTGACTGAAAATCTGTTCCAACATCATATTCAAATGACCCGTCGGAGTTGAGGGTGAGCGTCCCTTCATTCGGGTTGAGACCTGTAATCAAACGCACTTCGCGAAAGAAATCAGGGAATTCATCGTTATCAATAACCGATCCTGAAATCACAGCGCCGTCTTCGATTGCGCCGTCTACGCCTAGGCGGTCGTCATCGACCGCAGTAACAGCTTCGTCGGCGGGGTTGATTTGAACGCCATCGACAAAAACTTCGAAATTTTCAAATCGGGTAGCGCGAATACCAAGCGATTGAAACTGGAAAACAGCACCATTGGCTTCGCCCGTTTGTGCATTCGTGTTGGCCGCAAGAAATGCGAGGTAATCGTCGAAATCATCCTGCAAGTAGGGCGACGATTCATTCAGCGCTAACCACTCTTCTTGCGTGATGTTGATCTGCAAGGTGTCGGTGTCATGGCCGCCATTGTAATAGTCACTTGCACCAAGGTTTTCACCGACGTTGTGAACAACACGGTCATCGCCTTGGCCTGCGAAAACGCTGTCGTTGTCTGCACCTGCATCTAACAGATCATCCGCATCATGGTCATGCCCGTGTTGACCGTTGTGGGTATGTTGATTGATCGATGTTCCATCGCCGAACAAGCGGTCCATCCCTGCACCGCCAAAAAGCGTATCAGAGCCTTCACCGCCAACCATGACGTCATTGCCTTCACCACCATAAAGCAGATCACCTTGATATTGCGCATGGTGGTTAGAGTGACCGTTATTGGATCGGGTCTGATCCCCAAAGAGCCTGTCATTACCTTCACCACCGACAATCGTGTCAGCACCGCGGCCTCCAATCATCAGGTCATCTCCGATGCCACCGTCAAGGTAGTCATCGGAATTCGCGTGGCCATGACCAGAACCTCTTGAATCGCCGTATAGGACATCATCGCCTAGACCGCCGAACAGACTGTCCTCTCCGCGCCCGCCAAACAGAAGATCACGGCCATCACCACCATCAAGGAAGTCATCGTCGTTGCCGCCAAATAGCTTGTCATTTCCAAGACCGCCAAACAGTGAATCGACACCGTTGCGGCCATAGATTCGATCCGACCAATCGGATCCAATAAGCACATCATCGGTCCGGCGACCGAAAAGGCGTTCAAAATGCGGTGACCCTAGCAGAGGTCCAAATGTCGGGTGATTAAAAGGCCTAGCCAAAATACTCTCCAAAGGAATTATGGTCTCGCTTCGCAGCGAAGTAAGACAGATTCATTGATTTCGTTAGAAAAAAAGAAATACTTTTTAATCGCTATTTTGAGTGCGGAAAAACGCGCACAACGAAAAGGAATCGTATAGCTTACCCTAAGGTAACGTAAATTTTACCAGATTGCCAAAGAAATGCCGTTTTTCCACTTTTGGCAAAAATTTTTAGATGAGCATTTCAGTTAAATCGTCAAAAAATAGCACTTAGAAGTTGCGATTTTTTGCGTTGGGCGAAACCAAGCCAAAGATGATTTCTTCCACTGTTGCCGTGTTCATGGCAATTCAGATTTAGGCGCTTGCCGCAATCGTGGCCAACTCGGCCTTGTTTTTGAATGTGATAAGCCCACGCGATTGCTCAATAAATCCGCGTTTGTGAAAATCATGTAGAACCCGCGATATGACTTCGCGTGCCGTCCCCAACTCTCCAGCTAAATCTTGATGCGTGACACGAATATCTTTGCGCCCCTCGCCCAAGATTAACAGCCGCTCTGCCAAGCGTACATCAATACGGCCAAATGCTACGTCATCGACCACACGCAAGAGGTCGATCAATCGGCGCGAATAGGCGGCGAAAACAAAGTCCCTGAATGTGGCCTCTTCCGCAGATAGCCGATCAAATGCTGCCTTTGGCAGAACCACGATCGTCAAATCTGTTTCGGCCAACCCTTCGGCGTTATACGCCTCCTCGGAAAGCATACAGGCAGTTGTCAGCACACAGCTTTCCCCAGCATCAACGCGGTAAAGCACGATTTCGCGCCCCGCCTCGGAGCTTTGGGATACCCGAATGCGGCCGTCATATAGAAACAGCAAACCATCTGGTATTTTGGTTGGTCCAAAAACAAGATCGCCCTGCTTTATTTTCACAATGCGTGCAGCATTGCTCAGGCGGTCACGCACATCCCGTGGCAGCGCAGCAGTGCCCGCAAAACGCTGTGTCCAATCAAACGAAACCATACGGCGCATTCCTTATCAGATTTTGGGTAATCAGCATCACGGCGATGATTGATAACCTTGCCTTAAAATGTAAAGCCATTCATATTCATATTAAAGAATTTAACAGGAGCCCAATATGTCGCTGACCCGAAGAAATTTTCTACAAACCGCGACGATGGCACCACTTGTTGGCGCGTTGCCGCAATTTGCACACGCCGATCTTGCCCTCGGGAACGCGACACTTACAACCGTAAGCGATGGGAATTTGATCCTGCCAGGGGATTTCATCTTTGGCCCAATGCCACAAGACGAACTGAAGGCGATCCTAGCCGAATACAACGTCTCTAGCGAACAAGTGACGCCTGAATGCAATCTTGCGCTTTACCGTGATGGCACGAACACAGTTTTGTTTGATGTTGGGTCAGGGCCAGATTTTGTGCCCAGTGCCGGCACGATTGAAAGCGGCCTTGCCGCGATCAACCTGTCGCCGGATGATATCACTCATGTTGTATTCACCCACGCACATCCTGATCATATCTGGGGATTACTGGATGATTTTGACGAACCGCTTTTCTACAACGCCAGCTACATGATGGGCCGTGCTGAATGGGATTATTGGTGGAACCCTGAGACCGTCAATACCATCGGCGACGCCCGCGCTGCATTTGCTGTTGGCGCAAAACGGCGGATGGAAGCAATCGAAGATTCCATAGTTTTGTTTGATGATGGCGACGAGGTTTTGCCCGGAATTGCCGCCCTGTCGACACCGGGCCACACGCCCGGACATATGGCATTCGAGGTTCGTCAAGGATCTGAAGCGGCACTGGTCGTTGGCGATGCAATCGGAAACCACCACGTCGCATTCAAGCGCCCGCAATGGGCCAGCGGATCCGACCAAGACGCTCAAACTGCCATCGCGACCCGCCAGATGCTATTTGACCGCCTTATCGCCGAGAAAATGACACTGGTTGGCTTCCATTTGCCGAACGGCGGAATGGGCCGTGCGGATGTTGACGGTGACGGCTACCGGTTTGTGGGAGAATGAAGATGCGTTGGCTTACCCTGTTTATACTCGCAGCGTCACCTTTGTCCGCCAGCGAAGATATCGCGGACCAATATCCCGCATCTGCGTTGTATTCCAAACCCGTAGAGGTGATCCCGCATGTGTGGTCAGCGATCGGGGCCACCGCCCCACCGACCTATGAAAACACAGGCCACAACAATAACCTTAGCTTTATCGTAACAGGTGACGGCGTGATCGTTGTGAACGGTGGTGCAGCGTATATTTTGGCGCAGGCATTGCATGATGAGATCAAGACGATCACAGACCAACCAGTCAAACTGGTGATCGACGAAAACGGCCAAGGCCACGCCATGCTTGGCAATTCCTATTGGCAGGACCAAGGCGTGCCGATCCTTGCGCATGTTGACGCCGCCCACGAATTTGAGGAACGGGGCGCGCTGATTTTACAAGGCATGCAACGCTATAACCGTGACAAAGCCGAGGGCACATATGTTGCGTTGCCAACCGAAACATTCGACGACAAGAAAATCATCAAGATGGGTGATTTTACGATCGAAGTCATGCATCTGGGGCCAGCGCACGGCCCTGGCGACACGCAGGTCTGGCTGCCTGAACAAGGCATGGTCATCGCCGGCGACATGGCGTTCCATGAGCGGATGTTGCCAATTTTCGAAGATACGATTGTCGCTGACTGGATCGAAACATGGGACCATGGATTTGAGGCGCTTGGCGCGCAATATGTGATCCCCGGTCACGGCCACCCCACCAACATGGATCAAGTTCGCCGCTACACCCGCGACTATCTGGTCCATTTGCGCACAGTCGTTGGCGCGCATCTCGACGATGGCGGGGGATTGGCCGATGCCTATTATGTTGACCAATCTGCCTATACAAACCTTGATACATTCGAAGAGCTGGCAACAAGAAACGCGGGCCGCGTGTATGAACAAATGGAATTTGAATAGGATCAATGCAGTTCTTTTTCGATCTTTTCAAAAAGGCAAAACTCGGGCTGTCTGCAGTTGTTTTCGTTGCCTTCACAGCAATGCCAGTGTTGGCCCAACCGCCCGTTCTAACAGCGGAAGAAGCGGCAAGTGGCATGGCCAACGGTGATCTTGTGGTTCTCGATATCCGCAGACCACAAGAATGGGCCGAGACTGGCATCGCCGATGGTGCTTGGCCTGTCTCAATGCATACGCCCGATTTTCCGCGGCAGCTTCGCGCGATCTTGGACCAATATGCGCCAGAACAGATTGCGCTGATTTGCGCGACAGGCGGGCGCACGGCCTATGTCACCGAAGTGCTCGAAAAGAACGGCATCACAGGTGTTGCGGATGTGTCTGAGGGCATGTTTGGCAACGGCGCAGCGATCGGATGGATCGCGCGCGGCCTTCCCGTGGTCGCGCCCCAAGATGCAATGACCGATTATGATGCCGCCCAGCAGTCTTGGAATTAAGCCCTATTGCGCTGCGATAGGCTGACGGCACAACTGGCACTGGGTCCACAATACCTCTAGCGCATTTACCAGTTTATCCACGTCTTGCGCACTATGGACGGGCGACGGTGTAATGCGCAGTCGCTCTGTCCCTTTTGGCACCGTCGGGTAATTGATAGGCTGTATATAAATGCCGTGATCCGCCAGAAGAGTGTCCGAGATGAACTTACATTTCTCGGGGTCGCCCACCATGACGGGAATGATGTGACTAGGGTTATCAACATGTGGCACACCGATGGCGTCTAAGCGTTTGCGCACATCTGCCACACGCGCCTTTTGCAAATCGCGTTCGGTCTGACTGACCTTGAGATGGCGAATTGACGCCGCAGCACCGGCAGCAACAGAAGGTGGTAAGGCAGTTGTAAAAATGAACCCGCTCGCAAAGGAACGAACAAAATCACAAAGTGCCGCAGACGCTGCAATATAGCCGCCCATCACCCCGAACGCCTTGCCCAGCGTGCCTTCGATGACTGTCAGCCGGTCCATCAAGCCTTCGCGCTCAGCAATTCCGCCGCCGCGCGACCCGTAAAGCCCAACCGCATGAACTTCATCAAGGTAAGTCATCGCGCCATAGCGATCAGCAAGGTCACATATCTCTTTGATCGGAGCGATATCACCATCCATGGAATAAACGCTTTCAAAGGCGATCAATTTGGGTTGGTCCAAAGGCAAAGCCGCAAGTTTTGCCTCAAGATCGTCCAGATCATTGTGATTCCAGATCACCTTTTGGGCGCGGGAATGTTTGATACCTTCGATCATAGACGCATGGTTCAACGCGTCAGACAACACAACACAATCTGGGATACGGGATGCCAACGTGCCAAGCGCGGCCCAGTTAGACACATAGCCAGACGTGAACAGAAGTGCGTCTTCTTTGCCATGCAAATCAGCAAGCTCTGCCTCTAACAGCACGTGGTCATGCGTCGTTCCAGAGATGTTCCGCGTGCCCCCTGCCCCTGCACCAGTGCGGTCCAGCGCATCATGCATCGCGGCCAACACGGCCGGATGTTGCCCCATGCCAAGATAATCATTTGAACACCAAATGGTCACTTCGCCCGGTCCATTGTGACAAGTCGCACTTGGGAATGCGCCGCGGTGACGTTCAAGTTCCGCAAATTCGCGGTAGTTGCCATCATCCTTAAGCGCGCTCAGTTCAGCAGCAAAAAATGCGTTGTAGTTCATTAGAATGATGTCGCTTCTTCTACGATTTCGGAAAGCAGGTTTTCGACGATGTCCATTGACCCGTCGGGGTAATCGCGATGCCCTATCATCACTTCGCCATCAATTTGAGTGACGAAAATACCGTAAGGACAGTGTTGGATATTTAAGGGGTCTTTTTCCATGACTTGCCGCGATACGACCGCAGAACAAAACAAAAAGATGTCGGCCTGGTCGAAAATTTGTTTCTCGCTTCCAACGTCAGCAGCGGTGCGGTTCAACATGTCGCCTACATGACTGACAAGATCAATCACCAGACCGCGCCCGACAATCGCTGACTCAACTGCAAAGGTTGCATCGTCAAAACTGCCGTCGAATGGCGTTTGGAATGGCACATCAGCAAAAGCTGGTGACGCCGTCAAAATTAGCCCCAAAATTACGTTACGCATGTCATCCCCCATTTCGTAAAATACTCTCGGACCAGTCGCCCGATCCAAGAGCGGATCAACCTTAGCCGAACATGTCAGCGGTGATACCTGCGTACCAACCCTCTGACTCTTCATAAGTCGACTGACGCACATCAGCAGTCTCGCCCGTCGCCGAGATGAAGCCGCCAATATTTGCAATTTTTTCGTCAGTGGCTTCATAATTCGCACCGACTTTGACGCCGTCATTTTCGGCGATCAGTGACCAGCAAGTGTTCGAGAACTTCGCAGGGAAAACGCGGCTGCCTGTCAGCGCACCACGGATTGCGTTTGCGCAAACCTTGGCTTGACTATTGGCCGAGAAACCGGATTTCGGCATATCGCCCTGCTGAGATGCATCGCCCAGAACATAAACGTCCGCGTCAACTTTGCTAGACATGTCGATGGCGTTTACCGGTGCCCAGTTGCCATCCGTCACACCAGCGATATCAGCAATGCGTCCAGCCTTCATTGCGGGGATCACATTACAAACATCAACCTTGGTAACTTCACCGTCGATTGACACTGTCATCGCGTCTGGGTCAACAGCGACAAGATCACCTCCAAAGTCAGAGCCGATCCAGTCTATCATACCTTGATAATGATTGGCCCACCCTTCTTGGAACAACGCCATCTTCGAGAACTTCTCTTTTGGATCAGCTACGATGATTTTTGCCGTTGGATTATTCTCTTTGAGGAAGTGCGCAACCATTGAGACCCGCTCGTATGGGCCAGGAGGACAGCGGTATGGGTTTGGTGGTGCAACCATTGCAAATGTCCCGCCCTGCGGCATTTCCATCAACTGCGCCTTCAAAAGCTCGGTCTGGGAACCACCCTTATACGCATGAGGCATCGCATTTTGAGATGTCAGATCCCAACCGTCGACCGCACCTTCAACAAAGTCGATACCGGGGCTAAGAACCAATTTGTCGTATGACAGTGTCGCACCGCCAGCCAAGGTGACAGTTTTGGCATTGCGATCAACACCAACGGCCCAATCATGCACAACATTCACGCCTTCGGCAGCGATCCCACCGTAGGAATGGCCCAGCTCGTCCATGGATTTGAAACCACCGAGGTAAAGGTTGGAAAAGAAGCATGTGTAATATGTGCGGGTTGGTTCGATCAACGTCACCGCAACCTCGCCTTTGCTGTCATTAGCAATGTATCGCGCGGCAGTTGCACCACCGGCACCGCCGCCAACAACGATCACATGCGGCTTGCCGTGGCCCGCCGCAAAGGACATCGGCGCTGCCAATGCAGCGGACGCCGCAACGGTCGTGCCCAAAAACTTTCTTCTGTTAAATGTCATTTCTTCACTCCCTAATTTTGAAAGGCCTAGCTTTCTAGGTCCTTGAAATACGCAGCCAAGGCCGCGATTTCTTCGTCATCCAGTCGGTTCGCAACAAGTTGCATGACCGGGTTCTCTCTGAAGTTTTCGCGATAGGCGTGCATCGCGGTTACAAAATCGTCCATGGACAGGCCGATGATATTTGGAATCCCCTCATTGGATCCGCTAGTCTGGTGGCAAGTTTTGCACTCGCTCCCCAAATATTCGCCGTATTCAACATCACCTTCGATGGCCAAGATTTCAGGCGCAACCGTAAAGCCAGCATCCCCAGAACCCGAGGTTTCGGTATTCGCAAATGACCCAAGATATGCGATAATGTCCGCACGTTGCTGCGCATTTCGTATGCCGCTAAACGACATGCGGTTCCCACGGATATAGCTGCGTGGGTTTGTCAGAAACGCATCAAGCGCCTCAACGGTCCAAACCTGTCCGTCTGCACCCGCATCCTGCAACGCGTTCGAATAGCGAAAATCAGGTGAATCCGCGATTGGCGCACCAACGATATTGACCAAGGCGGGCCCAATCCGATCCGTCGCATCAGGGCCAGCCATGTGGCAGCTGGCACACCGCCGAAATTGCTTTTGCCCCGCCTCCACATCGCCAACAGGCTCTGCATACAACGAAGTTGCAAAGCCTGAGGCAACAAAGGCGAGACAAAATGCAGACGTCCTCATCATGCAGTTACTCGCTTGCAGTCTTCAGGTATTCGATCAGTGCATCTTGATCTTCTTTGTCCGAAAGTCCGCGGAACGACATTTTCGTACCCGGGAAATAGGACTTGGGATTTTCGATAAACCCGGCAAGGCTTTCTGCGTCCCAAACACGCCCTTCTGCATTCGCATCCGCAAAGACATTGGAGTAGCGGAAGCCATCAACCGATCCGATCGCACGACCCAAAATGCCATTGAGTTGTGGGCCAGACTTGTTGTCCGCCCCCGCACCAACTTCGTGGCATGATGAACACCGACGGAACAGTTTTTCACCAGCTGCCAACAAGACGGCACTATCATCTGCTGGCTCTTGCGCCGGCGCCGGATCGGCATCTTCTGTTTGCGCCGGAGCAGTGGATGCAACAGGGATGAAAGACGGACCATCAGCTGTAAAGGTTGGCAACCCTTCCGCAGTGGCGTTGTTCATCACAGATTCCGTGCCTCCTTCGATCGGAGTATCGACCAAAAACACCGACCGCATGGTGACTTCAACTTCTTGTTTACAATTCTCCATGCACGGCTCTGTTTGCCACGCCGCATATTCGCGTGCCTCACGGTCATCGGTTATAAAACCGCTCGCGTTATGCATTTCAACGTCTGCAAAATTGTCCTGGCTTAGGACAAAATCGTCATCAACCATATCGTTGGAATACATCAGATAGGCGACAATCGCATAGGTTTCGTCCGCCGTAAGCGTCCCTGCTTCACCGAATGGCATAGACCGGTTGATATAATCCCATGATGTTGACAGATACGGCCAATACGACCCGACAGTCTTGACCGGGTCGGCATCAGCAAGTGTGTCAAACCCACCAGCAAGCACGGGCCAATTATCAACACCTTCCGCAAAATCGCCATGACAAGACGCGCAACGATCAACGAATACTTCCTCACCCGTTAAGACATCCCCGCTGCCAGCAGGCAGGCCGCGACCATCAGGAAGAACATCAACATCCCAGGCTGCGATTTCTTCGGGCAATGCGGCACGTCCAATGCGATACGCTTCTTCGTTTTGGGGGGCCGGTGCAGTCAGGTTGGCTGTGGCCTGAACGTCTGCAATCTGCACGGTAAGCTCGGCTGCTTGCTCCTTAGCCTGCGCTGCGGAATCGCGCGCAGTAACAGCCGATGCCTCTGCTTGGGCGACTCGGGTTTCAAGCATCGCGATTTCATCCGCCCCGTAGTCCCGTGACGTAACACCATATGCCACGCCAAGAACCAGTGCGGCGCCACCAATCGCCGGAATAAAGATATTAGGAGACTTCGACATTCTCAGCGATCCCTTCTACGTTGACGTACCAAGTCTGAATACAGTTGTTGTGATAGACGGAATTTTCGCCACGCTGTTCGCGCAGCTGGTCTTTGGTTGGCTGGACGTAGCCGGTGTCATCCATCGCGCGGGCCTGCAAAAGCATCGGCGCGCCATCCCAATTCGTATCAAGATAAAAGCGGGTCAATGCTTTGCTATCGCCCTGCTTGCCCAATCTGGCGGTCTCCCAGGTGATGCCGCCGTCCTTTGACACATCCACCCGTGTAATCTGCCCGTGGCCAGACCACGCGAGACCGGAAATAACCAACGGGCCCTGCCCATGCGTGATCGGCATTTGCGGGCTTGGCGAAGTAATGACCGACTTGGCATCCATCACCCAAGTCCACTTGCGTGCAGTGCCATCTTCGTAGACGTCAGTGTATTTCGATGTTTCTTCCCGGCTCTCAACAGCGCGATCCACGACTTCGATCCGACGGATCCACTTGACCCACATGTTGCCTTCCCAACCAGGAACAACAAGGCGCACGGGATAGCCGTGTTCCATCCGCAAGGCCTCACCATTGGCTTTGAACGCAACCAATACATCATCCAGCGCCTTGGCCATCGGAATTGACCGCCCGTTCGACGACGCATCAGCACCTTCAACATAAACCCATTTATCATCGGCCATGTCAGCGCCTGCTTCTTTCAGCAAGGCCCGAAGCGGAATGCCAGTATATTCCATATTGTGAATCATACCGTGGGTGAATTGCGCGCCGTTCAGCTGCGCCCCAGCCCATTCCATGCCCGAATTCGCCGCACATTCACAAAAGTAGACATGGTTTTCACGCGGGAAGCGTTCCAGATCTTCATAGGTGAAAACCAGCGGCTTATCGACCAATCCGTTGATCATCAAACGATAGTCTTCTTTGCGCAGTTCAATCGCACCTGAATGATGCCGTTCAAAGGCGCAGCCTTGTGGCGTGATCGTGCCCTCTAGCGCGTGGATAGGTGTAAAGTTGATCGACGAAATCGGGGACGCCGTCAGCCATTCAACATTGCGTCGCACGACGTCGCGTTCGAATGCGATCGGCAAACCATAAGGCGTTTCATCAACTCCGACACCCGTATAAGAGGCCCAATCCTGAAGCTCTGTGATTAACGGGTCAGGTGTTTGTTGTGCGGTTGCGACACTCGCGACCGACCCAGCAGCCACCGCGGCGCTTCCGCGAAGGAATGCTCTTCGTGATGGTTTAATTGTTTCGTCCATTTGCATTTCCTAGTTCTAAACGATGTTATGGGCGGATATAGGCGAACCCGTTTTCTTGCAGGGTAATCAGCTGGACAACGCCTGACGGCACAACTGTTGCCTCTTCCATCAATGTAATGTCTTTGCCTGCTTTCTTGCTCATGTTGCGCAGAGTGTTGCCGCATGCGGAGAATGACAGGTTTTCTAATTCCAGCGACATTGTTGAAATACGATCTTCGACCGGGCTTTTGCCTGGCACAAACATGTTCAGGCCGGGGCCGTAGGCGACCAATTCAACGGTCACTTCGTCGCCTTGGCTGGCATAGTAGTTGGTGACATTGGCGGCGTTATTGAGCGCCATGTTCATCACCTGCGGATCGTTTTGATCGACGTGAATAGCGACGTAATGCATCTCACCTTCCGCAAAGGCAGTTGTTGCCGTGAAAAGGGCAGCAGCAAGAGTAAGTTTCATAGTCATTTTCATGGTCAGATTCCTTTGGTTAGATGCCAGTTATCGTCACAGAATTGTTGTCTTGCACCGTAACGGTGCCAAGTTTGGCAATATGGTTTTCAACCACATCCCAGATTTGCGGGCCTTCGGTGTCTTCATTCACACTTGCCCAACCAGCCACGACATAGGCCTTAGCGGGGTCAATTGCCTCTCCAGTGCTTAGTAGGGTCAGGTCGGAAATCCGTTCACCCTGCGGCTTGCTGACATCAATCGCATAACCAAGGCCACCGGTGCGCACCATGTCCCCACCCTGCTGGTAATACGGGTCGGGGTTAAAGATGTTGTCGGCCACATCTTCCAAAACGACTTTGAGGAATTCACCCGTCATTTCCGTGCGATACGCTTCGCCATAGGACATCGACGTGACGCCAAAGATATCCTCTCTGGTGATGTCTTGCCCCGGGATCATTGATGGCCCCCAACGCACACCCGGGCTGAGCGCGATTTCAGCGTCACGTTCACTGATCAGCGCGTCACAAATCAAATCATCCCATGTGCCGTTGAAATTGCCGCGGCGATACAAAAGACTATCGGTTTGGCCAATAACTTCCGACATTTCATCCAGATACGGTGCACGCTCTGCGTCGATGACAGCTGCGGTTTCCGCGTCAGGTGCAATGACATCAGAGAAAATCGGAATCAGCTTTGTGCGATAGCCCATCATGCGTCCATCGCGAATGTCCAAATCGACCCGGCTAACGAATTTACCGTTTGACCCCGACGGCACAATGATCGTCTGACCGACAACTGCCGCCTCTGGCAATGCATCATGCGTGTGGCCCGACAAAATGACGTCGATACCGGGCACAACGCTCGCCATCTTTTTGTCGACGTCGAAACCGTTATGGCTCAGGACTACGACACATTCCGCGCCCTTTGCGCGGACCTCTGCCACCATTGCGGCCATGTTTTCGTCACGGATACCAAACGCATATTCAGGGAACATCCAGCCCGGGTTGGCAATCGGCATATATGGGAAAGCTTGCCCAATAACGGCAATTTTTGTGCCACCACGTTCAAACATTTTGTAGGGCGGGAATAGCTCTGCCGGTTCGTCCCATTCCGCATCAAAAATATTCTGCCCAAGTGCCGCAAACGGCAACTGTTCAACAAGTTCGGCAACACGGTCGCTGCCCAATGTAAATTCCCAGTGGAACGTCATCGCGTCGGGCGCAAGCGTGTTCATCACGTTGACCATATCTTGGCCGCCGGTTTTCAAACAAGTGTAGGATCCATGCCAGGTATCGCCACCGTCCAACAAAATCGCGTCTGGGCGATCGGCACGAATTGCCTTGATCACGGTTGCGACACGGTCCATCCCGCCAACACGGCCATAGCCTTGGGCAAGTGCAGAAAAATCGCCTGAGCTAAGCGCATAATGGCTAGGGCTGCCGTCCTCGATACCGTAAAGCTTGCGGAAATCTGCGCCTGTCACGTGGGGCACGACGCCTTTGTTGTCACCAACGCCAATGTTTACAGACGGTTCACGGAAATATATCGGCTTTAGCTGACCATGAATATCGGTGATGTGGATCAATGACACATTCCCAAATGTATCAAACTCAAGAAGTTGATCTTGGCTAAGTCGCTGCTGGGCAGCAAGCTGCGCCCAATTCCCAAAGCCAGAGCTGCCAACGATTGCGGATGCTGCCATCCCTACTTGAAGAAAGTCACGACGAGAGATCATCTGATTTGCCCTTACATATTCAAAAAGTTGAATAATATTGAAGAAATAAAGGCCCGAAGTCTGATGACTTCGGGCCTTTGTCTAAGTGCTGTTTAGTTCCGGACCGAAGGTGTTTCGACCAGCAAACCAGCGCCGCGCGATGCGATGTAAAGCTCAAGCGCCTTAAACTCGTCGCCGCCTTCGGCAAATGGCGTTGCCCGAATGTTGGACATGCACCCTTTGAAACGCGCATGAACCGAATTCAGTTTTGCGTTCTTCAAGCGATACGTTGGAAAGCCGTTGATCTGACCTTGGCTAAGGTGATCGGCACGGATCATCACGCCATAGTTGTCTTCGTGACAATTAGAACATGACATATCAAGCTGACCCACACGCTGGTAGTAAAGCTCTTTGCCCTGCTCCCAGAACGGTGCGGCGTCGCCGTCAATGGCCACATCAACAGGCATCCCGCGGGATTGCAAACCAATCAGACCCGTCATGGATGTCATCTGTTTGCCTGACCACTTCCATGGCTCGGCGCCCATATGCTCGACGCGGCTCTTGTTGATCAAATCTTCCAATGTGACCAGTTCGCCATTCTCCACCCGCGGAAGCGAGGCCCGCAAGCCAGCAAAGTCTTCTACATCTGTGTGACAAGATGCACATGATTTGCCTTCGGACCCGTCAACCGCATTCCACAGGTCAATACCTTGATCGATGAAGATGAAACCGGGATTGTCAAAGTCATCCATTTCGAGCGCTTGCGTCTCGGCAGAGCGGAAACGCCACCCAGAATAGATCGTTTTGACATTTTCCATGTGATCGGGTGCCGCCGCTTCTGTCGCGAGCGTCTCTCCATTGATCATCAAGGTGCTGCTATCTTGTGCAGCAGCCCCTGATGCCAATAGCATTGAACCAATCAAAGCTTTGATTACTGTTTTCATTCCGACGACTCCTCCCAGCCGATTGAGGCAATTAAGAAACCTCGATTGCCTTAACTTCTTCGTAGACCGAACCGTCATCATCATACCAAGTGAACGTGAACTCACCGGACTCTGGGACAATCGCCTCAAACTCGAAAAACGGATTGGTCGAGATCGCAGGTTCAAGCGTCACATCAATGACGTTTTGACCATTAAAATCAGCGACGAAACGATTGATGATCGACCGCGGAATGACGTTCCCGTCACCATCTTTGCGCTGACCGCTTTCCATCGTGTGGCTGATGAGTGTCTTGATGGTAATTGTTTCACCGGCTGAAGCGGTTTTTGGAACCCGTACGCGGGGCTTTACACCAGATGCCATTTTTTATTCTCCTGAATTTCGATTAACCGCCGCAGCCGCCAATAGTCACTTTGACGTTTGCTTTTGCCATCTGGAATGAACCGTCTTCCATTTGTGCAACTGCAATCACGTCTTGCGTGGTCGCCAAACGAATGCGGGTCGATGCGCTGCGCGATGCGCTGAGCGGCCCAAAATTGAAAGTCGCCACACTTGGCGTTGGGTTTCCGGCTGCAAACAGCGTCACAGATACGGCGCCCGGTGCGTCAACGCTAACCGGAACGGTATTCCCGTTTTCAGCGATTTCCGGGGCTGTAATTGTGATAACACCCTCACCGATTTCCGCGCCGCCAGTCAGTGCCGCAATCGCGTCATCTGTTGCTGTCGCGAATGCTGGCGCGCCGATCATTGCTGTTGCCGCAAAAGCGCCCGCGCCGATTGCCAGAACCTTACGTCTTGTCAGTTCCATAATTCTCTCCTTTGTCCTGCTTTACTCGTAAGTCAGGGTTTGTAGATACGCGACAATGTCTTCGACCTGTTGCGCGTCGAGGATGCTTTTGCCTTCAAATTTCTTGAGCGGGCGACCGTAGCCGCTGTCAATGTAGAATGCTGGCATGATCGTTCCCTCGAACATCATTTTCGCATTAGCCACGATCCCGCGCAGCTCTGCCTCCGACCAACGTTCTGCAACGCCATCAAGTGGTGGGCCAACTTCGCCATGGAAACTTTGCTCTGACCAGTCTTCGTTCATGTGACACGCCAAACAGTTGCCCAATTTGCGGTTTGCAAACACATCACGGCCCGCGGCCGCATCGCCTGCAACGCCAGTCAGCGATTGTTCAACCGCCCCGTCGCTAAAGGTGACAGCAGTGGGTGCCAATGTTTCTGCTGACGCCATAGTCACGCCAACGGCAGCAGCAGCTGCAATAATTAAGATACGCTTCATTGTTCCTCCCGTGGGCGAGTCTCGGTCGCCACTCATTGCATCCTATGGGACACATCGGAGTTTACGCAACAACAAATTCAACTAAATGAATTTTTCGATGTTTGCAGTTGCAGCATTTTTGACGCCGTTCGCACCTAAATCTGGTCAGCAAGTTTGCGGGCGTGATATTTCTGGAAAGGCTCATCCCCATCATACCCTTCCTCGACAACCCATGTCAGCATATTCAGTGTGGTCCACCGACCGAATGCGCCTGGCATATGGGCCACGGCAGCTTCTGGCGCTGTCAAACTTGCATCCACGGCATCAGGGAAAAAATAGATGCTAGGCGTAAATAGTGCGCCCCAGCGTTGCACCATTTCCTTTTCTGGTAATGTGGTGCCGTCAAAGTCGGTCACCTCAACATCGCCAAACATATTGATCTGAACAACGAAGAAGTTGTCGTGGATGTATTGGTCGATTTCGGGCACGACAAATACTTCCTCGTGCATCTTTTTGCAGTAAATACAGCCCCGCTGCTCGATCATGATCATCAATCGCTTACCTTCGTCGGTCGCTTCGGCAAGGTCTTCGTTGAGGTCTTTGAACGTGTCGCGCATCCAGTCCGCTTTGTGCAAACCATCATCGCCGATTTCCGCAGCAGCAACACTCGCGCCCATCAGAATAGCCAAAAGGCATGTCATAATTCGTTTCATCGTTCTCTCCCTTTTTGACTTAACCGATGGCGCTGAACCACGGCACATTTTCCAGCATCCACTGGGCAATGATGTTGATCGAATTGGTCGCAATCAGCACGCCGAACAAAATCAGGAACGCCCCCATGATTTTCTCGATCGTGCCAAGGTGCCGGCGAAATTTGGCCATCCAAGACATGAATGGCCCGATAAACAAGGCTGCCACGATGAATGGTAGCGTCATGCCCAGCCCGTATGAAAACAGTAAAACAGCGCCCTGCTGTGCGGTGTCTTGCCCTGCGGCCGTGAACAAAATGGCAGCCAAAACAGGCCCGACACACGGTGTCCAACCAAACGCAAACGCAAGCCCGATGACATACGCACCGATGAACCCGACATTGGATGTATTGCCGCCATCTGCGCGAAACTGACGATATAAAATTCCTATCCGCAAGACGCCCAAGAAATGAAGCCCCATCGCAATGATGATCGCAGCAGCGATCCAACGCAGTATCGGGAAGTATTCCCTCACCATCCCGCCAAAGGCTGATGCCGATGCGCCCAGACCCACAAAAACGGTGATGACGCCTAACGCGAAACAACATGCCGCCAACACCGCCCGCACCCGAACGGCGCGGGTGATATCGGAGTCCGCCGAAATCTGGTTCATGCTCACACCAGCCAGATAGCTCAAATAGAATGGTACAATCGGCAAAATGCACGGTGACAGAAACGAAAGTAGGCCAGCCAGCAATGCGCCAATCAATGTCACATCAAACATTTATCATTCGTCCTTGCCTTGAGATATTCAAGAATTAGATTATGACTAGATGACAACCAAGGTCAACAAGGGACCCTAGTGACATGATCAAGGCTGCCATGATTTCCGCGATCTGCCTGCTGCCGCTCGCGACAGCGGCAGAGCCAGTATTGCTTATGGCAGAAGAAGACGGCTGTTTTTGGTGTGCCAAATGGAACGAAGAAATAGCACCGATATACCCCAAAACAGCTGAAGGCCGAACCGCACCGTTGGAACGCTATGACATCCACGACGGCTACCCTGATGTGACGTTTTCCAAGTCGGTTCATTTCACCCCTACTTTCATCCTTGTCGACGAAGGAACAGAAGTTGGGCGTATAGAAGGTTACCCCGGGGAGGATTTCTTTTGGGGGCTATTGGGAATGATGTTCGAAAAAGCCAATATTCCCTTGGATCAAACGGGTTAGATCATTATGACACTTCATATGACTTTAGAAACTGATACTCCGCAGCCTGTCTCTTCCCGGCTTCCTGTCTTTGACGCAAATACTTGCTCTGAAGACATGGAACGGATGATGGACAATGCCATGTTGGCATCCAATTTCCTAAAAGCGATCAGCCACGAAGGCCGCTTGATGATTTTGTGCCACCTGACATCGGGTGAGAAATCAGTAACAGAACTCGAAGAACTGCTTTCGGCGCGTCAGGCCGCGGTTTCGCAGCAGCTTTCGCGTTTGCGTCTTGAAGGTCTTGTTAAACCTCGCCGCGATGGCAAAACAATTTACTACAGCCTCACAGACGATCGGCCACGGCAAATCATGGAAGTCGTCTACGATCTGTTCTGCAGAGAAGACTGATCCACCGCCTTTCAACCATTCAGTATTCGGAGGAAGACGATGCTCGATACGCTTGGTGAAGCAAATATCGCGGCGCTGATCGGGCTTGCCGGCGGGATCGCACTGGGCCTCGCGGCGCGGATCGGGCGGTTTTGCACCTTGGGCGCTATCGAAGACATGCTATATGGCGCAGATGACCGCCGCATGCGGATGTGGGCCATTGCAATTGGCATCTCGATCATCGGTGTACAAATCGCGATGAGCATGGGTGGCTTTGATGTCAGCCAAACGACCTATCTGGATCGCATCTGGAATCCACTAGCGACGATCATTGGTGGTTTGATGTTTGGCTATGGCATGGCGCTAAGCGGGAACTGTGGCTACGGCGCACTGGCACGACTGGGCGGTGGGGATCTTCGATCTTTTGTCATCGTTTTGGTCATGGGGCTATCTGCTTATTTCGTCATGTCCGGCCCGCTTGCCCAAGCGCGTGTGTGGCTTTTTCCAGCAGAAACCAACGCATCATCAGCCCAAGGGTTTACCCAGCTTTTTGATCAATTCGGCATTCCCCCGATTGTCACAGGGCTGGCCATTGGTGGTGCTATGCTGATCTGGGCATTTTCAAAATCCGACATGCGCAAATCCTACAGCTACAGTATCTGGGGCGTGGTTGTCGGCCTCGCCATTGTGTCGGGCTGGATTGGAACATTCTGGGTTGCATCAAACGGTTTCGGGTCAGAGCCGATCGAGACCCATTCATTCGCCGCCCCTATCGGAGACACTATTTTTTACGGCATGACGGCATCGGGAAATGCACTTTCTTTCAGTGTGGGCTCAGTGATTGGGGTCATCATTGGCGCGGCCCTTGGTTCATACTCAAAGGGGCATTTCCGCTGGGAAGCCTGCGATGATCCACGAGAGTTACGCCGTCAAATTTTGGGTGCAGCAATCATGGGGCCAGGAGCGATTTTGGCCGTTGGATGCAGCGTCGGCCAAGGCATATCGGCGTTTTCCGTGCTGGCGTTCAGCGCACCGTTGGCCTTCGTCGCGATATTCATTGGCGCAGCATTTGGGCTGCGGCAGCTGATCACTGGCTTTGCAGTAGCGCCCTAGTTTGCGCAGCATCTGCTAGGGCGGCATCCAATACACTTGTGGCTAAGATTACCGATCAATCAAACTGGTCTTTCATTCAAAAAAATTGAATTCGCCCGATTGTATCCCTTCTCAATTAGTCGTTTGACGCGTTGGATTGTAACCGCCAATGTAGGCATGCATGCTAGCCTTGCCAAAATGGATCCCCGCAATGAAATACATAAAACCAGACAGTTTTGACGCTGCCGCTCAGCTATTGCGTGATGAAGCGGGAATCGCCCGTATTCTATCAGGCGGAACTGACGTTCTTGTCCAACTCAAGGCCGAGATGGTCGAACCTGATTTGATGATTGACCTAAAACATCTGCCGGGCATGCGGGAAATTGTGCCGGAAAACGGTGGCTTTCGGATTGGGGCGGCTGTGTCTGGCGCGATGCTTGGGGAGCATTCAGGCGTAAAATCCATGTGGCCTGGTGTCGTCGAGGGCATGGAATTGATCGGATCAACCCAAGTGCAAAGCCGCGCGACAATGGCTGGCAACCTCTGCACTGGTTCCCCCGCAGGTGACAGCGTGCCTGCCATGATAACCGCCCAAGCGGTGGCGCGCATCCACGGTCCCAACGGATCGCGCGATGTCCCTGTTGCGGACATTCCAACAGCCCCCGGAAAAACCAGCCTTGAAAAGGGCGAGTTTATCACATCCATCTTTTTGCCGGCCCGCGAAGGACGCGCAGCGGACGCCTATTTGCGGTTTATTCCGCGAACAGAAATGGACATTGCTGTGTCTTCTGCTGCCGTCAGTCTGGTCTGTGACGCTGACGGTGTCTGCAAAGAAGCGCGTGTGGCGATTGGCGCGGTGGCGCCCACTGTCCGCCTTGTTGCACCGGCAGGTGCGGCGCTTGTTGGATCCAAGCTGGATGACGATGCAATCGCCAAAATGGTCGCCGCGGTCGAAGCAGCCTGCTCGCCAATTAACGACAAGCGCGGCACGATCGCGTTCCGCACGCAAACTGCGGGCGTGCTTGCTAAACGTGCCGCCAAAATCGCCTACATCCGCGCGGGAGAGAGATCATGAAATCCACACCAGTAGCCACAACCATCAACGGCGACGCAACTGAATTTTTGTGCCGTTCTGACGAAAGTCTCTTGGATGTTTTGCGGGACAGATTAGGCCTGACAGGGGCCAAAGAGGGCTGCGGCACAGGTGATTGCGGCGCTTGCAGTGTGATGCTGGACGGGCGCGTTGTATGTTCTTGTCTCGTGCTTGGTGTGGAAACCCAAGGGGCGCAGATCGAAACGATCGAAGGCATGGCCGACGGCGACACCTTGCATCCGCTTCAACGGGTATTTTTGGAAGAGGCTGCCCTGCAATGCGGCATATGCACCCCCGGAATTCTGATCGCCGCCAAATCGTTGCTGGCCAAAAACCCCGACCCGACCGATACCGAGATTCGGTTCTGGCTGGCGGGGAATCTGTGCCGTTGCACGGGCTATGACAAAATCATCAAGGCCGTGCAGATCGCCGCCGCTGAAATGAGAGGGGCGTAAACCATGGCCTTAGACAACACCGCAAAACGCAATTTCAAAATCATCGGCAGCCGTGTCCCGCGCCCCGATGGAATTGACAAGGTCACGGGTAAGGCAATGTATGGGGCCGATATGTCGGCGCCCGGTATGCTTTATGGTCGTATTCTGCGCAGCCCGCACGCCCATGCCCGCATCAAATCAATCGATGTGTCCCAAGCCGCCCAAGCCGAAGGGGTCAAGGCCATTGTCACATCTGCTGATTTTGCCAATCCGCAAGATGACTATTTCGCAGATATTCGTGACAACTGTTTGGCACGTGAAAAAGTGCTTTATGATGGTCATGCAGTCGCGGCAGTTGCCGCCACAACCAAGGCCGCGGCCAAAGCAGCAATTCGCCTAATCAAAGTCGACTACGAAGTTCTGCCTCATGTCACCGATGTAGACGCCGCGATGCACCCTGACGCGCCGATCGTGCAAGAGGGCCGCGCATTGGAAAATGTACCCCAAGGCATGTCGCATAACGTGACCTCTCATTTTGAATTTGGTCACGGTGATCTGGACGCCGGTTTTGCCAAGGCGGACAAAATCGTCAGCCGCAGTTTCAAAACAGCCGCAACCCATCAAGGCTACATCGAACCACAAGCGTGTTTGGCTAATCTTGGCACCGACGGGCGTGGTGAAGTCTGGTGCTGCACCCAAGGCCAATACATGGTGCGCACAAAATGCGCCGAAGTGTTGGGGATCGAAGCAAGCCAGCTGCGCGTCGTTTCGTCCGAAATCGGAGGCGGTTTTGGCGGCAAGACATCCACATTTATCGAACCCGTTGCGCTGGCGTTGTCGCGTAAAGCGGGCAAGCCCGTGAAAATCGTTATGACCCGGGACGAGGTGTTGCGCGCAACGGGCCCCACCGTATCGACATCGATGGATGTCAAAATCGGTATGACCACAGATGGTCGCATTACAGCAGGTCAGGCAAAGCTACGGTATCAAGGCGGCGCTTATCCCAATGGCACCGTTGAATTTGGCGCGCAGGCCGCTTTCGCCGCTTATGATCTAGAGGCCGTTCAGACCCTTGGCTGGAACGTTATGACCAACCGTCCCAAGGAAATCCCCTATCGTGCACCAGGCGCGCCAACTTCCATTTACGCGGTCGAAAGCGTTGTGGACGAGTTGTGCCAAGTGCTGGACCTTGATCCGCTTGAAGTGCGACTGAAAAATGCAGCCCGCAAGGGCACGCTTTCAGCCTATGGCCCCACGTTCAACGAAATCGGACTGGTCGCCACCCTTGAGGCCGCGCAAAATCACCCACACTACACCGCGCCACTTGGCCCCAATCAGGGTCGCGGTTTGTCCTGTGGGTTCTGGTTCAACTTTGGCGGCAATACTTGTGTGTCGCTGAATATTAACGACGACGGGACTGTTGGCGTCGTCGAAGGAAACCCAGATATCGGCGGATCTCGCGCCTCTATCTCGATGATGGCGGCAGAGGAATTGGGCGTGCCTTATGACAAGGTGCGCACCGTAATCGCGGACACATCCGCGCTAGGCTTCAATGACGTCACAGACGGCAGCCGCGTGACATTCGCGGTCGGGCTTGCGACGATCGAAGCCGCCCGTGCAGCAATCAAGGAGATGTGCGCACGAGTCGCGAAAATCTGGGATATTGACGCAGATGCAGTGGCTTGGGTGGATGGACATGCTGTACCCGCTGGCCCCAATGCAGGGGCGCATCCACCAATGTCGCTGGCCGAAATCGCCGCGATTGCTGGCAACACAGGTGGACCAATTGCGGGCCACCACGAGGTGAACGCCGACGGCGCTGGCGTCAGCTTTGGCGTGCATCTGGTTGATACAGAAGTGGACCCCGAAACCGGACATACCAAAATCCTGCGCTACACTATTTTCCAAGACGCCGGCAAAGCCGTTCACCCCGATTACGTCGAAGGACAGATGCAAGGTGGCGCTGTTCAGGGGATTGGATGGGCGTTGAACGAAGAATACATCTACGGCGAAGACGGGCGATTGCAGAACCCCGGCTTTCTGGATTACCGCGTGCCCGTTGCATCTGATCTGCCGCCGATTGAAACAGTTATTCTGGAAATTCCGAATCCGGGCCACCCATATGGTGTGCGCGGTGTCGGTGAAACGCCGATTGTTCCGCCACTGGCTGCCATTTCAAATGCCGTATCACGCGCGGCAGGTGTCCGAATGGCTGAATTGCCGATGTCACCGCCCCGTCTGCTAAAGGCGATGACGTCCTAAATGGTCAGGGTCAAACTATGGGGATCATTGCGCGCGCTGGTCGACGGGGATGAATGGGTCGAGGTTGAAGCCTCAACTTTCAAATCGTTGTTGGACCAACTGGGTGCGCAATACCCCGCCTTACAACCCCAGATCGATCGTGGAGTGTCAGTGGCCATTGATGGCGTCATCTTCCGAGAGGCATGGTTCACCCCCATTGGACCCGAAAACGAAATCGTCTTGATGCCTTATATGGTCGGTGGTTAGGGCGCGATTTCTTTGTCGGCCTCTGGGATGTTCAAGGTCGACCACAAATCATCCTGTCCTGGATCCGGCAAAGGATCACAAACATTGCGGTGAATGTTCACCTTGGCCATGAAATTTGCGGATACCGGCGCTGTCACAAACAAGAAGCCAAGGATTAGAAGTTCATGGAACGACACCTCGCCCATGACCCAAGAATTTAGCATCGAGGCCAACAAAAATGCGCCGATGCCCACTGTGCCCGCCTTGGTTGGCGCATGAAGCCGTGACATTGCTGTGTTAAGCTTTAACAAACCAATCCCCGCGACAAGCGTGAAGATTATTCCGACGATCAACAGAAATATAACTGCGTAGATGGCGATTATGGACATGCTCATTCGATAATGTCCCCCCGCAATACGAACCGTGCGTAGGCAACTGTTGACACAAATCCCAGCATCGCAATAATCAGCGCCGCTTCGAAATAGATTTGTGTGCCTTGATAGATTCCAAGCAGGACGATCAAGCCAATCGCGTTGATAAACATCGTGTCGAGCGCCAGTATTCTGTCACCCGTGCTTGGCCCGATCCAAAGACGGATCATCGCCATGATCTGCGAAAGCCCGACCATCATGAATGCGGCAATCACGGACCAAGCCATAATTTCGGTCGCAAGTGTCATTGGAAAATCTCCTTCAAACGACGCTCATATCTGTCTTTGATTTCATCGCGCACAGCAGCAGGGTCCGATGCATCAAGCGCGTGAACCAGCAGGCTGTGGCCTTCGTCAGACAAGTCAGCTGATACTGTGCCCGGCGTTAGTGTGATTGTCCCCATCAAGATCGTAATGGCCTCGGGGCTGCGCAATTCAAGCGGAATTACGACCCAGTTTGGTCGCATATCCGCGTTGCGTTTCGTCAGCACAATCCAGGCAACCTGAATGTTCGCAACGATGATGTCCCACATCACCAGCACAACATAAGCAAGCATTTTACCGACGCGCAAACCGCGCGGTCGGTCCGGCCACCAGCGGGCTGTCATAATCGGAATAATGACCCCCAGTATGATACCAAACACGACCATTCCGGCCGATATGGAATTTTGAAGCATCGTCCAAACCACTGCGAGAAGGACAGTCAATGACGGGTGCGGTAACAACCAGTCCAATATGCGGCGCATGTCAGTAACCCCCGTCTTGTTTGGCATCTGACAGCTTGCCCTTGCTGCCCATAACGGTCGTGACATAGGCATCAGGTGCAAATAGCTGCTTTGAAATTGCATCGGTATAAGCTGTGACTGGTCCTGCAAAAACCGTGTGCGCCACAAGCAACGCGATTAGTCCACCCACAGCTGTATAGGACAACCCTGATGGTCGCTGGGAGGGGGCAGCATCCTCTGGGAATGGTACGCTTTTCGCTTTCCAGAACAATGTGCTACCAGCGCGGGCAAATCCGACCACGCTGATGAGGCTCGCACCCAAAATGACAGCCCAGATCCAAGCCGCATTTACGCTTGCAAATCCGGCGTCCAATATCAGCAGCTTACCGATAAACCCGGAAAGTGGCGGCAAACCCGCCATTGCGATCGCGGCAACAAAGAACAAAGCCGCAGTCAGGGTTCCACCGGCCATCGGGGGTTGCGCCGTCAGGTCGAGGTTGTCCCGCCCAGCCCGTGCCAGATCAGCGATCAAGAACAATGCACCCGCGGCCAAGGTTGAATGAACGATATAGTAAAGCGCCGCGCCAATGCCCGCAGGCGTGAACAAGGCGATCGATACCATGACCATACCCATTGATCCGATCACGGAAAATGCGACCAGCCGGTCCAGATGACGGGCAGCAAGAACGCCAATCATGCCAACGGCAAGGGACACCAGCGCCGCAGGCAAAAGCCACCAACCGTGTAAGCCCGCTGTCGCCTCTAATTCGGGTGGGAATACCATCGTGTAAACACGGATGATCGCATAAGCCCCCACTTTGGTCATAATGGCAAACAACGCGGCTACGGGCGCTGGGGCTTCTGCATAACTGGATGGCAGCCAGAAATGCAGCGGAACAACGGCCGCTTTGATTGCGAAAACCATCAGCAGCAAAACTGCAGCGATGCGGATACCGACGTTTGCATCAGCGCCGATCAGGTCAACACGTTGGGACAGGTCGGCCATGTTCAGCGTTCCGGTTTCCGCGTAAATTGCACCTAACGCGAATAGGAACAGTGTCGAGCCGAGCAGGTTGAACAATACATACTGCACCCCTGCCCGAAGCCGAACTGTGCCGCCCGCGTGGATCATCAAACCGTAAGACGCGATCAGAAGAACCTCAAAAAAGACGAACAGGTTGAACAAATCGCCCGTCAAAAACGCGCCCATGATGCCCATGATCTGGAACTGGAAAAGCGCGTGAAAATGCCAGCCGCGTTCGTCCCATTTGGACCCGATGGAATAGAGCAGCACAAAAAGCGCCAACACCGCCGTCAACAGCACCATCAATGTCGACAAGCGATCGCCGACCAGCACGATTCCAAAAGGTGCAGCCCAATCCGACAAGCGGTATACTGTCACCGTTCCGTCGCTTGCCTGCCATGAAAGGCCCAGCGCGATCGCAATAATTGCAAGGATACTAGCCACCGAAATCACGCGTTGAATGACGATTTGATACCGTGCAGCCAGCACGATAAACGGTGCGATAAACGCAGGCAGGACAATGGGCAGGATCAACCAATGGGTCATTGCGCATCCTCCACAGCAGGATCGTCAACGTGATCGTCGTCGCCACCTAAATAGGCGCCAAGTGCGATCATAACAGCAACTGCTGTCATCCCGAACGATATGACAATCGCGGTCAGAACAAGTGCTTGCGGTAGCGGGTCGGTATAGGTTTCCGCGTCTGTCAGGATCGGTGGTGCCCCAACTGTCAAACGACCCGAAGCAAATAGAAACACATTCACGGCATAGGTCAGTAACGACATGCCCATAATCACCGGGAACGTGCGCAACCGCAAAACCAGATACATGCCCCCTGCCGTCAAAATGCCAATCGCAGATGCAACAAGTATTTCCATAATTACACCTCCTTCGTTTCGGCTTCTCGGGATGGATCAATATCCATCGGGTGTTCGCTGTCGCGCACATGTGCGCGGCGGGCCAGCCGGCTAAAGCTTTCCAATGACAGCATCACAGCCCCCACAACCGCAAGGAACACACCAAGGTCAAACAGCGCAGCGGTCGCCAGCTCAAACTTTTCAAATGGCGGGATACGGACGTATGTATAGTCTGATGTCAGGAACGGCTTTCCAAAGAACCATGATCCGATACCTGTCAGGCCAGCAATCAGCACCCCTGCCCCAATGACACCGTGATACGGGTAACGCAGGCGGGACGATGTCCACGCAAAACCGCTTGCCATATATTGCATCACAACCGCGATCGACACCACAAGGCCGGCGATGAAACCTCCGCCCGGTTCGTTGTGGCCACGCCAGAATATGTAGAAACCCACCATAATCACCACGGGCATGATCACCCGTGTCATTACAACCATCATCATCGGGTGCATCCCCCCGGCCCTTGGCTGGTCAGGTTTGCGGTTCAACAATCTTGCGCGCACGGGCCCATCGAGTAGCGTTTCGGTCAACGCATAAATCAGCAATGCAGCTATCCCCAGAACGATAATTTCGCCGTAGGTGTCAAACCCACGAAAATCCACAAGGATCACATTCACAACGTTGGTTCCGCCGCCACCTTTGTATGAATTGGCGAGGTGGAAGTCAGAAATGCTTGGCGCAATCGTATCACGCAACAAATAGTGGAATGATAAGGCGGCTGTCGCCAATCCGGCCACCACCGCAATCAATCCGTCACGGGCGCGGCGCAGAACGGTGCTCTCGATCGGTGTTTTGTTGGGCAAGAAATTCAATGCGAGCAACAACAAGATGATGGTGACAACTTCAACCGTAAGCTGGGTCATCGCCAGATCGGGCGCGCTGAAAAACACAAAGCCAACCGACACCACAAGACCGACAATCCCGATCAAGATCAGCGATAGCAGACGATTGCGGTGCAGCACGACAAGCCCACAGGTTGCTGCAACCAGCATCAACCAACCCGCGATCTGAACAAGGTTTGCGGGCTGCACAGTTCGTGTCGGCGCACCGACGGTGCCCGTAGCCCAAGCATGATAACCCACAGCCACGACTGTCACCGCCATAATGGCCGCATACCGTGTGAATGATCCGTCATGAAGTGGGGCGATTACGCGACGCGAAATACCAACTGCACCCGCGATTACGGCGTCAAAGATTGTCTTTGCTTCAGGGCGAGGGGTTTTGTCCCAGATTGCAAGCGCAGGCTTGAAAATCATCACCATCAACAAACCACCGATGACAGCGATGACTGACATAAATAACGCAGGCACAAGACCATGCCAAATCTTGAAATACGCTTTTGGCACTTCTGCGGCGTCACCCAAAACCGATGCTGTGACGATCTTGATGAACGGTTCCGCGACAAACGGGGCGACACCAATCACGACAACAAGCACGACCAAAAATGCAGGTGGCATCCACAAACCGGCGGGTGGATCATGCGGCGTGGCGGGGTAATCATCACGCTGCGGTCCCAAAAACGTATGGCTGATGAATCGGAAGCAATAGGCCGCAGAAAAAAGCGACCCAATCGTGGCCATCACCGGGACAAGCAATGGCATGCCGAATAGGACAGTATGATTTGCTTCTTCCAGCATCATCTCTTTGGACAAGAAACCGTTCAGCAACGGAATTCCAGCCATCGACAACGCCGCAAGACTGGCAATAACAAATGTGATGGGCATGAGATGCCGCAACCCACCAAGGCGGCGGATATCGCGGGTGTGCGCTTCGTGATCAACAATGCCAGCAGACATAAACAGCGCCGCCTTGAATGTCGCATGGTTCAGGATATGGAACATCGCCGCCATCGCACCAAACGCTGTTCCCGTGCCCAGCAACATCGTGATCAAGCCTAGATGGCTGACCGTCGAAAACGCCAACAACGATTTCAAGTCATGCTTAAACAGCGCGATGACTGCGCCCAAGACCATCGTAATAAGACCGGCTGTCGTCACGATCACAAACCATTCGGGCGTTCCAGAAAGCACAGGCCACATTCGCGCCATCAAGAATATCCCCGCCTTCACCATCGTTGCCGAATGCAAATATGCGGACACTGGCGTAGGTGCCGCCATCGCGTGAGGAAGCCAGAAATGGAACGGGAACTGCGCAGATTTGGTGAAGCAACCAAGCAAAATGAGGATCAGAGCTGGTAAATAAAGTGGGGACGCCTGGATCAACTCGCGGTTTTGCAAGATTGTGCTAAGATCATAGGACCCGACGATTTGGCCTAACAACAGCATCCCGCCAATCATCGCGAGCCCGCCCATGCCGGTAACTGTCAGCGCCATACGCGCACCTTGACGACCCTCCGGAAGATGCTTCCAATATCCGATCAACAGGAATGAAGAAAGTGATGTCAGCTCCCAAAAAATAAGCAAAAGCAGGATGTTATCGGACAATACGATCCCGACCATCGCGCCTTGGAATAGCAGTAAATAGGTGAAAAATTCGCCCATATTGTCATCGCGGGAAAGGTAAAATCTTGCATACGCAATGATGAGCAACCCGATCCCGAGGATCAGCATCGCAAAAAAGAAGCCCAAACCATCAAGCATAAGGGTCACGTTCAAGCCAAGAATTGGAATCCAGTCAAAACGGGCAGTGACCAACTCCCCCGCCCAAACGGCAGGCAAATTGGTCAGCAAACCGATGAAGGCCAGTAAACTCACCATGAATGTGACGCCAGCGCAGGCCGCGCGGCCCGCAGAATTCATCACTCCGGGCAATAGCGCGCCTAAAAACGGTAATGCAACAATAAGAAAGAGGGACACGCGAACTCCTGAGCATGGGCGTTTGGTTGCGCGCATTTTTGTGGGAAAATCACAAAAACCACAAGCAAAACCGTCTGATACCTAGCAAAGATAACTTGCAACTGGCATTCGGCAATGCTCGATCACAATGTCAGAGGACGAAAGCAATTTCATCGAGTCGGTTTCGAAAATAGCGCAGCCGTTCCACGACCAACCCCATGGCCGCCTATGGTCAAAAACATTGTATGAGGTTCAACAACCACTGCATTAACACCGGCAACCCAAACCGCATATCAAGCGATGACCAAGCAGGGTCCCGAATGGATTGAGTTGAAGCCAACAAGTCGGAAAAAATGTGGCGGAGACGAAGGGATTCGAACCCTCGAGACCCTTCCGGGCCTACTCCCTTAGCAGGGGAGCGCCTTCGACCACTCGGCCACGTCTCCGCTGACCCGTTTAGCGATAGGCAAGTTGGGGGGCAAGGGGCAAAAGAGCCGAAATTCGCCTTTAAGTCGCATCACCGACAATTGCCCATAGGGACGACATCGATCAGGCCAATCAGGTATTGAACAAGAAGTGAAGAACGTCTCCGTCCTTGACGATGTAGCCCTTGCCTTCAGCCCGCATTTTGCCTGCTTCTTTTGAAGGTTGCTCCCCACCGAGGGTCACAAAATCGTTGTAGGCAATAGTTTCTGCGCGGATGAAACCACGCTCAAAATCACCATGGATAACGCCAGCAGCCTGTGGGGCAGAGGTGCCCTCTCGGATCGTCCAAGCGCGGGCTTCTTTTGGCCCAACAGTAAAGTAAGTCTGAAGATGCAAGAGTTCGTATCCTGCGCGGATCAAACGATCGAGGCCCGCTTCCTCTAGCCCCATTTCGCCAAGGAACATTTCGGCTTCATCGGCCTCAAGCTGGCTGATCTCTTCTTCGATACGTGCGGAAATCACGACATGGGAATTGCCTTGGGCGGCGGCCATTTCACCAACGCGTTGTGACTGGCTGTTTCCCTCTCCGGCGCTGTCTTCTTCGACGTTGCAAACATATAAAACCGGTTTGGTGGTCAAAAGCTGCAGCATCTTCCACTGCTTGGCATCGTCGTCATCAACCGTGCAAGTGCGCGCAGGTTTGCCGTCTTCGATCGCTGCTTTCGCCATTTCCAAAAGACGGACCTGATCCACGGCTTCTTTGTCGCCGCCGCGCACCTTTCGGGTCAGGTTGGCAAGCCGCTTTTCAATGCTATCAAGATCAGCGAGCATAAGTTCGGTCTCAATGACTTCTGCATCCTCAACCGGATCAACGCGGCCCTCGACATGGGTGATGTCATCATCTTCAAAGCAGCGCAGGACATGAGCAATGGCGTCACATTCGCGAATGTTGGCAAGAAACTGGTTGCCGAGACCCTCGCCCTTGGACGCACCTTTCACAAGGCCCGCGATATCCACAAAGGTCATACGGGTTGGAATGATCTGTTTGGAGCCTGCGATTGCTGCAAGTTTATCCAAGCGCGCGTCAGGCACACCGACGTCGCCCACATTGGGTTCGATCGTACAAAACGGGAAATTCGCAGCCTGCGCCGCTGCGGTTTTCGTCAGTGCATTAAACAAGGTCGACTTACCAACATTCGGTAGACCGACGATACCCATTTTAAAACCCATAGTGTGCACTCCTTTTGGCTTGGCGCTGTCTTAGGTCGCATTGGGCATTTGCGCAATGGGGCATTGATTTCTCGCAATGATTGGCGCAAAACGAACTTCAGTTTTAAGGGGACCACCATGAGCCGCATCGACGCCAAATTTGCAGAACTCAACGCCGCCGGAAAAAAAGCGTTCGTGGCCTATGTCATGGCGGGCGATCCCACCTATGAAACGGGGCTTGAAATCGTAAAGGGATTGCCCGCGGCGGGCGTCGACATTATCGAGCTTGGGCTCCCATTTACTGATCCAATGGCCGATGGGTCTACGATCCAGCTGGCGGGGCAACGCGCCCTTGAAGCCGGCCAGGATTTGCAGAAAACTCTGCAATATGCGCGCGAGCTGCGCAAAACGGACGATACAACTCCGATCGTTTTGATGGGCTACTACAATCCTATTTATTCGCGCGGCGTCGACAAATTCCTTGTCGAAGCAAAAGATGCTGGCATTGACGGGTTGATCATTGTTGACCTGCCCCCCGAAGAAGATGTTGAGCTTTGCATCCCGGCTCAAGCGGTTGGGATTAACTTTATTCGCCTTGCCACCCCAACAACCGACGACAAGCGTTTGCCTAAGGTGCTCGAGAACACATCTGGCTTTGTCTACTATGTGTCGGTCACTGGGATTACGGGTGCAGCAGCGGCCCAAGCAGACGCAGTTGGTCCAGAGGTCGCGCGTATCAAATCCCAAACTGACCTGCCTGTGATCGTTGGCTTTGGCATCAAAACGCCTGACGCAGCCGAAGACATTGCAAAGATTGCTGACGGTGCAGTCGTTGGTTCTGCCATCGTTGAAAAAATCGGGGCGGGCGAAAGCGTGGCTGAAGTGCTTGCGTTCGTGAAATCCTTGGCTGACGGCACGCACCGCGCGTAAGTCCGTCTCGCTTTTTCGAAAATACTCCCGCCGGAGGCGCCTTGTACTGCGCCTTGCGCGGCCCCTATTGAATTGGTAATACATTTATACCAATTCAAAGGGTGTGGTCTATGCCAGCAATTACAAACATTGATGATCTGAAACGGCTGCATAAACGGCGCACGCCTAAAATGTTTTACGATTACGCCGAAAGTGGCAGCTGGACGGAACAAACCTTCCGCGAAAACACCTCCGATTTTGACAAAATCCGGCTTCGGCAACGGGTGGCCGTCGATATGACCAATCGCACAACGACCGCGCAAATGATCGGCGAAGACGTCGCAATGCCTGTTGCCCTCGCTCCTGTGGGTTTGACTGGAATGCAGAACGCTGACGGCGAAATCAAGGCTGCACGCGCTGCCGAAAAATTCGGAGTCCCCTTCACCCTATCTACAATGTCCATTTGTTCGATCGAGGATGTGGCCGAACACACGACCAAGCCGTTTTGGTTTCAGGTTTACACCTTAAAGGACGATGATTTCATGCGCCGCCTGTTGGACCGTGCGCGCGCCGCCAACTGTTCAGCCATCGTGATTACGTTGGATTTGCAAGTTATGGGGCAACGGCACATGGACCTCAAAAACGGCCTTTCCGCCCCGCCAAAATTGACCCCAGCAAGCATTGCAAATCTTGCGACCAAATGGCCTTGGGGCATTGAAATGCTACAAACCAAACGCCGCTTCTTTGGCAATATCGTAGGCCATGCCGCCGGCGTGACGGACCCTTCATCGCTTGGCACCTGGACCTCGCAAGCGTTTGATCAGGCCCTTGACTGGGATCGTGTCGCAGAGCTTATTAAAATGTGGGACGGCAAGGTGATCTTGAAAGGCATTCTTGATGTTGAAGATGCCAAAAAAGCGGCGAACCTTGGGGTTGACGCAATCATCGTATCCAACCACGGCGGGCGTCAGTTAGACGGTGCATTGTCATCCATTCGCGCCCTGCCCGCAATTATAGATGCGGTTGGCGACAAGGTAGAAGTCCACGTTGATAGCGGCATAAGATCAGGTCAGGACGTGCTCAAGGCTCTCGCGATGGGGGCCAAGGGAACTTATATCGGTCGCGCTTATATCAACGGTCTTGGTGCGATGGGAGAGGCGGGCGTAACCAAGGCGCTTGAAGTCATCCACAAGGAACTTGATACGACAATGGCGCTGTGCGGACGCCGCGATATCAAAACTGTGGACCGCGATATTTTGCTTGTGCCCAAAAACTTCGCGGGTGAATGGGCTTAGTCTCGCCCGTTTGCCCCTGCCATTTTCGAGACGATCAACGTCAGCGGCACAGCGATAAGCACCAGTCCGGCAACCGCAACAAATGCCATGCGCAAACCAAACGCTTCTGACACCAAGCCCATCAAAACCGGCGCGAAAAAGAACCCTGAAAAGCCCATAACCGCAGCTTTGCTTATCGCATCCGTACGCAGATGTGCGGGCACGATCCGTCCAACAATAGCAAGACCCAATGGCCCGATCACAGATACACCAAGGCCCAACACGCCGAACCCGACGTAGGCCCAAAACGGCGCCGGAGCCGCGGCCGCAATCAATGCACCAACGGCTGTCAAACAAGATGCGCCGATAATGACATGGGTGTCTTTCATTCGTTCAGACACGGCCTGACCAGAGAAACGCCCAATCGCCATTGTGAACCCAAGCATTGCGGGGCCAAGCGCACCTTCTGCCGCACCACCGTCAAGGGTTCGCTCAATATGAAGTGCTGACCACGCCTCGACCGTGGCCTCTGACATGAATGCGACAAGCACAATCGCGCCAGACACCAAGACAGGCCACAACGGGTAGCCGCCTTGCGCGCCTTCCTCAGCTTCGGTGACTTCCACATCCATAAAGATGAAGGGGACCAAAAGGATCGAAATCGCCCCGAACCCTGCAAATACCATGACAGGAGGTAAACCAGCCTCTCTGGCAAATCCCGTGATCGTCGCGGCAACAGCGTATGCCACCGAAAACATGCCGTGATTTGCGTTCATTAGCGGGCGTTTATGTGCCGCCTCAAGCTCGGACACACGCGCGTTCATCACCACGTCCAATAATCCAGACGCCATACCAACCAGCATAAGTGAAGCCGCGAACAGGATCGGCACGGAAATCAAGGGTGGGACAAGCCATGCCAATGCAAGCAACACCACCCCCAACTGCATGGACCTGCCTGCCAAAAGCCTATCAGCCCGCGGCGCGAGCCACATCGAGGACACCAAACCAGTCGCAGACCCCAGCAAAAGCAGCCCGAACACGGCGTCATTCACACCCAACTGGGTTTTGATGACCGGCACAAATGCAGCGAAACAGCCCCAAAACAAGCCGACAACAACAAATGCGGCGGCAGGGCGGCGGGATACGGAAAGGGCGTTCAGAACAGACATAAGCGATTGCTGACGCGCATCGACTACCAAAGCAAGTGTCAAATTGCGCCGTAGGCAGCGGTAGCCTACAATCAACCAACCGAATTGAGTGAGAGGATCAAGCCCCATGATTGCCTATGTCACTGTCGGCGCCGATGACCTTGTGCTTGCGAAACGGTTTTATGGCGCTTTCCTTCCCGCCCTCAACTACCGCCTGACTGAAGGGGCCGAGGGCCTAAGCTATGTTTTGCCTGTTGCGGGTGGTCAGATGCCGGTTCTGCCCGACTTTTATGTAAAGCCAACCTTTGATGGAGAGCCCGCATCAGCCGGAAACGGTGCAATGGTCGCATTTGAAGCGGAAAACCAAGCCCAAGTGCGCGACTTACACGCGGCAGCATTAATTGCGGGAGGATCAAACGAAGGGATGCCCGGATTTCGCGCGTCATACGGCGCTCGTTTCTATGTGGGGTATTTGCGCGATCCTCAAGGTAACAAAATCGCACTATTTTCCTCCAATAAGGACGATCCAGCACGGCCCGATTAACAATCGTCGCCTATGTCATGCAAAAAACCCCAGATTCTTGGACATGTGGCAACAAAATAGGGGCATTGGACGCGATAAACACTTTTCACGGCGGCGATTCCCCCCTATAGCACCGCTTACTAACCGGGCCGCTCACCCTTGGAGGACGGCCCCTTATTTATTGGAGAATACAAAATGGCTGGTAAGATTCCAGATCTAGAAGCCACGGTTCGCGCGGGGACAGGCAAGGGGGCCGCCCGCCAATCACGCCGTGACGGTATGGTACCGGGTGTTGTTTATGGCGGTGGCGCAGAGCCACAGGCGATTAACATTCCGTTCAACTATCTTTTGACACGTCTGCGCAAAGGTGGATTCATGTCCACACTGCAGAACCTGAAAATTGAAGGCCAAGACGACGTGCGCGTTATCTGCCGCGGTGTTCAGCGCCACGTTGTCAAAGATCTTCCGGTGCACATCGACCTGATGCGCCTGAAGCGCACAAGCCGTGTGAAATTGAACATCCCTGTCGAGTTTCTGAACGAAGAAACATCCGTAGGCATGAAAAAGGGCGGCGTCCTGACTGTTGTGCGTAACGAAGTCGAACTCGAAGTTCTGGCTGGTGAAATTCCTGACAGCATCGTGGTTGACCTTGCAGAAGTTGAAATTGGCGACACAATTTCCATCAGCTCTGTTTCCCTTCCAGAAGGCGCAAAGCCAACTGTCGACCGTGATTTCGTGATCTGCTCCATCGCAGCGCCACGCACAATGTCCGCGGATGATGACGAAGAAGGCGAAGAAGTCGCAGCTGACGAAGTCCCAACAACTGGTGACGACGCAGAATAATCTGCGCGACTTTGACTGAATTGAAGGGCGCCCTGAATGGGGCGCCCTTTTTCGTTGCGGCCATTGGTCTGGGCACTAAACTGGCCGGATGAAACTTATCGTTGGCCTCGGCAATCCTGGCGCTAAATATGCGCGCAATCGTCACAATATCGGCTTTATGGCCGTTGAAGAAATCGCATCCGCCCACGGCTTTGGCCCTTGGCGCGCCAAATTTCAGGGCCAACTTTCCGAAGGGCGGATTGGGTCCACTAAGGTGCTTTTGTTAAAACCCGGGACGTTTATGAACCTGTCGGGTCAATCCGTAGGAGAGGCGACACGATTCCACAAAATTGATCCTGCAGATGTGATTGTTTTCCATGATGAACTCGATCTGGCGCCGGGCAAAATCCGTGTCAAAACAGGTGGCGGCCACGCGGGGCACAATGGCTTGCGCTCCATTCACGAGCATATCGGGGCGGAATACGACCGTGTGCGCATGGGCGTCGGACATCCAGGTCATAAGGATGCAGTTGCGGGTTATGTCCTGCGCGATTTTCCAAAGGCAGACGCCGATTGGCTGGATGATGAACTACGCGGCATATCAGATGGCATTGCGCATTTGATTGAGGGTGACGGACCTAAGTTTCTCAATACCGTGTCGTTGCGATTGACCCCTGCCCGTTCGTCGAAATCCACACCAAAACCACCGCCCAAACAAGCAAGCGAACCCACAGAGGACACCCGCAGCGCGCTTCAAAAACTCGCGGATCGTTTCAAATGATGCCCGCGCATCTAGCCGATGCGTTTATATTTCAGGGCAAAGCTTGCGTCGAACTCGGCTCACCTTTCATGGGGCAGCTTTGCAAGTTGTTGGCTACGCGGGAATGGCCCGAAACCACTCTTAGAAAACGCTTTTTTACGTGGAAAGGCGATATTGGGCCCAGCGCCCAGTCGCTGCCTCTGCGGCTGGCTGGCGGGCTGCATGCATTGGTGATGCGTGGTGATGAATTGTCGAACGCCTATCCGCCAAATGCTGTCGATGACGATATGCTCTGGGCCGCCGTATCGACCGCGATGATCCACCAAGATACGTTTTTGAACACTTGGGTTAATAGCCCGCCACAAACCAACGAAGTGCGCCGTGCTGCGGTCTTGATTGCTGTTGGGCGTACGTTGACAGAACGTTTCGGGTTGCCATTGCGATTGTCCGAATTGGGGGCAAGTGGCGGTCTAAACCTGATGTGGGATAAGTTTCAGCTCCAGATTGATGGCCAAATCTTTGGTCCGAAAACGTCAGGTGTGATCTTGAACCCTGATTGGGATGGTCCGCCGCCACCCGACAACAACCCCATTGTGACGACACGCCGTGGCGTCGATCTCAACCCGCTTGACCCACACGAACCGGCAGATCAGATGCGCCTGCAAGCCTACCTATGGCCAGATCAGCCGGACAGGATCATCCGCACCAAGGCGGCAATCTTGGCATTTGATGCCCATGTCGCCAAATCCGACGCAATCGACTGGTTAGAGGGGCAACTCGGGCATTCGAACGGTCAGCTCCATTTGATCTATCACACCATCGCCTGGCAATATTTTCCAGATGATGTGCAGGCCCGCGGCAAAGCATTGATCGAACAAGCCGGTGCCACTGCAACTGTCGATTCCCCGCTGGCATGGTGCGGCATGGAACCCGATGGTCAATCGCCAGGTGCGGCCATGACCTTGCGTATGTGGCCGGGGAACATCACAGTTGATCTGGGGCGCGTTGATTTTCACGGCCGCTGGGTCAAATGGAAAGGCTGGACATGAAATCATTTACAAGCTGGGTCATCTGGGGCGTTGCCGTTTCAGTCACAATAATTGCCTTTGGCGCATTCATTAAACGTGAAGAGATCGCGCGACTACTTGCTGTAAACAACCTGTTTTCAGAAGAAAAAATCGTGACAAATTTTTCGAATATGGATACGGCGTTTTTGACGACGACTTTGCCCCGCGCGGTCGACGACCCTGCCCCGCTGGTTGATGGGCCAATAATGCAGCTTCCCGATGGTGCCAACCAATGGATTGCCGACCGCACAGTCACTTCGCTTGTCGTGCTGAAAGACGGGGCCATTGTGTTCGAGGACTATTTCCAAGGCACGCAGCCAGATGATCTGCGGATCAACTGGTCAGTCTCCAAATCGTATCTTTCCGCACTGCTTGGTGTTTTGGTTTCAGATGGCACAATCCCCGATCTGAACGCGCCTGTCATCGATTATGTGCCCGAACTTGCAGGCTCGGCTTACAACAACGCCAGCATCCTGAACGTGCTGCAAATGTCATCTGGCGTGACCTTCGACGAAGATTATCTGGATCAGTCGTCCGATATCAACCGCATGGGGCGCGTGTTGGCATTGGGCCGATCGATGGATGGATTTACCGCCGACTTAACAGAAACATTCGCGACCCCGGGTGCACAATGGCAATATGTTTCCATCGACACCCACGTTATCGGGATGGTTATTCGCGGTGCGACAGGCCGCACAATCGCTGATTTGATGGTAGAAAAAATTATTGGCCCAATGGGGTTCGAGGCCGATCCCTATGTGCTGACGGATGGATACGACGTGGCGTTTGTGCTGGGTGGATTGAACACAACCACCCGCGATAACGCGCGTTTCGGCCAAATGTTCGCTCAAGGTGGCATGTGGGAAGGCCAACAAATCGTACCCGCCGACTGGGTCGCGATCAGCACCGTTCCGTCCGCAAACACCGCAGCCGACGCGTTCGGATACGGTTATCAATGGTGGATACCAGTGGGCGCGCAAACCGGCCAATTCCTCGCGCGTGGAATTTACGGCCAATACATTTATGTCGATCAGGGCCGCAACGTTGTGATTGCGACACATGGCGCCGATCGTAATTTTCGAGAGGACGGTGTGTCAGATGCCAACATCGCGATGTTCCGTGCCATCGCAGAAAGCCTTGATTGATATGGAAAAAGATCCGTCTTTTAACGTACTCGGAAGCACATTGCAGATTTGCTCAACTGACCCGCTGACCGGATTTTTCCGCAATGGCGCCTGCGATACCTGCAATGAAGACAATGGCAGCCACACAGTTTGCGCTGTGATGACCGCCGAGTTTCTGGCCTATTCGAAATATGTCGGTAACGACCTCAGCACGCCAAGGCCCGAGTTCGGCTTTGACGGGTTAAAACCCGGTGACGGTTGGTGTCTTTGCGCCAGTCGCTTTTTGCAAGCCCATGACGAAGGTTGCGCGCCGCGTGTCAATCTGCATGCAACGCATGTGCGGGCATTGGAGATCGTTTCAATTGATATCCTGCGCAAACATAGCACTGCAATCTAACGAGATTGCGCGAGATCAACGTCCAATAAATCATCAATAAACAAGCTTAGAAGTTGCGGCCGCCCCGTGACTTCCGCTTTTCGGTAAATTGCGTTTGTTTGAGCTTTGATTGTACCTTCGCTGACCCCACGCAGGCTTGCAATCTCGGCGGTGCTCATGCCTTTGATTGCGAATAGGGCAACGTCGCACTCTGCGTGTGTTAGCCCCCAAACCGAAAACCGCTCCTCGAGAACGTCCATAAATGCGCCGGACGCGGCCCGCAGTTGCCGGTGGATGCGTTCATTTTCCTTAAGTGTCTTGCGCAAATGAACTCCGCCAAAGCCGACACCTACGATCAGCCCAAGTGCCGCACCCAGCTCAATACCTTCGCTCACCATCCAGCTAACAGGTGCAATCCCTGTAACTGCCGAAAGCAAATTCACGATGTAAACAACGGCGCAGACTGCCTGCACAAACAACGCAATGCCGAGGAATATTTGCTTCATTTCTCTATTCACTGACTCGAAATGGATCGGTTGGAATTGGTCAATTAGTCATCGTCATCGTCATCGTCATCGTCGTCATCTTTATCATCATCGTCGTCATCATCATCGTCATCATCATCATCGTCATCATCATCGTCGTCGTCTTTATCATTATCATCATCGTCGTCGTCGTCGTCTTTATCATCATCGTCGTCGTCATCATCGTCATCGTAATCGTCTTCATCGTCGTCATCGTCGTCTTCATTGCGGTCTTCGTCGTCTTCGCTCCCGCTTGTTTCGTTACTGCTCGACGATTTGGGAGAAGAACTAAGGACACGTCCCTTTGTAGATCCATCGTCAATTTTTGATTCCCAAAAATCACGCAGGATCTCACCAGTGATGGGGTTAAAGACAAGCTCACGTTCCAATATCTCGCTTTGGGCCTGTATCCGAATGCGCCCAAGCCAGGTCCGGCTCACTGAAAACTGAGAATACCCCTGATCTACAAGTTGCTGGATAATCTGCTCTTGCATTGTTTGTGCGAATGCAGGAACGGCGAGACTGCTTCCAAGAACGGCCGCCATGACAAACTTTGGGCAACGCAACCTGTGCGTCGCCCAATTGCGATTATTCTTTGGACATCTAGTCATGGTTTAGATTGGCCTTATTAGTCATCGTCGTCTTCATCATCATCGTCGTCGTCATCATCGTCGTCATCGTCGTCATCGTCATCATCATCATCGTCGTCGTCGTCATCATCATCGTCGTCGTCGTCATCATCGTCGTCGTCATCATCGTCGTCGTCATCATCGTCGTCGTCATCATCGTCGTCTTCATCATCGTCATTATCATCATCGTCGTCATCGTCATCGTCATCGTCATCGTCATCGTCATCGTCATCGAACTCTAGGAAATCTTCATCTTCTGTTTCAATGCTGATTCCTGGTGATGTGTCTTCGTCGGAGTCGACCGCCTCAACCTCCTGACTAAGAATATCACCGGTGCTGGTATCGATGATAATTTCCAGCTGCTGCCCGTCACGGATTGCTTCGGCTTTGATCTGTGTCGGGCCGGTTTTGATTTCGATACGGGTGTATCCAAGATCTGTCAGCTGCGCGACTAACTGATCAGGAATAGACTGCGCCAGCGCCGGACCGGCAAGCCCTGCAACAATTGTTGTGGACATAAGGAGAGTGCGAATAGACATGTATTTTCCTTTCATGTTGGAAGGACAGCGGCAGTATACCGATCAAATCCTTACCCCATAGACGAAGGACAACCCCGCTCCTGTATATTGGAGCAAGGTTTATTCAGTGGTCTATAAACCTTTGGTCAGAAGACCTAAACTTTGGTTTAGGCGAACTCGCCCATCTCAAACCCAAGGGCTTTAGCGACGGTAAAGATGTCTTTGTCGCCGCGCCCACACATGTTCATGATGATCAAATGATCCTTTGGCAGGGTCGGGGCAATTTTGGTCACATGGGCAAGTGCGTGGGATGGTTCCAGCGCAGGAATAATCCCCTCTTGTTCACAGCACAGCTGGAACGCCTCTAGTGCCTCAACATCGGTGATCGACACGTATTGGGCACGGCCAATTTCATGCAACCAAGCGTGCTCTGGCCCGATCCCGGGATAGTCGAGGCCAGCCGAAATCGAGAACCCCTCCAAAATTTGGCCGTCATCATCTTGCAACAGATAGGTGCGGTTGCCATGCAGAACACCAGGACGCCCCCCTGTCAGGGACGCGCAATGTTCCATCTTGGCGTTTACGCCTTTGCCGCCTGCCTCGACCCCAATGATGTTCACATCTTTGTCGTCAAGGAAGGGGAAAAACAGACCCATCGCATTTGACCCGCCGCCAATCGCCGCGATTATTGTGTCGGGCAAACGCCCCTCGGCAGCTTGCATCTGTTCTTTGGCTTCTTTGCCAATGATTGCTTGAAAATCCCGAACCATCGCGGGGTATGGGTGTGGGCCAGCCACGGTGCCAATGCAATAAAACGTATCACGCACGTTAGTCACCCAATCACGCAGCGCGTCATTCATCGCATCCTTTAGCGTCCCGCGCCCAGATGTGACCGGAACAACCTCTGCCCCAAGCAAGCGCATACGGAACACATTTGGGGCTTGGCGCTCAACATCGTGGGCACCCATGTAAACAATGCATTTGAGGCCAAATTTCGCACAAACGGTTGCCGTTGCAACGCCGTGCTGACCCGCGCCTGTTTCAGCAATGATGCGGGTTTTTCCCATGCGGCGGGCAAGAATAATCTGGCCCAGCACGTTGTTGATCTTGTGCGCGCCGGTGTGGTTCAGTTCATCCCGCTTCAGATAAATCTTGGCGCCACCCAGTTTTTCGGTCAGGCGTTCAGCATAATACAACGGGCTTGGGCGGCCAACATAATGGGTCCAAAGGTCGTGCATCTCGGCCCAGAACGCCTCGTCCGTTTTGGCAAACTCGTATTGTTTTTCAAGCTCAAGGATAAGCGGCATCAAGGTTTCGGATACAAACCGTCCACCGAAGTCGCCAAACCGCCCGTTTTCATCAGGGCCGGTCATGAAGCTGTTAAAAAGATCGTTCGCCATTGATGCGTCCCCTCAGAGTGATTGGATATTTCCTACGCTGCTTCACAGCTTTCTTCTAGTGGATTTTTGGTCGCGCCTACTGGCCTGCGCGGGCTGCTGCGATGAAGGCCGCGATCAACGCTGGGTCTTTCACACCGGGCGCGGATTCTACGCCTGATGACAAATCGATTTGACGCGCACCTGTTGCGGCAATCGCAGAGGCGACATTTTCGACCGTCAACCCACCTGCGAGCATCCATGGCTTTGTCCACAATCGCCCCGCGATCAACGACCAATCGAATGTATGGCCATTTCCGCCCGGAAGCATTGCATCTTTGGGCGGTTTGGCATCAAGCAAGATTTGATCTGCGACGGCTTCGTATGCCGCAAGTTGGGCAAGATCATCAGGACCAGCGACCCCTACTGCCTTCATCACGGGTAATCCATACCGCGCCCGGATTTCGGCAACCCGCTTGGGCGTTTCGCGCCCATGTAACTGAATGACATCAAGCGGCACACGATCAAGAAGCGCATCCAACATTTGATTATCTGGGTTAACGACCAACCCCACTTTTGCAACGCCGACTGGCACGTCCAATGAAAGCGATGCAGCCTGGTCAAATGTTACATAGCGTGGGGATTTTTCAAAAAAGACAAAGCCCACATAAGTTGCGCCAGCCGCAGCAGCCGCATCAATGTTCGCTTTGTCCTTGAGACCGCAGATTTTGACGGCAACAGGCTGTGTCATTAGCCCTCGAGAAGCGCCAATACGTCATCACCGCCAGAGGTCTTTTCAGACTTCAACGCAGCCAATTCGCGACGCAATGCTTCAACTTCGCGTGCTTTTGCGCGGCCTTCTGCCCGTTGACGGTGTTCACGCACCCATTCCCAAAGGAATCCGATCAAAAGACCTGCTGCCACACCAATAAAAATCACGATAAAGAGTGGCAACTGCACGTCAGGAGACATGCCCAGCATGTCAGACATCGCTTCTGGCATTGCGCGCACGGTGACAACACCGCGGTTCGCCAAGCCAACCAATATCAGACATAGACCAACAAGGGCCCAAAACGCATAGCGGATCGTTTTCATAAATACCTCTTAGTTTCCGTTCAGACGGTCGCGGAGTAGCTTACCAGTCTTAAAGAACGGAACGTGTTTTTGTTCAACCGCAACACTTTCGCCAGTGCGCGGGTTTCGGCCAATACGGGCGTCGCGTTTTTTCACAGAAAACGCGCCAAAGCCCCGCAATTCAACACGATCACCTTTGGACATCGCGCCAGTAATTTCTTCAAAAATTGTATTCACAATGTTTTCGACATCACGCTGATACAGGTGCGGATTTTCATCCGCGATTTTTTGGATCAGTTCCGAGCGGATCATGGCAGTGGTCCCCTAAATATATTCCATTCGCCCCGAAAATAAGCGGGCGTTCCGATGACTATACGCGGGATTGTGCAATCGCGAAACTATTAACATGTCGTCAAACCACTAAAAAGCAGGCAATTTGACGACCTTAGTGGCGAATGAGCCATTTGAATTCGCAGATTGATACAGTTGACCAAACGGAAAGGTCACAAACTGGTTTCCGATTCGGACAACGATCCGGCGGCACCAAATCGCACGGCGGGCGGCACATTGAAGGGCGTCACAACCTGAACAGCGGAAATGTCACTGGCTGGCGACAGATGCCCAAGCCGATGATGATTTAGAAACTTCGCAAATACACGCCGCACGTCTAACCGCAAATCATGATGCAAAAGGAAATCAATTTTTCGGTCAGATAGAAGGTCGCGGTTGTCACGATCCAGGTCGTGACCAACAAATACTTCTGGCGACAAACGGTTCGCATGCAGCACATCCAAAATTGCCCGATTTCCCCCACCCATCGAATAGACAGCCCGGAGCGATGCGATTTGCGGCAAGACCGCTTGAATGTGCTTTGTCGTTCCATGGTGCATACCTGCGCCACCGCTAACCGACACGACATCCAAATGGGGATGAGAAAGTGATAGAGCCTGCACGAATGCAGACGCCCGTTCTTCTTCTCCCAGAAATGCCTCATTGCTTCTTGTGGCCAGAACAACGCCGCTGTCTTGCTCAATCTTTGCACCGACCAAATAAGCAGCCGTTTGCCCCGCACTCATATTGTCCAGCCCAATATAAGACATGCGCGTTGTATCTTTCAGATCAGTCACCAGCGTCACAACCGGAATACCAGCAGAAACCACCGCATTTACCGCTTGGCGAACGGCGGGCACATCACGTGCCTTGATGCATAAGCCGTGGCTGCCTCGTTTTGCGATCTTTCTAAGCGTCTCGACGACCTCGTCCTCAGACATAATCTCTTGAGTCACGAACCTTGGACGGGACACCGCAACGCCGTTGGTCGTCATTTCCGCCTCGGCAGCTGCTTTGACTTCTTTACAAAATCGGGCGGGCGCTTCGATAACAAAGTCAAAGAATAATTGACGGCCCTTGGAGGCAATCTGCATCTCTTGGCGGGACAACGCAGCGATGGCTTGCTCTACGGTTTTGCGAGTACGGGCGCTGACGTTTGCGCGGTTGTGGATAACGCGATCCACCGTTGCGGTGCTGATCCCCGCTTGCCGCGCTACTTCTTTGATGGAAAACCGATGTGCCATTGATGTGTTTTTGATGTGTTTTGCCACGTTGATCAACCGCCGCTGCTGCCAAGATGGCCCCAAAAGGGAGGGTTCTCATGACCAAAACTGGATATTTTTCGCCCGATGCATGCAACATCAACGAATTTGCAGCACTGCTAAACCAATCGACCGATCCCGATCGTGTGCCGAATGCGATCAACGTTCAAAGCAATGTGCCAATCTACGACGCACAAACCCTGACGCTCAACCAAGACCTTTTGGCTGAATGGGCGTCCGTTCTGATGCACGGTGCGGGCATTGTCGTGCTTCGGGGTGTTTACAAGGACCACGCTGTTCTGGACGAAGCATCCGCGGTTTTCGATCAGATTATAGCCCGTGAAAAGGGAACTGGAGGGGCGGACCATTTTGCCGCATCGGGTGCCAATGACCGCGTTTGGAACTCGTTGGAAAAACTATGTCTCGCTGCGCCGGATGTGTTCCTGCGCTATTTTGCAACACCATCCATTGCAGCAATCTGCCAGGCTTGGCTGGGACCGAATTATCAAATGACGGCCCAAGTTAATTTGGTCCACCCAGGTGGCGCAGCACAATCAGCCCATCGCGACTATCATTTAGGATTTCAAACGGCGGACCTAAGCTGTGCGTATCCCGCGCATGTGCACGACCTATCCCCTGCGCTGACGTTGCAAGGTGCGATTGCGCATTGCGATATGCCTGTGGAAAGCGGGCCTACAAAATTGCTTCCATTCTCTCAACGATACCGTGCTGGATATGCAGCATGGCGCCGCGATGATTTTCGCGCGCTGTTCGAAGAACGCTACATCCAACTTCCTCTTTCAAAGGGTGACGCCGTGTTCTTCAACCCCGCATTGTTCCATGCAGCAGGTGCCAATACGACCAAAGACATCCACCGCATGGCAAACCTGTTGCAGGTATCGTCCGCATTCGGGCGCGCGATGGAAACGATTGATCGGCACGCAATGTGCAAAGCGATGTATCAGCCCGCCCTTGGGTCAGACCTATCTGAACCCGAACTGGTCGCATCAATCGCGGCGTGCGCAGAAGGGTATTCATTCCCCACAAACCTAGATCGTGATCCGCCGGTTGGCGGGCTTGCACCTGAAACACAGGCTGCGTTTTTTGCACGCGCCTTGGCCGAAGAGATGGATCAAACGGAATTTGAGGCGGGATTGGATGCAATGGCGGGGCGGCAATTGAGCTAATGTTTTCGCGGGGCCAGCCCCGCACCCCGGAGTATTTATACAAAAAGCGAGGGCACATGCCGCCCAAGAAAAAGCCCCGCCGCAAATGAATGCGGCGGGGCAAATTTTTCGCTAAACCGTGATCGGTTTATTCGTCGCCTTTCAGCGCCGCACCAAGGATATCGCCCAAAGACGCGCCGGAGTCGGAAGAACCGAACTGCTCAACTGCTTCTTTTTCTTCTGCGATTTCACGTGCTTTGATGGACAGACCCAGTTTGCGTGTCTTGCTGTCGATGTTGGTGACGCGCACGTCGACCTTGTCGCCAACGCCGAAACGCTCTGGACGCTGCTCTGCACGGTCACGGGACAGGTCGGAACGACGGATGAACGATGTCATGCCTTCGTAAGACA